>CALANS010000209.1 GCA_937926105.1 uncultured Actinomycetes bacterium | reverse complement strand
TTGGCACTGACTTTCGGTACGCTGTTGAGTTCTCAAGGAACGGACGCGCACCCGTTCCGGTCTTCCAGCCGGTCTGGGGGCAACCCGATTAACGCTACCCGGTCCGGTGCGCAGTGTCAAACTGCCCGGCCCGACCCCGCGCTCCTGCCGACAGGCAGACGCTGCCCGCTCCGGTTTCCCGGAGTGAGCTGCTCGGGGGGTTATCGCTCTCGGTCCCTGTCGGGCCCCGCTGAGCAACAGGTGAAACATTACGGGTGGCCGATGAGGGTGTCAAACTCGCTGATCACAGGGTTGTCGTTCACCATCGCCGCTGGTCAGGCCGGGTGTCCGGGCCGGCAACGGCGGGCGCAGCCCGGCGCGTCCGCGGTGAGCTGTGCCACAGCCGGCAGAGCGGACAAGTGGTCCCCAACTACGTCGCACGACGGGGGTGGCCGGGACCGCCTCGTCACCGCCCTCAGCGGGTGACCCGAGCGCCGGCCACCGTTCGCCGGCCGCGCCGCAGCACGAGGTACTGGCCGAACAGCAGATCGCCCCCGGACGGCACGTAGTCCGCGTCGGCCACTCGGGCGTTGTTCAGGTACGCGCCGCCCTCGGAAACCGTCCGCCGCGCCTCACCCAGCGAGGACGCGAGCCCGGTGGCCTGCAGCAAGTGCGCCACGTCCGGCGCCGGCGAGGTCAGCTCGGTCAGGCCGGCCTCCGCGAGCGCCATCACCAGCGTTGCCTCGTCCACGTCGGCCAACTCGGCGCGCCCGAACAGCGCCCCGGCCGCCGCGATGGCGGCGTCGGCGGCCCGCTCGCCGTGTACCAGAGCGGTGACCTCCCGCGCCAGCACCTGCTGGGCACGACGCAGATGCGGGCGCTCGGCGAGATCGGTCTCCAACTCGGCGATCTCGTCACGGCTGCGGTCGGTGAACACCTTGATCAGGCCGATCACCGAGGCGTCCTCGATGTTGCGCCAGTACTGGTAGAAGGCGTACGGGCTGGTGAGCTCCGCGGACAGCCACACCGCGTTGCCCTCGGACTTGCCGAACTTGACGTCGTTGGAGTCGGTCAGCAACGGCGTCGCCAGCAGATGCGCGGCCGCGCCCTCGGCCTTGCGGATGAGCTCCACACCGGCGGTGAGGTTGCCCCACTGGTCCTGCCCGCCGGTCTGCAGCGTGCAGCCGTAGGTGCGGTACAGGTGCAGAAAGTCCAGCGCCTGCAGGATCTGGTAGCTGAATTCGGCGTAGCTGATGCCCTCGTCTCCGGCCAGTCGAGTCGCGACAACCTCTTTGCGGATCATGGTGCCGACCCGGAAGTGCTTGCCGATATCCCGCAGGAAGTCCAGCGCGGTCATCGGCGCGGTCCATTCCAGGTTGTCCACCAGCCGAGCCGGATTCTCGCCGTCGAAGGTCAAGAACGGACGCACCTGAGCCTTGATCTTGTCGACCCACTCGGCAGTCTGTTCTTTGGTCTTCAGGGCGCGCTCGGCGCCGGGGCGCGGATCGCCGATCAGTCCGGTGGACCCGCCGACCAGGCAGATCACCCGGTGCCCGGCGCGCTGTAGATGCCGCAGCACCACCAGTTGCACCAGGTTGCCGAAATGCAGGCTGGGTGCGGTGGGGTCGAATCCGCAGTAGACGGTGACGGGGCCGTCGGCGAGCGCCCGTGCCAGGGCCGCCCGGTCGGTGGACAGGGCGACCAGACCACGCCATTCCAGTTCGTCCAGTACGGAGGCAGGGCCGTCGACGGCGGTGGTACCGCCCGGTGCGCGGGCGCCGGGATCCGCCGGAGCTGCGGTGTCGGAGCCGGCGATCTCGTCGTGCGGGGAAGACATGATCCGATTCTCGCATCCGGCGCCGAGGGGAAATCTCCACACCGATGCCCCAGTGCAAGCCGTCGACCTCAGCGACGCAGGATCGAGTGCGGATCGTCTCGCGCACGCCGGACGGCCGGGCGCACCGGGACAACGAGTCCGACCGCCTGGGCACCGTCGAGCACGGCCGCTGGTGCCGCGGCGAGGACAATCTGTCCGGAGCGCACGACTCCCGCTATCCGGAGGGCACGGCTCCCGGGGTGCGCCGCCGCCGGCCGCCGGCACGGTAAGTCGAGACCGTTGGTGACGTGGGATCGAAGAAGCGCCAAGGGATCTCGCCGGCTGCGGCGACTCCGACCCGGGGGCCCGTCTGCACCGCCGGTGCCACCCCGTCGCCGGCACAGACCCGGAAGGGAGCCCCGGCAGAACACAGGTCGGCGCCGGAATCGGGCCCGGTCAGGCCGAGAGTGCTCGCCAGCCGTGCGGGGCCCTTGGCGAGATCGATGTCCCGGGGCACGGTGCCGCGGGGCGAACGCCGCCGGTCGCGAGCAGCCGGCAGATTTCCCGTCACCGCCGCGGCGCGCAGCAGCACCGCTGAGGCCTCGCCGTCCGTTCCGGTAACGATGTTGGCGCACCAATGCATGCCGTAGACGAAGTACACGTACAAGAATCCGGGCGGGCCGAACATCACCGCGGTGCGCGGGGTCGGGCCGCGGTAGGCATGCGAGGCCGGGTCCTGCTCCCCGTGGTAGGCCTCGACCTCGGTGACCCGCAGCGTGATCGGATCCCGGGGTGCGCCCGGAACCGGGGAGACCAGCACGGCGCCGATCAGCTCGCGGGCGACCTCCAGCGGCTCGCGGGCGAAGAACGATCGCGGCAGCGGCCGACGGCGCCCTGCCCTTGCCATCGTGGGCTCGCCCACCGACTTGCCGCCGCTCACGCCATCACCGTCACCGCTGCAGGCACGAAGTTCGTCCCGCCCGTCACACCAGCCCCAGAACGCCGAAGTTTGTGCATGCCATCCAACTTGATCCATGCGGACGGTGGCGGGACGGGAAGACGCAGATCATCAGCGAGGCCCGGCCCAGGTCCGGTCGGCGGAGATGCGCTCGCGCAGGTCGGCCAGTTGCTCGGCGACCCGGGCCGGGGCGGTTCCGCCGATGCCCTCTCGGGAGGCGATGGACCCAGCGACGGTCAGCACCGAGCGGACACTCGGGTCCAGCGCCGGGTTGATGGCGGCGAACTCGGCGTCGGTCAGCTGGTCCAGCTCGCGCCCGGTGGACTCGGCCAACGCCACGCACTCCCCCGCCGCCTCGTGCGCCACCCGGAACGGGATCCCCCGCTGCACCAGATACTCGGCGATGTCGGTGGCCAGCGAGAATCCGGCGCCGGCCAGCGCTGCCAGCCGATCGACGTCGAACGCGAGGGTCGCCGTCATCCCCGTCACCGCCGGCAGCACCAACTCCAGCTGTGCCACCGAGTCGATCAGCGGCTCCTTGTCCTCCTGCAGGTCCCGGTTGTAGGCCAGCGGCAGGCCCTTCAGGGTGGTCAGCAACCCGGTGAGGTTGCCGATGATGCGGCCGGCCTTGCCGCGAGCCAGCTCGGCGATGTCCGGGTTGCGCTTCTGCGGCATGATCGACGACCCGGTAGCGAACGAGTCGTGCAGCCGCGCATAGCCGAACTCGACCGTGGTGTAGATCACGACTTCCTCGGCCCAGCGGGAGATGTCGACCGCCAGCATGGCCAGGCAGAACGCCAGCTCGGCGGCGAAGTCCCGGGAGGCGGTGCCGTCGATCGAGTTGGCGACCGGCCCGGACAGGCCCAGTTCGGCCGCCACCGCTCCCGGGTCCAGGTGCAGCGACGATCCCGCCAGCGCGCCGGAGCCGTACGGGGACACCGCGGTCCGGCGGTCCCAGTCCTTGATGCGGTCGATATCGCGGGCCAGCGCCTGGGAGTGCGCGGCCAGGTGGTGGGCCAGCAGCACCGGCTGGGCGTGCTGGAAGTGGGTGCGTCCGGGCATCGGCGCGTCCGGGTGGGCGACGGCCTGATCCAGCAGCGCGGTCTGCAGATCGGTGACGGCGACGGCGATCCGACGGGCGGCGTCGCGCAGGTAGAGCCGGTACAGGGTGGCGACCTGGTCATTGCGCGACCGGCCGGCGCGCAGCTTGCCGCCCAGGTCCGGCCCCGCCCGGTCGATCAGCCCCCGTTCCAGGGCGGTGTGCACGTCCTCGTCGCCCGGGTCGGCGGTGAACGCCCCGGAGGCGACGTCGGCGGCGAGTTCGTCCAGGGCGGCGTGCATCCCTGCCAGCTCGTCGTCGGAGAGCAGCCCGGCGGCGTGCAGCACCCGGGAGTGCGCCCGGGAGGCGGCGATGTCGTACGGAGCGAGCACCCAATCGAACTGGGTGGAACGACTCAGCGCCGCCATCGCCGGAGCGGGCCCGGAGGAGAACCGGCCGCCCCAGAGCGCGGTGGGCTTGCGGTGGCCACGCTCGTTCCCGGCGGGGTCGCCACCCGTCGTCATCGTCACCGCTTGGTCCCTTCACTGGTCTGCGACCCGGGAGGGTCACCTCGATCCTGCCCGGCGCCCGCACCTGCCGCGTAACCGGCTAGCTGCGCGCCCACCTGCGCTCCGGTGCTGCCCTCGCGCGCCACCACCAGCAGCGTGTCGTCACCGGCGATCGTGCCCACGATGCCATCGGGGGCTGCCCGGTCGATCGCCGAGGCCAGGAACTGGGCGGCACCGGGCGGGGTGCGCAGCACGGCGAGATTGCCGGACGCGTCGTAGCCCAGCAGCAGTTCCGCGAGCAGCCGCGCCAACCGCTCCGTGCCGCCGGCCATCGGCCGCGGATGCCCGTCCTCCGGGATCACGTAGCTGCCGACCCCTCCGTCCACCCCGCGCAGCTTGACCGCGCCGAGCTCCTCCAGGTCCCGCGACAGGGTCGCCTGGGTGGCCTCGATGCCGTCCTCGGCCAGCAGCGCGGCGAGTTCGGTCTGCGACCGGACGGCGCGTTCGGCAATCAGTGCGGTGATCCGGCCCAGGCGCGCGGCCTTCGTCGGCAAGGTTGCCTGTGACGCGGCCGGCTGCGGAGCTGCGGCCCTGGTTTGCGCCGCAGCCGGTTTCGTCGCGGGTACCGCCGACTGATTCTGTGATGCAGGCGGTTTCGTGCCCGGCACGGTCAGACCAGGCCCGATTCGGCGAACAGGAAGGCCAGCAACGCCTTCTGCGCGTGCAGCCGGTTTTCCGCCTCGTCCCACACGGCGCTGGCCGGGCCGTCGATGACGTCGTCGGTGATCTCCATGCCCCGGTGCGCCGGCAGGCAATGCAGCACGATGGCGCCGTCGGCGGCGGTGCCGAGCAGGTCGGCATTGACCTGGTAGGGGCGGAACGGGGTGTGCCGGTCCAAGCCGTCGTTCTCCTGCCCCATGGAGGTCCAGGTATCGGTGACGAGCACGTCGGCACCGGCCACCGCCGCCCGCGGGTCGCCGATCAACTCGATGGAGCCACCGGTCTCGCCGGCCCGGTTCTTGGCGTCCAGCAGGATGTCCGGGTGCGGGGCGAACCCGTCGGGCGACGAGACCCGGATGTTCATCGCGGCGTTGGCGCCGCCCAGCATCAGCGAGTGCGCCATGTTGTTGGCCCCGTCGCCGAGGTAGGTCACAGTAAGACCAGCGAGGCTGCCCTTTCTTTCCCGGACGGTCTGCAGGTCGGCCAGCACCTGACAGGGGTGGAACTCGTCTGTCAGCGCGTTGACGACCGGGATGCTGGCGGCACCGGCCATGGCGTCGATGCGGCGCTGGGCGAACGTGCGGAACACCAGGCCGTCGGCGTAGCCGCACACCACCCGGGTGGTGTCCTCGATGGTCTCTTCGCGACCCATCTGGGAGGTGCGCCCGTCCACGATCACCGGTTGGCCGCCGAGCTGGGCGATGCCGATCTCGAAGGACAGCCGGGTGCGGGTGGAGTTCTTCTCGAACAGTGCCACCACGGCCTTGCCGCGTAGCGGGGTGGAGGTATCGGTGCCGGACTTGTAGGCGTCGGCGAGGTCCAGGACTCGGGTGAGCTCATCGGGGGTCAGGTCGTCGTCGCGCAGGTAGTGCCGGATCACGGTGGTTCTCCTTCGGTGCTGTTGCGTGCGGGCCGCGCTCGGGCCACGGCGCGATGGTTCACTGGCGGGCGCTGGCGTTCTGCCCCGCCAGACGGTGCAGAACGCTAGCGATGCCGATGACGTCGCCGCGATGTCGTCTCACGTCGCCGCGTCTCACGTCGTCGCCATCTCACGTCGCCGCGTCTCACGTCGTCGCCATCTCACGTCGCCGCGTCCAGGATGGTGGGCAGGGCGGTGACGAAGTCGTCGGCCTGCTCGGCGGTCAGGATCAGTGGCGGCGCCAGCCGGAGCACGTCGGGGGCGGCGGCGTTGGTCAGGTATCCAGCGGCGGCCGCCCGGGCGTTCGCCGCCGCGGCGACCGGCCCGGTCAGCTGGATGCCGATCAGCAGGCCCCTGCCACGGACCTGCGCGACGAGCGGGTGGTGCAGGCCCTCGATGGCGGTGACGAGGTGCTTGCCCAGCGCCGCGGTGTGGTCGAGCAGCCGATCGGCGGAGATGGTATCCAGCACCGCGAGCGCGGCGGCAGCGCAGACCGGGTTTCCGGCGAAGGTGGAGCCGTGCAGCCCGGGGGCGAGCAGTTCGGCGGCGTCGTCGTAGGCGATGACGGCGCCCATCGGCAGCCCCCCGCCCAGCCCCTTGGCCAGGGTCATGATGTCGGGCCGGATGCCGGCGTGCTGGTGGGCGAACCAATCCCCGGTGCGACCGATGCCGGTCTGCACCTCGTCCAGCATCAGCAGCGCGCCGGCGTCGGCCGTGATGCGCCGAGCGTCGGCCAGGTAGCCGTCCGGCGGCACGATGACGCCGGCCTCGCCCTGGATCGGCTCCAGCATCACCGCGGCGGTGCTGGAGTCGACGGCAGCGGCCAGCGCGTCACTGTCGCCGTAGGGCACAAACTCCACTCCCGGTGGCATCGGCTCGAACGGCTCGCGCTTGGCGGGCTGCCCCGTCATGGCCAGGGCGCCCATGGTGCGGCCATGAAACCCCTTGTCGGTGGCGATGATCCGGGGTCGACCGGTCAGCCGGGCGATCTTGAAGGCGGCCTCGTTGGACTCGGTGCCGGAATTGGTGAACAGCACTCGGCCGGCGCTGCCGGCGCCGGAGAGCTCCACCAGTCGCTCGGCCAGTGCCAGCACCGTCGGGTGCGAAAAGTAGTTGGATACGTGAGCCAGGGTGGCGATCTGCTCGGTGACGGCGCGCACCACGGCCGGGTGGGCATGGCCGAGGGCGTTGACCGCGATGCCGCCCAGCAGGTCCAGGTACTGCTTGCCGTCGGCGTCGGTGACGATCGCCCCGCGCCCGGACACCAACTCGATCTGCGGGGTGCCGTAGTTGCGCATCAACGCGGCGTCCCACCGCTGGGCGGCGGAGGCGTTGCCAGACCGTGGATCGTGGGTGGCCGGTGCGCTGGTCATGGGTTCTCCTGGGGGTGGGTGGCGCCGAGGTCAGGGGAGGACGTGGGGGGCACGACCATGGTGCCGATGCCGGCGGCGGTGACGATCTCCAGCAGGATGGCATGCGGGCGGCGGCCGTCGATGATGTGCGCCGCGGACACCCCGCCACGCACCGCGCGCAGCGCGCCCTCCATCTTGGGCACCATCCCGGCATCCAGCCGAGGCAGCATCCCAGTGAGCGCATCCGTGGTGATGCGGCTGATCAGCGAACCCCGATCCGGCCAGTTCGCGTACAGCCCCTCGACGTCGGTGAGGATCACCAGCTTGGTGGCGCGCAGGGCGATCGCGATCGCAGCGGCGGCGGTGTCGGCGTTGACGTTGTGCACCACACCGTCCGCGTCCGGTGCCACGGACGCGATGACCGGGATGCGACCGGCGTCCACCAGGTCCAGCACAGCGTCCGGATTGACGCGCGAGATGTCCCCGACCAGGCCGATGTCGGTGGCCACCCCGTCGACCAGCACGGTGCGCCGGGTGGCGGTGAGCAGGCCAGCGTCCTCGCCGCTCATGCCGACGGCCAGCGGGCCGTGCGAGTTGATCAGTCCCACCAGCTCGCGGCCGACCTGGCCGACCAGCACCATCCGGACCACGTCCATGGATTCGGGTGTAGTGACGCGGAATCCGCCCCGGAACTCGCCCGGCAGTCCGAGTCGGGTCAGCATGGCGGAGATCTGTGGCCCGCCGCCGTGCACCACCACCGGGCGCAGTCCCACCGTGCGCAGGAAGACCATGTCGGCGGCGAAAGCCCGCTGCAGGGCGGGGTCGGTCATGGCGTTGCCGCCGTATTTGACCACGATCAGCGCCCCGGCGAACCGGCGCAGCCACGGCAAGGCGCCGGCCAACACTTCGGCCTGGGCGGTCGCGTCCGTCAGGTCCGCAACATCGCGCTGCTCGATGCCGGCCGACGATCCTGAAACCGGCGCGGAACCGGATGCGGCACCGGTCATGTCGAGTACGCGGAGTTCTCGTGCACGTACCCGTGTGACAGATCGTTGGTCCAGATGGTGGCGCTGTGCTCGCCGGCGTGCAGGTCGATGAGGACGTGCACCGCCCGGCCGGACAGGTCGACGGCGGTGCGGTCCTCACCCGGGGCGCAACCCCGGCAGATCCACACCCCGTTGATCGCGACGTCCAGCGCGTCGGCGTCGAATCGCGCCGAGCCGGGCCCGGCCGAGTTCACCGTGCCGACCGCGGCGACGATGCGGCCCCAGTTCGGGTCGCCACCAAAGAACGCCGTCTTGACCAGGTTGTTGCGCGCCACCGCACGGCCGACCGCCACCGCCTCATCCTCACCGGCGGCGCCGACCACCTCGATGGCGATTTCCTTGGTGGCGCCCTCCGCGTCGGCCAGCAGCTGGATGGCAAGATCCGTGCAGGCGGCGGTGACGGCGACGCCCAGCGCCGCGAGGCCCGGCTCCGTGCCGCTGGCCCCGGAGGCGAGCAGCAGCACGGTGTCGTTGGTGGACATGGCGCCGTCGGAGTCCAGCCGGTCGAAGCTCACCCGGGTGGCCGCCCGCAGCGCCCTGTCGAGGTCGGCCGGGCTGGCAACAGCGTCGGTGGTGAGCACCACCAGCATGGTGGCGAGCCCGGGGGCCAGCATGCCGGCGCCCTTGGCCATGCCGGTCACGGTGAATCCGTCACCGGACACCGTCACCATTTTGGGCACCGTATCGGTGGTCATGATCGCGACCGCTGCGTCCGCCCCGCCGGTGGCCGACAGGGCCGCCACCGCGGCATCGGCGCCGGCCAGCAGCCGCGGCATGTCCAGCCGTTCGCCGATCAACCCGGTGGAACACACCGCGACCCGCTCCGGCGCGGTGCCCAGCTGCTCGGCCAGATGCCTAGCGGTGCCGGCGGTGTCGTCGAACCCGACCGGGCCGGTGCAGGCGTTCGCGCCGCCCGAGTTGAGGATGACGGCGTCGATCTCGCCGCCGGCCAGTACCTGCCGGCTCCAGCGGACCGGGGCGGCGAATACCCGGTTGGAGGTGAACACCCCGGCGGCGGCGCGGATCGGCCCGTCATTGACCACCAGCGCCATATCGGGTTTGCCGGAGGGCTTGAGACCCGCCGTCACGCCCGCCGCACGGAATCCCGCCGCCAGCAGCCCCGGCTTGTGAGTCTGAGGTGGCGCTATAGCGCCACCTGGGACTCCCAAGGCGGAAGAGTCGTCGTTCACGGTGACACTCCCGTCGTCGGCAGGCCCGTCGTTTCCGCCAGGCCCATGGCCAGGTTGAAGCACTGCACCGCCGCGCCGGCGGTGCCTTTGGTCAGGTTGTCCTCGGCGCCGACCGCTACCACCCGGCCGGCTGCGGAATCCAGCGCGACCTGCAGCAGCACGGTGTTGGCGCCCAGCGTCATCGCCGTCGACGGCCAGCGGCCCTCCGGCAGCAAGTGCACAAAAGGCTCGTCGTCATAGGCCTTCTGGTAGGCCGCCACCACCTCCGGCAGCGACACCCCGTTCCGGGCGGGGGCGCTGACCGTGGCCAGGATGCCGCGCGGCATCGGGGCGAGCATCGGCGTAAAGGACACCGTCACCGACTGGCCGGCCGCCGCTGACAGGTTCTGCACCATCTCCGGGGTGTGCCGATGCCCGCCGCCCACCCCATAGGCCGACATGGACCCCATCACCTCGCTGCCCAGCAGGTGCGCCTTGAGCGAGCGCCCCGCACCGGAGGTTCCCGAGGCCGCCACCACCACCACCTCGGGCGTCACCAGTCCGGCCGCCAGAGCCGGCGCCATGGCCAACGACACCACCGTCGGGTAGCAGCCGGGCACCGCGATCCGGCGAGCGCCGCGCAGCGCCTCCCGCAGGGATCCGCTCCGGTCAGCCGACGGCAGCTCGGGCAGCCCGTACGGCCAGGCGCCCGGATGTTCGCCGCCGTAGAAGCGTTGCCATGCCGCGGGATCGGCCAGCCGGTGGTCGGCGCCGCAGTCGATCACCGTCACCGACGCGGGCAACGCTGCCGCCACGGCGTGCGACTGCCCATGTGGCAGCGCCAGGAACACCGCGTCGTGATCGGCCAGCACCTCGGGGGTGGTCGGCTCCAGCACCTTCTCGGCCAGCAGCAACAGGTGCGGTTGGTGCACGCCCAGTAGGTCGCCGACGCTGGAATGCGCCGTCACCGCGCCGATCTCGACGTCTGGGTGCGCCAGCAGCAGGCGCAGCACCTCGCCTCCGGCATAGCCGGACGCCCCGGCCACCGCCACCCGGTAGGTCATGCTCGCTCCCGCAGTCCGCAGCGCGGCGCCTCCACCGCGTACGCAATACTATACAGCAGACTGCATGATGATTCATTCAGCGGAGGTCGGGGCCTCCGAGTGGGCACTGCCAGCCGACTCCGCCGCCGCGTCCCGCACCGCGGCCGCCACGGCCGGCGCCACCGCCGGATCGAACACGCTCGGCACGATGTAGTTCGCGTTCAGTTCGTCGGGGGCGACGCTGTCGGCGATGGCATGCGCCGCGGCCAGCAGGCACGCGTCGGTGATCCGGTACGCGGCGGCGTCCAGCATGCCCCGGAAGAAGCCGGGGAAGGCCAGCACGTTGTTGATCTGGTTCGGGTAGTCCGATCGTCCGGTCGCCACGATGGCGGCATGCTCGGCGGCGTCGAACGGGTCGACCTCTGGGTCCGGGTTGGCCAGTGCGAACACGATCGCGTCGTCGGCCATCCGCGCGATGTCCGCACCGGTCAACAGGTTCGGGGCGGACACTCCGATGAAGACGTCGGCGCCGGCGATCATTTCGGACAGGGTTCCTTGCGCCCCGCGCGGGTTGGTGTTGTCGGCAATCCACCGCCGGAACTCGTCCAGGTTCGGGTTGTCGGGGCGGATCGCACCGTGCCGGTCACAGCCGACGATGTCGGCGAAACCCTGCTGGGTCAGCAGCTGGATGATCGCCCGGCCGGCGGCGCCGACGCCGGACACCACCACCCGAGTGTTTTCGGGGCGCTTGCCCACCACGCGCAGCGCATTGGTCAGCGCGGCCAGCACCACGATGGCGGTGCCGTGCTGGTCGTCGTGGAACACCGGGATATCCAACAGCTCGCGCAGCCGGCGCTCCACCTCGAAGCAGCGCGGCGCGGCGATGTCCTCCAGGTTGATGCCGCCGTAGACCGGGGCCAGGCAGCGCACGATCTCCACGATCTGATCCACGTCCTGGGTGTCCAGGCACACCGGCCAGGCGTCGACCCCGGCGAACTGCTTGAACAGCGCGGCCTTGCCCTCCATGACCGGCAACGCCGCGGCCGGGCCGATGTTGCCCAGTCCGAGCACCGCAGATCCGTCGGTGACGACGGCGATGGTGTTGCGCTTGATCGTCAACCGCCGGGCATCGGCGGGATTCTCGGCAATCGCCAGACAGACCCGGGCAACGCCGGGGGTGTAGGCGCGGGACAGATCGTCGCGGTGCTTGAGCGGCACGGTGGGCACCACCTCGAGCTTGCCGCCCAGGTGCAGCAGGAACGTGCGGTCGCTGACCTTGCGCACCGCTGCGCCAGGCAGCGCGCGGATGGCGTCGGCGATCCGGTCCGCGTGCGCGGCGTCCTCCGCGTCGCAGCTGACGTCCACCACGATCATCTTCGGTCGGGACTCCACCACGTCCAGCGCCGTGAGCGATCCACCCACGCCGCCAACGGCGGCGGCCAGGTCGGCGGTGGCGCCGAACCGAGAGGGCACCTCGGCGCGAATGGTGATCGAATATCCCGGGCTCGGCTTGGCCATGGTCTCGGGCTCCTCAGGCGGTGACGACGACGGCGGGGCACGGCCAGCGTGGGGTGCCGGCCACCCCTGGATCAGGCCGGCGCCGACCGGATCGCGGCCGGCGCGTGAGGGCTGGGTCTATTGGGGGCAGGGGGCGCAGTGTGCAGCACACGGTAGTCGGACCCGTGCCACCAGGTGGCACCGTCCCCCGGTGCGTCGCGACCCGAACCATGATCCCGCTCACACGCGGCCCGGTCGACCTCCCGCGGCGATCAGCAGCGGCACCAGTTGCTCGTCCTCAGTCAGCGAGCCGTGTTGTCCGATCAGGGAGAGCATGTGTCGGCGGGTCACCATCCGGTCCACGATGGCGAATGAGCCTCGGGCGGCCACCAGCACATCCCCGATCCGCGGCCGGACCCGGTCGGAGACCGGACCGAACCAGCCCTGAGCGATCGCCTCCGCGCGGGTACGCACCCACGCCCGGTCCCCCACCGCGTCGGCCATCCGAGCAGCCACCGCGCCGGCCCGCCCGGGCCGGCAGTACAGCTGCACGAACCGCGCCTCGCCACCCAGCAGGGCAATGCCGTCGCGCAGCGCGGGGGCATCGGCCAGATCGAGCCGTTCGGAGTGCGGCACGTCGACCATGCCGTGGTCGGCGGTGATCACCAGCGCGGTGCCGGCCGGCAGCCGGCGGGCCAGGTCGGAAAGCGCGGCATCCACGCCGCGCAGCTCCGCGCGCCAGGCCGGGCCGCGCCAGCCGTGCTGATGGCCGGCGCCGTCGACCTTGCCCCAGTACAGGTAGACCAGCGCGCGGCGGCCGGTGGTCAGGGCGTCCACGGCGGCCTGCACCCGATCGGCGAGCGGGGCCACGCCGACAAACGCGCCGCCCCGATGGGCCGCAATGGTCAGGCCGGACCCATCGAACTCCGGGTCGCCGATGCGGGTCACCTCGATGTCGGCGGATACGCACCGGCCGAACACGGTGGGCAACGGCTGCCAGACCACTGGGTCGGTGAACGGATCCCAGCGCAGCTCGTTCAGCAGCGCCCCGCGGTCCGGGTCGAGCACCTCATAGCCGACCAGACCGTGCTGCCCGGGTGGCAGGCCGGTGCCCAGCGAGGCCATGGACGCGGCGGTCGTGGTGGGGCAGCCGACCCGCAGTTGCGCGGGGCAGCCCGGCGGGCGCTCGGCGCGCAGTAGCTCGCTCAGGAACGGAGCGTCGGCACCGCCGTCCTCGGCGACCTCCTGCAGCAGCCGCGCACCGAGGCCATCGACCAGCACCACGCACACCCCGCGGCATTCCGGTAGCGCGATCGCGGGCAGGCCGAGGTCGAGCCCCAACGCCCGCGCTGCGCCCGGCAACACGGCAGACAGCATGTCCCCGCGGTAGGACGGGATCACCGGGCCGGCGACGTCACCCACGGGAGGCGGCGGTGGCGGCGGACAGCGCGCGGGCGAAGGACAGGGCGTCGGTGAGGGCATCGTCACCGTCTGCCTCGGCGCTGATCCGCAGCGACAGGTCGTCGCCGGTGATCGACCCGGTGTAGCCATGGTCTGCCTCACACTGCGGATCGCCGCAGGAGGCGGGCTCCAGGTCGAGCCGGGAGACGGCACCCCAGGCGATCGTCAAGGTGATCTCCCGGCCCAGCTGCCCGCTCCGGTAGCTGCTCGGGTCCGGGACCACGTGCGTGATCATCACCGAGCCGACCGCGGACAGCGGGATGGCCTCGCTGGTCGCGATCGCGTGTACCTGGGACCCGTGCTCGTCATCGCCATGGTCGTCGGCGTGTACAAACACCAGCCGGCCGGACGTCAGGGCCAACACGGACAGGTGCCGGCGCACCGTGTCGGTGTCGAAGGTGGTCTCGCCGTGTACCAGATGTGCGGTGATCTTCTCACCGGCAATGGCGACGTCCAGCGCATCGGCCACCAGGTCCGGGTAATACCCGGCGGCCTCGATGCGATGCGACAGCTCCGGAGGGGTCAGCGAGTGCATGCCGTCCATCGTGACATCCCACGACTCCTCCCGCCTGCCGGCCGCTCTCCGGTCACCCGCGCAGCTCGGCGCCGGTTCGCTCGGCCGCCATGGACACTGCGGCGTCCCGGACCCCCAGCGCCTCGGCGGCGGTCAGCGTGCGATCGACCGCGCGGACCACCAACGCAAACGCCAGCGACCGGTGGTCGGGCCCAACCTGATCCCCGGTGTAGACATCGAACAGCCGCACCGACTCCAGCAGCGCGCCGCCACCGTCCCGCAGCGCGTCGGTGATGGACTTTGCGGGCACGCCGGTCGGGACGACCAGGGCGACGTCCAGGTGCACCGGCGGAAACGCCGAGACCTCTGGCGGGATCGGTGGTGCGGGCGAGGCGAAGGCGTCCAGGTTCATCTCCAGCGCCAGCGCGCGGGGCGGCAGCCCCCACCGGTCGACGACCGCGGGATGCAACTCCCCCGCGTGGCCGGCGGTGCGGCCGCCGACCATCAGCTCGGCACAGCGGCCGGGGTGCCAGGGCGCGTGCTCCGCCTGGCGCGCGGTCACCGGGGTGCCGCAGGCGGCACCGATCCGGCGGGCCATCGCGATGATGTCGGTGACGTCGGCGACTCGACCCGGCCCCCACCAGCCGGACCGCTCCCACTGCCCGGTCAGCACGACGGCGACGTGCAGCGGCTGCGGCGGGATCGCGGCGAACAGGGCAGACAGCTCCGCATCGGCCGGCCGCTCTTGCACGCCCAGCACCGGTGGCCGCTCGGCGGCCGGTCGAGGCTGCACGACCTGGCCGATCTCGAACAGCGCAACATCCCGGGCCCCCCGGGACTGGTTGCGCAGCAACGTATTCAGCAATCCGGGCAGCAGGGTGGTTTGCAACAGCGGACGATCGACATCCAGCGGGTTGGCCACCCGTGCGGTGCGCCGGCGCGGATCGTCCGGGCCGATACCCAGCGCGTCCAGGTCCCGGGCGCCCATGAACGGGAACGACAACACCTCGGTCAAGCCGCCGGCGGCCAGGTCCGCGGCGACGCGCCGGCGGCGCCGCTGCGCGGCGGACAGGCCGGTGCCGGCGGGCGCGGCCGGCAGGATCGGCGTGATGGTGTCGTAGCCCTCCAGCCGGGCAACCTCCTCCACCAGGTCGGCGGGGCGGGTCAGGTCCGGGCGCCAGCTGGGTGGGGTGACGAGCAGCCGGTCGAATTCCTCTGCCTGCACCTGGCAGCCGACCTGGGCGAGCCGCCTGGTCACCACCTGCGGGGTGTAGGTGCGGCCCGCGAGCCGCTCCGGCTCGCCCAGCGGCAACGCGATCTTGGCGGCCGCGGACACCGATCCAGCGTCGGTCCGTCCCCCCAGCACGCCGCCGCCGACGCTCACCAGCATCCGGCCAGCCGTCTCGGCGGCGACGGCCGCGACAGCGGGGTCGACCGCACGCTCGAACCGCCGGGCGGCCTCGCTCGGCAGCTTGTGCCGGCGCACCGTGCGGGAGATCGACGCCGGATTCCAGGTCGCCGCCTCGATCACCACGTCCGTGGTGGCTGGGGAGATCTCGGTGTTCTCGCCGCCCATCACCCCCGCCAGGGACACCGCCTTCGCGTGGTCGGCCACCACCACATCGTCGTCGGTGAGCGTCCGGTCGACGCCGTCCAGGGTGCGCAGCCGCTCACCGGCTGCGGCCCGGCGGACCACGATCCCACCATCGAGCCTCGTCGCATCGAAGGCGTGCAGCGGCTGCCCGAACTCCAACATCACGTAGTTGGTGACGTCAACCGCCAACGAGATCGCCCGGATACCACCGGCCAGCAGCCGGCGCCGCACCGACCAGGGGCTGCGCGCCGCCGGATCCACCCCGGCGGCCTCGACCGCCACGAACCGGGAACAGCGTGTGGCATCCAGGATCTCGATGGCGCGACCGGGTTCGGCGACTCGCAACGGCACATCGGCCGGATCGGTGAACGGAACGTCGAATGCGGCGCCCAGTTCCCGTGCGAGGCCCCGGATGGACAACGCGTAGCCCCGGTCGGGCGTGATGGCGAACTCGATCACCGCGTCGTGCGCGCCGATGATCTCCCGTGCGTCGCTACCGATCTCGGCGTCGGAGTCCAGCACCACGATCCCATCGTGGTCGGAGCCGATGCCCAGCTCCCGGGCCGAGCAGATCATTCCGTCCGAGACATGGCCGTAGGTCTTGCGGGCGGCGATGGCGAATCCGCCCGGCAGCACGGTGCCGGGCGGAGCCACGACGACCGCGTCACCGACGACGAAATTGGTGGCGCCGCAGATGATCCCGCGCGGCCCAGCGGTGCCTCCAGCGCCGTAGCCGGCGCCGCCGGGTCCCAGATCCACCTGCGCGTACCGGATCGGCTTTTTGAACCCGGCCAGTTCCTCGATGTCCAGCACCCGGCCGATCAGCAGAGGCCCGTCGGTCGGCGGAACGGTATGCACCGCCTCGACCTCCAAGCCGATGCGGGTGTAGGCGTCGACCACGTCGGACACCGTCACCGACGCTGGCAGCGACACGTACTGACGAATCCATTCCAAGGGGGCGCGCATGCCCTCACACCTCCGAGGAGAAGGCCGCGGTGAACCGAACGTCGCCTTCGATCAGGTCCCGCATGTCCGGGATCGAGTTGCGGAATTGCAGGGTGCGTTCGATGCCCATGCCGAACGCGAACCCCGAGTACTCGGTCGGATCCAGCCCGCAGGCAGCCAGCACGTTCGGATCGACCATGCCGCAGCCGCCCCATTCCACCCAGCCGGCTCCCCCCTTGCGATCCGGGAAGTACACGTCCAGCTCGGCGCTGGGTTCGGTGAACGGGAAATATGAAGGACGGAGACGGGCGCGCGATTGAGGCCCGAACATGGCCCGCGCCAGGTGATCCAGCGTGCCCTTCAGGTGCGCCATGGTCAGGTGCGTGTCCACCGCGAGGCCCTCGACCTGGTGAAACACGGGAGTATGGGTGGCGTCCAGCGCGTCGTCCCGATAGACCCGCCCGGGGCAGATCACGTACAGCGGCGGCTCGGAGCGCAGCATGCTGCGGATCTGCACCGGGGAGGTGTGGGTGCGCAGCACCAGCCCGGAGCCGCGCCCTGGGTCGGTGCCGTCGGCGGCTACATAGAGCGTGTCCTGCATCTCCCGCGCGGGGTGGTCGGGAGGGAAGTTCAGCGCGTCGAAGTTCAGCCACTCGGCCTCGATCTCGGGACCCTCGGCGACCTGCCAGCCCATGGCGGTGAAGACGTCGGCAATGCGGTCCATCACGGCCGGGATGGGGTGGCGGCCGCCCGACGGGTAGCGATCGGTCGGGAGGGTGACGTCGATGCGTTCGGTGGCCAGCACCGCGGCATCCCGCTCGACCCGCAACCGCTGCTCGCGGTCGGCCAGCGCGGTGTTCACCCGGCCGCGGGCGGCACCGACCGACCGGCCGGCGGCGGCGCGCTCCGTCTTGGGCAGTTCGGCAATGGCCCGGTTGGCCAGCGCAAGCGGGGACCGGTCGCCCGCGTGAGCACGCCGGGCGCCGGTCAGCTGGTCGAGGTCTGTCGCGGCGGCGATCGCCGCCAGGGCCGCGTCCGTAGCGGCCGCGACCCCAGCGTCGTCGGTCGGGTCGACGGGAGCCGCGAGTGGTGACGACATGACATGGCCTTCCGGGCGCGAGGGAACAGGGCGTGAGTCTAGAAGCCCGCCCCGGAGCCGGTGGGCGGTGGCTGATCCGTGGATGCGACCGCTAGCGGCATGGCCCGGGGAGGGCCCCGGTAAATCGGTGCTCGCGCGGTGAACGGATCATGGGTCCATCCTGCCATGCCGGCCGGTAGGGTTCGTGCCGTGTCCGCCCTGTCCAGAATCCTGCGTTCCGCCGCGTCGTCCGTGTCGTCGGCGCTGGCCCACCGCCGCGACACACGAAGCATCCGACCGTCACCCCGGCGCCGGGGTGGCCGATGGCACTCGGCGCCGGCCGAACCGTCGCCCGGGCAGGCGGGCCCGAATGCCACCATCGAGGTACAGCCACGGTCGATCGGCCCGGTGCGGATGACCTACAACCCGTCCACGGACGGCGACCCGGATCCCGGCGAGATCGTGTGGACATGGGTGCCGTTCGAGGAGAAAGACGGTCGCGGCAAGGACCGTCCGGTGCTGGTGGTGGCCACCGAGCCGGCCGGCACGGTGCTGGCCGTGCAGCTGACGAGCAAGGACCACGACGGCGAGGCGGACTTCGTGTCCGTCGGAGCAGGTGCCTGGGATGGCGATCACCGGCCGTCGTGGGTGAACATCGACCGGGTGATGCGGGTGCACCCCGGCGGCATGCGGCGCGAGGCAGCCGCGCTGAATGCGGACAGCTACGGCCGGGTGGAGGCTGCGCTGCGGGACCGGTACGGCTGGCGGTGACGGCGATGCACGAGGTACGACGACGGCGCGGCACGGCCCGCGTCGGCGACGGGAAGTGCGACCACATTTCGGCCCGCCGGAGCGGCAGATCGGTGCTCTCGATCCGGTCGACGCGCTCGATCCTGTCCATCAGCAGTACCGGGTCGATCTTGTCCATCGGCAGCGTGGGCTCGGTGCTGTCCATCGGCAGCGCGTTCTCCTTCGCGTCCCTTGGATCGATCGGATCCAGCATGAGCATGCTGTCGGCGCTGTCGAACCAGAGTCGCGGCAGCGTCCTGTCCCATCAGAGCGACTGGTCCGCGCTGTCTGCTCAGTCGGGCTGGAGCGTCCGGGCATTCCGGCGATCCGGCGCCCGCCCGTGGCGCAGCGGCCGGCCCCGCTAGCGCACGCCTCGACAGGCGGCCAGCTGGCGACCGATCGCCCAGGGCGGTGACGGTGTCGCCGGCTCGATCGATTCCGCTGGCACCCGTTACTCGGATCGGTCAGGCGGCGCAGGTCGCTCCGGCGGTCAACTGCGCGCGATCGACCGTGTCTGCCATCACCTGGTACCCGCTGTCGTTCGGGTGCAGATCACCGACCGTGTGGTACCTCGGATCGATCACCTGCGGGTCGGACGGGTCCCGGAGGGCCTTGTCGAAGTCGACGACCCCGTCGAACTGCCCGCTCTCGCGGATCCACTGGTTGACGGCTTGCCGGGTCTGTTCGTGCGCCGGCGTGTCGTAGACCGATCCCCCGAACGGCGAGATGGTGCCGCCGATGATGCGCACGCAGCGTGCGTGGGCCTGGCCGATGAGCCGCGTCATCGCGTCGATGATCTGCTGCGACGTGGCGCTCGCGCCGATGTCGTTGACACCCTCGAGGAAGATGACGGTGCTGACACCCGGCTGGTCCAGCGCGTCCTGCCCGAACCGCTGCAGGGCGGAGGGTCCCCCGATCGGGGTGCTGGTCAGGATCCGGTTGCCGCCGATGCCCTCGTTGACGACGGCGACGGTGCCCACCCGGCGGGCCAGATCGTCGACGTAGGTCCGGTCGGCATCGATGGTCGAGTACGCGCCGTCGGTGATCGAGTCGCCGAACGCGACGACGGTGCCGGCCGGCGCGCGCGTGTGGACGTCCACCCCGGCGAGGAAGAAGGACGAGGACGAGATGCTCTGGTAGGGAGATCCACCCGGCTCGGCGGCCCAGTTGCCGTGCCCGGAGACATAGCTGGTCCGCTGCGCCAGCCGGTGCCAGGTGGCCGGACCGGTGCTACCGCTGAGGTAGACGCTGACGGCGAGCGGCTGCCCGGCCCGGACGTGGAACGGCACCGGGTCGCTGACCGCCTCGGCGCCAACGGGGATCGTGGTCGACCCTTGCTGGGCGAACGTGACGATGCGTTGGGTCGGGGCAGTGACGATGGGACCGGCATCCTGGTCGGCCACCGCGACCGCGCCCACCTGGAGCGGGTTCGTGCCGTATCGGTTGGTCAGTCTGACCCGCACCGCCTGCCCGCCGGCGGTGGGGTCGATGATCATGCGCACGGTCTGGTTGGTGAATCCGTCGTGGCTCGGCCCGCTGTCGAGCGGGGGCTGCGGCGCCGTGCGCCAGGCAGCCTGCCAACTGAGCGCCGCCTGGGTCGCCGGCGACGCCACCGTGGCGATCGGGATGGCGATAGCAGCCGTGCCGAGGGCGGCGAATACGGTGACGCCGAGCACTGTGATCCGGTGCATGCAGCCAACCTCCGAGTGGACGGCGAGCATGCGCCCGCAGCGATCAACACGAGTTGCTGATGAATGTGAACCCATGGTTCCGGCCCAGCGGACCGATGTCAATACGTGTTGATCTCCAGCGTTGGCCGGTCTAGCGTCCGCGGCGGTGTACGGCGGCGCTGGCGTACAGGCAGATGGCCGCCGCAGTGGCGAGGTTGAGTGATTCGGCGCGGCCGTGGATGGGCACCCGGATCGCAGCGTCGGCGGCGGCGATCACCTCGTCCGGCAGCCCGTGCGCCTCGGAGCCGAATACCCAGGCGGTCGGCAACTCCAGGATGCCGTCCCGGGCCGCCGTGTCCAGGTCGGTGTCGGCGGCGCCGGTGGTGGCCAGCACCGACAGCCCTGCGTCGGAGAGCGCCGAGACGAGAGCGAGCGGGTCGGCGGCACGCACCACAGGTAGGTGGAAGATGCTGCCGGCCGAGGCGCGGACCGCCTTGGTACTCCACGGATCGACGGCGTCCCCGGCGAGGATCACCCCGTCGGCGCCGGCCGCGTCCGCCAGCCGGACCACGGTGCCTGCGTTGCCGGGATCCGCTGCCTGGACGAGCACGGCCAGCAACCGTGGGCCGGCGGCCAGCAGCGCTGCGGGATCGTCATCGGGCAGCGCGCAGCGGGCCACCAGTCCCTGCGGCGTGATCGCGTCGGACAGCGCGGCGGCGGCCTTCTCCGTCACCTGCGTCACCGCTATGCCGGCCGCGAACGCGGCTCGGACGATCTCGACGTTCCGGGAGGCCGCTGCCTCGGTGAGGTACACCTCGCGGACCCTGCCCGGGCTCTCCCGTTCGGCGGCGACCGCCTCCCGGACCGCCTGCGCTCCGTCGGCCAGGAACTCCCCGGCCTGGGCACGCCGGGAACGCCGCAGCAATCGATGGGCCGCGATGATCCGTGAGGATCGCTCGGTCAGTACCCCGGACTCGCCAGCGGCGCTCACCGGGACCCCCCGGTGAGCGCATCCCGACCCCGTTGACCATGGCGGGTGCTGTTCCCCGATCCGGGATCAACCGGGCGGATGGGGTCGACAATCGCCATGATCAACGTCGGCGGTAGGTGACGGGGCTGTGGCTCAGGCCGCGTCCTCGTGACCCGAAGCCGCTGCCGAACCGGTCGGGACCGCGTCGCGGGCGACCTTGACCAGGGCTGCGAACGCGGCGTCGTCCCGCACCGCGAGATCGGCCAGCACCTTGCGGTCCACCTCGACGCCCGCCAGGCGCAGGCCCTGCATGAAGCGGTTGTAGGTCATGCCGTGCGCGCGGGCGGCGGCGTTGATGCGGGTGATCCACAGCTGGCGGAAATCGCCCTTGCGCTTGCGACGGTCACGGTAGGCGTAGTTCAGCGAGTGGAGCACCTGCTCCTTGGCCTTGCGGTACAGCCGGGACCGCTGGCCCCGATAACCGGAGGCGTGCTCCAGGATCTCCCGGCGCTTCTTCTGGGCGTTGATGCCCCGCTTCACGCGTGCCATCTCGACACCTGTCTTTCTATCTGGGACGCGGCGGGATCGGTGCTCCGCCGCATCGGTGGGTTGGTCGTCAGATGCCGAGCATGCGCTTGACGCGCGGCACATCGTTGGCGGACAGTTCCCGCATTCCGGTCATCCGGCGGGTCACCCGGGAGGACTTCTTCTCCAGGTTGTGTCGCTTGCCGGATCCGGTGTGCACGACCTTGCCGCTGCCGGTCACCCTGACCCGCTTGGAGATCCCGGAGTGGGTCTTGTTCTTGGGCATTGCTTCCTCACTCGCTTTCCTGGACTGCGCGTGGCCACGCGCAGCACGAATCTCGGACCCGCACTCGGCAGGTCCGATACGACTGTTCCCGTGCCGACATCGGCCCGGGCACCGCACCGACGCCCGATCGAACCGGGCGCCCGCGGCATGACGACTGGATCTATCCGGCCGCGGCCTGCGCCTGCTTGGCGCGAGCCTGTTTGTGCGGCGCCAGCACCATGATCATGTTCCGGCCGTCCTGCTTCGGGGCGCTCTCGATGCTGCCCAGGTCGGCCACGTCGGTGGCCAGCCGCTGCAGCAGCCGGAAGCCCAGCTCGGGCCGGGACTGCTCGCGACCGCGGAACATGATCGTCACCTTGACCTTGTCGCCGGCCTTGAGGAAGCGCACCACGTGACCCTTCTTGGTCTCATAGTCGTGCGCGTCGATCTTGGGCCGGAGCTTCATCTCCTTGATGACGGTCAGTACCTGGTTGCGGCGTGCCTCACGGGCCTTCTGCGCGCTCTCGTACTTGAATTTGCCGTAGTCCATGAGCTTGGCCACCGGCGGGCGCGCGGTGGGAGCGACCTCGACCAGGTCGAGATCGGCCTCCTGCGCCATCTGGAGGGCCTCGCCGATCGGCACGATGCCGACCTGCTCGCCGGCCGCCCCGACCAGCCGCACCTCGGGAACACGGATCCTGTCGTTGATGCGCGGTTCGTTGCTGATTGACGTCCTCCTCGAGTCCTGACCTGGCCTGCGGCCGGCGCAGCGAAAACCCGGTGCTGGCCGGGACGGAGTTCCCGGACAGCACAAAGGCCCCGCGGCACGAGCGCGCGGGGCCCACACGGTCGACACGTCGCCGGATACGCGGCATGCCTGACGCCGGTCGTCGCCGACCGACGGACCGGACCCGGCCGCCGATCGGCTGCGCGGGTGGGAGTGGAACTCCACTTGCTCCCCCGCCCGGAGTCCGCTGCTGGATGCATCGTCACCGACGGGGTTGGTCGCAACCGTTGATTCTACATGCTGGTTCCCCATGCTGGCACGAGGTCAGCCGGCCGCCGATCCAGGGCGGTTCGGCCGACGGCCACGTTTCTGCCCGTTGGCGGCCTTCTGCCGGTCGATGATCTCCAGCCGGCCCAGCGGCCGGGCCGCCGCCGCTGCCGCCTCGGCTTGCGCGCGACGCCGACCCTGCTCGAGCGCGTGTGGTGACGGTGCCGGTACGCCGGGCGCATGCCGCTGCTGCAACTCGCGCACGGCGCGCAGGGCCTCGACGGCCCGCTGCTTGTCCATCGCCTGGATGGCCATCAACGGGTAGGTCTCGTCGTCGGCCAGCATCAGCTGCGCCCAGTGCGCCCCCTCCGGAAAGGCGACGCGCAGCACGTCCGGCCAGGCGAAGAACGTCTCGCCCAAGATGTTCCGAACCCGCAGGCCGTTCTCGTCCGCCCGCAACCGGGGCCGGGCCACCAGCATGATGATCCCCGCGCCCACGATTCCGACGCCGATCAGGCCGACCTGGTCGGCCACCCGGAAGCTGACCCCGTCGGATGCGCCCCGCAGCAACAGGCCCACCACGATCATGCTGGCCAGCACGACGGTTGCCGCGATGGCGCCGTACAGCGCGATTCGCCGCGGCCGCACCACCAGCTGCCGGCCCGCCGGTTCGCCGGTCATCGGAACCCCAGGGCCGAGGGGGCGCCGCGCAGCTCACGCAGCACCAGCGCGGTCTGCAGCGCGGCGGCCATCGCCTCGCCGCCCTTGTCCTCGACCGCGCTCGGACCGCCGCTGCGCGCCATGGCCTGCTGGACCGAATCGCAGGTGAGCACGCCGTTGCCGACCGGCACCCCGGCATCCAGCGCGACCCTGGTCAGCCCGGCCGTGACCGCATCGCACACATACTCGAAGTGCGGGGTGCCGCCGCGAATCACCGCGCCCAGCGCAACCACGGCATCGTGGTTGGTGGTCAGTTGCGCGGCCACGACGGGGATCTCCACCGCACCCGGCACCCGCACCACACGCGGATCCGGCACGCCGGCACGCCCGGCCGCATCCAGTGCCCGCTCCAGCAGCGCGTCAACGATCTCGCGGTGCCAACTGGTGGCGACGATTGCCACCCGCAGCCCCGCGGCGTCCGGGACCGGCAGTGTCGGCCGTCCCTCGCCGCTCACCGGGCACCTCCGGCACGGCCACGGCCACCCCCGTGCCTCGCCGGGGTCCGCCGGTTCGCGGGGCAGCCGCTGCGCATCACGCCGTGCCCAGCCCGTCGATCTGGTGGCCCATCCGATCCCGCTTGGTGGTCAGGTACCGCAGGTTGTGCGGATTGACCGCCGTCGGCAGCGCCACCCGCCCCAGCACGCGCAGCCCATAGCCCTCCAGGCCGGCCCGCTTGGCGGGATTGTTGGTGAGCAGACGCATGGTGCGCACGCCGAGGTCGACCAGGATCTGCGCCCCGGTGCCGTAATCCCGGGCATCGGCCGGCAAGCCGAGATCCAGGTTGGCGTCCAGGGTGTCGCGACCGGCGTCCTGCAACTGGTAGGCCTGCAGCTTGTGCATCAGTCCGATACCGCGGCCCTCGTGCCCGCGGATGTACACCACGGCGCCGCGGCCCTCGGCCGCCACCGCCTCCAGCGAGGCCTGCAGTTGTGGACCGCAGTCGCAGCGCAGCGAGCCGAACACATCCCCGGTCAGGCACTCGGAGTGCATGCGGATCAGCACGTCCTGCCCGTCACCGATATCCCCGTAGACGAAGGCGATGTGCTCGCGATTGTCGTAGCTGGAGGAGTATCCGATCGCGGTGAACTCCCCGCATGCCAACGGGACTCGCGCCGTGGCGACCCGTTCGACCAGCTTTTCCGAGCGCCGCCGGTAGGCGATCAGATCGGCGATGGTGACGATCGCCAAGTGGTGCTCGTCGGCGAACACCCGCAGTTCATCGGCGCGGGCCATCCCGGACGGATCCTTCTCGGAGACGATCTCGCACAGCACCCCGGCCGGCCGCAGGCCGGCCAGGGTCGCCAGGTCGACGGCCGCCTCGGTGTGCCCTGGTCGGCGCAGCACGCCGCCCGGCTTCGCGCGCAGCGGCACGGTGTGGCCCGGCCGAGACAGATCCGCCGCGGTGGTCGCGGGATCGGCGAGCAGCCGGATGGTGCGGGCCCGGTCGGTGGCCGAGATGCCGGTGCTGATGCCCTCCCGCGCGTCGACGGTGACGGTGTAGGCGGTGCCGCGGCGGTCCTGGTTCACCCGGAACATCGGGGGCAGGTCCAGCCGGTCGGCGTCGGCCTCGGTGACCGGCACACAGATGTAGCCGGAGGTGTAGCGAACCATGAACGCGATCAGTTCGGGGGTGGCGAGTTCGGCGGCGAAGATCAGGTCGCCCTCGTTCTCCCGGTCCTCGTCGTCGACGACGATGACCGCGTGTCCCGCGGCGATCTCCGCGATGGCGGTGGGGATGGTGTGGAATCCGGCGGGCGTGCGCTCCCAATCCTGCTGACCATCCGCCGGCGCGGGCGCGACCACGTCGCTCACGGTGCTACTCACGATGTCTCCCGGAATGCCAGCAGGCGCTGCGCGTACTTGGCCATCACATCCACCTCGATGTTGCAGGAGTCTCCCGCCGCTCGGCGGCCCATGGTGGTAGCGCTGCGGGTCTCGGGAATGATTCCCAGCGTGAACGTGGTACCGGTCGCCGTATCGGTGACATCGATCACGGTGAGAGAGATCCCGTCCACCGCAACGGCCCCCTTCGGAGCCAGGAATCGGCCCAGGTCCCCCGGTACCGCGATGGAGATCTCGTCGTAGCCGGGGTGAGCGGTGCGGGCGGTGACGGTGCCCACACCGTCCACGTGGCCCTGGACGAGGTGGCCGCCCAACCGAGTGCTGGGGGTGACGGAGCGTTCCAGGTTGACTGCGGTACCCGGCGTCCATTCCTTCGCGGTAGTGCGCGCCAGGGTCTCGGCCATCAGGTCCGCGGTGAAGGTGTCCGACTCGCTGTCGACCACCGTCAGGCAGACGCCGTTGACGGCGATGGAGTCGCCGTGCGCCACATCCGCAGTGACCGCGGCCCCGCGGATGGTGACCCGGGCATCGGACGAGTCGACGGCCAGGGCCACCGCTGTGACCTCGCCGAGTTCCTCCACGATCCCGGTGAACATGCGACGTCCCTTCCTACCGCGCCAACCGGATCGGTCCCACTGACCGGCGGCCGTTCACGCCCCTCCATCCTGCCCCACCGCGCCGCCGGGCCGGGCAGCCGCCGCGGTCTCCCGCAGCGCATCGATCGCAGCCGCCGGGTCGGCCGCTCCGTAGACGGCCGACCCGGCCACGAAGCAGTCCGCGCCGGCCTCGGCCGCCTGGGCGACCGTGTCGGCGTTGATGCCGCCGTCCACCTGGACGACCAGGCGCAGATGTCCGGTCTGAACCATCCGTCGGGCCCGGCGCACCTTGTCCAGCATCTCCGGCATGAACGCCTGCCCGCCGAAGCCGGGCTCCACCGTCATGATCAGCAGGGTGTCGTAGCTGCGCAGCGCCTCGATCCAGTCGTCCAGCAGCGTCCCGGGTTTGAGCGCCAGGCCCGCCCGGGCGCCCGCCGCCCGCAGGTCCATGGCCAGGCTGATCGGTTCGGCGACCGCCTCGGCGTGCACCGTGACGTTGTGCGCCCCTGCCTGGGCGTAGCCCAGCGCCCAGCGTTCGGGGTCGTCGATCATCAGGTGGCAGTCCAGCGGCAGATCGGTGACCCGTCCCAACGCCTGCACCACCGGGAGCCCGATGGTCAGGTTGGGGACGAAATGGTTGTCCATGACGTCGACGTGTAGCCAGTCGGCGCCACGAACACGGCTGGCCTCGTCGGCCAGGTTGGCGAAGTCGGCCGACAGGATGCTGGGGGCGATCAGGGGTGACGAGCCGGTCATACCGGCGACAGTAACGGGGGTAATGGCCGCGCCGTCAGACCGGGCACACGGCAGCCACCACATCGACTCCGGTGAGCACCAGCAGCACCCCGTCGACGATCAGGGCCAGCACGACGACCGCGGCAATGGGCGTGGCCAGGCCACGTCGGGAGCGCCGGTTGGCGGTAAATCCGGTGATGACGAGCAGCACCGTCAGCGCGCCCAGCCCGATCTTGGCGTAGTCCAGGTAGCTGCACGAGGTGATCGCCCCGTTCACGGTGGTGACGGTGGAGTCGGACACCGCAACGAACCAAGCGACAACACCGACAACGACCGCGCCCTTCCATCCGCTTGGCGTGTCGTCCCACACCTCTCGGGCGGTGGTACGTCGCACGTCGTTGCTGGTCATGGCGGTCCTTCCGGCGGTGAGCGTGATCAAGCGGCCGGCGGTGCGACGCGCCGGCGCCTCGGCCGGTTCCGTTATCGCTCCCGGCGCAGCAGGGCCAGGAACATCCCGTCGGTGCCGTGCCGGTGCGGCCAGAGCTGGACGGTGGGACCCGGCCCCAGATCCGGCAGGTCGGGCAGGAAGGCGCGCGCGTCGATCGGCTCCAACTGCCGCGGCCGGCGGGCTATCACTCCGGCCGTCTCGGCCAGGTGCGGGGAGCAGGTGACGTAACCGACCACGCCGCCGGGACGTACCAGTCGGGCGGCCGAGGCGAGCAATTCGCGCTGCAGCGCGACCAGCGGCGCCACGTCGGCCTCGGTGCGCCGCCAGCGCGCCTCCGGTCGGCGCCGCAAGGCACCGAGGCCGGTGCACGGCGCGTCCAGCAGGACCCGGTCGAAGCCGCCCGGTTCCAGCCCCGGATCGCGGCCGTCCGCGGTGTGCACCGTCACCGGTAGATCACGGGTGGCCGAGCGGACCAGGTCGGCCCGATGCGGAGCCACCTCGACGGCATCCAGCGTCGCGTCCCGCTGCGCGGCCAGCGCCCCGAGCAGGGCGGCCTTGCCGCCGGGGCCGGCAGCAAGGTCCAGCCAGCGCCGGTCCGGCCCGTCCAGTGTGGCAGCGGTCAGCGCCAGCACCACCAGTTGCGAGCCCTCGTCCTGCACGCCTGCGGCGCCGCGCGCGACGGAGGGGAATCCGCCCGGGCTGCCACCGCGCAGCTGGACCGCCCACGGGGACCAGCGCCCCGGCTCGCCGCCAGTCTCGATGATCAGGGCATCCCGATCGATCAGTCCCGGGCGGGCGACCACATGCACGGCGGGTGGGCGGCCGTCCGCGGCGAGAGCGGCCGACAGCTCCGACGGGTCGCCGGTGGACGCGCCGAGGGCATCGGCCAGGGCGGCAACGATCCACCGGGGATGGGCCGTCGCCAGCGCCAACCGGGCCAGCGGGTCCGTCTGCGCGGCCGGTGCCAGCCGCTCGATCCACCGATCCAGGTCGCGCTCGGCCACCCGGCGCAGCACCGCATTGACATATCCGGCCGCCTGCGGTCGCGGGCCCGCCCGCACCAGGTCGACGGTCGCCGACACGGCGGCGTGCGGCGGGATCCGGGTGTGCAGCAGCTGATAGGCGCCCAGCCGAAGCGCATCCAGAACCGGACCGTCCAGCTCGGCCAGCGGTCGATCGCCGCAGGCAGCCAGCACCGCATCCAGTTGCCCGGCCGCGCGGCAGGTTCCGTAACCGAGTTCGGTGGCCAGTGCGGCATCGCGTCCGGTCAGGCCACGGTCGGCCAGGATCGCCGGTAGGGCCAGATTGGCGTACGCGCCGCGTTCCCGCACGGCGGCCAGCAGCTCCTGCGCCGCCGAACGCGCCGGGTCGATCGAAAGCTCCGCCGGCGGGCGGTGGGTGGGCGGCCGGCGCGGCGGGCCGCTGGACCGTCGGCCCCGGCCCCCGCGGGCCGGGGGTCCGTCGGGACGGCGGGTCATCATTCGCCGCCGGATCCGGCGCCCAGCCGCTCGCCCGGCGCGGGGCGGGCACCGCGGGCCCAGTCTGTTGCCGGCATCGGACGTTTGCCCGCGGGCTGCACGGTCCCCAGCCGGACGGCGCCGGACCCGGTGCCGACCAGGACGTCGCGCTTGCCGACGGCCATCTCCCCCGGTGCCACCGGTCCGGGCGGGTCGGCGATCGGTGCCACGGGTCCGAGCCCCAGGCGACCCCACCGCGACGGCACCCACGCACCGGGCTCCGGAGTCACCGATCGGATCAGCCGGTCCACCGCCAGCGCGGGCGCTGCGAAGTCCACCCGCGCCTCGGCCGGGGTGACCTTCCCGGCGTGGCTGATCCCCTCGGTGGGCTGCGGTCGTGGGGTCAGGGCACCGTCGGCGATGCCGTCCATGGTGGCGACCAGCAGCCGCGAGCCGGACTCGGCCAGCCGAGCCAGCAGGGCGCCCGCGGTGTCCCGCGGTCCGATCGGTTCGGTCACGGTGCCGTAGACCGGCCCGGTATCCAAGCCCTGCTCGATGAGGAACGTGCTCACCCCGGTGACATCGTCACCGCTCTTGATGGCCGCCTGCACCGGCGCGGCACCCCGCCAGGCCGGCAACAGCGAGAAATGCAGATTGATCCAGCCGTGGCGCGGGATCGTCAGCAACCGGGCCGGGATCAGCGCGCCGTAGGCCACCACCGCGACGGCATCCACGTCGAGTGCGCGCAGCTGTGCCAGGAACTCCTCCGTGCGCACCGACGCCGGTTGCAGGACGGGCAACCCCAGCCCGCGTCCGGCCTGCGCCACCGGCGAGGCCACGAGGCGCCCGCCGCGTCCGGCCGGGGCATCGGGCCGGGTCAGCACGGCCACCACCTGGTGGTCGGAGGCCTGCAACGCCCGCAACGACGCCACGGCGGGCTCGGGCGTGCCGGCGAACAGCACGCGCATGGTGCATCCCTCCCGTCCGGCGGGTCGGCGCGCGACGCCCGACGACCCCGTGCAGTCTACGAAGCCAGTGCGGGCCACGATGGAGCGCAACCATGTGACGGGAGGACCGAGGATGACTGGAACACCCGGCAATGACGACGCGACGCGACTGCCGACGGGGCAGCCGCTGGTCGGGCCGGTGGTACGACTGGATCCGAGCGTTCCCGGCGACGCGGCGAGCCTGTTCGGCGCGCTGGACGACGACCGGGTGTACGCCAAGGCCTACAACGGCGGGCGTCGGCCCGAGTCCGCCGCCGAACTCGCGGGCTGGATCGAGATGGCCGCCACCGGTGGCCGGGCCACGTACACCGTGCGCCTGGCGTCGGAGTCGTCGCTGGGCGCGGCCGGCACCGTGGTCGGCACCTCCAGCCTGGGTGACGCCAGCGTGGCGCACCGGCACATCCACCTGGGCTGGACGGCGTATGCCCCCGCGACGTGGGGCAGTGCGGTCAATCCGGGGTGCAAGCTCCTCTTGCTGAGCCATGCCTTCGACGACTGCCACTTCGAGCGGGTCAAGATCCAGACCGATGCGATCAACGACCGCTCGCAGGCGGCGATCGCCAAACTCGGCGCCACCCGGGAGGGCGTGCTGCGGCATCATCAGCGTCGCGCCGACGGCTCCTGGCGGGACACGGTGGTGTTCTCGATCCTGTCGGCCGAGTGGCCCGGGGTGCGGGATCGGCTGCGCGCGCGCATCGGCGAGAATGCGTAGGTGGCGGTTCAGATCAGGTCGGCGGGGGTGACGGTGACGGGGTACGGCCGGTGCAGCGTCACCGCCTGTTCGCCGGTCGCTTCCCCGGCAGGCTGGTAGCCGCCGTCCACCAAATCCCAGGCGGTGATGGACGGCGCCTGCGGGTCCACCACCCAGTACGAGGCCACCCCAGCGTCGGCGTACTTGGAGTACTTGAGCACCAGATCCTTGCGCCGGGTGGACGGGGACAGCACCTCGACGGCCAGCTCCAGCCGGTCTGTCAGGTTCTTCTCGCCGATCAGATCCCGGCGCACCACCAGCAGATCGGGCTGTAGCGAGGTGCGCTCGTCCGGCTGCCAATCGAGCGGGGCGAGGAACACCTCAAGCTCGGGCGGGCACGCCCTGTGTAAGAGCAGGAACATCTCGCCCACCGCCCGCTGGTGTCTCGGTATCGGGGCGGGGCTCACCAGCAGTACCCCGTCCAGCAACTCGTACTGCAGGCCGTCGTCCGGCAACTGCTCCAGGTCGCGCACCGTCCAGTCCCGCGACTCACGAGGCATCACAGGTCTCGGTGCGGTACGCGCTGTCATGACTGTCATGGTGCCTCCTGATGCCGTCGCTGTCACCCTGCATGCGGGCAGCATGGCACGATTGCCGAACGCTGCTGGCAGGTTGTCCACACCGCGCTCCCGGTCCCCGCGGCTGTTCCCATCGCGCAGGTCGCGGCCTCGAACCGACCAGACAATGCTGTTATCGAAGCCGTTATCGAAGCCGTTATCGAAGCCGTTATCGAAGCCGTTATCGAAGCCGTTATCGAAACTGTTATCGAACTCGGGTCAACACGGTCAGCCCAGTTCGATGGGATCCACCCGGATTCGCAGGGGTGCGGTGTCCTTGCGGGCCGAGCGCGATGCGGCCAGCACCCGCAGCGCGGCGGCCAACCCCCGACGCTCCGCGGGAGATACCCGGACCAGCGCTCGCACCGGCAGCGCAGCGTCCTCGCCGACGCCGCCACCTTCGCCCCTGCGCGCGGGGCGACGCCCGGGCCCGGGAGGTTCCACCGGCACCGGACCAAGCACCTCTCCCGAGGAGGGCAGCGCCAACTCGCGTACCGCGTCGTTGACGGCCGGCTCGTCACCGTCCAGCGTCGCCATCGCCGCCGCCGGCGGGAAGCCCAACGAGGCGCGAGCCCGCAGTTCCGCGTCGGCATGCCCGGCGGGATCCCACCGGATCAGGGCCTGCACCGTGGGCAGTGATCCATCTCCCCCAACAACGACCCGCCCGCCGGGCTGATCCGGATTGCCGGCCGGGCGCACCAGGGTCGCGGCCGCCATCCAGCGGCGCAGCGCCTCCTCCGCCGCGCGCAGGTCGGCGCGGGCCAGCAGCAGCGCGGCGTCCAGCAGCAGCGCGGCTCCGTAGCCGCCGTCGGCGACCGGCTCGGCGCCCGGCGTGGCCACCACGATGGCCGGCCCGGCGGGCACCGAGTCCAGCACCGTGTCGCCGGCCGAGGTCAGCAGCCGGACACCGGGGAAGGCGCGGCCGATCTCCTCGGCGGTGCGCGCGCTGCCGGTGGCGGTGGCCCGGATCCGATCCGAGCCGCAGGCCGGGCAGGCCAGCCGCGGCGCCGCGACGCCACACCACCGGCAGGAGGGGGTCCGGGCGCCGCGGGCCAGGCCGAGCGGACCTTGGCAGCGACGGCAGCGGGCCGGGCGTCCGCAGTCGCCGCACGCCAGCCCCGGCAGGTAGCCGCGGCGCGGCACCTGGACCAGCACCGGGGCGCCGGCCGCCAGCGCCTGCCGGGCCGCCGCGAACGCCGCCGGGGTCAGCCGGGCGCGGGCCGCGGCGGAGTCGGCGCCGATCGCGTAGTCGTCGCCGGCGGCCTCGATGCGTGGCATCCGTCGGCGCACTTCGTCCCGCGGGGCGATGATCGGCCGGGCCCACCCCGAGGTCAGCAGCAGCTGGGCCTCGGCGGTGCGGGCGAACCCCCCGATCAGCAGCGGGCACTGCTGCCGCATCGACCTGAGCCCGAGCACCTCGCGGGCGTGCGGATAGGGGGCGCGCGGTTCGGCGAGCAGGTCGTCGCCGTCGTCGAACAGGACCAGCAGCGCCGGGTCATGCACCGGGGCAAACGCGGCCGCCCGGGTGCCGGCCACCACTCGCACCCGGCCCCGGCGCACCGCCAGGAAGCGCCGGTAGCGTTCCGCCGGGCCCAGATCTGCGGACAGCACGGTGTGCGCGCCGGCCGGCAGCGCCGCCGCCAGCGCGCCGTCCAGCCGCGCGAGGTCGCGCGCGTCGGGCACGACCAGTAGCGCGCCGTGGCCAGCTCCGTGCGCCGCCGCCGCCGCCTCGGCGAGTCGGGCGGGCCAGTCTTCCCCGGGCAGCGCCTGCCACACCGCCCGAGCCGGCCGGCGCTCACGGACCGCGGCCAAGAACGCGGAGCCCGCGGTGTAGGCGGCCCACCCGGTCGCGGCGGGTGCCGCCGGATCGGCATCGCCCTCGCAGGCCTCGTCACCGTCGGACTCGCGGTCGCCAGCGGCCCCTCCATCACCCGCGCCGATCTCGCCGTCGGGTGCCGCCGCTGCGTCCGCAGCCACCGACCCGACCGGCTCGGCCTCCACCCGGCCATGCCGGGGTGGGACGGCCAGCCGCAGGACGTCGGCCATGCTGCCGGCGTACCGATCGGCCACCACCCGGCACAGCCCGGCGATCTCCGGCGCCAGCACCGGCTCGGCGGACACCACCCGGTCCAGCATCGCCAGCCGACCGCCGTGCTCGGACTCCGCCGCCCGTTCCAACACGTAACCGTCCACCAGCCGGCCGGCGAACCGCACCCGCACCCGCACCCCGGGCTGCGCGGCGGCGTCGTCGACGGCCGGTACCAGGTAGTCGAAGGCTCGGTCCAGATGCGCCAGTGAGACGTCCACCGCAACCCGGGCCACCGGCAGGTGCTCCGCCGCCGCACGGACGGCCACCGTGCGCCGGGCGGCGCCGGCGGGCGGGCGGCGGGTCGTGGTGGCGGGTGTCATGGCTCGTGGATACCACGAACGCCCGTCACCACCGGCGGGTTGTGCACATCCGCTATCCGCTCGCTGGACGACCATCCCCTTGCCTCGCGTACGAAATCGGCATCACCCGTCACGCCCGTCACATTTTCGCCGAGTTGATAAGCGCTGGAGGAGTTGATAAGCGCCGGGGGGAGGGGCAGTCGCTCGGTTACAGGCCGAGCACGTGCTTGAGCGCCTCGGCCCGGTCGGTGGCCTCCCACGGCAGCTCGATGTCGGTGCGCCCGAAGTGCCCGTACGCCGCGGTCGGGGCGTAGATCGGGCGCTTGAGGTCCAGGTCCCGGATGATCGCCCCGGGCCGCAGGTCGAACACCTGCCGGATCGCATCGGCGATCTTGTCCGGATCGATCTGCTCGGTGCCGAAGGTCTCCACGAACAGCCCCACCGGGTGGGCCTTGCCGATCGCGTACGCGACCTGCACCTCAATCCGCTCGGCCAGCCCCGCCGCGACCGCGTTCTTGGCCACCCAGCGCATCGCGTACGACGCCGACCGGTCCACCTTCGACGGGTCCTTGCCGGAGAACGCGCCCCCACCGTGCCGGGCCATGCCGCCGTAGGTGTCCACGATGATCTTCCGGCCGGTCACCCCCGCGTCGCCCATCGGCCCACCCACCACGAACCGCCCCGTCGGGTTGACGTACAGCGTGAAGTCGCGGGTGTCTATGTCCAGCCCGGCCAGCTCCGGCTCCACCACCTGCGCGCGAACGTCCGGCGCGAGCATGCCGTCCAGGTCGATGTCCTCGGCGTGCTGGCTGGAGACCACCACCGCGTCCAACCGGAGCGCCCGGTCGCCGACGTACTCGATGGTCACCTGGGTCTTGCCGTCCGGGCGCAGGTAGGGCACCTCGCCGGACTTGCGCACCGCCGTCAGCCGTCGGGCCAGCCGGTGCGCTAGCGCGATCGGCAGCGGCATCAGCTCGGGGGTGTCCGAGCAGGCATAGCCGAACATCAGCCCCTGGTCTCCGGCGCCCTGCCGCTCGATCGCGGTGTCGTCGGATCCGGCCCCACCGGGCGCCCCGCCCTGTCGCGACTCCCACGCCGCGTCCACGCCCTGCGCGATATCCGGGGACTGCGAGCCGATCGCGACATTCACGCCGCAGGAGGCCCCGTCGAAGCCCTTGGCCGACGAGTCGTAGCCGATGCCCAGCACGGTGTCCCGCACGATGGTCGGGATGTCCACGTAGGCGCCGGTGGTCACCTCGCCGGCCACGTGCACCTGCCCCGTGGTGACCATCGTCTCCACGGCGACCCGGCTGTTCGGGTCTTCGGCGAGCAGCGCGTCCAGGATGTGGTCGCTGATGGCGTCGCAGATCTTGTCCGGGTGGCCCTCGGTGACCGACTCGGAGGTGAATAGGCGTGCGCTCATCAGGTGATTCCTTCCCCATTCGATGCGGTGACGGTGTCCCACCGGTGCCGCGATCACCACTGACAGCCTCGGTCGGCCCCGACGGACGCTTCGGGCGTCAGGCCCCCGAACCGTGCTGGGCGGGGAGTACGGCCGCGGAAGCAGGATACGGTGCGGGCGCGCCCGGCCCCGTCAGCCGGGGGGCGATGGCGTCGCAGATCGCCGCGGCCAGCACCGTCTTGTGCGCCAACGGCACCGCCAGGATGCTGCCGTCCGCGCCGAGCAGGGTCGCCGCATTGTCGCGAGCACCGAACGCGGCACCGCCGGTGACCTCATTGACCACCAGCAGGTCACAGCCCTTGCGCGCCAGCTTGGCGCGGGCATAGTCCAGCACGCTGCTGTGCTCGTCCCCGGTCTCGGCGGCGAATCCCACGATCACCGGGCGCTCGGCGCCGGCCCGGTCGGTCACCAGCCCGACCAGGATGTCCGGGTTGAGCTCCAGCGCCAGCGGCTCGGCTGCGGCTCCGGGAATCTTCTTGATCTTGCTGTCGTGCCGCCGAGCAGGACGGAAGTCGGCGACCGCGGCGGCCATGACGACGGCGTCGGCGCCGCTGGCCGCCTCCCGGGTCGCCTGCTGCAGCGACAGGGCATCGGTGACGGGCAGCGGGCGCGCCCCGGGCGGCGCCGGAAGATCGACGTTGGCGGCGATCAGAGTGACGTCCGCGCCGCGCGCGGCGGCGACGAGTGCGATCGCGTAGCCCTGCCGGCCGGACGAGCGATTGCCCAGATAGCGCACCGGGTCGAGCGGTTCGCGGGTGCCACCGGCGGTGACGACGATTCGGCGGCCGGCCAGATCCCGGGGCAGCGCGTCGGGCCGGCGCAACAGCAATGCGGACAGGCCGGCGATGTGCTCGGCGTCGGGCAGCCGGCCGGCCCCGCTGTCCGCGCCGGTGAGCCGGCCCACCGCCGGATCCAGCACGATCACCCCGCGGGCGCGCAGCAGCGCCACGTTCGCGACCGTCGCCGGGTGCGTCCACATCTCGGTATGCATGGCGGGCGCCATCAGCACCGGGGCGCGGGTGACCAATAGGGTGGCGGTGAGCAGGTCGTCCGCGCGGCCCGACGCGGCCCGCGCCAACAGGTCGGCGGTGGCCGGGGCGATCACCACCAGATCGGCGCTCCGGCCGGTGGCGACGTGGGCAACGGAGGGGACGTCCGAGAAAACATCGGCGGTGACGGGGTTTCCGGACAGCGCCTCGAAGGTGGCGGCGCCGACGAACCGCAAGGCCGCCGCGGTGGGTACCACGGTGACGTCCGCCCCGAGCGTGTCGGCGGATCCGCGCGAACTGAGCCGGCGCAGCAGCTCGCAGGACTTGTAGGCGGCGATGCCGCCACCCACGCCGAGCACCACCCTCGGGGCAGGCTCGAACTCCGGGGTGCTCATGGCCGGTCGACCGGCCGCCGCGCCACGGGCGGCTACTCGCCCTCGGTGTGCTCGAGCAGGTTGTCGTTGATCTCGCGCAGCGCGATGGACAACGGCTTCTCCCGGGGCAGCGGGTCCACCAGCGGGCCGACGTACTCCAGCAGGCCCTCGGAGAGCTGCGAGTAGTAGTCGTTGATCTGCCGGGCCCGCTTGGCCGCGAACACCGCCAGCGAGTACTTGCTGCTGGCCTTCGTCAGCAGCTCGTCGATGGGCGGGTAGGTGATGCCCGCCTCGGCGATCTGGGCCGGGGTCACGGCACTGGACGCGGTGGTGGGGGCTGCGCTGGTCATCGTGGGTGTCGTCTCGATTCTTCGATATTCGTGCCGGGTCGCCCGGTCAGCTGGCCGGCTTGCCCGGCCGGGCGGCAGCCATCAATGCTACCAAGGCGTCGACGGCTTCCTCGACGTCATCGTTGACGATCACATGATCGAAGGAGTTCGCCGCGGCCATCTCCTGCTCGGCCGTGACCAAGCGTGCGTGCACCGTCGCGGCGTCCTCAGTGCCGCGGGCGACCAGTCGGCGCCGCAGCTCGGTGAGCGACGGCGGCGCCAGGAACAGCGAGATCACGTCCCCTCCGACCACCGGGTCGGCCCTGACCTGCCCGGCGCCCTGAACCTCGATCTCCAGCAGCACGTCGGTCCCGGCGGCCAGGTGCTCCTCCACCGGCCGGCGCGGGGTCCCGTAGCCGTTGCCCACGTATTCCGCGTGCTCCAGCAGTTCACCGGCCGCGACCATGGCGTTGTATTCCTCGCGGCTGATGAAGCGGTAGGTGTGCTGCTCGATCTCGCCCGGTCGGGGCTCGCGGGTGGTCACGGAGATCGAGAACCACAGCGTCGGCAGCGCGCGCCGCACCTGGGTCAGGACGGTGCTCTTGCCGACGGCGGACGGACCGACGAAGACGAACAGCCTCCCCCGCGATCCGCTCGCCGTCACCGGCACCGGACCCTGGGATTGCACCGGCCGGGACGTGACATGTCCTGCGGGCATGGGCGCGTCGAGTCGAAGGACACCGAAGACCGGCCGGGCTGGCTGCTCAGTAACCGAACTCGCTCAGCAGCGCCTGACGCTGCCGTTCGCCGAGCCCGCGGACCCGGCGGCTGGGGGCGATGTCGAACTGCTCCATCAGCTGCGCAGCCCGCACCTTGCCAACCCCCGGCAGGGCCTCCAGCAGCGCGGAGACCTTCAGCTTGGCCAGGGCCTCGTCGTGCTCGGCGTCGGCCAGCACCTGCTTGATGGAGGTGCCGCCCCGCTTGAGCCGCTCCTTGAGTTCCGCCCGGACCCGGCGCGCGGCGGCGGCCTTCTCCAGTGCGGCAGCGCGCTGCTCGGGAGTCAGTTGGGGCAGTGCCACTTCGGCCTCACTTCGTGACGTTGGTGATATGTGTTGGTTGGCGGCCCGGCGGCCGGTGGGCGTGGGCTGGACCCGTTCGTCGGACCCATGCGAACCTACCGATGCCGGGTGCGGGCGGCAAACCCCACCCCCCGGTTCTGGCCTGGTTCAAGACCGCATGCGGCCCACCAGGCCGGTGTCGTAGCGCCCGGAGCGGTACTCCGGGTTGTCCAGCAACTCGGCGTGGAACGCAAGGTTGGACTTGGGCCCGGTGATGGTGAAGGCGCGCACCGCCTCGGCGGCGCGCTGCACCGCCTGCTGCCGGTCGTCCGCATGCACGATCAGTTTGGCCATCAGCGAGTCGTAGAACGGGGTGACGGTGGTGCCGGATGCATAGCCGGCGTCCACCCGGACACCGTCGCCGCTGGGCTCGATCCACTCGGTGATCGTCCCGGGGCCCGGCAGGAAGCGCTTCGAATCCTCGGCGTTGATGCGCAGCTCTATGGCGTGTCCGCGTGGCCGCAGCGCCGCGGGATCGAAGTCCGGGTGCTCGCCGGCCGCCACGCGCAACTGCGCGGCCACCAGGTCGATGCCCAGCACCGCCTCGGTGATGGGGTGCTCCACCTGCAGCCGGGTGTTCATCTCCAGGAAGTAGAACTCCTTGCCTGGATCCGCAGTCGGATCCAGCAGGAACTCCACGGTGCCGGCGCCGCGGTAGTCCACGGCCCGGCCGGCAGCGGACGCGGCGGCCAGCATGCGGGCCCGCAGGTCGTCGTCGACGGCCGGTGACGGCGTCTCCTCGGCGACCTTCTGGTTGCGGCGCTGCACCGAGCAGTCCCGCTCCCCCAGCGCCAGCACGGTGCCGTCCGCCAGGCCCAGGATCTGCACCTCGACGTGCCGCACCGAGGGGAAGTAGCGCTCGATGAAGACCTTCTCGTCGCCGAACATCCGGCCGGCGAACGCCGTCACCGTCTCGTACTGGGTGGCTAACGCGGCCGCGTCACCGGCCACCGCCATGCCCATGCCACCGCCCCCGGCGGCGGCCTTGATCATCACCGGGTACCCGATCTCGGCTGCCGCGGCGACGGCCGCCGCGGCACCGACGACCGGCTCCTCGGTGCCCGGCGCCACCGGTACGCCGGCGGCGGCCATCAGGTTGCGCGCGGCGATCTTGTCGCCCATCGCGGTGATCGCCTGCGCCGACGGGCCGACCCAGATCAGCCCGGCGTCGGCGACGGTGCGCGCGAAATCGGCGTTCTCAGAGAGGAATCCGTAGCCGGGGTGGATGGCCGCCGCGCCGGTGCTGCGCGCCGCCGCCAGGACGGCAGCAACATTGCGGTAGGACTCGGCGGGGTTGGCCGGGCCGATGGTCACTGCCTGGTCGGCCTCCGCTACGAACGGCAGGTCGGCGTCCGCCTCGGAGTTCACCGCGATGGTGCGCAGGCCCATCGCTCGCGCGGTGCGGATCACCCGGCGGGCGATCTCACCCCGGTTGGCGACCAGTAGTGAGTCGAACATGCACACCCCTGTCGTGGCGTTGGGTTCGGGACGCCCGTCATCCTCGCAGATGACCTTCGCGGACATCCCCGGGCGCCGCGTCACATCGCCAACGTCGGACCCCCGCCGAGACCGTCGGTGGCCCGGAACACAGTGCCCGAGCCGGATAGTCGCACGCCGCGATCGCGGGCCGCGATCCACACCGACTGACCGCGCCGGACGGTGAGGTCGTGGCCGGCCGAGTCCCGCACCCGCACGGATCCGGCCGTGACCAGCAGCACCTGCGGCCCCGGATGGGTGATCTCTCGCTCGGCCCGCCCGACGTCGACCCGGGCCAGCCGGAACTCCGGCGCCGGGGTGGGGTACACCACCTCGCGAGTCGGGCTGATCTCGCCGTGCAGCACCCGGGCGGGACCCGGCGCGAAGTCCAGCACCCGCATCAGCTCGGGCACGTCCACGTGTTTGGGAGTCAGCCCGCCGCGCAGCACGTTGTCGGAATTACCCATGATCTCCACCCCGGTGCCCGCGAGGTAGGCGTGCAGGTTGCCGCTGGCCAGGTACAGCGCCTGGCCGGGCCGCAGGGTGACCCGGTTCAGCAACATCGAGGCCAGCACGCCCGCATCGCCCGGATACCGCTCCCCCAGCTCCAGCACGGTGCGGTACTCGGCCACGAACGGCCCGGTGCCCGCGCGAACCTTCGCCACGCACGCGGCCAGCACCGAGTCCAGCAGGTCGGCCAGGGCGTGCGGCGGCACGGTGATCAGGGAGGAGAACAGTGCCCTGGTGCCCTCCGCGTCGGGCTGCCCCGCCAGCAGCGCCAAATAGTGGTCCAGCTGCGGAACCCCGAGCCCCGCGATCAACGCCACCGTGTGATCCGGCGCGGCGAACCCGCACAGGGCATGGAACTCCGTCAGCGCGCAGATCAACTCGGGCTTGGCCCACGGGTCGCGGTAGTTGCGATTCGGGTCGGTCCGCGGCACTCCCGCGGCCTCCTCCCGGTCGAACCCGAGCCGGGCCAGTTCGATCGACGGATGCGCCTGCAGCGACAGCGGTTCCGCGGCGGCCAGGACCTTCAGCAGAAACGGGAACCGACCGCCGAAGGATCGGGCGGCCGCGCCGCCCAGCATCCCCTCGGGGTCGGTGGCGACCTCGTCGGCCAGCGAGCGCTCGGTGTCGGCAAGCAGCAGCATCGACGGGTCGTCGGGATGGGCACCCATCCACATCTCGGCCTGCGGATGCGCGGACGGGCTGGGCTCGCCGAGCAGCTCGGCGATCGCGGTCCGCGAGCCCCAGGCATAGGGACGGATCCGATTGCGCATCAATTCCATGGGTGCTCGTCCCGATCGCCGCTCGTCACGTCCTCGACCGTACTGGCCGGGCGGACATCCCGGATGCCCCCCGACGGGCCCAGCCCGTCCTGCCCGTCCGCGGGCGGAATCTGACCTGCGGCGATACCCAGATACACGGCCGCGAAGTCAATCCGGAGCGCCAGCGTCGCCGCCGCCCGCGCGCCCTCGCCATCGGGCTCGTCCGGGGTCAGCAGCACGGCCCGCGGCACCGTGCGGGCCAGCCGCGCTATCAGCGAACCATCCACTCGCGGATCGGCCGCGGACGTCGGCGGCGGGATGAGCACCGGCAGCATTCCCCGCTCGCCCGGGCCGTCCACATCGGGGTCGGCAAACGGGTCCGGCGCCCGCTGCAGCGCAGCGGTGAGTTGACCGCCCGGCAGCAACGCCGCGGCGTGCTCGGCCCCGGCCGGACGACCACCCAACAGGCGCACCGAGCGGGCGGCGCCGGCGGCCAACGCCAGCCCGATCGGGTCCTCGGCCAGAAACAGCGCGGGGGCATCCACCAGCCGCTGCGCCAGCGCGAGAGCGGGGTTGACGAACGGCTCCGCTGTCGGGCCGCAGGCCAACGCCTCGGCGTCCAAGGCGGCGGCCAGCGAGGCCAACCAGGCCAACGACCCGCCGGGGCCACTGGGCATCGCAGCGACGTCGGCGGCCCACGCCACGGCCAGCAGCAGGGCCAGTCGGCCCGGCCCGGCCAGCAGCTCGGGCGCCGCCACCCGGGGGGCGAGCAGCGCCGGCCCGGCCGCCTCGGCGACCGGCCCTCGATCGGCGGCCCGGACCAGCACGACCACCCCACGGCGGGCCGCCTCCGCGGCCACCAGGCTGGCCCGCCAGTCGTCCGGGGTGCTGGCCAGCACCACCGCCAGATCCAGCGGCCCCGCCCACCCGGGCAGGTCGGCCGCGGCCACCACCGGCACCCGGGTACGCGGCAGCAGCGCGCCGAGCAGCGCCCCGCTGCCGGTGTGACCGGGATCCACCACGATCAGGCTGCGGGGCCGATCGAACCGAGCGCCGGCGAGTTGCTCGGCCACGGCGCGGACCTGGGCGCCGGCGGTGGCCGCGGCGGGCAGCAGCCGACAGCGGTCGCCGGCCACCAGCGCCGCCGGGTCGGCCAGCACCTCAGGCCCGGTGGGTCCGGCGCCGGGCCAGCTCACCGCCGGCCCCCCGGCGGCGCGTCACCCGTCATCCGACCGACCGGAAACGGGTTCGAACGACGATCAGCTGCCTGGTCCACCGGTGGCCTCGTCCAGCAGCAGCACCGGTATGCCGTCCCGCACCGGAAAGACGCGGCCGCACTCCGAACAGGTCAGCGCGTCGGCCGCCGGGTCGTCCGGCGAGCCGACCGTCAACGGGGCGTGGTGCGTGTCGGGACACGCCAGCACCGCCATCAGCTCTGGGTCGAGTGGCACCGTCATCGTCTGGTCCTCCTGTCGTCCCGGACATCGGCAGGCCTGCCTGGGTCGATTGTCGACCATCGGCTACGGCACGGGAGCAGCCCGCCCGACGCAACATGAAGCCGGCCGGTGGGCGCGCGGGCCATCCCGGCCGGTTCAGGCGCGGATGACGGCCAGGATCTCGTCGCGCAGCACCGCCATCGCCGCGCCGTCGTCGGCCTCCACGTTGAGCCGCAGCAACGGCTCGGTGTTGCTGGAGCGCACGTTGAACCAGCTGCCGTCCGGCAGCGTCACCGTGACCCCGTCCAACTCGTCCACCAGGCCGTCGTGCCGGGCCGCCCACCGCCGGATGCGATCCAGCACCGGCGCCGCATCCGGGACCGTGGAGTTGATCTCGCCGGAGGCCGCGTAGCGCTGATATCCGGCCACCAGCTCGCTCAGTGGCCCGGGCTGACCGCCGAGCGCCGCCAGCACGTGCAGCGCGGCCAGCAGGCCGGTGTCCGCCCGGTAGAAGTCGGCGAAGTAGTAGTGCGCGGAGTGCTCGCCGCCGAACACCGCGCCGGTGGCCGCCATCTCGGCCTTGATGAACGAGTGCCCCACCTTGGTCCGCACGGGCCGTCCGCCGGCCGCCGTTACCAGCTCGGGCACCGCCCGGGAGGTGATCAGGTTGTACAGCACGGTCGAGCCAGGTCGGCGCCGCAGTTCGCGCAGCGCCACCAGGGCGGTAATGGCGCTGGGCGGCACCGGCTCGCCGCGTTCGTCGACCACGAAGCACCGGTCGGCGTCCCCATCGAAGGCCAGCCCGATGTCGGCCCCGGTGCGCCGCACGTGCTGCTGCAGGTCGACCAGATTGGCGGGCTCCAGCGGATTGGCCTCATGGTTCGGGAAGGTGCCGTCCAACTCGAAATACAGCGGCAGCACGGTGACTGGCAGCCCGTCCAAGACCACCGGCACCGTCAGGCCCGCCATCCCGTTACCGGCGTCGACGGCCACCCGCAGCGGGCGGATGCCGGACAGGTCGACCAGGCCGCGCAGGTGACGGGCATAGTCGGCCAGCAGGCCGCGAGAGGTGACGGCGCCCCGGGCGGCGGCGAGGTCGGGTCGGTGACCGTCCAGCACGGCCATCGCGTCATCCCGGATCGTGGCCAGACCGGTGTCCAGGCTGAGCGGAACCGCCCCGGCCAGGCAGAGCTTGATGCCGTTGTACCGGGCCGGGTTGTGCGAGGCGGTGAACATCGCCCCCGGCAGGTTCAGCGCGCCGGAGGCGTAGTACAGCAGGTCGGTGGACGCCAGCCCGGCATCCACCACGTCCAGGCCCGCGGCGGTGATCCCGTCGGCCATGGCCTCGGCCAACAGCGGTGACGAGGCCCGCATGTCGTGCGCGATCACCACCGCCCGGGCGGCCGGGCCGACGAACCTGGCGAACGCGCCACCCACCGCGCGCACGGCGTCGGCGGTGAGTTGCTCACCCACGACGCCACGGATGTCATAGGCCTTGACGATGGCCGCCAGGGCAGCCGCCGCCGGCGATGCGGGCATGCCGATCAGCTCTCGGGGAACCGCAGCACCCGCAGGTGACCGCGTCGCCCGGTGACCACGGGCGGGGCCGGCTCCGCCAGCCGCTCGGCCCGGCCGGCCTCGCGCACCGCGTCGGCCAGCGCCTCCAGATCGTCCGGCCCGGCCTCGGGCTCGGAGAATCCGGCCTCCGGGCGCACCACGTCCCAGCCGCGCGGCGCGGTCAGGCCGGCGGCATGGTCCGCGCACAAGTCGTAGGAGTGCGGCTCGGCGGCGGTCGCCAGCGGCCCGACCACTGCGGTGGACTCGGCGTAGGCGAAGGTCAGGGTCGCGACGGCCGAGTTGGTACACCCCGTCCGGGAGCATCGACGCACTCTGGTCACGGGCGGAGGGTAGCCCCGGCAATCCGCGGCACGGCGGCGGCGCGCCGGGATGGTCCGTTTCGGCCCCGCCGCGACGGCGCCCGGGCCGGCCCGCGAGCACGGCCCGCGACTGCCCGGGCGCCCGACGCCATCGTGCGCGCGACGACCCGCGCCGGCGGATGGGCCCCAGCCCCTACACTGACGCCGTCATGGGTACCGAGGGCACCCCGCAACGCCGCTCCCGCACGGCGCTGCACCGGGATCGGCGGGGGCGCGGCCTACGCTCCCCGCTGCTGCCGTCCCGGCTGCCGGGGTTCCGCACCCGCGCCGAGCTGTTCGACCAGGCGGTGCTGGATGCGGTATCCGACCTGGACGACCGCTGGCCCGGTCAGCTCGCCGCCATCGAGTTCGCGGTTGACGAGGTGCCGCCACTCCCGGCCGGCCCGGTCCTGCCGTCCAGCGATGTGGTGGTGGACGGCGGAGTGCCGCTGTCCCGGTTCCTGCCGCCAGGGGTCGATGGACGCGGGCGACCGACCAAGGCACGGATCGTGGTGTACCGGCGTCCGGTCGAGATGCGTTCACAGCACTCCGTCGACCTGGCAGACCTGGTGGCGGACGTGCTGGAGGAGCAGCTCACCGCGGTGCTGGGCGACGGCACCAGCTGACCGCGGACCCGGCCGGGTGGACGACCGGGTCGATCGGGCCGGCTCAGACCGCCATCCGCTTGAGCCGGCGCCGCTCCCGCTCGCTCAGGCCGCCCCAGATGCCGAACCGCTCGTCGTGGGCCAGCGCGTAGGACAGGCACTCGGCGCGCACCGGGCAGCCGGAGCAAATCTTCTTCGCCTCCCGGGTGGAGCCGCCCTTCTCCGGGAAGAACGCCTCGGGATCGGTCTGCGCGCACAGGGCCCGTTCGTGCCAGTCGGCATCCTCGGTCTCGAGGGTGCCGACGAGCGCGTCCGCGATCTCCCGCATACGCAGGTCCCCCAGATCGGTGGTCATCGGCCACTCCTTTCCGTGCGATGTCATCGGCGAGGAGGGCCGTCACCGACGTACCCGCCGCCCCCAGCGCAGCGCCGCCGAACCCTTCGAACAAATGACATCGATGTGATTACACAGGTGTGTCCTGCCCGCCGTCAAGCCCGGGCAGAGTGGTATAGGGCTGTTCGGCCCGTCTCGGCCCGCCATGTCCGGCCATTCTCCGCGGGTGTGGCGGCACGCACGCCCGAGACCGGGGTCGACGCCGTGGGCGCGCGCCCGGCAGACTGGTGCCTCGTGGCAGCGAACCGGTCCGGCGGTTGGATCTTTCCCGCGGTGTGCGCTGCCACCGCGCTGGGCGCCGTGCAGGCGCACCGCGGCGCCGGCCCGCTGGGTGTGTGGGTGTTCGTCACGGTGCTGGGTGGCTGGGTGATCACCCTGTGCCTGCACGAGTTCGCGCACGCCGCACTGGCCCTGGCCGGCGGCGACCGATCCGTGCGGGCCCGCGGCTACCTCACGCTCAACCCGGTGCGCTACACCGACACCGCCAACAGCCTGCTGATCCCCGTGCTGCTGCTGGCGATCGGCGGCATCCCGCTGCCCGGTGGCGCCGTGCTGGTGCAGCCCGGCAGCCTGCGGCACCGCTGGTGGTCGTCGGTGGTCTCGGCGGGCGGACCCGCCACCAACCTGCTGATCGGCGCGGTGCTGGCCGCGCTGGCCGCGCCGATCGATTCGGGCCTGGGGGCCGCGCTGGAGTTCCTGGCACTGCTGCAGTTCGTGGCCGGCATCCTGAACCTGCTGCCGGTGCCGGGGTTCGACGGCTACGGCATCATCGCGCCGTACCTGCCCCGTCGGTTCACCGCGGCGCTGGTGCCCTATCGGGCGTGGCTGCCGCTGATTGCCTTCGCCATCATCTGGTTCCTGCCCGGGGTCAGTCGGGTGCTGTTCGACGGCGGCTACGCGCTGCTGGACCTGGCCGGAGGCAATCGGCTGGCTGCCGGAGTCGGCGCCGGGCTGTTCCAGTTCTGGCGTTGAGCGGCGATCGGCGCCCGCCACGGACGGGCGCGGCGATCGGCCGGGCGGATGTCTGGAAGGATCGACACTCGTGAAGATCGTGGTGCTCGCCGGCGGAGTCGGCGGCGCGAAGTTCCTGCTCGGCGTCAAGGCCTTCCTGGGCTGGGATCCGTTCGGGCCGGCCCCGGACGGCGCCGACGACGAGGTCACCGCGGTGGTCAACACCGGTGACGACATCCGGCTGCACAACCTGCAGATCTGCCCCGATCTGGACTCCTGCCTATACACCACGGCGGGCGCAGCCGACCCGGAGCGCGGCTGGGGCCGGGTGGACGAGAGCTGGGCGGTCTCGGCCGAACTCGCCGCGTACGGCGCCGAGGCGCCATGGTTCTCCCTGGGCGACAAGGACATCGCCACCCATCTGGTGCGCACCCGGATGCTGGATGCCGGGTACCCGCTGTCGGCGGTGACGCAGGCGCTGGCCAGTCGCTGGCGGCCCGGGGTGACGCTGCTACCGATGAGCGACGACCGGGTCGAGACGCACGTCGTGGTGGCCGACCCCGATCAAGGCCCAGCGAGCGACGAGACCGATGGCACGCCACCGCTGGTGGCGATCCACTTCCAGGAGTGGTGGATCCGGCACCGGGCCGCCCTGCCTGCGGTGTCCATCACGCCGATCGGGGCCGACCAGGCGCGCCCGGCGCCGGGCGTGCTGGAGGCCATCGCCGCGGCGGACGCCGTGCTGCTCGCTCCGTCGAACCCGGTGGTATCGATCGGCACCATCCTGGCCGTGCCGGGCATCGCCGACGCGCTCCGATCCGCCGCGCCCCCGGTCGCCGGGGTCTCGCCGATCATCGGGGGCAGCCCGGTCCGCGGGCATGCCGACGCATGCCTGGCGGCCATCGGCGTGGAGTGCTCCGCGCAGGGGGTGGCCGGCCACTACGGCGCCCGATCGGCCGATGGGCTGCTGGACGCGTTCCTGGTCGCCGACGGGGACCCGGCCGCCGTACCGGGTCTGACCGTGGGCCACGCGCCGCTGCTGATGAGCGATCCCGAGGCGACCGCGGCCATGGTCCGCGCCGCGCTGGAGCTGGTCGATGTCCGCCGCTGACCCCACCGGAAGCCCGGCCGTGCCCGCGCGCACCGCCCCGGCCGGTTCCAGGCCGACCGGGGCTCCCCCGGCCAGCGGCGGCCTGTCCATCCACCCCGTCACCGGCCTGCCGGACGTCCGGCCGGGCGACGACCTGTCCGCGCTGATCGCCGCCGCGGTCCAGGCCATGCCGACCGAGCTGCCCGAGGGGCTGCTGGATGGCGATGTCCTGGTGGTGACCTCCAAGATCGTGTCCAAGGCCGAGGGCCGGCTGGTGCCCGCGCCCGTCGGGGCCGCCGAGCGGGACGCGTTTCGCCGCCGGCTGATCGACGCCGAGACGGTGCGGCTGGTGGCGCAGGTCGGCCGCACCAAGATCGTGGAGAACCGATTGGGCATCGTCGCCGCCGCCGCCGGCATCGACGCCTCCAACGTGCACGGCGACGAAATCGCGTTGCTCCCAGAAGATCCCGACGGCTCGGCCGCGGCGCTGGTCGCGGCGTTCGCGGCGCGCGGCCACCGGGTCGGGGTGGTGATCACCGACACCCAGGGGCGGGCGTGGCGGAACGGGGTCACCGACGTTGCGATCGGCGCGGCCGGGCTCACGGTGCTGGACGACCACCGCGGCGGCATCGACGAGTTCGGCAACGAACTGGTGGTCACCCAGGTCGCGGTCGGCGACGAGATCGCGGCCGCCGCGGACCTGGTCAAGGGCAAGCTATCCGGCATCCCGGTGGCGGTGCTGCGCGGGCTGGCGGCGCCCGGATTGGCCGACGAACCAACAGCACAGGCCGGCTCGCTCGGCACCACCGGCGACGATAGCCAGCTGCCAACTGGCGGCAGCGATCCAGTGCTGCGCGGCGGTGCCGATGAGCCGCTCCGCGGCGGAGGGCGCGCGCTGATCCGTCCCGCCGATACCGACCTGTTCCGGCTGGGCACCGACCTGGCCATCGAACTGGGCCGTCGGGATGCGCTGGCGCCGGTCCCGGACGGGCACCAGCACATCCACGACAACGCGCGCTCGGTGCTGCAGGCCTGGCTCGCCCCGGACCATCCGCAGGCTGCGCTGCGGCAGGCATTCCTGGCGCTGCTGGCCGCCCGGCCGGACGCCACCGCGCGCAGCTGCGTGCCCGGGCACCTGACCGCGTCGGTGGTCGTGCTGTCGGCCGATCTGACCGGCACCCTGCTGACCCTGCACCCCCGGATCGGTCGGTGGGTGCAGCTGGGCGGGCACTGCGAGGGCGGTGACGACACGCTGGCCGGCGCCGCCGCCCGGGAGGCGGCCGAGGAGTCGGGCATCGCCGACCTGCGGCTCGACCCGGTGCCGGTGCACCTGGACGTGCACCCGATCACCTGCTCGCTCGGAGTGCCGACCCGGCACTTCGACGTGCGATTCGTCGCGATCGCGCCACCCGGTGCCCTTCCGGTGATCTCCGCCGAATCCGCGGACCTGCGGTTCTGGCCGGTCGACGCGTTGCCGGACGGCGCCGAGCAGGACGGGCTGGGCGCCGCGGTGCGGGCGGCGGTGGCGGCCGCGAGTCAGTAGCGGCCCACCCCGCGCTCGCGCGATGGGCAGTTTGTCGGAAAGACCGTTCCCGCGGGAACGCCCTGTTGCGACCTCGGGTCTGGCCAGCTGGTCCGAAGCCGACCGCCAAGGTCCTGCGCCGGCCTCCGCTCGGCGGGTCTGGCACGGACATGTTCGCCTCGCGGACAATCCTGCGCCTCGCGTGAGGCCCACCACTGCCAGGTCCCCCGCCCGGGATGCACCCGCAAATCCGGCGCGACATTGTCCGCACGGCGAACCTTTTCGCGCCCGATCGGCCATCAGCCGAGTGGACCGGGCCACACGGTCCCGATGGGCGGCCCGACGCCGCTGCGGCCCGACTCCGAAAGCGTTCCCGCGGGAACGGCCCTTCCGACAAACGACTCACAACGCGCAACCAGCCGGGTTCTCGCCAATCCTGCGGTGGCGGTCAAGCTAGTTCGTGCGGCGGAATCGGGAGACGGCTCGGCGTGCGGTGCGGTTCACGGCCTCGCGCACCATCCAGTAGCGGCGCACCAGGCGCAGCGCCCGCGAGGCATTCAGCGAATCGAGCTTCGCCTGGGTGGCGGCCAGCCGCTGCTGCGTGGCACCCAGGGCGGATCTCGTCGAATCCAGTTCGGAGTTCGCAGAGGCTGGCGCAGGCCGCGAGCCATTCGCCGCTGCGGCGCGCGCCGGAATCGGCCCGGCGGCCGCCGGAGTGGCTGCACGTGTCACCGGAGCCGCCCCAGCCGTCGACGTCGTCGCTCCGGCTGTCGGTGTTACGGCCGGCGGCCGGCGCCGCTCGCCTGTCAGTGCCGGCAGGATCTGCTGCTCCAGCACCTCGATCCGGTCGTCCCAGGAGTTCAGCCGGGCCATCGCGACCCGGCGCGCCACCGCATCCGGATCGTCCTCGGCCAGCGCCCGGTCCAGCTGGGCTAGGAACTCGTCGGCACCCTCGGCCAGGTAGAGATACCGCCGGTAGCGCAGCATCTCGGCTACCGGCGTGCACACGACGGGCTTGCCCAGGGCCAGGTACTCGTAGACCTTCACCAGGTCCATCGAGGCGGTCAGCCGGTCGGCGATGAACGGCACCAGGCACACGTCGAACCGGCGCAGGTAGGCGGGCATGTCCGCATAGGGCTGCAATCCGAGGAAGCGCACGTTGGGTAGTTCCCGCAGCGCATCCACCTGGGCCCGGGTCACGTTGCCGACGACCACGAAGGTGACCGCGGGCCGTTCGGTGGCGAGCCGGGTGACGAGGTCGACGTCGAACCACTCCTCGATCGACCCGATGAAGCCGGCGATCGGACCGGAGATGTCGGCGATCGTGTCCGGAGCGGGAGCCGCCGGCGTCTGCGAAGTTCCCAGTGCCGCGCGGAAGAAGTCGAAGTCGGCGGCGTTCCGGGCCAGCGCGGCGTCCGGGCGGACCGTGGCCCACCGTCGTTGGATGGCCTCGCCGGACACCGTCATTGCGTCGGCCGTGGCTACCAGCGTGCGTTCGGCCGCCAGGAACGCCGGCCGCTCCGAGAAGCCGGGGAACGTCGCCCAGTTGTCCATGCAGTCGTACAGCATGGGCCAGTCGAACTGTTCACGCGCCGCCGCGGCGATCGGCTCCCAGGTGCCCAGCTCCACCACGGACACCGCCCGCTGGATGTTCCACTCGGTGCGCAACTGCGCCAGCGCCGCCATCGCCGCCGCCACCGCCCTGCGGCCCGGTGGCCTGGCGTGCACGTTGAATCCCGCCGGCAGCGCCATGCTCACCTCGTAGACGCCCTCGGCGATGGGCGTCACGGCGAGCGGTGGACCGTCCATCGGCAGGTGGCCGTTGCGCCTGATGTAGAACACCCGGCGGCCGCGCCGGGCCCACGTCACCGCCATTTGCTGCGGGCGCTGGTAGCGCTGCTCGAAGTTGATGACGGGGAATTTCACGATGTCGTAGGGGACGGCGCGGGCGTCCGCGTCCCGGCCCACCCAACCCAGTTCGGCGAGTTCTCGCACCCAGCCGGCGCGCCACCCCTGCTCGCCGTGCCGCAGCGCCGTCCGGCGGGCCGCCGCGCCCAGGCGCCGGCGCAGCCCCGGGTCGCGCACCAGCCGCCGGATCGCCGCCGCCAGCGCCTGCGGGGTCGGATCGCACACCAACCCGTCGACGCCGTCGGTGACCAGTTCGGGCAGCGCGCCCACCCTGGTCACAACCACCGGCAGCCCGCTGGCCATCGCCTCCAGGCAGGACAGGCTCTGCCCCTCGCTGGCCACCGAGGGGATGACGCAAATGTCGGCGTCGGCATACTGGCGGGGCATCTGCGCGAAGCTCGCCGTGGCGACGCTCAGCCGCGGGTCCCGCTGCGCCAGTTCGCGCAGCGCCGACACCTTGGATCCGGTTCCAACCCAGGCGAATCGACATGGATCGGGAACCAGGTCCAGGATCGGGCCCAGCAGCGCCGACCCGCGGACGGTCTCGGCGCGGCGCGGGAACAGCACCACCGGTTCGGACACGCTGCGCCGCCCGGCGGCTCCCCGGCGCCGCGGCGGTGGTGCGAAGGCGCGGGTGTCCACGAAACTGGGGACGTGTCGGATCTTCTCGCCGGCGGCCGGGAACATGCCGCGCACCACGTTGGCGGTGTTGGCATCGACGCTGATGACCCGGCGGGGCCGGGTGAATACCCCCTCCAGCTGCTCCCGCCAGGCCGGGGTGTGCATCTGCAGCGTGGACCACAGGTCGTGGTCCCACCACACGCCGTGCGAGACCACCACGGCGTCGTCCCGCATCGGACCGCAGGCGTAGTTGGGCATGAGGTAGAGCACGTGGTCGACGTCGGCGGTTCGCCGGTGGAACTCGGCCCCGATGCCAATCTGGAACTCGGACACCGCCTCGCCGAAGGGGATGGGGTGCACCGGGAATCCGTGGAAGTCGGCCACGTCGAAGTCCCCGCCGCCCTGGTAGAGATCGACGTGGAAGTCCAGGTCGCGGAGCAGCTCGGCCACCGCGAGGGTGTAGCGCTCGGCCCCGCCGATGTGCGGCTTGCCGGTGGTGGGGTGTACCAGCCGGTTCGTCAGGATCGCGACGGTGCGCCGATCGGGCACGCCGCCGAGCCGGGCGCCCAGTCGATCCAGTGCGGCGCGGATCTCGGTGGGGCGCTGATGGTTCCGTGCGGGCATGCGGGACAGCAACTCACGCACGGCGTCCCGGTCGGAGGCGTCCGGCATCGCCGGTGACGAGGTCCCGCCCGCCACTCGATCCGACGAGCCGGTCGAGCCGGTCGAGCCGGTCGAGGGAACCAGCAGCGCGGCCGCCAGGTCCGCGGCGGCACGTTCCCGGCGCAGCATGTCGCTGCTACCGGCGCGCATCGCCGTCCGGGCATCGCTGCCGTCGGCACCGCCGGCCGCTCCGGTGGCGGGATCGCCCAGCAGGTCGGCGATCCGCTGCGGATCGGCGGTCGCCTCGGTCAGCGACAGGCACCGGCCCGGCAGCCCCCAGTCGTCCAACAGGCCCCGCACCTTCGCGTCGTAGCTCAACGCCACGGTGGGGACGCCGGCGCGCAACCCGAACAGCGCGGCGTGATAGCGCATTGCCAGCAGCGCGTCGCACCCGCTCAACAACGCGGCGCGCGTGCGCCACGGCATATCCGCCGGAACCGACGTGGCCCGGTCCGCGTGCCTCATCCGGCCGATCACCTCCGCGGCCGCCGCCTCGTCGTCGGTCAGCGGCCAGCGCACAGCCCGGTGGCAGGCGACGAACATCACGCGCCCTCCCGCGCGGTCCAGGTGCGTGTCGACCGCCCGGGCCAGCGCGGTGTGCCACCGGTCGGAGTTCGGGCCGGTGTCCCATTGCCGCACCGACACCCCCAGCACCGGTCCGGCCGCGTCACCGGGCGCGGGCTCGGCGACGGGTAGGCCGACCCGGATGGCCGGGTCCCCGGTCACCGTCACCGATGATCCCGCCAGCCCCCAGCTCACCAACAGGTCCCGAGAAGCGTTGTCGCGCACGGTGATCTGTGACGCGAGCTGGAAGGTGGCGGTGCTGATCAATCGTCCGTCGGCGGTGTGCAACGGACCGACGCCCACGTCGTAGGTCATCACCGGGATGCCGTCGGCCGCGGCCAGCAGCGCCAGCCCGGCCCAGAGCACCACGCCGCTGTGCCGCGGCGTCAACACGGTGGCGGCGTCGCACCCCCAGTAGTCGAAAAAGATCGAGCCGCCGCCGAGCACCACCGCATCGCTGGCCGCGACGGCCGCGGCGACGGCGGGCAGGTCGTCGTAGCGCACCGAATCGCACCCGTAAGGCGGATAGGTCTCCGGCGGCGAGCTGGTCACCACCGTGCAGCGCAGGTCTGGCACCACCGCCCGCAGCGAGTCGATCATGCCGGCCAGGATCGCCTCGTCGCCGAGGTTGGTCCAGCAGCCGGTGGGGGCTCCGGCGAGCAGCGCGTGAGGCATCGGCCCAGCATCCCAGAACCCGGGCGTGCGCCAGGGCCGGGGTCACACTCGGTGACCTCGCGTCACGATCTGATCCGCTCCTCTGCGCGCGAGCATCGACCCGCGTCGACCCCGTCCGGGGCAGTCCGGAACGGCCCGGCGGCACCAGAGCAACAGGTGCCGGCCCCGGCTGCCCTACCATGTCAGGGCGTTTGCGAAACCCACAGCGTCGGGAGGTGGCACGTGCCCAGTGCCGACGGCGCAGCGAGCGATGCGGCGAGTGGTGCAGGCACCGCCGGCGGTGACGGGATCACCGCCGGTCACAGTAATCCCTCCGGTGGCGGCCGTGCCGATCGGCCGCCCGTCCGGGTCGTGCCATCGACGTCCGCGTTGCAACCCGGGGCCGAGCTGAGCGAGGTGTTGGCGGCCGAGGGCGTGGATGCGTGGCTCCGACTGGTCGACCCGTGGTTGCGGCTGATCGACGCAGAACGGGCCGACAATCCAGGCGCTGCGGTCACTGTCGCGACGCACCGGATGATCGTGGACGACGATGGCGCCCTTCATCCGGCCGGGGCCGATTCGACCTCGCCGGAGGTGGACCGCGATCGGCTGGTGCGCCGGGGAGTGTTCTGGCTGGCCGTCCGTGCCGCACCGCTGGCCCCGCCGGAGCGCTGGGCGCCGGCCCGCACCGTCGGCGATCTGATGCGCGAACTCGGCACCATCGCCGGCCTCGCTCCGGACGGCTCGTGGATCGAGCAGACCATCGTCGACGAGACCGACCTGCTGTCCCGCGCCGCTACCGGACCCCGCGCCGGCGACCGCCGGCTGGTGGGCCTCGAATCCGGCATCCGGGGGCAGGTGAGCGAGCGGCTGACCGACCTGCCGCTCGGCGAGGGGCTCGTGGATCGCGCGGCACGGCTTTCCGCCGAACTGGCCGCGGCCCGCGGCGCGGCCCGAAAGGCCCGGGCGGCGGCACAGGCGGCCCGCGCGGACGCGCGCGCCGCGCGGGACCGCGCCCACACGGCCCGTGCCCATATCGAAACCGCGCGCGCTCGGGCCGCCGACGCGCGCGCCCGGGCCCAGGCGGCAGCTGGCCAGGCCGCAACCGCGCGGGCGCAGGCGGCGGCCGCCCGGCAGGCGGCCGCCACGGCGCGAGCCAGCACCACCGCGGCACGAAGCCGGGCTGCCCGGGCCCGGGCTCGAGCAGCCGCGGCCGAGGCGGACCTCGCGGCCACCCGACGGCGGCTGGCCCGCTCGGAGGCCGAACGCTCCCGCCTGGAGCGGCAGATCGCCGTGCGGGCGGTGCGCCGCGGGCGGCAGATCGCCGCGCGGCTGGCACCGGTGGGCTCGCGCCGGCGGCGGATGGCCGCCCGGTTGCTGCCGGTCGGCACTCGGCGGCGCCGCTGGCTGGACCGGGTCCGGGGGCGGTGAGGATGCGCCTCGAGTGCCGCACCGATCCGGATGGCGCGCACCGTCCGGTCCAGACCCGGCAACGAACACGACATTCGCGACGGAGCCGACCGTGCCGTTGAGCTGCAGCGTGGTGATCCCGGTGTGGAATCCCGGCCCCAGCCTGCAGCGCTGCCTGGACAGTCTGCTGGCCCAGACGATGCCGCGGCCGGACTACGAGATCATCTGTGTGGACGATGGATCCACCGACGGCACCGCCGCCCGGCTGGACGAGTTCGCCGCCGAGCACCCGGGTCTGGTGCGGGTGCTGCACATCGAGCACACCGGCTGGCCGGGCACCCCCCGCAATGTCGGGATCGACGCGGCGCGCGCCCCGTACCTGCACTTCGTGGACAACGACGACGTCCTACCCCGCTACGCGTTGGCGGATCTGCACGCCGCCGCCGTGGCCAGCGACGCGGACGTGGTGCTGGGCCGGCCGGCCAGCGATTTCCGCAGCCTGAACTACTCGCTCTATCGTGGCGACATCGTCGCCGGCACGCTCGCTCAGTACCCAGAGCTCGCCGAGACGCTCACTCCGCACAAGATGTTCCGGCGGGAGTTGTTGCAGCGCCACCACATCCGGTTCCCAGACGGCCCTACGCCGCTGGAGGACCAGTTCTTCGTGCTGCCGGCGTACCTGCATGCACGCGCCATCACCATGCTGACCGACCGGCCCTACTACTACTACCTGCGACGGGTCGGCTCCGGCCGCAACGCCGGCGACCGACCCATCGATCCGGTCGCGCCCTTCGAATCGGTGCAGCGGCTGCTGGACATCATGACCGACGCCACCGACGACGCTGGCCTGCGAGACCTACTGTTCCGCAGGACCTATCGGGTGGTGCTGCTGCCACGGTTGGGGGGCAAGCTGTTCCTGGACGCCGACCCAGCGACCCGGCGTGCGGTGCTGGACGCCATGCGGCAGCTCGGTGCCGAGCGATTCGGGCCTGCGGTGCATCGGGGCTGCGGCGCGGCACAGCGGATGATCGGTCGGCTGGTCGCCGACGACGATCTGCCCGGAATCGCCGCACTCGCCGAGCGAGTCGGCCAGATCGGGCTGGCGGTGCAGGCGAGCGCGGCGCACTGGCACGATGGCTCGCTGCGGATGCGGGTGGACGGCCTGCTGCGCTGGCAGGGTGAGCCACTGCGCTGCGAATGGGTCACTCCCGGCGAGGTTTCGGCCGAGCTGCCGACGGGCGGGGCCGGTATCCAGGGCGTGGACGGCCACGAGCAACCGGGCGGGTGGGCGCTGCCGGCGGCCCTGGCACCGGGCGTCCCGACGATCGAGCGGCTGGTGGGCATCGGCGCCGATCCGGCCGACGTCGAACTCGCCCTGACCCACCGGGCCACCGGGCTGTGCTATGGGATCACCGAGGGGTTGCGCGTCGCCGTCGACGACTCAGGAATCGTTCGGGTGGGCGGCACGGTGCGAATGGACCCGGCCGACGCAGCCGCCGGCGCCCCGCTCGCGGCCGGGGTGTGGGACGTCCGGCTGCGGCTGCGCTTCGAGGGGTGGTATCGGATCGCCGAGGTTCGCCTCGCCCCGGGCGAGCTGCCGGGGCCGCTGCTCGGTGCCGGCGGCCGCACGGTGTGGCCGTACCGGAGCAATCGCGCCGGCGCCCTGGCATGGGACGTCGACCAGTGGATCAGGACCGTCGCCGACCACACCGGCCCGACATCGCTGGTGACGGCCTCGGGCACCGCGGAGCTGCAGGTGACGATCACCGCCGAGGTCGCCGACGGCGCGGAGCACGAGGTCGAGCTGCTGCTGGCACCCGAGAGCGGCACGCCCACCGGGATCCTCACCTGCCGGGGAGCGCTCGCGGCGCGGGGGCACGCCGCGCGCGGCGAGCTGGCGCTGCCGGAGACCCTCCCGGAGGGAACGTGGCGGGTCTGGCTGCGGCTGGCCGGGTCGCCCGCCGCGGCGCCGACCCCGTTGCCGTGGCGGGTACGCCGGACCGCGGACCGGTTGATCGTCCGCCGCGCCCGACCGGTGCCGGCACCGACGGGCTAGAGCCGCCTCACCGTCACCACCAGCTGGCCGCTCTGGTCGCTGCCGCAGCGGACCGTGGCGCCGTCGCACGTCACCGTCTCGGATCGCTGCGGGTCGGCCAGGGGCCCCCGACGGGTCCCCATCGGCCCGGCCCTGGTGATCCCGGAAGCCGACACCTCGATGCTGGCGCGCCACTCCCCGGGGGCGGACGCGAACGGGGCCAGCGGCAGCGCGGCGTACCAGCCACCCCAGGCCAGCCGGGTCAGCTCCGGCTGCTGGGAGGACACCAGGTCCGGGCGGCGCCCGCGCGCCGCCGGCACCGGGCGTTGCGCCCCCGCCGGCCCGGTGAACGGGACGGTGACGAGATCGTCGGGCCCGGTGGGCAGCTCGGAGAGGTATCCGATCCCCGCCAGGTGCAGGGTGCCGTCCTGCACGAGCACCTGGTCCAGGCGGTGCCGCAAGGTCACGGCGCCGTCCATCGCATACACCTCGTCCGGCACGCCCCACCGCGGGTCCCGGAATCCGGGGAGCCAGGCAAACACATGACCGTTCTCAACGTGGGTGGGCAGCGGCAGCGCCGTGCTCAGGAAGGTACCGCCCGCCCAGGTGGCGGTCACCCTGCTGGGCCGCACCCGACCGGACGCGTTGTCGTACGCCAACAGCCACGCCGGCTCCAACGCGTACCGGCGCAGCAGCCCGATCAGCACCCGCAGCCGAACCGGCAGCCCGTCATCGGCGCCATCCGGCACCCACTCGCGCAGCGCCCTGGCCAGGCCCGCCAGCGCATCCGGGATGCGCTCGCCGCCGTCGGTGCGGGCCCGCATCAGTGCCTCGTGCACCGGGCCGGCGAGCAGTTCGCGCACCGTCGTCGCCCGCTCGGCGTCGGGCAACTGGGCGCCGAGCTCCGCCGTCTCCCGTACCCGGGCGGCGGCCGCGGCCAGCAGATCCGTCACCGGAAGCGCCCACTGCCGTGCCGGGTGCGCCTCATCACTCCGGCATCGTAGGCCGAGCCCCACCGCCGGCCGGATCACACGTCGGCGGAGAACCGCACTCCCCCGTCGGGCAGGTGCACGCCCGGCCAGACACGGATCCCGCCGGTCAGCTCGCAACGGGCACCGATCCGGGCACCGTCACCGATGACGGCGTCGCTCACGACGGCGCCGTCACCGATCACCGCGCCGGCCCCGATCACCGACCGCACCACCTCGGCACCGGCGCCGACCGCCGCGCCGTCGAACAGCACCGACCCGTCGATGCGGGCCCGTTGCGCCACCGTCGCCCCGGCGCCCACCGTGGAGCCGCCCTCCAGGACCGCATCCGGGTGCACCCGGCAGCCCGGCAGGGTCAGCGCGACGCCGACCGGCCCGGGCAGCGCGTCGGTGGGGGCCAGGCCCTGCACCAGGTCGGCGGAGCCGCGCACGAACGCCGCCGGCGTGCCCAGGTCGAGCCAGTAGGAGGCGTCCACATACCCGTGCACCCGGGCGCCGGAGGCCAGCAGGCCGGGGAACGTCTCCCGCTCCACCGAGACCACCCGACCGGCCGGGATCGACTGCAGCGTCGACCGATCGAACACGTAGCAGCCGGCGTTGATCTGGTCGGTCGGCGGGTCGTCGGACTTCTCCACGAAGTCCAGCACCCGGCCGTCGGAGTCGGTGGGCACCGACCCGAACCGCGTGGGGTCGGCCACCCGCACCAGGTGCAGGGTCACCTGCGCCGCGGCGCCGCGATGCGCGGCCAGCAGCGCCCGCAGATCCACCCCGGACAAGATGTCGCCGTTGAACACCATCGCGGTGTCGCCGCGCAGCCGGTCCACCACGTTGCGGATCGCGCCGCCGGTGCCCAGCGGGGAGTCCTCCACCACGTAGTCGATGTCCAGGCCGAACCGGGCGCCGTCCCCGAAGTGGGCGCTGAATGTCTCGGCCCGGTAGGAGGTGCTCAGCACCACGTGCCGCAGGCCCGCCGCCCGAATCCGGGACAGCAGATGAGCCAGGAACGGAACCCCGGCGGTCGGCAGCATCGGCTTGGCCGCGGACAGGGTGAGCGGCCGCAACCGGGTCCCCTGCCCACCCACCAGCACGACGGCATCGACGTCGTCGGACCGGTCCGGATCTCCCACGGTGTGCCCTCCTGCCGGCGATCGGGTGGATCTGGCCCATCGTCGCAGACGGGCCTGTCGCAGTGTGCTCGCTGCGAGCCGGGCGCGACACCCCGCGCCGCATCCCGAGCCGGGCGGCTCGGGGCACCTACCGTTGCGACATCGGGCTCGAAGGGTCCGTGGCCAGGGGCGGAGGCGTGATGGACCGGTTGCGTCAGGCGGATGCCATCCTGGCCGCCGCCGCATCGCGCAGCCCCGCCGTGTTGTTGCCCGGGCGGGTCACGTCACCGATGGATTGTGGAATCACCCAGCCCGTCGCGCGGGAGGTCGTCGACGACTGCTGGACGCGCGCCGGTGAACCGGGTGGTGGACCGCCGCCGTCGGTGTCCGACCCGGCCCCTGACCCGGCTTCCGACCCGATCGCCGAAACGAACGCTGACCCGATCGTCGACCGGGAGATGCGGCGCCTGGCGGCGGGCAGGGCGGTGCCCCGAACGCGCGCCGACACCGCCTGACGCGCGCAAGCCGCGGGTCCCGGGCCCGCCGGGTCGGCGACCGTACCCTGGCACCGTGGGAACGAACTGCCAATCCGCGCGTCCGGGACAACCGCTGGGGTGGCCCTCGCGTCCTTCATGGTGCCCGACCTGGCGCACCGGTGCCGGCCGGACGACCGACGCACCGAGGACTTCACAGTGACCTATCACGGCAGACCAGCAGCAGGTCCGCAGCCGGGCGACGACCCGCGCCGCGGGCCACGCCGCTACGGCCCCAGTTCCACCGGCGGCGACCGCCCGCCTGCGCGCACCGGCGGGGCGGGGTCGACCGGATACCCCCCGCCGGCCGACGTCACTCGGGCGATCCCGAAGACCGGGCCGGGCGGCAGTGGTGCCTGGTCGGACGTTGGCGGGCCGGCCTGGGACTCTCCCGACGCCCCGACCGAGGTGCAGCGTCCCTACCGCGAGCCGTACGGGGCTGCGCCCTACCAGCCGGCGCCCTATCGCGGCGATCCGTACCGGCAGTCGCCGCCACCCCGGGGGCCACTGCCCCCGCGGACGGGCGGGCCTGGCGGGCCCGACGAACCGCAACGACGCCGCCGCACACCGGGGGCGATTGTCGCCGGGCGCATCGTCGCCGGGGTGCTGGCCGCCGCGTTGGTACTGGTCTCGGGGCTGGTGTGGGCCGCATTCGGCGGCAAGCCACACAACGCCAGCGACGCCACGGACAACGCCGGCGACGTCGGCGTGGTCACCCAGACCACCGACGCGAAGGGCAACGTGGTCTCGGTGCCGATCAAGGGCACCAACATCCTGATCGTCGGATCGGACTCCCGCACGGACGCCAGCGGCAACCCGCTGACCGCGGCGGAGCAGAAGGCGGTCGGCGTGACGCTGGACGGCGGCGGCGTCAACACCGACACGATCATGATCCTGCACGTCCCGGAGGGCGGCGGGAAGGCGACCGCGATCTCCATCCCGCGGGACACCTGGATGGGCGACGAGGTGGTGAGTGCGCCGGGCGTGGTCGGTCCCTACTCGGACGGCACCAAGGGCCCGTACAAGGCCAACAAGGCCAACTCGTTCTACGGGTCCGCCGCCGAGTACGAGCGTGAATACCTGGTCAGCCAGGGCGTCAGCGGCGCGGAGTTGGAGCGCAGGTCCTCGGAGGCCGGGCGCACCATGCTGATCAAGGTGTTGCAGCAGTTCAGCGGGTTGAAGATCAACCACTACGCCGAGGTGAACCTGCTGGGCTTCTACCTGTTGTCCAAGGCCATCGGCGGGGTGCCAGTCTGCCTGGTCAAGGCGACCTCGGATCCGAGGTCGGGGGCGGACTTCCCGGCCGGCCACTTCGACGTCGAAGGCAAGCAGGCGCTGGCCTTCGTCCGGCAGCGGCACGGGCTGCCCGGCAGCGACCTGGACCGGATCCGACGTCAGCAGGCGTTCCTGGCCGGCGCCGCCGACAAGATCCTGTCGGTCGGAACGCTGACCAGCCCCAGCAAGCTGTCCGGGCTGGTCGACGCGGCCGACCGCAGCCTGGTGCTGGACAAGGGCTTCAACCTGCTCAGCTTCGCCCAGCAGATGATTGGCCTGACCAGCGGCAACATCAACTTCGTGACCATCCCCACGCACGGATCGGCGCAAGGCGTCGGCACCGATGCGCTGGGCGTGAACCCAACCGAGATCCGCACGTTCTTCGCCAACATCGCCGGGGATTCCGGCACGTCCGGTTCCACCACGCCCGCCGCGCCGACGTCCGTGGACCCCGGGTCGGTGACGGTCGACGTGCAAAACGGCACCGAGATCTCCGGGATGGCGGCCGCGGTCGGCCAGCAGGTCGCGGATGCCGGGTTCCAGCGCGGGCAGCTGTCCGACTATCCGGGCACCACGGCCAACAACCAGCAGGCGAAGACGACCGTCCGGTACCCGGCGGGTGCAAAGGCGGCTGCGCAGCAGGTGCTGAAGGTTATCGGTACCGGCAGCGTGGTGAAGGACGACGCGGTGTCGGCCGGGCACATCCTGGTGGTGGTGGGCACCGACCTGCCCAAGCCGAGCGGGCTGCACGGTGGCGGCGGCGCGCTGCACGCCGGTGCCGCGCCGACCGGGGCGGGCGACGCTGGTAACGGAACCGGTGCCGGACTGCCCAGCAACGCGATCAACGCCGCCGATCCGGGTTGCGTGAACTAGCGGTGACGGGGCCGGCGGGGGCTGCCGCCCCCGGATTGGTGGCGCTCATCCAGTCGATCGCTGACGATCCGCGGCGGCCGCGGCTGGTGTGTTACACCGCCGACGGTGCGCGCACCGAGCTGTCCGGCGGGTCGCTGGCCAACTGGACCGCGAAGGTAGCCGGCCTGATGCGCGACGAACTCGGGCTCGGGGTCGGGGATATCGCGGTGGTGTCGGCACGGACCGGCTGGCAGCTGGCTGCCGTGCTGCTGGGCTGTTGGTGGGCGGGGCTGACCGTGACCGACGCGGCCCCCGACGCCGCCGTGGCGTTTGTGGATCCGGGCGGCGACGCCGACGCGGACGAGGTGTTCGTGCTGTCCGGCCATCCGCTGGGCGCTCCGGCCACCGACATCGCCGCGCACCAACGGGACTTCACCACGGCGACGCTGCCCCAATCCGATCGGCCGGGTCCACCCGGCGATGCCGGTGGCGGCTGGGTGGCGATCGACGCGGCAGGAACGGCGGTGACGGCGTCGGCGTTGGCGGACGCGGCCCACGGCGCCGCCGCCCGGCTCGACCATGGCACGCCGGGCCGCCCGGTTCTGCTCAGCACGGTGCCGTGGGACCTGCCCGAGGGGGTCTCGCGGACTCTGCTGGGCGCACTGGCCGCCGACGGCGCTCTGGTGCAATGCGCGACCGAGCTGGCCGATGCGGAACTGGCGGTGATCGCCCAGGCCGAGCACGCCACCGGCGCCGTCGGTCGCGGCGTCACCGGGCTGCCCCTCATCCAGTAGGCACGTCAGGCCCGTCGCCTGCCAACCGGTGCATGCCACCTGCTGTCTGCCGCCCGCTACCGGCGGTTGCGGCGCGGTATCGTGGGCGGGCTCTCACGCTTCAGGCACGGAAGGAGTGCCCATGATCCAGCCGCCCAGCGCGTTCCCGCTGGACAGTGGCACCACCAAGACGTCACCAGAGTGGTATGGGCACGAGGACCCCAAGGTGCTGGCGGCTGGCCATTCACACAGCTTATGTCTGTTCCTTGCGCTGGCTACCAACATAACGACGGTGCCCGCCGCGGTGCTACGGGGCCAGGGCAACGTGGTGGACGATCTGTACTGGGACTCCGTCCTGGCGGCAGATCCAACCCTCCCGCTGGCGATCTCGTTCCGCGGTAATGCCGCCACCCGGCGCTTTCTGTTCGAGACCGAACGACCGTTCACCGTGGTCCATCCGGCCGTCCCACGCACCGAGGAGTATCAGGTGATCCCGGTCGAGGCGGTGCGATTCCTGATGCAGCGCGAAGCCACCGAACTCGCTGGCCTCCTGGAGCGGTTAGCCGGACGACAATGCGTCCTGCTCGCGCCTCCCCCGCCCAAGAGTGAGTCGTCGATCCGGCGTGGCCTCAACCTGAACACACCAATGGCCTCGATCATGCGCAAGCACGGCTGGGAACCAGCCACGGCGCAGATCACCCGACTATCGCTGCGCGTCGCGTTGCACGCCATCACGTTCGCGGTCCTTGAGGGGGTCGCTCAGGACCACCGTGTGCCAGTCCTCCCGGTACCATCACCGGCAGTCGCCGACGACGGGTCGCTGCGGCAGCAATTCGCCAATGCCGACGTCAGCCACGGCAATACCGCATTCGGCGCGCTGATGTGGGAGCGCGTCGCCGCGCATTTCGATCTGAAGCCGGCGCATCCGGCGCGACCCGCGACCGGTGCGGAGTGACTCACCCATATCGCAGCCAGCCGGCCCGGGCGTTCTGGTCCTCGGGGGTTTCCGGCGGCTTCGATGCCGCCGATCTCATTGAGGCGGCGGAACCCACTATTCTCCCGGAGGACATGGTCGTCTCGGCAGGCAGTTGCTTCGCCGCAAACATGGTCCCGTTCCTCGAAAGCGCAGGCCTGCGGTACTTGCGCACTGAGCAACCGCACCCCGCGTTCTGCGATCTCCCCGAGAATCTCGGCTACCGAAATTTCTCCGCCGCTTACGGCAACATCTACACCGCCCGCCAGCTGCGGCAGCTACTTGACCGTGCGCTCGGCAGGTTCCAGCCCCTCGAAGATCGCTGGCGAGTTGACGACCGGGTAGTCGATCCGTTTCGACCGGGACTGCGCTTCCCCGCTCGTTCAGACGACGAATTCGATGCTCTGACGGATCAACACCTTCGGGCGGTGCGCGAGGCACTCATTTCGGCGACGGTGTTTGTGTTCACTCTCGGCCTCACCGAAGCATGGGAATCGGTTGCCGACGGGGCTGTCTACCCTGCGTGTCCGGGAACCGTGTCGGGCACCTTCGACCCCCGACGTCACCGATTCCGCAATTTCACCATGGCCGAGGTCCGCGATGACCTGTTGGCATTCCTCGACGTGCTACGCCAGATAAACCCGGGAGTCAGGCTGCTGCTGACCGTCTCGCCGGTGCCACTAGTGGCCACGGCTACCTCAGATCACGTGCTCACCGCAACGACCTACAGCAAGGCAGTGCTCCGAGCGGCAGCCGGTGAGGTGGTTTCGGCCCGGGATCACGTCAGCTACTTCCCCGCCTACGAGATCGTCACCGGACCGCAAGCCCCCGAGGACTACTTCGAGCCCGACCGGCGCCACGTCAGTGAACACGGAGTTGCTGCCGTAATGCGGGCACTGCTCAAGCATTGTGGAACGCGTCAGCTCGCGTCTCGGTCACCCGCTGCGGCAACGCAGCCGGACGCCAGCCCCACCACTCGCGCGGAACCTGCAAGTCCGGCCCGACACCTGTCTGATGCGGTGGCCATCGCCGACTGCGATGAGGCACTGGCCGATCCTGCGTATGGCACGCTGCCACCGCCACCGAGCGTCGGAACTCCTACCCGCGAATCCGACGAAAACTGAGGGGGCGACTGACGTGTCGCCGACTCCGCTTGGACGCAGCCGATCAAGCCAACACGCGCGATCAGCGCAGCAGGGATCGGGCCATCACCAGCCGCTGTACCTGGTTGGTGCCCTCGTAGATCTGGGTGATCTTGGCATCGCGCATCATGCGCTCCACCGGGAAGTCCCGGGTGTAGCCGTAGCCGCCGAGCAGCTGGACGGCGTCCACCGTCACCTTCATCGCCACGTCGCTGGCCAGGCACTTGGCCGCCGACGCCAGGAAACCCTTGTTGGCGTCGCCCCGCTCGGTCGCTGCCGCCGCCTGATACACCAGCGTTCGCGCCGCCTCGATCTGCATGGCCGCGTCCGCGATCATGAATTGCAGAGCCTGGAACTCCGCCAGCTTCTTACCAAACTGCGCCCGCTCCTTGACGTATCCGATCGCCACGTCCAGCGCGCCCTGCGCGATACCCACGGCCTGCGCACCGATGGTGGGCCGGGTGTGATCCAGCGTGGCCAATGCCGTCTTGAACCCGGTGCCCGGCTCCCCGATGATCCGGTCGCCGGGAATCCGGCAGTTCTCGAAGTGCAACTCGCGGGTGGGCGAACCCTTGATGCCTAGCTTCCGCTCCTTGCCGCCCACCACGAAGCCGGGATCGTCGGCGTGCACCACGAACGCGCTGATCCCGTTCGCCCGCTGATCCGGGTCGGTCACCGCCATGACGGTGTACCAGCTCGACACCCCGGCATTGGTGATCCAGCACTTGCTCCCGTTGAGCACCCATTCGTCGCCATCGGCGATCGCGCGGGTGCGCATCGAGGCCGCATCCGAACCGGCCTCCCGCTCGGACAGCGCATAGGAGATCATCGCGGTGCCATCCGCGATCGAGGGCAACACCTGCGCCTTGAGCTCCTCGGACGCCGACAGCAGGATCGGCATCGAGCCGAGCTTGTTGACTGCCGGGATCAGCGAGGAGGACGCACAGACCCGGGCGACCTCCTCGATCACGATCACCGTCGTCACCGCGTCGGCGCCCGCGCCGCCGTAGGCCTCCGGGATGTGCACGGCCTGGAAACCCGCCGCCGTCAACGCCTTCTGAGCCTCGATGGGGTAGCGCTCGTGCTCGTCACAATCGGCGGCATGCGGGGCGATCTCCCGTTCGGCGATCTCGCGGATCGCGGCGCGGATCGCGTGCTGGTCTTCGGTCAGGCTGTACTGCTGTTCACTGGGCACGGCCTTGCTCCTCGCTGGTATTCCACCACGCTGCCCACGCGCCGGACGGTGCCAGCGCCGGCTGACGCGGGATCGCTGCCCATCGTAGGGCGACCTGTCAGCTGTCGGTCCGCGCGCGCAGCGCGGCATCCTTGGCGAGCACGGAGGCCTGCAGGTCGTCGCGATAGGCGGCCAGTTCGGCGGCCCACTCCCGCCCCTCCGAATCCGGCGCGCAGGCCAGGATCCGCACGGCCAGCAGGGCGGCGTTGGCGGCACCATCCACCGACACGGTGGCCACCGGAACACCGGAGGGCATCTGCACGATCGACAGCAACGAGTCCAGCCCGTCCAGCGCCGCCAGCTTGACCGGCACACCGATCACCGGCAACACCGTGGCGGCGGCGATCATGCCCGGCAGGTGCGCCGCCCCCCCGGCGCCCGCGATGATCACCCGCAAACCCCGGCCGGCGGCCGAGGCGGCGTAGTCCAACATCCGTTGCGGGGTGCGGTGCGCCGAGTAGACCCCCACCTCGAAGGGCACCTCGAAGTCGTCCAGTACGCCCGCGGCGGCGCTCATCACCCGCCAGTCCGAGTCGCTGCCCATCACCACTCCCACCCGCGGCGCTCGGGCGCCCGGCACGGACGCCTCCGGAACCGCCGGCTTGGTTGGGGTCTGCCGCTCGATGCCCGTCATCGCCGTTCCCCTCCCGCGGCACCGGCCGCATGTCGGCCGGTCAGGCCGTCGGCCCGCAGCACCGCCTGCCGCACCGCACCGGGCCCGCCGCCGGCCAGCCCGTCACCGCCGTGAAGATCACCGCCGGGCTCGTCACCGCCATGAATGTCATAGCCATCGGCCCAGGTTCCCGATCCCAACCATTGCGCGGCCAGCCCGGCCCGGCGACGCAGCGCAGGCAGGTCGTCGCCCAGTACCGTGACATGCCCCAGCTTGCGGCCCGGACGAAAAGCCTTGCCGTACAGGTGCACCTTGATCTCCGGAAAGCGGGCCGCCAGATGGTGCACCCGCTCGTCCATACCCATACCCATGCCCGCACCCGGGCCCATCCCCGCCGCCCCGCCGTCCGCGGGTCCGCCGAGCACATTGGCCATCACCGTCACCGGTGCCAATGTGTCGGTGCGCCCCAGCGGATAGTCCAGTACCGCCCGCAGGTGCTGCTCGAACTGGCTCGTCACCGACCCGTCGATCGACCAGTGCCCCGAATTGTGCGGCCGCATTGCCAGCTCGTTGATCATCAGCCCATCCGGCGCCGCCGGGCCGACCGGCACCTCGAACAGCTCGACGGCCAGCACCCCCACCACGCCGAGCCGGTCGGCGATGCGCAGCGCCACGTCCTGCGCGGCCTCGGCGCGCTCCGCCGGGAGATCCGGGGCCGGCGCAATGACCTCCACGCAGATCCCATCCCGCTGCACCGTCTGCACCACCGGCCACGCGGCCGCCTGCCCGAACGGCGAGCGCGCCACCACGGCCGCCAGCTCCCGGTGCAACGGCGCGAACGCCTCGACCACAAGCGTCGTGTCCGGGGGAAACGCCGGGGGCTCGGCGCCTTCGGCCAAGATCCACACGCCGTGCCCGTCGTAGCCGCCGCGCGCCGTCTTGACCACCACCGGCCAGCCATGCGACGCCGCGAACTCCGGGACGGCCTCGGCCACCGCAGCCCCCGTCACCATCCGGAACGCGGGCACCGGCAACCCGGCCTCGGCCAGCCGGGTCCGCATCAACGCCTTGTCCTGCGCGTGGGCCAACGCGTCCGGACCCGGGTACACCGTGACCCCGTCGGCGACCAGCTCGCGCAGCAGATCACCGGGCACGTGCTCGTGATCGAAGGTCACGACGTCGCAGCCGGCGGCAAAGGCGCGCAGCGCCGCCGGGTCGTCGGGAGCGCCCAGCCGGACCTGGGCACACACCTGCGCGGCGGCGTCGTCGGCCGATTCGGCCAGCACGGCCAGGGATTGCCCCCATGCGATCGCGGCCTGGTGCGTCATGCGGGCCAGCTGGCCGCCACCGACCATGCCGACAACCGGGAGGCCGGTTCGAGGATCCACGACGAATCAGAGTATCCGGTCGACCGCCGGCGACCGTCGGCCGGTGACGGGTGGGCGCCGCACCGGGTGTCGGCGCCCGGCGATTCAGCGTGCGAGGTCGGCCAGCAGACGGTGCGCCGCGGCGCAGCTGGATGGCAGATTCTCGATCCACACCTGCGGAAGCAGGTCGGGATCGTTGTCCACCCGGATCCGGGCGGCCAGGAGTTCGGCGAGCAGTCGCGCCTGCCGGCCCAGCACGGGCGCACGGCCGGCCAGCGCGACGGCCACCAGCGGCCCGATCCTGGCCAGGGACTGACCGCCCGCGAACACGGTGCGCATCACGTCCCCGACCAGGATCATCGGCAGGCTCTGCGCCCATCGGCCGGTCGCCCGGCCCTCGGCGCCCGCCCGGCCCAACCGGACTACCACCAGGGCATGCATCGCCCCCGCTGAGAACCCCTCACCCTCAGCCGCGCGATACACCTCCCCCAGTCGGACCCGGAGGTAGTCGGCGCTGGCCAGCCCGGTCAGCGCGTCGACGACGGCGTCGGTGGGGGCCGCTGCGCGGTCCGCCCATCCCAGCGAGGCCGCCCGCCGCAGCACCGCACCCTGTTCGGGGATCAGATCGACGGCCGCATCGATGTCCAGCAGCGTCTCCGACAGCGGCACCCCCGCGCCGGCCCGTTCGTGGCCCAGTCGCTCCGCCGCCGGCCACACGCCGGACACGGAGCCACGCAGGCTCTCGCACAGCGCCTCGCAGACCGCATCCACCGCCGGCACGTACCAGTCCGACGGGAACGCCCACCCGGCCGCGGCCGACCGCAGCTCCCACTGCCCGCGCAGTTGGCTGGCGGTGGGCCGGGCACGGAGCGAGCGGGTCATCGGTTGTTGGGCTCCTTCGTGGTGGTGCCTGCCATCGAGTCGTGCTGTGATTCAGTGCGCATCCCCGGTGCTGTGGAGGGGACGCGACGGGCAGGCGGTCGTCACGGGGAAACTCGAAGATTTTCGGTTGATTTCCCCGCGCGGGGGATTCCGAGGGCTCATCCCGACGAATAGACATCACCCGGTCGGCATCGTCACCGACCGTGACGGTGTCCTTTACCGTGACGCGCACGGCCGTTGCCCGTCACAATGTGGGGGTCGGCCGGGCAGCGTGGGTCGACCCTGCTGACGGGCGAGCGGATGGGTGGCGGGTGGAACCGGAACGGGACGGGTCGGTCGGCGGCAGCGACGCCGAGTTGATCACGCGCGTCCGCGGCGGAGACCGCGCGGCCTTCGGCGTCCTGTACGGACGGCACGCCGCCGCCGCCGGCACCCTGGCCCGACAGTTCGCCCGCTCGGCGGCCGAGGCGGACGACCTGGTCTCCGAGTCATTCGCGCGGGTACTGGACGCCCTGCTGGGCGGGCGGGGCCCGGACACCGCGTTCCGCGCCTACCTGTTCACCACGCTGCGCAACACGGCGTTCGACCGCACGCGCAAGGACTCGAAGCTGCAGTTCACCGACGACGTCGCCGCGCACGAGACGGCGCAGGTCGCCGACGACCCGGTGGTCTTGGAGCTGGAGAACACCCTGGTCGCCAAGGCATTCGCGGCGTTGCCGGAGCGCTGGCAGACGGTGCTCTGGCATACCCAGGTGGAGGAGCAGTCGCCTGCGGAGGTCGGGGTGCTGCTGGGCATGTCGGCCAACGCGGTGACGTCGCTGGCGTTCCGGGCCCGAGAGGGATTGCGGGAGGCATACCTGCAGGCACACCTGGCCGACACCGCGGCAGAGCGGTGCCGCACCACGGTGGACCGGCTGGGCGGCTGGGCCCGCGGCGGGCTGTCCAAGCGCGAGCGGGCGCAGGTGGACGCGCATCTGTCCGAATGCGATCGGTGCCGGGCGCTGGCCGCGGAGCTGGCCGAGATCAACACGGGGCTCCGTGTGCTGCTGGCACCGCTGCTGCTGGGTGGTGCCGCCGCCGGGTACCTGGCCGCTTCCAGCTCCGGTGTCGCCGTGCCGCTGGTGGCGGGGGCTGCGGCCGGCGGCACCGTCGTCGGTGGGGCCGCGGCGGCTGGCGCGAGTGCCGGATCGGGGTCGTCCGGCGGCGTGTTGAGCTTCCTGGCGCGGCCCTGGACGATCGCCACCGCCGGCGCCGGAGTGGCGGCGGCCGCGGTGGTCGCGGTGGTGATCGCGGTGGCCGGCACCGGCAACGAGCAGCCACTGGCCGGGCCGCCGCCGGTCGCGCCGGCGACGCACAGCACGGTGACCAGCACCGGGGTGACGAGTGCTGGGGTGACGAGTGCGCCCGCTCCGCCCGCCGTGCCCACCAGCCGGCCACAGGCCGTCTCCCCGGTGGCCCCACCCAGCACCCCGCGCACCGTGACCCGGTCGAGCGCGCCGGCGACCAGCTCGGTGCAGCAGCACCCCGCGATCGGCCCGGGGCAGCCGGGCGTCACATCCACCGCGTCGGCCGCGCCACCGACATCGTCGTCACCGGCCACATCGTCACCCGCGCCGTCCACCCCCGCGTCGTCCACCCCCGCGTCGTCGACGCCCGCACGATCCTCGTCCAGCGCACCGCCGGCCGCCCCGCCCGCGGTGCTGTCCCCGCCCACGTTCCAGACCGTGTCATTGGATGCGACCGCCGGCGCACCGGCTACCGTCCGCTTCGCGGTGGCGAACACCGGCGGGACGGACTCGGACTCGCAAACCGCCCAGGTGACGACCCCTGCCGGCGTCACGCTGGCAGGTGCCACCGGGCAGGTGTCACCGGCGACGCCCGCCCTGCGCCGGTACTCCGCCCTGCTGTCGACCCCGACGCTCACCCCGGATGGCGAGGGGCCGGTGACATGCACCGCCTCGAGCTGCACCTACTCGGTGCCGGCCCACTCCGTGCTGACCATCACGCTGCGGCTGACCCTGGCCCCGGGTGCCGCGAACGGTGCCATCACCCTGCGCCTTCCCGGCGCGACACCGGTCGCGCTGCCCGTGTCGGTGGGCGCCGGGCTGACGGCCATCCACCTCGGCGATGCCAGCACCAGCTGGCGCGCCGCCAGCACCCTGGACAAGCTGCCGCTCACCGCGTCGGTCGCCCCGGGGGTCACGAACCCCGGAACCATCATCCTGCCGCTGCGCAGCGACGAACTCTGGATCACCGACTATCCGGCTACCTGCACCCCCGTCGGCACGGACGCGATCCGCTGCACCCCCTCGGCGGTGGACGGCGGCCGGGCTACCTTCGGGGTGTTCTCCGTCACGGTGCTGCCGGACGCCAGTGGCGCGCAACGGATCCGAGCGACGCTTCCCGGCGGCCGCAGTGGCGAGGTGCTCGGCGCGGGCGACGGAGCGATCGACGTCACCGCGGCCCGGCCCGGCGGTCCGATCGACATGACCGGCCCGTTCGCCGGCACGGTGGTGGGCGCGCCCACCCTGTACTGCGCGGGCACCAGCCGAACGCCCTGTCAGGGAGACACCGACGGCCAGGGTCACCATTCCTGTCAGTCGGAGACCAACCCGATGTGCCATTCGGGGATGGCCACGTTCGAGCCGCCGATCGCCAGGACGCTGCCGATTCCGGACGGGGCAACCCTGGTGTCTGCACAGCTCACCTGGGCGATGAGTACCCGGGAAGACCCCCAGCAACCGGTACCGGCCGACGCCGGCTCGGTGAATCTGCTCCTGGACGGCGAGGCCTGCGCCCCGGCCGGGGCGAGCGCGAGATGCGTGACGGGCACCCGGCTGGACGCTCCTGAGCCGCTCGGCGCGCTGATCGGCTGCGACTCGCTCTCCCCCTGCCCGAACACCGAAGTCGCGCAATGGGTGGCGGACGTGACCGACCTGGTCCGGAACCATCACACGCTCGCCGTCACCGACCTCGACGCTCCCGCGAGCGGCACCAGCCGCACGCCCATGGGCGCGTGGGCCCTGGCCCTGATCTGGTCGGCGCCCGGGGCCGCGACCACGTCCGTCACCGCACTGACCCCGGCGCAGGCGCTCGCGGGGCAGGATTGGACCTGTACGTCCCTGGCACCACGCTGCGCCGATCGCTCGGCACCCGTGCAGACGGTTGCTACGGCCCTGTGGGGCGTCGACGACCTGCCGGGCAAGTCTATCTCCATCGGGGACGGCGCCGACTCGGTGATCGCCTCCTACCGCGCGCCGGGCGACCCCGACGACCCCGACCTGGCCGGCGTGATGGCCGCTCCGGATGACCCTGGTGGCTGGCTGGCGACCGGCCTGGACATCGATGAGATATTCATGGACAGACAGCTGTCCGGACCGCTGGTGGTGCACTCCTCGGGAGCGGACCTCATCTGGGTCGGCATGACGCTGGTCGTCCGACGGGCGGGATGACCCGGGCGGCCAGCCCGGTCCACCACTGATCGGCGCGTTCTGCTCGTAGACTCGCCGGGTGAGTCTTGTCGAGCGCGTCCGCGCTGCCTTGCCGCCGCGCTACCGGGAGTTCGCGAAGTTCCTCGTCGTCGGCGGCATCGCATGGGTGGTGGACGCGGGGCTGTTCACCCTGCTGTCGCACACCGTGCTGGACAAGAAGGTCCTCACCTGCAAGATCATCTCGGTGCTGGTGTCCACCATCGTGTCCTACGTGCTCAATCGGGAGTGGTCGTTTTCCGGTCGGGGCGGCCGCGAAATGCACCACGAGGCCATGCTGTTCTTCCTCATCAACGGCCTGGCCCTGGGGCTGAATCTGGTACCGCTGGCGATCAGCCACTACCTATTCGGCATCAGGCTCGAGCACGGATACGCGCGGTTGACCGTGTCCATCGCCGACTGGGTCTCGGCGAATATCGTCGGAACGCTGGTGGCGATGGTCTTCCGGTACTGGGCGTACCGTCGCCTGGTCTTCCCGAACGAATTGCTGCGCGAGGATACCCCCGGCGGCGAGTCGGAACCCCGGCTGGATGCCCGGCCCGGCGCGGACTAACAGCCAGTATCGCCCTGCCCAGCTGGCGAGGCAGCCTCGATCAGGTCACCGCCGTCCGGGTGGCACCGTCCACCGCCCCGGCCACGTCGTCACCGTCCGACGCCTCCGTCCCCGCCCCGCTGTCGGACTCTCCGGCCGGCATCTCCCGCCCGCCGCCCGCCACCAGGAACACCCCGAAGACCGGTGGCCGAGCGCGTCGCAACTCCAGCCGCCCGCCGTCTGCCTCGATGAACGCCCGCGCCAGCCCCAGCCCGATCCCGGTGGAGGCCGCCGTGGAGACCCCCCGGGCGAAGATGTGCCCGACCAGTGCATCGGCGACCCCGGTGCCCTCGTCGGAAACCTCTACCACCACCATCGACGGCCCCGGGCGCACCATGATCCGCACCACGCCGGCTCCATGGTGCAGCGCGTTGTCCACCAGCACACCGATGGCTTCCCGCAGCCGGACCGCCGTGGCGTGCACCACCGTGCGTCGCGGGCAGCGCACCACCAGTCCCCGGCCCGCCGCCTCGAACGCGGGCAGCCACTCGGCCCGCACCTCGGCGAGTTCGTCGGCCAGTCGCAGTTCGGTGGCGCCGGCGGCCCGCCGTGACCGGGCGTTGGCCAGCAGGTCGTCGACGACCGTCACCAGCCGGTCGGTCTGATCCAGGGCCGCCTGTACCTCCGACACCACGGCCTCGTCCGGGTGCGCGGACAGTTCCTCCAGCCGCAGCCGCAGCCCGGTGAGCCGGGTGCGCAGCTGGTGGGAGATGTCGCTGGCCAGGTCCCGCTCCCTGCGGATCAGCGCCGCGATGTCGGTGGCGGAGGAGTCCAGCACCTCGGCCACCCGGTCCAGCTCGGCGATGTCATAGCGGCGGCTGGAGGTGCGAAAGTCCCCCGAACCCAGCCGCGCGGCGCGGCGCGCCACGTCGGTCAGCGGGGTGGCCAGCCGGCGGGTGGTGATGATGGCGATGACGGCTCCCACCACCACCGACAGCAGCACCGCCAGCCCCACCAGGGCCAGCGCCTCCAACTGCTCGCCCCGCACGCTGTCGGTCGGCACCGACAGGGTGAGCGAGCCCCCGCCCTTCATCACCAGTTGCTCGGAGATCACCTCGCCGGTGATCCGCTCCCCCACCGTCTGCGGGATATGCCCGGGCATTTGGATCACCAACCGACCGTCGGCCGGGACCGCCAACGCGAGCCGGTTCAGGTGTGGCTCACCGCCCTCGGCAACCTGGGCGATCAGCGAGGCCGAGATCCGCTCCAGCGCGCCCGCCAGGTCCTGGTGCATCAGGTCGTCCACCAGCCGCCAGGACACGATGGACAGCGGCACGCCCAGGGTCAGCACCGTCGCGGCGATCACCAACAAGATGGAGGTCAGGATCCGGCGGCGCATCGGTGGTCAGCTCTGTGATCGGCCCGGGATCAGCCTGCGTCGAATCGGAACCCGACGCCCCGGACGGTTGCGATCCGCCGATCCAGATCCTTGGAGTCCCCGGCCAGCTTCCGGCGCAGCCAGGACATGTGCATGTCCAGGGTCTTGGAGGTCTTCATGCCGGGGTCGTTCCACACCTCGGCCAGGATCTCCTCGCGGGTGACCACCTGCCCGGCGTGCACCATCAGCACCCGCAGTAGTTCGAACTCCTTGTTGGCCAGCTGCACCTCGGCGCCGTCCACCAGCACTCGGCGGGCGCCGGTCTCCATCCGCACCCCGCCGATGTCGATGACCTCCGGGGCGCGGCGGCGCAGCAGCGCCCGCACCCGAGCCAGCAGCTCGGCCAGCCGGAAGGGCTTGCCCACGTAGTCGTCGGCGCCGGCGTCCAGGCCGACCACGAAGTCGACCTCGTCGGTGCGGGCGGTGAGCATCAGCACCGGCACATCCCGGCCGGAGGCCCGGATCCGCCGGCACACCTCCAGCCCGTCCAGGTGCGGCAGGCCGAGGTCCAGGATCACCAGGCCGATGTCGTTGGCGAGCGCGGTGTCCACCGCTGCCGCCCCGTCGGGCGCCGTTACCACCGAGTAGCCCTCGCGCTCCAGGGCGCGAGACAGCGGCTCGGCGATCGCCGGGTCATCCTCTGCAAGCAGTACCGTCACCACGGACCTACTGTACGGTTCCCCCCGCCGTGACGGGTTGAGGTCACGCAAGGGGGCACGGGCGGACGGCGAGCCGACGCGCTCAGACCGGGCTCACCCCGTGCCGGCGCCGGGAGAATGACCGGTCCTTGCCCCGGGCGGCGTCGATCCGCGCGATCAAGTCGCCGCGCAGGTCCTCCGGCTCCACCAGGGCATCCACCACCAACTCCGAGGCCAGCCGCACGATGTCGATGTCGGCCTCGTACTCGGCGCGCAGCCGGGCCACCGTCGACTCCCGCTGGCCTGGATCATCGATCGCCGCCAGCTTGCGCGCGTACACGGCGTTCACGGCGGCCTCGGCCCCCATCACGGCGATCTTGGCCGTGGGCAGCGCCACCGTGGCATCCGGGTCGAAGCCCGGCCCGGCCATGGCGTACAGCCCGGCCCCGTAGGCCTTGCGCACCACCACGCAGATCTTGGGCACGGTCGCCTCGGACACCGCGGTGATCATCTTGGCACCATGCCGGATGATGCCCTGCCGCTCTACCGCCGCTCCGACCATGAAGCCGGGCACGTCCGAGAGGAACACCAGCGGCACGTTGAACGCGTCGCACAGCTGGATGAAGTGGGTCGCCTTGTCAGCCGAGTCCACGAACAGCACCCCGCCCCGGAACATCGAGTTGTTCCCGACGAAGCCCACCACCTGCCCACCCAGCCGGCCGAACGCGACGGTCAGCTCCCGCGCCCAGCCGGGGTGAATCTCGAACACCGACCCGTCGTCGGCCAGCGCCCGGATGTAGCGCCGCATGTCGAACGCCTGTCGCTCCGAGGCCGGCACCAGCGCCCGCAGGTCGCCCGCGCCCGGTCCGACCGGCTCGGCGACGGGGGCCGGCTGCGTCCAGTTGCCCGGAAGGTAGGACAGGAACCGGGCAGTCGCGGCGAGCGCCTCATCCTCGGACGTGACCAGCAGGTGCCCGACCCCGGAGACGGTGGTGTGCATCTTCGCCCCACCCATCTCCTCCAGGGTGGTGCGCTCCCCCGTCACCATCTCCACCATCCGGTCGGAGCCCAGGTACATGGAGGCGTTGCCGTCCACCATGATCACAAGATCGCAGAACGCCGGGATGTAGGCACCGCCGGCCGCGGACGGTCCGAACAGCGCGCACACTTGCGGGATGGACCCGGAGGCGCGCACCTGGGTGTGGAAGATCTTCCCGGCGCCCCGCCGTCCGGGAAACAGGTCCACCTGGTCGGTGATGCGCGCCCCGGCCGAGTCCACCAGGTAGACCATCGGTACGCCGGTGGCGTAGGCCCGCTCGATGATGCGGATGATCTTCTCCACGGTGCGCGCGCCCCAGGAGCCGGCCTTGACGGTGGAGTCGTTGGCCATCAGGGCGACCGGCCGGCCGGCGATCCGGGCGATGCCGGTGACGACGCCGTCGGCGGGCAGGCCCTCCGCGAGTGCGTTGGCGAATTGGCCGTCCTCCACGAAGCTGCCGGCATCGGTCAACCGCGCGATGCGCTCCCGGGCAAACATCTTGCCCTTGGCGGCGTTGGCCTCGTGATACTTCGCGGCGCCGCCGGCGGCGATCCGGTCGCGGAGCTCGGACCAGGGCGAGGCCCAGTCGGTGTGGCTCGTCGGAACCGGGTTCTCGGGGTAAGCGCACATGCCGCAAACGTTAGGCGATGGCCGAGTCATCCCGCCCAACACCGAGGTCCGCGGGTTTGCGGCACCCTTTTCCGGACAAATCGCCAGCAGAACGGTGCATCAGACCCGCGAAGATCGACCAGCGGTGGGCCGGGCACGATGGTCGCCATGGGGTATGCGTTCGAGGACTTCCACAGCGGCGACGTGATCGATCTCGGCACCGCGAGCGTGCGCCGGGACGAGATGCTGGCCTTCGCCCGGCGCTTCGACCCGCAACCGTTCCACATCGACGAGGCCGCCGCCCGCGACTCGGTGCTGGGCGGGCTGTGCGCGTCCGGGTGGTTCACCTGCTCGCTGTGGATGCGCGCCTACGCCGACACGGTGCTGGCCGGGTCGACCTCGCAGGGCTCGCCCGGCGGGCGGGACCTGACCTGGCCGGCGCCGGTGTTTCCCGGCGACGAGCTCGTCTGCCGGGCCGAGATCGGGCCGGTGCGGGAGTCCCGCAGCCGGCCAGGTCTGGGTCTGGTCGAGGTGACGGGCACCGCGTGGCGGGGTGAGACCCGGGTGCTGGGCCTCACCTTCACCGGCTTGTTCGGCGTGCGCGCGGCGTCATAGTCCCGGCCCCCGCCGACCAACGGGCAGCCCAGCGCGCTGCCCCTGCCCGGTCTGCCCGGGCACGTGCCGAGCACCCGACGACGACACATCGTGCGGTTGTCGCCGTGCAGAGCCAGCGACTACGCGGGAGAGCCGCCCAGCGCCCGGACCACCGCGGACGGGCTGGGCCGGCCCAGCAGCCCCGCCATCCACATGCTGGTGGCGACCAGCGCATCCAGATCCACGCCGTGTTCGACGCCCAGCCCGGTCAGCAGCCACACCAGATCCTCGGTGGCCACGTTTCCGGTGGCAGACTTCGCGTACGGGCAGCCGCCCAAGCCGCCGGCGCTGGCATCCACCGTCACCACGCCGCAGCGCAACGCCGCCAGGGTGTTGGTCAGCGCCTGCCCGTAGGTGTCGTGGAAATGCACCGCCAGCCGGTCGGCCCCGACGCCAGCGGCGCTGAATGCCGCCAGCAGCGCCGTCACCTGCCCGGCCGTCGCCACCCCGATGGTGTCGCCCAGCGACAGCTCCGCGCAGCCCAGATCCAGCAACCGAACCCCGGCCCGAACCACCTGCGCCATCGGCACCCGGCCCTCCCACGGGTCGCCGAAGCACATCGACAGATAGCCGCGCACCCGCAGGCCCCGCTCCGCCGCCGCCGTCACCACCGGCGCGAACATCTCGAACTGGCCGTCCAGGGTGCTCGCCAGGTTCCGCTGCGCGAACGTCTCGGTCGCCGAACCGAACACCGCGATCTCCGTCACCCCCGCGTCCAGCGCACGCGCCATCCCCCGCTCGTTGGGCACCAGCACGGGGTAGCGCACGCCGGGGCGGCGGGCGATGGCCGGGAACACCTCGGCGGCGTCGGCCAGCTGCGGAACCCACGTCGGGTTGACGAAGCTGGTGGACTCGATGACGGTCAGCCCGGCCGCGCCCAGCCGGTCGATGAACTCCAGCTTCGCCGACGCCGGGATGGGCTGCTTCTCGTTCTGCAGCCCGTCCCGCGGGCCGACCTCCACGATCTGCACCCGGGCCGGCAGTCCCGGCGCAGTCACCACGTCGGGCAGCGCGCGATCGGGCACGACGGAGGTCACCGCTGCGGCGGGTATCCGCCGTCGGGGTAGTCCCCGACGGGCTCGTCACCGCCGTCGCCGCCCTGGCCCCGGTCCATCGACTCCGTCGGACGCGGGATCGCCCGGGTCCGAGGATCCGTCGGATCCCCGCGCTGGTCCCGGTCGTCGGCGATCAGCTGGTTCAGGGTGCTCTGCACCTTGGTCAGGGACGCCACGTTGGTGAACTCCAGCGGCTGGTCGGCGGCCGAGTCCACGATCAGCGAGCCATAGCTCAGGATGCGACCCCAGAACGTCACCACGGTCTCGATGTTTTGGATCCGAGATAGCGGGATCTGGTGCTGCCGGCGGTTCAGGATCCCGGTGCGGAAGAACACGTGCTCGGTGGTCAGCACGAAGTGCTCGGTGCGCCAGCGCAAGAACGGCACGACGCACAGCAGCACCAGCAGCACCACGCCGACCACCGAGATCCCCACGAACCACCACAGGTGGGTGGTGAACCCCGAGTCATTCCACTTGTTCACCCACGCGGCAAAGAACGACCCACCCGCGATGATCACGATGAAGAACAGGACGGGCAGCACCAGCACCTTCCAGTGCGGGTGCTTGTGCAGCACGACGCGCTCCCCGCGTGAGAGCAGGTTATCCGGAAACGCCATCGCTCCTCCTGACGTCGGTCCCGCGACCGGCGACGTCGCCGGTCGCCGGCGCAAGGTCGATGATCACGCTACCTTCCCGGACCGGGATTGTCGGCGCCTTCGCGCACCGGGCACGCCCGGATCCGGTCGCGGACCCGCCGGTGGCACCATGGGCGCCATGCCCGGCTCCCGACCCGTGCGCATCCACGTGTCGTGGACCGCCGTGAGCGTCCCATTAATGCTCGCCTTCTGCGTGACGCCATTGGCCACCGCCGGCGGGGCCTGGATCCTGCTCTACCTGGCGCCCGCGCTGGCGCTCGTCGTGGTGATCTTCGCCGGGACCACGGCAACAGCAACGCACCTGTCGGCCCGTTGGCTGCGCGGCCGGACCCGGATCGACTGGGCGGACCTGGCTCAGATCGAATTCCCCGGGCAGCGCTGGGCGGTGGCGGTGACGACGTCCGGTCGGCGCACCGTCCTGCCGGGGGTGCGCCCGATCGACCTGCCCCGGATCGTCGCGGCCGCCGGCTCCCGGCTGTTCCTGCTCCGGCCGCCGACCGATGTCGGTCCGGGCACCGACGAGGCCGACGGATCGGACCCCGATGCCGACGGCAGCGGTGACGAGCGCTCGGCGAGCGGTGACGATCCGAGCACACAGCAGGTGCGCTCGTCCTAAAAGCGCGCCCCCGGGACCGCAAGAGGTCAACCGGCGGCGCTGCCCGAGCGGCCGGGGTCGGCAAGCACCAGCAGGCGACGCGCTCTGCGCAGCACCGCCTCGTCCACCATGCGGCCGTCGTCGCCGACCATCACGCCTCGTCCGGCCGCCAGCTCCGCATCGAAACGCTGGACCAGCGACCGGGCGGCGCTGACTTCCTGGGCATCGGGGGTGAAGACTCCATTGACCACCGCTACCTGCGCCGGATGGATGCAGGCGCGGCCCAGATACCCCATCCCGGCCAGCTCTCGGGTGCTGCTTCGCAGGGCATCCAAGTCGCGAAAGTCGGTGGACACCGGGGCCATCGGCGGCTCCAGACCGGCCGCCGCGGATGCCAGCACCACCATGCTGCGTGCGGTCGTCACGACCGCAGATCCGGCACCGGCCGCGTCCACCCCGAGTTCGGAGGTGAGATCGGCCTCGCCCACCTGTAGCCGCACCACCCGCGGGCCAGCCGCGATCTGCGGTGCAGCAAAGATTGCTGCAGCGGACTCCAGCATCGGCACCACCGCGGTGGATCCGACCGCCGCCCCGGCGGCCTGCTCCACCGCCCGCAGCGCCCGATCGACATCCTCAAGGTCGGCAACCGACTCGGTCTTCGCCACCATCACGCCGGTCAGTACCGGCCGCCAGGCCACCGCGATGTCCACGGATCCGGCCTCGGCTGGGTTGATCCGCAACCACAACTGGGGGCTCGATAGACCAGTCGGGAGGCCGTCCAGGAACGCTGCGACCGCCGCCCGGCCGGCATCCTTGGCGCCCGCGGCGACGGCATCTTCAAGATCGAGGATCACCGCGTCGGCCCCACGCTGCAGGACCTTGGCCAGCTTGTCGGGTTGGTCACCGGGGACGTACAGGTAGCTGCGCGGTATCACCACTGACCGCCTCCCTCCTCATTCGGGCGCGGGCGCCCCGCAGACCGACAAGGCCACCCACCGCTGCATCGTCCCGCTCGCCGGTGACCATCGGCGCCGATCCAGTGTTCCACCCGGTCGTCGTGGCCGACGGAGCGGCCATCGGCGCCGGTTCGCCTAGCGCCCGCTCGGCCGGTGCAGATAGTGACCCATCGGGTCTCCCGTGACTGCGCCGGCCACAAAGACATGATGGCCACGCACGAAGGTGTCCGTCACCTTCGCGGTCATCTCGAGCCCCTCAAACGGTGTGTATTCCTGAGTTGATGCTGAATCCACAGCCCGTACGGTCCATGGCGCTTCCGGATCGACCAACGCTATGTCAGCATCGAAACCGGCGGCGATGGCGCCCTTGGTGCGTAACCCGAATCGCCGCGCTGGGTTCCACGCGGACAGTGCAGCGACGGCGCTCAGCGGCAAGCCACGCCTCGAACCTTCCGAAATCAGACCAGGCAGCAGGTACTCAGTGCCGCCGAACCCGGACTTCGCCGCGAACACGTCGTCGCGGGGGTCGCCGAACTTCTTTTCGTCCCTACAACATGCGTGATCCGAGCACACCCAGTCTACGTTGCCTGCCAGTAGGTGCTCCCACAGCGACTCGACATCCGCGCGGGGTCGAATAGGCGGATTGACCTTTGCCCCGATCCCGTTGGCGGTGGTGATGTCGGCAACCAGGTGACCGATCGTCACTTCCCGCCGGAAGTCCACCTCCGGGAAGGTCGCGGCCATCCGCATCGCCGCGTCGACCGCCTTAGCACTCGACAGGTGCAGCAAGTTGATGGTCGGCAGCCCCGTCTCGTACGCCAGGTAGGAAGCAATCGACACTGCGAGCCCCTCCGAGTGGGGTGGCCGGGATGCGCTGTACGCCTCCAGCCCCGACAGCTTCCCCTCCGCTTCGACCATTTTGGTGTAGGCCGTCATGATCTCAGCAGTCTCGCAGTGCAGGGACAACGAGATCTCGTCGGCGATCTCCGGAAATCGCTGCCGAGCCGCCTCGACCCCGCGCATGACGAATTCGAAGTGTGCAAAGTCGTACCGCTCGCCGGGTGGGGTCATCAAGAATGCAGTCTGGTCATCCGAGCGGCCATGTAATCCATGACTACCATAGAACATGAAAATCTTGAACGAGGCCACCCCGTATTCGGCGATCATTTGTGGAATCTCGTCTATCTGGCCACGACTCATAGGGGCGAGGTGGAATCCGTAGTCAACGTAGGCGCGTCCCCTACAAGCATCGAGTACCAGCGGAAACAACTCCCCATACGAACCACCGCGATTCATGTAGTACTGCCCGCTGCGCATGTAGTTCAGCGAGGTGGTGACGCCGCCTTGGGCACAAGCCATACTCTCGGTGACCGAATCCTCCTCGAGTGGGTTGTAAATTCCCCAGTGCGAATGCGCATCCACCGCACCCGGAAAGGCGAGCCTGCCCTGACCGTCGAGGACGCGTGCCGCGTGGGGAGCGAGATCGTCACCCACCGCTGCGACAGTCCCATCCGAGATCGCAATCTCGGTAGGCGCCAGATCTGCAGCCGTCCGAGTACCACTGTCATGATTAACTACTCGAACGTTGGTCAACACCAGGTCGTAATCCATCACGGGCCTCCATATCTGCTACTGAACTGTGCTGCAGCCTTTACGACGCTGCCTGCCTAGTCGACCTGCTCGTGCCACGACGCCAGCGTCATCAGCTCGTCCAGCCCGGGCTGCGCGTCCAAGGCGAGCACTGTTTCCCTGATCTGCGCCGCGAGTCGTACCGGCAATCGACCGGATGTGTTATCGGCGAACTTTTGACTCAGTTCTCGGTCCGAAAGTGGGCGATCGGGGCTGCCACGATTGGCTAGTATCTCGAATGCGCGCACTCCGGTCGAGGTACACACAGTCAAGATGGCAGGGAACTGGAAGGGAAATATCGCGTCGCAACGCTCATCACTCACGACATCAATCTTCGCCATCAACGCGCGGCGCGCCGGATCTCTTGCCAACTCGTCGGTAAAGTCATCCGGTCCAACTCCCAGCCCGCCGCCACCGAGAAGCCCTGCCACCACCGCGTACGGACCGGAAAACTGCGCCTGATAACCTGTCTCGGGATTTTGTTTGGACATCAACGGCTGGCCGATCGTGCGTACCACCGCCTTGGGCACCGCCAGAGTCATCGCTGAGATGTCGCCGGGCTGGATGCCCGCGGCCGCCGCCGCCCTGCCAGCATCGATCGCAGTATGAGTGAAGTGATTCGCGGGATACGGCTTAAAGAATATGCCGGGCACTGCCCAAGTCTCGCCCAAGCCACCGGTTACCTGGTCGGGATCGAACCGCCCGTGCAGGAATGCCTCAAAAAAGCCGAAACGACCTTCCAGCACCGTCGGTGGGCCGGAGAAGCCATGCTGAACCAACTGTGCGGCCGCGACGGCCGACTGGGCGGCCCAGCCACAATGCAGCCTCTTGACCGTCCCACCGGTCCGGTTGGCTTCTATCACACCGGCAGCCATGGACGCCGCGATGCCCAGGGTGTCGCGTAGCTGGTCGACGTCGAGCCCGTACAACAGGCCGGCAGCAACGGCACCACCCATGGCCCCACAAATCGAGGTGGCATGTTGACCGTGCTCAAAGAACACCGAGTTACGCAGATCGGTGTCGTATCCCGCCATGCCAAGGCGGACCGTCACCTCCAGGCCTACCGCAATCGCACGCACCACCGCCAGGCCCGTGGAATTGGCATGCTCGCCCGCCGCCAGAGCCGCGGGCACCACGGACGCGCTCGGGTGCAGGACCGACGGTAGATGAGTGTCATCATAGTCAAGTGAATGGGCCAGTACGCCGTTAACGAACGCCGCCTGCCCCCCCGTTACGACAGCACGCGCCCCAATCATGTGCGCCTGGCGGTGGCCGCCCTGATCCAGCACGTAGTCCACCACCGCTCGGCTTGTCGGAACGCGGTGCGCTGCTACACACAATCCGATGATGTCCAACACGCGTTGCCGGACGCTAGCGGTTACCTCGTCCGGAATGCCATCCAATCGGGAACTCGAGGCGAATGCGGCGAGCCGCCCGGCCAACGTCCCATCAGACACCGTCGATCACCGCCAGTGGGCGCACCGGAGAACCGGTCGCGCCGAACAGAGCCAACGGAGCCAGGACAAAGACAAACTCTGTGACACCCGCCGCCGCGAGCTCGTCCAATGCCATGGCTTCGATGATGTAGACGCCGCGCTCGACGAGAAGGACGCGATGGGCGGGCAACCGGGCGTGGCCGGCTCCCGCCGGCAGACACTCGAAGGCAATCGTGTCGGCACCTACCGCGTGCGCCCCTGCATCCGCCAACCATCCCGCCCCATCAGCACCGACCCCGGGGACCCCCGAATCTTTACCTACAAAACGCACCGGATCGTCGGCGAACCACCTGCCCCATCCACTCCGAATCAACACCACGTCTCCGCGATGGATCGCTATGCACGCCCGATCGGCCGCTAACGCGAGGTCCCGTGGTGTGATTTCGTATCCACCCGAGCAGCAGTCCACGCCAAGTACACCCGGGATGTCCAGCAGTACGCCTCGCCGAACCATCGGATCGATGGTGTGCGCACCAAGGGCGGTGAACCGGCCACCCCGCGACGCCTCAACTGCGTCGCTGCCGTCCAAGAGCCGGCCATCTTGGGAGACGTGAGCGAAAGAATCAATATGGGTTCCAACGTGAGTCCCCATCGACAACAAGTCGTTAGCTGCCGAGCCGCCGTCCGCCCGTACCGTATCGCCATGTCGACGAGGCAGGGTGTGCCAATAGGGCGGGTGATTGGGCGACTGCGGCATGCCGATCGATAGCCGTCGACCCAGATCAAAGATTCGCACGCCCGAGCGGATCGCGCCGAGCAGCGAATGGCCAGCACTCCGATCTTCGACACCATCGGCGACGGTGACGCCTGGGACCGCTTCATCGGCAACCAACACTAGTCCCCTTCCGCGAAATATCACAGCACAACATCACGCAATCACGCCCGACTCCATCAGCGCAGCCAAGTCAGTTTCCGAATACCCGAGTTTGCCCAGAACCTCAGCCGTATCTGCACCTTTAGATCGCCCCGGAAATCGAACACTCCCAGGGGAATCTGACATCCGCCACATCACGCCGTGCTGTAAAACATCACCCAGCTCGTCGTCAACGACAACCGTCAACATATCTGTGGCTTTGACATGTGGATCCTCCACCAAGTCGCGCGCGTCGTACACCGGTGCAATAGCTGCACCGACCATCTCGAACTCCGCGAGTACGTCACGCCGCGTCCGAGCCCGCACAAATGCCTCCACATATCCATCCAGTAGGTCGGCGTGCTCCACGCGTCCAGCACCGCTGCCAAACCAAGGCTCCTCGATAACCTCCGGATGGCCGACGAGACGCATGACACGCTCGGCGATAGTTTGCGCGCTTGCCGAAACGGCAACCCATTTGCCGTCAGCGGTAACATAGGTGTTGCGCGGAGCATTGTTAGTCGACCGATTCCCATGCCGATGACCGACCATCCCCAACTGTTGGTAATAGGTCGGTGTCGGGCCTACCGCCGTCATGATCGGTTCTAGGAGGTTCAGATCAATCACCTGCCCCACCCCGGTCGCGTCGGCCCCGGCATCGCGCCTGTAGAGCGCCATGACGATCGCGCTCGAGGCGGCGATTCCAGCGATCGAGTCAGCCAGCCCAAAAGCAGGCAGCATCGGTGGACCATCAGCCGCACCTGTCAGATGCGCGAAGCCGCTCATCGCCTCTGCCAAGGTGCCGAAACCCGCACGATGGGCGTACGGACCGCCCTGGCCAAACCCGGTAATCCGCGCGATTACCAGGCGCGGGTTAGCGGAATGCAAGGCCTTCGGCCCCACGCCCCAACGCTCCAAGGTCCCGGGGCGGAAGTTCTCTACCACCACATCCGCCCTGGCCGCCATCCTTCGGAAGATCTCGGCACCCTCCGGAACCGACAGCGACAGACCCACCGTTCTCTTATTACGTGAGATCTCACTCCACCACAGCGGCACGCCGTTTCGCGACGGGCCGTGCCCGCGCATCGAATCCCCTCTGACCGGGTGTTCGATCTTGATCACATCAGCGCCGAAATCACCTAAGATCTGGCAGCAGAGCGGCCCGGCAAGGATCGACGATGCGTCTAGCACCGTCAGCCCCGACAACGGCCCACTAGCCATTCGCACCTCACGTCCTTCCCAAAATACGACGGCCACATTCGCACAACAAGTATCTGTCCCACGTTGCCGTCGTCCGGTGCCCCGACAACACCACGCCGCCGATCAGGTCTCGACGCGGAAACAACTCCGATCGGTCACTCACACGCTGCGACGCAATCAGCCAACTAGGGATCGTGCCGCACACTGATCGCCTCCACCACACGCCGCCGAACTGGCCGTCATAAACCACCACCCCCAGCAGAGCCAGCCCAGCCCATCACCCTGGAAACGCGTGCCGAAGCCGCAATAACCAGACGGGCATATCGAGCAATCGCTTCCGAATCAAACCGGCCCGCTGGTCCGCACACACTCAGAGCCCCTATCGCCAAGCCTCCGCTGTCGAAGATCGGTGCCGCAACCGAGCCTGCATCGTGCTGGCGCTCACCGATCGAAACCGCGAAACCGCGGGAGACAATCTGCTCCAACTCCGTCATCAACGCACCCGGGTCTGTGATCGTGGTATCCGTCAGCCGGGTCAATCCCTGGCGGAAGACCGACTCTCTCCGATCCTTGTCCAGAAACGCCAGAATGGCCTTCCCAGTACCCCCTGCGTAGAGCGGGTGGAGCCTGCCCAACTCCACCGTCATTCGAATTGTATGGCGGCTCTCCAGCTGATCCAAATATACTCTTTGGGTCCCGAGAACCTCCGATAACGTAGTTGTTTCACCGGTTTGATCTCGCAATTCTTCAAGCACCGGTCGAGCTGCGCGCCTCATATCGAGATCGCGGAGCCCCCTGGCACCCAGCGCAACAGCCGCAGGACCTAAACGGTAAGCGCGCGTGTCCGCACCTTCCTGAAGAAACCCGTGCTTGCTCAAGGAGCGGAAAATCCGGTGGACGACGGCCTTACTCAGCCCGAGTTCACGAGCAACTTCGCTGACTCCCATGGCGGCCGGACCAGAAATAAAGAGGCTCAAGACCTCAGCCACGCGATCGGTCGAAGCGGTCCCGCCAACGGTCACGTTACGGGCCATCCACCGGTCACCGTCCGAAACTACGGAGTCCTGGCTCATTCACACCCTCCACACAGACCCGCCCAACAACCTCGCTCGCTCCTGCCTCGGCCAAGCCCCAGTCCTCATCGCGCAACAACCCGTGGTAGGTGCTCGCCCCGTTCTAGAAGAGAACACCACGAATCCTCTCGACCTCTTCGGGATCTGCCCGCCTCGTAAAGTACCCATCGTCACCTGACGCCCATACTCCCAGCTTCACCGCTTGCGCATGCATCACCGCTGTCATCAGCGCCAGCCCGTTAGAGTCGATCACTTTCAGGCCAGCCACGTCACGCACCCCATGTGCCCACAGGACTTCGTTCTCCAGCCCCTCCCCGGACACCAGCACTTGGGCCCCAGACGCCTTCAGCCGCGCGGCTAACGGCGCCATGGCGGCCAGCAGCCCAGAAGGGTCGCCCGAGGCGATAGTCGACTCCACGAGCGCCCGCCCCTCAGGCAAGTACTCGAAGCCGACACACGAGCTCATCCATCCCTCAGCCCGCATGTTGGAGCGGAGAACCTCCTCGAGCTCCCGGATGAACCCGATGACACCGAAGCGGAGGCCCTGACCGTGCAGAAAACCAAAGGTCGTGCTCCCATAGCCAACGACAGGGATGCTTACCAGGGACCGTGCCATCGCCAGACCTGGGTCCTGGCTCGTCCCGATGATGTAGGCTTCGCACCCGCTACGTTCCGCCGCCCTCGCCTGGTCGGCGAAATACCAAGAAAACAACACCTCGAGCTGCCCGTACTTTACCAGGTCAGCTGGGACCGGCCCGGAGTACACTCCCTCCGGCAAAGAAGCGAACTCCACCTCTACACCCCCGACCAACTGCTCACAATGCTTGACATAGGCCTCGTCCAGCCAAGGGTTACGGCCGATAACAGTGTGCTTCTGAAATCGAATCCTCATTGAGCGCCTCTCACGACAAAATGGTCCACTGCTCTAACTCCTTCCACGGGACACCTTCCCCGCCGGGGCCTCGACGGCGCCTTGTGGTCTCGTTAACAGCAAGCCTGAATAGATCTGGTCGACCATAGGATCCGGCAACATCAGTCGCATACCGAGCACGTACTATTTCGGCCGGGTCAAGCTCCGCGATAGCGATACCTTCCCTACCGACGATGGGGTCTCCCAGCCAATCACCCGTAGGACCTACAATTCCCGTGCAGCCGCCAACCGCCCACTCAGTCTCGTCACGCAGTGGGAACCACTCAGGTACCATATCGACCGTCAGGAAGGACGACGCCATGATAGCGAACACACCGCCTTCCAAAGCGTAAGCCCGCGTCGTGAGCTCGGCCCGAGCCCGCTGCCTGCTATAGCCGGGCCAGATCGCCACGTGTATCTCTTCGCCTCCGAGGAGCAGTCTCGCTTTCGCGAGAGTCATGCGATTATTTCCGCATACGAGAGCACCAACCGCCCCGAACTCGAGGTCTTGTACCCGAAGGTCAGTCCCGTCACCCCTGTCCCACACGCACTGCTCATCAAATGTTGGAAGCAATTTGCGCTGGCGGTATCCAAGACGCCCATCGGGCAAGAAGGTCAGAACCGTGTTGTAGAGCGACGTGCCAAACCTACGATCGCGTTCGGTCACTCCGACAATGATGTGAACGTTCGACGACTGAGCTGCGTCGGCTAGCGCCGCATGCTCCTCCGAACTAAGGTCCAATGAATTCTCATATAATAGTTCCAGAGCCGCGATTGACTTCGATCTGTACGGAAGCGGATACGCGCGTGGCCAGTACGGGAAACCAGGGATAAAAGACTCGGGAAACACTACCACCTCGGCACCTTTGGACGCGGCGTCTCGGACGAGGGTCACCGTCTTAGCTATCGTCGCGGAGCGGTCCAAGAAGACAGGCGCCGCCTGAACAGCCGCGACCACAACCCTCCTCATGCGCTCGCCGCCAGGTGCCCTTGCCCAGTCAGAAGCCACCAGGCACCGCACAAGTTCGACGACAAGACCGCGGCAGACGTCGACAATTTGGCCATGACCTCTATAGTTGCCATCCCCGTCCCAGTAAATAGTATCGGGACATCCTCCGAACCCACGAAGCTTGGCATGGCATCAAGGATATGATGCGTGCGGACGTCGTACGGAGACTCGCTGCCCGGCGCCGCAACCCGTATGCAGGTACGCACATTAATCCCGGCTGCCGTCCAGTACCCGACTGATAACTCTGTCAACCAGTCTGGATAGGGCGACACCAAGGCCACCGATTCGCATCCCATGCCCTGCAGGGCGACAAGAATAGCACCGGTCGCGCTCAGTGTCGCGATCCCGGTCTCATCGGAGATCGACTGGCAAACTTCTCGGTCTCGGATGGGTCCCAGCATATACGCTGCCCCGGTGCATGCAATCCAGGCAGCGGTCACGCCGGCGCCGTCAAAAGGATTGCGCCAGTCCACCATCTGCTCGCGGTAAGACTCGGTCCGATCTTGCAGCGATGCGTCGGCGGTTGAGCTGAACCGCGACACAATCCATTGCGCCGCGGGAGGCAAAAGCATACGCAGCTCACGCTCGACGGTCAAATTTCGCGGAGGTACCATCACCCCGTACACCGCCGCAAGCGAGGTCGACAATGAGGTCGCGCCGGGAATATCGCGTATCAAAGGATCTGCACTCCTTCCATTCCGCGAGCGGTAGATGTCCAAACACTCTTCACTCGGGTATATAGTTCCGCCGCGGCCGAACCACCTTCGCGACCGTAGCCAGACATCCCCACGCCGCCAAAGGGCACATTGTCGAGCAAGGTTCGGTAGCTATTTATCCATACATTCCCGACCGGAAGTCGCGAGGCCATCCGATGGGCACGCCCGACTGATTCTGTCCATACACCAGCCGCCAGCCCGAATTCTGTCTCCCGAGCCATGCGGATCGCATCGTCTTCCGTGTCAAATGTCGCAACACACGCGACGGGACCAAAGACCTCTTCTCGTACGATTGCCATCGATAGGTCCGTGTCCCCGAACACTATCGGTGCGACATAGAAACCCCTGCTGCCGGCACTTCTGGAGTCTATCGAGCCTCTCGCAAGGACGGATGCACCGTCCTTGATTCCGGACTCAATCAGACGAACTGTCTTTGAGCGCTGGGTTTCCGTGACCTGAGGCCCGATATTGACCCCGTCTTGTCGCGGGTCGCCGGACACCAAGCTGTTCACCCGATCGGAGAGCGTAGTGATAAACTTGTGTGCAATCCGCCGTTGTACAAACACTCGCGATCCGGCAATGCACATCTGCCCGCAGCTTGCGAAAGCACCAGATATCACCCCTTCAATCGCACGATCGAAGTCGCAGTCATCAAAGACGAGCTGTGCTGACTTGCCGCCCAGTTCCAAGCAGACCGGAATAAGCCGGTCCGCAGCCGCCCGCGCCACTGATCGGCCGGTTGCCGAGGAACCCGTAAATACGATGAGATCGGTATTCTCGTCTGAAGTAAGGGCAGCGCCAACGTCTGCTCCACCCACCATTACGTCGGCCACCCCGTCAGGCAGTCCACATTGACGCAGTAGGTCGACAATTCTCAATGCGGACAGTGGAGTCTCCTCCGCCGGCTTGAGGACAATAGCGTTCCCAAATGCTAGGGCCGGCGCAAGCTTTTTTGTCGCGAAGAACAATGGGTTGTTCCAGGGCACTATTCCGACGACTACGCCATACGGCTCCCGCGACGTGTATGTATGAAATTCGCCGCGGACCGGAATTGTTTCTCCAGTAACCTTGTCCGCGAACCCGCCATAATACTCCAGGCAATCTGCCGCTCGAAGCGTGGATCGTAGCGAATCCTGGGGTGACCTGCCGGCATTGATGGTATCAATGGCGGCAAATTCTGCTGACTGCTCTCGCAACCGGCGGCCAGCCTCGACGAGCACTCGGCCCCGCTCACTCGGTGTCATGGCCGCCCAGGTAGTAGATCCGGTTCGCGCGCGCATCAGCGCGGCGTGAGCGTCCTCTGCCGAGTGGCGGCGCACGGTTCCAATGGAGTTCCCATCGATCGGGGATACAACGTCTATTTCCTCAAACATCGGTACCTACTTCCTTCTCAGGATCTACGGCATCTGTGGTGGCCACGAGCGCAAGGACGGGTCACTTCAGCGGATGATTGCCGGTAACATGCTCGGGAAGCCATACATCGACCACCGCCGGTTTCCCATCCGCGGCCGCAGCCAGGGCGTCCTGCAGCGTCGGGACGAGGTCATTGTTGCTGTGGACGGACCTTCCAAAGCCGCCATTCGCTTGCGTGATCGTCGTCAGGTCAACAACACCAGACACCTGGCCGCCCACGAGGTCCCGATCATTGACTACGGTACGTGGATATCGCTTCACAAACGCGGTGGTGCCCGTACGATATCCGCGATTATTCGCAATGACGGTGACTACCGGAGCCCTATGCTCTAATTGCATCCAGACACAGGCAAGCGGGTCGCTGAAGTAGTATCCGCCGTCACCACACAATGCGATGACTCTCGGACCCGGCTTTGCCATGGTGTAGCCTATCGCAGCCGCGGGTGCCCAGCCCAAGCTTGATCCGCCCTTTTCGAATAGCGTCTGGGGAGCAATTCGTGAAATCCGATCGTTCTGCACGATCTCCCAGCACAGGACATCCTCGGCGCACATTACATTGGCAAGCGCGGCCTGCAACGATGATTCCGACGGGACGGGGCTGTCAAGCGCCCGCTTGGCGTCTACGCGCCACGCCGCCTCATCCTGATCGCGTTTGATCCGAAATAGCCTCGATCGCCGGCGCGCATGCGCCGCGGTATCGCTATCGGCGAGCGCGCGCATACATTCCACCAGGTCGGCAAGCATCTCCCGGGGATCGCAGACAAGGCGTAGGTCTGCCCTGAACTCGACCAGAGGCACTCTGCGAAACACAGGGTCGGCAGATGCTACGGCGACGAATGAATCCGGGTTCGGTGTCTTCAGCGCCGGTATCCACGGCACCGCGGACTCCACCACCAGAATTACGTCCGCGTCTTCGATTGAGATGGCCCCTGACGATGGGTGATCATCCGGAAAATTCATTCTATGTCTCGTCGCATGTACAGCTATGCCAAACTCCGATGCCAAATCGCTCAGCACCCCAACAGCCGCTGGGTCATTTCCCAGACGATCGGTCACAACCAACGGACTACGAGCACGCAACAGTCGCGCGGCGAGGTCCTCCAAGAGATCAGATTTTCCTGATCCGTGCGCCACCAGCCCCAGGTTGCACGCGGACTGAAGCTCAGCACCGTCGCCGTCCCACCTACCGGAGGTAACCTCCAGGGGTGCACTGATATATACCGGTCCGCGCGGTGGGGTCATCGCAATCTGCACCGCACGACTCAATATGAACGCAGGATCGTCGTAGGGTGTGAGCTTGTAGTCCCACTTGACATACTGGCGTATAACAGCCCCCTGATCTGCAATTTGTTGCAGCCAATAGACCTTTGAGGTCCTCTCCGAAGGAGTGGTCGGCGGGTATCCAGTGAGGATCACCACTGGATAGCCACCCGCCGAGGCGTTATGGATCGCTCCACCATAATTCAATAGTCCGAGATCCGCATGCGCCACCGTCATTGACGGGCGTCCCGTTGCCATGCATTCGCCCATGGCCGCTGATAGCGCAACATGCTCGTGAACGCATTGTCGTAACGTGGGGACATTGGACCCAGACTCAGTTCCCACCCGGATCGCTTCCTGAAGGGGAACTAGATCCGAGCCGCTGTTAAACCACACATTCCGGATCCCTGATTCGTACGCCGATCGCATCAGCCGGAGGGCGTTTAACTCACCTTGAACCCGCATGCCCGTTCCTAAGAGTCCTGGCGCTGATGAACACGGACCGACTCGTGCCAGGGTATGAGGACCCGCTTACCCAACGCGACGATGGAGTACAGGAGAAATCCCAGTAGCGTCATCAATAGGATGGTCGAGTATAGATCGGCTATATTCAGCTGGCTCTGTGCGGCAATCACAAGGCTGCCCAATCCATCGGTCCCACCGAGGTACTCACCCACAACCGCACCGATCAACGACAGAACGATAGCCACCTCGCAGCCGGCAAGCATGTACGGCAGCACGCTCGGTGCCTCAAGTTTCCGGAACCGTTGCCATCGACTCGAATTGAAGGAGGTTAGCATTTCGTTCATCGGCGGCGGGACGGACCTTACTCCTAGCGCCACATTGGTAAGGATGGGGAAGAACGACAACATGGCAGAAATCGCGATTTTGGAGGTGACTCCAAACCCGAACCAGAGGATGAAAAGGGGCATCAGCGCCACCTTTGGGACGACTTGAGATGCGATGACAAATGGACTGGCTATGGAGTTGACGAGAACGTATTTCCCCATAAAGTAGCCCAGAATCAGGCCCCCGGCCAGGCCCAGGGCAAACCCCAGGACCGTCTCCTCCAATGTGATGAGAACGCCATGTGTCCATACGTACCCCTGACCAACATCGGTGACGAAAGCGTCGAGAACTGCCCGCGGACTGGGCAGTACGAGCGGCGAGATCTTCCCGGCGCCAGATAGTATTGCCCATGCGATGACGAATACAACGACTATGCCGGGGGTCGTCACAAAAGGCAGCCATCTCGGGACTCTGCGTGAGGGGCGTCTGGTTGACGTAGACTCTACCTTCGCCAGGGTCGAGGTATCCGGAATAGCCGTCATTCTATCCTTCATCCAATCGCTCGCGCAGAATTCTCGTCAGCTCAACGAACTCCGGGTCCGCGTACAGGCCAACCCCGCGTGGTCGCGCAAAATCCACGGGGATGATGTCGCTGATCCTCCCCGGCCGCGCGGACATGACGACCACCCGGTCCGCTAGGAACACAGCTTCGGAGATGGAGTGCGTCACGAATATTGTCGTGGTACGGGACATCATCCAAAGAGTCTGGAGATCCAGGTTCATGTGCTCTCGAGTCTGCGCGTCTAATGCACCGAATGGCTCGTCCATCAAGAGGAGCGCCGGGTCCTTTGCTATCGTCCGAGCTATTGCGACTCGTTGTTTCATCCCGCCCGACAATTGATGTGGATACGCATCGGCATAGTTCGCGAGTCCAACGTCATTCAGGAGGGCTGCGGCCCTTGCTCGGCGCTGCTTCTTGGCGATCCCCATCAGCTCGAGGGGCAGCTCCACATTCTGTTGGGCATTGCGCCAAGGCATCAGATTGGAATCCTGAAAGGCGAACCCGACCTGGGTCAGGAGGTCAGGATCCCGCCGTTGCACGACTCCCGTACTCGGCTCGTAAAGTCCGGCGACTATCCGCAGCAGCGTGGATTTTCCACATCCAGACGGGCCTAGAAGGACAAGAAACTCACCCGAGTAGACCTCCAGGTTGATGGCGTCGAGCGCCACCTCTACTCGTCCCTGCGTCATCCGAAATGATTTCCCGACGTCACTGAGCGAAATCGCCGAGAGATGCTGCGCTGTTGCCACGGGATCGGGCCCATGGACGGAGCTCTGGCGAGCGCTGGCCCTCGAAGTATTCATCGCTCCAACCCTCGCGAAGGCTCGCCGATGAAGTCGGCGATTGTTTGATCTGGCCTTGGGGCGTGGTCGAGCATCGACGCGCGCATCAGATACTCTCGGGCCTCGTCCCAGTCACCGGCAATGCCGCGCATTTTGACGCGGTATTCTGCGCGGGCGACCTGATCTTGTGTCGTAATGGCGCGATAGTTTCGGTCGCTTCGAACCCCGATTATTTCGTCGGCGACGTACTTTCGGGTGTTGGAGACGTCTTCCAATGCTGAGTGCGCCGCATCTTGGTCTTGCCCAAGCTCGCAAATCGTTCGTGCGAGCACGTAGGCGTCGTGTATTCCGCTGTTCATACCCATGCCCCCGGAAGGGCTATTGAGATGCGCAGCGTCACCCGCAAGCAGGACCCGCCCCACCTTAAATTGGTCGGCAGATCGTCGGTGAATGAAATAGATGAAATGATCAAGAACTGGAACTTCTACCGGACCATCTGGCAAAGTCTTGTGAAGTCGACTCTCGATGTACGCGGCGGATGTGGCTGTATTCTCGGGAACTCCTTCAGGTACTCGCAACGCAATACGCCAGTGGTCCGGAAGCTGGAGGACGCCGAAGCCGTCAGGCCCTCCGCTGACGTAAGTGACGGGCGAAAGGCCCGAGATGAACTCCCTAAGATCGGCTTTGGTCTTGACCGTTAGATAGCGCATTTGATAGGTGTTGCCTTGAAATCCGATACCCAAAGCCTTGCGAGCGCTACTTTTCGCTCCATCGGCTGCGATGATCCAGTCTGCCCTGTACTCCGACTCACTGGCCTGAGCAACCGCGCTAGTTCCATCTGTTCGGACAGAGTTAATCTCGGTGTTGAAATGAATATTGACGTGTCGATACTGAGCAAGGCGCGCGCAGGCCATCTTTGTGAACTCTCGCTGCTCGGCCTGAAGTCGAAATGGAAAGGAGGTAGCGTCGTCAAGGGCCGAATAGTCGAATTCTGCAAGTACCCCGTCGTCCCGATCTCGATACTGTAGGGTTCGTACCTTGATACCGCGCTCAATAAACTCGTTAGCTAATCCAAATTCGTTGAATATCTCCAACGTCGGCGGATGAAATGTCGAGGCGTGCGAGGCAGAGCTCGGACCCGCCGTAGACTCGAAGAGATCAACCTGTACGCCGGCACTCGCGAGGGTAAGCGCAGCGGATACCCCCACGGGGCCCGCGCCGATCACAATGACTCTTGTCGCTGCCAATTCTCATTCCTTCACTATCGATATCTTGGATTGGCCATGCATCATAGGCATTGAAGGAAGGGCAGGGTAGCAGGCTACAGCAGCTTGTTGGCGTCTGGCACAATACTCGCGTCTACGATTTGATCTACTGGCTTGAGCTGCTTGATCAAGCCGAGTCTCTTCATCTCTTCCTGGGCCTTCTCCCACTCGCCAGGCTCGATGACGCCAAGCTCTTTGCGGCCGTTCTTGAGCCAGAGCTCCGGGAAGACGTCGCGGAGTGCAGACTCAAGGCTGTCGTTGGACAACTTCGGGTTGAAGTGCTGGGCGTCCTTGATTGCCTTCGGCCAATTGGCCTTGTCACTACAGAATAGATACGCCTCGAGCAGTCCAGCCGCAAAAGCCACGACCTGATCCCGATGCTGCTGAAGCAACGTTACTGTGCAAGCGTAGCTGTCCCCTGGGAACGAAATGAAGTCGGTGGGATCCAAGGTGTATACCTTGTATCCTTGGCTGCGCAGTAGGGCCGGATCCTGGTAGTTGGATACCCAGGCGTCCACCTTGCCTGATTTGCAGAGCTGATACGGCGCCGTTCCCGCTCCGACAACCGGCATGGGGACGCTCTTCGGAGGAATCCCTGATTCATTAAGAAGGACCTGAAGCAGGGTCTGGGTCGTGCCGCCTACCGACACGATGCCGACGGTCTTTCCGGCGAGGTCCTTAGGTGATGAAATTTTTTCGATCGAGCTGATCACAAACCCCCCGGTTCGATACTCCTGCAAGAAGTATCTGAACGGGGCATTTTGGGTGACAATGGGGATCAATCCTGAGGCGCCGCCTCGGAAGTATTGTGCGCTACCGTTGATAACGGATTGGGTCGACTGAGCGGTACCGTTTGCGCCTTGAATATCTACGTCGAGGCCCCGCTTAGACCAGAATCCCTCCTGATTGGCCACGTAAGTCGCGAGGAACGAAGGAATGATGCCGAACGGCGTAGTAAAGACCTGATGAACTGGCGAGTCGGTCTTCGGCGCGATGGATGACCCCGATGCACCTTTGCTCGAAGCGATAGTGCCGGATGCATTGGCACCAGACTCGGCGGAGGTCTGGCTGGCTGCTGCGGCGCCGCTCGGAGTGACGTTCCCCGGTGAAGTTCCGCTCCCACCTGCCGGTGTCGATCCACACGCGCTGAGCGCTGCGGTGAGTCCTCCCCCGGCGGACATTGCCAGGGCAACAGACGCCGTTCCCCGCAGGAAGGTGCGTCGCCCGACAGCTGCGGGCGTGGTGTCGGTGTGGCGGATGTTCATCGCTTGGTGTCCTCCTGGCGTTGACTGAACTCGGCTGGGTTTGGTTTTGGCGTTGCTCTCAACTGGTTGTTCGGTGGTTGCGTGAGCGCCGTAAAGCTCATTGGAGCGCCCAGAGGCAACGGGCGAGCACTGCGGAAGTGCGGCACCCGAGGGGTCGGGTGTCCGGACGGTGCGACGGGCCCCACAAGGCAATGGGCGGCGACCCACGGCACCGAGGTTGCCTCTCGGCCGCCACGACTCATCTGGAGTCGAGGCTGGGCCGGTTCCGCTGAAGCCGGCCGAAGTGAGCCGGGTTTCACAGACATTGTACCGTTGAGCGAAACGGTTGCATGCGGACGATAATGGCAGTGTCCGCATGTGGCGTCAAGACCTTAGGTCGGTTTTTGTTGTTACTGCAGGCAGAAAGCGCCTCAAATTTTCTTCTGGAGCGTCCCTGGCCGAGATCAGTGAGTTTTAGCTTAAATGGCAGTGTTTCTCTGAGCGGAACGTACGCCAGGATTGGTTGCGCCGGTTTGGCGGTGGCACGACCTGCCATCCAACGCCGGGCTGGGGGTGGGCCACGTACCGTTGACCGCGATGGACGCCACCCGCCATGCCCGCCACAGCGTCCGGTGCTGCTGCCGGCCGTGTCGCAGACACCTCCGCTTACCCGGAAGCTCTCGGGCGCGTCGGATGGGCACGATCCTGGCGACGCTGGTGGCGGCCACGCTGGTCGCAACGGGCTGCGCGACCTTCCCCGACTCGGCGCCCAGCTTTACCGATCAACCAAGCCTGACCCCGAACGAGGCGAACGTCGTGACGCCGACCCCGGGGGCGCCGTCGAGTTCTCCGGCGAGCACCAGCGGCAGCCGGCCCAGCGAGTCGACCGGACCCAGCAGCTCGACGCCGACCACCACCGACCCGTGCGCACCGACCGCCCCACCGGTGATCGCCAGCTGCCTGAATCAGCCGTGGGGGCTGGTCCCGCTGCCCGACGGCTCGTCGGCGCTGGTGGGAGAGCGCACCACCGGAAGGATCTTCCGGGTGGCAGAGCAGCAGAAGCCTGTCCTGGTGGCGACCGTGCCCGGTGTGGACGGCTCCGGCGACGGCGGGCTGTTGGGGATCGCGCTCTCGCCGTACTACACCGAGGACGAGTTGCTCTACGCCTACGTCACCACCGCGAAGGACAATCGCATCGTCCGCATCGCGCCCGGTGACAAGCCCAAGGCAATCTTCACCGGAATCCCGGCCGCCGACGAGCACAACGGGGGTCCGATCGCATTCGGTCCGGACGGAATGCTCTACGTGGCCACTGGCGACGCCGGCGATCCATCCTCCGCTGGCGACCCCGACTCGCTGGCCGGCAAGGTGCTCCGGCTGGACGCGTTCGGCAAGCCGGCCCAGGGCAACCCCGGCGGCACCGCGGTATATGCCTCGGGACTGCAAGACCCGACCGGCATCTGCCCGCTGCCGGGTATCGGCACCGAGCCCGGTACGAGCATCGGCTCCGGCATGGGCACCGTCGACCACCGCGGCACCGGCGACCTGCTGCTGCCGATCCGCCAGGGCAAGAACTACACCCACCCCGCCTCGGGGGACGCCGTGTGGACCTACCAGGCCGGTAACGGGGGCGGCGTGGACTGCGCGATCTCCGGCGGCGCCCTGCTCGCCACCTCACTACGGGAGAAGAAGGTCATCAGCATCCAGCTGACCCCGACCGGAGGATTCACCGGTTCGCCCCAGGACCTCGTCACCAACACCTACGGCCGGCTGCGCACCATCATCACCGGCCCAGGCGAACTGGTCTGGCTGACCACCTCCAACACCGACGGAGCGGGCGAGCCCGGGCCCCACGACGACCGGGTGATCATCCTGCCCGCCGCCGGCGGAGGCGGGGGCGGCGGTCAGGACTGACCGGCCGGGGCCCGGACGGTCGTTACTTTCGGGCAACGATCCGGCCGGCCGGCGCGCCGAACCGGCCTGCTCCCGATAGGTTCACCGGGCGGCCGGAGGTCGCGGGAGGAGGCGCACGGTGGCCGTGGGTTGGACGTGGCGGCGCACCGGTGCCCGCCGCGCCGTGATCCTCGCGCTGGCCGCGCTGATCGCCGTCACCGCCTTCCTGCTGGCCGGCATCGCCGGCTACGGCACTCGCGTCGGAACCGTCGGGCTGCGTGACTTCCTGCGCACCGCGGATGCCACGGCCTCCTCCGTCCAGGTGCAGACCCGGCTCTCCGCCGACCCCGACGGCCAGCAGCGAGCGGCGAACGACCTGTTCGGCTCGTTGTTTGCCGGGCTGCACGTGTCGGTCTTCCGGAGCATGGTGCTGCCCCCGGCGCCCGTCACCGCCACCTCGAACTCTCCTGACGCCGCCCCGGCCGACAAGGCCACCATCCGGCTGGCCAGCTTCCCCGACCTGCGCGAGCACGCCCGACTGGTGGCCGGAGCCTGGCCGGACCTGGCCGCGGCACCCGGCAGCGAGGGCGACCCGACCACAGCGCACCACCCGGCCGCACTGCAGCAGGATGCCGCCGATGCGCTGCACCTGACGGTTGGAGACAGCCTGTCGATCGGCAACACCCAGCGGATCACCTTCGACATCGCGGCGATCTGGACCCCGACCACGCCGAGCGACGCGTACTTCACCGCCGACGCGACCGCCGCTCGCGGCGCCACGGCGCTGGCCGCGGATCGTGCGGCCGCCGGGTTCATCGCGGTGCCCGAGTCGGTGCTCGCGGCCCAGGGCACCTCGACGCTGGTCAACTGGACGATCGTGCCGGACGCCGAGCACTTGATGCCGGGCGAGATGCTGGCGATGTCCGCTGCGATCGACAAGGTGCCGGATGCGGTAACGGCGGACCGGGCGGCGGCGCCGCACGGGTCGGTGTCCGCCGGCGGGCTGGCCGACACGCTGCGAGTGGTGACGTCGTCGGTGACGGCGGCCCAGGCGGTCAGCCCGGTGCCGTCACTGCTGGTCGCCGCGATCAGCCTGCTCATGCTGATCCAACTGGCTCGGTTGCTGGCCGTCGAGCGGCGCGCCGAGACGGCGCTGATCCGCTCCCGGGGGGCCTCGGCGGGGCAGTTGACCCGGATCGCACTGGGCGAGGCGACGCTCATCGCGCTGCCCGCCGCCGCGGTCGGCGCGGGGGTGGCGGCGGGCGTGTTGAGTCTGTCCGGGGCGGGCGTGCCACCGACCGGATGGGTGCAGGCCGCGCTGGTCGCGCTGGTGGCGGTGGTTGCCGTCACGCTGCCGGCGGCGCATCAGGCGCGGCTTCCCGCGAACCGGCAACAGATCGACGATTCGGGTCGCATTCGTGCGCTCGCGGCCACCAGTACGGTGCTGCTGGTGCTCATCGCCGCGGGGGTGTCGCTGTGGCGATTCCTGCGCACCGGGTCGGCGTTGGTGGTCGCCGAGGACGGCAGCACGACGATCGACCCGATCGCGGTACTCGCCCCGGCCCTGGCGCTGATCGCGGCCGCGGTGCTGGCGGGGGTGGTGTTCGGGCTGCTGGCGGCACTCGCCGAGGCGACAGCCGGCCGGACCCGGGGGCTGGGGGCACCGTTGGCCGCCCGGCAGGTGGCGCGGCGAGGCACCGTGTTCGGCACCGTGGTGGTGCTGGTGGCCATCGCGATCGGTGGCGTCGGCGTCGCCGCCACCTACGCCCCGACCCAGTCGGTCACACAGACTCAGACCGACGTGCTGGCCGGCGGCGCCCCGCTGCTGGTCCAGCTGCCCTCGGTCGACCCGATGGGCGCGCAGGCGTACTCGCCCCCGATCGCGGCCACCGCCTCGGCGTCGAGCACAGTCGGCCAGACGCTGCCGGTGCTGCGTCAACCGGTCACCCTGGGCGACGTGAAGGCCTCGCTGATCGGGGTGTCGGCCCGCCGGCTCGGCGCGGTGGTACCCGCGGCCGGCCGGTCCTTCGAACCCGACCGGCTGGCGAGCGTGCTGGCCACGAAGGCCGACCCGGGGCCGGTGCTGCCGAAGGGCACCACGGCGGTGACGCTGCGCGCCTCGGTCGGCGTCGCATGGTCGATGCCCGGCGCGGTCTCGTCACACTCCGATGGGCCACCCACCCAGGACGCCGGTGGAGCCGGCCCGAAGGGGATGACGATCCCGCTAGACCTCACCCTGTGGCTGCAGGCACCGGACGGGGCGCTGACCGCGGTGGCCACCGACGGCATCCCCGCGGCGCTGGTCGCCCCGGCCGCGCCGGTCACCTCCACACCGGTAACCATCACCGCGCCACTGCCCGACCTGCGGCCCGGATCCCGGCTGGTGGCGGTCGACCTGGTCACCCCGTCGGAGAACAACCCGATGGAGGTCTCGCTGGCGCTGACCGCGGTGACGGTCCGCACGGCGTCGGGCAACCACCCGGTGGACCTGGCCGCCGGGCAGTGGATCGCCGGGCCGCAGCCGCTCGCCACCAACGTCATGGTGCAGCAACTGCTCGGCTACGAGCTGACGGCGACCGGCGCCACGCTGTCGGGCACCGTCCCGGCGGGGCAGGTCACCGCAGTCCGCCTCACCGTGGATGGCCCCGGCCAGGTACCGATCGCCATGGACCGGGCGCTGGCCGACGCGCTGCACATCACGCTGGGCGACAGTGTCACGGTGACGCTGGACGCGGCCCGGCAGTGGCCCGCCCGGGTGGTGGCAATCTCCCCGCTGCTGCCCGGCGATACGGATGCGCCCGAGCTGATGGCCGACCTGCCGGAACTAGAGCGGATGCTGCTGCGCACGACGCCGGACCTGCCGGGCACCAACCAGCTGTGGGCCGCGCCGAACGACCCCGCCGCCGCAGCCGCCACCCTGCACCCGCTGATTCCGGCCACCGCCGTGATCACCCAGGCCGACACCCGTTCGGCCCAAGCGCTGACCGCCCCGGTCTCGTTCACCCTGTGGTTCGGGGCTGCCGGCGCGCTGTTGCTGGCCGCGATCGGTGTGGGCAGCGTGATCGCCAGCCTGTCGCTATCCCGCCGCGGTGAGCTGGTGGTGCTGCGGTCGGTGGGGGTGACGGCGCGCCGCCAGGCCCGCTCCCGGCGCCGGGAGATGCTCGCGACCACCGTGACCGGCTGGCTGCTCGGCCTGGCGGTGGCGGCCGCGGCAATCCTGACCACCGTCACCGACCTGGCCGGCTCCGCCGTGGTCGGCACCCTGGAGGGGACGCCCACCCTGCACGTGGCGTGGCTGCTGGCCGGCGTGCTGGCCGGGGCGCACATCCTGCTGGTGGTCGGCATCGTGGTGGCCCACGGCGTGCGGCTGCGCCGGCAGGTGTTGCGTTCCACCCCCAGCGAGCTGGTGCTGTGATGAGCGACGCCGCGGGCACCCGCACCCCCGACCGCTGGCGGCGCAGCCGGCTGCGCGGCGTCGGCCTGCTGCTGCGGCACCGCGGCCCGGTGCGCGGCCCGTCCCTGGTGGTGGCGCTGCTGGTGCTGGCGGTGGCGGCGCTGGTGGCGGCCACGCCCAGCATCTTCACCTCGATGACGGCACGGGAGCTGGACCAGACCATCCGGCGGGCCCCACCGACCTCCCACTTCCTGATCTCCCAGATCGCCGGCCGGTTCCTCGCCGCACCCTCGAAGGATCCCACCAGCAGCGGCCTGTCCCCCGAGATGGACCGGTTCGCCGGCACCTTCCACGACCAGCTGGTGGCGGCGCGCGCCCAGCTGCCACAACCGCTGCGCTCGCTGGTCGGAGCCCCACAGTTGTCCCTGGCGACCGACCCCCAACCGCTACCCAACGACGCCCTGCACACCACCCCCGCGACGTCCTCGGTGTCGATGATCTACCGGCTGGACCCGCATCTGGATCACCACGCCACGCTGGTGGCCGGGCACTGGCCGGTCTCCACCGGCACCTCCACCACCGTCGACGCGGTGGTGTCCCGACAGACGTCGGTCAAGCTCGGCTGGAAGCTGGGGCAGCGGCTTCCGCTGTTCGGCGGACGCCCCGCCACCGCCGCCGACTTCGGGCCGTCGGTGCGGCTGGTCGGCATCTTCGAGCCGAACGACCCGAAGGCCGACTACTGGGCGCTGCACCCCTCGGTGGCGCAACCCAACCTGTTCGACGACGGCAACAGGCCCGCCTACTACACCGGGTCCGCCTACGTCGGCGTCGACGGCATGGTCGGCTTCCCCTACCAGACCCTGGTCTGGTATCCGCTGAACCTGCGTCACCTGTCCGGTTCGGACGCCCAGACGGTGCTGGCCCAGCTGCGGGGCGCCGTCGCCACCACCTTCCAGGTGCCGGCCACCCAGTCCGGGCAGTCGCTGCCGGGCACGGTTCAGTCGCTGCGGGTGACGGCGGATGTGCTCCCGGCGCTGCAGGCCGCCCTCGGCCGGGTGTCCACCGCGCAGTCGGTGCTCACGGTGGCGGCGGTCGGGCCGCTGGCCGCCGCGATCGCCGTGCTGGCCCTGGCGATCCGCGCGTTGGACCGTCGCCGCCGACCGCTGATCGGGCTGCTGGCCACCCGCGGCGCCGCCCCGGGGCGGCTCCGGATGCTGCTGGCCGCCGACGGTTTGGCTACCGGGCTGCCCCCCGCGATCGTCGCCGCCGCCGTGATGTGGTGGCAGTTCGGGCCGAACGCCTCCCCCGCCGGACTGACGCTGGCGACGCTGGTCGGGATCGTACCCGCCGCCATGCTGGCGTCCATGCCGATCCGGGCCACCATGCGCCGGGCACGCGCGGACACCGGCATCCGCTCACGCAGCAAGTTGCGCTGGGTCGCCGAGCTCGCCGTCCTCGCTCTGGCCGGCGTCTCGCTGTACCTGCTGCTCACCGCCGGGCTCGGCACCGGGGGCGACCTGTTGGTCGCCGCCGCCCCGCTGCTGCTGGCCGCCGCCGCCTGCGTGATCGTGCTGCGCCTCTACCCGGTGCCGCTGCACCTGCTGGCCGGGTTGTTCCGGCGGCGCCGCGCCGCCGTGGGATACCTCGGATCGATCCGCGCGTTGCGCGACCCCGTGGTTGGCATCGCCCCCGTGCTGGCGGTGCTGGCCGGTGTCTCCGTCGCGGTGTTTTCCGCCGCCACCCTGTCCACCCTGTCCCACGGCGCCGACCAGGCGGCGCTGACCGATCTCGGCGCCCCCATCCGCGCCACAGCCGGCAGCATCACCCCCCAGCAATACGACGCCATCCGCACGTTGCCCGGCGTCGCCGCCGCCGCTCGCACCGAACTGGTCGGCGCCATGTCCGTGCAGGTCGGCGATCAGCCCACCAAGCCCACCCTGGACGTCTACCTCGCCGACACGGACGCGCTGCGCCAGGTCCAGCAGCGGGTGCCCGACCCCATCCCCGTCCCCGGCGGTCTCACCGGTGGGCCGACGGACGGCGCCGTCGTCACCACCGACCTGGCCGCGCCCGGCACCGTGCTGGGTATGGGCTCGGTGCGCGCCACCGTGATGGACGACACCGACCAGCTGACCGGACTGGGTCGCTCCCCCGATTTCGTGCTGCTGGACTCCTCCGTCACCGGCTTCGGGCCCTTCCAACCCACCGCCCTGCTCATCGCCCCCACGGCGGACGCCGACACCGCCGCGCTGACGGCGAAACTGACCTCGTTGCTGGGACCGACCTCGACCGTCACCCTGGCCAGCCACACCGCCGCCGCGCTACGCAGCGGCGCCATCGCCACCGGCATGCGCGTCGCGCTGATCGGCGCCCTGATCGCCGCGGGCGTCGCCGCCGTCGCTGCGCTGCTGCTCACCATGGTGCTGACCACCACCGTCCGCGCCCGGCTGCTGGCCATCCTGCGCATCCTGGGACTGTCGACCCGGCAACGCCGCGCGCTGGTGCTGTGGGAACAGGCCCCCGCGGCCCTGGTCGCCCTGGTCGTCGGTGCCGGGCTCGGCCTCGGCCTAGCCGCGCTGATCCGTACCACCATCGACCTGACCCCCTTCACCAGCGGCCACGCACAGCCGGCCCTGTACGTCGACGCCGGCCTGCTGTCTGCGCTGCTCGGCGGTTTCGTCGCGCTGGTCGCACTGGCGACCTGGATCGGGTTGCTGACCACCCGCGCCGTCACCGCAGCCACCGCCATCAAGCTGGACGAGGAGTGAGGCCGATGGGCACACCGGATCGGGATCTGTTCGCAGCCGGCGCGGCAGTCGCAACCGACCCCGTTCCCCCGGCGGTGCCGGCAATCCTGTGCCGAGACCTGGTGCGCATCTACACCGCCGAGGGCATCGAGGTACAGGCGCTGCAGGGGGTGAACCTGCGGGTGCAATCCGGCGAGTTGATCGCGGTGATCGGGGCGTCCGGCTCGGGCAAGTCGACACTGCTGACCATCCTGGCCGGGCTGGACCGGGCAACGGCGGGCACCGCGGTGGTGGGCGGGCACGATCTGCTGCGGATGGATCGCGCCGAGCGGGTGCGCTACCAGCGGGATGTGGTCGGGTTCGTCTGGCAGCAGGCCTCCCGCAACCTGCTGCCCTATCTGACGGCGGCGGAGAACATCGCGATGGTGCTGTCCCTGGCCGGCCGGGCCCGCACCGGTAGTAGCGGCCGGCGGGCCCGGATCTCGTCGCTGTTGGATGTGCTGGGCATCGGCTACTGCGCGGACCGGCGGCCTCCGGAACTGTCCGGCGGGGAGCAGCAGCGGGTGGCGATCGCGGTGGCGCTGGCCAACTCTCCGGAGGTGTTGCTGGCGGACGAGCCGACCGGCGAGCTGGATGAGGCGTCCACCGCGCAGGTGCTGGCGGCGCTGCGGGCGGTCAACGAGGAACTAGCGGTGACGACGCTCATCGTGACCCACGATCCGGCGGTGGCCGGGCACGTGCGGCGCACTATCCATATCCGGGATGGGCGGATCTCCACCGAGACCATGCGCCGCACCCGGGTCGGAGAGGATGGCGAGGCAGAACAGCTCGTCGAGGAGTTCGCGGTCGTCGACCGGCTGGGCCGCATGCAGATCCCGCCAGAGGCGGCGATGAACCTGAACCTGGTGGATCGGGTGCGGCTGACCGAAGAAAGCGAGCAGCTGACGATCCGGTCACAGGGCGCCGGATGGGAGGAGTCATCGTGAGTGACGGGGTAGCGGGCGACGCTCGTCGCCACGAACTGGCAGGGCGCCGAGGAGCGGAACCGGAACGAACAATCGGCACCGTGAGTGGCGGGGTAGCGGGCGCGCGGCCCGTCCGGGACGCCGATGGCGCCGCCGAGCCGGTGGTGTCGGCGCGTGGGCTGACCCGGGTGTTCCGCACCGCCGCCGGTGAGGTGCGCGCCTGTGACGGCGTGGACCTGCACGCCTATGCCGGGGAGCTGGTGGTGATTCGCGGCCGGTCGGGTTCGGGCAAGACGACACTGCTCGGGCTGCTCGGTGGGCTGGACCGGCCCACCGCCGGCGAGGTGCGGGTGCACGGCCGGAACCTGGCCGAGCTGTCCGACGAGCAGGTCTCCGAGCTGCGGCGCGGCACCCTGGGCTACGTGTTCCAGTCCTTCGGGCTGCTGCCGATGCTGTCGGCCGCCGAGAACGTGGAGGTGCCGCTGCGGGCGCTGCGCACCCCGGCCGAGGAGCGGGACGCCCGAGTGGCCGAAGTGCTGGAGATGGTGGGCCTGGCCGGGCACGAGCGACAGCGGCCCTACGAGCTGTCCGGCGGGCAGCAGCAGCGGGTGGCGCTGGCCCGGGCACTGGCGCCGCGACCGGAGATCCTGCTGGCCGACGAACCCACCGGGCAACTGGATTCCGAAACGGCCGCCCGGGTGCTGGACCTGATCGGCGAGCTGGTGGACTCCCAGCGGATCGCGGCGATCGTCACCACGCACTTCCCGCCGTTGATGCAGCGGGCAACCAGGCTGTTGGCCATGCACGACGGGCATCTGACCCCGGACGATGGCACCGATGCCGCGCTGGCCAGCCACGGGCGACACGCCGTCGTCGGCTGACGGGACAACCGAACGGGATCGACTCGCCGCGCGCTGTCGTTCTGCTCCACTCGGCGAAGCAGAACAACAGCGCGGAGTCGCCGCTACCGGGGGCGCCGACGCCGCGGCCGGCCGCGCCACTCCCGCAGCGAGGTCTTGGCGATCACCAGCGCGTACTTGGCCCCATAGCCGAAGCTGCGGCCCTTGCGGCTCTCCCCCGCGGTACGTCGGCGCATCACGGTGGGCACTTCGGCGACCCGGAACCGCTGGAAGATCGCCCCAATCAGCAGTTCGGACGACTGGTACTGGGGCTGAGTCTGCCGCACCGTGGTCGCCACCTCGACCCGCATGGCGCGCAGCCCGCTCGAAGAGTCGGTGATCTTGGTGCGGGTGATGGCGGTGATCAGCACCGAGAACACCCGCACCCCGAGATTGCGGACGGTGTTGGTGTTCTCGGTCCGCCCGAGCCGCCGGGAGCCGAGCACCAGGTCCGCCCGGCCGGATTCCAGCAGTTCGACCATGGCCGGCAGGTCCGCCGGATCCCACTGGCCGTCGGCGTCCATGGTGGCGATATAGCGGCCGCCGCCCTCGGCGACCAACCGATACCCGGCGCGCATCGCGGTGCCCTGCCCGCTGTTGCGGCCCAGCCGGCACACCAGTGCCCCGTGCTGCTCGGCGACCGCGAGGGTGCGGTCCGGGCTGCCGTCATCGACCACCAGCACCCGGCACGGCAGTCCCGCGATCTCGTCGGGTACCTCGTTGATGACGTCACCGACGCTGTCCTGCTCGCAGAACGCGGCGATCACCACCACCAGCGGCGGCATCGTCAGGTCGGGGTGGCGGGCATGAAAGTCAGCCACCGCCTGGTCCACCACCCGCGGCGTGTCGTCCGCCTCGGCCAGTGTGCGGGTGGCCTGGACCGGCGACGTCCCGTGCCCGCCGCGCTCCGACAGCAGGGAGCGCAGGCTCCGCAGCGGACCGTTCGTCGACCTCGCCCCCTCGCCCTGTGCAGCCGCCCACCGCGGCGCCGACGGGTCAGTCTACGCAGTGGCCGCACCGGTCCCCGCGGTGCCGCATGGCAGGATCCCGGCATGGGATTGTTCCGGCGCAACCGCGACGCAGACCTCTACTGGGGCGACCCGCAGCAGACACCGCGAACCGGCACGCCCGCCAACCCGGCGAAGCAGGTAGGCGATCACGCGACCGGCCTGGGTCATCGGCCGGTCGTCGACCCGAGCGGGTCGGCACCGCTGGGGGTCTCGGCCGGTGCCTCCGGGTCCGGGTCCGCGCGTCGGCCGGTGCTGCTCTGGCTGATCGTGGTCCTGGTACTACTCGGGGCCGGAGCCGCGGCGCTGGTGGCCCGGGGACCCACGAGCGACCCAGACCCCGGCGTCGCCGCCCCGGCGACCGGCATGGCCACGACGCGGATCGAGTCACCGACAGTCTCATCGCCGACCAGCACGCCGGAATCTGCCGACTCCGAGGCGGCTGCCACCACCCGCAGCGCCGCCGGCGTCGTCCAGCAAACCCGCGTCCCGACCGGTCGGCAGGGGAAGGCCACCGAGGTCGCCTTCGGCGACAACACCTTCCGGGTTACCGTCGGCCGTGCGATCTGGCAGGCGGCCGCCCGGTGGGGTCATGCAGGTGACGCCGAGAAGGGCTATTTGATCGTTCCGATCACCGTGCACCGCACCGACCGTGGCGATCACGTGAGCCAGATCTCCTGGGGCGACTGGTCTCTGGTGAACCCGTCGGCGCGTATTGAGGCGGAGCTGATCGGCGGTGGTTATCAAAGCGACGCCGTCAGCACGATCCGCCTCGATCCCGGCGACACCGTCGCCGGCAATCTGGTCTTCGACGCCAAGGCGGAGGCCGCCACACTGACACTTCGGGATTCGGCCCGTTGGGCGCTGGCCGCCCCGAAGGCCTATCGCACACCGAAGCCCGTCCCACTCGACACCACGATCCGGGGCAAGGACGTCCCCGGCGAGGTGCCGTTCGATGCCACCGTCAGCACTGTGGAGTGGTTCGCCAACGGCGATCCCACCCTGGAGTCCTCGATGCGCAACGGGTACTTCCTGGCGATCACCTTCACCGTCCGCCCACACGCGGACATCGATCCGAACGTCGCGTTCGTGCTGTATCACAACTGGTCGGCGCGGCTGGGCGACGGCACCTTCCGGGGAGCATCCGGTACCTACAACAACCACCCGGCCGGCACCGTCAATCTGACCGGCGGCAAACCCGTCACCGGGTATGCGATCTTCGACGCTCCGGGGCTGGGCGGCACCGTGTCACTGATCGGCAAGGACGGCGAGCCGCTGATGAGCTGGACCATCCCCGGTCCGAGCTGATCGGGTCAGCCGGCGGCAAAGACGTGCCGGTTGAACCAGTCCCAGGTGCGCTGCAGGCCCTCGGCGACGTCGACACTCGGTGCGTAGCCGAGCATCTCGGTCGCCCGGGCGTAGCTCGCAAAGTTCCGGCCGACCTCGCCCGGCCGGGCCTCGGCGAACACGATCGGATGGCCCGGTCGGCCGGCCGCGGCGCAGCACAGCCGGGCCAGCTCGGCGGCGCTGGTCTCCACCCCGGACGCCAGGTGCAGCACTGTGCCACCGGGCACATCGCGCTCCAGGCCGGCCCGCAACCCGGCGCAGATGTCGTCGGCGTGGATGTAGTCCCGGGAGGCGGTGCCGTCACCGTAGATGGTGATCGGCGCACCGGTGTGCAAAGCACGGAAGAATGTGGTCACCGCCCCCTTCTTGCGCTCGCTGTGCGGGCCGTACACGTTGGCGAACCGCAGGCACACGGTGCGGATGCCGTACGCCGCCGCGAACGCGTGCGCGTATCCCTCGCCCGCGAGTTTGCTGGCCCCGTACGGGGAAATCGGCTTGGGCAGCGACATCTCGTCCACCGGTGGGGTGGCTTCCCCGATCAGCGCGCCGCCGGTGGAGGCCAGCACGGCCCGGCCCACCCCGGCCCGGCGGGCGGCGTCCAGCACCCGGAAGGTACCCAGCACGTTGGACTCGAAGTTGGCCCGCGGGTCGGCGACGGAGTCCACCACCGACCCGGCGGCCGCCAGGTGCACCACCGCGTCGACGCCGTCCAGCGCCGCGTCCACCGTGGCGTCGTCGCGGATATCACCGACCACCACCTCGACGTCCACCCCGGCCAGGTGGTCGGCGCTGCCGGTCGACAGGTTGTCCAGCACGCGGACCCGGTGGCCGGCATTCACCAGGTGCGGCACCAGATTTGCACCCACGAAGCCCGCTCCGCCGGTCACCAGCACCCGCTGGTCGGTTCCGTTCACTCCTGGGCGCTCCCATCCTCGATACCGTTCATCCGACGCTAGTCCCCAGTGCGTCTAGGTCGGCGCGGACCATCCGGGCGACCAGCTCGGCGAAATCGACGGTGGGCCGCCAGCCCAACTCGCGTCGTGCCCTGGTCGCGTCGCCCACCAATTCCGTGGCGTCCACCGGCCGGTACAGCGCCGGGTCGGTGCGCACATGGCGCTGCCAGTCCGCGATGCCGGCAGCGACGAACGCGGCCATCACGAAGTCCCGCACCGAGTGGGCGCGGCCGGTGGCGATCACGAAGTCGGCGGCGCGCCGGTGGCGTGCCATCCGGATCATCGCATCCACGTAGTCCGGTGCCCACCCCCAGTCGCGGCGCGACTCCTGATTGCCCAGCACCAGTTCGTCGGTGGCGCCCAGGGCGATGGCCGCGACGGCGCGGGTGATCTTGCGGGTGACGAAGGCGTCGGGCCGGCGCGGCGACTCGTGGTTGTACAGGATCGCCGACGACGCATGCAGACCCCGCCCGCGGTACACACCCACCAGATGGTGCGCGTACGCCTTGGCCGCTCCGTACGGGTTGACCGGGGCGATCGGCGTCGTCTCGTCCTGCGGGCTGACGGCGGGGGCGCCGAAGATCTCCGCGCTGGCGGCCTGCACGAACGCCACCGGGCCGCCGGTGCGCTCCGCGTGCTGCCACGCGGCCTGCAGCAGCGCCGCGGTGGCCAGGCCGGTCACCGCGGCGGTGGCCACCGGCTGCTGCCAGGACAGCGCCACCGACGAGATCCCGGCCAGGTGGTAGATCTCGTCCGGCTGGCTGTCGGCGACCAGTGTTTGTGCCGTGTGCTGATCGGCGAGATCGCCGGTGTGCAGGACGATCTCGGGATGCCGGCGGGTCAGGTCGGTGGTCGCGTCGTCACCGGGGCGCACCAGCGCGTGCACCTCGGCGCCCTCGTCGATGAGCCGATCGACGAGGTAACTGCCGTCTTGCCCGGTGGCCCCCGTCACCAGCACCCGGTCCGCCGCCGGGGCTGGCGTGCCGCTCGCGCGGGCGAAGTGCGTCACTGGCGTCGCTCCCGTCACAAATTCGCTGCAGTTCGCCCGCGCCGCTCGCGTCAGGCTGACCGGACAGTCTCGCGCTGCGCGGCCAGGTCGGCGTCCACCATCATCGTCACCAATTCCTCGAACGAGACCGTCGGCGTCCAGCCGAGTTTCTCGAGGGCCTTGGTCGCGTCGCCACGCAGCTCGTCGACCTCCGCCGGGCGGAAGAAGGCGGGATCGACCGTCACGTGGCGTGACCAGTCGTCCACTCCGACCCGGGCGAAGGCAATGTCCAGGAAGTCGCGGATGGAATGGGTGTGCCCGGTGGCGATCACGTAGTCGTCCGCTCGGTCGGCCTGCAGCATGCGCCACATCGCATCGGTGTAGTCGCCGGCGAATCCCCAGTCCCGCTTGGCGTCCAGGTTTCCCAACGACACGCCGCCCTGCAGGCCGAGCGCGATACGAGCCACCGCGATGGAGATCTTGCGGGTGACGAATTCCGGCCCACGGCGCGGTGATTCGTGGTTGAACAGGATGCCGGAGCTGGCATGCAGGCCGTAGGACTCGCGGTAGTTGATCGTCATGTAGTGGCCATAGACCTTGGACACACCGTAGGGCGATCGGGGCCACAGCAGCGTGGTCTCGCGCTGCGGCACCTCGTGTACCTTGCCGAACATCTCCGAGGACGAGGCCTGGTAGAAGCGCACCCGGGAGATGTCGTCACCGGCGTAGAGCCTGGTGGCCTCCAGCATGTTCAGCACGCCCAGGGCGGTGACGTCGCTGGTCAGCTTGGCGTTCTCCCACGAGTAGGCGACAAAGGAGATCGCGGCCAGGTTATAGACCTCGTCCGGCCGGGCCACCCCGAACGCCCGGATCAGGCTGGCCAGGTCGGTGATGTCCCCGGTCAATAGCCGCACGCCCGGCACCTGGCGCTCCACCAGCGCCCGCTTGGGATTGTTCTGTCCGCGGATCAGCCCGTAGACGTCGTAGCCCTTGGCGAGCAGCTGCTCGGACAGGTAGAGCCCGTCCTGGCCGGTAATCCCGGTAATGAGGGCGCGGGCCATGGGGCTCCTAGCTGTGGTCGGATCGCCGATCATGCTACCCACCGGGCAAGATCTGCCCAGTCCGGCTGTCGGAGTCATGGCGTACTCTAACGACCACTAACAAATCTAACGATCACTAACAAGTCTAGCGATCTATAGCGCCCGGGGGCTCACCATGGTCAACCCGTTCGCGGCCAGCTTCGGAGTGAACCCACCGCTGCTGGTCGGCCGCGACCAACTGCTGGAGGAGTTTGCCGACGCCATCGACGAAGGCCCCGGCACCGCCGGACGAGCCACCCTCTACACCGGGGCGCGGGGATCAGGCAAGACCGTGATGCTCAACGCCGTCGAGGAACGAGCGAGGGAACGAGGCTGGCTGGTGATCAGCGAGACTGCCTCCCCCGGTTTCGTCGGGCGCATCACGGGGCAGCACCTGCCCAGGTTGCTGCGCCAGTTCGACCCCGGCGCACTCGTCCGCCGACTGCGCAACATCACCGCGCCGCTGAATGTGGGCGCCGTGGGGTGGGAGACAATCGAGCGTCACGTCGCCGAAGTCGGGCTGCGCAATCAGTTGGAGTTGCTCACCGATCTGCTGCGGCACGGCCACACCGGCGTGCTGATCACCGTGGATGAGATCCATCGCCAGCAGATCGCCGAGCTACGCGAGATCGCCGTCGCCATCCAGCACAGCTTCCGGGAGGACCGCGAGGTGGCATTCGTCGGTGCCGGCCTGGCCTCCAGTGTCAGCGACCTGGCCAGCGACGACGTGCTGACGTTCCTGCGCCGCGCGGACCGCCATCACCTCGGGCCGGTGGATCGCACCGACGTGGAGCGTGGGTTTCGGGTTCCGATCGAAGCCGCCGGCCGCAGAATCGGTGACGCCGCATTGGAGGTCATGATCGAGGCGGCCGACGGCTACCCGTTCCTGCTACAGCTCATCGGTTCACATGCCTGGCGACGCAACCCGAGGACCGCGGAGGTCTCCCTCGCCGACGCCCGGCACGGAGTCGCCCAGGCGCGGCGCCGACTCGGCACCCTGGTCCACGAACCGGCCCTGGCGGACGCATCCGGCGTCGGACGGGACTTCTTGCGTGCCATGGCGCTCGACGACGGCCCGTCAAAGATGGCCGACATCGCCGCCCGTCTCGGCGTGAGCGACAACTACGCCAGCCAATACCGGCTGCGCCTGATCGCGGCCGAACTGATCCAGCCGGTGCGCCACGGTTACGTCGATTTCGTGCTGCCGCATCTGCGCGAATACCTCCGTAGCCACCCCGAACGAGGCTAGCGCAGCGCCCGCCGGTGCGATGATCGGTGCCATGAGGCGATTCGACGATCGGGCGACACTGGTGGTCGGCGGCGGGCACGGCATCGGTCGTGCGGTGGCCGAGCGACTGGCGGACGAGGGAGCGGCGGTGGCGGTGGCCGACCTCGACCTGGCGGCCGCCGAGGAGGTCGCCGCGAGCATGAATCGGGCCGGCCACCGATCGCTGGGGGTCGCCTGCGACATCACCAGCGGCGACGGACCCTCCGCCGCCGTGTCGTCCGCGGTTGAGCGCTTTGGTCGGCTGGACGTGCTAATGGTCGCGGCTGGAGCCGACATGCTGCACCCGGAGTTCGCCGAGACCGACGACGACGTCTGGCACGCCATGGTCGAGGTCAACCTGGTCGGGGTGGCGCGCTGCATCCGGGCCGCGCTGCCATCGCTGCTGCGGGCCCCGTCCGGCGGAGCGGTGGTGACCATCGGCTCGGTCAATGGCCTGACCTCGTTCGGCAGCGAGCCGTACTCCGCGGCCAAGGCCGGACTGCAGAACCTGACGATGAACCTGTCCACCCGGTACGGACCGCGCGGCGTGCGATTCAACCTCGTCGCGCCGGGGACCGTTCGCACCCGGGTCTGGGATAACCAGCCCGGTGCGCTGGAGCGGCTGGCGCCGGCCTATCCGCTGGGCCGGGTGGGCGAGCCGGCCGACATCGCCGCCGCGGCAGCGTTCCTGGCTTCCGACGACGCCGCGTGGATCTCCGGGGTCACGCTCCCGGTGGACGGTGGGCTGCTGGCCTCCGGCCCGCTCGGCCACCTGCTGTAGGGACTCAACGGAATGGGCGTCGCCGGCCGAAGCGGGCACTCAATCTGCGTACCGATCGGCGAAACGCGTGCTCAATAGCGCACGCAGACGACAAACTGACACGCGGATCGGGGTGGTCGATGGCGTGCAGTCCGGCGGCCGGCAGCCTTAGCCTTCGACGCCCAGGGTGCGCAGGGTCAGCTCGCGGACCTTGGCCGCGTCGGCCTGGCCACGAGTCGCCTTCATCACGGAGCCCACGATCGCGCCCACCGCGGCCAGCTTGCCGGAACGGATCTTCTCGGCGACGTCCGGTGCGGCGGCCAGCGCCTCGTCCACCGCGGCCTGCAGGGCAGAGTCGTCCGACACGACGGCCAGCCCCCTGGCGGCGACGACGTCCTCCGGCTCACCCTCACCGGCGAGCACGCCGTCCACCACCTGCCGGGCCAGCTTGGTGGTCAGCGACCCATCACCCACCATCGCGATGACCTGCGCCACCTGCACCGGTGTGATGGGCAGCTCCGCCAGCGTCACGCCACGAGTGTTGGCCTGCTGCCCGAGATAGGCCACCCACCAGGAACGTGCGTCACCGGCCGGTGCGCCCGCCTCCACCGTCGCCGCCACCAGCTCCACGCCCTCGGCGGCGACCAGGTCGCGCATCTCGAGGTCGGTGAAGCCCCATTCGCGTTGCAGCCGGTCGCGTCGTACCCACGGCAGTTCCGGCAACGACGCCCGGATCTGCTCCACCCATTCGGCCGCCGGAGCCAGCGGCACCAGGTCGGGCTCGGGGAAGTAGCGGTAGTCCTCGGCGGTCTCCTTGGCCCGGCCGGACGCCGTGGTGCCGTCGGTCTCGTTGAAGTGCCGGGTCTCCTGCCGGACGCTGCCTCCGGAGGTCAGCACCGCCGCCTGCCGGCAGATCTCGTAACGCACCGCGCGTTCCACGCTGCGCAGCGAGTTGACGTTCTTGGTCTCGGTCCGGGTGCCGAACACCGGGTTGCCGGCCGGCGTGAGCGAGAGGTTGGCGTCGCAGCGCAGCGAGCCCTGGTCCATCCGCACGTCCGACACGCCCAGGGACAGCAGCAGGTCGCGCAGCGTCGCGACATAGGCACGCGCCACCTCGGGGGCGGACGCCTTGGTGCCCGTCACCGGCTTGGTGACGATCTCCACCAGCGGCACCCCGGCCCGGTTGTAGTCCAGCAGCGAGTACTCCGCGCCCTGAATGCGGCCGGTGGCACCCCCGATGTGGGTGGACTTGCCGGTGTCCTCCTCCATGTGCGCGCGCTCGATCTCCACCCGCACCATCTCGGATCCGACCTGCACGTCCAGATATCCATTGGACGCGATCGGCTCGTCGTACTGCGAGGTCTGGAAGTTCTTGGGCATGTCCGGGTAGAAATAGTTCTTCCGCGCGAACCGGCACCACGCGGCGATCGTGCAGTTCAACGCCAGGCCGATCCTGATGGCGTACTCCACCGCGGTGGCGTTGACCGCCGGCATCGCGCCCGGCAGCGCCAGGCACACCGGGCACACCTGGGTGTTGGGTTCGGCACCGAAGGTGGTCGGGCAGCCGCAGAACATCTTGGTGGCGGTGCCCAGCTCAACGTGCACCTCCAGGCCCAGCACCGGGTCGAACGCCGCAATGGCGTCGTCGTAGTCCAGCAGGTCGTCCAAGGCCGTATATCCCGTCAGCGTCATGGCGCCGTCACCGCCCCCCATCCACAGCAGCCGAGACAACCGATGCATCGAGCTCACGGATGCGACCCAGCAGCGGCCCACCGTTCGCAGCGTTCCAGGCCTGCTCGAACGCCCCGGCCACCCGGTACATAGCCTGCTCCCCCAGCGCCGGCGCCATGATCTGCAGCCCCACCGGCAGGCCGGTGTCGCTGGCCAGCCCGGAGGGCACGCTCATCGCGGGGATGCCGGCCAGCGACCCTGGGATGGTGGCCAGGTCGTTGAGGTACATGGCCATCGGATCGTTCACCTTCTCCCCCAGCTTGAACGCCGTCAGCGGGGAGGCCGGCGAGCACAGCACGTCCGCCTGTCCGAACGCGGCGTCGAAGTCCCGCTTGATCAGCGTGCGCACCTTCTGCGCCGAGCCGTAGTAGGCGTCGTAGTAGCCAGCGGACAGGGCGTAGGTGCCCAGCATGATGCGACGCTTGACCTCCGCGCCGAAGCCGGCGCCCCGGGTCTGCGTCATCACCTGCTCGGCCGATGCGGTGCCGTCGTCGCCGAGGCGGAGCCCGTAGCGCATGGCATCGAACCGGGCCAGGTTCGACGAGCACTCGCTGGGCAGGATCAGGTAGTAGGCCGCGAGCGCGTAGTCGAAGTGCGGGCAGGAGACCTCCACGATCTCGGCGCCCAGATCCTGCAACGTGCGCACCGCGCCCTGGAAGGACTCCATCACGCCCGGCTGATATCCGGAGCCGCCGAGCTGCGTGACCACCCCGACGCGCATTCCGGCGATGCCGTCGGCCTGGCCGCGGCGCACCGCCTGCGCCACCGCCGGCACCGGCTCCGGAATCGAGGTGGAGTCGCGCGGGTCGTGCCCGGCGATCGCCTCGTGCAGCAGCGCGGCATCCAGCACGGTCCGGGCGCACGGCCCGGCCTGGTCCAGCGAGGAAGCCAGCGCGATCAGCCCGTACCGGGAGACGCCGCCGTAGGTGGGCTTGGCGCCGACCGTGCCGGTGACGGCGGCCGGCTGCCGGATGGACCCGCCCGTGTCGGTCCCGATCGCCAGCGGCGCCTCGAAGGCGGCCAGCGCCGCCGACGACCCACCACCGGACCCGCCGGGAATCCGGTCCAGATCCCAGGGGTTGTGGGTCGGGCCGTAGGCGGAGTTCTCGGTGGAGGAGCCCATCGCGAACTCGTCCAGGTTGGTCTTGCCCAGGATGACGATGCCCGCCTCGCGCAACCGGCGGGTGACGGTGGCGTCGTAGGGCGGGATCCAACCCTGCAGGATCTTCGAACCGGCGGTGGCCGGCACCCCGGCCTGCACCACGATGTCCTTCAGGGCCAGCGGCACCCCGGCCAGCGGCGAGGCCGGTGGGGTGCCGGCGGCCCGCGCGGCGTCCACGGCGGCGGCCTGCGCCAGCGCGCCCTCGGCATCTATATAGAGGAAGGCGTGCACCGCGCCGTCCACGGCGGCGATGCGGTCCAGGTGGGCCTGGGTCACCTCGACGGCGGTGACGTCGCCACGGTGAATCGAAGCGGCCAGATCTGTGGCGCTCATCCGGGTCAGATCACCGGTCACGGTCGAGGCCGCCGCGAGGTCGTTGTCCGTCACTGCTCCTCCCCCAGGATCTGCGGCACCCGGAACCGGCCCTGTTCGGCGGCCGGCGCCATGGCCAGCGCCTGCTCCCGGGTCAGCCCGGCCTGCGGAGTGTCCTGGCGGAACACGTTGACCAGCGGGACGGCGTGGCTGGTGGGCTCGATGTCGCCGGCTGCCACCTGCGACACGGTCGCGACCGACTCCAGGATCACGTCGAGCTGCCCGGCATAGCGGTCGAGCTCCTCGTCGGTGACCTGCAGCCGGGCCAGGTGGGCCAGGTGCGCCACGTCCTGCCGGCTCAGGTGCGGGCGGGCGTGGGCACCGCCGTCGTCGGCTGCGTCGTCGGGATGCACACTGGCGGACACGACTCTCCCTGCTCCCGCCGACGGCGGGTCCAACACACCGATGAGGTCCGGGAGATCCCCGGGGAACGGACCGGTGGGCTCCGTCCGGGTCAATCCTAGGGCGGATCGATGGCCGGCCCTGCCCCGGCCGAGGTTCGTCACACGGCCGAAACCTGCGCGCGCCACAATGGCCGCGGGCCCACCGCGCACGGATGACCGCCGGATCACGGCCCGCACCAGAAGGAGGGCACGGCATGGGCTACCTGCTGCGGGTCGAGTTGCCCGACGTCCCGGGCGCTCTCGGGTCGGTGGCCTCGGCGCTGGGCCGGGCAGGCGCCGACATCCTGGCCATGGACGTGGTGGAGCGGACCACCGGCCGAGCCGTCGACGACCTGGTGGTGGACCTACCCGGCGGCCCGCCGGACGTGCTGATCGCCGCAGCCGAGTCGGTCGACGGGGTGCGCGTCGAGTCGGTGCTACCCGATCCGGGGGTGGCGTCCGCGCATCGTGAGTGGGAGCTGGTGGAGGCGCTGACCGCCGAGCCGGACCGGGCCCTGGACACCTTGGCGGCGCTGCTGCCGGAGGTGCTGCGGGTCGGTTGGGCGGTCGTGCTGCAGGTCGGCGAGGGCGGCGAGTGCGAGGTGGTGACGGCCGGTGGCGGCGCGCCGACCGCACTGACGGCGGTGACGAAGTTGTCCGGGCTCACCCGCTCGCAACGGCTGGACACCACCGAGCCATGGGTCCCGGAGGACTGGCGGGTGGTAGCGACCGAGTTGGCGGCCGCCCCCATCGCCGCTCGGCTGGTGGTGCTGGTCGGGCGTCCCGGCGGCCCCGCCATGCGCGACAGCGAGGTGGCCCGGCTGGGTCACCTGGCCGGGCTCACGGCCGCGGTGGGGCGGCTGGCCGAGACTCCCGGACCGGCGCACCGGACGGTGTCCGGCTGACGGCCGGCCGCCCCGGTGCAGGACACTACGGCTGGCTGCCCGGCCGAGAACCCCGCGGTCCGGCTGGCGAGAGCCCTGGCACGCGGGGATGCGGCGTCGCTATCCGTGATTTCCGTTGACACTCAGTACCCGGTTGCGCCCCGGCGCTGCGCTCCGGCCGCCCCGGCGTTGGTGACACTGGGTGACCGCCGCCACCGACCCGAGTGAACTTCGAATCGGACACCAGAGGACACGGGTAACGTCCTTGCTACTTGCGCCGCAACCGCGACGCATCTGACGGGTGCGCTGACCATGGCAAGGGGGTGGCGCGATGTCTCGTTCACGTGAACTCGACGCGCCGCCGCACCGCCTTCGCCGCCTGGCGCTGAAGTGCGGCGCCGTCATTGGGATCTCGGTGGGGGCCTGGCTGGTCGGTTCCGCCTGGTCCACGGCAGCGGCGGACACGCCGCCCGACGACGGAGGCATCCTGGGTTCGGTGACCGGGTCGGTCTCCGACCTGATCGGCGGCCTGCTCGCCCCGATCACCGGACAGCCCGATAATCCCCCGGCCGACCAATCCGACCCCACGGACCAGTCCGACCAATCCGACCCGGCCGCATCGGATCCGGATTCCTCCGAATCATCGCCACAACCCGTCGACAACTCCACTTCATCCGGGTCCGGCGATACTGCGGATAATGATGCGGATTCAGTAGGAACTGGATCGACGTCTGCCTCGTCGCCATCGTCCGAATCGACACCGTCCCCCGGTGCGGACTCGCCATCCAGTTCGGCATCACCGTCGAGTTCGGATTCCGCGTCCGACCCGGCGTCACGACCCGACTCGGCGAAGGCCGTAATGAGCGGCGGCAAGCCGTCGTCGCACCACCCGGCCGCCACCCACGCCGCCGCGCCCACCAACCATCATCCGAAATCGACTACTTCGAAACACCCTGGGCATCAGGCTGTTTCGCCAGCATCGGATCTGGTGACTCACGACACTTCCAGTAGCACAACGAATTCCGCTACCTCGGCAACGTCGGATCCGGCCGATCAATCGACCGCACAGACTGCGACATCGCCTGCTAACACTGATGTCTCGTCTGCCGATGCCACGCCACGATCAACCGACGGCGCCTCCGCGACAACGGTGTCAGCGCCGGCAACGACGCAGTCTTCGACCAGCTCTGGATCGACCCTCACCGGGCTCGGCGACGGGCTGGGATCGATCTTGACCGGAGTGACCACTGCGGTGTCGCAGCCCCTGGGCTCGGTGACCGGGGCGCTCGCCCCGACGGTCGAAGAGGTGACGGGCGTCCTGGCGCCCGTCACCGACGCGGTTGCACCCGTCCTGGACGACACCCTCTCGCCGGTGCTGGACGGCGTCGTGGCTCCAGTGGTGGGTGCTACCGCCGAGCTGACCACGCCGATCCTGGACGCGGTGCAACCGGTCACGGACGCACTCGCTCCCATCACGTCGCCGCTGGTCGGCGCCCTGCAACCGGTGACCACGGCGGTGCAGCCAATCCTTGACCCGGTGCTGGACGTGGTGGATCCCGTTCTGGACCCGGTGTTGGATGCGCTATCGCCGGTCACGGACGCCGTGTCGCCCATCACCGATCCGCTGCAACCCCCGCCACCACCGCAGACCGACCCACCGGGCGACAACGAGAACCCCTCCGCACCGCCGGTAGACGCGGATCCGCCCGCCCCGGATCCCGGTCAGCCGGGTGACGGTGGCACGACCGGAACGACCCCGACCGCACCACCCGACCCCGGTGACGCACCGCAGGATCCGACACCACCCGCCACCAGCGGCGATACGCCGACCGGGGACATCCCGGCCGCCGAGCCCGAGCGCGATCACCGGTCGGACCGGTCAACCCCCGCGCCGACCGCGACCCCGGCCAGGATGCCCGTTCCGAGCACGGCGCCCGACACCGCGCCGCTGGTGCTCGGAATCACGTCGGCGGTGCCCGGGACCGCGCCCGCCACGACCGGTGACCCGGCGCCCGACACCGCGCGGCATGCCGACCCGGCCGACGCGGCGGGGGCCGTCGGCACGTCGCCGGACGACGCCCGCGTGATGCCCGCCGACAATGCTCCGGCGGCCCCGGTGACGCCGGCGGCTCCCGATCGAGGCCCGGACGCCGCCGTTCCGGGCTCCGGGTCAAGCTCCACCGCGGGACCGGGTTCGGCCGGTGGGCCAGTCGCCGCCGTCCTGCGCGCCGGCGACGCCCCGGACGCCGCATACATCGCCATCCCGCCGGCGGCCGAGGCCGCCGCGCTGCTCGACCATGTCGACGATCCCGGGTTCTCCCCTGACTAGGCGCTGATCCGGCGGCCGCCTAGCGCGCCGCCCTTGCGGATCAGCGTGTCCCCGCGCGGTCGCGACCACTCGTCGCCGCACCGTCCGACGTCACGCCACCGTCGAATCTCCGAGGCCAGCGCCTTGCGTCCGACGGCCGCCGCATCAACCCAACCCGAATGCCGTAGAGGGGTCGGCATCCGGAGGGTGCCGTAGAGGGGTCGGCATCCACAGGGTTTGCCAGCGGCCCGGCAGGCGAGGAAGCCGGCTCGGATCCGGGCATCCAGCAGGCACACAGCAACGAAGCCGTCGCTGTTCGGCGCAGCGACGGCCATCCCAGGCGGAGCTCCACAGGAGCGCACCGCCCGGCGCGACCGGTTGGGGGACTGCGTCGCGCCCAACCCGGTACGCCGGTGCTCGTCGGGGGGCACCGGCGTACCGGGTTGCCCGGAACAGGCCAAGCACCCGGAACCGACGATGTGGGTCCGCGGTTGGGCTCAGGCCGGGTCGGCGGGCCCGATCTGCGCTACCCCGCGCGCGGCCTCCGGCCCGGCATCCAGCAGCACGGCGAAGCCGGCCTCATCCAAGATTGGCACGCCCAGCGACACCGCCTTGTCGTACTTGGAGCCGGGCGCATCCCCGACCACCACAAAGGACGTCTTGCCGGACACCGACCCGGCGGCCTTGGCGCCCCGCTCCAGCAGCGCCGCCTTGGCCTCGTCGCGGGAGAAGCCGCCCAGCGAACCCGTCACCACCACCGTCAGCCCGGCCAGCGTCTGCTCGGGTCGACCGGTCGCATCGTCGGCCATCCGTACCCCGACCGTGCGCCACTTGGAGACGATCTCGGCGTGCCAGTCCACGGTGAACCACTCCGTCACCGCCGCCGCGATCGTCGGGCCGACCCCCTCCACGGCGGCCAGCTCCTGCTCGGAAGCCGCCTGAATGGCATCCAGCGACCCGAAGTGCTGCGCGAGCGCCCGCGCCGCGGTGGGCCCCACGTGCCGGATGGACAGCGCCACCAGGACCCGCCACAACGGTTGCGACCGGCGCTCGGCGAGGTTGTCCAGCAACTTGCGCCCGTTGGCCGACAGCGCACCCGCCTTGGTGGTGAACAGCGGAACCCGCAGCAGTGCCGCCTGGTCCAGGGCGAACACGTCACCCTCGTCGGTGATCACTCCGGCCGCGAGCAGCGCGGTGGCCGCCTCGTATCCCAGCCCCTCGATATCGAACGCGCCCCGGCCGGCCAGGTGGAATACCCGCTCGCGCAGTTGGGCCGGGCAGGACCGCGAATTGGGGCACCGGATGTCGACGTCGCCCTCCTTCGCCGGGCGCAGCTCGGTGCCGCACTCCGGGCAGTGGGTGGGCATCACGAACTCGTGCAGCTCGCGCCCCTCGCGCAGGTCGACGACGGGGCCGAGCACTTCGGGGATCACGTCGCCGGCCTTGCGGATCACCACGGTGTCGCCGATCAGCACCCCCTTGCGCGCCACCTCCTGCGCGTTGTGCAGGGTCGCCATCCCGACGGTGGACCCGGCCACCAGCACCGGCTCCAGCACCGCGAACGGCGTCACCCGCCCGGTGCGCCCCACGTTGACCTCGATGGAGCGCAGCAGCGTGGTGGCCTCCTGCGGCGGGTATTTGTAGGCGATGGCCCAGCGCGGCGCCCGCGACGTCGCCCCCAGCCGCCGCTGCACCGCGACCTCGTCGACCTTGACCACCAGGCCGTCGATCTCGTGCGCCACGTCGTGCCGATGCTCACCCCAGTAGGCCACCCGCTCGAGGACCTCGGCGGCAGTGCCGACCACCAGGTTGTGCTCGGAGACCGGCAGCCCCCAGGCGCGCAGCCGCTCGTACGCCTCGGACTGGCGCCGCATGTCGAAGCCGACGCGCTTGCCGATGCCGTGGCACAGCATGGACAGCGGCCGGGACGCCGTCACCTTCGGATCCTTCTGGCGCAGCGACCCGGCCGCCGAGTTGCGCGGATTGGCAAACGGCGCCTTGCCCGCCGCCACCAGCTGTGCGTTCAGCTCCTCGAACGAGGCCACCGGGAAGAACACCTCGCCCCGGATCTCCACGAACTCCGGGATGTCGTGCCCGCCACCGGGTTCGTCGGGGCCGCGTAGCCGATGCGGGATCGCGGCAATGGTGCGCACATTCAGCGTGACGTCCTCCCCCACCCGCCCGTCACCGCGAGTGGCCGCCCGCACCAGCCTGCCCTGCTCGTAGACCAGATCGATGGCCAGCCCGTCGATCTTCAGCTCGGTGAGCCAGCCGACCTGCCCGCCGGCCTCGGCCTCGGTGCGGGCCAACCAGGCGCCCAGCTCCTCCTCGGAGAAGACGTTGTCCAGGCTGAGCATCCGCTCCGGGTGCTCGATGGCCGCGAACCCGGTGGCGAATCCGCCGCCGACCCGTTGGGTCGGCGACTCGGGCGTGACGAGGGCCGGGTAGCGGTCCTCCAGCGCCTGCAACTCGCGCAGCAGGGCGTCGAACTCACCATCGGACATGGTCGGGGCGTCCAGCACGTAGTAGCGGAACTGGGCATCGCCGATGACGTCGACGAGCTCGGCGTGCCGGCTCGCGTCCGCGTGCGGCACATCGGCCGGCGACGGCGCGTCTGGCATCGGCTGGTCGTCGGGGCGCGGGGCATCCGAGGTGGCCACGCAAGGAGCGTAGCGACCCTCACCGACGCCGACCGTTTATCCGATATAGGTCGTTCCCGCGACACGCTTTGGTACGAATATGTCAAGACATCTTCAACTTTGCCGACCGGCGCGGTAGGTTCCGACCGTCACGGTGCACCGAAGTCTGGTGTTCGCACGGCCGACCACCCGCTGGGTTGCCGGCCGTAGGGAGCGATCGAGTCGGCCAACACCCCGGCCCCGGAGAGCGGAGAGACACCCATGCGAAGCAAGTCCATCCTGACGGTCCTGGCGGCCGCGGCCCTCACCGTGGGCCTGGCGGCCTGCGGATCTTCCGGGGGCGGGACCGGCGGGTCGAGCAATCCCGCCGCCGGCAGCACTGGAAGCCAGCCGAGCGGCGGGTCCGGCAGCACCGCCCAGTCACCCGGCGGCGGCGAGTCCACCGGCGGCAAGGACCTCACCTTCTACCTCTCGGGGGACGTGAACATCCGCGACCTGTGGCAGAAGACCATCATTCCCGGCTTCGTCAAGGCCAACCCGGGATATTCCGTCAAGATCAACTTCTCCGAGCACGGGGTCAATGACACCACCACGCTGGCCAAGCTGGGCGCCGCGGTGAAGCAGAACCAGAATCCCGGCATGGACCTGATCGAGGCAGGGTTCGCTACCAGCGCCGCCGAGGCGAAGTTGGTGGAACCGATCAGCACCGAGCAGGTGCCGAACCTGGCCAATGTCGACCCGAAGCTGCTCAAGGCGATCGACAACCGCGGGGTGCCCTACCGCGGATCCTCCGTGGTGCTGGCCTACGACTCCAGCAAGATCCCCGACCCGCCGAAGACACTGGACGAGTTGATCGCGTGGATCAAGGCGAACCCCGGCAAGTTCACCTACAACTCGCCGAACTCCGGTGGCTCCGGGTTCTCCTTCGTGCAGACCGTGCTGGACGCCAACATGTCCTCGGACATCACCGAGAAGATGTACTTCGACGACAACTACTCCACCGACCTGGAGAAGAACTGGGACAAGGGCTTCGACGTGCTCAAGGGCCTCAAGTCCAGCATCTACCAGAGCGTGTACCCCAACGGCAACCAGGCCGTGCTGGACCTGCTGGGCAGCGGCCAGATCGAGATGGCGCCGGTGTGGTCGGACATGGCGCTGTCCAGCCTGGCCAAGGGTGCCCTGCCGAAGACAGTCAAGCTGGCCCAGATCACCGATCCGGGCTTCACCGGCAGCGCCGTCTACCTGACGGTCCCGACCACCAGCCCCAACAAGGACGCCGCCTACAAGCTGATGAACTACCTGCTGCAGCCGGAGGTGCAGTCCACGATCGTGGACACCATCTCGGGCTACCCGGGCATCAAGTCCGACATGCTGCCCTCGAGTGAGCAGAACCTGTTCACCGGCCTGGACACCTCCAATCTGCGCCCGACGTACTCGGCGAAGTTCAGCAATGACGCCAAGCAGCAGTGGCAGCAGCGGGTGCCGTGACGGCAACCGTCGACGACAAGGCTGCGACCACCGCGCCGGTGCGGGCACCGGCGCGGTGGCGTGACCGCCGGCAGGCGCTGTTCGGGTTTTTGCTGTCCAGCCCGCCGGTGGTCGTCATCGGGCTGTTCATCGGGTTCCCGGTTGTCGCAGCGATCTTGTACACGCTGGGCTACGCCGGCGGGCCCAATTCGGTCCTGACGCTATTCGCGCAGGACCAGCACCTGGGGTTCATCACCTTCGGGGCCTACCGGGCCGTCTTCGCCGACCCGAGCTTCGGCGAGGACCTGCTGGTCACGGTGGTCGTCACGGTGCTGACGGTGGCGTTCGTGCTGCTGCTGGCCTGGAGCGTGGGGCTGTTCCTGCGGCTGACCAATTCCCGGGCGGCGCGGGCGCTGTCGGCGCTGGCGGTGGTGCCGCTGTTCATCCCGGTGGTCATCGCCTCGTACGCGATCCTGGGGTTCTACGCCGCGGACGGTTTCCCACGGACGATCGCGACCATGCTGGGCTGGGACTCGTTTCCGACCATCTCCTACACCATGGTGGCGGTGACGATCGGCGAGGTGTGGACCCAGCTGCCGTTTGGCGTGCTGCTGATCGCGTCCGGCCTGCAGGGCGTGCCAAACGCACTGATCGAGGCGGCCCGGGACGCCGGGGCGGGCACCGTCCGGATCATCCGCAGCATCCTGATCCCGATGAACGTGCTGCCCAGCGTCATCGTGGGTACCTTTAGCGCCATCTATGTGCTGGGCAGCTTCACCGTGCCCTACCTGATCGGGCCGAACGCACCGAACCTGCTGGGCACCTCGATGACCTACCAGATGCAGTCCTTCGGCCGGCCGCAGCAGGCCGAGGTGATGGCGGTGGTGGTGTTCCTGGTCGCGGCCGGGATCGGCGCCGCCTACGTGTGGGCGAACGTCCGCAACAACCGCATGTCGGGGGTCACCCAATGAGCGAGGCACTGGCCGTCGACGCGGTGATGACCGATACCACGGACGTTCCCGTCACCGCCGTGTCCTCCTACCGCCCACCCGGACCGGTACGCCGGGTGCTGCGCTCCGTCGTGTTCGTCATCGCCCTGGTCCTGCTGGCCGTGTTCATCCTGGGGCCGATCGTCTGGCTGGCGATCCGGGCCTTCGCCGGGCAGTGGACGTTCCCGGACATCCTGCCGACGCAGTGGACGCTCAAGTGGTGGAAGACGGTCTTCTCCGACCCGAGCCTGCTCAGCTCGATGCGGCTGAGCGTGGAGCTGGCGGTGGTCGTCACCCTGGTGTCGGCGATCATCTGCCTGCCCGCGGCCTACGCGTTCTCCCGGTTCAAGTTCCCCGGCCGGCAGGTGATGCTGATCTCGCTGTTCGCCGCCAACGCCTTCCCCCGGATCGGGCTGTTCGTGGCGCTGGCCGGGCTGTTCTACACGCTGCACCTGATGGAGACCTTCGTCGGGCTGATCATCGTGCAGTTGCTGGGCACCATCATCTACATGACGTGGATTCCGGCCGCGGCGTTCGCGTCTGTGCCGCGCAGCCTGGAGGAGGCCGCCCGGGATGCCGGGGCGGGCCCGCTGCGAGTGTTCTTCAAGGTCACCGTGCCACTGGCGCTGCCGGGCATTCTGGTGGCGATGATCCTGTCGTTCATCTCCGCCTTCGACGAGGCGCAGGGTTCCTACCTGGTCGGCGCCCCGACCTACCTGACGATGCCCAGCGAGATGTACACGCTGGTGCTGAACTACCCTCCCCCGGTCGCTGCGGTGTTCTCGGTCGTGCTGTCCACCCCGTCGGTGATCCTGATGCTGCTGGTGCGGCGGCACATCATGGGCGGCACCCTGGCGGAGGGATTCCAACTGCGATGACGGCGACCGGATTGCGGCTGAGCGGGATCTCCAAGGTGTTGGGTGGCCGGCAGATCATCGACGACCTGGCGCTCACGGTGCCGTCCGGTGAGCTGGTCTGCCTGCTAGGCCCGTCGGGGTGCGGCAAGACCACCACGCTGCGCATGATCGGCGGCTTCATCCGGCCGGACGCCGGGCAGGTGCTGATCGACGGCGAGGACGTCGCGCAGGTGCCGCCGGAGCGCCGGCCGACGGCGATGGTGTTCCAGAACTACGCGCTGTGGCCGCACATGACCGTATTCGACAATGTCGCGTTCGGGCTCAAGCTGCGCAAGGTGCCGGCGGCCCAGCTGCGGCGCCGGGTCACCGAGGCGCTGGAGCTGGTGAACCTGACCCACCACATGTCCTCCCGCCCCACCCAGATCTCCGGCGGCGAGCAGCAGCGGGTGGCGCTGGCCCGTGCGCTGGTGCTCGAGCCCAAGGTGTTGCTGCTGGACGAGCCGCTATCCAACCTGGACGCCAAGCTGCGGGTGCGGGTGCGCGAGGAGATCCGGGCGATCCAGCAACGGCTGCGCATCACGACGGTGTTTGTCACGCACGATCAGGACGAGGCGCTGTCGGTGGCCGACCGGATCGCGGTGATGAACGCCGGCCGGGTCGAGCAGTACGCCGGACCGGACCGGCTGTACCGGGAACCCGAGACCCGTTTCGTGGCCGACTTCGTCGGCACCATGAACTTCTACTCCGGGGACGCCCACCGCGATGCCTCTGGCGGCCGGGTGCGGCTGCGGCCGGACGGCACCGTCGTGCCGAGCGCCGTCATCACCGGCGCCGGCAGCGACGTGACCATCGGGGTGCGGCCGGAGGACGTGATACTCACCCCGACGGTGCGGGAACCGGGCGGTGCGAGCGATGACGAGGGTCCGGTGGGCACGGTGATCCGCGAGGTGCCGCGCGGCCATTACAAGGAGGTCGTCGTGCAGTTCGGGTCGAGCAGCGCCCGGGTGTTCGTGGATGCCAACTTCGGGGCCCAGCGGGTGGCGGTGCGCTTCGCCCGAGCGCTGGTGTATTCCGGCGACGCGCTGATCCGGGACGGGGCACCGGAACGGGCGCCGGCGACCAATGCGGCGGTGCCGGACGCCGGAGTGGCCGCGACGGAGATGTCCGATGATTGAGGGGGTTTCGACGCCGACCGACCCGAACCACGGGTCGCTGCTCGATTCCCCGCCGCTGCCGCCGCTGGACCCGGTTTCGGGCCGAACCCCCGCGGCGGTGCTGCGGATCGCGCACCGCGCACTGGAGCTCCTCGGCCCGGACCCGGACGCCGCCTGCGCCGCAGTTCGATCGGCCGGGGCGCATCTGGTCGAGGTGGATGCCAGGGTGACCGGTGACGGGGCGTTGGTGGTGGCCCACGACCCGTGGGTGCAGATCGACGGGGTCCGGTGCTGGATCTCAGATCTGCCGGAGCAGGTCGTGCTGGCGGCCGACCGCACCGTGCTGCCCCTGGCGTCGGCACTCGCCGCGATTCGCCGGCACGATCTGGGGCTGTACCTGGATATCAAGTCGATCGATCCGCCGTCGGCGCACTGGTTGGCGGGCGCGCTGGTCGAGGCGGAGTTGACCGAGCACAGCGTGCTGGCCTCCAGCCGAAGTGACGCGGTCGCGCTGTGCGCGCGGGCGGTGCCGCAGGTGTCACGAGCCGTGCTGTTCGCCTCGGACACCGAGGATCCCGTGCAGCTGGCGGCGGCGGTGCACGCCCAGTTCGTGCATCCCTGCTGGGAACGCTTCGACGCGCCCGATCAGATGCTGCCCGATGCCTGGATCGACCGGGTGCGCGCGCAGGGGTTGGGCATCGTCACCTGGCACGAGGAGCGGCCCGAGGTGTTGGCCGCGCTGTTGGCCCGCGACGTGGACGGCATCTGTACCGACGACATGGCGCTGCTGACGGCGACCGCCCGGTCCATGCCGCCGGCCGGGTCGGCCGAATGACGCTGAGCATCGCCCATCGCGGTGAGCCGCTCGGGCACCTGGAGAACACCCTGCCCGCGTTCCAGGCGGCGATCTCCGCCGGCGCCGACATGGTGGAACTCGACGTGCGGCTGGCGGCCGACGGGGTCCCGGTGCTGCTGCACGACGCGACCCTGCGACGGATATGGGGGCGCGGCGTGTCGCTGTCGGACGTGACGTCGTCCGAGCTGGCCGCGCTGCGCGGCCCGGCCGAGGAGTACGTGCCGACGCTGGCCGAGGCGGCCGACCTGATCGCCGGCGCCGGGCGGCAGATCATGGTGGATCTGCCGGAGCCGGCGGCGATCCCGGCCGCGCACACGGTGCTCGAGCGCGCCGGGGTGATGGACGCCTGCCTGTTCGCCGGTCGGTCCCGGTGGATGCGCCGAGAGATGCCTGCCGCCCGCATCGCGCTGAGCTGGGACGGGGTGCGCCCCCCGGACTCCGTAACCCTCGAGTACTTCCGGCCGGAGTACTTCAATCCGCACTTCCGACTGCTCACGGCCGGTATCGCCGACGCGATGCATGCCCGCGGCATCGGTGTCTCGGTGTGGACCGTGGACCATCCGCGGGATATGGCGGCCGTGATCACTCAGGGCGCCGACGCGGTGATTACCAACCGGATCGCGGATCTGGTTGCGATCAGCAGGGCGACGGCGTGAGGCCGTCGGCGGCAGTGCCGGCCGGCCAGCCGATCGCCCGGCACGGAAAGAGGGACAGCGGTGACGGAGGATCTGCGGACCGTGGCGATGGAGCTGGCCTGCTGGGCGTGCCAACGCATTGCGGGCACCGCCCCGGCGAACGTCCGAACCAAGGCGCACGCCGCCGACCCCGTCACCGATACCGATATCGCGGTGGAGACCGAAGTGCGGCGGCGCATCGCCGAGCACCTGCCCGGGCACGCCCTGGTAGGTGAGGAATTCGGCACTACCGGCCCCGTCGACGCGGCCTACACCTGGTACTGCGATCCGGTGGATGGCACCACCAACTATGCCAACGGGCTGGCGTGGTGCTCGTTCTCGCTGGCCTGCTGGGACTCCGACGGCCCGCTGGTCGGAGTGGTGGGAGATCCGTTCCGCCGCAGGATCGCCGTCGGCGAACGCGGCCGCGGCTCTCGGCTGCTGCCGCTGGATGCCGACTACCAGCCGATTCTCGGTGCGGCTCGGCAATTGTCGGCTCGCGTTGGGTCGGGACTGGCGGGCACTGTGGTGGCCACTGAATGGCTGGCGCACCGTCCGTGGCCGGGGATGTCTGGCACCCTGGCCGCGCTGGCCGACGCGGCCTGCACGGTGCGGATCATGGGATCGTCCACGCTGGCGCTGCTGCAGGTCGGCCTGGGCGCGACGGCCGGCTGTCTGATCGGCCAGTACTCCCCCATCGACGACTCGGCGGCGGTGCTGATCGCGACCGAGGCGGGAGCCGTGGCGTGCGGTATCGACGGGGCGGCGTCGGTGGCGCCGGAGGGCGGGATCCTGTTGGCGGCGCCGGGATTCCGGGACGAGATCCTGACCGCCTGGCGGGCCGGCGCCGCGGCGGCATAGCAATGCCACCGGCGCTACCCACGACTCCGGTGGGCGCCTACGCCCCGCAGTTCCACTGCCCGGACGGGGTGTCCGCGGCGCAGAACAGGGTATCGGGCCAGAAGCTGAGTTCCAGGTTGTAGCCGGAGACGGTGGCGGTGACGGGGCTGCCGACCGGGGTCTTCGGATCGTTGGACCGGGTGACGGTGCCGGTGGCGGCCTTCGCGCCGGACTGTTCGGTCAGCGCGAACTCGATGTGCCCGCCGTCGACAATTTCGTTGTCCTTGACCTTGTCACAGGGGGGCGTCGGGTCGTCGCTGCAGAACTGGTAGGTGCGGTAGTCCAGGGTCGCCGATCCGGAGGCGTCGATGGTCACCACGCGCCCATGCCCCTGCCACTGGCCGATGACGGCGGCGGGGATACCGGATGCCGTGCTCGCCCCCACGGTGGACGCCGCCTCATTCGGCCCGAAGAAGACGTACTCGGCCCTGGCCACCCGGAATCCATAGCCGCTGCCGGTGTTCTGGCAGGTGATGCCGTCCTTCTGGCTCACGCAACGCACCGCGCCGACGGCGATCTGCTGACCGTAGTCCAGCGTGGGGCCGCCGCTTTCCACGTCGCCCGCGCAGAACAGGAATGCCGAGGAGGACTCCAGCTTGAAGTTGAATCCCCAACCCGAGCCGCCACAGTCGTGCTTCGGCGGGGTGTAGTCGAACTTGTCGATCTGGCAGACGGCGACGCCATCCTGGATGCCGCAGGTGATGTTCCCCGACGGCGACTGGAAGCCCACGTCGGTGACGATGCCGTGGTAGTTCGACGCGTCGACCGATGTGGTGCCGTCGAACTCGTGGGCCGGGTCATCCGTTCCGGCGGCCGGCGTGCCGTGCTGCGAGGACGGCGGCGCAGAGGTGTCGGACGTCGAGGGTGACGGGGTCGCCGGGGCCGTGTCGCTCGACGGCGCCTGGCTCGAGCCTGCCCCGGTGGACACCGGCGGCATCGGCCGGATCGGCGAGGAGCCGGACGGGGCGCCGGAGTCACCCTGTCCCGACGCCGGCACCTGCAGGGTGCTCGGCAGCGTCGGCCCCGACTGGTGGTCGGATGATCCGGGCGCCGATGAGACCGAACCCGTCGGGGTGCCGGCGTCGGCATCGGTGCCGGCTCGAACTCCGGCGCCGCTGACCGTCGCCGCACAGCCGGTCAGCAGCAGCGCGCAGATCGCCGCCGCAGCTACCGCACAACGTCCCCTCATGTGCCCCACTCCTTCGTGCCCTGACCACTGATCGAGCCGGATGGCGCCGGTATGACGTGCGATCAACGGGCCCGGTTCCGTCGTCGCCCTGCGCGGCGCCACGGTGTAGGAGCAGGGTGGACGCTCGGCGATACCGGCGGGCCTGAAGTATCCGACGCGACCCGGCTCCAGGGCGCGGGGTCGGAGGTACCAACGCGACTCACGGACGTGGATCGGCCGCGAAGCCAGCGTGCCGTCAGGCCTGCTCGGCGCGTTCGTGCAGCAGCCGGCCGGCATCCCGGGCCAGCGCCAACGATCGGCGTGCCCACGCCGGCGAGGCCGTCCCGAGCCCGCAGGTAGGGGTGACGAGCACCTGGGAGAACCGCGCGTCCGGCAGCCCCACCCGGTGCCACAGGTCCAGCAATGGCCCCGCCGCCTGGCGGAAGTCGAAACGTCCTCGGGGCACGGACGTATCGTCCGGGCTCGGGTCGCCGTTGCTCGCCGGATCGCCGCCGGCCGCCGAGAGGTGATTGCTTGCGGACGGGTCGGTGGTGGGGATCAGCCCGGCCAGCAGCACCACACCGTCCTCGACCGCCTCGGCCAAGGGATCCAGCCGGGCCGCCGAACTCCCGACGCCGGTCAGGTCCAGCGACAGTGCGCGGAACCCGGCGCGGCGCAGCAGATCCACCGGAGCGGCGGGGTGGCAGCAGTGCACGGCGACCGGCGACGCGGCGTGATCGCCGCCGTCGGCCCGCGCGCCGCCGGCGAGCCCCTGCACCAGGTCTGCCAGGAGCTCCACCGCCCGTGACTCGTCGACCGCCGGGACGGTGCCGAATCCGGATGCGGTGGCCAAGGTTCCGGCCAGTACCGCCGGCAGCGACGGCTCGTCAATCTGTATCACGACGCCGGTGCCGGGCAACCGGCGAGCCAGCTCGGAGCGCTGCGCGGCCACGCCCTCGATGAACGAGGCGGCCAGATCCGCCACGGCACCGGAATCCAGCAGTGCCCGGTTGCCGCTGGGCGTCTCCAGCTGCGCGGCCAGCGTCCACGGCCCGACCGCCTGGATCTTGATCCAGGCCGCTCCGGCGAAGTGCCGCTCCGCGGCGTCGGTATCCCAGGCCAGGAAGTCGGCGGCACGCCGCACGTCCCGGCCCGGCCGTCGCGTCAGCCGCCACCCGCTGGGCACCACCTCGGCCGGCATGTCGATCAGCATGGCGGCGGTGCGGCCGATCATGTCGGCGCCCGCGCCGCGCTGCGGCAGCTCCACCAGGTGCGGCAGGTCCGGCAATTCGCCGGCAATCAGGGCCGCCGACTCCATCGGGTCGGTACCAGGCAGCGAGCCGACGCCGGTGGCGATCCCAGCGCGCCACGGGGTGTCAGGCCGGCGCGGGTCCGGCGGGGTGCCCGCCGCGGCGTCCGGGTCGCGCTGCACGGCCCGGTCGCTCACCCTCTCGGCGTGCCGGGGCCGCATGCCATCGTCAGCCATGGCCATGCCCGGTGTCCACGATGGTGCCGGCGGCCAGCACCTCGGTGTCGGCGTCGTCGTACAGCGCCGCGGTCTGCCCCGGCGCCACCCCCCGGATCGGCTCGTCCAGCACCAGACGCAACGCGCCGCCGGCGGTCAGATCGGCGGTGACGCCGGTGGTTCGGCCGTGCGCCCGCACCTGCAGTCGGCCGCGGATCGGAAAAATCGGGGCCGCGCCACTCGGGTACACCACCGATCTCGCGCTGATCGTCGTCACGTCGAGGTGCTCGGCCGACCCCACCGTCACCGTCCCGGAAACCGGCTCGATACTCAGCACATACCGGGGCCGCCCATCCGGGGCCGGGCGGGTCAGCCCGAGCCCCTTGCGCTGCCCGATCGTGTAGCCGAAGTAGCCGTCGTGCCGAGCCAGCTCCTCGCCGGTATCCGCATCCACCACCGAACCCGGCCTCGCGCCGAGCTTCTCGGTCAGGTAGCCGCGGGTGTCGCCGTCGGAGATGAAGCAGATGTCGTAGGAGTCCGGCTTGGCCGCCACCGCGAAACCGCGCCGGTCCGCCTCCGCCCGGACCTGCGGCTTGGTCATGCCGCCGAGCGGGAACATGCTGCGACGCACCTGATCCGGGCGCAGTACCGCCAGCACGTACGACTGGTCCTTGGCCGGGTCGGCCGAGCGCAGCAGCCGGCCGTCGCACACCCGGGCGTAGTGACCGGTCACCACGGCGTCGAAGCCGAGCGCGACCGCGCGATCCAGCAGCGCGGCGAACTTGATCTTCTCGTTGCACCGCAGGCAGGGGTTGGGGGTGTGCCCGGCGGCGTACTCGGCCAGGAAGTCCGTGACGACGGTCTCGGCGAAATCCTCCGACAGGTCCCAGACGTAGAACGGAATCCCGATCAGGTCGGACACCCGCCGGGCATCGAACGCGTCCTCCACCGTGCAGCAACCCCGGGACCCGGTGCGCAGCGTGCCGGGGGTGCGGGACAGCGCCATGTGCACACCGGTCACGTCGTGGCCGGCGTCGTGCGCCAGCGCCGCGGCCACCGCCGAGTCGACGCCCCCGCTCATCGCGGCCAGCACCCTCACGGTCCCTCCCCCACCGACGTTCGCGGATTTGAAGCACGGTTGTGGCCCGATTCGGCCCCACAACCGTGCTTCAGATCCGCGAACATGGCCAAGCCGGTCACCGCCTGGCTCCCGCCAGCGCAGCCGCCCGAGCGCGCTGCACGGCCGGGCCGATCGCCTCGACCAGGGACCGCACGTCGTCCCGGGTCGAGCTGTGCCCCAGCGAGAAGCGCAGCGCCCCGGCGGCTTCCCGCTCCGGCAGGCCCATCGCCAGCAGCACGTGCGAGGGCCGGGCCACCCCGGCGGTGCACGCCGACCCGGTGGAGCAGGCGATGCCGGCGGTGTCCAGCAGCATCAGCAGCGCGTCGCCCTGGCAACCCGGAAAGCGCAGGTGCGCGTTGCCGGGCAGCCGGGACGGGCCGCCGTCCATCACACCGGCGCCGGGATCTCCGGACAACGCGGCGTCCGGAACCGCGTGCTGCACACCGGCAATCAGCTCGTCCCGGAGGGCAGCCAGCCTGCTCGCCTCCGTCGCCCGGCTCGCGGCGGCATGCTCCGCGGCGACCGCGAACCCGACCAGGGCGGGCATGTCCAGCGTTCCGGACCGGATGCCGCGCTCCTGACCGCCGCCGTGCCCGATCGGTGTCACGGCCACGTCCCGACGCAGCAGCAGCGCGCCGACTCCCATGGGCCCGCCGATCTTGTGCGCCGTCACCGACAGCGCATCCGCGCCGCTGGCCGCGAAGTCCACCGGCAGCGCGCCGAACGCCTGCACCGCGTCGCTGTGCAGCGGGATGCCATATGAGTGCGCGACGGCGGCCAGTTCCCGGATTGGATTCACCGTGCCGACCTCGTTGTTGGCCCACATCACGCTGACCAGGGCAACCGCGCCGGGGTCCTCGGCGATGGCGGCGGCCAGCGTGTCGGCGTGCACCCTGCCGTAGTCGTCCACCTCGAGCCAGCAGATCTCGGCGCGGCCGGTGGTGTGCAACGCCTCCGCGGTGTCCAGCACGGCGTGGTGCTCGACGGCGGGCAGCAGCACCCGTCGCCGGGCCGGTTCGGCGGACTGGCGCGCGGTCAGGATCCCCGTCACCGCTATGTTGTCCGCCTCCGTGCCGCCCGAGGTGACGATCACCTCGCTGGGCCGCGCTCCCAACGCCGCGGCGATCGTCTCCCGGGACTCCTCAACCCTGCGGCGCGCGGCCCGGCCGGCGGCATGCAAGGAGGAGGCGTTGCCGACCAGTCGCATGGCGTCGGTGACGGCATCGACGACGGCCGGTAGCGCGGGGGTGGTGGCGGCATGGTCGAGGTAGACCACGTCGCCGCCGGTCGCGTGGTCGGGCGCAGGGTCGGGCGCCCGCTGGACCATGGGACCGCCATGCGGTGCCGGGGCAGGTGAGGGGGTGGCAATCATGACCCGTCCAGGGTAGGCCGCGGGCGAGGGCGGCCGGCACCACGCCGCTGCGAGGACCCGCTGCCGGGGGATCGCTCCGACCGGAGCCGGGTCGAGCACCCGGCCTGTGACGCGAGCACCCGTGCTCGCGGGGCTCACGGGCAACAGCGATGCTCCTTCGACCGCGCCGCCCGGATTGCCACGAATGGCGGCGGGTCCTGGCCACGCGTGCACCCGAATGGAGCAGTCTGGCTCTTGCCATGCCACCGGTCTGTACCGCAGAGTAGGGAGCACGAATCCGTTCCGGCACACGATCCGGGGGACGCGACCGCCGCCGGCGGTCGATCTAGCGAAGGGAGCCGTCGATGGCGGTATCTGTCGATCTGACCAAGGGCCTGGACAAGGCCTACGAGAACTCCAGTCTGGACGAGATCCTGGCTGCGCCGCCCTCGGCATTGGCGGGCCTGACGGAGCGGCACGACCAGCTACTCAAGGAGGCGCTGGGTATCGACACGGTCGGCGAGCTCGGCAGCAACAAGTACTTCGCGTTGGCCGGGGTGCTGGTGGCGCTGAAGGGCAAGACCGGCTGAACGGGCCCGGATCGGACACGCGGGCCCGCTTCGATCGATCGCCGGTCGGGGCGGGCACTCGTGTCACAGGCTCCACGTAGAGTGCGGGCCATGGCCGCACTTCGCATCGGAGCACACGTCGACCAGGTAGATCCGATCGTCGCCGCGCAGGATCGGGGCGCCGATGCGGCGCAGTTCTTCCTCGGCGACCCGCAGAACTGGAAGGGGCCGAGTGTCGCCTATCCCGGCGGTGCTGCGGCGTTGCGCGAGGCGGCGCAGGCGGCCGGCATCGTGCTGGTGGTGCACGCGCCATATGTGATCAACGTCGCGACAGCCAATAACCGGATCCGCATCCCCAGCCGCAAGTTGCTGCAGCAGCATGTCGACCTGGCGGCGCAGGTGGGCGCGTCCGCGGTGGTCGTCCACGGTGGGCACGTCACCGCCGGTGACGATCCAGCCGCCGGATTCGACAACTGGCGCAAATGCGCGGAGCGGTTGAACGCCACGGTGCCGGTCCTGGTGGAGAACACCGCCGGCGGCGACGGGGCGATGGCCCGCACCCTGGAACGCATCGCCATGTTGTGGGATGCAGTCGGCGATTCCGGATTGGGCTTCTGCCTGGACACCTGCCACGCCTTCGCCGGCGGGCTGGATCTGGCTACCGTGGTAGACGAGGTCCTGGCGATCACGGGGCGGATCGATTTGGTGCACGCCAACGACTCCCGGGACGAGGCAGGATCCGGAGCCGATCGGCACGCCAATCTGGGCGAGGGCACCATCGGGCTCGATGCGATCGCGGCGGTGGTGCGCGCGGCCGGCGCCCCGGTGATCCTGGAGACTCCCGGCGCCAAGTCCGGCGAGGGAGACGACGTCGACCGGCTGCGAGCGGCGATCGGATAAGCCGCAGCACGGGCAGGTCTGCCGGCGCCGGTGACGGCCGGACCGAGGTCCGGCCGTCCGCATCGGTCGAGGTGGCGACGAGGCGTCAGGCTACACCGAGCCGATGATCCGCGCGCGGTGCGTCTGGTACTCAGTATCGGTGACGAGGCCCTGGCGATGCAGCTCGTCCAGGTGGCGCAGCCTGGTCGCGGGATCTGTTGCGTGCTCACCGGTGTCGAAAGCATGCGCGGCAGTGTCGAAGCCACTGGCCCAGTCGATGTCCATGTTCGTGGGATCGCCGGGGCCGGCGACGGTGGCGTGAAAGCCATGGCCTGGCTCGAGTTGCCCGAGCGCGGCGAACGGCACCGTGGCCTTCTTCGCCACCCGATAGGGCCGTAATCCCTCCGGCCGCACCTCGATGTCGAGTTCCAACCGAGGTTGGTTGTTCACGTACACGCCGGTGTCGTGCACTGACCGGACGATGATGGTGGCCGGAACCGTCGGTGGCGCACCGAGAGTGGCCTTCGCGGCCGAACCAATTCCATACATGAGCACACCGATCACCGCGAGCGCGGTCGGCGGGATGCCGGCGATGAGTGGCAGGTAGCGCCAGCTCTGGTGCGCGGCATCGAATCCAAGCCGGAAATAGCCAACGGCGAGTGCGGACAGCCCACAGGCCAAGGTGCTCAAGGTCAGCATGAGCACCTTCGCCCACCGCGCCGGCGGGTCGGCCGTCGAGTCGCGGGCGACCACGGCACCCGCCACGGCCCGCTCATGCGCGCGGGCCCGATTCACCCGGACCGCGACGGCGCGCGAGATCAGGCCGCACACGATCCACACCGCACCTACCACGGTCAACGGCCATGCGGAGATCGCCAGGCCCACCACACCCAGCCCGACACCGAGCACGATCATCGCGATCGACACCATCGGCGCAGGTTAGCAGTCCGGTCTGCACGATGTGCGGAAATTGCCGGGCGGTACCGAAGGCTCCGGAGCGGATCGGGAGCGGCATGGTGCCACGCCGCCGCACGCCCGGTCGCTGGCCCACCCTCACGGCTACGGTCACCTCGAGACCAGGCGAAGGCCACCGCGGCCCCGAAGGACCCAGGGCGGTGACGAAGCTGCTATCCCCGACCCGGTTCGTAGCGTCGAAGGGCGCAGCGCCGTGCTACCAGGGCGCGCAGCGATTCCAAGCTGCCGCCGGTCTCACCGAGGGTGCGGGCCTGGATGAGGATGTTGCCGATGGCGGTGGCCTCGGCCGGACCGGCGAGGACAGGCAGGCCGGTGGCGTCAGCGGTGAGTTGGCACAGCAGGGTGTTCTGGCTGCCGCCGCCGACCAGGTGCACCGTTCGGATGGTGTGCCCCGAGGTCTCGGCGGCGGCCCGGATGGTGCGGGCGTAGGCGGCGGCGAGGCTGGCCAAGATGGTGCGCACCAGCGCCGGGCGGGACGTCGGTGCCGACTGGCCGGCTGCGAGCAGGGCGGCGGCGATGCGGGCCGGCATGTCGCCGGGGCCGAGGAAGTCGGGGTCGTCTGCGTCGAAGGTCGGCGTGGCGCCAGTGATGTCGGCTGCCTGGGCGAGCAGGGCCGACAGGTCGACGGGCGGCCCGATGCGTTCCCAGTCGCGGATGGTCTCGGTGAGCAGCCACAGTCCCGTCACGTTGTGCAGGTAGCGGATGCGGCCGTCCACGCCTCGTTCGTTGGTGAACCCGGCGCGGCGCGCGGCGTCGGTAAGGACCGGTCGTTCGAGTTCGACGCCGACCAAAGACCAAGTGCCGCAGGAGATGTAGGCGATGTCGGGGTCGGTAGCGGGGACCGCGACCACGGCGCTAGCGGTGTCGTGCGAGCCGACGGCGGTGACGTGGACGCCGTCGATCCCGGTCTCGTGGCGGGCGGGGCCGATGATCGGGCCCAGGTCGGTGCCGGCGTCGACCAGTGGCGGCAACAGGGCAGGGTCGACGTCCAGCCGGCGGGCCAGGTCGGCGTCCCACTCGCCGGTGTCGGCACGTAGCAGTCCGGTGGTGGAGGCATTGGTGCGCTCGGCGACGGTGGTGCCGGTCAGCCAGTGGGTCAGCAGGTCGGGGATGAGCAGCATCGTGTCGGCCAGGCGCAGCAGGCGACGCTGCCGGTCGACGGCGAGTTGATAGAGCGTGGTGAACGGCAGATGTTGCAGGCCGTTGCGGGCGAACAGGTCCTGCGGTGAGATCCGATCGTGCACGGCGCGCACCCCGGCGGCGGTGCGCTCGTCACGGTGGCTGTACGGGTTGGACAGCATCACGCCGTCGCGCAGCAGCGCGTAGTCGCAGCCCCAGGAGTCGATGCCGATGCTGGTCAGGCCGGATGCCGTGCGGTGGGCGGCGGCCAGCTCGTCCAGCACGTGGCGGTACAACTCCAAGATCGACCAGTGCAGGCCGTCCCCGATGCGGACCGGGGTGTTGGGAAACCGGGCGACGGTGGTGACGGCGAGCCGGTCGGCGCCGACCTCGCCGAGCAGCACCCGGCCGCTGGTGGCGCCCAGATCCACCGCCGCGACGGTGACACTCACCGCGGCCCCCTCACCGGCACGGCCCCTGGCTCGACCCGGTGCTCGGCCCCCGGCCCACCCCCGGCTTGTGCGTCTGAGGTGGCGCTATAGCGCCGCCTGGGACTCCCAAGCCGCGAGCGCTCATCGGAGGAACGCGGCGGCGACGCCGGAGTCGACCGGGATGTGCAGTCCGGTGCTGCGGGACAGATCCCCGGCGGTCAACGCGAACACCGCCGCCGCCACGTGCTCGGGCAGCACCTCCCGGCCGAGCAGGGTGCGCTTGGCGTAGAAGGCACCCAGTTCGGACTCGGCCACTCCGTACACCGCGGCCCGCTGGGCGCCCCAGCCGCCGGCGAAGATCCCCGAGCCGCGCACCACCCCGTCGGGATTGATGCCATTGACCCGGATCCCGTGCTGGCCGAGTTCCGCGGCCAACAGCCGCACCTGGTGCGCCTGGTCGGCCTTGGCGGCGCCGTAGGCGACGTTGTTGGGGCCGGCGAATACGCCGTTCTTGCTGGCGATGTACACGATGTCGCCACCGTGACCCTGCTCGATCATGGTGCGGGCCGCCTCCCGCGACACCAGGAAGGAACCCTTGGCCATCACATCGTGCAGCAGGTCCCAGTCTCGTTCGGTGGTCTCCAGCAGCGGCTTGGAAACCGACAGGCCCGCGTTGTTGACCACCAGGTCCACCCCGCCGAACGCGCGAGCCGCGGCCGCGAACGCGCCCGCCACCGCCGCCGGATCCGACACATCCAACACCACCGGAACGGCCACGTCCGGGCCGCCCAACTCTCCCGCCACCGCTACCGCGGCCTCGGCGTTCAGGTCCGCGACCACCACGCAGGCACCCTCGGCCGCCAGCCGCCGCGCGATGGCCTTGCCGATGCCGGAGCCCGCCCCGGTCACCAACGCCACCCGCCCCGCCAGCGCCTTGGGCTTGGGCATGCGTTGCAGCTTGGCCTCTTCCAGCGCCCAGTACTCGATGCGGAACTTTTCCGACTCCTCGATCGGCGCGTAGGACGAGACCGCCTCGGCGCCGCGCATCACGCCTATCGCGTTGAGGTAGAACTCCCCCGCGACCCGGGCGGTCTGCTTGTCCTTGCCGAAGGAGAACATGCCCACCCCGGGCACTAGGACGATCGCCGGATCGGCACCGCGCATCGCCGGTGACCCCGGCTCGGCGTGCCGGGCGTAGTAGGCGGCGTAGTCGGCGCGGTACTGCTCGTGCAACTCCCGCACCCTGTCCCGCGCCACATCCAGGTCGGCGGCGGGCGGCAGGTCCAGCACCATCGGGCGAACCTTGGTGCGCAGGAAGTGATCCGGGCAGGACGTGCCCAGCGCGGCCAGCCTCGGATGCTCGGCGCGGGATAGGAAGTCCAGCACGACATCGGTGTCGGTGTAGTGCCCCACCACGGGCTGGTCGGTGCCAGCCAAACCGCGGATCAGCGGGGCCAGCTCCGCCGCCCGCTCGTGCCGCTGCTGCTCGGGCAGCGGCTGGTAGCCGTCCAGCACGGCACCGAACGGCTCCGCCTTCCCGCGGGAGGCCAGGAACTCCTCGGCGGTGGCGATAATGCGCAGCGAGTTCGCCTCGCACTCGGCGCCCGACGCACCCCAGGCGGTGATGCCGTGCCCACCCAGGATGCAGCCGATCGCCCGAGGGTGGCTGGCCGCCATGGCTGCGATATCCAGGCCGAGTTGGAATCCGGGCCGGCGCCACGGCACCCACACCACCTCGTCGCCGAAGCACTCCGCCGTCAATCGCTCGCCGTCGACGGCGGTCGCCAGCGCGATGCCGGCATCCGGGTGCAAGTGATCCACGTGCGGCGCATCGACCAGGGCGTGCATCGCGGTGTCGATCGACGGCGCCGCCCCGCCTCGGCCGTGCAGGCAGTAGTCGAACGCGGCGACCATCTCGTCCTCGCGATCCACCCCGGGATACACCTCACGCAGGGCACGCACCCGGTCCAGTCGCAACACCGCCAACCCCTCCGGCCGTAGCGTGCCCAGATCCCCGCCGGAGCCCTTGACCCACAACAGGTCCACCGAGGCCCCCGTGGCCGGATCGACGTCGCTACCCTTCGCCGACGTATTGCCACCCGCATAGTTGGTATTGCGCCGGTCGGCGCCCAACCGGTGCGAACGCTCGATCAGGTCGATCACAGTCTGGTTCGTCATACAGTCCTCATCCATCACGCGTCGGTCACGATCAGACGTCGGTATCGATATCGGTGACGACATCCCCGGCCATCGCCCGGCCGACGAGGATCACCACACATAGGCATCGGATCAGGCGCCCCACCCGGCCTGCGTCCCCCCGACCCGCTCCGCCGTGATCCGCTCGGCATAACCGGACCGGGCATAGGCGGCCATCGGGTCCGGGTCCATGCCCGCATCGGAGCGCAGGTCGGCCAGCAGCGGGCGCACGTCGGTATTGAAGGCATCCATCAGCACCGCATTGGCACCCAACACGTCCCCCGCTCGCTGCGCCGCGGCGAGCGCCTCGGTATCCACCAACAACACCTTGGCGACGGCCTCCTGCACGTTGAGCACCGACCGGATCTGACCCGGAATCTTGGGCTCGATGTTGTGGCACTGGTCGAGCATGTAGGCGATACCGTTGCCCGGATCCAGCGCCCCCGCCTGCGCGCACTCGTGAAGGATCCTAAACAGCTGGAACGGATCCGCAGCCCCCACCATCAGGTCGTCGTCGGCGTAGAAGCGGGAGTTGAAGTCGAACGCTCCCAATCTCCCGGCGCGCAGCAGGAACGCCACAATAAACTCGATGTTGGTGCCTGGTGCGTGGTGTCCGGTGTCCACGCACACCTTCGCCCGGTCGCCCAATTGCACGCAGTGCGCGAACGACGTCCCCCAGTCCGGCACGTCCGTCGAGTAGAACGCCGGCTCGAAGAACTTGTACTCCAGGATCAGGCGCTGGCTCTCACCCAGGCGCGCATAGACCTCTGCCAGCGCCTCGGCGAGCCGATCCTGCCTGGCCCGCAACGAGTCCTGGCCGGGATAGTTGGTGCCATCGGCGAACCACAGCTTCAAATCGCGGGAGCCGGTCTGGTCCATCACGTCGATGCACTCCAGCAAGTGCGCCACCGCCTTGCGCCGTACCACCTCGTCCGGGTGACACACGCTGCCCAGCATGTAGTCGTCGTCCTGGAACACGTTGGCATTGATGGTGCCCAGCGTCACGCCCTGCTCGACGGCGAATGCGCCCAGCTTGCCATAGTCGTCCACCCGGTCCCACGGGATGTGCAGCGCCACGGTCGGAGCGATGCCGGTGAACCGGTGCACCTGCGCAGCGTCGGCAATCTTCTCATACGGGTCACGTGGCACCCCGGCCTGGGCGAACACCTTGAACCGCGTGCCGGAATTACCGAACGCCCATGAGGGTAGTTCGATACGCTGTGCCCGCAATATCGTATTGACCTGATCCCGGTTCACCCGAGCGCTCCCTTTCCTCCTGCGTCCCGGTTGTCTCGGTGGCGGCGTCGCTCACTTCCGCCGTCCCCGGACGGGACTTCGTTGATGCGGATCTGGCTCATGTCGGTGCCGAGGAGTTCCGCGACCGCCCCGACGTCGCCGGCCAGGTGGCCGGTGCCGAGCGCCCAGTGATGCGAGATCCCGGACGCACTCCAGGCATCCGTCCACTCGCCCGGGTCACAGCCGAAATCGACCCTGGACGTGGTGTTTCCGATCTGCAGCAGCGGCCCGGGCACGACCGTACCCTCGGATACCGTGAACTCGTAGCGGCCGTCGGGCTGCTGGGCGATGCCCACCACCGTGACGGGGCCGTGGCGCACCCCGAGTTCCACGGATACGCCCCATCCGCGCTTGCCGTGATAGACGCCCAGCCCACGCAGTAACGGTTTCGCATCGCTGATCGCGAGGTGGGCCGGGCCGTCGTGGCCCATCTCGACGACGCCGTCGCGGAAGTTCAGCGCCTGCAACTCGGTGAAGGATCCGCCGCCCCCCAGCCTGTCAACGACCAGCATCGCCAGCGACGTCCGCAGTTCATACTCCCCCGCCGCCGGAACGCCCCGCGCCGTCAGCAGCGATGCACCGAGGATCATTCCCGCGCCGAGCCTTTCGTGGATCTCTCCGTCCAGCCCGCGGTGATAGTAGGCGACGCTGTCCAGACCGAAGTCCTCGACCAGTCGATCAAGGCCGAGCGACACCCTGGCCGCCCACCGGAAGTCCTCGTCGTCGACGCTGGGTTGCACGTCGAAGATCTCCGAGGCCAACGCGATGCGACCCCGGGTGTCCTCGTCGGTGACTTGCTCGACCCGGACCCGCAGGTCATCGAATTCGAGCACCTCGACGTGTCCGCCGAAGTTGGTGCTCACCAGAGTGAGATCCGTCGAGACGTCCAGCATCCCCGGGTACAGGTGGCCCATCAGACCATGCCTGCCGCGGCGCAGTACCGCACGCACGCCGGCCGCCCGCACCCAACGGGCGATGCGGCGCCAGGCCCGCTCGTCCTCCAGATATCCGGATACCGACCGGAACTCGATGCCGGCGCGGCGGAACGTGTTGGCCATTTCGGGCAACGGACAGGCGCCGCAGTAGGCCAGCCACGCCCCGGTGTCGAAGGTGGCGTGATCCATCGCCTCGGTCGGCTGCAGGTTGATCAACAGCACCGGAGCACCGCTGCGCTGCGCGATCGGCAACAGCATCGACGCTGTCATGTAGGTGGTCAGGAATCCGACGATGATGTCGCATCCCTCGCGCCGCAACAGTTCTGCCGCGGCGGCACCCTCGGGTGCGTCGGAGATGAACCCGGCGTCGATCACCTCGCAACCTAGCTCGCGCATCCGCTGCGTCACCCGCTCGGCGGAGTGGCGCAACTGGGGCAGCAGGTCCGGGAACTGCGGCCAGTACGCGCCCAGGCCGCCGGCCACGAGACCGACCCTGGTCGCCGGCGATGGGCGCAATGGTTCCAGCGCGCCGCCCTCGGGCGGGCGTGCCGATCCTGGCTGCATCGTCACCGCTCCTGTGGTCTCTGATCGGCCAGTTGATCGTCGAGATTGAAGATCTCGTCGAGTAGTTCGAACCCCTCGTCCGCGGGCGCACCGCCCAAACCGGTGAAGAACCGGGCCATGTCCTGCTGCCAGCGGGCGTTGACCTCGGTGCGGGCCATCGCCTGCTGGGCAGCCGCAAGGCTCGCAGCCTCGACGTATCCGATGACGGTGCCATCGGGGGCCGCGAAGATTGAGTAGTGTTGCCAACCCGACGCACGCAGCGCCTGCAGCATCTCGGGCCACACCGCCGCATGCCGGGCGGTGTACTCACCCAGCAGGTCCGGGCGGACCTGTAGCCGGAAGCAGTACCGCGTCACCTCACGCCCCTTTCCGGTCGGCGACCGGGACCCGGTGCCGCGCACCGGGTCCCGCCCGTCAGCGGTATCGCTAGAAGTTGAACTTGTCCACGTTGCTGGAGTCGAACACGGTCGGCGGCCCCAGCACCACGGACGGGCCAGTCCCCGCCGCAGGGGCCAGGACCTTGTAGTCACCCAGCCGGCCGGCGTGGAAGGTCGATCCGGTGTCCAGCGTGAACGTTCCGGATGCCAGGCCGGCAGCGGCGTAGCCCGCCAGGTAGCCGAGATCGTTGGGGTTCCACAGCTCGAAGGCCTTGACGGTGCCGTCATGGATGTACTGCTTCATCTGCGATGGCAGGCCCAAGCCCGTAAGAGTGATCTTCTTCGCGAGATCCTTGTGGGTGGACAGGTACTGCGCCGCAGTCGAGATTCCCACGGTGGTCGGCGAGATGATCCCCTTCAGGTTCGGGTAGGCCGAGATCAGACCCTGCAGCACGGTCAGTGAGGTGGCTGGATCGTCGTTGCCGTACACGGTGGTGACGAGCTTGAGCTTCGGGTAGTTCTTCAGCTCCTCTTTCATGTACTTGATCCACGAATTCTGGTTGGTCGCGCTGGCGGCCGCGGACAGGATCGCGATGTCGCCGCCGGTGCCGCCCATGAGCTTGTCGAGCAACTGGACCTCGGAGCGCCCGATGGTCTCGGTGTCGGCCTGATTGATGAACAGGTGCGGCGGGTTCTGCCCGCAGTTGACATCCGAGTCGAACGCCACGATCTTGATCCCGGCCTGGGACGCCTGGTTCAGGGTCGGGCACAGCGCCGACGGATCGTTGCCCGCGATGACGATAGCGTCGGCGTGCGCCTGGATCGCCGCCTGGATCGAGGGGATCTGGGCCGCCGCGGTGTCCTGCGTGCCGCTGGAGACGACCACCTTGCCGCCCAGTTCCTGGAGTGCCTGCTCGCCGCCCTTGTCGGCGATCACCTCGTACGGGTTCTGCGTGTCCTTGGGGATGTAGTAGACCGTGAGGCCCTTCTTCACCCCCTCGGCGCCGATAGTTCCGGTGGTCCCAGAACTGGCCGCGACCGAGGCCGACGTGGCGGCACCGGACGATGCGCTCGCCGAGCCGGCGCCGGACGCGCTGGAGGCGCTGGAGGCGCTGGAGGCGCCAGACGGCGTGCCCGCCGGCGCCATTGACGAGGAGCCCGACGCACCGGCCGCCGATCCCGCGCTGCTGGACGGGGGCGTCGCGGTGCTTCCGCCCGACCCCGCGGTGTTCGAGCTGCCCGCCGTGCTGCCACACGCTGCCAGGGCAACCGTGGCCAGCACGGCCAGGGCGGTGGTGACGCCGGTTCTGTGGAACCTGATTCGGGTCATGGTGCTGCCTTTCTCTCGGATGGAGCGGTGCGTCGTGCACCGTCGGCTGCGGAGGGGCCGGCGACGACGACGGGTGGACGCCGTCGGGTGGGGCCACGATGGCGGTGGATACGGCCGCGCAGCCGCCTGCCTATCTCGGCCCCGTCCGGCAGGATTACCGATAGCAGGAGCAGGATGCCGATGATGATGGCCTGCAACTGCGGCTTCATGTTCTGGATCGTCGGCGAGGCCGGCATCTGGGTGATGGCCTGTTGCAGGAAGCCGACGATCACGACGCTGAGCACGACACCGAGGAGCGTGCCGCGGCCGCCGAAGATCGACACCCCACCGAACAGCACGATCGCCACCACGGTCAGTTCCAGGCCGGTTCCGGCGTCGTAACTGACGGAGGCGTTTTTCGCGGTGAACAGCACGCCGGCGAATGCGCAGGCCACGCCGGAGACTACGAACAGGGCGAACTTGATCCGGCGCACCCGGATGCCGGCGAACAGCGCCGACTCCGGCTGCAGGCCGATGGCATAGATGCTGCGGCCCAGTCCGCTGGCGTGCAACACGATCCCGGTCACGATCGCCAGTACGACGAAGACCGCCGCCGAGAACGACAGGTGCGTGCCGGCCACCGGGGTCACGCCGGCGTTGGTGAGCCAGGTCGGGAATCCGGTGATGGTCCGGGGCGCGAGGACGATCTCCGCGACTCCCCGGAACAGCGTCAGTGTGCCGATCGTCACCGCGATCGACGGCAACCCCATCCCGGCGACCAGAAAGCCGTTCAGGGCGCCGCCCAGGGCGCCGACCGCGAGTGCCGCGATGATCGCGACCCAGATGCCCGCCCCGGCCGAGAACACCTGGCCCGCCACCACTCCGGACAGGCCCAGCATGGACGCCACGGACAGGTCAATCTCGCCGGTGATGATGATCAGCAGCATCGGCAGCGCCATGATCGCCAATTCGCCCATGTTCAGGCCGATGTAGAACACGTTGGTGGCGGTCAGGAAGTGCGGCACCTGCCAGGCGCCGAATCCGAGCACGAGAGCAAGAACGAGGACCAGCCCCGACTCCCAACGCAGCACGCCGCGTCCCACTCGGCCGGACTCGACATCCCCAGGGATGGCCGGGTTCCCGGCATCGTGGGCGACAGTTGATGCCGGCGGGGGCGCGGTGGGTGGTTCCGTCACCGGCATGGTGGCGCCGGCGTTGTCGCGCTCAGAGGTCACGATGCGCCCCCTTAGCGGAGCGCAGGCTCTTGGCGACCCGCAACCCGAGCCACCGGTCGAAGGCGATGGCGATCAGCAGCAGGGCGCCGGCAATCGCCTGGTTCCAGAAGGACGAGACCTTGGTGGCTACCAGCGCCTGGTCGATGGTGTTCAGCAGGACGGCACCAAGCGCCGCCCCCACCACCGTGCCGCTCCCTCCGAAGATCGCCACACCGCCGACGACGACCGCCGCTATCACCGACAGCTCGTAGCCATTCCCTCCGGTCACGTCGATCTGCGCGTGCAGGGCCAGGAACAGGCCGCCGGCCAAGCCCGCGAGGGCGCCGCTGATTACGAAGGCAATGAAAACCCTGCGGCCAGAAGGGATACCGGCTAGGTTGGCCGCGTCCGGGCTGGAGCCGATGGCGTACAGGTCGCGGGCCCAGCGGAACGATCGCAGCAGGTAGGCGAATAACGCGACGACGATCACCACGATCAGTGCGAGCCACGGGATCCCCAGGATGGTGCGGTAGCTCACGGCCTGGAAGGAGGCGGGGATGACGTCGGGATCGATGGTGTGGCCGTTGACGATCACGCCGTCCACGCCCCGAATGACGTAGAGCATCGCGAGGGTGACGGCCAGGCTGGGCACGTGGAAGAAGGTGGTGATCCAGCCGTTGATGGCTCCGATCGCGGCGCCCAGTGCGATGCCGATGAGGAATCCGAGAATGGCGGGCATCCCGGGGTGCGCGCGGAACGTCATGCCGATGACGTAGGCACACAACCCGAGCACGGATCCGACCGACAGGTCGTAGTTGCGGGTCAGGATGACTAGGGTCTCCCCGACCCCCATCAGCGCGATCAGCGACGCGCCGATCAGCAACTGCTGCACGCTGTCCAGGTGTGCGAAGGCCGGGTTGGCGATGGTGGCCGCGACGAAGACGATCACGATCGCGAGCACGATCCCGAGCTCCCGGGCCCGTAGTAGCGACCCCGCACGCGCGAAGCGCGCGCCGGTACGGGCGGTGACGGTGTCGGCGGTCACGCGGCGACCTGCCCGGTGGCGGCACGCATGACCGCGTCCTCGGTGGCCTCCGACCGGTCCAACGCGGCGGTCAGCCGACCCTCGTGCAGCACCAGGACACGGTCGGCCATGCCCAGCACTTCCGGCAGCTCCGAGGAGATCATCAGCACGGCGACCCCGTGCGCGGCCAGCTCGTCGAGGATCCGGTGCACCTCCGACTTGGTGCCCACGTCGATCCCCCTGGTGGGCTCGTCGACGATCAGCACCTTCGGCTCGCGCGCCAGCCACTTACCCAGCACGACCTTCTGCTGGTTCCCGCCCGACAACGTCCACACCGGATTACCGACCCGGGAAAACTTCAGCCGCAGTCGGCGCGCCCAGCGCAGTGCCAGCGCGCGCTCCGCGGACCGTCGGATCAGCCCGGCACGACCCAACCTGCGCAGCGACGCGAGCGCAATGTTCTTGTCGATGCCCAGATCCATCACCAGCCCCTGCTGCCGGCGATCCTCCGGAACCAGCGCTATCCCCGCGGCCATCGCAGCCCGCGGATTACCCAGCGGGAGAGCGGTTCCGGCCACGGTCACGGTGCCGCCACTGGCCGCGTCGATGCCAAAGATCGCCCTGGCGACCTCGCTGCGCCCTGCGCCCACCAGTCCGGCCAGCGCCACGATCTCGCCCTCCCGCACCGAGAACGAGATGTCGCTGAAGACTCCCTGGCGACTGAGCCGCTCGACCTGGAGCATCACCTCGCCCGGGGTGGTGGCGGTCTTGGGAAACATCGCGTCCAGCTCGCGGCCCACCATGGCGGTGATCACGTCGTCGACCGTCATGGCCCCGACCGGGTCGGTGCGCACGAAGGCCCCGTCACGCATGATCGTCAGGCGCTGGCAGGCCGCGAAGACCTCTTCCAGCCGGTGCGAGATGAACAGCACGGCGGCGCCCTGCTCGCGCAGGGTCCGCATCACGGCGAACAGCCGGTCCACTTCGACGCTGGTCAGCGCGGCCGTCGGCTCGTCCATCACCAGCACCCGGGCGCTCATCGACAGCGCCTTGGCAATCTCCACGATCTGCTGGTCGGCCACCGACAGCCCGCGGGCCTGGCGCTGCGGGTCCAACCCGACGCCGAGCCTGGCGAAGACGTCCGCCGCCGCCCGGTCCATGGCCCTCCGGTCGATCCGCCGGCCGGCCCGCACCGGCTGCCGGCTCATGAAGATGTTCTCCGCCACTGTGAGGTCGGGGAACAGGGTGGGTTCCTGGTAGATGACCGCGACGCCCGCGGCCCGCGCCGCTGCCGGGCCGGAGAACTCCACCGTCTCGCCGCCCACCCGCAGCACCCCAGCGTCGGGTCGGTGCACCCCGGCGAGGATCTTCACCAGAGTCGACTTGCCGGCACCGTTCTCCCCCACCAGCGCATGCGCCTCGCCGGCATAGAGCGTGATCGACCCGTCCAGCAGCGCATGCACCGCGCCGAACGACTTCTGCGCGTGGTCGAGCTCGAGCAGCACGGGGCCGCTGGTTGTCTCGCTCAGCACTGTCGCTCCCGGATCTGATGAAACCTTTCATTCGCTGGCGACAGTAGGCCGCCGTCGACGTGGCGTCAATACCCTTCAGATATTGGGTAAACCGCGCGGTACGTGCTCGATCGGGCCCGCCGCAAGCGCCGAACGCGGTGATCCATCGGTGGTCACAACGCTGATACGATTCACGAACAATTCGGGAAAGGACGTCCGGCATGTCGGGCACCGTCAGCGTTCGGGACATCGCCGAACGAGCAGGCGTTTCACTCGGGACCGTGTCCAACGTGCTCAACCGGCCGGATCGAGTCGGCAGCGAGACCCGCGCGCGCGTTCAGCAGGCGATCGACGAGATGGGATTCGTGCGTAACGAGGCCGCGCGTCAGTTGCGGGCCGGACGCAGTCGAACCATCGGACTGCTCGTGCTGGACGTGGGCAACCCGTTCTTCACCGATATCGCCGCCGGTGTCGAGCTGGCCGCCGCCAAGGCGGGGCTGTCGGTCGTGCTGTGCAACAGTGCCGACTCCGCGGAGCGCGAGGCGCACTATCTCGGCGTGCTCGAGGAGCAGCGTACGTATGGGGTGTTACTCAGCCCGGTCGGGGGTGTCACCGCCCGCGTCAGCGCGCTGCGCCAGCGCGGTACGTCGGTGGTCCTCGTTGACCGCCGCGCATCCAGGTCCTTCTGCTCGGTGTCGGTGGACGACGTGGTCGGCGGCGAGATCGCCCTATCCCACCTGATCGGCCTCGGGCACCGGCGCATCGCCTATGTCGGGGGTCCGCCGGCCTTCAAGCAGGTCGCCGACCGGCTCGCCGGTGCCCGCCAGGCGCTGGGCGCGGCCGGGCTACCGGCGTCGGACCTCCGGGTGGTCGCCACCAGCGCGCTCACCGTCGCGCAGGGCCGGTGGGCCGGCGAGCAGATCGCAGCGGGACCCGCCGACCGGCGACCCACGGCGGTGTTCTGCGCGAACGACCTGCTGGCGCTGGGGATCCTGCAGGCGATGACCAACCGCCGACTGCGCGTCCCCGACGACGTCGCCATCGTGGGTTATGACGACATCGAGTTCGCCGCGGCCGCCGCCGTCCCGCTGACGTCGGTGCGCCAACCTCGCGCGCAACTCGGCGAGGCCGCCACCGAACTGCTCGTCGACGAGGTGGCTGCACCCCAACACCATCGTCACCGCCAAGTGGTGTTCGCCCCAGACCTGGTGGTGCGCGCATCCACGGCACCGGTTAGCTGACCGCGCCTCGAGATCAGCTCATCCGCAACAGTTCTGCCGCGCCGCGCTGCAGGTTCACCGCGCCGCTGCCGGATTGCCAGGTGCTCGAGACCGGGTCGAAGCGTTCGACGTCGTGCACCGCGCCGCCGAAGGTCAGCGCCGTGCTGGCCGGGTCGGTCCGCGAATAGTTGGCCACCAGCACCAGGCCCCGCCCCTGCGCATCGACGAAGCGGCCCAGCACCACCCCGGACCCGCTGACTGCCGTCACGAAGGCGTCCGGCTGGAATGGATCGAGCCCGGCCGGCGGTGACGACACGCCGCTGATCTGCACCGCTGTGGAGCTCAGACCGAGCATCTGCGCGCCCAGCGGCGCCAGGTATTCGGTGTTGACCTGCCGTGCCGAGGCGTACATCGGCGTCTTTCGCCCGTCCGCGGAGATGATGCCGTCGTGAAAGCCCTCCCCTCGCGCGGGATCCGGTGTCCAGTAGGTGAAGTACTGGATACCGGTGCAGCCGTACGCGAGGCTGATGTTGATCTGCCACAGCAGGTCGGCCCTGGTCGGCACGTCGTGCCCGTTGTAGCCGACGCTCTGGATATAGGTCCAGGAGCGCAGCCCGTGCTTCAGCGCGGCCGCCCGCACCTGGGCCCAGTTCGAGAAGTAGCCGGTATCGGTGCGACCGCCGGACAGGATCGGGTAGCGGTCAAACGAGATCACCGGCGTGTTCAGCATTGCGGCCGCCTGCTCGTAGCCCGCGCCGTAGCCGGGCAGCAGGTTGACGAATGCCAGTTGGTCCGGGTAAGCGGCGGTGACGAGGTCCACCACCGCAGCCACGTCGGGCAGCTTGCCCACTCCCGGTTCGTCGTACACCTCCATTCCAGCGAACGAGGCATACCCCGACCCCGCCGGGAGCGTCCAACCGCGCAGAGTGGCGGAGAAGTCGTCGGAGAACAGCACGGCACCGGTCGGCGACGTCACCATCACGTCGTCGACATAGGCGGACTCGCCTCCCGCTTCGCGGAAGCCGACCGTTCCCGACGCGTAGGTACCGTCCGTGGTGCTGTCGACCCGCACGCCGTCGATCCAGGTGGTGAACGTGGAACCCGAAACCGTGGTCCGAACGTGATAGGACTGCCCCGGCTGCAACTGATACGGCAACGGAACCGACGTCAACGACGCGACCCCGCCGCGGACGAACACCGCCTTCTTCAGCACGGCGTTGCCGCCGGTGCCCTGGGTGGACAGCAACCAGACGTACGCGTTCTGCTCGTCCTGCATCCGGAATGCCCAGCCCACCTGGGCATACCCTCCCGCGCCGGTCGGCAGCGGCTGCGTGTCGAAGGCGAGGGTGTAGTCGGTCCACCCCGATCCGGCAGTCACCGAGCCGATCGACCCGGCGCCGGTGCCGTGGGTGATCAGCAGCCGCTCGCCCGAAATCTGCCACCAGGGCGCATAACGCCCGACGACCTCAGTGACCTTGGACCTGGCCTCGGCAGTAGTCAGCGTGAAGGGGCCGCCGGCATCCGATATCGAGAACTCGTGAGTGAGCCACCGCAGGTCCGTGTCATCGACCAGCACCTGGATGCCTGCCTCCGCGGCGATCTTGAGCATCCAGGTGGCAATCTGCGAGTCGGCGTAGGTGTAGTTGCCGCCGTGCGCGAACGTGAAGCCGGCATCGGCGATCTCGCGGTAGCGCTCGAGGGTGGTCTGCAGCGGCGGCGGTGGCCAGAACAGCCCGATGGGGAACCGCTGGTCGTTCAGGATCGGCCCCCCGGCAGGGGCCGTGGCCGCCGAGGCAGCAGCGGACGCCGCCCGGGCGAGACCGGCGGCTACCGCAGGCCGGGTACCCGTCGCCGGCCGAGACGCGGCCGCAGCGGGCATTCCGGACAGTCCCACGCCGGCTACCGCCGCACCGCCTGCGAGCCCGGCGTACCGGAAGAAGTCCTTGCGGCTGAATGCATTCGATCCGTGCTTTACGGTCATGCCATCCTCCTGCTCGATCAACGCCGCGACGGTCGCGGCGCGGTACTCGTGCTACCCGTCCCGCTGGCCCTGCCCGCCTTACTGGTCCTGGTCCCCTCGCTGGTGTACCGGTCATCCGACAGCGCCGCGATCGCCGCGGCGGTGGCGGCCAGCGCTCGTTCGGTGCCCGCCGGGTCGATGCGGCACACCGCCACGTAGAGCATCTCGACGGCGGCCAATTCGGCGTGCCGGGATGCCAAGGGGCCCCCCAGGAAGGTGGTTGCCTGCGCCACCGTCTCGAGCACGTGGTCGGCCAGCTGTCCGATAGGTGACGCTGCGGCTCCCGTGATGGCGACCGTGGTGGCCCCCCGATCGGCGGCGACCTGCAGCATCCGGAGCGTGTGCGCGGTGACCCCGGAGTGCGAGATGGCCACCGCCACGTCTGCGGGGCCGAGTTGGCAGGCGGCAGTCACCCCGGCGTGCTCGTCGGAGAAGACCCGCGACGGAACACCGATCCGGTGCAACCGCAGGTCGAGTTCCATGGCCATCACGGCGCTTCCACTGACACCGAAGATGTCGACGGTCGTCGCGGCCGCGATCGCCGCCGCGGCCGCCTCCACGTCAACGGTGCCGAGCCCGGTCAGTGTGGCCTGCACCGCCCGGGCCTGCGCGGCAGCGAGGGTGCGAGCGATGAGCGGCAACGGATCCGCCGGAGCGAAGTCGCGACCGATGTCGGTGTCCCAGACTCCGCGCGGGGCTCCGGCCACCTCCGCCGCCACGGCGATCCGCAGCTCACGAAACCCGCCGACCCCGAGGCGCCGGCACAGGCGGGACACCGTTCCGACCGAGGTGCCCGCCGCGGCCGCCAACTCCTCGATGGTGCCTCGAACACTCTGTTCGGGCCGCGCGAGCAGCAGGTCAGCGGTGCGGCCCAGCGATCCGGACAGGTCCGGGCGGATCCGGCGCAGCGTGGCCAGCGCCGCGGGCGCACTGTTCGCCGCCGGCTCGGTCATGGAAGGAATTATCTTCCGATCGGACTTGAGGGAGCAAGAACGGAAGAATCTTCCACCCTTTCGGAGGCGCTCCGGTCACGCTCCGCATCGGCAAACTCGATGGCGGCGACCGCCGAAGTCTCCGAGGTCGCCCGCACGGCACAGCCTCTGCACCCTGCCGTCCCCGCGCGGTCGCCCGGCGGGTCGGAGCAGACGTGCTGGCGGACCGCTAGGTGGCCGGCGTCCCGCTCGTCTCGAGGAACGAGGCCGACTTCGCGGACGTCCCGCTGCGACAACTCATCCCTTCAGCCCCGAGAAGGTCATGGTGGCAACGAACTGTCGCTGCGCGAACAGGAAGAACAGGATGAGCGGCAGCGTTGCGATGACGTTGCCGGCCATGATGAGGCTCCAATCCGTCTGGTGAGCGCCCTGGAAGTTGGCGATGCCGAGTTGCAGCGTGAACGCCGAGGGGTTGTTGATGGCGATCAACGGCCACACCAGGTCGTTCCAGGCACCGAGCAAGGTGAAGATTGCGAGGGTCGCCAGGGCGGGGCGCGCGAGCGGAAGCACGATCCGGAAGAAGATCTGCCAGCGATTGCAGCCGTCGATAGCGCCGGCCTCTTCCAGCTCCTTGGGCAGTGACAGGAAGAACTGGCGCATCAGGAAGACACCAAACGCAGTGGCGAGCCACGGCACCATCGCCGCCCCAAGACCGTTCAATAGCCCGAGCTTGGCAAACAGGATGTACGTCGGGATCATCAGCAGCTGAGTGGGGATCATGATCGTGGCGAGGATCATGATGAATCCGACGCTGCGCCCGGGGAACCTCAAGCGCGCGAAGCCGTATCCGGCGAGCGAGCACAACACGATGTTCGACACGATCGCCGTCGTCGCAACGATCACTGTGTTGCCCAGCCAGCGCAGGATGTCGGTCTGGCTGAACAGCTTGGCATAACCGGCCAAGGTGAAATGTGAGGGCACGAACGGCGGCGGGAACGAGACGAGGTCCTTGGCCGGCGACACCGATGCGAGCGCCATCTGCAGGAACGGCACCATGAACAGGATCGCGATGGGCAGCAGCACGAAGTGCCATCCGCTGATCCGCCGACGCCTGCCGGAGCCGCGGGCTGCATCGACCGCGTCATTGCCAGTCTGCTCGGCCCAGCCGAGATGCGTCGCCATCAGAACGCCTCCCGGCCACGACGTCGCTGAACGATCACCACTCCGATCGTGATGAGCAGGGTGACGGCAAACAGCACGTAGGCCGCCGCCGATCCATACCCGAACTCGAGCGCGTGGAAGGCCTTGTCGTAGAGGAAGAAGACGATCGTGGTCGTCGCACCCAACGGCCCGCCCCGGGTCGTGGTATAGACCAGGTCGAAGAGTTGAATGGCCTGGATCGTCTGCCAGATGGCGACGAAGACGGTGACCGGGGCGAGTTGCGGCCAGATGATCCGCCAGAATGTCTGCCACTTGCTGGCGCCGTCGATCTGCGCCGCCTCGACCAGGTCGGTCGGCACGTCTTGCAGTGCTGCCAGATAGATCACGGTGGTGAACGCGGCCGACCCCCACAGCGACATGATGGCGATCACCAGCATCGCCTCATGCGGATCGTCCAGCCAACCCTGCTGCGGCAGGTGCAGCACCCGCAGGACGTTGTTGACCAGACCGAACTGCGGGCTGAAGAGGTAGGTCGCGAGGATGCCGGTCGAGGCCGCCGAGGCCACGAAGGGGACGAAGATTGCTGTGCGGTAGAACCCGATCCCATGGATCCGGCGGTTCAGTGCCACCGCCAGGAAGAGCCCCAGGAGAACGGATGCCGGAACGAAAAGGACCGTAAATCCGATGGTATTGACAACCGCGTCACCGAAGTCGGCGTCGGTGATCAGGTTCGCGTAGTTCTGGCCACCGACCCAGGTCGCCTGGCTGAAGCCGTCCCAACTCTGGAAGGACAACACTAGCGCCCACACGGCCGGAAAGATCGACAGGCCGAAGATGATGATCGTCGCGGGAGCGATGAAACCCCACCCCGTCAGGGACGACATCACCGTCCGACGGCGCCGGGCGCGGCGCGACCCCGACGTGCCCGAGGTCGCGCCCGGCCGGCCGGGTGCCGTCCCGACCCGAACGGCCGCCGTGGACGACATGTCCTACTTCTTCTCGCCCAGTGCCTTGTTGGCTGTCTGTGCCGCCTGCTCGAGAGCTGCCTTCGGGTCGCCCTCACCCTGCAGCACCTGCGAAATGGACTTCCCGATCGCCGTGGACAGCGCCGCGTAGCCCGCGGTCGCGGGTCGGGTGTTCTTCACATTGGCGGAGTTGGCGACGAAGGCGTCGTAACCGGGGAACTGAGCGGCCTCCTTCTTCACCGCGTCGGATCCCGCCTCGGAGGAGCGCAGGGGCAGATTGCCGAGCGCGACGTTGAAGCGCTCATCCTGGGCAGCGGAGGTGAACCATTCGGCGAACTGAGTTGCCCAGTACGCGCGGTTCGCGTCCTTGTGGTCGAACAGCGCCCAGATGTCGGGGCCCGACACCGTCTGATGGTCACCATTGGTGCCGGGCAGCGGTACGACGCCGAACTTCGTGCCGGCGGTCTTGAGGCTGGACAGCTCCCACGGCCCGGAGGTGATCATCGCGATGCGGTCGCTGTCGAACAATGGGCCGATCTTGGTATCGGTCTGGTCCAGGTAGACGCTCTTGTCCTCCACGGCCATCGAGCGCAGGAAGGTCAGGGCATCGACGCCGGCCTGTGAGGCGAACTCGGCCTGGGTGCCGTCCGCATTGAGGATCGCGCCGCCGTTCTGCCACAGGTGCGGCCAGAATTGCCACGTCGTTGCCTCGCTGCCGGACACGGAGTAGCCATAGCCGTAGATGTGATCGGCCGTATCCGTGAGTTTCTTTGCCGCTGCCCGGAAGTCATTCCACGTCCAGTTTGCCGTTGGATACGCCACGCCTGCCCTGTCGAAGAGCGTCTTGTTGTACAGCAACCCGACATTGTCTACGACTGCCGGGAATCCGATGACCTTCTTGCCACTCGGCTGTGCGGTGCCACGCGCCGCCGCGGTGAACTCGTCCCACTTGACGTCAGGCTTCTTGATCTCGTCGGAGATGTCGAGGGTACGACCCGATGACTCCAACTGGCCCGCCCACGACCCGAATGCGTACGAGACATCGGGATACTGGTCGCCGGCGAACCCCGCGGAGATCTTCTGCAGCAGCTGGTCGGTCGATGAGGCACCGGGCGAGACGTCGACAGTGACGTTGGAATGGAGCTTTTCGAACTCGCCGGCCAGCGTCTCGATGATCTTCTCGGCGACGTCGGCCTGACCGGTCCACACCTGGATGGTGACCTTCGCCTTGGTATCCAGCGAGGCCGTACCCGACGACCCGTTGCCGCACCCGGCGAGGGACGCCGCGACAGCTGCGGCGGCCACCGCCATGCTCATCATGCGAAACAATTGCTGGTGGGATCGAGACATAGCCGTTTCCTCTTCTCGTGTTCTGCGCCTCGATGGGCTCGGGGTGCCACGGCCAAACGCGCGGTGCAGATCGTCCGCGACAAGCCGGCAATACGGGCCCGGCCAGTCACACGCCAGAAGTCCGGCAGGCGATCTCACGAATCGTGCCTTGCCATCTCGCTCCTGCAGCGCATCACGCTCCATGGTGCGGTGGCTCCATCTTGAGCGGCAGTTGAGCGATAGACAACGGTGCTGCGGGTATCGCTCATATTTTTTGATCGCGGCCGATCATTCCCGATCGGCATCACCGATCTAGGACTGGCGACCGTCCGTCTCGCCGAGCACGGCGAGCAGCTCGCCACGGGTGGGCTGGCCGTCGGTGCCACCCACGCCGCGCGTGGAGAGCGAGCCGGCCACGGCACCCCAACGGACCGCCTGCGGGAGCGGCAGCCCGTCCAACCAGCCGGCCAGAAACCCCGCAGTGAAGCTGTCGCCGGCACCGGTGGTGTCCACGATCTGCACCGGTCTGCTCGGCGCCCGCACCACGACGTCACCGGCTACCGCAAACCCACCGCGCTGACCGTCCTTGACGACCACCACCGGGCCGAGCGCAGACAGCCGCATCGCGGCATCCTGGGCATCCCGCGGATCCGCACCGGCGGCGCGCGCGAGCGCCATTGCCTCGGCCGCATTTGGTAGCAGCAGGTCGAGATGCGAAAGACACGCTTCCACGCCCTCCCAACGGCCTGCCGGATCCCAGTTGGTGTCCAGGCTCGTGGTCACGCCGGCCGCACGCAGCGCGGCGAGCCGCTCGGCCTGGGCCGCGGCAACGTGCGGCGTGAGGAATAGCGAGCTTACATGCACGTGGGCGGGGGCCAGCGCGGAAACCGCATCACGTACGTCGCCGTCGGTCAGCGCCGCGATGGCACCGGCGAACGTGAGGATCGCCCGGTCGTCCGGGGTGGAAAGGATCACCGACACGCCAGTCGGTTCGGGCGAGGAGAGCACCCGCGCGCAGTCGACGCCCGCCGCGCGCAACAGCTCTCGGGTGCGCTGGCCCAGGACGTCATTCCCGACGCGTGCGGCAAGAGCCGTACGAACCCCGAGCCTGGCCAGGCCGGCTGCCACGATCCCGGCGCTCGAGCCGAGAACGAGTTCGGCACCCTCGAGCAGCTGTTCCGATTGCCCGAAGCGTGGCACGACGTCGCCGCGCAACACCAGGTCGAGATTGGCATCCCCGACGACCAGGACGCGTGACGCCGTCATTTCCAGGGCTCCTTGCGTACCGCTGCGGCGCAACCTGCGGGCAGCCCGGTCAGGTGAGCACGATCGAGCGTGTGAGATGCCGTGGGCGGTCGGGGTCGAGCCCACGCGCCACCGCGGTTTCGACGGCCAGGCGCTGCGCGAGCACGAGTTCGACCAGCGGATCGGTCGCGACGCGCGAGATGGCGGTCGCCCCGGTCGCGGCGATGTCCCGCACGAGATCGTCGTCGTGGGCGCCGAGCAACCACACCAGCGAGCCCCGGTGCGCGACCGCGAGTGGCCCGTGGCGGTAGTCGAGCAGCGGATACGACTCGGCCCACGCCTGCGCCGACTCGCGGATCTTCAACGCCGCCTCCTGAGCGAGCCCGTAGGTCCAGCCACGGCCGAGGTAGACGACGTGGTCGAAGCGCTCCGGCGGCCGCGGGCCGGGCGTGGCGAGGGCCGTCTCAGCCAGATCCGGGAGGGTCGATACGTCCTCGCCGAAGGCCGCTCGGGCGAGGAAGAGAAACGTGGTGGGGAACCGTGTTTGCACCACCGAGCGCTCGTCGGCGAAGCCGAGCAGCAGTACGTCGTCGGCCAGTCGCCCAGCGGGAGAGTCCTCGGTAGCGGTGACGACGATGCGACGGACGCCCGCAGGGAGCGTGCCGAGCGCCTCGATCACCTCCGTGGTGGTACCCGAGCGGGTGATGCCGATGACGGTGTCGTATGACCGCCAGGGGTGCGGCTCGGAGGCGTAGTGGGCATCTGTCTCGCCCAGGCCGGCTTGTTCGCGCAGCAGCGCAACGGACTGTGCGATGAAGGCAGAGGTTCCGCACCCGATGACCAAGACCCGCTCCCCGGGTCGGGCGAGCAGTTCGCGCGCTCGATCGAGCATGGCCAGCGACTGGCGCCAGATGTCGGGCTGGCTGGCGATCTCGGTGGACGTGATGTTCATGGTGCGATGCTCCTCGCTGGTTGATTCGTCACCGTATGTCCTCCCCCGTGCCTCCGAGCGCGACCGGCAGGTACCGCGCGTGGGCGGCGGTGAGTTCGTCGCATAGTTCCCAGATCTGCTGCGGCGTGAGGGTGGAACTCGCGTTCGCGTCGGCCAACACGGCCTGCCGAATCAACAGCGGATCGCCGGCGCGTGCCGCCTCGACGGTGAGTTCTGCGACGGAGAGGTAGCTGCGGTTGAGCGCGGCCCCCGCGGGCGGCACGTCTCCGAACCGCTGGGGGTGCACACCATCCGCATCCACGCTCGCCGGTACCTCGACCACCGCCCGCTGCGGCAGGTTGTCGATCAATCCAGCGTTGGGGACGTTCACGTGCAGGTCCCTGGGGGTGCCGGTCGAGATCGAGTGGATGATCTGCGGGGCATATTCCGCCGCGTCCGTCTCGGCGTGCAGGGGCAGGTCTTCACCGGCGTCCAGCAGGCGCCGGGCCCGATCGAACTCGCGCACATTGCGCTCGGAGATGCCGACATACTCCAGCGGATGTAACCGGTACTGCGCGATCTGCGCATCCGAACGCAGGAACCACCCGACGTACTCCGACGAGTGCTCGCTCGTTTCGGTCGGATAGAAGCCCACCCGGCGGAAGATCTCGACCCGAACGCGGCGTTTCAGCTCCGGATCCGCCGCGATGCGCTCGCGCAGCAGGGGGTACAGGTCGCGCCCGTCACGGCTCCATTGCGTGAGCCAGGCCTGGTGGTTGACTCCACCGGCCCGGTAGTGCGTGCCTTCGAGCGGCACCCCGACCAGGGCGCACAGGCCGTGCACGGTCCAGTAGACGCTGTGACACAGCCCCACGACCTTGATTCGTGGCGCAACCTCCGACATCCACCACACGTTCATCGCCATGGGGTTGGTGTAATTGAGAATCCATGCGTCCGGACACAGCTGCTGGATGTCCCGGGCGACGCCGGTCAGGACGGGAAAGGTACGCAGCGCGCGAAAGACACCGCCGACGCCCGTGGTGTCGCCGATCGTTTGCCGCAGCCCATGACGCGCCGGAACCTCGAGATCGACGCGGGTGGCATCGATGCCGCCTACTTGGATCATGTTCACCACGAAGTCCGCGCCGGCGAGACACTCGCGGCGGTCCCGTGAGGCACGCACGCTCACGTCACGGCCGACCTGGCGCGCAACGCTCAGTGCGGTGCGGTAGGCAACGTCGAGTCGCGTGGCATCGATGTCGTGTAGGGCGATGTCGAGTGCCGGAAGGTCGGGGTAGCGGAGCAGATCGGTGAGCAGCTGCCGGGTGAACACGACGCTGCCCGCCCCGAGGAAGACTATCGAGGGCATGGTGTCGATTGTCGAAGTAGCTGCGCACCGCGCGCAAGCCGCTGCTCACATTGACGGTCAAATGGTCATCTGTCATGCTCGCTTTCGTGGCAAGCGGAGTGAGCAAGTCGATTGCTGACCTTGCGGGGTCTGCCAAGCGGTCGCGGCGCATGGCGGCCATCCTCGACACCATCGCGGCGCGCCGCGACGCGTCGGTGGCCATGCTGGCCGAGACGTTCGGCGCGTCACCCGCGACGATCAGGCGCGACCTCGCGGTCCTGACGGACCAGGGACTCATCGTCCGCACGCACGGCGGCGCCGAGGTGGGCGGCAGGATGGCCGAGATGCCCGTTGCGCTGCGCGACACCCGGTTCCACGACGCAAAGCAGCGCATTGCGCGTGCGGCTGCGGCCCGCATCCCCCGGGAGCGTCACGCCGTCGCGCTCAGCGGTGGGACCACGGCGGCGGGCGTCGCCCGCGAGCTGGCCCACCGCCGGGAGCTGACGATCGTCACCAACTCGCTCTCGATCGCCATGCAGGTCGCATCGAACCCGGGACCATTGGTCGTCATGACCGGGGGGATCCTTCGCCCGCTATCGCTCGAACTCGTCGGCGTGCTCGCCGAGGGCACCTTCACCGCCGTGAATGTCGGGACCGCGATCCTCGGCGCCGACGGCATGTCGGCGGATGCCGGCGTCACGACTCACGACGAGACCGAGGCGCGCACGAATCACGCGATGGTGGCGAAGGCCAGCCGGACCATCGTCGTCGCCGATGGCTCGAAGATCGGCCATGCTGCCCTCGCTCGCATGGCGGACAGCGATCAGATCGACATGCTGATCACCGACGAATCTGCCGATTCCGAGGAGCTCGACCGATTGCGCGCGCTCGGCGTCGAGATCGTCCTGGCCTGATATCGCACCCGGCGCCGGCTCGCAGAAGCCGACTCTGCCGTGATCGCCTGCCGCACGCCGGGAGCCTGATGTCGCCGCCGAGCGCGAAAGTCGAATGTATGTGACTCCACCTCGGGTAGTCATATAAGGTAGACATCGGTGTCAGTTGGTCACATCAAGTCGACCCGAGAGGGAGAGCGGTAAGGTCTCGACTGGAGTTGGCCACTCTCATTGAGCTGCGACGGCGCGAGGTGGGTCTGACCCAGGCAGAACTGGCGCGCCGTGCGGGCGTCAGCCGTCAAAGGATCAACGCACTTGAGGCGTCCGAGAGCAATCCGTCGTTCACCAACCTGTGATTGCCGTACTCGACGTTCTCGGGCTAGAGATGGACATCGTCGATCTAGAATCGCCGATCATCCCCCGGATGCGTCATGAGGGATCGAGACGACGCCCCGCTCGTGCTCATGAGTGGGCGGGTGATCGGCAACGTGATCGCACGCGGCAACGGCGGGCGGCTGCTGTCGACGGCGTATCAGTGACGGTGCTCTCGTGGCTGACTATGGACAGCTGAGTCGGTTCGCCGGGTCGTTCGCTGGCCGCCGAGCTACGCGTAGGCCTCGGGCGGTTCGATGCGCTCGACGCCGGGGTTGGGCTTCCAGGTCGGGTACTGCCGCCCCCGGCCGGCCGGATCGCGATCCCCGGAACCCGGCAGCGCCGGCAGTTCCGGCTGCGGGTACTCCCGCCACCGCTCGCCGTCGAAAGCCTCGTCGTATCCGTCGGCGAGCATGCGATCGCGCAGCGACGCGCGCAGCCGGGCGGCGTCGGACGTCCACGCCGGGTCGTCGATCAGGTTGACGGTCTCGTCGGAACCGACCTGGTAAAGCGCCTCGCTCCGGTCGGGGGCGCTGTAGGTGTACTTGGCTCGACTGTCCATCGACAGGCAGATGCCCAGCTCCCGGTGGTGGTACTGCCCGTAGAGCACGTCACGAACGCTGGGAGCGTCGCCGGAAGCTACGGGCAGGAGGTCATGCCCGTCCGGGTCGATGGCCGCACCGTCGATTCCTGCCGCCGCTACGAATGTCGGCGCCAAGTCTGTGAGACCAATCAGCGCGTCGCTGCGGGATCCGGCGCGGACACCCGGCCCGGTGACCACGAACGGCAGCCGGGCGGACGGGTCGTGGAATCCGCGCTTGCCGAACATCCAGTGATCCCCCAGGTATTCGCCGTGGTCGGCGGTGAACACGATCAGCGTGTTGTCGATCTGGCCGCTGGCATCGAGATGATCAAGGATCTTGCCGATCTCGACATCCATCTGCGAGACGCTGGCGTAGTAGTAGGCGCGCATCGTGCGGACTCGGTCGAGGTCCATATCGGGGTGCGTCCATTTGACCCGATGCTGGTTGTGCGCATGGAATCCCAGGTGCTGCCACTCGCCGACGGAGCGGACCGGGTCAGGCATCTCCAGCGGGTCGTACCACAGGTAGTACGGGGCGGCCGGGTCGAAGGGCGGGTGCGGCTTGAGGAACGACGTCCAGCAGAAGAACGGCCCCGAGATGTCCGCCCGATCGCGCAGGTACTGAACCGTTCGGTCCCCGGTCCAGGCGGTGGTGTGCTTGTCGGCGGGAAGCTGCGATGGTTGCGGCGAGTAGTACAGCTCGTGACGCACTCCCCCGGTCTCCAGGACGTGGTCCCATCCCGAGGCGATGAGATCGGCGAGGTAGTCGCTCGCCTCGACACCCGGGGCGTTCTCCTCGGCGAGCAGCATGTGCTGGAATCCATGGCTCGCGCGCACCGGGGAGAAGTGCATCTTGCCGATCGCCTGGGTGTGGTACCCGGCCGCCGCCAGGTCACGGACGAAGGTGGGAGTCCCGTCTTGCAGCGGGGTCCGGTTGCTGAAAACCCCGCTGCGGTGCGGCAGCCGTCCGGTGAGGATTCCCGCTCGAGCGGGCACGCACACCGGCGACTCGGTGTAGGCCCGCTCGAAGCTGACCCCGCGGGCGACCAACCGGTCCAGATTGGGAGTGCGGATCGCCGGGTTGCCGTTGGCTGCGATGGCGTCGAAGCGGCACTGGTCTGCGGTGATCAGCAGAATATTCGGGCGGCCATGCGACATCAGTCGAGTTCCTCTTTTCGCGGGATCAGGCAACGTGGCAAGGAATGTCACCCGCCGCACGCTGTTCGCGGTCGAGCCGCTCGCGGAGCACCGCCCTGATCGAAGCGTAGCCATGGTCGTGGTAGACGTTGCGCAGCTCATGCGGGTCGCGGGCCAGGTCGAACAATTCCCACTCCGGTTCTGGCCTGGAGTCGCCGGTGCCGGGCAGACCGAAGCCGTCCGCGTAGTAGTAGATCAGCTTGTACCTATCGGTGCGGATCCCGTAGTGCGACTGCACATGGTGGAAGGCGTCGTCGTGCTCCCAGTACCGGTAGTACACGGCCGTACGCCAGCCGCCCGGATGGCTCCCGGCCAGCACCTGACGCAACGATCGACCCTGGCATCCTATCGGCGGCGCTACGCCCGCGTAGTCGCAGAGCGTCTGAGCAATGTCGACGTTGGAGGCCAACATATCGGTGACGAAGCCGATCGGAATCTCTCGCGGATAGCGGACCAGGAACGGCATGCGCAGCGATTCCTCGTACATGAAGCGCTTGTCGTACCAGCCGTGGTCGCCGAGGAAGAAGCCCTGGTCGGAGGTGTAGATGACGATGGTGTCTTCGGCGAGTCCGGCCTGGTCGAGGTGGTCCAGGATCAGCCCGACGCTCTCGTCGACGCCGGCGACGCAGGCCAGGTAGTCCTGCATGTAGCGCTGGTACTTCCACTGCAATTCGGCGTCGGCGTCCAGGCCGTCGGGCACCGGCTGCTTGAGGTCGCTGTCCTTGAGATCACGGGAGATGCGCATGTGGGCCTGGGCTGCGGCGGATGCTCTGTTGGAATAGTCGTCCCGCAGGGTCACCGGTTCTGGGACGTCCCGGTCGGCGAACTGCTCGGCGAATCTCGGCTGTGGCGTCCATGGCCGGTGCGGGGCCTTGTGGTGTACCAGCAGGCAGAACGGCCGCCCGGCCGGAACGGACCGCAACCAGTCCAACGAGTCTCGGGTGATCAGGTCTGTCATGTGGCCCGTACGGGTGCGTGTGCCGTCGGCGTCGATCATCGGCGGATCGAGGTATTCCCCCTGTCCGGGCATTACCCGCCAGGCGTCGAAGTCCCGCGGCTGGTGTGCCGGCCCCTCCCCCAGGTGCCACTTGCCGAACAGTGCTGTCGCGTAGCCGGCATTGTGCAACGACCGCACGAACGTGTCCTGGGTGTTGTCGAAGTGCTCGCCGAGGGTGCGCACCTTGTTGACGTGGCTGTGTGAGCCGGTCAGAATGCTGGCCCGTGATGGGGCGCACAGCGCGTTGGCGCAGAACATGGAATCCATCCGGGCGCCGGCGGCGGCGATGCGGTCGATCTGTGGAGTATCGGTGACGGCGCTGCCGTAGGCGCTGATGGCGTGTGCGGCGTGGTCGTCGGACATGATGAAGACGATGTTCGGGCGCTGGCCGGGCCGAGGCCCGGCGCCGAGGGTGTTCGCCGGTCTCATCGGGTGCGGTCCTCTCCGAGTTGCACCGGTGCCGCCCAGCGCGACAGCGGATCGTCAGTGTCCTCCAACCATTCGAGCAGACGCAGTTGCAGGCGGCGTCGCTCGGCGGCGACGGTGGGGTCGGCGGCGAGGTTGGTGATCTCACCGGGATCCTGCTCGAGGTTGTAGAGTTCGTCCTCTGCGGTCAGGTTCCACACGTACTTCCAGCGACGGTCGCGGATCATCCGCTGGCTGTACAGGCCGAACTGGTTGCCGTGGTATGCGGACATGATGTCCTGCCTGCCGTCCGGTTCCCGCAGTGTGCGCGGCAAACTGGTGCCGGCGAAGGGCTTTGGCCGCGGAACGCCCGCTGCTTCGACGATGGTGGCCGCCAGGTCGATGGCGTGGCTGACGAAGCCGTCGCAGCTGGTTCCAGGGGGGATTCGGCCTGGCCAGCGCACGATGAGCGGCACGTGCACCACGTCGTCGTACATCACGAAGTGCTTGTCCCACATACCGTGCGCGCCGCACATGTCACCGTGATCAGTGGTGTAGACGACGATGGTGTCGTCGGCGGCACCGCTGGCGTCCAACGCGGTTAGGACCCGCCCGATCTGGTCGTCCAGCAGGCTGATCTCGCCGAGGTACCTGCCGACCACGGGTGCCCAGTTCTCCCAGGTCCAGTCCTCGACAGCCCAGCTTCGCCTCTGCTGGGCCTGGATGTAGGGCTTGCCGATGAGCGGGTCGTCGAACCCGGGCCAGGGTGGGATCGATGCCGGGGGGTACATCGACGCGTAGGGCTCGGGAACGTTGTTGGGCAGGTGCGGCTCGCTGGGGCACCACATCAGGCAGAATGGTTGCTCTCGGGCGGCGTAGTCGTCCAGAAGGCGAATGGTGTGGTCTGCCCCCCAGGCAAGGCGGGACTGCTCCGGGGCGATCTCGTCGGTGCGCCCGCCGAACCTCTTCAGGATTCCTGCGGCCGTCGGTCGGTTCTTCTCGGAAGTCTGCGTCTCGAAGAGGTTCGGCGCGGGGTCCTTCGCCTCGGGCACACCGACGGTGCAGCGGCGCCACGGCCCGTATTCGGACTCCGCCACGTAGTCCTCGAACCCGAACTGCGCGTCCAGGGGCGAACGCTCATTGCTCACGTGCCACTTCCCGACGTACCCCAACGACCATCCGGCGTCAGCCAGCAGCCTGCTGAACGGGGTCGCATCCGTGTCCGGCCCGCGAGGTGCTTCGGTATCCGGGTTGGCGATCACATGGTGCTGGAATGACCATTCCCCGAACATCAGCGAGTTCCGCGCCGGGGTGCACAGCGGGTTCGGCGTGTAGGCCGAGGTGTAGTTGGCGCCGGACGCCGCCAGCCCGTCCAGGTGCGGGGTCCGCACCTGGGCGGGACCGTTGGCCCCAACACAGTCGAACCGATGCTGGTCCGACATGATGAGCAGGATGTTGGTCATTTACCAGCCTTGTTGATGTCTTCCGTTAAGCATCATGATCGCAGTCCAGATCGTGCACGACATCAGTGGTGTCCTGTGTGTCCACCGACGTGCCCATGCCCACCGCCATGTCCCTGTCCGCGGCCGCCTCGGTGACCGTGCCCTCCGGAAACGACGGCGATCGAGTACGGGGCCAGGAGCACGTGGGCGCAGACCGGTCCCTCGCTGGAGGTGACGTCTGTCGAGACGTTTGCAACTACCTGGGACGGGTCCGCCGAGTGCTGCGTCCACCGTCCGTTGGGTCCGAACCCGTAGCTCAGCAAATCGACGGTCCTGGATTGATCCGACAGGTTGACGATCAGCCCGCGAGACTCTTCGCTGGCCTTCAGTCGCACACCAAGCAGGTCGTCATAGGTCCGCTGTACGCCGGCCACTTCGACCGTGACTTCCTGCGACTCTGCGAATTGTATCGGCTCATAGTGTGTGGACCCGTGCATCGCGGTGTTCACGGCCTGGATTGCGACTCCAGCAGCAGTCAGCCCCCACGGATTCATCTCGACCCCGTAGCGGTTGTAGAAATTCTCTGCGTACGCGGGGTCGTGATTGGCAGCGAAGGTCATCGCCCCATACAACGCATGATCCAGAGCAATCTCCAGTTGTGGGACCTGCAACAGGTGGATGGCCGCCGCCGCTGTCCACACACCGTGGATCCATCGCGAGGCTGCCACGTAATACTTCAAATCGACGATGTTCCACTCAGTGTTCCAAACCCTGGTGCCCGCTGGCAGGTCGTTGTCCACTACGTCGGAAATGTCGTGGGAGGCATCGGCTGCAGTCGCCAGCAGCCGACGGATATTGATCTGTGAGAGATCCATGATCTCCCCATGCTGATTCTGAATGTAGTTGATGAAGGTGTAGGGATGCACGGTGATCGCGGAGAGCGCGTCGTTGCTCTCGAGGTAGGGCCGCAGCGCCGCGTTCCAGGTCGTCTGCCTATCGGTGGTCGGGAAGATCTTGTTGCGGTCCCAGCCGACCATCGCTATTTCGGCATCGGGGAACTCCGCCTTGATGGCGGTCGCCCACTGGCTCGCCTTTGCGGCATAGCCCGATGCCGTAGGCACCATCGGCGAATAGTTGTCCAGATAGAACTCATTGCCCAGCTCGATATACCGGACAGGCAGGCCAAGTGTCCTTGCATACCGCAGCATCTCCAACTGATCGTCGAGCGTCGCTGTCAGAATATTGATGTCGTACAGCGGCTGGGTCGAGGTCTGATCGCAGAACAACTTCCAATCCTCAAGCGTCCATGGTACGTAATTCTTCTTGTTCCGCACGCTGTTAGCTGGCTTGATGGGCGGGAGTTGGTCATCGTCCAGGACCCATCCCTTGCGCCAATCCCAGAAGTTCGCGGTCGTTCCGCCCGCGTAGCGTAGGAGGGGCGCATGCTTCGCGCTTGTAACGTCTATTAAGTTCGATGTGGTCAACGCCGGTCCCTGGGTGTTCTGCAAGTTGAAACCCGCCACCTGGTGCAGTCGGTGCCACCCCCTTCCAACTCCCGCTGGTGTCGCCGCCGACGCAGGAATTGATGTAAGCAGCCCTCCCGCCGACGCAAGCGCCACGGTGGCACCACTCAACTTGAGGAATGCCCGCCTGTTGACTCCGTTTTCCGACATGTCGATACCTCCACAGAAGTTAGGTGTACTTGTCGTGTCATTAGCTCAGCCCGGCTCACCGCTGCGTCGGCGTCACCGCCTCACGTGCGAACGAAACCACTCGGGTGACGCCTGCGGACACTGGGATCGTCCAGGCAACCCCGTCGTTGCGAACTATGGCGTCCCCAGCCCCCACCAGGTCGACCGGGTCCCCTAACCCCTCGAGCCCAGCAATCGTCACGCTCGTCGACGTGGCAGTCGGGTTGGTGCAGAAGACGAGTCGCCGCACCCCGGAAAGCCCCGAGCGGGCGAAGACCGACCGCGTGGGGTCGGTGACCTCTAAACCACCGCGGGCGTCGACTTTGGCCACCAGGGCGTCGACGAAGTCTTCGAACTCGGTGTAGCGGTCGCGGTAGTAGCCGAGCCCCGCGAATGTGCCGATCGCCATGACGCTGCCGTTGCCGAGCGCGCCGGTCGACCATCTGCCGTCCCCGCTGTCTTGTGCCGAGGCAACGCGGACCTGTTCGCCCCAGACCTGCGGGCGCACCGCGATCTGGCGATCGCCAACGACGACCGCGACGGCTTCCGCCGACTCCACCGGTTCGCGAGCCCCCCCGGTGACGGTCAGGGCGTGAGCGCTGGAGCGATCAGCGGGATACTGGTAGAAGCCGGTTCTGGTGTAGGAGCCGAGTTCGGTTTCGGCCAGCAGGTGTCCACCCGCCCGAACCCAGTGCGCCAAGCGTTCCGCGACGTCGGTTCCCATCGTCAGCGGCGCCGGGCAGATCACCAGGCGTAGCGACGCCATTGCAGCGTCGTCCAGATGCCGCGAGTCCAGCACGGTGTAGGCGACGCCTAGGCGTTCGAGTGCTCGGAGATACCCGATGACGCTGCCGCTGAACAGGTCGTCGCCTGGGCCGCTCTGCGCCCAGCCTAGGTGATACGCGGTCTCGTCGAACAGCACCCCGACCAGGCCATCGTCCGGCCGGTATTCGGCGAGCACGTCGGCGTACTCGTGGCGGGCCACGTTGGACTCCGCGAGCGAGACGAGCCTCTGCTCGGCGTGGGGATCGTGCCCGGCTAGTCCGAAGGAGGCGGACTCCTCACCGATGCATTCGTCGTACCACTGCCATAGCACGATCCCGTCGGCGCCGTGGCCGATGCACTCCCACAGCCATCGCTGTAGGTCCGTGCCTGTCACCGGCCGCCCCGCGGCAAAGCCCACTCCGGTCGGCGCAGCCTCCAGTTCACTGATCCACAGTTGCTTCTGGCCGGATGCGGAGCGGACTGCCTCGATGCGTGCGCCGAAGTCAGCTTCGTCGTGGATGAAGAAGTCCGGGTACATCGACAGCCCATACCCGTCCAAGTGCTCGATGTGATCCCAGTCGTTACCTCGCGAGACAGCTTGCTCGAACTTCTGGCCCGGCGAGAACGCCGAGGATGCGACGCCGTGGGCGGTGACGGGATGGGCTGAATCACCGGACCTGATGGCGGCGGCCCTCATCGCCATCAGCTGTCCGGCGCGCCAGGTCAGGAAGCGCTGGAACTCGACGGTCTCCGTGTACAGGAGCGTGGGCACTGTCCCAGGCTGAACGTCTCGCCAGTCGGCATAGCGACGGCGCCACGCAGCGTTCAAGCCATCCAGGTCGCCATACTGATCTTCCAGCCACCGTCGGAACGCCCGCAGTGTGTGGTCGCAGTAGCAGACGTGCCCAGACGCGTGTACCGCCCACCTGTTCTCGTTCCAGACGTCCCATGTCGCCACATTCGGCGCATCCGAGAAGTGCACCGCGCAGGCGGCCAGAAACTCGCGCATTCGAGCGCGCACCCTCGGGTTGTCGGTGCACCCTCCGGGCGTCAGCCCGGCGTTGTTCTCCCGCCGGGCGACCGATCGCACCGTCCGACCCTGGTGATCGATCATGTGGCTGTCCGGGATCTCCCGATGGATCCAGAACGGTTGGACCTCGGCGATAGTGCTCAGCACTACCTGGAGACCGACATCGTTCGCCATGGCGACCAGTTCGTCGTAGTCGGCGAAGTCGTAGCTGCCCGGTGTGTGCTCGACCCATCCCCAGGTGACCCAGAGCTGGATGGCGTCGATCCCGCTCGACTTGATCCGTTCCAGATCTCGTCGCCAGTCTCGCCGCTCAGGGAACGGCGGGCGGAAGTATTGGACTGCGACAATCACGCGGCTGCCACCTCCTCAGGGCGTGGGACGGTCTGCTTCCAGACCCCGGATCCGGCACCGACCGCCCCATACGCTCCATGTCGCGCCATTGGTTGCGCCGATGCTTCCGATCGTCTCCTGTGAGTCAGAGCGTCACCGACTCGAAACGTTTTAGTATCAAGGTACGGTATCGAACGGCTCCGCTCTCGTCAATGCCCTGCTCGGCGTTGCTCGGACGCACGAACCATGCGACTGTGGGACTCGAGAACCCCTCGCCACGACGCGATAACCGCAAATCAGCGCATCCGGTATCCGCCCGGCGCGTCACGTTGCGCCCGGGTAAAGATCAGCGCATCTGCGTCCTCATCGACATCCAGTGACTTCAAGAACTCGCCATCGGACGACCGCCCCAGTTCGTCCACACGATTATTGGCCAGGGCATCCATATCGCAAGCAGCCAGCTCATCGAAGTGGCCCACCGCAATCGCTCGCATGTCCAGCAATACGTCTCGTCGGTACGGGTTGTACGCCAGATTGCGAGTTTCGCGGGGGTCACGAACCCGATCCAGCAGATACTCCTTCTGGTCATACACAGAATAGATGTACTTCCAGTCACGGGTACAGGCCAGATAGAGCGCCAGGTTTCCCTGTTGGAATTGCCCGAAGATCGCATCGCGCTCGAGTACCTCTTGCAGTGCTAGCCCGTCGAACTCGGCATCGCCCGCAACGCCTGCCGCCCGAAGGATCGACGGGGCGATGTCGATCAACGATGCCACATCCTGCCGCTTCTCCTGGCAGAAGCCAGGACCTGCGGCTATGAGCGGCACACGAGCCGCTACATCAAGGAACGACCGCTTGCCGTAGCAGCCATAATCCCCCAGGAACTCCCCGTGATCCGCGGTGAGGACGACCAGCGTGTTGTCCCGGTCGCCCGCCTCGTCGATGGCGTCCAAGATTCGACCGATCTGCGCATCCACGAACGAGATCGAGCCAAAGTAGTAGCTCGCCATCAGTTGGTTGAGCCGACGATCACTGCCGCCATCGCGCAGCTTGTACCGATTCTGGTGTTCGTTGTGGATGGTAAGGAGCCCCTGCCCGCCGACCGGCGTGTGTGGGTCAGGCATCAACATCGGCGGATAGATGCGATGCCAAGGTTCGGGCGGAGCGAAGGGTGGGTGCGGCGCTATGAAGCTCGCCCACAAGAAGTATGGATCATCATGATCGCGGTTCTGGAGGAACTCGATGCTCTTGTCCGCCACCCAGTGGCTGAAATGCAGACGCTCCGGCACCGGCGACAACTGGGGAACGTAGTACATCTCCTCGCGAAGCCCATGCGGTCGGGTCACATACCCGTACCCCACATCTTCGAGGAATCTCCGGTAGTCGTCGACGTCGGCGCCGCCGAACTCCTCACCGATATCACGCGTCTGGAAGCCCATCATGTTGTCGGGCGGATCTGGGAAGTGCATCTTGCCGACGCCGTGTGTGCGGTAGCCGCCTGCCGTGAGGGTGCCCATCATGGTCGGCGTCGTTAGGCAGTATGGGAACCCGTTGTCGAAGCACCCGGTCGTCGTCGGCTCCTTGCCTGTGATCAGCGACTGACGGGCAGGAACGCACACCGGACTAGGGGTGTAGGCGGACTCGAACTGGGAGCCTCGAGCGGCGAGCGTATCGATCACGGGCGTTGCAACGAAGGGGTTGCCGTAGCAGCCGAGAGCATCGGCCCTCAGCTGATCGCACATCAGCAACACTATGTTCGGTCTGGACACAGCCTTCGATCTCCCCTTGTCTCGGCAGCACCGTGGCCTAGTCTCCGGGACCTCACGCGACGCCGCTAGTCTTCTGCTTCTACGACAAACTCGTACGAGCCCGACCCTACGTGCAGCGCCTCGGTGACTTCGTCACCGCACATGGCAGCCAGGTGCTCCCACGCCGACCAGGCTCCGGCGCCCTCGCGCATACGTGCCCGACCTGGCGGAAGTTGCACATGTCCGTCGATGTTGGGGGGCAGGTCAATCTTCGCAGTGGTGCGGCCCCCCGATCGCGACCAATGGGTATGGATAGGCCCGTATGGAGTCTCGAGGCCGACCGTGGCGAAGCTCAGATGGCTGGAGCGGGCCGGGTGGAACGCGACCGTGCGATAGCCGGGGGCCATCGGCCTCACCCCTCCGAGCCATTCGTACATCCACGCACCGACCGAGCCGTAGGCATAGTGGTTGAACGAGGTCATGCCGGGATCGTTGAATCCGCGTGAGTGGTGCCACGAGTCCCACCGCTCCCAGATGGTAGTGGCGTCACCTTTGACGATGGGGTACAGCCACGATGGGCTGGAGTCCTGATGTAACAGGTCCTCTGCTACTTCCAACTGGTTGAATCGCGACAACACGGGCAGCAGATAGGGTGTGCCGAGAAAGCCGGTCGTCAGGTGCGTATCGTGCGCGCGGATGTCGGTGACGAGTCGTTCGACCGCGACGCCTCTCAGCTCGGCGGGAAGCAGGTCAAACTGGAGCGCCAACACGTATCCGGTCTGTGTTTCCAGGATCAGCCTGCCGTCCGAGCGAACGAACCGGGCGACAAAGGCAACGGCAGCGGCTTCGTGCTCGCGGTGAAACGCGTCCGCATCCGCGTCCTCTCCGATTACTCGTGCGATTCGCGCGGCAATCTCACAGGTACCGGCGAAGAACGCGGTGGCGACCAGGTCTTTCGCAGATGCCTCCGGCGCGAGCCAGTCGCCGAATCCCTCCGCCGGGCGAAGATGTTCACTGCTGTTTCGTCGTAGATACCCGACCCACTGCGTGATAGACGGGAAGGACTCCTCCAAGGCTCGGCGATCTCCGTAGGCCCACCACAAGTCCCACGGCACGAAGGCGCATGCGTCACCCCAACCAGACACGCCTGCTTGACGGCGGCGCCTCAGGTTGGGCGTCAGGACGTCCGGCACGACGTTCGGGACCGCACCGTCATCCTGCTGCGCCCCTCTCAGTTCGCGCAGCCAGTTCCGTAGAAAGGCGCGGACGTCGTAATTGAATGCCGCGGTCTTCGTGAACAGGTGGGCGTCCCCGGTCCACCCAAGCCGCTCGTCCCGCTGGGGGCAGTCCGTGGGGACGCTGACGAAGTTCCCGCGCTGGCTCCACACGATATTCGACTGCAACTGATTCAGCTGTGGATCGGAGGTCTCGAATGTTCCGATCTCGTCCATGCACGCGAACGTTGCGATCGCCCGGATGTCGTCGTCGCCCACGGCGCCGGAGTACCCCGTGATCTTGGCGTATCGGAAGCCGTGCACCGTGAAGGTTGGCTCGAACCACTGGGCCTCCGAGCCGTCGAGAACGAACTCGTCCGTCGCCCGGGCGCTTCGCAGCCCCGCCGTGTAGAGGCTCCCATCCTCATCGAGAGCCTCCGCATGCTGAACCACAACGCGCTCGCCGGATTGGCCGCCCAGCCTGATACGCACATGCCCGACGAGGTTCTGGCCGAAGTCGATCACGGTATGTCGGCGGGCGTGGGTGACACTCCGCGGCCCAACTTCGAGTTGCCGCACGATGGGTGGTGCTAGTTGGGCCACCATCGGCCCGCATGCGGGGATCAGCACGATGGCACGGGACGGAGGCTCGCCTGCGTCCGCGCCGGGCTCTGATGGCCGGACCCTCGCGTCTATGATTTGTCCGTTCTGCAGGTCGGAGTACCGGATAGGCCCCCCTCCTACCGACCAGGTGTCGTCGGTTCCGACCACGTCCACGGTTCCGTCGGCCCGCGTCGCCTCGATCCTCGCGCGGAACGCGCGACGGGTCCCGTACTGTGCGGGACCGAAGATCCCGATGTTCCCCGCGTACCATCCGTCGGTGACGATGGCAGTGACGGAGTTCGTTCCCGGGCCGACCAGGGCACCGATGTCGTAGGTCTGGTAGGGCACGTGTGCGCGATAGTCGACCCAGCCCGGAGCAAGAATGGCGTCGCTCGCCGGTTCACCGTTGACGTACAACTCGTAGGCGCCAAGAGCGGAGGCGTACACGCGGACCTGCTTCACCGCGTCGTCCAGGGTGAACTCCCGCGAGAGGTACAGGGCCGGTCGGTTCGCCAGTTCCGGGCGGCCGTGCGGGCCAGCGCCTTGGGGTCGATTGCTGGTGAGGTCGGGCTCGCTGGGGGAGGTCACCCAATGGGACGGGTGGACCCAGTTCCAGTCTCGTTGCTGCAGGAGGCCGGTTTCGAAGCGTGCTGGCTCGCTCCAGTCGGAGCCGCGGCCCGACTCGTCGGCCACGCGAACCTGCCAGAAGTACCGAGTGCGGGCCCTCAACTCGTCGCCGTCGTACGGAACGTCCACGCACTGATCGGACTCCACCCACCGGGTGTCCCACACCACGGAGCGCGAGCCGCTGGATAAGTTCGGCGAGGATTCCACTATAAGGTGGTAGCGGGTCTGTCGTCGCCACTGCCCGCCGGCCAGGAGCTTCCATCCGAAGACCGGACTGCGCTCATCAATCCCCAGCGGGTCGACGGTGCGCTCAGTCCGCAGGTCACGTACCTGCAGACCGAGCACGCCCCCGTGCATGACGCCGCTGTTATGCACTGTCACATCGCGCTCGTCATCACGGTGAGATCCCGCCTGTCCATCCCCATCATCGGACTGTCCCACGGTGCATGGTGCCAGTCTCCTTGGGGAGATTCATAACGATCGCTAACAACAGTGACCCGGCATGTCATTGGCCGTGACCGTGACCAACGCCGGGACCGGGCCCGTGCCCATTCTCCGGCCCGGCCACGGTCGTGACCGAATAGGGTGCCAACTCGACGTGGGCAGAGACGGGCCCTTCTGTCGTGGTCACGTCCGTGGTTGCATCAGCGACAACGGTGCTGGGAGCTGAGGTGTGCTGTTGCCAGCGGCCGTTAGGCGGCAGTCCGTAGCGGTGCAAGTTGACCGTTACCGGTTGATCCGACAAATTGGCGATGCAGGCCTTGTCCCCCGACCTACTCGCAGTCTTGATCCCGATCAGGCTGCTGTAGACCCGCGTTGTCCCTGCGACCGTGGTCGTTATCTGATCAGCTCCGTCAAAGTCGATTGTTGCGATCCGCTCTGCGCCGTCGAGCGTACGGTACACGTCACTGATCCCCACACCACACGCGGTGAGGCCCCAGGGGACCATGTTGACGCCGTACTCGTTGAAAAAGTTCTCCGCGTACACCGGAGAGTGATTGGCAGCAAAGGTCATGGGGCCCGACCAGGAGTGAACCAGCGCGACATCCAGACCCGGTACCTGAGCGAGTTGCATTGCGGCTGCCGAAGTCCACACACCATGTATCCAGCGCGCGGTGGCTACCTTGTACTTGAGGTCGACCAGGTTATACTCGGTCGCCCAAACCGATGTTCCCGCCGGTAGATCATCGGCGATGACTTCCATAATGTCAGTGCTGGCATCGGCGGCCATTGCCAAAAGGCGTTGAATGTTGGCTGGAGAGAGATCGAGGATCTCTCCGTGCAGGCGCTGCAGGTAGTTGATGAATGTGTAGGGGTGCACTGTCAGTGATGTGATATGAGGATTAGCCTCTATGAACGGGCGGAGCCGCGAGTTCCAGGTCGACTGGCGCTCCGTCGCTGTGAAGATCTTGTTTCTATCCCATCCGACGACTCCGACTCTAGCACCAGGGTGTTGCGATGTGATCTCACTGGCCCATTCACTGGCCTTGATGCCATAATCCTCGACCGTGGCGAACTTGCTTACGGCTCCATCCAAGTAGAATTCGTTACCGAGTTCGACATAGGTGACGGGCAGACCGATCGATTCAGCGTGCGCGAGCAGCGCAAGTTGATCGTCCAATGTGCCATACGCAATATCGAGGTCATACACGGGCTGCGTGCCGGTTTGATCGCAGAAGGACCTCAGGTCCTCTAGCGGCCAGGGTGAGTGATGCTTCCCTTGCCCAGGTCGATCTCCAGTTCTCCAGTTCCAATGTTCGGAGATTGTGCCGCCGGGGTAGCGGAATGCTCGAGAGGGATGGTCCGCCATTGTTCCCAGGAGCGTGGAATCAGTCAGGGGCGGAGCCTGCTCGTTGGACCAGTTGAACCCGACCAACTGGTTCAGCTCCTGCCCCGGCCCGCAACCGTCACTTCGATGCGGCTCTCTGGCGGTCGCCGGTAGAGCAGGCACAACGGCGCCGACTGCCGCCAAACCGAGCCCGGCACCACCGAGCTTGAGGAAAGATCGCCTGTTCACACCATTCATTGACACTGCCATCCCCAATCATCAATTGACAGACGGTTCTCACGCTCTGCAGGCAACAATATTTGCAAGTCACGGGCTCCTAGCCTTCGGCGATCACCTCCATGGCCACCACGGATTGACGATCGGTATCGTCAACAGCAGTGCCGTCTCGGAACACGCCCGGGATCCACTCCTTGGTGGCGGCGTCCGCCACCGCGACCACCCACTCGGCCACTTCGCTGTTGCCAGGACGTTGCAGGACCACGCGGAGCTCGTAGTCACCAGCCGCAAGATCCAAGTCCGCATAAGTATTCAGTCGCGGCATGTGTGGTGCCGGGAACATCGGTCCCCCGTCTCGACCGAAGAGCCACTGCCCGTCGAGCCAGACGCGGCAGGGTACGGTCGCCGCGACCATGATGCGCGCCCGGACCGAATCGCCAAGGCGCACTGGGTAGGAGAGCATCAGCAGGTCGTCATCAAACTCGTCGCGCGTCCGCCGCGACCAGGTGCCCGGCAGGACCATCGGCACGGGCTGTGACGGCCACTCGGGCGCCGGACCCTGATCAGGCAGGAACCACGTGTCCAGGTTACGGTGCTCGTCCCTGAGCGAATAGTAGGTTCCCTGTACCGGAAGCACCCGATTCTCGGAGTCTGCGAACGATGCCTCGTTCCGAGTCTCCGCTGGGTCTTGCCCGAGCGACGACGCAGTGTGCCGATCCAATCGTTGACGGAGGTCGGCGACCAGGTCGGTGAAGGCATCAAGAGTGGGTGGCGCGCTCAGATTCACGATGCCCGGGCTGAGCACCAGGTCGCGACCGATGGGCGCCGCCCAACGATCTGGAATGTCGCCCGGCGCTCTGATACCCAGGACCGCCCCCACCGAGGCCGTCGAACTGTCTGTGTCCTTGCCGCAGTTGTTCGTTATCAGGATCGACTTCTCGAAGTCTCCCTGCCCATGCAGCAGTCCGAGAACGACGAACCCCGTATTCATCCGGACATCGGTGAAATCTCCCGATCCGAAGTCGGCAAGAATCCGTTCCCGTGCCGTGGTCCACGGCAACCCCGCCTGCACGTGTTCGACGGTCGCAGTAACGACCCGCGCGATACCACAGTCCGACGGAATGACTGCGAGCCCCGCATCGAGCAGCGTCGACACGTCGCCTCCACCGAACGCAGCGGACTGCATCGCCGCCAGAAACATGGCGGCGAAAACGCCGTCGCCGTCGTGATCGACGTGCGCGTCAAACGCCGCGTACCGTGCTGCCGTCTGGGGATCCTTCGGAGCGAGGCATGCCCATAGTTCGCTGCGTATGGCCGCGCCCTCGCCGCAGGTGAACCAGTTGTCGTAGCTTCCTGTCTCCGGTGGGCGGAGACCCTCCCTCAGGTTCCGCTTCGCGACGCCGTATTCGTTGAAAGGGAACTCGACGTGATGGAGCCAAGCGCCGGTCAGCGAGTCGGAAGCGATGCGCGGACGTTCACCTGCAGCCAGGGTGACGGCCCACACCACTTGGAGGTCGAGGTCGTCATTCGGCACCATCTCGGTGGGCACAGGTCGATAGAAGTCGGTATCCAGGGGGCCGTCCTGACCCTCGAACGATTGGCCGAGCGTCCCGCCGATGGCCTTGCCGATCCAGCACCCCATGACCCGGTCGCGGTAGCTGACATCTGTCATGAAGCCGGCACCGCTCTCCGCTCTCGGTCACACGCAGCACTCAACACGTTCGCCGCTGCTTGCTGCCGCGGTGTCGCCGTCGCCCTGGTGCTCTGTCGGGACACAATGACGCACGTCAGGTACGCCGGAAGGCTCACTGTCACCGCGTACAGCGCGAACGCGAACCCAACGGGTAGCCAGGCCACCGCGGCGGCGCAGAACACCCAGCACGCCACGGCACCCAACGCAGTTCCCGGGCGCAGCACCACGGCGGCGACCACATTCACCAGGCAAGTCCGCACGTCTTTCGGACCGACGCTGACGACGTAGGGCGCCAGGCTCAGGAACGTGGCAGCGATCGCACCCAGGACTAGGGCAGCCCCGGCGGCGAATGCCGACGACGAGGTGCCCACCACCGCGCCGGCTCCGATAACGGGGGCGGCGAAGACGAGCACCACCGCAGTTCCACGCGCACCCAGGCGCCAGAAGGAGGCGAGGAACCCACGCCAAGTCGGAGCCACCGCCTCGGTGCACATCCGTCGCTCCTGGTCGTACACCGCTACCAGCGCTGCCGGCATTGTGACGATACCCAGCGACACCACCACAAACAGCAGATTGAGCCATATCAGGCTGCCGTAGGCAACGCAGATGCGGTACCAGCGGGCGTTCATCCTTTGATGCTCCCCTCGGTGAGTCCCCGAATGAAATAGCGCTGCAGCAGGAAGAACACGACCGTCACCGGAATGATGATGACGACGGCACCGGCGAGCATCAGGTCGTATGCCTGAGTACCCTCTGATGTGCTCCGCAAGGCGTAAACGGCCACCACCAGGGTCCGCTGCTCTGGTGCGGACAAGGTGAACACGTACGGACTCTGGAATGCGTTCCAGGCCCCTTGGAATCCAAGAATCACGGTCGTCGCCAAAATGGGTCGCATGAGCGGGAACATCACCCGCCAGTACATGCGCCACAACCCGGCACCATCGACGCGGGCGGCATCCTCGATCTCCGTGGGAAGGCTCTGCACGAACCCGCGAATCAGGAACGTGTGAACCACGGTCATGCCCGACAATTCAACAAGGACGACGCCGACGAGGTTATCCACGCCCAGCCAGTCCGCAATCACGAAGCGTGGGTACAAGGTGGCCGTGCCGACGCCCAGGAAGAGCACCGAGGCCATCAGACCGCTCAATGCTCGCCCACCGGGCAGCAAGCGCCGCGCGAGCAGGTATCCGAGCATCGACGAGGACACGAGGTCGAGCAGCACCACGCTGGCCGTGACGAAGACGGAGTTACCGAAATAGCGGCCGAAGTTGCCGATCTGCCACACATGGACAAAATTTTGAATGGTCCACGTCTGGGGCAACAGCTGGGCGCCATTCGACAGGATCTCGTTGAGTGGTTTGAATGCCGCGAAGAACGCATACAGCAGTGGCGCGACCGTGAAGACCGCGACGATCGTCAATACGACGTACAGTACCGAACGGCGGGCTACGGCCGTGGGCCCTCTCACCGCTTGCCCCCATTCCCGCCCGTGTTCCCCTGGTTTCTACTGAAGTACAGGTACACGGTCGACACGATGGCGATGATGATGCTCGCGCCCACGCCGAGGGCCGATCCGTAGCCGTACTGGGTGGCGCGGTCCAGGCTGAAGAAGTAGCCGAAAAGGTAGGTGAACATCACGTCCGTCTCCCCCGCCGGCCCCCCGTCGGTCAATGTTTTGATCAGGTCAAAGGAGCGCAGCGAGAACACGATGGTCAACATCACCACAATGCGCATCATGGGCCCGAGCAGCGGCAGGGTGATGCTGCGAAACTGCTGCCAGGCGCTCGCCCCGTCGATGGCCGCGCTCTCGTAGACGTCTCGTGGGATGGTCTGCATGCCGACAAGGAAGAACACCGTGTTGATCCCGAACCCCGACCAGACTCCGACGATCACGATGCTGGCGATGGCGGTGGATCCGCTACCCAGCCAATCGACCTCAGACGAGATGATCCCCAACGCCTGGAGCCAGCCGTTGATGACCCCGCTGATGGGCCGGAACAGGAAATAGAAGACCACGCCCATCACCGCGAGCGACATGACGTGTGGAAGGAAGTATATCCCGATGAAGGCGCTACGACCGCGGATGCTGCGGTTGAGCAGGACGGCCATCAACAGCGCCAGGGGGATCTCAACGACGGTCTTGAACAGCCCGATCACGAAGGTGTTCTTGACTGACTCCCACCAACTGCTGTCGTGGAGCAGGGTCTCGAAGTTCTGCACCCCTACCCATGTTGGGGTGGTGATTCCGTCGTAGCTTGTGAAGCTGATGTAAATAACATACAGGATCGGGAGGATGGAAAACGCGACGAACGGCAAGAGCGCGGGCAGCGACATTACGATGGCCAACGGCTTTTCCGTCTGCCACCAGCGCCGACGCCGGTTCTGCACCGGCGCAGCATGCTCGGCCACCCGCTGTTTCGGGTGCCGCTGGGTCGCAGTGTCCATATATACCTCTCTCGCGACTTCGTGGTGAGTAGCGATTTCGAAGTCGCAACAGTCAAGTCAAGACGATCGCGGCACGATTGTCGCTACAGTCCAGTCACGCGCTGACACCCGCACGGTCTCGGCGAGCGACGAGGCGCCTCATCCAGGCCAGGTATAATGCCCGCCGCGTCGGCCTGGCCGGCGCCCTGATGCTGACCAGGCCGACGCAGTGGCCGCCGGCATGGCGGCGACCGCGCGTGACCTACTACTTGTAGTCGTCGAGATTGACGTCTCCGGCACTCACCGAGGAATCCAACGCCGCGTTGTACCGCTTGGTCAGATCGCTCAGCGCCGAGTCGATATCACCGGAACCGAGGATCAACGATGCCACGACATCCTGGTAGGTCTTGCCGGTGATACTCACTGCCCCGGTAGGTGTCGGGTTTTGCTTGACATCGCCATCGGACAGCGCGTACTCGGCGAATTGCGGAGCCAGGTCGGTCCCGTCTACCTTCACGTCCTGATTGACCGAGATGACCAGTCCGGCGTTGGCGAGTTCGCCTTGCAAGTCAGATCCGACGATCGCCTCGAGGACTGCGGTGGCAGCTTCCGGGTCTGCGGTCTTGGCATTGATCGAGTAGCCGGAGCCGATGCTCATCGGGTTCTGCTGGTGCTGCTGGCCGTCCGGCACCGGAAGCTGAGTGGCTGCCCAATCGGCCTTTGTCTTGAACTGATCGTTGATCAGCCCGATGTCCCACGACGCCGACACGAACATGCCGATCTTGCCCTCGGCGAAGGCGCTGCGCATCGGGTCATTATCCAGCGAGCTCGCTCCCGGGTACGCCCACTTGTTGGCGATCATGTCGCGGTAGAGCTTGACGACTGGCGCTGCGGAGGAGAAATCGATCTTCCCGGTCGACGCATCGTAAAATCCGGTGTTGTGTACGTCTGTCCCGGCGACAGCTAGCGGCGCCAGGTCCCATGCAACAAACCCGGCCCACTTGAGTGGCAGACCGAAGCAATAGACATCACTGACCTTCGCGATGGCCGTGCAATCAGTCTCGATTTCGCTGATGGTGGTCGGTGGCTTGTCGGGATCCAGGCCTGCCTTCGTGAAGATGTCCTTGTTGTAGGCCAGGCGGATGGTGTTCGTCGTGGTCGGGACGGCGTAGTTCTTGCCTCCCCAGACGAACTGGCTCGGCGCCTTCATGGAGTCGGAGTACTGAGCCTTGATGTCGTCGGAGAGAACATCGTCCAGTGGCAGTAGATAGCCTGCGTCAACGAGTTGGTTCGTCTTGGTCGCCGGGAAGATGTCTGGGGCTTTGCCCGTCTTCAGCGCGAGGACGATGGCCTGCGCATACTGGTCGGAGGCCTGTACGTCGACCTTGACGTTGATGTTGTGCTCGGGGCCCCACTTCGCCAAGTAGTCCTGGATGTCCTGGCTGTAGGCCCCGTTCTGAATCCAGACCGTGACGTTCTTTGCCGGGCCGTCCGAGGTGTTGGATGAAGCGCTGCTCGCCCCCGATGATCCTTCGCTCGCCCCGGATGCCTGGCTGCCGTCTGTCGACGAGGCCGAAGTGCCGGAAGATGCACCGCTTGCTGTCGAACCGGACGAACCGGACGTGCCGTCGCTTCCGCTCGAGCCGCACCCGCTGACCAGCAGGCCGGCGATACCCAGCAGCGCGACTGCGCCGGAGAACCGTCGCATCCTCATGGAGTTTCTCCCTCTCCCGCAATCTGCAGGCTGTGATGGTCCTGCGTCGCCCGACCCAGGATAGAAACGTTTTACGTCGGTGACGTTAGCGAGTTGGGCCGAGGACGTCAATACCCTCACCCGCGACGTTTCCGGTTAGTCCGATGTCCGATTGTCTCCTGAGCCATCGGACAGCGGCGCAGGCTCGACTACCATCTTCATGAAGAACTGGTAGTTCGCTTCGTCGTTCCCGGGCAGCCGCGGCTCATGCCCGTAGTCGAAGTACTCCCGAATGGCCTTGGGACCTCGCAGCGTGTTGTAGATCGCGAACTGCGTGGACGGTGGGCAGATCCGATCGGCGTGCGTCACAGTCATCAGAGCGCGCGCACGAACACGGGGTGCGAGCTGTGATACGTCGCTATACCCCAGCTTGGAGAATGCCTCGTGCTCCCGCTCGTGCATGGGATCGAAGGTGCGGAACCAGCTTTCGATGTCCAGATAGGCGTTCTCCGCTAACTACATTTCCCAGACGCGACGATAGTCACTCAGGCACGGCATCATGGGCGCAATGTGGGTGATGCGCGGATCAAGTGCTGCCGCGGCGACGGTCAGCCCACCGCCCTGACTCCCACCTATGGCGCCCACCCTGCTGGGATCGACGTTTGGAAGTGCAAGCGCCATATCCGCCAATCGTTTCGCGTCCAGGAAGACCTGGCGGTAGTACGCGGCCCGAGGATCGTCCATCAGCCCCCGGATCACATAGCCCCGATCCGTCCATCCGGTGACGCCACCGGTGTGCTCGCCCTCACCCCTTGTCCTCTGCGGTCCAGGGCCGCGACAGTGAAGCCTGCCGCCGCGTAGCCCAGGGGGCCGGTCCAGTCGGGCGCTCGCAGGCTCAGGCCGTGGCAGATCGAAGACTTCGGACACCGTGGGTCACTCCCTCAGGTTCATCTCTTCGTCGATCCGTGAACGTAGCGTGCTCAGCGGTCCGACTCGGGGGTGGGTCCTGTTAATCAGCAGCAGCACGGGACCGGTGTCAGTCGCGCCGCTCCTTGGGATGAACGACGAGATCATGTTCGCCGGGGCCAAACACGACCGGCTGGGTGGACCGACTCCCGGCGACGCCGGGGACTGCAGCCTCGACCCCTGGTGGAACTCTGACCTTCAATTCGAACCCCGAAGCTCGTTGATGCCAGGTGACATCGACACGCCCGGACGGAGTCGTCACGTGTCCGCGCGCCCACTGGACTTGCTGCGGGGCTTGCAGCTCTATCCGGACCGTGCGGTATCCCGGTGCGGCCGGCTTCACACCCAGGACTCGTTCGAACAGCCACTGGTCGACGGACGCGAAGTAGTGGTGGTTGTGCGAGCGCGCATCGTCGTCCCAGCCCTCGTGAAGGCTGAGAACTCCGTCATCGAACCACCGCAGGAGGCCTGGATAGCCGGGCACCGTCGCGACCCTCACTGCCAGATCGTGATGGCCGTGCCCCGAGAGCACCTGCAACAGGTGCTTGATGCCGATCACGCCGGTGTCCGGGTGATCGTTTCGCTGCAGCACGTCTTGCACGATGGCGTCGACAGTCGAGCCAACAAGGTCCTGTGGGACTAGGCCCAGGGCCAGCGGCACCGCGTTGGCGGCCTGCCGGAACGGTCCGCCCGATTCCGCAGCATAAAAGCCGCGGGCGTCGTCGAAGAACGTCCGCTGGAACGCCCCAGTCACCTGCTCGTGAAGCCCCTCGCACCAGGCGAGGGTGTCGGCTTCGTTGAGCACTCCGGCCATCCGCGCGGTCAGGTCCATCCAACGTGCGACGTAGGCGGTCTGGTGCAGGTCCGCGTCTTCTCTGGGACGGGCAGAGTGATTCGGTGTCCACCAGTCCCCGAGGCCGCCGTGGAATATGAAGCCGTCCAGGTGACCGACGATGTGTTTCAGGTAGCGCACCAGCCCCTCGAAGTGCCGCTCAACGATGCGGCGATCGCCGTAGTACTGCCACATTGCCCAGGCGACCTCAGGGTATGCGGCATCCCACGAAGGTTGCGGCGCGACGATCCCTGCGCCGGAATCGGAATAGCCCCAGCCTGGGTCTCCGGACGTCGGCACGATGGGTGGGATCTCTCCGTCGGCCCGTTGACTGTCGGCGAAGTCGTCCAGCCACTTGGTGTACAGGCGCGCCATGTCGAAGTTGGCGATCGCCGCCTCCATCGACAGGTGTCCGTCGGCCGTCCACCCGTTCTTCTCGTAGACGGGAGTGTCCGTGGGGAGGCCATGCAAGTTGGACAGGATCGACGACACGCTCGCCTGGTGAAGCATGTTCAGTCCGTCGTCGGAGCACTCGAAGGCACCAGTCGTGGCCACGTCAGTGTGAAGAACCTCCGCGCTAATCTTCCAGTCCGCGGCCGGGCTGTCGCAGTCGACCTCGACGAACCGGAAGCCCTTGTAGGTGAACTGGGCGCGATGACGAATCTGACCGCCGGAGGCGATGATCTCGTCGGTTTGGATCGGCGGCTCGATGAGCGGCCTACCGTGCTGCTGGTCGATGACCGCGTGCCCGTCGGGGCCGCATGTCTCAGCGTGGATGATGCGCGTGGACTCGCCGTCCGCCAGTCCGCTACCGTCGACGACGGATCGGCCGGCAATCTGTCGGCCGAAGTCGAACACCGTGGTTCCTGGTCCGATCTGCCGGACAGCCACTGGCGTCACCGTCTCCGTCACGCGTATGGGCTCGACTCGTTGGGACCGCAGCCGTCCGGCAGGGCCATCAGTCGCGTGGACGGCGATCCAATCGCTGTCGTCGAAAGCAGGATTGGTCCAATCGTCGACGGCCTGGCGCGCATCATAGGTCTCACCTCGGAACAGAGAGTCCGCCCGTGTAGGACCGGCGTGCCAGAGCCATCTGTCGTCTGTGCCGACAGTCTCGACCTCGCCCGAGGTGTTGGCGATGCGAATGAATGCGCGTAGCCGCGGTTGCGCCACCCAGTGGGCGCGGTGCCAGTTCCACACACTCCAGGTCAGATCAGCGAAACGACCACGCCCGAGTTCGACGGCGAGGCAATTACGCCCCTGCTGTACCAAGCTGGTCACGTCGTATGAGTTGTAGAGCGCGGTCTTGTCGTAATTGGTGGGCGCGGGCTGCAAGATATCTGCGGTGACGGGTTGCCCGTTGACGTGACACGTTGCGTAACCGAGCCCACACACGAATAGGGTCGCCGACGCAACTTGCGAGCCTTCTCGCTCGAAGACCCGACGCAGAAGCGGTGCCGGACGCAGTTCCTCGGGAGTCGCGTCGCCGGCAGTGACCCAGTGCGCAGGGGCCCAGTCCGACTCACCCATCGGTCCCATCGACCAGGTTCCGGTGGCCCAGTCGCTTGCGTCGTCCGCGCCCGCCCAGTAGCGCACTCGCCACCGGTACGACGCGAAGGCCCGCAATTCCGGCCCGCCGTAAGTGACCTGGATTGAATCGGCGGACGCAGCTCGACCGGTGTCCCACATGATCGAGCTGACGTCGATGCCCTGCACCTGCACCTGGTAGCCCGACTGCTCCGGAGTGCCCGCCGGGAGTCGCCAGGACAGCCGAGGCAGAGGCTCATCGAGTCCGATCGGATCGTGCTCGTGCTCCACGCGCAGGTCGACGGGTGGGGGCACGGGCGCCACGCGAACTCCTTGAGCGGTGCAAGCGGTGTTGGAACGTTTTATAGACTAGTCTGAGGCAAGACTCGAGGCAATCGACCCGATGCGGCCGGAACCAGTCTGGCGGGACTACGCCGGTGGCAATGTTTCGGCACTGTGGCGGCCAATCGAATAGGAGGGCAGGGTGGCAACCGAGTCATCCGAGTCGGGCGCACGAGCGGGTATCCGCGACGTCGCGCGTGCCGCCGGTGTGTCGATCTCAACAGTGTCCAACGTCCTGAACAAACCGGAAATGGTTGCGACCGCCACCCGGGAGCGCGTCGAGGCGATCGCCCGCGAACTCGGGTACGTGCCCAATGCGTCGGCGCGGCACCTGCGAGCCGGCGGGAACCGGTGTGTCGGCGCGGTGTTCCTCGATCTGGCGAACCCGTACTACACCGAGTTGGCACGCGGGATGGAGGACCGACTCGCGCAGGACGACTGCCTGCTGATCGTGTGCAGCTCGGACAAGGACCCGGCCCGCGAGCAGCGCTATCTCAAGATGCTCCGCGAGCAGGGCGTGCAGGCCATCCTCGTCACCCCCGCCGAGGACGACCTGCGCGAGCTGGAAGAGTTCGGCCGCGGTACTCCCGTGGTGTTGTTGGACCGGCCCCGGCCCAGCACCTCAATGTGCTCGGTGCACGTCGACGACGTCGCAGGGGGCGCGCTCGCGACCCGCCACCTGCTCACCCAGGGCCACCGGCGCATCGCGTTCATCAACGGGCCGCATTCGATTCACGCCTGCGCCGACCGGGCCGAGGGCATGCGAACCGCGCTGGAGGGTGCCGGGCTGAACGCGGACGAGACACTGGTGGAAGTCACCACCGCGCTGCTCAACGCCGACGGCGGGGAGGCCGCTCTCGGTCCGATCCTCGCGGACAAGAACCCGCCGACGGCGGTGTTCTGCGTCAACGACCTGGTGGCGCTGGGGGTGATCCGCGGCTTGCGGCGCAGCGGGGTTCGGATCCCCGACGATGTCGCGGTGATCGGCTACGACGATGTCGAGTTCGCCTCCATGCTCGCCACCCCGTTGACGTCGATCCGACAGCCGCAGTATCAGCTCGGCCGGGCCGCGGCGGAACTGTTGCTGGCCGAGACTGCGGGCCACACCGAGCATCAGCACCGGGACGTGCTGTTCCAGCCCGAGCTGGTGGTCCGCGAGACCAGCCGGCCGAGCCGGCGACGCACTGTGCTCATCCCATGAGTGAGATCACCACAGTCCCGAGGTCGTCGCGCCCGAACATCGTCATCTTCATGCCGGACCAGCTTCGCGCCGATGCCCTCAGCGCCTTCGGCAACCCGGTGGCGAGGACCCCACACTTCGATGAATTCGCCTCCCGCGCAACGCTCTTCACCGACGCACACTGCCAGCACACCGTCTGCAGCCCCAGCCGGGCGTCGCTGCTGACCGGCTGGTATCCACACACCCAAGGCCACCGGACCCTCACGAACCTGCTCAAGCCGTGGGAGCCGAACTTGCTGCGCACGTTCCGGCAGGCCGGATACACCGTGGCATGGACCGGGCAACGCGGTGACGCCCTGGCACCGGGCGTCACCGCCGAGAGTTGCGACTTCTACGGCAACCTCGTCACCGCCATGGCCCCCGAGCACACGATGCCCTACCCGCCCGGGCACAAGTTCTACGACGCCTTCTACTCCGGCCGCATCGAGTCCGATGCCCCGCTGTTGGATGCCGACGAGGCGGAGATCCAGACCGTGGAACGCTGGCTCGCCGACGCGCCACCCGAGCCGTGGCTGCTGTACGTCACCCCGATCTCGCCGCACTGCCCGTTCCGGGTCGAGGAACCGTGGTTCTCACTTCACGACCGGGCGCAGATGCCGCTGCCGGTCGACGCAGATCTGGCCGACAAGCCACGCTTCATGCGCGGGCTACGCGAGCGCTACGGCACCGACCGGCTCACCGACGACGACTGGCGCGAGATCATCGCCACCTACTACGGCATGGTCTCGCGCACCGACAGCCACTTCGGCCGCGTCATGCAGGCAGTCGAGCGTGCCGGCGCCGCTGACAACACCGTCACCGTCGTCACCACCGACCACGGTGAGTACCTCGGCGACTACGGCCTGGTGGAGAAGTTCCCCTCCGGACTGAACGACTGCCTGACCCGCAACCCACTCATGATCGCCGGACCCGGCCTTCACGCCGGCGCGCGCAGCGACGCCATGGTCGAACTGGTCGACGTGCTGCCCACCCTGCTCGAACTCGCCGACATCGACCCCTCACACACCCACTTCGGGCGCAGCCTGGTCCCGATCCTGGCCGGCACCAGCACCGCGCACCGCCAGGCGGCATTCAGCGAGGGCGGCTTCAGCCGGAACGAGCGGAACCTGCTCGAACCGATCGGATACCCCTTCTACCGCAACAAGGTCCTGCAGCAACACGAGGACCCCGACTCCGTCGGCCGCGCGATCGCCTGCCGCGCCACCGATTTCACCTACGTCTACCGGCTGTACGAGAGCGACGAACTCTACGACCGCCGCGCCGACCCGCACGAGACCATCAACATCGCCGCCCGCACCGAGCACGCCAACACCGTGACAGCTATGCGGGAGCGCGTGCTGGCCTGGCTGGCCGAGACCAGCGACGTGATCGGGTGGGAACTCGACCCCCGCAAGGATCCCGCCGTACGGGCCAACCCGTTCCTCGCCGGCTGCTGAGCAGGACCGAGGCCTTCTCGCCGGACAGCACCGCTCGTGCCGACTGGCGGACCGCCAGACCTGCAGGATGTGGACAACTCACCGGGCCACCTGCGCAGTTCTGTCAGCATGGTTGCCGTGGCGATACAGGGAGGGGCACCATGGCGAGCATGGCAGCGACGGTCGGCACCTGGCCCGAGCACGTCGACACCGAGTGGACCGTCGACATGCTCGACACCCTCCCGGACAACGGACTGCGCTACGAGATCCTCGACGGGGTGCTGCTGGTGAGCCCGTCACCAGCAGTCCGCCACCAGGTTGCCCTTTCGGAGTTGGTGGGGTTGCTGCTGGCTGCCTGCCCGCCCAGTCATCGCGTACTCTTCGCGCCGCTGGACTGGCAACCGGACCGCCACACCTCGCTACAGCCGGACATCCTGGTGCTCGCTCGTGACGCCTACACCGCAGAGCGAATCACCGGCACTCCGGAACTGGTCATCGAGGCCCTGTCACCGACCACGGCGCGGGTCGACCGGCTGCTCAAGTTCTCCCGCTACGCCGAGGGCGGCATCGGCCAGTACTGGATCGTTGACCCCGGCCTGCGCGGCGCCCCGCCGTCGATCGAGGTGTACGACCTGGTCGATGGCGCCTACCACTTGCGCGCGCAAGCCCGCGGCCACGAGGCAATCACCTTCGACGGCCCCGTCCCGGTGACACTGTCGCCAAGCCTGCTCGTGGAACCGTGACCCGACAGGACGTCCCGGTCCCTGGGATCGCTGGACGCCATTCATCTGGCGGCTGCCATTCGGATCGGCATCGATGCCGTCGTCACCTACGACGTGCGCATGGCGGACGCCGCTCGAGACTGGGGCCTCACCGTGGTCGCGCCGGGCGGATGACACCGGACCCATCGCCCCGGGACGGGCTTACATCAAGCGGTAGGGCTCTGCTCCACCCCACTGAGCAGAGCCCTAGCCTCGACATCAGTAGCGCCCGGCGGACCGTCCATACTGCAGATCAGACGTGATCGCAGCACCACGGCGCCACCAGAACCGGGCCGCTACCCCTGCTTGCGGGCCTTGACCGCCTCGGTCAGCGCCGGCGCCACGTCGAAAAGGTCGCCCACCACGCCGAAGTCGGTGATCTCGAAGATCGGCGCCTCGGAGTCCTTGTTGACCGCGACGATCGTCTTGGAGGTCTGCATCCCGGCCCGGTGCTGGATCGCCCCGGAGATGCCCAGAGCCACGTACAGCTGCGGCGACACCGTCGTCCCGGTCTGGCCCACCTGGAACTGGTGCGGATAGTACCCGGAGTCTACCGCCGCCCGGGACGCACCCACTGCGCCGCCCAGCGCGTCGGCCAGCGCCTCGACCACCGCGAAGTTCTCCGCCGAGCCAACGCCACGGCCACCGGAGACCACAATCGACGCCGCCGACAGTTCCGGCCGGTCCCCGGCCGGCTCCGGGTGCGAGGCCACCACCGTGGCCGCCTTCACCCCATCCAGCGACAGCTCCACCGGCACGATCTCACCGGCGCCCGCCTCGGCAGCGCCGTCGATCGAATTGGGGCGCACCGCGACGATCGGGGTGCCCTTGGCGACCCTGGACCGGACCGTATATGCACCGCCGAAGATCGACTGGGTAGCAACAACATCAGTGCCGTCGACCGTCACGTCAACCGCATCGGCGATCAGGCCGGAATCCAGCCGGACCGCCAACCGGCCGGCCACCTCCCTGCCCTCCACCGACGACGCCACCAGGATCGCCGCCGGCGAACCGGCAGCCGCCGCAGCCGCGAGCGCCTGCACCGCCGGCACCGTCACCAGCGCCGCCGCGGCATCCGACTCCGCCGCGTAGATCTTCGCGGCGCCGGCGGCCGCCAGGCCAGCCTGCAACCGCGCCGCGGTGCCCGGCGCCCCGACCACCACCGCCGACGGAGCGCCGATCCGGGCCGCGGCGGCCAGCAATTCGCCAGTCACCTTCCGCAGCCCCGCATCGGTGTACTCGACCAGAACCAGAACCTCAGACATTGCGTGTGCCTTCCTCACGTCGGGAACGGGGCGGGATTCACATCAACCGCCTCGCGTCGAAATCGAGCAGAATCAACCGTTTCCGGGACCAGGACTCAGATCAGCCGCTGCGCGGCCAGGAACTCGGCGACCTGCTGCCCGCCGGTGCCGTCGTCGGCGACCTTCTCCCCCGCCGACTTCGGCGGTCGCGGCTGCGCATCCACCACCACGCACGCCGACTCGACCGAGATACCCAGATCGGCCAGTGTCAACGTGGTCACCGGCTTGGACTTGGCCGCCATGATGCCCTTGAAGTTCGGATAGCGAGGCTCGGTCAACTTCTCCGTCACCGATACCACCGCTGGCAGCGGCGCCGTCACCTCGCTGTACCCGGTCTCGTCCGCCCGCTCCGCACGGACCTCGCCGCCCTCCACCGACAGCTTCTGCACCTGGGTCACCGCCGGCAGGTCCAGCCGTTCGGCCAGCATCGACGGGATCGACCCGGTGCGTCCGTCGGTCGCCTCGTTGCCGGCGATCAGCAGGTCGAAGCTCAGCGTGCGCAGCGCCGCGGCCAGCGCCGCCGACGTGCCCAGCGCATCCGACCCGGCCAGGCCATCGTCCACGATGTGCACCGCCTTGTGCGCGCCCATGGCCAGCGCCTTGCGCAGCGTCTCGGTCGCCCGCTCCGGCCCCATGGTGACCACCGTCACCTCACCACCGCCGGCCTCGGTGAGCTGCAGGGCGATCTCCACCCCACGCGAGTCGATCTCGTCGATCACCGCATCCGCGGCATCCCGGTCCAGCCGGTGATCGCCCTCCCGCAGCTTCCGCTCGGAGTAGGTGTCCGGCACCTGCTTGACCAAAACCGCGACATCCATGGCTCGCCCTCAGCCTCCCCTTCGACAATCTTGCCGGTCCGGTGAATCGTCCAGTCAGTATCGCGTGCCGGTCGGCTCGCGTCTCGGGCCGGGTACGTGACGGTGGCCACGATCCAGCCGAGCGGATACCGATAGCACCGAACCGCCGCCCGCCGATCCCGCACCGGTGACCGGAGCCGACGTGCGCCAAGTTACCGACCGGTAGCCTACCGGTCCTGCAGCGGGATCCGCCCGGTGGCACCCTGGACAGGTGTCCACCACCGCTCCCGCCTCCACCTACGTCCTGGTCGTCGGCATCATGGCCGCCTTCTCGGCGTTCGGCATCGTGCTGATCTTCACTCCGCCGTGGTACTGGTTCATGATCCCGGTGGCGCTGGCCCTGCCCGTGCTGGTGATCCTGTTGCGTCGCTGGCAGGTGCGCCAGCAGATGCGTCGCGAGCTGGCCGAGGCGATGCAGCAACTCTGATCGGCCCATCGCCCGCAACGGCCTATCCGGCCGAAGCACCCGGTGCGCCCCATCGGGCCGGGCGTCACCCTACGATTCCCGTCATGCCGATCCCGCTGATCCTGGACGTCGACACCGGTATCGACGATACGTTCGCGTTGATGCTGGCCGCTCGGCATCCGGAGGTGGACCTGCGGGCGGTGACGTGCGTCGCGGGCAACGCCCCCGTGGACAAGGTGCTGGCCAACACGCTGTACGTGCTGGACGCCGCCGGTGCCGGAGAGGTGCCGGTCGCCCGCGGGGCGGCGCGACCGCTGCTGGCACCGCCACGGCACGCCGAGCATGTGCATGGCGCCGACGGGCTGGGCGGCTTCTCCCGACCCAGCGACCGCCGAGCGTCGACCCTGCACGCAGTGGCACTGCTGCGCCGCGAGTTGCTGGCGGCCGTGGCGACCGGCGAACGGATCACCCTGGTGCCGCTGGCGCCGCTGACCAACATCGCCCTGTTGTTGCGCGCCCATCCGGAGGTGGCCGCCGGGCTCGAGCGGATCGTGTTCATGGGCGGGTCGGCCGGGCCGGGCAACGCGACGGCGGTCGCGGAGTTCAACGTCTGGCACGACCCGGAGGCCGCGGCGATGGTGCTGGCCGCATGCGGCGAACTGGATATCCCGGTGACGATGTACGGGCTGGACGTGTTCGGCGCGGTGACGGTGGACGGCGACGACGCCGCCCGGTTGCGCGAGCAGCCCGATCCGGCTGCGCAATTGGCAGGCAACCTGATCGATGCGCAGCGCGCACTGCTGGACGCCCAGGCAGTAACCATCGGGGACGCCGGAGCGGTCTGTGCCGTGATCGACCCGGCGGGTCTATCGACCACTCGGTTCCCGGTGCGGGTGGACGTCGGCGCCGGCTACGCCCGGGGGCAGACGATCGTCGACCGGCGTGAGTGGTCGGGCGACCGGGCGGCCGATCCGCACGAGGGCCCCGTCACCGCCGTGGATGTCGCGTTGGCCGTGGACGCCGCCCGGTACGCGGCGCTGTGGCTGCGCTCATTCGACATCTGAGCGAATCTGCCGGAAACCGACGGCTCGATTCGCGCTCGCCGGCGTTTCCGCAGGTCGAGATGATCTTGGTCGGATCCCACCGTCGAAAAACAGCAGCATCCGCGCGGCCCGACGTCGGGCTGCCTCGCGCCGCGGCCGACTACCTGGGGCTAGCTGCGGGGCTACACAGGGCTACCTGGGGGCTACCTGGCACGTCCGGGCCGGTCAGACGCCGATGTCCTCGTTCCACAGCGCGGGCTCCGCGGCGATGAACTCCGTCATCAGCGCGATGCAGTCCGCGTCGTCGACCACGATCACCTCGACCCCGCGGGAGCGCAGCAGATCCTCCCCGCCGTAGAACGTGCGGTTCTCGCCCACGATCACCCGTGGGATCTTGTACAGCAGGATGGCGCCGGTGCACATGTCGCATGGCGAGAGTGTCGTGACCATGGTGGATTTCGCGTACACGCTGGCGGGCAGCCGACCCGCGTTCTCCAGGCAGTCGGTCTCACCGTGCCGCGTCGCGCTGGAGCGCTGCACTCGCTTGTTGTAGCCGGTGGCCAGGATCTCGCCGTCCACGGCGAGCGTGGCGCCGATCGGGATCCCGCCTTCCGCGCGACTGGCGCGCGCGGCGGCGAGCGCGGCGTCCAGCAGTTCCCGGTCGGTGTCGGTCAGGATGCTCATCTGTACTCCGTATGGTGCGGATCGGTGTCGGATGGGAGGGAGTCGGGTCGGGGCGCTGCGCGGGCCGAGCCGGCGACCGAGCGGCGTTACGTTCGCCGGTACGGCTGCACGTACGCGCCGGGGTAGCGCAGGTTACGGCCGGACAGCGCCAGCGCCAGGATCACCACCAGGTACGGCAGCGCGATCATCACCTCGCGGGGCACGGATGCGAACTGCGGCGTGACCACCAACTGCAACTGAAGCGCGTCGACCGCGGCGAACAGCAGGCCACCCAGCACCGCGGGCAGTACCCGCCAACGGGCAAAGATCACCAACGCGATGCACACCCAACCGCGGCCATTGGTGATGTTCAACGTGAACGAGCCGAGCATGGCCAGCGACAGGAACGCGCCGCCAACCGCCATCAGTGCGCCGCCAACCGCCAGCGCCGCGTACCGGGTGCGGGCCACGCTGACCCCGGCGGCGTCGGCGGCCTCGGGGTTCTCTCCCACCGCGCGCAGCCGCAGCCCGAACCCGGTGGAGCGCAACAGCACCCACACGGCGGGCACCACGATCAGGAACGCCAGATAGGTCAGCAGGTACTGGCTGGCGACCGGAACATCGGGCAACAACTGGCCAAACTTGGGGATCTGCGGCAACTGCCCGCCGCCGTAGCGCAGCCGACTGGAGAAATCGCATGTGGCGATCAGCAGCAGTGTGGTGCCGATGCCGGCGACGTGCTGGTTGACACCGAGGGTGACGGTGAGCAAACCCATCAGCAACCCGGCGAGCACTCCCACCACGACGGCGACCAGCAGCCCCCACCAGGGTGAGCCGAACAGTTCCGCACCGAGGAATCCGGTGAAGGCCCCCGCGTACATGGTGCCCTCGATGCCCAGGTTCAGGATGCCGGCGCGTTCGGTGATCACCTCACCCAGCGCGCCCAGGATTAGCGGCGTCGCGGTGGTGAGCATGGCCGTCACCAGGGCCAGGTAGGCGATGTTCATCGCGTGCCTGCCTCTCCCGAGTCGACCACCTGAGAACGCGCCAGATCGCGTCCCTGGGTAGTCGATTCGGCGACGGGACCGGAACCAGGGCCGGAGCCGGAGCCGGGACTTCGGGCCGTCACCCGACGCCACGAGACCTTGTATCGGCGCAGCACCAGCAGGCTGACCACGGCGAGCATCAGCAGCGACGACACGATCTCGCCCATCTGCGGCGGCAGTTGCAGCACCAGCGACGCGTTCTGCGCGCCGACAGTAATGTCGCCAAGCAGCAGCGCCACCAGCACCACACCCCCGGCGGACAGCGCTCCCAGGGTGGCCACCACGATGCCGGTGTACCCGTAGCTGGAGGACACCTCCTGGGACAGTTTGTGTCCCACCCCGAGGACCTGGTCGGCGCCGCCCAGCCCGGCGATCGCACCGGAGACCAGCGCGGCCCGCAGCAGGGTGCGTCGCACCCCTATTCCGGAGAATCGCGCCGCCTCCGGCGAGAGCCCCACCGCCCGCACCCGCAGCCCGGTCGCGGTGCGGGACATGACGATCCAGATGACGACGGCCAGCACGGCGGCGATCACGATGCCCAGGTGGACCCGGGAGCCGGGGATCACCATCGGCATCCGGTAGCCGGCTCCCAGTTCGTCGGATACCGGGAACCCGTTGCTGCCGCGCCACGGACCGTTCAGCAGGCCCTGCACCAGCAGCAGCGCCACCGGGTTGAGCAGCAGCGTCGTCACCACCTCGTCGATCCCGAACCGCACCCGCAGCAGCGCCGGGATCACCGACCACGCGACGCCGGCCAGCGCACCGATCAACAGAGCGAGCGGAAGTGCCAGCGGCCCGGGCAGATCCGGCAAGTACAGCCCGGCCACCGTGGCGCCGATCGCCCCGGCCAGGAACTGCCCCTCGGCGCCGATGTTCCAGTATCCGGCCCGGAACGCCACGGCGACCGCCAGGCCGGTGAACAGGATCGGGATGGCGGCCAGCACCACCTCGGTGAGGGACGCCGTCCCGGTCAGCGGGGTCAGCACGTAGCGCTGGTAGGCGGCCTGCGGGTTGGCACCGGCGCCCCGGATCGGTCCGGCGGTCAGCAGGTAGACGATGACGACGGCGACGATCACCAGCAGCGGGGCGAGCCAGCGGGGTTCGCGGCCGCGCAACACCAAGCGGAGACTCATCGCGACACCCGCCGTCCGCTGGACCCGAGCCCCCGCCCGAGGAACCGTTCGAGCACCAGCCGACCCCGGAACGGCGCCAGCGTCCGCCCAGCGTGACGGGCTCGGCGGCGAGCCGGGTAGGCCCGGGCGATCGCGCCAGTTGATGCGGGGGGTCTCATGCCGCCGCCCCGGTCTGGCCGGCCATCAGCAGGCCCAGCTGCTCCGGATCGGCGTCCGCGGCCGGCAGCTGGCCGACCAGCGTGCCCTCGTAGATGACCACGATTCGGTCGGCGAGCGCGAGCAGCTCCTGCAGATCCTCGCTGATCAGCAGCACCCCGGCGCCCGCCGCACGGCGCGCCAACAGCTGGGTGTGCACGAATTCGGTCGCCCCCACATCCAGCCCGCGGGTGGGCTGGGACGCCACCAGCGCCACCGGATCCCGTGCCAGGGTGCGGGCCAGCAGCACCTTTTGCATGTTGCCCCCGGACAGCGTGCCGATCGGGTCGTCGGGCTGCGCCTTGATGGAGAACTGGTCGATCAGGTGCTCGGCGTGCGCCCGGATCGCCTTGCGATCCAGCAGGAACCCGCGGCGAAATCGGGGCAGATCCTCCAGCACCAGGTTCTGCGCTACCGACAGCTTGCCGACCACGCTGGCGTGCCTGTCTTCGGTGATGCGGCCCAGCCCGGCCGCGATGACCCGCTCGGGGTCGGCGCCGGTGACGTCCACCCCGTTGACGGCCACGGTGCCCGACGTCGGACGGGTCAGACCGCAGAGCACCTGCACCAGCTCGGTCTGCCCATTGCCGGAAACGCCGGCCAGTCCTACGATCTCGCCCGCGGCGACGGTCAGGTCAATGCCGGCCAGCACGTCCTTGCCGCGGCCGCGAAGGCGTAGCTCGCGGATCGTGAGCACGGCACCGGCTCGGGCCGGCGCCGGCCCCACTGCCCGGGAATCCGCCGCCATCGCGCCGTCCGCAACGACAGCGCCGTCCGCAACCACCGCCCCGTCCGTCGCCGCTTGGCGATCACTCACCGCCTCGATATCCGCCCCCGCCTGGGAATCCGTCACCGCCGCCAACGGACCCGCGTCCTCCGGCGCGGCCCGATCGGCCCGGCGCACCCCCACAGTCGGCCGGCCCACCATCATCTCGGCCAGCCGCGCCGGCGATGCCCCCGCCGTCGGCACCGTGTCGATGATCCGGCCGCGTCGCAGTACCGACACCCGATCGCTGATCCGGGACACCTCGCCGAGCTTGTGCGAGATGAACAGCACCCCCATGCCTTGCGCCGTCAGGTGCCGAATCGAGGCAAACAGCGCCTCCACGTCCTGCGGCACCAACACCGCCGTGGGCTCGTCCAGGATCAGCACCCGGCAGTCCCGGGAGAGCGCCTTGAGGATCTCCACCCGCTGTTGCTCGCCGACGGACAGCCGCTCCACGCGCGCGTCGGGGTCCACCCGCACCCCCAGCCGGGCGGAAGCGTCGGCCACCGCTGCACGACCGGCCCGGCGATCCAGCCGCCCCCAGCCCGCACGGGACAGCAGCAGGTTCTCCGTCACCGTCATCCGGCCGACCAGCGAGAAATGCTGCGTCACCATCCCGATGCCCGCCGCGATGGCATCGGACGGAGAGGAGATGGCCGTTGGCGTGCCGTCGATCTCGATCGCGCCGCCGTCGGGACTGGTCAGCCCGTACAGGATGCGCATCAGGGTGGTCTTGCCAGCGCCGTTCTCACCGAGCAGCGCGTGCACCTCACCGGGCAGCAGATCCAGGTCGACCCCGTCGCTGACCCGCAGGTCGCCGAAGGACTTCTCGATCCCGCGCAGCCGTACCAGCGGCACCGCCTCGGGACTCGCTGCCGTCATTGCTCGTCCTCGTCCCTGATGTATTCCATCGGGCGGATTCCTAAGATCATCTGGACCTCCATCGCCCCTCGTCGTGCCGCCGGTGACGCAGACCGGGTGGCCCGCTCCTGCAGTCGCGCCTCGGCGTCCCGCCCGTCGGAGAGGCGATCGGTGATGGGCGCGGCCAGGGTGTGCGCCTCGGCCGGTCCACCCGAACGCCACACCGCCTCCAGCACCCAATCCCACCCCTGGTCGCCGCGCTCCAACAACGCCCGCGCCGCCTCTCTCATCGGGGCCAGATCGTGTGCGTCGTAGAGCAACTCGCGCAGCGCAGCGACCGCCCAGGCGGCGTCGACGCCGGCCAGCCCGGCGCAGGCTCGTAACCGATCGGCCACGTCCGGCGAGTGCGCCATGGCCAGCAGTCGGGCGTCCGGCGGCGGCTGCGCGCCGGACGTCCGGGCTGTCATGAGAGCGCCTCAGCCGCCGACGGTGGTCGACCCGGCGGGGGCCTTCTCGTCGACCGGGGTGGTGAACGATCCGTCCATGATCTGCTTCTGCTGGGCGGTGACCTTGTCGATCAGCTCCTGCGGAATGCCGCCGGGAATGTCGGTGTTGATCGGCGCCAGCGAGGAACCTCCGTTCTTCATGAACGAGAACTGGCCCAGGTCCTGGGAGTGCAGGGTGCCGGCCTTGTACTCCTTGATGATCTCCTCGACGGTGGGGCGCATATTCCACACCAGGGACGTCATCACGTTCTTCGGCGCCTCGGAGCGCTGGTCGACCATCATGCCGATCACCGGCAGGTTCTTCTCCTTCGCGGCCTCGATCACCCCGTCCCGCTCGGCGAACAGCACATCGGCGCCCTGCGCGACCTGGGCCAGCGCCGCCTGCTTGGCCGTGGTCGGGTCGAAGAAGGAGTTGATGAAGGTGACCTTGACGGTCGCCTTGTCGTTGGTCTCGGCCACGCCCTTGATGAAGGCGTTGACGATTCGGTTGACCTCCGGAATCGGCATCGCGGCTACCACGCCGATGGTATTCGACTTGGTCACGCCACCGGCCAGCATGCCGGCCAGGTAGGCCGGATCCTGCAGCCAGTTGTCGAAGGTGGAGAAGTTCGGGTCGACGGGCGGGTTCCCGGAGCCGAACGCGAACTGCACGTCCGGATAGTTCTTGGCGACCGCCCGGATCGCGTCCTCGGAGGAGAACGCGTCACCCACGACGATGGCCGGCTTCTGGTTGGTCAGCAGGTCGGTGAGGGTGCGGGTCATCTTGTCGTCGGAGTCGTTGTTGTCGGTGTGCTTGTAGACGATCTCGCCGGCGTCCGCGGCGGCCTGCAGCGCCTGGTGCACCGCGCCATCCCAGGGCTCTTCCAGCGGGGTGGCGAAAACCCCGTACACCAGGGGCTTCTCGGTGCCCGAGGCGTCGGACGATCCGGGGGCACCGGAGTCACCGGACGGGGCGGTCGACCCGGCTCCTTGCGGGGTGGAGGACTGGCCGGCGGCACCGGTGTTTCCGCCGCAGGCGGCAAGCGTCAGGGCGGCGACGACGGCCGCCGACACGGCGGCGACGCGACCCCAGCGGGGGTGGCGGTGACGAGTCAGTCTGGCAGAACCGGTTCGCATGGTGTGACCTCTCTCGGGCCGGTGGCCCGGGTTTCGCGGGCCGGCGGGCCCGGCGGCGGGGGCCGGTGTCTGGCCATGCAACCCCGACGGCGCCGCCCCTGTACAGGGACAATCTGTTCGCTATTTGTGGCTTGATAATGGACAGGTAGTCTCCCTCCGTGACGATGAGCATCGCCGGTGCGAGCCCGACCGAGACCGCGGACGCGCTGACGGTCGCTGCCATGCTCCGGCTCCCGGTGTTGCGGCGCGGCCGGCCAGAGGTGCTCGCCGGCGCTGCACTGGATCGCCGCGGCGTGCGCTGGGTGCACACCAGCGAGATCTACGACATCTCCCCCCTGCTCAAGGGCGGCGAGGTGCTGCTCACCACTGGACTGGGGCTGGTCGGCCGGGGCCCGGCCGCGTTGCGCGCCTACGCCGTCGGGTTGGCCGAAAGATCCGTCGCCGCGCTCGTTCTCGAACTCGGGCGCACCTTCACCAATGCCCCGGAGCCGCTGGTCGAGGCGGCCCGAGAGGCGGGGCTCCCGCTGATCGCGCTGCACGGCATCGTGCCCTTCATCGAGGTGACGGAGACCGTGCACGCGCTGCTGCTGTCCGACGAGGTAGCCCGGCTGCGTCGGACGGCACGGATCGGGGCCGCACTGAACCCGGTCCTGCTGTCCGGCGCTGGGCTGATCGCGCTGTTGCGGGCGATGGCCGAACTCACGGACTGCCCGGTGCGGTTGCACGGCGAGGACGGACACGTGGTGGCCACCTCCGACGGGCGGCACCAGCCGGCGGAACCCGGCGCGCCGGGCGGCGACCCGGCCGACGCGCCGGGAGCGGCGGTCGAGGTCTTTGGCAGGGCATGGGGTCGTCTGGTGGTCGCCGGAGCGAGTACCCCGCTGCGCGCTCAGGTGGCCGACCAGGGCGCCATGGCCGTGGCCCTGGAACTGGGCCGGGCGGGGGCGGCGGCCGGCCAGGGCATCGGCCGTCGGCGGGCCGGCGCTCGGTTGCTGCGGGACATCTTCGGCCGGCAGTACTCCTCCGCCGATGAGCTGGTCGGGCGAGCCGCCGCGCTGGGGGTGGCCATCCGGCCTGGTCAGCGGGCCATCGGCATTTGTCTGGCGGTCGACCCGGGCCAACCCCCACCCGCGGTGATCGCGGAGGCCGTCGAGCAGGTTCTGGGCGCGGCGCTGGTGGCCGAGCTGGATGGCAGCTACCTGGTGGCGGCATGCACCGATGCCGAGGATCTCCGGGAGATGCTCGGCATTCTGGCGGATCGGGTCGACGCCACCGTTCCGGGCGGCCGGGCGACGGCGGTCACCGGCGGCCCGCTGGTCGGCGACATCGCGTCGCTGGCCGGTTCGCTGCGCACCGCCCGCGAGGCCAGCGTGCTGGCCCGCCGGCTACGCAGCGGGATGCGGGTGCTGCTGTCCTCCGACCTCGGGGTGCACCGGTTGCTGGGCCGGTTCGCAGCCGACCCGGAGCTGGCAGCGTTCGTCCGGGAGCAGCTGGGCCCGCTACTGGACCACGACGCATCCCGCGGCCGAGAACTGGTGCGCACCTTGGACACCCTGCTGGCGTGCGGGCTGTCCAAGGCGGCCACCGCCCGGGCGCTGGGCATCCGGCGGCAGACCCTGTATCAACGGCTGAGCACCATGTCCGCACTGCTCGGCGGGTTGGATCTGACCTCCCGGGAGCGACGCACGGCCATCGATCTGGCGCTGGTGGGCTGGCGGCTGCGGTCGGCCGCGGTGCCCGCGGGACGGCCGCCGGGCTAACTCCCCGACAGTCCCGTCATCGCCGGATTCCTCGCCACGACGCCCGGCCCGCGTCGCCCGCGCCGAGTGCCTGCACCGCTGCCAGCCCGCCCAAGCCTGACACGCCACCTCCGCGGCGAGTTCCCGCGCCGGCCAACAGGATCCGCTCGCATCCGGCAACCTCGACGCCGTACCGCTGGGCCGGGGTGTCGGCGGCCTCGTCGTCGGCACGCCACGGCCAAGCCAGGTCGCCGTGGAAGATGTGCCCGCCAGGCATGCCCACCGACTCCTGGAGGTCCAGCGGGCTCGCCGCCTGCACGCACGGCCGGCCGTGCGCATCCAGCGCCAGACAACCTTCCAGCGGCTCCGCCAGCTGGCGCTGCAAGGACGCCAGCGCGCCGGTCAGCGCGGCCTGCCGTGCCGCCTCCGGGTCTGCCCGGAACAGCGACGCCGGAGTGTGCAGGGCGAACAGCGTCAGGGTGTGCCCGGGCCGGCCGGCCATGATCGACGGGTCGGCCAGTGAGTGGCAGTAGATCTCGCAGGGCAGCGGATCGGGCAGCCGGCCTGCGGCGGACTCGGCGAACGCCCGCTGCAACTCATCGAAACCCTCTGCCAGATGGGTGGTTCCGGCGAACACGACCGCCGGGTCGTCCCCGCTTGCGAGCCACGGCAACCGGGACAACAGCATGTTCACCTTGAGCTGCGCCCCCTCCGGCGGAGCCGCCGCCCGGCCCAGCCACGTCTCGACCGTGGCCGGGGCGACCGCCGCCAGCAGCACCTCCGCGCGCCGCTCGCCGATGCCGTCGCCGCCGCGGTACTCCACCGTGACCCCGGCCGCGTCCTCCTCGGCGCGCCACACCTCGGTGCCGCACCGGATCTGCACTCCCAGCTCTAAGGCCCGCGTCACCAGGCCATCGGCCAGCGAGCCCATGCCACCCACCGGCACCAGCCACTCCCCGGTTCCGCGGCCGACCAGGTGGTACAGGAAGCACCGGTTGGCCAGCAGGGAGCCGTCGAACAGCGAGGCGTGGGTGCCGATCAGCGCGTCGGTGGCCACCACCCCGCGCACCGTGTCGTCGGCGAACCGTCGAGCGATCGCCTGGCCGATCGGCTCCTCGACGACGTCCCGCCAGATCTGCTCGCCCGCCGCCGCGATGACCGCCGCACGCACCTCCGACCTGCTGCGCAGCGGGCCCGTCAATAGCGGAGCGACCGCCTGAGCCATCGCCCGCAACTCGGCGTAGAACCGCTGCCAGGAATCGAATTCCGCGTCTGATCCGGTGAGCGCCCGGAACGATTCCCGAGTCGCCGGCCCGGGTTCGCGTTCCACCAACAGCCCCCGCGGCACGCCGCCGCGGTGCACCGGCGTGTAGGACGCCACCGACCGGGGAGCCAGCGGCAGCTTGATGCCCAGCCGGTCGATCAGGTCCGCGGGGAACAGCGACACCAGATAGGAGTACTGCGACAGCCGTATCGGGTGACCCTCGAACACCGCAGCCCCGACGGTCGCGCCGCCGGGATGGTCGGCTCGTTCGAGCACCGTCACCGACCATCCCGCCTGTGCAGCGAGGATGGCGGCCACCAGGCCGTTGTGCCCCGCCCCGACGACGACCGCGGTCCGCTCTCGCACGGCACACCCCTTTTCACCAGATCCGCCCGGCCCGAACTCTTCCACCGAAGCGAGCAGCCGGTTATCCCCATCGTGGGCCGAATCGCCCGAACCCGACCCGCAGGTGCGGCTATGCTCGGTCCGCAGACCAGCCGAACCAGCGCGAGGAGCACACCGTGACCTCCGGACCTTACGGCGAGGCCGAGTATCCCTCCGGCTACCCACCGACCGGCGGTCAGCCCGATCCGACCGCACGGGGTAGCTACCCAGGAGACTCCGGCTATCAGGCCGTGCCGCCAGGAACGCCGTATCAACCGCCGCCGGGGCCGCCGTACCAGCCGCCACCCGGTTACGGCTACCCCGCCGGTTACGGCTACCCGCAGCCCCGCAACGGCATGGGAACCGCCGGTCTGGTGCTGGGCATCATCGGCCTGGTGTTCTGCTGGGCGCTGTGGATTGGCTGGATCCTCAATGCGCTGGCGATCATCTTCGGCGGGGTCGGGGTGTCCCGCGCCAACCAGGGCGCCGCCACCAACAAGGGCGCCGCCCAGGCCGGGCTGATCCTGGGGATCGTAGGTCTGGTTCTCGGACTCGCGTTGTGGGCGACGCTCGGGACGTTCTGGCACTCGGTGCTCGGCCATTGGTGACGATGTCGCCGGGATGACGGACCCGGCGGCGCGATCGGTGACGGGGGGCGGTGACGACGCCAGCACTCTCACGCCCCCGGAGATGTATCGGCGCGGGCTCGACGCCTGACCACGGCTCGATTACCCCGCTGGTGGTCGGCATGGTGGCGTGCCTGCTCCTGCTCGGCGCCGGCGTCACGGCGGCGACCTCCGCCTTCCTGGCCCGGCAGGACCTACAGAACGCCTGCGACGGCGCTGCCGCGGCGGCCGCGGACGCCGACCGGGCCGGCTACTACCTGGGAGCCCCCGATCCGGGCGCAACCCCAGGCCCCGCGGCGCAAGCCGCCCGGGACTACCTCGCCGAGCGGAATCCGCAGGTGCGGGTCGACGCCGTCGTGCTGGCCGAGTCGGTTCAGCTGACCTGCAGCGGCTCGGCGGACATCACCTTCGGCGCGCTGTTCGGCGCCGGCCACCTGACGCAATCGGTGCAGGCCGTCGGCCATCCCGTGCTCTAAACACCCGGAGCGCCGGCTGCGCAGCATCAAGAGCACCCCGCTCGCAACACCCGGCGGACCGGCGGCACAACATCAAGAGCACCGGACTCGCAACACCCGGAGCACCGGGCCGCCGCGGTGCGGCACCGAGCCCCGGCATCGAATCCCGGCGCCGCGCCCACCCGGCCGGACGACGAGTGTCGGGCCCGGTGACTAGCGTGGCTGGACGTGGCAGCATCCCCCGAGGCAACCCCCGAGGCAACCGGACAGGCCCGGCCGGATCACGCCCCGGCGACCCCGCCACACCCGAAGAGCGGTCGCACGCCCGCAGCGTCCGGCTGGTTGCGCCGCCTGCTCGGTTACTGCTGGCGGCACCGTGGGATCACCATCACCGCCGTCTGCGGCGCCGTCCTGGGCACCGGACTCGGGGCGCTCACCCCGCTGCTGACCCGGGTCGCCATCGATGACGCCACGGCCGGCCGCACCGCCGGGATCGGCTGGATCATCACCGGCCTCATCGCGCTGGCGCTGGTGCGGTTCGGATGCTCCTTCGTCCGCCGCTGGTCGGGCGGTCGGCTCTCGCTGGACGTGCAGCACGACCTGCGCACCGATGTGTTCGGCTCCCTGCAACGGCTGGACGGCGCCGGGCAGGACAAGCTGCGCACCGGCCAGGTGGTCTCCCGCGCCACCACCGACCTGCAGATGGTGCAGGGCGTCCTGGCGATGGTGCCGCTGGCGACCGGCCAAATCGTGTTGTTCGTGGCCTCGCTGGTGCTGATGCTGTGGCTTTCCCCGCTACTGACCCTGGTCGCGCTGCTGGTGGTGCCGGGCGTCGCGCTGCTGACCCGCGCCACCCGGACCACCCTGTTCCCCGCCACCTGGGCGGCATCCCAGTCGGCCGCGGGGGTCGCCGAGATCGTCGAGGAGAACGTCACCGGGGTCCGGGTCGTGAAGGGATTCGGCCAGGAACGACGGGAAATCGGCCGGCTGCGCGCCGCCGCCCGGGAGCTGTACGCGAATCGGATGCGCGCCGTGCGGTACGCCGCCCGGCTGACCCCTGGCCTATCGGCGATGACGTCCCTCGGGCAGGTGGGAGTGCTGGCGCTCGGCGGATACCTGGCGCTGCGCGGCACCATCAGCCTGGGCACCTTCCTGGCCTTCTCGCTGTATGTGGCCCAGCTGGTGGCGCCGACCCGGACGCTGTCCATGCTGTTGGTGCTGGGTCAGCAGGCCAGAGCGTCGGTGGAGCGGGTGCTGGAGATCATCGACTCACGCGCCGAGATCGTCGACCCACCGCACCCACGCCCGCTGCCCACCGGACCGGTGCCGGTCCGGCTGGCCGGGGTCCGGTTCGGCTACCTGGCCGACGAGCCGGTGCTGGACGACTTCGACCTGGAACTGGCCGCCGGCGAAACCGTCGCCGTGGTCGGCAGCATCGGGTCCGGCAAGTCGACCGTCTCGCTGCTACTACCCCGCTTCTACGACCCGCAGGCCGGCGTGGTGCAGGTCGGCGGCGTCGACGTCCGGCAGCTCGCGCTGGGCGAACTGCGCCGCGCCGTGGGAGTGGTCTTCGAGGAGGCGTTCCTGTTCTCTGACACCATCGCGGCGAACATCGGCTACGGACGACCGAACGCGACCCGGGCGGAGGTGATCGCCGCGGCCCAGGCCGCCGAGGCCGACGAGTTCATCCGGGCGCTGCCTGAGGGCTACGACACCATGATCGGCGAGCGCGGCCTGACCCTCTCCGGCGGTCAACGTCAGCGGCTGGCGCTGGCCCGCGCCCTGCTGACCGACCCGCGGGTGCTGATCCTGGACGACGCGACCAGCGCGGTGGATCCGGCCACCGAGGCCGCCATCCATGCCACGTTGCGGGCGGTGACGGCGGATCGGACCACCATCCTGATCGCCCACCGCCGCTCCACGCTCGAGTTGGCCGACCGGATCGCGGTGATGGCCGACGGATCCGTCACCGATATCGGCACCCACGACGAACTCGTGGCGCGCTGTCCCGCCTACGTCCATCTGCTGGGCGGCGAACTCGCCGCCGAGCCGGCGGTGCCCGGCGGTGACGACACGTCCAGCGGCGACGAGAAATCCGCCAGCAGGGCCGGCAGCGGTGACGAGAGTTCCAGCGGTACCACGCCTTCCGGCCCCGCTCGGACCGAAGGCCACCGCGCCGGCACAGACCTGCAGATCACCCCCTCGCTGTGGCCGGACGCACGGCCGGGCGGGCGGCAGATTCACCAGGTCGGTGCGGCCACCCGAACCCAGGGCCGGGGCGGCGGCGGAGGGCACACCAGCGGCCTGATGGGCGCGATGCCCGCCACCCCCGAATTGCTGGCCCGGGTCGACGCGCTGCCGCCGGCCACCGACACCCCGGTGCGCGGTGCGGACGACGGCGCCACCGACCCGGCGACCGGCCTGCGGGCATCCGGCACCCGGTCGGGCAGGCCCGGATCGCCGCCCCGGGCTCCGTTCTCGCTGCGCTGGGCGCTGCGTCCGGCCCGTGGCCTGCTGCTGGTGGCCCTGTTGATGGTGTGCCTGGACACGGTGGCCGGGCTGGCCCTGCCCACCCTGATCAAGACCGGCGTGGATCACGGTGTCAGCGCGGGCGCGCTCGGCGTGGTGTGGGCCGTCTCGGCGGTGGCCCTGGCCATCACCGGCGCCGACTACCTCGTCGCGCACACCCAGGCGATCGCCGCCGGCCGGGCCGGCGAATCCACCCTGTACCGGTTGCGGCTGCGGGAGTTCACCCAGCTGCAGCATCTCGGGTTGGACTACTACGAGCGCGAGATGGCCGGTCGCATCATGACCAGGATGACCACCGACGTGGACGCACTGTCCTCGTTCCTGCAGACCGGGCTGGTGACGTTCGTGGTGTCGCTGGCCACATTCTGCGGCATCGCGATCGTGTTGCTGGTGATGAACGCGTCGCTGGCGCTGCTGGCGCTGGCCGCATTGCCGGTGGTGCTGGTCGCGACCGTGGCATTCCGCCGGTTCGCCTCCCGGGCCTACACCGACGCACGGGAGAAGGTGTCGATCGTCAACGCCGACCTGCAGGAGAACGTGGCGGGCCTGCGGGTCTCTCAGGCGCTGGGCCGCCAACATGCCAACGCCACTGCGTTCGCTGCCCGCAGCGATGCCTATCGTCGATCGAGAATGCGGGCGCAGACAGCAATATCGTTGTATTTTCCGGGCATTGCGCTGGTCGCCGACGTGGTCGCCGCCGTGGTGCTCGGGGTCGGCGCGCACCGGGTGGCGGCCGGGGCGCTCACCGCCGGGACGCTGCTGGCCTTCGTGCTGTACCTTGACTCGTTCTTCACCCCGATCCAGCAGCTGTCCCAGGTGTTCGACGGCTATCAGCAGGCGGCGGTCGGGCTGCGCCGAATCGGCCAGTTGCTGGCCACCCCGACCTCCACACCGGCCGCGGCGGACCCGCTGCCGGTGCCGCCGCTGCGTGGTGAGGTGTCGGCCGATCAGGTCTCGTTCCGCTACCCCACCGCCGACCAGGACGCGCCGGCGCTGGACGCGGTGACGGTGGCATTCCCACCCGGGCACACCGTCGCCGTGGTGGGCGCGACCGGGGCCGGAAAGTCCACCCTGGTCAAGCTGATCGCCCGGTTCTACGACGTCACCGCGGGCGCCGTGCGGGTGGACGGCACCGACGTGCGGGCATTCGACCTGCCGGAGTATCGCCGGCGACTGGGGGTGGTGCCCCAGGAGGCGCACCTGTTTACCGGGACGGTGCGCGACAACATCGCCTACGGGCGGCCGGAGGCATCGGACGCGCAGGTGGAGGCGGCCGCCCGGGCGGTGGGCGCGATCGGGATGATCGCCACGCTGCCCGAGGGGTTTGCGCACCGGGTCGAGGAACGCGGCCGGAATCTGTCGGCCGGGCAGCGCCAGCTCGTCTCGCTGGCCCGCGCGGAGCTGGTGGATCCGGACATCCTGCTGCTGGACGAGGCAACCGCCGCGCTGGACCCGGCGTCCGAGGCGGCGGTGCTGGCCGCCACCGACCGGCTGGCCCGGGGAAGGACGACCATCGTCGTGGCGCACCGGCTGACCACCGCCGCGCGGGCCGACGCCATCGTGGTGATGCGCCACGGCCGGGTCGCGGAGACCGGCACGCACGCCGAGCTGCTGGACCGCGGCGGGGCGTACGCGGAGCTGTACGCCGACCAGGCGGCCACGGCCTCGACACCATGACACGAGCCCACCGGTCGCTGCGCCGGCTCGCGGCTGTCACCCTGGGGAATCGGCGTGGGCGAACTCACCGCGATCGGCCACCGCCCCGCCGGTAGGCTCTGTGCTCATGGCTTCCCCGACTTCCACGCTGGACCTGCTGGGTATCGACCGGACCCTGTCCGAGGAGGAGTTGGCGGTCCGCTCCACCACCCGCGAGGTGATGGACGATCTGGTGCGCCCACACGTCGCCGACTGGTACGAGGCCGGCGAGCTGCCCGCCCGGGATCTCGCCGTCGAATTCGGCAAGACGGGCCTGCTCGGCATGCACCTGGATGGTTACGGCTGCGCCGGTGCCTCCACCGTCGCCTACGGCCTGGCCTGCCTGGAGCTGGAGGCCGCCGACTCCGGCATCCGCTCACTGGTGTCCGTGCAGGGTTCACTCGCGATGTACCCGATCTGGAAATATGGCTCGGACGAGCAGAAGGACCGCTGGCTGCCCGGCATGGCCGCGGGTGAGATCGTCGGCTGCTTCGGACTCACCGAGCCGGACGCCGGCTCCGACCCGGCCTCCATGCGCACCCGGGCCCGGCGGGACGGCGACGGCTTCGTACTCAACGGCACCAAGATGTGGATCACCAACGGCACCGTCGCCGACGTCGCCGTCGTCTGGGCCAAGCTCGCCGAGCAGGACGGGTCCGAGGCGATTCGCGGCTTCATCGTGCCGACCAGCACCGAGGGCTTCACCGCCCGGGAGGTGACGGGCAAGTTGTCGTTGCGGGCGTCGGCGACGGCCGAGCTCAACCTGGACGGAGTCCGGGTGGGTCCGGAGTCGCTACTGCCCGGCGTGTCCGGGCTGAAGGGGCCGCTGTCTTGCCTGACGCAGGCCCGCACCGGCATCCTGTTCGGAGCGCTGGGCGCCGCCCGGGACTGCCTGGAGGTCGCGCTGGAATACGTCGGCACCCGCACCGTGTTCGGCCACGCACTGGGCGGCTACCAGCTCACCCAGGCCAAGCTCGCCGACATGGTCACCGCCTGGACCGGCGCCTACCTGATGGCGCTGCACATCGGCAGAGCCGCCGACGCCGGCACCGCTAACCCGATCATGGTGTCGATGGGCAAGCTGAACTCGACCCGCACCGCCATCGAGATCGCCCGCACCTGCCGCACCCTGCTCGGCGCCAACGGCATCTCCGGCGAGTACCCGGTACTGCGGCACGCCAACAACCTGGAAAGCGTGCTCACCTACGAGGGCACCGCCGAGGTGCACCAGCTCGTCTTGGGCCGAGCCCTCACCGGCGAGAACGCCTTCGGCTGAGTCGCCGGCACACGCCGTCACGTCGGCCTGCGCAGGCGGTGGCCCACATCACCGTCACCACCGCCGTCGGCGGGCAACCCGGCGTCGCCGTGCGGCGTCCCGAGATGAGCTATACCCCCAGGCAGGCTCGCACGCGGGCGCGCCCACACCGGGGAGGGCATCGCTCGGCGATCCGGACCCCGGCCCAGCGCCGAGCAGGCTAGCCTGGTACGTGGTCAGTCCCGATCGAGCGCAGACAGGCGGAGATCCACAAGTGTCGTCAGCGACAGTGCCGGAGTTCGGACCGAACGACTGGTTCGTTGAGGAGAAATACCAGCAGTTCCTGGCGGACCCCACCAGCGTGGACGCGACCTGGCGAGAGTACTTCGCCGAGCTCGCCGGTGGCAACGGCGTGGCCGGCAGCAACGGCGGCGGCCACGCGGCCGGTTCATCCCAGGCCGCCGCGGTTACCGCGCCGCGGTCCGCCACCCCCACCGCCACCCGTCCTACCGCGCCGCCGCCACCCCCGCCCCCGGCCACCCGAACCGCCCCCGCCGGTACCCCCGCACCGCGCGCCACGGTGGCGACGCCGCCGGCCGCGGCCCCCGGCCGCGCCGCCCCGGCGCCACAGCCGACGCCCACTCGGCCCACCACCACCGTCACCCCCGACGACGTGATCTCCAGCCGGGCCGCCGACGCCGCGGCCGCCCAGGCCGAGGCCGCCGACGTGCGGAGCCCGCTGCGGGGTGCCGCCGCCGCGGTGGTCCGCAACATGACGACGTCACTGGAGCTGCCCACCGCCACCTCGGTGCGCGCGGTACCGGCGAAGCTGCTGGCCGACAACCGCATCGTGATCAACAACTTCCTGCGCCGGCACCGCGGCGGCAAGATCTCCTTCACCCACCTCATCGGCTATGCGATGGTCCGCGCCATCGGCGACCACCCGGCGATGAATCGGCACTTCGAGCTGGTGGACGGCAAGCCGCAGGTGGTCTCCCCCGCCCACGTCAACCTGGGCCTGGCCATCGACCTGCCCGGCCGCAACGGCAACCGATCGCTGGTGGTGGTCCCCATCAAGGCCGCCGAGACCATGAGCTTCACCGAGTTCTGGTCCGCCTACGAGGATGTCGTGCACAGGGCGCGGGACGGCAAGCTCACCCCGGAGGACTATGCCGGCACCACCATCTCGCTGACCAACCCGGGCGGGATCGGCACCGTGCATTCGGTGCCGCGCTTGATGGCCGGCCAGGGAACCATCGTCGGCGTCGGCGCCATGGAGTACCCCGCGGAGTTCCAGGGGGCCAGCGAGCAGACCATCGCCGAACTCGGCGTTTCCAAGATCATGACGCTGACCTCCACCTACGACCACCGGATCATCCAGGGCGCCGAGTCCGGCGAATTCCTGGCCCGGATCCACCAGCTGCTGCTCGGCGCCGACGATTTCTACGACGACGTGTTCGCCGCGCTGCGGGTGCCCTACGAGCCGGTGCGCTGGGTGGCCGACCGCAGTGTCGGCCGCAACGGCGCGGTCGACAAGACAGCTCGGGTGCTGGAGCTGATCGACGCCTACCGCACCCGCGGCCATCTGATGGCCGACACCGACCCGCTGAACTACCGGCAGCGCCGGCACCCCGACCTGGACGTGCTGGAGCACAACCTGACGCTGTGGGACCTGGAGCGGGAATTCCCGGTCGGCGGGTTCAACGGCGAGCAATTCATGAAGCTGCGCGACGTGCTGGGCGTGCTGCGCGACTCCTACTGCCGCACTGTCGGTGTCGAATACATGCACATCATGGACCCGGCGCAGCGGCGCTGGATCCAGGAGCGGGTGGAGGGCCCACGGGACAAGCCCAGCCTGGAGGAGCAGCGCTACATCCTGTCCCGGCTCAACGCCGCCGAAGCGTTCGAGACCTTCCTGCAGACCAAGTACATCGGGCAGAAGCGGTTCTCGCTAGAGGGCGGCGAGACAGTGATCGCGTTGCTGGACGCCTGCCTGAACACCGCCGCCGAGCATGCGCTCGACGAGGTCGTGATCGGCATGGCGCACCGCGGTCGGCTGAACGTGCTGGCCAACATCGTCGGCAAGCCGTACTCGCAGATCTTCCGCGAGTTCGAGGGCAACCTGGATCCGTCGCAGGCGCACGGTAGCGGTGACGTGAAATATCATCTGGGCGCCGAGGGCAAGTACGTGCGCCCGTTCGGCGACGGCCAGGTAGACGTGTCGCTGGTGGCCAACCCCTCGCACCTGGAGGTCGTGGACCCAGTACTGGAGGGCGTGGTCCGGGCCAAGCAGGACGGGCTCAACCGCGGCGAGGACGGTTTCTCGGTACTGGCTCTGATGCTGCACGGCGATGCCGCGTTCGCCGGGCAGGGTGTGGTGGCCGAGACGCTCAACCTGTCGCTGCTGCGCGGCTACCGCACCGGTGGCACGGTGCACATCGTGATCAACAACCAGGTGGGATTCACCACCGCACCGGAGTTCTCGCGCTCCAGCGAATATTGCACCGACGTGGCCAAGATGATCCAGGCGCCGATCTTCCATGTCAACGGGGACGATCCCGAGGCGGCCGTCTGGGTGGCGCAACTGGCCGTGGAGTACCGGCAGGCGTTCGGCAAGGACGTCGTCATCGACATGATCTGCTACCGCCGCCGCGGTCACAACGAGGGCGACGACCCCTCGATGACCAACCCGCAGATGTACCAGATCATCGACGGCAAGCGCAGCGTCCGCAAGATCTACACCGAGGCGCTGGTGGGTCGCGGCGACCTGTCCACCGAGGACGCCGAGGAGTCGTTGCGCGACTACCACACTCAGCTGGAGCGAGTGTTCAACGAGGTGCGCGAGCTGGAGAAGGCGACCCCGGAACCGTCCGATTCCGTGGAGGCCGAACAGTCGATCCCGACCCGGGTGGAGACGTCCATTCCGCTGGAGATGGTGCACCGGATCGGTGACGCGCAGGTCGAGCTGCCCGCCGGGTTCACCCCGCACCCCCGGGTGAAGACGGTGCTGGACCGGCGGGTGGAGATGTCCCGTACCGGTCACATCGACTGGGCGTTCGGCGAGTTGCTCGCCCTGGGCTCGTTGGTGATGGAGGGCCGGATGGTGCGGATGGCGGGGCAGGACACCCGTCGCGGCACCTTCGTGCAGCGCCACGCCGCCCTGATCGACAAGAACAACGGGTCGGAATACCTGCCGCTGCAGCACCTGTCGGACGACCAGGAGCGCTTCCTGATCTACGACTCGGCGCTGACCGAGTACGCCGCGCTGGGATTCGAGTACGGCTACTCGGTTGCCAACCGGGATGCGCTGGTGGTCTGGGAAGCGCAGTTCGGCGACTTCGTCAACGGGGCCCAGTCGGTGATCGACGAGTACCTGTCCTCCAGCGAGGCCAAGTGGGGCCAGCAGTCCGGCGTGGTGCTGCTGCTGCCGCACGGCCAGGAGGGCCAGGGGCCCGACCACACCTCCGGCCGAATCGAGCGGTTCCTGCAGCTGTGCGCCGAGGGATCGATGACGGTCGCCGTACCGTCCACCCCGGCCAACTACTTCCACCTGATGCGCCGGCACGTGCTGGACGGCGTGCACCGGCCGATGGTGGTGTTCACCCCGAAGTCCATGCTGCGCAACAAGGCCGCCGTCTCGGCCGTGGAGGACTTCACCACCGGCAAGTTCGAGTCGGTGCTCGCCGACACCACGGTGGACCCGAAGGGCGTGCGGCGGGTGCTGCTGACCTCCGGCAAGCTGTACTACGAGCTGGACCACCACCGCGCCGAGCAGCAGATCACCGATACGGCGATCGTCCGGCTGGAGCAGATCTATCCGATCCCGCGGCGGAAGCTGGATCACATCCTGAGTGTGTACGGCGACGACGTCGAATTCCGCTGGGTGCAGGAGGAGCCGGCCAACCAGGGCTCCTGGAGCTTCCTCAAGCTCAACCTGCCGGACATGCTGCCGCGGCTGGCGGGCCTGACCAGGGTGTCCCGGCGGGCCATGGCAGCCCCGTCGGCCGGATCGGCCAAGGTGCACGAAGTGGAGCAGCGCGCGGTGGTGACCCGAGCCTTCGCCGACTGACGGGAATCGTGGGCCGCCGCCTGATGTTGCACACGGTGACTGACTATTCCGGCGGAGGGCGATCAGCGTGCAGGTCGAGGTTTTCTCCGATGTGGTGTGCCCCTGGTGCTACATCGGCAAGCGCAGGCTGGAACAGGCACTCGCCGGGTTCGCGCACGCCGACGACGTCACCGTGACGTTTCGGTCGTTCCAACTGGATCCGACCACGCCGAAGGATGCCGCCGGCACGCTGACCGAGCGGCTGGCCGACAAGTATGGCGTGCCGTTGGCCCAGGCCGAGGCGATGAACGAGCGCGTCTCCACGGTGGCGGCGTCGGTCGGGCTGGACTTCCACCTGGATCGGGCGCACCCGGCGAACACCCTGGATGCGCACCGGCTGCTGCACTTCGCGGCCGAACATGGCAAGCAGGCCGAACTGAAGGAACGGCTGATGCGGGCCTACTTCACCGAGGGGTTGCGCCTGGGCGATGCCCAGACCCTGGTGCGGCTGGCCGCCGAGGTCGGGTTGGACGGCGACGCGGCGCGCACGGCACTGGACGGCGACGAGTACGCCTCGGATGTCGTCGAGGACCTGTCGCTGGCCCGCTCGTTCGGCATCAGCGCGGTGCCCTTTTTCGTGATCGACCGGAAGTACGGCATCTCGGGCGCGCAGGAGAGCGCGGTGCTACTGCAGGCGCTGGAGCAGGCCTGGTCGGAGGCGAACCCACTGACCATGGTGACAGCCGCCGCGGGCCCAGCCGCCGACGACTGCGCGGATGGGTCCTGCGCCGTCTGACCTCCCGCCGGACTGAGCGATACCCACGCGTATCGGGGCAGGGCTCCTGGCGCTCTGGGCGCCTCATTCGGGCGCCAGCGACACCCACGCGTATCGGGGCAAGGCCCGATACGCTCGTCACCGCCGGGTCCGTCACACCACCCGATCACCCGCGCGCCAGACGGCGTGCACGCCGGTGCCGCCGAGGCGGTAGGCGATGTGGTCGATGCTCGGCGCGTCGATCACCTGCAGGTCCGCGCGCGCCCCGACCCGTAGCACGCCGACATCGGCGCGGCGCAGCGCGCGGGCCCCCCCGGCCGTCGCGGCATGCACGGCCTCCTCGGCGCTCAGCCCGCACTGCAGCACGGCCAGTGCCACCACCAGCGGCATCGAGGTGGTGTAGGAGGTGCCCGGGTTGCAGTTGGTGGCCAGCGCGATCACGGCTCCGGCATCGGCCAGCCGCCGGCCCGGAGCCGGGGGCTGCCGGGTGGACAGGTCGGCGGCGGGCAACAGGGTGGCCACCGTGTCGCTGCCGGCCAGCGCCTGCACATCCTGGTCGGTCAGGAAGGTGCAATGGTCCACCGACGCCGCTCTCATCTGCACCGCCAGCTGGACACCCGGACCGGTGCCCAACTGGTTCCCGTGCACCCGCAAGCCCAGCCCGGCCCGCTGCCCGGCGGCCAGCACCCGACGGGACTCCGCATCGTCGAACGCACCCTCCTCACAGAACACGTCGATCCAGCGCACGTGCTCGCGAACCGCATCCAGCATCGGGCCACACACCAGGTCCAGGTAGCCCTGCCGGTCCTTGGCGTACTCGTCCGGTACGACATGCGCTCCCAGGAAGGTGATCTCGTCCACGGCGGCCCGGCCGGCGAGGCGGGCGGCGCGCCCCTCGTCGGCAACAGACAGGCCGTACCCGGTCTTGGTCTCCACGCAGGTCGTGCCCTGTGCGCGCAGCGCCGCCAAGCGCTGCCGCAGCAGGTCGAGTAGGGCGTCGTCGTCGGCCTGACGGGTCGCCTCGACGGTGGCGCCCATTCCGCCGGCCCGGTACGGCTGGCCGGCCATCCGGGCGCTGAACTCCGCGGAGCGATCACCGGCGAACAGCAGGTGGGTGTGCGAGTCCACCCAGCCGGGCAGCGCGGCGCGACCCCCGACGGTGACGGCGGCGTCGGCCGCGGGCGCGTCGGCGGCCGGGCCGATCCATTGGACGACGCCGTCGCCGATCACGACGGCTGCATCCGTGACGGTACCCAGCAGCCCCGGTCCGGCCTCAGGGTCGTTGGTCACCAGCTGGGCGATACCGGTGATGAGCGTGCTGGCTCGGTCGGTGGCCATCTACCCCTCCTCCTCCTCCTTTGTCGCCTTGTGAGTCTGAGGTCGCGGTATAGCGCCGCCTCAGACTCACAAGCGGTAGCTACGTACCCGCAACACACGACTCCGAAAGCACGTCTGCCAGCGCGGTGATGCCTGCCAGGCAGTCGACGGTCTCGGCATGTTCGTCCGGGGCATGCGAGATCCCGGTGGGGTTACGCACAAACAGCATGCCGCTGGGCACGTGCGCAGCGAGCACACCGGCGTCGTGTCCGGCCCCGGTGGGGATCTGCGGTGCGTGCACCAGGTTGGCCAGATCGGCGCGCAACGCGGGGTCGAAGGTCACCGCCGGCGACGCCGACTCCCGCTGCACCGCTACCGAACAGCCCTCGTTCCGCGCGAGCTGCCGCACCCGGGCCACGATCGAGTCCACCACCGCCGCGGTGTCCCCAACGGCCCCGTACCGAGCATCCAGCCATAGGCTCACCGACGACGCGATGACGTTGGTCCCACCCGGATTGGGCACCATCCGGCCCACCGTGGCGACCGCACCGTCGTGCCCGCGGGCGACCTCCCGGGCCGCGAGCACGGCCTGCGCCGCCACCACCATCGGATCGCGCCGATCGCCGATGGCGGTGGTGCCGGCGTGATTGCCCTGCCCGGTGATGGTCAGCCGCCACCGCCCGTGCGCCACGATGCCGGTCGCGATGCCGACCGACGCGGTCGGATCGGCGGCGTGCAGCAGCCGGCCCTGTTCGACATGTAACTCGATGAAGCGCCCGATCCGGCCGAGCCGCTGCGGGTCGGGTCCCATCCGGTCCGGGTCGAGGCCGGCGCGGCGGGCGGCGTCGGCCAGCGTCACCCCGTTGGGGTCGCGCAGCGCACGAGCCGCATCCGGGTCGGTCGTTCCGGTCAGCAACCGAGATCCCAGACAGGGTAGGCCGAACCGGCCGCCCTCCTCCTCGGCGAAGCACACCACCGCGAGCGGCCTGGTGGGCGTCATGCCGCGGGCGCGCAGCTCATCGACGGCCAGTAGCGCGGAGGCGACGCCGAGCGGGCCGTCGAAGGCGCCGCCGCCGGGCACCGAGTCCAGGTGCGAGCCGGTGACCAGGGCGCCGGGACCGGGAGCGCCCCACCAGGCCCAGACGTTGCCGTTGCGATCGGTCTCCACGTCGAGGTGGCGGCGGCCCGCCTCGGCCGTGAACCACTCGCGTAGCGTCAGATCCGCTTCGTCGAAAGCATGCCGAGAGTAGCCGCCCCGCACCGGATCCCGACCGATGCCGGCTAGCTCGGACCACATCGACTCGAACGTCGAGCGCGGGGCATCGCCCGGATTGCTCGTCACCGCCCTCGCTCCTTTCCCCTTCGGCTGGTGAGTCTGACCCGACGCAGAGTGGTACGCGCGGAGCGGGTAGCGCCACGTCGGACTCAGCAGGCACGGATGATCATCGCATCGGAACGGTCAGACCGGTGCGGTCGGCGGCCTCGGCGGCGCTCGGATAGCCCGCGTCGACGTGCCGCAGCACCCCCATCGCGGGGTCGTTGGTCAGCACCCGCTCCAGCTTCTGCGCCGCCAGATCGGTGCCGTCGGCCACGGTGACCTGGCCGGCGTGGATGGACCGGCCGATCCCGACCCCGCCGCCGTGGTGGATGGACACCCAGGTCGCGCCGGAGGCGGTGTTGACCAGCGCGTTGAGCAGTGGCCAGTCGGCAATCGCGTCGCTGCCGTCGGCCATGGACTCGGTCTCGCGGTACGGCGAGGCGACCGAGCCGGCGTCCAGGTGGTCCCGGCCGATGACGATCGGTGCCGAGATCTCCCCCGACGCCACCAGCTCGTTGAAGCGCAGCCCGGCCAGGTGCCGCTCCCCCGCGCCCAGCCAGCAGATCCGGGCGGGTAGCCCCTGAAAGGCGATCTTCTCCGGCGCCAGCGTCATCCAGCGCTGCAGGGATTCGTTGTGCGGGAACAGCTCCCGGATTGCGCGGTCGGTGGCGTAGATGTCCGCCGGGTCGCCGGACAGCGCCGCCCAGCGGAACGGACCGCGACCCTCGCAGAACAGCGGGCGGATATAGGCGGGCACGAATCCGGGGAAGTCGAAGGCCCGTTCCAGGCCCCCGAGCTTGGCCTCGCCACGGATGGAGTTGCCGTAGTCGAACACCTCGGCACCGGCGTCCAGGAAGCCGACCATGGCACCCACATGTGCGGCCATGGATTCCCTGGCCCGGTCGGTGAACTCATCCGGCTTCTTGGCGGCGTAGTCGTGCCAGTCCTCCACCGAGACCCCGACAGGCAGGTAGGCCAGCGGATCGTGGGCGCTCGTTTGGTCGGTGACGATGTCCACATCCACGCCCCGGCGCAGGATCTCGGGCACGATCTCCGCAGCGTTGCCGATCACAGCCACCGACAGGGCCCTTCGCTCGCGCTTGGCGGCCAGCGCGAGATCGATGCCCTCGTCCAGGGTCTCGGCAATCACGTCCAGGTAGCGGGTATCCAACCGGCGCCGCGCCCGAGCGCGGTCGCATTCTATCGCGAGCACCGCTCCGCCGTTCAGCGTGACGGCCAGCGGCTGCGCCCCGCCCATGCCGCCGAGCCCCGCCGTCAGCGTCAGGGTGCCGGACAGCGTTCCACCGAACCGCTTGTCGGCGATCGCGGCGAAAGTCTCGTAGGTGCCCTGCACGATGCCTTGGCTGCCGATGTAGATCCACGATCCGGCGGTCATCTGGCCATACATGGTCAGCCCCATGGACTCCAGCCTGCGAAACTCCGGCCAGGTGGCCCAGTCCGGCACCAGATTGGAGTTGGCGATCAACACCCGGGGCGCCCACTCGTGCGTGCGCAACACGCCCACCGGGCGGCCGGACTGCACCAGCATCGTCTCGTCGGACTCCAGGGTGGTCAGGGTGCGGCACATGGCGTCGAAGGACGCCCAGTCGCGGGCCGCACGGCCGGAGCCGCCGTAGACAATCAGGTTGTCCGGATCCTCGGCGACCTCCGGGTCGAGGTTGTTCTGCAACATGCGCAGCGGGGCCTCGGTGGCCCACGATTTGGCGGTCAACGTGCTGCCGCGCGGGGCGTGCACCGGGCGGGGGCCAGAGGTGGTCGGGGTGCTCATCAGTGCTCCTTGGATGGCGGGATCGCCGCGACGGTGTCGATGGTGGCGGTGCGGATGGCACCGGTGACGATCAACTCGACCACGGCATCGATCTCGGTCGAGAGGTGTCGATCCGGACCGGGACCGGCCACGACCGTGCGGACCAGATCGCGCACCGCACGGGTCGCTGGGCCGGGCTCGAGGGGGGCACGCAGGTCCAATGCCCGTGCGGCGGTGAGAATCTCGATGGCCAGCACCCGGCCGAGACCGTCCACGGCGCGGCGCAGCTTGCGTCCGGCATGCCAGCCCATCGACACGTGGTCCTCCTGCATCGCCGAGGAGGGGATGGAGTCCACCGAGGCCGGCACGGCGAGCCGCTTGAGCTCGGAGACGATGCCCGCCTGGGTGTACTGCGCGATCATGTGGCCGGAGTCGACGCCCACCTCGTGGGCCAGGAACGGCGGCAGGCCGTGCGAGCGGGCCGGATCCAGCATCCGATCGGTGCGGCGCTCGGCGATGCTCGCCACGTCTGCCACGGAGATGGCCAGAAAGTCCAGTACGGCGGCGATCGGCGCACCGTGGAAGTTGCCATTCGATTCCACCCGACCATCGGGCAGCACCACCGGATTGTCGATGGCCGAGGCCAGCTCCCGCTCCGCAACGACGCTGGCGTGCGCGACCGTGTCCCGTGCGGCGCCGTGCACGGCGGGGGCGCAGCGCAACGAATAGGCATCCTGCACGGTGGGGTCTTCGGGTCCGGCATGCGAGGCGACGATCGGCGATCCGCCCAGCAGGGCCGCGATCCGGGCGGCGCTGGTGGCCTGCCCCGGGTGGGGGCGCAGCGCGGCCAGGTCGGCGGCGAACACCCGGTCGGTGCCCAGCAGAGCCTCGACGCTCATCGCGGCGGCGATGTCGGCGACGTCCAGCAGGTTCGCCAGGTCGGCCAGCGCCAGCAGCAGCATGCCGAGCATGCCGTCGGTGCCGTTGATCAGCGCCAGGCCCTCCTTTTCGGCCAGCACCACCGCGGTGAGCCCGGCGTCGGCGAGGGCGTCGGCGGCCGCTCGTACCGCGCCGTTCCCGTCCATCACGTCGCCCTCGCCGGTGACGGTGAGTGCCGCGGCGGCGAGCGGGGCCAGGTCGCCGGAACAACCCAGCGATCCGTACTCGGCCACGATCGGAGTGATGTGTGCGTTGAGCACATCCGCGTAGGCGCTGGCGGTGGTGGGTCGGATGCCGGTGCGCCCGGTCGCCAAGGTGGACAGGCGCAGCAGCATCATGGCGCGCACCACTTCGGTCTCAACCGGTGCGCCGGAGCCGGCCGCGTGCGAGCGGATCAGCGAGGCTTGCAGGTCGGCGCGGCGATCGGCCGGGATGCGCGTGGTGGCCAGGGCGCCGAAGCCGGTGGAAATGCCGTAGTGCGGATTGGTATCACCGGCCAGCGCATCGACCACGGCACGGGAGGCCGCCATCGCGGCACGCGCCTGATCGGTCAGGGTCAGCGGCGCTCCGTACCGGGCGACGGCCACGACTTGCTCGGGCGTCAGGGGCCCGACGCCGACCGGGACCGACGTCCGATCGTCGGCGCCAACCCGTCCGAGCGGCGGGTCGACATGCGGGCTCTGGCTCTCGGACACGCTCATGCAGATAGTTCACCCCGGCGGAGCGCGTGGCGCGAGGGGCCCGCAACCGGTTCTGTCCGGTATACCAGACACATGCCGCCATCCAGCCTGCCTCCGTCACTCCGGGATGGTTCGGTGACGTCACCGTCGACGGCTGAGTCCGCGGGGCGCCGGCCGCCTGTCCCGGCGCTGCGTCGTGGGCTGGCGGTACTGCATCTGCTGGCCAGCCGGCCCGGGCCGGTGTCGGCGGCGGCGCTAGCCCGAGACCTGGACCTGCCGCGGTCCACCGTGTACGAACTGCTCACCGAGCTGGCAGCCGCGGGATTCGCGGTGCACCTGCCCGCCGAGCGCCGCTGGGGGTTGGGACTGTCGGCATTCGAGATCGGCAGCGCCTACCTGCGGGGACAGCCCCTGGAGCGGCTGGCGGCCCCCGTGCTGGACCGGCTGGCGGCCACCACGGCCGGCACCGCGCATCTGGGCGTGTTGCACGGGGCGCAGACGCTGTACCTGGCCAAGCAGCGGCCGGTGCACGGGCCGTCGCTGGTGACCGATGTCGGGGTCCGGCTACCGGCGGCACTCACGGCGACCGGCCTGTCCATCCTCGCGGCGCTGCCCCCGGCGCAGGTCCGCGCTCTGTACCCGAACTCCGCGGCATTCGTCATCCGCACCGGCCGGGGCGTCCGGACCCTGCCGGAATTGCGCGCCCGGCTCGTCGCGATCCGGCGTCGCAGCTGGGCAGTGGAGGACGGCGAGGTTTCCGCCGACACGGCGTCCCTGGCCGCACCGGTCTTCGACCACAACGGCATGCCGATGGCAGCCATCGCAGTCACCGTGGCGCACCGGTGCCCGGCCGGGGCGGACGCGCCACAGGGCTGCGGCGCCGACCTGGCCGAACTGTCCACCCTGGTACGCAGCGCAGCCGCCTCGTTGACCGGCGCGATCGGCGGTCGCGCACCGGCCTAGCATCGAAGCCCGCACCGACTCGCCAGAACGCGCGGACACCCGGCGCGCGTCAGCACCGGGACGCCTCATCACGTTATGCCTTGGCGTTGCCCGCACGCTGCCGGGCGAGCAAGGCGCCCAGCACGTCGGCCGCGCGATCGGCGTTCGGGACCGTGACGGCGTACGTGGGCTTGTCGGTGCGCTCGATCACCAACCCTGGCCCCCGCCGAATGACGGCCGCGACGCCGCGGGAGCTGACCCGGTAGCCCCAGCCGCCCCAGGCGGCCGGCTCGATCTGTTCGGCGTGCGCCGACGTGATGTCGACGAGCGCGATGCGCGGGTGGGGCCACCCGAAGGGCCCCCACAGCGTGTGCACTCCTTGTTGGTCGATGCGGACGGCGAGCTCCGAGACCATGGCGAGCGCGACTGCCACCACGAACAACGGGATCGACATGGCCGGTTGCACCCATAGCAGCACGGCACCGACACCGGCCAGCACGCAGGCCAGCAGGCGCATCCAGATCGAGTACTGGTGACCGATCCACACCACCTTGTCGCCCGGCGCGAGATGCATGCTGGACGACGCGGGGGTGATCCGGGGGGACTCCCACCGCCCGGGCAGCAACGCCCACATTCCCGCAGCGAGCACCATCGGCAGCACCACGACCGCGACGATCGCATACCAGGGCATCGACACGTCCTGGGCACGTGTCGCGCCCGCCGACGCGGCCAACGTGACGACACAGACGACGGTCACCAGCCAGGCACCAAAGGCCAGCAGGCTAGCCAGCATCCGCCCAGCCATCGGCGAATGCGACAGCCAGATGGCCGCCGCAACACCGGCGGCCAGTACGGCGGAAATCACCAGGGTGGTGACGAAGAACCCGGTGGTGCTCGCGGTGTTGTTCACGGCACCGCGGATGTTCCAGTGCACCGGCAGCGGGTCCGGCAGCGACCCGTACGCCGCGAGATAGCTGATCAGCACGCCGATCGGCGCCAAAAGCGCCAGGGCGGTGCCCACTGCGCGCTGCGCGTTGATGGTCATGGACGTTCCCTCCTGATTCGGCGGTATCGCGATGGGGCGCGACGAACCGCACGGCCGCTTGCTCCCTTTCCGGTCGGGGCCGGGTGTCACGGCGTCCCACCTGACATCGCCGCGCGGACCTCGGCGGTCAGCTCGTCGGCGCTCCACCCCAGCCGGGTCGCGGCCGTGGCCAGATCGTGGATCTGCTGACGCAGCGCCAGTGCCGACGGCTCGAGGTCGGCGCGGATCTGCGCGCCGCGTCGGCGGCGCAACTCGATCAGCCCCTCATCACGCAGGGTGGCGTATCCGCGAAGGACGGTGTGCACGTTGATGTCCAACCCTGCGGCGACCTCGCGCGCCGGTGGCAGTCGTTCGCCGGGGGCCAACTCGCCGCGCACCACCGCACCGCGGACCGCGGCCGCGATCTGCTCGGCCAGACCGACGGTGCTGGTCGGGTCCACACGGAACATCATAGTTTGCATGGTACTAGAACAATAGGGGTAATGCCAGAGCGTGGGCGAAGGGGCATCGGGCTGAAGCACGCAATGTCGCTGCTCCTACCCCCGGACCGCCGCTTCCACCCCCGGAGCCATGACCCCCGGAGCCATGACCCCGGAGCCATGACATAGCCCCATCAGCGCCTCCCCGACCTCTGCGGCCTCCGCGCCCGTTCCAGCGGTACCGTCGCCTGACACCGAGGACACGTCACACCGGAGGACCACGCCATGCCGCCGCACGGACCCGCTACGGACGTGGTCGACGGCTCCGGCAACGACCCCACCCCGGGGCGCATCGCCCTCATCCGGCATGGCCAGACGACCTGGTCCGCGTCCGGTCGACACACCTCCGTCACCGATATCGAGCTGACCGCCGCTGGCGAGGATCAGGCTCGTGCGATACCCGCTCTGCTGGCCGGGCTGGGCCTACGCCCGGCGCGCGTGCTGGTCAGCCCCCGCCGCCGGGCGCTGCGTACCGCCGAGCTGGCCGGCCTGATCGGCGGTCCCGAATCGACGAGGCCCGGCGAGCCCGACTCCCCCGTCACCGCCGACCTCGTCGAGTGGGACTACGGACGATTCGAAGGGCTGACCACGCCGCAGATCCGCCAGCAGCACCCGGGATGGGAACTCTTCGCCGACGGCTGTCCTGGCGGCGAGAGCCCCGAGCAGGTCAGCACCCGAGCGGACCGGGTACTGACGCGAGCGCGGGCGCTGGCCGAGAGCGGCGATGTCGCCCTGATCTGCCACGGGCACATCGGTCGCGCAGTGGCGGTGCGCTGGATCGGGCTGCCGATCGCCGCGGGCGCCCTGATCGCCCAGGACGCCGGGGCGTTGACGGTACTCGGGACCTACCACGGCGGCCCGATCATCGACCACGCCAACGTGCTGCCCTTCGGCCACACCCGAACTGCCCCAGCATGATCCAGCGCAATCGGCCCGCACAATCCGGTACGGCCGACTCCAGCACCGCCAGGAGCAACGATGGTGACGACACAGTTTCCTAGCGCCGACCTCCCGGTGGTGACGGTCGATCCGCGGATCCGCCCCGCCATCCCAGCGGACGTGCCCCGGACGTTGGAGCTGGTGTACGAGCTGGCCACCTACGAAAGGCTGCCCGAACACTGCCACCTGACCGCTGAACAATTGGACGCGGCCCTGTTCAGCCCGCATCCGGCAGCGTTCGCGCTCGTCGCCCGGGACGGCACCGGGGCCGACGCTCGACAGGTCGGATACGCGTTGTACTTCCTGAACTTCTCTACCTGGGAGGGCGTGCACGGCATCTACCTGGAGGACCTGTATGTGAGCCCGGAGCACCGTGGATCAGGGTTGGGGCGAGCCCTGCTGGCCAGCCTGGCGGCCACCGCCGCGCACCGGGGCTACGCGCGAGTCGAGTGGTCCGTGCTGGACTGGAACACGCCGTCCATCGGGTTCTACCGCTCCCTGGGTGCCGAGTCCATGGACGGCTGGACCACGTTCCGGCTCACCGGTCCTGGTCTAGTCCGAACGGCCGAGGGAACCGCCTGATCCAGTGATTGGCCGCGGGGGTGACGAGCAGAGCGAACGTCACTCCGCCGACGATGATCAACCCGATCCCCCATGCCGGGCGGTCACTCGGGAACGCCAGCCACATGCCGATCGCGATCACCACCGCCTCGGCGACCAGCGCGGGCGATCGTGCCCAGCGCCGCCCCCGCAGCAGGCCGGACGCCACCAGCACCAGCAGCAGGCCGAGCACTACGAAGTACGCACCCTGTGCCGCCAGCTGGGTGCCCCGGGCGTGGTGGCGCACCCCGGAGGCCACCGTCACCCCCGCCAGCACCAGCAGCCCCAGCCCCTGCAGCCCCACCAGCAGCGCCGCGACCCGTACGGAAACGGGCGGCGGAATGCTCACCGGTGGTGCGCTCACGCTTAGCAGGCTAACCGGCCGTAGGCTCATGCCCCGATGCGCGCCCTGCTGATCGTCAATCCACACGCCACCGCCACCACCGAGCGGCGGCGGGACCTGCTGGCGCACGCCCTGGCCGGCGAGGTGGCGCTGCGCGTGGAGCACACCACGCACCGCGGGCACGCCGCCGAACTGGCCGCCTCGGCGCTGACCGACCGCACCCGGCTGGTCGTGGTGCATGGCGGCGACGGCACCGTCAACGAGGCGGTGAACGGGCTACTCTCCGGCGGGGTGCGTCCCGCCATGCCGATGCTGGCGGTGGTCCCGGGCGGATCCACCAATGTGTTCGCGCGCGCCGTGGGCATCGATCCGGACCCCACCGCCGCCACCGAGCAGATCCTGGAGGCGCTGGCCCGGGGCCGCACCCGGATCGTGTCGCTGGGTCGGGCCGACGACAGGTACTTCACGTTCAACGCCGGGCTCGGGCTGGATGCCGAGGTGGTCCGAGCCGTCGAGAAGCATCGCGCGACCGGCCGTTCGATCTCGAACTCACTGCACGTCCGGCGGGCCATCCAGCGCTTCTTCGCCACCGACCGCAAGCACCCGCGGCTGACTGTCACCGCCGACGGCGCCGTCACCAACGGCGTTTACCTCACGCTGATCTCCAATGTGGACCCGTGGACCTATGCCGGCCGTCGACCGGTGCGCACCAATCCGGGGCTCCCCGCGGATCGCGGGCTGGGGCTATTGGCGCTGCGCAGCATGCGGCTGCCGACGGTGCTGCGGATCGTACGACAGCTGATCGCCGGACGATCCGGCCCGCGGTCGGCGGCGCTGCTGCGCATCGACGGCACCGACGAGATCCGTGTCACCGCAGAGAGTCCCGTGGGGCTGCAGGCCGATGGCGACTACCTCGGGGAACGAACCGAGGTGGTGTTTCGCTCGGTGCCCGGGGCGCTGCGCATCGTGGTCTGAGTCGTCGGCCACATCCGGTGCGCGGCAACGCTGATGGGGGTCGATCCAATGCCTCGGGGCCGCTACCCCGGTACGCGGTCCGGGGCCATCCGCTCGCGTCGGACCCGGTCGCAGCGGCCTGTCCACGCTGTGCTAGCTCGATGAATCAGGTCCCGCCGAGAAAATCAAGATGACTCACGTCACCGCGGAAAGCTGTTTTCTGAATCGATTCCAGCAGGCATGATGGAGGGACATGCGGAACGGCCGCGGTGAACGTGACCTTGGTAACGACATCGTAGCCAACTCTTGACATTGCCGTGATGCGTGAAAGCATTTGCCGGTCGGACACACAACCTGTGCCCGTCGGTTACAGATAGTGTTCGGCTGCCGAACCCGCAGCCCGGACCGAACCGGACGAGGAGCCCCACCGATGGATTGGCGCCACCGCGCTGTTTGCCGTGACGAGGACCCGGAGCTGTTTTTCCCCGTAGGGAACTCCGGACCTGCGCTGCTGCAGATCGCCGAGGCCAAGGCGGTGTGCGAACGCTGCCCCGTGATCAACGAGTGCCTGAACTGGGCGCTGGAGACGGGTCAGGATGCGGGCGTGTGGGGCGGTCTGAGCGAGGATGAGCGTCGGTCCCTCAAGCGGCGCCGGGCCCGCGCTCGCGCGCGCAACAACAGCATGGCATCCTGAGGCATTCCTCACCCCCTGCTACCCAGCGGCACCTGCACCTGCACGATCGCGCCGGTGGAATCCGGCCGGCGGCGCATGCTGATCGACCCCCGCAGCTCGGACTCGACCAGCGTGCGCACGATTTGCAGGCCCAACCCGGGCGCCCGCTCCAACGAGAACCCGGCCGGCAGCCCGGCGCCGTCGTCGGCGACCGTCACGGTCAGTTCACGTGCCGACCGGCGCACCGTCACCGACACCTCGCCCCCGCGCTCGCCCTGCCGGTAGCCGTGCTGCACCGCGTTCTGCACCACCTCGGCGAGCACCATCACCAACGGGGTGGCCAGCTCCGCCGAGAGCGACCCGAATGTCCCGACCCGGGACACCCGCGCCGGCGATTCGACCGCGGCCACGTCGGTGAGCATCGGCACCAGCCGGTCGACGATCGCATCGAGGTCGACCCGGTCGTCCGGTGAGGTGGACAGCGTCTCGTGCACCAGCGCGATCGACGTCACGCGGCGCACCGACTCGGCCAGCGCGTGCCGCACCTGTTCGGAGCCCGAGCGGCGCGCCTGCAGTCGCAGCAGCGCGGCCACGGTCTGCAGGTTGTTCTTCACCCGATGGTGGATCTCCCGGATCGTCGCGTCCTTGCTCAGCAGGGCCCGGTCCCGGCGACGGACCTCCGTCACGTCCCGCACCAGCACCAGTGCCCCGGCCGGCCGCCCGCCCGGCCGCAGCGGCAACGCCCGGAACAGCACCGTCGCGCCGCGCGCCTCGATCTCCATCCGCAGGCTGGCCCGGCCCTGCACCGCGCCGGTGATCCGCGCGGCCAACTCCGCGGCGTCGAACGGGTCGGCCACCAGCGATCGGGTCAGCCCGGCCAGCGGCTCACCGGGCAGGCCGCCGGCCTGGCCCAGCCGGTGATACGCGGACTGCGCGTTCGGGCTGACGTAGACCACCCTGCCGTCGGTGTCCACCCGGATCAGCCCGTCACCGGCCCGCGGGCCGGTGTGCATCTCGCCCGGCTGCTCGACGGCGGGGAACGTGCCGTCGGACACCATGGTGAACAGGTCGTCGACGGCCTGGGTATAGGCGATGTCCAGGGCGGCCCGCGCCTCGGTGCGCGCGGTGCCGTCCCGGGCGATGAGTGCGACCACCAGGTCGGTGTGCCGGACCGGCACCACCTGCCGGGTGATGTCCGAGGCGAGCCGCCCGGACACGATCCGCTCCTCCTCCCAGCCACGACGCAGCACCAGGGCCTGTGGAAGCTCCAGGTGCCGGCTGACCAGGTCGTCCGGATGCACCGTGGTCCAGGTGGTGGGGCGCACCTGCGCGATGCACACGAACCCGCCGGAGCCGGCCGGCACCCAGATGGTCAAATCCGAGAACGACAGGTCCGCCAGCAGCTGCCACTCGGAGACCAGCCGTTGCAGGTGCTCCACCGCCGACCCGGGCAGCGCGGTGTGCTCGGCCAGCAGATCCGACAGAGTCGACATCGCGCCGTCACCGCCTCGAGCCGAATTGCCTGCGCGCGGTACCGGCGCGGGGCCGACCCGTCGGCGCGGTGACGAACACGGCGGGTGTCGGGCGCGGAGTGGTCAGGAGATCTCGGCGATGAGGTCGCCCTCCTGGACGACCTGGCCCTCGGCCACCGCGACCGACGACACCGTTCCGTCCACCTCGGCGATCACCGGAATCTCCATCTTCATCGACTCCAGGATGACCAATGTGTCGCCGTCGGAGACGCTGTCGCCCTCGGCCACCAGAACCTTCCATACGTTGGCGACCATCTCGGCACGAACTTCCTCCGCCATCGGCGTTCCCTTCGTTCGACGGTGTGCCGGAGCACTGACCGGGCAGCGCCACCCGTCGCGCGGTGACGTCGGGGAGCCGGGACCATCCCATCACACCGGGCACCCGGAGCCGGCCGCGGCGACGGTGCTCCGGCGCGGGCACCGCGTGCAGCATGGCACGATGGACCGCGGCGCACCGTTCCGGCGCGCCGTCGCCGGTACACGGGCGCGGGATTGCTCAGAGCCATCCAGAGCCCGCCGCCCCCAGGGAAGGATCACGCATGGGTAAGCGCGCTCGCAAGAAGAAGGCCCGCAAGGGATCGGCCGCCAACCACGGCAAGCGCCCCAACTCCTGACCACCGCCGGGTCGCCCGCCGCCGATCAGTCGCGCTCCGTGCCTGACGGCGGCTGGTCCCACTGCACCGTGACCGAGGTGTTCGCGATGCTGGTGGTCACTGCGCCGTCCGGACCCACCGTGCTGCGCCACTGCGTCAGCTCGGCCACGATGCGCTCCCGGAGCCCCTGCGGCGCCTGATCGCCACCGCATTTGCGGGCCAGCAGCTGCTTGAGCTTGGCGTCCAGGTCGGCCTGCTCCAGGCACGGCGAACAGTCGTCCAGGTGCCGCTGCACCGCGGCCCGGCGCCCCGGGTCCAGTTCGTCGTCCAGGAACAGCCACACATCGCGGAGCACCGCGCCGCACTCGTCGTCACCGCTGGTGCACCGCATCTCAGGCACCGTCCCCTGCGGCGTCCGCCGCGTGTACCAGGCCCTGCGCGGCGGCGTAGTCGGCGAGCAATTCGCGCAGCTGGCGCCGCCCGCGATGCAGGCGAGACATCACCGTGCCCAGCGGTGTTCCCATGATCTCCGCGATCTCCTTGTAGGAGAACCCCTCGACGTCGGCCAGATAGACCGCCAGTCGGAATTCCTCGGGCAGCTCCTGCAGCGCGTTTTTCACGTCGCTGTCGGGCAGCCGGTCCAGCGCATCCATTTCCGCGGAGCGCAACCCGGTCGAGGAGTGCGACTCGGCCTCGGCGAGCTGCCAGTCGGTGATGTCCTCGGTCGGGCGCACCTGCGGCTGGCGCTGCCGCTTGCGGTAGCCGTTGATGTAGGTGTTGGTCAGGATTCGGTACAGCCAGGCGCGCAGGTTCGTGCCTGGCTCGAACCGACCGAACGCCGCAAACGCCTTGAGGTACGTCTCCTGGACGAGGTCCTCCGCGTCGGCCGGATTGCGCGTCATCCGCATTGCGGCCGCGTAGAGCTGATCCAGCAACGGCATGGCCTCGTCGGCGAACCGCTGGCTCAACTCGTGGTTGGGCTCGTGGTTGGGCTCGTGGTTGGGCTCGTGGTTGGGCTCGTGGTTGGGCTCAGCCTCGACCGATGCTGTCTGACGAACGGCCACAGACACCCCCGTAGCCCGTTGTCGCGCGGGTCGCCGGGTGCGATCCGCCGTCATGCTCGAGGGTACCGTCGACCGCCGACACTGCCCCGCGGGCCGGATACCCGGACGACGATCGGTGACAGTATCCCGAACACCACCACGCCGCTGCTGCGTTGCCTGCACCGTGCGCACCTCCTGCCGGTGGAACGCCCCTTCCCACCGGGTATTCCCCCGACGTGTGGACCGCCCCGCGTCAGGCTGGTCGGGATGTACTGGTACGTCCGGTATTCCCCTCACGCGTGGGCCGGCCCGCGTCGCACGGACCCGACCGGGTGTCGGAGCGTCGGCGTAGGGTCGTCCGACGAACCGAGCGTCACCCCGCAGACGACGTCCAGGGACAGGTGATGATCAGCTTCCGGTCGGTCGGCAAGACCTACCCGGGCGGCACGCGCGCCGTCGCCGGGGTGGATCTGGAGATACCCACCGGGAAGCTGACGGTGTTTGTCGGCCCCTCCGGCTGTGGCAAGACAACCTGCCTGCGCATGATCAACCGGATGGTCGAGCCCAGTAGCGGGTCGGTGCTGATCGACGGCGTCGATGTGCGCACCGTCGACGCCGCCCGGCTGCGGCGCGGCATCGGCTACGTCATCCAGAGCGTAGGGCTGTTCCCGCACCGAACGGTGCTGGACAACATCGCCACGGTGCCGGTGCTGCAGGGCATCAGCCGGCGGCGGGCCCGGGTCGAGGCCGCGGCGCTGCTGGATCGGGTCGGGCTGGAATCCTCGGTGGCGCACCGGTATCCGGCACAGCTGTCCGGCGGACAGCAGCAACGGGTCGGCGTGGCCCGCGCGCTGGCCGCCGATCCCCCGGTGTTGCTGATGGACGAGCCATTTTCCGCGGTCGATCCGGTGGTGCGCACCCAGTTGCAGGACGAAATGCTGCGTCTACAGGCCGAACTCGGCAAGACGGTGGTCTTCGTCACGCACGATATCGACGAGGCGCTCCGGCTGGGCGACCTGGTCGTGGTGTTCGCGCCGGGCGGGCGGGTGGCCCAGGCCGCGGAGCCGGCCACGCTGCTCGCCTCCCCCGCCGACGATTTCGTCGCGGGGTTCATCGGGCACGACCGCGGATATCGCGCGCTGTCCTTCGCCGATGCGGGAACGCTGCCGGTGCGGCAGGTTCCGACGGTGGACTTCGACGCGATTCTGGCGGTGCTGAACGGGGAAGGCTCCGCACCCGCCATCACCTCCCGGTGGTCGCTGCTGGTGGATGGCGACCATCGACCGCAGGGCTGGCTGGACGGGGACGGGCTGCGCGCCGGGCGCCCGTTGCGCCGGGACGACGTGCGGCTCGGCGGCACGCTGATCCGGCCGGGCGGCACCCTGCGGGCGGCGCTGGATGCGGCGCTGTCCTCGCCGTCCGGTGACGGGGTCGCGGTGGACGCCGACGGGCGGGCGCTGGGCATCGTGCCGGCACAGGCGGTGCTGGACGCCATCGAGCGCGCCCGGGCGGCGGCGTCGGTGGCATCGGCGGCCGGCGACGGGCCGGTGGTGGGATTCGCGACCCAGGCAGCCGAGGACGACGCTGCGGCACGTCGGGCGTCCACCGCCGCCGATCCGGCGGTGCAGGAGGCTCCCCGGTGAACTGGGACTGGCTGGGCCGCAACGCCGGGGAGATCGCCTCCTGGACGTTGGCGCACCTGCTGCTCGCCGGGCTGCCGACGATCATCGGGTTGGTGCTCGCGATCCCGCTCGGGGCGCTGGCCAGCCGGTACCGATGGACCTACCCGCCGATGGTCACCCTCGCCGGCCTGCTCTACACCATCCCGTCGATTGCGCTGTTCGTGCTGCTGCCGGGCCTACTCGGCACCAGGATCCTGAGCCCGATCAACGTGATCATCGCCCTGTCGCTGTACACGCTGGCCCTGATGGTGCGCAGCGTCGCCGATGCGCTGGCCGCGGTGCCCCCGGAGGTCCGGCAGGCGGCGATCGCGATGGGTTACCGGCCAGTGCGGCGACTGCTGACCGTGGAACTGCCGGTGGCGATCCCGGTGATCGGCGCCGGGCTGCGGGTCGCGGCGGTGTCCAATGTGAGCCTGGTGGCGGTGGCGGCACTGATCGGGGTGCAACAGTTGGGGCAGCTGTTCACCATGGGCGAGCAGCTGGACTTCTACACGCCGATCATCGCCGGCATCGTGCTCTGTGTGGCGATCGCGGTGGTGTTCGATGCGCTGATCCTGACGGCGGTCCGAGTGAGTACCCCGTGGCGACGGGCGGCGGCCCGGTGATCGCGCAGCTCTGGGCCTGGCTGACCACCGCGTCCCATTGGGACGGCCCCGACGGCATCTGGTCCCGGACCTGGGAGCACCTGCTCTACACGCTGCTGGCGCTGGCCATCGCCGTCGTGATCGCCGTCCCGATCGGGGCCCTGATCGGGCACACCGGCAGGGGTACCGCGTTGGTGGCCGGGCTGGCCAATGCACTGCGCGCGCTGCCGTCGCTGGGGCTGCTGGTCATCCTGGCGCTGTGGGCGCTGGACCACCTGCCGATCGGCATCGCGCTGCAGACCGCGTCGATCGCGGTGCTCGCCCTGCTGGCCATCCCGCCCATCCTGACCAGCACCTACGCCGGTGTGGCGGCGGTGGATCCGGCCGCCCGGGACGCGGCGGCGGGAATGGGAATGACGGGTGGACAGGTTCTCCTTCGTGTGGAGATGCCCATCGCGCTGCCGCTGGTCTTCTCGGGGGTGCGCTCCGGGTACCTACAGACGGTGGCAACGGCCACCATCGCCGCCGTCGTCAGCCTGGGCGGCCTGGGCCGATATGTGATCGACGGGCTTGCGCAGCAGGACTATCCGAAGATGGCGGCCGGAGCCCTGCTGGTGGCGCTGCTGGCGATCGTGGGAGATCGGGTGCTGGCGCTGATCGGGTATCTGATGGTGTCGGCAGGACTGACCGGCCGCCGGACGCTGGCCCGCCGGCCGGCGCCAGCTCCGTCCGAGGTGGTGGTGCCGGCCACGTCCTGACGCTCCGCTCGTCCCCGGTGGCGCGCCCGCCGTCCGGGGTCTGGACCTCACTCATCGGGAGAACCTGTGTTCACCAGACGTGCCGCGGCCATCGCGGCGATCCTCGCGGGCAGCCTGGCGCTGACCGCCTGTGGCAGCAGCACCAACCCGCTATCCAGCGGCGCGCAGACCTCCGGGGGCTCCGTCGCCGCCCCGTCCGGCAACTCCGGCTCGCCCTCGACGGGAGCCGGGTCCGACGAGGACTCCAGCAGCGCCGCGAGCGGCTCGTCGACCGGCCAGAACCCGTCGGCCAGTGCCGCAGGTGGCAGCTCCGCGGCTTCCGGGGCGGCCGGCAGCTCCGGATCGAAGCCGGCGGGCGGACCGATCGTGATCGGCTCGGCGAACTTCCTGGAGGCCGAGTTGCTGGCCGAGGTGTACGCCGCGGCGCTCAAGGCCAAGGGGGTGGACGCGTCGACCCATCTGGACATCGGATCCCGCGAGGTTTATCTCAAGGCGATGCAGGACGGGTCGATCACCCTGCTGCCGGAGTACACCGGCGGGTTGCTGACCTACTACAACAAGGATTCCAAGGCCACCAGTCCGGACGACGTGTACAACGCCCTGGTCAAGGCTCTGCCCGATTCACTGGCGGTGCTGGACAAGTCCGCCGCGACGGATCAGGACACGATCACGGTCACCAAGAAGACTGCCGACCAATACCACCTGACATCCATCGGCGACCTAGCCAAGGTGGCCGGCAACATGACGCTGGGCGGATCCAGCGAGTTCCAGACCCGACCGTACGGCCCGCAGGGACTCAAGGATGTGTATGGGGTGGTGTTCAAGAACTACAAGGTGCTGTCCGATTCCGGTGGCCCACTCACCGTCAAGGCGCTCCAGACGGGGCTGGTGCAGGCAACGGACATCTTCACCACCAACCCGGCGATCGCCAAGAACGGCTTCGTGGTGCTCAAGGACACCAAGCACCTGTTCCAGGCTCAGAACGTGGTGCCGCTCATCGCCAAGTCCGTGGCCACCCCGGTGGTCAAGGACACCTTGAACGCCGTCTCGGCCGCGCTCACCACCGCGGCGCTGACCGAGATGCAGCGGGTCGTTCAGGACACCAAGGCCGACCCGACGGACGTCGCGGCGAAGTGGGTCTCGGACAACGGGCTGGGGTGACCCGGCGGACGCCGGGTAGGTAGCCGGAAGCGGGCCCGGGTGGGCAGCCGGAAGCGGGCCCGGGTGGGCAGCCGGAAGCGGGCCCGGGTGGGCAGCCGGAAGCGGGCCCGGGTGGGCAACCGGCGGCGGGAGTGCCCGGTGTGGGACGCTGCGCTCATGGCAGGTGCCCCCACCCCCGCGGTCGCCGCGCTGACTCGCGCAGCGGTGGCGCACACGCTGCATCCGTACCAGCACGATCCGCGAGCCACCGCATTCGGTGACGAGGCCGTGGCCGCGCTCGGACTGGATCCAGCCCGGGTGTTCAAGACGCTGGTGGCGGTCGTCGACATGGCGGCGGGGCGCTCGCAGCTCGCGGTCGGCGTCGTGCCGGTGGCCGGACACTTGGACCTCAAGGCGCTCGCGGCTGCCGTCGGCGGCAAGAAGGCGGCGATGGCTGCGGTGGCCGACGCCGAGCGGTCCAGCGGCTACGTCGCCGGGGGCATTAGCCCGTTGGGCCAACGCAAGGCGCTGCCCACCGTGATCGACGCCTCCGCGCAGGGCTTCCCGACGATGTTCGTCAGCGCCGGTCGGCGGGGGTTGCAGGTCGAGCTGGCTCCGCAGGATCTAGCCCGGGTGACGCGCGCCCGGTTCGCGCCCATCGCGGCACAGTGAGGACGGCGGAAGCGGCGGGGCGCAAGAGTCGGGCAGGAACCGTGCAGTCGAATGCCCTGTGACGCGCCATGGGGCGTCACAGGGCATTCGACCGGGGTGGTCCGGCCTACAGCAGGGTCGGCTGATCGACCGGCAGCGCGGGCCGGGTGACCGGTGCCTCGTCGAGCCGCACCGCCGGCGTCACCTGCTCGATGAGGCTCGGGTCGTCGTTGCGGACGTTCCCGACCTGCGCCCCCACCGGTCGGAACTCCAGCGCGTCCAGTACATCGTCGCCGGGCCGGCGCAGCAGCCCCGTCACCGCCCCGCCGTCGGCATCCAGCCGGAGCCAGGCATCCCATTCCTCGCGCGGCAGCATCAGCGGCATCCGGTCGTGGATCTCGGCCATCTGCCCGGCCGCCGGCACGGTGATGACGGTGACCGATCGCAGCGGGTCGCCGTCGGGCGAGCGCCAGAATTCCCACAGCCCGGCCAGCGCCATCATCGACCCGTCTGCCGGGGTGATGTAGTACGCCTGCTTGGCCACTGCACCGCGGCGGCCCGATCCCGCTCCCGCACCGCCGGGCGGCGCCGCTCGACCCAGCACCTGCCACTCGTAGAACCCGTTGGCCGGCAGCAGGCAACGGCGCCGCTGCACGGCGGTGCGGAAGGTCTGTCTGGCCCCGTCACCGATCAGGCTCTCCGCCCTGGTGTTGAACATCCGGTTGCCAACCGAGACGTCCTTGGCCCAGGACGGCACGAGCCCCCAGCGCATCGGCTCCAACCGGCGGACCCCGCGAGCGCGGTCGCCGTCGGTGGCGCGCTGCAGCACCACCGGCACCTGGTCGGTGGGCGCGATGTTGTAGCGGGGACGCGCCAGGTCGCCACCGTAGGGCGCGCCGATCAGGTCGCGATGGTCGTCGTCCTCGACGCACTCGAACTCGCCGTAGATCGTTTCCGGATCGACGGTGACGGTGTATCGGCCGCACATAGCCTCGATGCTGCCACGGCGCGGTGACATCCGGGGAGCCGTCCGGCCTGCCGGGTGCGCCACAGATTCGTAGCTGGCGAACGGCGTTGGTCTTGCGCCCGACACGCCCTTCGGTCGAATGTCGCCGAGGACGGCACCGCGAGTCGCGGGATCGCCGTGCGGGTCCGCCAGACCGGTCCTGTGGCTACGTCGCGCCTGTCGCAGTCATGCCCCCTTCGGAGGCCAGGCCGGCAGGTGACGCGGCCTGCCAGGCACCTTCTTCACCCCCGCGCTGGCCGCCGACACCCACGTCTGGCTGTATGAACTGCGCTGGGGATACGGCCCGCACGGTGAGGTAGGGCACCGACAGACCCTATCGAGACACCGCAGGCTTTACCGACTTCCGAACCGGTTGTGGGTCGGCACAGGGATCTTCGCTACTGGGCGGGTTCCGTCATCTGCATGCTTCGACCGGCGGCAGGTTTCGCGTGGTGGGGACGTCGCGAGCAGGATGTGAGTCGTGAGCCAATACGACCCGGTCGCTGCCGACTTTGAAGAACACGCCGAGGGCAGCCCGTACAACGCTTACTACGACAGACCCGCAGTGCTCGGAATCATCGACGAACTGATCGGCGACCTTCGCGGCAAGCGCGTACTTGACGTGGGCTGCGGGCCGGGACTCTACGCAGCCAAGTTGCTCGATCGCGGCGCCGTCGTCACCGGGTTTGACCAGAGCGCCGAAATGATCAAGCTCGCCGAGCGGCGTTTGGGCTCTGACGTCACACTGCGCGTGCATGATGCCGACGAACCGCTCGCGTGGGCGGATGATGACTCATTCGATCTCGCCGTCATGACCTTGGTGCTGCATCACCTTGAGCGGCCAAGTGTCGCATTAGCGGAGCTCCATCGCGTCTTGCGGCCCGGCGCACGGCTGGTTGTCTCGACCGTGCACCCGATACTTGACTGGCGCAATCTCGGTGGCAGCTACTTCGCCGACGAATACGTTGAGGAGACCTGGCGAGGCAATTTTCATGTGCGGTACCGGCGACGACCGCTGGACGCGTGGTGCGCCGACTTCTACGCCGCCGGCTTGGTGATCGAGCGGCTCGCTGAGACCCGGCCCGTCTCAGCAATGCAGCAGCGCTATCCCGAGCACTTCGCCCGACTGACCAGCGAGCCTGGATTCATCGTGTTCTGCCTACTCAATAGCCCCTGACCTCGGTAGGTGGCCCGCATCGGCCCGCCGGGCACGCACATCGCTGCATCCCGGCGCGCGAAGAAGCCTGCCCTGACCCACCGCCCCGCCGACCGGCACTACCCTTCAAGCAAACGAGCGATCCGGCTCGCAGCAGGCAGTGTTGCGACCACCGCCGGAATCCGCCAACCGGCAAGTGGCGCCGCACACGAACACCAACGCCACGTTCAGCGCCGCAAGCCGATCGCGTGCTGGGATGCGTCCACGTGACTCGTGTCTGGTCTTCGGTTGGTGGGGGTGCCGCTCCTCAACGGTTGCCGCGGTATGCGTCACGGCGATGCGCGACATCAACGACGGTCACGGTCCGCCTCGGGTCGTCGATCCGGTAGATGACGCGGTAGGTACCGCGTCGTGCGCTGTGGCGGTCGGCCAGCGGCGGGCGGAGGCGTTTGCCGACGCGGTGAGGGTTGTCCAACAGCGGCCCGACGATGAACTCGTACGCCGCGAACGCGGCCGACTCGGGTAGCTGCTCGGCAAGCTGGCGTCGCGCGGTGGGCGTGATGACGAGCGAATAGCGGCCGTCAGCGCGCGTCACGCAGGGTGCCTGCGTCGCGCAGCCATGGCCTGGGCAAGATCGGTCTCGGACTCCCCTTCGCCCCGTACTAGCTCCGCATCGGAGGTCGCCAGCCGTTGGAGCGTGTCCGGATCGGACAGGATTGCGATCGTTTCTTCCAGGGATTCAAGGTCGTCAGTGGCGATCAGGACGGCGGACGGTTCACCGTGCACGGTGACGGTGACGCGCTCGTGCTGCGCGTGCACGCGCCCGACGAGCTCCGACAGGTGGGCCTTCGCGCTTGCGAGCGACATCACGGTCGTCATAGTCACAAGTATGACCATAAAAGCCGGGGATGTCGAGTCGATCCGGCACCGTGCGCTCCGTCCCAGTTCAGGAACGGTGAGCGGTGACGATTCGGCTGTGCGCGTGACCCCTGCGCCGGCGTCCCGCACGGGCGTGAGATGCGGGACGCTGGCAATGCGGCCGGTTCAGCGTTGCGTGGCGGCGAGGTCGGCATGAGCTTCGCGGTGTTGCCGCTCGATCGCCCGGTAGACGGTGGAACGGCCGACGTTGAACAGTTCGGCGACCTCGGCGGTGCTGTACTCGCCCCCGTGCACCAGCGACACCAGGTGCGCCTCCTGACGCCGGGTCAGCTTCGGCTGCTTGCCCCGCAGGTGCCCCTTGGCCTTCGCGACCAGCATGCCCTCCTTCGTGCGCAGCCGGATCAGGTCAGCTTCGAACTCCGCGACCATCGCCAGCACGTTGAACAGCAACCTGCCGACGGCGTCGGTCGGGTCGTACACCGAGCCACCCAGGTTCAAGCTGACCTGCCGCGCTGTCAGCTCGTCAGCGATGGCTCGGGCATCGGGCAGGGACCGGGCCAGCCGGTCGAGCTTCGTGACAACCAGGGAGTCGCCGGCTCGGCAAGCGGCCAGCGCCTCTCGTAATCCGGGCCGTTCCCGGTTCGTGCCGGTCAGTCCGTGGTCGACGTAGACCCGCTCGGGTTCGACGCCGAGCTTGGCCAGGCCTTGGCGTGGGGCGGTCAGGTCCTGTTCCTCGGTGGAGCATCGGGCGTATCCGACCAGTAGCGCGCTCATGGCGCACCTCCTTGATGGGCCGGCCCGGAGCCGACGTCCGGTCACCGGCAGCGACCGCAGTCGCCGCCCGCATCGTGTGCCAAGGCCGAGGCCACGGCCAAGGAGGCCAGCCAGCTCGACGATCCCGCGGCGCCCGCAGTTGGATCCCTCCGTGGGTCGGAAAGCATCTGAACTGTTGCGTTGTCGGCGATCGGGTATGATGATCGTATGAAGAGGATCACGGTCAGCTTGCCGGACGAACTGGTCGACAAGATCAAGCAGGCAGCCGGCGGCGAAGGACAGGTCAGCTCTTACATTGCGACCGCTCTGGCCGACTACCAGGAGAGGGAGACGCTTGATCAAGTGCTCGCTGCATGGTCTGCCGAGACGCCGATTCCGGGGGAAGCTCGCCAGGCCGCGATGGCCGAACTGGATGGCGTCGGACTCCGGGCCGCATCAACGGGCGACCGGATGGTCGGGTGAATCCGACCGTCACCACTCGCGGTCTCACGCTCGACGCAGGTGCCCTGATCGCGCTCGACGCGCCTGACAAAGCAGCCATCATGCAGGCGCGTCTGGACGAAGCACGTCGGCGCGGTGGGAGCATTTGCATCCCGATCGGTGTCGTCGCACAGGCGTGGCGTGGACCTCGCCAGGTACGGCTGGCACGACTGATCCGCTCGTCCGACGTCGAGGTCGCCACGATCACCCTGTCGGTCGCCCGCGCGGTTGGTGTCCTGTGCGCCAGCAGCGGTCACCAGGACGTGATCGATGTGCATGTTGCATTGTGCGCACGTGCGCGCCACCACGCGGTCGTCACCAGCGATGTCGACGACCTTGCCCGCATCGACCCGGACCTACCACTGATCCACGTGTAGTCCGATGACCGCTCAACCATCGCCAATCGACGCAGGCCGGCAAGCCCTCGGGCGGGTCCGCATCCCGGTGGGCCGCGGCGCGCGTTTGGCGGCGACATTTGCCCTGAATCGGGCCGTCCCAAGCCAGCACTGCCGTGTGTCGCTCATCTTTGTGGGCAGTCGCCCCGATGGGAACACATCAGCGACCACGATGCCCCGGCCCCCACGCTCCTAATCGACGGAGCCGGACCGAGGCCGGCACCAGAGTCTGTCGAATGGCTCATGGGATTGCCGCTGGGGTGGATTACGGGACCGATGCATGTCCTCACCCCGAACCAGCAGATCGCCGTACTCGGCAACGGTGTGCTCCCGCTCCAGGGTGCGTTCGAATCAAAGCCGCACAGCGTTGACAGCCGAGTTCGTTTGCATTTATAGCGTTAGTGACTAACATTAAGACATGGATCGGTGGAACCGGACGCACGAGGCGTTGAGACGGGCCGCGTTAGAGCTGTTCACGGAGCGCGGGTACGACGCGACGGGTACGGCTCAGGTCGCCGAGCGGGCCGGGGTCAGTGAGATGACCCTGTTCCGGCACTTCCCCGCCAAGGAGGCTCTGCTGCTGGCCGATCCATTTGATCCGCTGATCGCGGACGCCGTACGGGCACGCCCCGCTGACGAGACCCCGATGCGTGCGCTAGCTGAGGGCGTGCGGCATACGTGGTCGGAGGTCGATCTGCACAGCGTCGGCGAGCTTCGTGTCCGGCTGCGGATGGTCGTGGCAGCCGGAAGCTTGCAGGGCGCCATCGCTCGCAATAGCAAGGCGACGGTCACGGCCTTGGCTGGTGCCCTGATGGATCGAGGTATTGCGACGGTCGAGGCGCAGGTCGCGGCAACAGCGATGATTTCAGGTCTGAGCGTTGCACTACTGGATTGGGCGCAGTCGGACCAGACTCCGCTTGATGCCGCGCTGGGTCGGGCGCTGGACATACTCGGGGGTGTATGACGTGCTTGCGTTCGAGAACGTCGGCCTGCACTTCCGCGGCGGTGCAGGGGTGGAGGACCTTACATTCCGTATCGATGCGGGCGAGGTCGTGGCGCTGATCGGGTTGAACGGGGCGGGCAAGACAACGCTGATGCGACTCGCACTCGGGATGCTCCGCCCGCAACAGGGCACCGTAAGACTGTTCGGCCAACCACTCAATGGTATGTCCTCGACATCCTGGGCAGCGGTGGGAGCACTGATTGAGGTGCCGCTGGCCTATCCCGAGCTGACCGTGCGGGAGAACCTGCGCATCGCCTGTCTGCTCCACGGAAGCAGCACCGACCGCGTCGTGGCCTCTCTGAATACCTGGCGGCTCGCCCCGGTCGCGGATCGCCGGTTCCGCCGCCTATCACTGGGCAATCGCCAGCGCACCGGTCTTGCCGCTGCGTTGCAGGACGACCCGGAGCTGATCGTGCTGGATGAACCGAGCAACGCGCTCGATCCTGCATCGGTAATTCTGCTGCGCGACCAGCTCACCCAGCGTGCGAACGAAGGCGCGGCGATCCTGGTCAGCAGCCACCACCTGGACGAGGTTGCGCGGATCGCGGATCGGGTTCTGCTGATGAATGCGGGCCACTTGATCGGGCAGCTCGACACGGGCGGGAGCGACCTCGAACGTGCGTTTTTCGAGCGCATCCGCGAAGACGACGAGCGACATAGCGGAGCTGGGGAGGTCGTGCGATGAACGCGGCGATCCGTGTGGAAGCTCTGAAGCTGGCGCGTTCGCCGGTGGGCACGATCGGCACCATCGCGTTGGTCGCGGGTACGCTCGCCTTGCTGGGCGGCATCACCGCAGCCCTGGCCGGTGGCAACCCCGAGCTGATCGCGAAGGTCGGCACCGCGGGGACGCTCAATTGGCGCGGTCTGCTTGCCGCGACAGCGCAGATCACCGCCGCCGGAGGACTGCTCGGCTTCGGCGTCGTGCTCTCCTGGATATTCGGTCGCGAGTTCACCGACGGCACGATCACCGGCCTGTTCGCCTTACCCATCAGCCGCGCCCGGATCGCGCTGGCCAAACTCGCCGTCTACGGCGTCTGGGCCTGCGCAGTCAGCCTCATACTTGCGCTCGGTATTCTCGCTCTCGGACTCATTCTCGGTTACGGTGCTCCGACCGCTGATGCCTGGGCCGGACTCGGCAGACAGGGCGTGCTCGCCGTGCTCACCGCAGCGATCGCCGTTCCCGCCGCGTGGATCGCTACTGTGACACGCTCCCTGCTCGCAGCGGTCGGCGGCACGATCGCCCTTGTCATCATCGCGCAGGTAGGCGCGCTCGCTGGAGCCGGAGGTTGGATGCCGCTCGCTGCCCCCGCGCTGTGGGCGATGAGTGAAGGCGCAGCCGTTAGTGCGGCCCAACTCGCCCTGGCCGTCTTGCTCGGCATCGTCTTCGTTGCCTTCACCTCTGCTGCCTGGGCACGGCTTCAACTCAACCGCTAACCCATGATCACAATGCGTACTTAACGCACGCCGAAGCGCGGCCGCCGCCGACGTGCATATTACGGCCGAGGAGAGCCACCGTGCCGGAGCTGATTGAGCCCTCGTTCCGTTGGTCGGTGGGCCGCCGCGACGCGGTTGGGTGAGCCGTGGCGCCGCCGACCCTCATCCGGCGGTCCCGGGCCGCGCCCCCGTGATCGCCGGCTCTGGGTGGTGCCCGCAGCCGGTGTCAAGGCTGGCCGTAGGCCACCCGCAGGGCTTGGCCTTGACCTTGACGCCGGCGAGAACGCCGCCATCGTTGGCCGCTGCCGGAGGCGGAGCCCCGCATCCCCGGCTGCGGTCCCCGGTCTGCGACGCTCACGAATGTGCAGCGGCGCCACGGCTCACTGCCTACCGTCGCGGTGGCTCAGTGCTCACCGGAACGCGGCTCAGCGGGCAGCGGAACAGTGGCTCGCAGAGAGCGTCATATGCACGACGCAGACAACATGGTAGGTCAGGTGTTCTGGCAGTACGTCAGCGAGCTGCACCACCGTCTCGACGCACAGGACTTCGCCGCGACCGTCTACACCGAGCCCGCGCAGATTCTCGGGCCGCCCTTCCCTTGATCGATCACCATCCCCACCTGTCCAGTGGACCAAATACTCCGGCCTGTCCGAGAGCCTAAAGAACACGAGCCCACTACCGCGTAACCGGAAGTCGAACGGTGAGCGGCGCTGCTCGGGAGACTGTCGCAACGAGCGGTCAATCGATCATGCACTTCCCGCATATGGGACCGTTCAAGGCCGCGGTGACGGCGTCCGCAAGCGGATCGTTGACCGGTCAGCGATCGGCAGGCAGCGCGTAGACGGGATGGGCGCGCCCGAGCAGACCGCTGGTGAGCGGGCCTCGGCCGTTGCCGACGAGGGATTCCGAACTCTGCCTCGGAGACCTGGCTTCCGATGGCGATCTGACCGTCGCCGAGTGTCACAACAGCGTTGTGGAACCACCTGCCGGGTGGCATTCCGGCTGCGGTGTAGTACTTGGTGCGCAACGTCGGGAGTCCCCGCCGCCGCTGCTGCGGGGCAACTGTCTTACCAGGCACCCTGTAACCGTCGCTCGCGCTCATCGCGCTCAGCGAGATTGTCATCGCGCACGTCCTCGACAAGGTAAGAAGCGCGACGACCCCAGCAGGAACAACCAGTTCAGCGCGTCCCGAACGCCTAACATCGATCGGCCAGCAGCGTAGCGGCCTCAACCAGAGCGGTCGGATGAGTGGGCATGGAGCTCGTACACTTCGTGTTGATGAGCAACGAAGATGACGAACTGAAGGGCGACCAGGCGGGCGAGGACGCCAGCGGAGACGCATCGCCAACGGAGCATGACAACTCGACCGCCGAGAAGTACGCGAATCTCGTGGGCCGCGACCTCGACAGGACTTTCGCTGGCCGCCCTCTGCTTGGCTCCGCTTGGGCCGCGCAACTAGACGAACAGCTCCGCTCGTCGGTCTCCTGGCGCGGCCTGCAGGAGTCGATCGCGCAGCTGCAGGAGGCCCTCATCCCGCGCTTCTCCATCTCCCCCGGCATTCTTGACAGCCTGCAAGCTGCGATGTCTGCCAACATCGATGTGAGCCGCTTCCAGGCGATTTTGAACGAGTCTCTTGGCGCAAGGACACTCTCGCTCACCCGTGCGTCTGATTTTCGCAATCCCGATCCACCTCGAACCGCATACTCCATGTCGATGACGTCACCGAGCGCGTACTTCGCAGCCGACGAAGAAGTCATCGAGTCGATGGATGAACTCAATGCACGTATCACCGGGCTCGTCGCAAAGACTCCCGACCTCCCGCTGGTCTGGCGCGGAACGCGGGACGCAGACTGGGCGATCCACAGCAGCCTGTTCCGACACCTCTGCGTCGTGAACGGGGTGATTCCTCCCGCGCGCAAGCCCAAGAAGGCTCAGCCGTATCCGGATGAGGATCAAATGGTGCGCGCAGAGCAGGAGATCCTCAGGATCGCTCGCGCCGACTGGCGGTTTGACGGCATGTCGGCACTGGAAACCTTTGCGCGCATTCAACACGCCGGCGGTCCCACACGACTCCTCGACGTCACCAAGAATCCCTATATAGCCGCGTGGTTCGCGGTCGAGCAAAACGATGAAACTGACGATCGCGATGCTCGCCTGATCGCGTTCGCGACCCAGCCCGTGAGTAAGCCCGACAAACCGCGCCCCCTCGACTCGCGAGTGCAACTCGACGCCGAGTGGGGTGACCGGATGCCGCCTTGGCAGTCCTGGTCGACTCCCGCAGCACGACAGGGCGTCGACTGGGGAACTGGCGCTCGCCGACGGTTGTGGGTCCCACCGGCATATGACCCAAGGATCGCGGCGCAGAACGCTGCATTCATCATCGACGGCGTCCCTATCACCTCGGCGAAAACCGCCTCCTACTTCAGGATCAGTCCAGGCAACTACTGGACACGCGCCGACCTGCTCGCCGCCTCGTCCATCTATGCGAGGACTGCGAAACCAACGCGAAAGCCCCGATACAACGCGCCGAATCTGGCGCCGACCTTCACATTCCGAATCGATTCTGTGGTCAAAGCACAGGTCAGGGAATTCCTCGAGTCCCGGTTCGGCTACACGCGCTCGTACGTGTACCCGGACATAACCGAACTCGCCCGCTACCTCGGAACTCTTCCGCTAGCGGAGCTTGCGTGACCCGGGGTCCAGGGACCGAACCCGGGTACAACGTGTCGTCGACGTCGGGCGGAAGATCGGTCCTGTCCCGCAGCCGCGGATCCATTTGTGGACGTCGATCATGCTGTCGAGCGTGTGCCGCGCAGAGCTCGCTGTGGGACGACGGCCGCCACATCCCGGAGGCTCATCAGCCCGCCGTTGATGGCTCTGCTTGCGGAGCGGATCGGACTGACTTGAGGGGCCTTCTTGGTCCGTCCATTCGATTTGGAACGTGGGCATGCGAGGATCGCTCTATGCCTGAGCAAAGCGGACTGACACTTTCGAGCCTCGACCCGCGGCACGCTGCTACCCTCCGTCAGATCGTTCTCCAGCAGGAGATCGATGCAGCTACCGGCCTCTTGGCCGAATCTATCCGGCTCATCCGAGATCACGCGCCGGAGAACGGGTCCCTCGATCCTCTGTTTGCCTGTCTTTCTATGGCGATGGAGCGCTTGCTGAAGCTCACTATTGGGCTCCACGCGGTCGAGTCTCAACAAGCGTGGCCAACCAAGAAGGTCATGCAGAAGACGTTCGGCCACAACATCGTGAAGTTGTGGACGGAGGTCCAGACGATCCTGGCGAGCCGCGCGCCCCACTCGACGCACGAGCCACTAGTTCGGGAGGCGCTCGCCAATGCGGAAAACGACCCGATCCTCCCGACAGTAATCGGGGCGATGGACGCGTACGCACGAGATGGCCGTTACCACCGCCTGGACCTTCTGGCCGACTCAATTGCGCCAGATGACAGTCCTGGCAGATTGTGGGAAAAAATTCAGCATACCGTTGCGGCAGCCGATCCAGAGGTCGTGACGCGGACTCTGAACTCTGACCTTACTGCGTGGGAGAGGGCCACGGCTACAGCCATCGAGAACGCAATTATGGCCTGGTTCCACGCGATCCACTGCTCCTGGATTCAGGGCTCGATCGGCGACACGGCCCGCAGACTGTCAGCCCTGTTGCGCTACCCTTCGCCAGGCTAATTCGACCTAGGTCATCCGTTCGGTCGGAGTTCATTGCGCTTGATTGTTTTCCGTACCACGTCTCCCACGAGCCATGAGGTTCGCCAAAAGTCCCGAGCGCCTTCAGCACTTTGTCGGACCGCCATGGTGTTCCGCGGTTGACCGAGGGAGCTTGTTGATGCGAGAGGCTCGCAATCCTCCAGGTGCTTGGTGTCACAGGTTTGCCAGGTTTACCAGGTCGATCCTGTTCCGGCTACGGGCTGTCTTCCCGGTCGCCAGGCGCGCGTAGCCGTACACGTCCCTCGCACCGTACTTCGTGTGCAGATCAGCGGCGAGGGCCCCGGGATGGACCAGCCAAGTGGCTTGGTCGCCATCGACAAGTCGGCGCGGGATGTCTCGGTTGCTGATGAGCTGCGGCGGCATTGTGGCGATAGGTGCGCGTTTCCATTCGCCTCGGATCTGGAACGCAACGCCAACGTCGAGCAAGGTGACGGGTAGCCTGCCGATGTTGCTGACGTCGATGGAGAGCCACCAGTTGCCGTCAGCTGTTACGAGGGCGTTGGCGACGACAATTTTGACCCGGGGGCCGGCAATGACGAGACTCCACACTTCGATCATGAGCGCTGCGATACCAGTCGCCGCGCCGACCAGCGCAAGGGCGAGAGTGACCGCTGGCACCCCACCAGTATGGGCGCGTGACGGTTTTGTATATGTCAGGCGCGCCGTTCAAGGGCAGGCTGGTGTCGGCTTCGGTTGAGGGTCTTGGTGTGGCTGCACGGCGGCCACGCGAGCTACTGCGCAGCGGTGAGCCTCGCGGGCGGCGGGAAACCCAGTTCGGCCACGTCCGCAAGCCGAACCCGTCGCGGCGACGAGCTCGTTGGGCAGACCGGACAGCTGGCAAGATCGCCTGCGTCGCCGGAAGCGGATCCCGCTGCGGCGATTTCGTGATCTTGAGCCTGTGCCCGATTCGTCTGCTGTCGGCGCCGCTCAGCGTTCGGCTTTATGGGGGCGCTTCGCACATTTCGAGACGATGCCTTCTGCCGGGTGCCAAGATCATTTGGGTACGGACCGTCGTTGGCCGACCGTGTCGTCCCGATTGCCGCTTAGTTCGTGGACGGCGCTGTGTGGGCGGGCCATCGCGCCCGAATGGCTACCTGAACGGGTGCCGCGCGGGATCCGGCTCGCTGGCTCCGTCTTGCGGGTCGATGCCTTGCTGGCGTAGCAGCGCACGGAGCTTGTGGACCTCGTCGTCCAGTTGTCGGCACGCCTCGTCCAGTCCTGGCAGCTTCGGGTGGATGGATTCCCATTCCTGCCAGTGTGCGGCCCTTCGAGCGAGGAGAATGCCTTCCTGGTCCCGGAGCTCGGCGGCCCGTTCGTATTCCCGGACGCGGGCGGCCGCCTCCATCTCCCGGCGGACACGCTCGATCTGCAGATCGAGATCCCCGGTTTCCGCAGGCTCTCCCATGCGTCCCTCCAGCGCCGAGAGCCGCGCCGTAATGTCGCTGATGGCGGGCAGGATCTGCTCCGACAGCCACCGCGCGGCCGAGCGGGGCGGGGTCCACCGAGCGAGGGACGCCCCGCGGCCCTCGCCTGCCATCCGCGCCACCTCCTCGCGGACCCGATTCAGGTCTGCGCCCATCGCCACCAGTATCTGCGCCGCCATGTTGCGGCCCTCGCGGATCACCCCGAGCAGGAGGTGTTCGGCGCCCACGCAACCATGGCCCAGCCGCGCTGCCTCCCGCTGGCTCGCCTTCAGGACCTCCTCGGCGCCGCCGGTGAGCGCGATGTGCCCGGGCGTGACCTCCTGCGGGCCTGGGATGATCATCTCCTCGATCTGAGAGCGGACTCGCCCTGGATCGACGCACAGGGACCGAAGGACCCGCACGGCGGCACCGTCGGGGTTGTGGATCACCGCCAGCAGGACGCTCTCGGGGCTGACCACGTTCTCGTTGACCAGACGCGACTCCTGCTGGGCACGGATGAGCACTCGCAACGCGTCATCGGTGAAGCCAGCGACCTCGCTCCTTGCGTCCATCAGCTTCTCAAACACCGCCAGCTCCACAACTGCCCTATAGGCTCCGCCGACCACACCGCTTTCCAGTGTGCGCCGAACAACTTCCTGCCGCCAGTACCCTCGGCCCGCTTGAATATCGGCGGAGAGTGGCTGCACCACGAACCCCGAGTGCCGTGGCCTCGCCAACGAACACCTCACACACCGACTCACGATGTGGTGCACACGTGCCCGATCTAGGCCCGCAGCGGGATCGGTAAACGGAGACTGATCTAGGCGGGTGGTTGCGAGAGGTGGAAACAGATCGAACTTGCTGTCCCTCAGCGCGCCATCCAGTCGTCCAGTGCGTCCGCGACATCGTCTAGCGAGCAAATCGCCTGTCCTCGCAGCGAAGAATCAACGTACCCACCGGCCCATTGACCGACGGACAGAGCCGAGACTCCGCCGTGCTCGTCACGGTACGTTACAACAAGGGTTCCGTTTCCGACGGATACCTCGTCGATAGAAGCACGCGGGATTTCCCATACCCGATCGGGCTGGAAGCCATAATGCGCTATCGCCAGCAAGCGATCGGTCGTCAGCCGAATCGTCACAGGCCGAGGCAGCGCCACGGTGAACGTCGACGGGCGGTTCCCGCAAACAGGATTCGCTCGGCAGCGCCCAGCGAGAAGGTACGGTCAAGCTCTTTCTCCGGCGTAGAGGCGTAACGCGCCCTCCCCTGGTGCCCGCAGGCTTCCGACGCCGACATGAAGCTGAGCCTACGGTGGCGGCGGAGATCTCCGCGCCATCGATGACAGCTGCTCGCGGTTTCGTTGACATGCCCCCACACGGTGTGCGGCGCGGAGACGCTCAGCGAGCCGAGCGCAAGGCCATCCGGCCGCCGGTAGAGGAACGGTCGCCGGCGACGCTCGTGGCCGAGGAACCGGACCCGCTCGCCGATCATCCGCCGTCCCGGATCGGTGACCGGACGGATAAGAGACTCGCGTGCAACCGACGCCGGCGGCTTGTCTCGCGTACTGGGCGGCTAGAGTTCTTTGGGTGGCTGCCGTCGACCTTGTCCGCACCGATGAACGGCTACTCGGGTCGGTCGGTGAGCACCACGTCGACCTCGTGCTCAATCTCCCGACCAGTCGCGCCGGCGTCCGCGGCGAGAGCCTCGATGCTCAGATCGCAGGCTACTGGAGCATCGAATCCAACATCAACAATCCCGACCCGGTGGGGGTGTTCCTCGGTGAATATGACGGCCAACCGATTCACTTGCGAAGCCAGATACACCTGACGCCACGTTATGCCGTGCGGCACGCCGACTTGTCCGGCGCTGTCGGCGAGCACGAGGTTCGGGCGCACGTTGCGCCCGTTGAGGCTCCTGCATGTGGGCCGACGGTCATGGACGTCGACGGTGATTTTGACGGGGCCGCCATCACCTTGTTCGTGACGGTCGAAACCGACCTGAGCGGGGCACACATCAACGGCGTCATCGACGGAAACACAGTCAGCATCAGCGCAACACACTCGTCGGTCAGTGGAGAGTATGACGGCCCAGCGGCGCTGTTCCCCCTTCTCACGTGCTCACTGCTGTACTTCGTCTGAGCGGACAGTCTCTGCAAGACGACTCGCAGGTTAGCTCGCGTGGGGGATAATGGCCCCATGGCTGTTGCCGGCGACGATGATGCCAGCCGAGGCTTGGGCTCAGGGTCGCGTGCGGGCCAGGTGAATCAGCGCGCGGTGGTATTCGCTTGCGATTACGGCGCGCGACTTCCTCTCTGGATTGATGGTCTAGGGGTCAGGGACATCCCCGAACTGCTCGGGCTGTCGGACGAGTTGGTGGTGGCGTTGTCCGAGCATCGGGCGTTCTTCGATGCGCGTTACCGACCGGTGGACGGGTTGGATGAGACTGGCTCGCGCCCACAGTTCACCGAGAAGACGAAACGCCTCCGCGACCAACTAGAGCTCCAGCTGCGCGAGCCATACCAGTTAGCGCCCGCACGTGGATGACATCACACCGCTGACCCATCGGGACCGCCCCGAGTTCAGTTGACTCGTTGGGTGTGGAACATCAGGCCGCGGTTG
>CALANS010000208.1 GCA_937926105.1 uncultured Actinomycetes bacterium | reverse complement strand
CACGGCGGCCGGCAGCCTGACGCGGATCGCCCGGCAGATGTCGATCCCGTCGCTGTCAGGCAGCCCGAGGTCCAGGAGCACCAGGTCCGGCCCGAACCCCGCGCCGATGGATTCGATCGCGGACCGGCCGTCGTGACACCATTGGACCCGATGACGAGCGGCGCCGAGCGCTTCGGCCAGCGCTGAGCCGATCACCTCGTCATCCTCGACCAATAGCACCTGGCCGACCGCCGCTTCGCTCAACGACCATTCACCGAGACCTCTCACAGCTGCGTCGATGTCGAGCCCGCGGCGAGACTCACCGACCCTCGGTTGTTCGGCCCTCGCGCGGACCGTCATGCACTCCCACCGCCATGTCCGGTGCAGGATCGGGTCGCAGAGGCCGTGGCCGGGTTCGGCGACGCGAAATGACAAAGTGCGTCGCCGTGGGCAACAGACCCAGCATAATGACGGCGATCACCGCGTAGTCCACATACTTCATGTTGGCTTGCACGAATGGTGTCTCGCCAAGCGCTCGCCCCACGAGCAAAAGACCATCGGTCCAGACGACCGCGCCGATGACGCTGTGCAGCACGTACCGTCCGAACTGCATCCGGCCGACACCGGCCATCACCGTCGCGACGGTTCGCACGATGGGTACGAATCGTCCGATGAGCACGGTCCAGCTTCCGAACCGACCGAAGTACGCTCGGGCGCGCTGCGCGTATTCGGGTCGGAACAGCCTCGAGCCGGGGTGATCGAAGACTCGAGGGCCTGTGCGGTAGCCGATCCAATAGCCGACGAGGTTGCCCGCGGTCGCAGCCAAGGGCGCCACGATCAGCAGGAGGTCAAACGACGCATGCAGCATCCCGGCCGCGGCGGCGATCCCGGTGGCGAGGAGCAGCGTGTCGCCGGGCAGGAAGAAACCGAGCAGCAATCCACATTCCGCGAACAGGATGATCGCCACCACCAGGAGCGCTGGGCCGGATAGCAGCGCGGCTGGGCTCAGCATGTCAGCCACCACGACGCCGGGTTCCGTGCGGTGGTCCTGTGGCGCGATGTGCGCCTCACGCCTGCGGCCTGCCTATCGTGATGCCGCGTGCGGCGCAGCTGCCCAATAGACGCGTCAACGCTGCCGCGGTCGCTCGCCACGAACCGTAGGTGCCGTACGTGTCGGAATCGTGTAGCAGAATCGTCGCCGAGCGTTCCGGACCGATGCGGCGCGCGATGCGCCGGTGAACCGATTCGGCGGTGGCGTCTCGGTCCCAATCACGGCCCCACACCGTCCACCACGCGGGGCGCAAGTGCAGCGCTCGGCACGCGCTGAGAGCGGGCAGTGACGCCACGCCGTAGGGCGGCCGGTAGCGGGTCGGGCGCGTACCGGTAATGGTCTCGATGAGATCCGCGGTTTCCGCGATCTGTTCGCGGGCTTTACGGGGTGCGACGGTGAGCATGCAGCGGTGCGTCCAGCCGTGCACCTCGATGCGGTGCCCGTCGACGGCAATGCGCGATCCGACGTCTGGGAATCGCCGGAGTTGCTCGCCCACGACGAAAAATATTGCTGGAACCTGGTTCTCGCCCAAGATGTCGAGGATCGCCCGCGTGCCGTCGGGGTGCGGGCCGTCATCGAAGGTCAGTACGATGCGCGGCCGAGACCCGATACCCGGCTCGTACGCGGGCAGGCGATGCGTGATCGGAGGGATCCCGCTGAGCGCCGGCGCCGCAAGCACCGAAGCGCCCGCGGCTGTGATTGCGCCGGCAACGCGCATGTCGATGGTCATGCCGCGACTTCGAGGGCCGGGATTGTTGCTGTCCATGGCGCCTCGTCGCGATCCAGCAGCATGTCCAGCGCCGCCGAAAGCGGGTCCTCGGATCCCAGCTGGTCGCCGATCGGGCGCACACGCTCCAGCGCGGCCGCCAGCTCGGGCCTCGACGTGCTGACGGGCATACCGGTGGCTGCGTGGCACGCCGCGGCGTTCAGTCGGCCCTGACCGGGCAATGGGCGGTGGTGGATGACGGGCAGGCCCGCGGCGGCTGCCTCGGCCAGCGTCGATCCGCCCGAGTTGATCACGGCGACGGCGCAGGTTCGCATGAGTCCCGCCATGTCGTCGACCCAGCCGTGCGCCTCGACTCCCTCGATACCGTCCATTGCCGCCAGCAGCTCGGTATTGCGTCCGCACACGACGACAGGTTGATAGTGCCCGTCCGCGACCAGATCCCGAACGGCGCCCACGACGTCCCCAACGGCCCACGAGCCCGACGCGACCAGCGCACGCGGCATTCCGGTTTCGCGCGCCTCCGGCACCGATGGGGGGTGCGGCACGGAGAAGCACGGTGCGAGGGCGGGTGCCACGGTTCGCACCGGCACCGCCGTCTGCAGCTGCAGGGCGTCCGTCGTGAAGTGCCAGGTGGTCAAGTATCGATTGGTGACGTCGTCGATCCACATGGCATGCACCGCCGGATCGGTGAGATAGGTGACGATGGGCGCCTTGATGCCCGCTCGGGCCAATGCCGAGGCGGCGACCCGTCCGCCGAGTGGATAGGTCGAGATGACCAGGTCGACGGACTCCCATGTGATGAACCGCTCGGTGCGGCGCGCGGTCCTGTTGATCATCGCGGTGAGCAAGCGTGACGGGGCGTGGGGATGGTCGAGAGCCATAGCCGCCATTGCCCACAGTCGCGGCGTGCGGCTGATCAACAGCCGGAAGAACCCGCGTATCAGTCGCCCCGCCGGCGCGAAAGCGATCAGGTCGGCGGGTTGCGCGTAGTGGCCGACCGCTTCGGCGCGGTTCACGAATTCCCACGCCGGCCGCTGGTGTCCCGCTCCGATCGACGCGTACATCACCACGATGTGCGCCATCAGCGAAGCCCCGCCGGGTCTCCCGGTACGCGCGTTGCCATCACAGTCCTCCTTCGGTCACCTGCTGGCGGCCACTCGCGTTCACGATGCGCTTCGCCTGCTGAAGGCACGCTGAAGCAGCTGGCCGGGTCTTCAGCAACGCTTCAGGTTTCGACCGGAAATGATGGGAGGCTGGTCGGTGTGAAGATTCTGCTGGTGGATGATGAGCGTCGGCTTGCCGCAGCGCTCGCGCGGGGGCTTTCCGCCGACGGGTTCGACGTGACGATCGCGCACGACGGCACCAATGGCCTGGCCATGGCTATGGGCGGGTCTTGGGACATGGTGATCCTGGACATCATGTTGCCGGGGCTCAATGGCTTCCAGGTATGTGCGAAGCTGCGCGAAACCGGCTGCGACACACCGATACTCATGCTCACTGCTAAAGACGGGGAGTATGACGAGGCGGAGGGCCTCGATACCGGTGCCGACGACTATCTGCGCAAGCCGTTCAGCTACATGGTGCTGCTCGCGCGGATACGAGCGTTGACACGCAGAGCCCACGCGTCGGGCTCGGGCCCGACATCGGAACACCTGGCGGTCGGCGACCTGACGATCCTGCTGCGCGAGCATCGCTGCTTCCGCGGCAGTTCTGAGATCACCCTGACGGCACGCGAGTTCGGGATCTTGACGATCCTGGCGCAGCGGGCCGGCAGGGTCGTCGCAAAATCCGAGATCATCGACGCCGTCTGGGATATCAACTATGACGGCGATCTCAACGTGGTCGAAGTCCATATCAGCGCGCTGCGTCGAAAAATCGACGCTCCGTTCGGGTCGCACAGCATCCAGACGATTCGCGGGGTCGGTTACCGCCTGGAAGCCGGGCAGTCGCAGTGACGCGACGCATGAATCGACGAAGGTCGATGCGCGCCCGGATCACCGCCGCCGCAACTGTCGTCGTCGTCGTCGCACTCGCGATTCTCGGAGTGGCCATCACCCTCATCGTCGAATCGAATCTGATCGGCGCGGCCCGCTCTGCTGCGGCCGCACAAGCACGCAGCATCGCAGCGTTGGCGCACGCTGGGCAGGTGGCCCCGGTGCTCCAGGTCGATGGCTTGAATTCGACATACGCGCAGGTCGTCAGGCGCGACGGAACCGTTGTCGCAGCATCGCCGCAGCTTGCCGGGTTCGGGCCGATCGATCCGGCTGCCGTGCGAGCGACGACCCACGAGTCGCACACGGCGACGATCACACGGCACGGTGAGAGCGAAGATGTCGAAATGGCGACCGTTCCCACCAGCACACCGGATGGACCGGTCGTCGTGATCGCCGCCGTCTCACTCGACCATGCGCACGACACACTCGGCGTGCTGATCGGAGGCCTGTTCACCGGCCTGGGCATTGCGACGGTGATCGCCGCTGCCGTCACTTACCTCGTCGTCACCCGGGCGTTGAAGCCCGTCGAATCGATACGCAACGAAGTCGACCGCATCACATCCACGGACCTCGCCCGGCGGGTCCCCGTCCCGGAAACGAGGGACGAGATCGCACACCTGGCCCAGACCATGAACACCATGCTCGATCGTCTCGATGCCGCGGCAAAGCAGCAGCGACGCTTCATCGCCGACGCGGCCCACGAGATCCGCAGCCCACTCGCGTCGCTGCGCGCGCAACTCGACGTCGCCCTCGCCCATCCTGAAGTCACCGAGCCGAGCCAATTGGTGCGCGACCTCGCGGACGAAACGGCGAGATTGCAGGCACTCACCGAGGACCTGCTGCTTCTCGTGCGTCTCGACGCCGACACGGGCACCGAGGCCCACCTGGCGACGATCGACTTCGCCGACCTCGTTCGCGGCAGGGTCGCCGCCCACCAGCGCAACAGCGTGCGCCTCGAAACCTCGCTTCAAGACGGCGTTCTAGTTCTCGGGCAAGAGATCGCCTTGCGGCGCCTCGTCGACAATCTTCTCGACAACGCCTATCGCCACGCGGACTCCACGGTCATGGTCACGCTCATGACGAGTGGTGAGGACTCCGCTGTCACGGGGCCGCCGCGCGAGCAGGCCACCGGAGGCGACATGCCGGTCCGAAGCGCATCGGTACGTCTCACGATTCGCAATGACGGCCCCGGCATCCCGGATGCGGACCGCGAACGGATCTTCGACCGATTCGTCCGACTCGACGACGCACGTGACCGCGACAGCGGCGGAACCGGACTTGGCTTGGCCATCGCTCGCGATATCGTGAGGCTTCACCGCGGTGCCGTCGCAGTCGACGACGTCGCGGACGGCGCCTCTTTCACCGTCACCGTTCCACGTGCGCCCGCATCGTCATAGCCGCTGCCGAGGCGGGGCATGTCTCCCCGCCTCGTGCTTGTGGGGCAGGCACATTCGCCGGCGTGGGTGACACGACAGCGGCAACAGGCAGGTCGTCACCCGTACAACTCGTCGGCGCCGAACAGGGCCGGTCCCTCCTGCTCC
>CALANS010000207.1 GCA_937926105.1 uncultured Actinomycetes bacterium | reverse complement strand
CGGCACCGTCTTCACCGTTACCGCCGTGCGCCGCGACGGATCGATCCGCGCCGAAGCCGGCGGCGGCAGGCCCGCCATCCTTCCCGCCGACTACGTCGCGCAACACATTGAACTCGGCGTACGTCGACACCGACACCTGCCACGGCGACATCGACATCGTTGGCCATGAGAGTGAAATGCGTTCCGCCCGAACCATTCTCGAACAATTCCTGGCCAATCGAGGCGCCGAACTCTCCGCCCACGCCCTGCAGGCACGCCTCACGTCACGGCACTTCGCTATGCACAACGCCGAGCTGCACGCTGAGAGCCGGCCCCACCAGGACCTCATGCTCTCCCGATGACTCCCTATCCCGTTACCGCTCGTAGACTTCGCGGCGGCGTCCCGCGCGTACGACGGTGACGGTGATCTCGGTATCGAACACGTCGTAGATGACGCGGTGGTCACCAACTCGGATGCGCCAGGCGGTGTCCTCACCAACGAGCTTCTTTGCCCCGTGGGGCCGAGGATCCTCCGCGAGGCCTTCGATCTCACCGAGCACCCGGTCACGTGCCTGCCGCGGCAGCTTCTTCACCTGGCGTGTAGCCGCATTGGTGAACTGGTCCCGATAGCTCACGAGGCGATATCGCGGCGCAACTCGTCGAGACTGACCCTGCCGCCGTCATCGGCCGACTTGGCCTCGCGGTACGCGGCGACATCCCAAGCCATCTCGAACGCCTCCAGTGCCCCGAGGTCCGCCACGCCGATGACGACAGCGGTCAGCTCATTCCGCCTGAGTCAACGCCAATGAGGGGCGTCGCTCCCGCGCCGGCGACCACGGTGACCGATGCCACAGGCGCGGGCATGAGAATGTCTGGGCGCTAGCTGTCGTCCTGTCCAATCACGGGTGGGCTGGGCCGTTGGCCGTCGAGGGCCGCTGCGCTTCTTGTGGCGCTCAGTGATTTCAGGGCTACCGGGTTGGGCACGAAGGCGCGTTTGAGGGTGACAAGTTCGAGGGCTGCCGTCCAATCGATGACGCCGTCGGTGTGCGCGAGTTGCGAGGTGACGAATCGGTATAGTGCGTCGTTCGAACTCGCGTTGACTTCACAGACCAGTGAGCTGCGGTCGAGCATCGCTGCGAGGTATCGCACCATGCGTTGTTCGGCGAGTCGTTGAGCGACTGCGTCGACTTTTCCGGGTGCGACCCTGATGGTCAGGGTGGCTTCGGCTTCGAGTCCAAGAGCCGAGGCGGCGACGAGCGTGATGATGGAGACGCAGCCTCGGGCAAGGAGTCGGTCGAGACGTCTGCGCGTGGTTGATTCGTTGAGCTTGACGCTCTTCGCCAGCGCACGGAAGCTTGCCCGTCCGTCGGCGCGGAGCAGGTCGATGATCTGCCGGTCCTGGTCGTCGAGGTGTGCCGGAGCGCAGACGTGTGGCTCGCGAGCGACGACGGTGTCGGCGCCGGGGTGCAGCAGCTGTTGGCTCCAATCGTGCGAGATTTTGTAGACGTGCACGACCAGGTCTGTTTGGATGCGCTCGATGCCATCCATGTCGCTGAGGTTGACGATTGTTGCGGCGCGCGCGGCATTTCCCCGTGGCAGCACGAGTTCGGCGATGATGTCAGCCCAGCCCGTAATCATGGCCGAGAATCGGACGTCCGGTCGCCGCATGAGCTCGGCGGCAACGCGCACGTGCGCTCCGGCTTGGCATCGAATCCATGCGAAGAACGTGTCGACGGGCCCGTCGCTTCCGACCTCGGGAATGGCGATTATGCGTGCGACCCCAGTGTCGATGAGCCGCTGCCCGCGGCGGGCGACGGTGTGCGGCGAGGCACCGCACACCTGTGCGACGACCTCCCAGCTCGCGCGACCATCGGCTTGGAGTGCCACGACGATTTTCCGGTCGAGGTCGTCGAGGACTTCGGTCGTATCTGCCATCGGTACCAGATTCTATGTGGTTCTCGGAGCGGCGCCGCCGGACCGGAGTCGTCGATCAGCGGCTGCCCGTTGCCCGGCGATCGAGAAAGTCGCGGACGGCGGCGAGCCATTCTTCGTGCTGCTCGATCTGTGGGGAATGGCCGGACTCCTCGAAGATCACGAGTTCTGAGTCGGGGATGAGGCTGTGGATGGTTTCGCTGCAGGCGACCGGCGTGATCCAGTCGGTGCGTCCGACGGTGATGAGCGTTGGTGCGGTGACATTTCGGAGCGTGGATTTCAGGTCGTACTGGGGCAGGTTGTGGGAGAAAGCGAAGTTGTGCGTCTGGTATCGGTAGGGGGTCGTGGCGACTTTCTGTTCGACGGCGGCCGGGTCGTAGTGGAAGTCGTAGAGGGGCAGGATCTCGCGCCAACAGTCGCGAAGGTCGTCGTCGTCCCGGACCTGGCCGGCGTCGATGCGGTCGAGCTTGGCGACGTCGATCTGCACTCTCGACGACGCGAGTGCGTTCTTGCGTGAGAGCTCGGCGTTGCTGTTGTCGGCCGACGTGTCGCGGAGCACCATGGCCCGCACTCGGTCCGGATAGCGGACGGCGTATTCCATGGCGATGAATCCGCCGTAGGAACCGCCGGCGATGACGACCTGTTCGACGCCCGCCCATTCACGCAGCGCATCGACATCGGCGGCCCATTGCTCGTGGGTGAACGGCGGGTTTCCTTCGCTCTCGCCCGACCCGCGGGCGTCGAACACGATGACTCGGTACGTGTCGGAGAGCGGGCCGAATGTGGCGCGCGGCTCCGCACGAGATCCGAGCCCAGGGGCGCCGTGGTGCGCGATGAGTACGGGCGCGCCCTTCGACCCGAAGGCCTCGACGGCCAGTTTGTTGCCGTTGATGGTCAACTGCATGGTTACCTGCTTTCAGATGTCGATGATCGCGTCCGCGAGCGTTCGAGGTGTGTGGATCAGACTGGTGGCACCGGTGTCGGTGACGAGCATCGAGTCAGAGATGCGGTAGCCGGCTTCCCCGGGTACGTAGATGCCTGGCTCGTTGGAAAGGATCATCCCTGGTCGGAGTCGTGTGGAGTCGCCACTTTCGAGCCAAGGCGGCTCGTGCATGCCGACTCCGATGCCGTGGCCTTGGCGGTGCTGGATGTATTGGCCGAACCCGGCTTGCCGGATAACGTTCAGGCACTCCTCGTTCACTTCGGCGCAGCTGCGTCCCGGCCGGATCGCGTTGCTACCGACCGCCTGTGCCTGCTGGATCGCGGTGTAGTGCGCCTGCTGTGCGGGGCTGGGTTCGCCGAGTATGAATGTCCGTTCCCCTTCGACGTGGCGGCCGCCGACGGCGCACCCTAGCGAGAGCATGACCGTGTCTCCAGGTTGGACGCGGTACCCGGAGGGCAGGCCGTGTGGCTTGACGGAGTTTTCACCGGCGTAGACGAGTCCACCGGCCAGGAATTGGCCAACGACGACGGTGGCGTGCTCGCGATACATCGTGCTGGTGCCGAGGGCGGAGACGTGGGCCGCCAGTTCGGCCTCGCTGGGCAGCTGCCCCGACGCCGCCCCGTCACGGATGAGTGCGATGCCGGCGGCAAGCATGAGGTCGGTGATGCGGCCGGCCTCCGTGTGCAGCGCGACCTCGGCGGGGCGTTTGATCATGCGCTCGGTGACGATCGTGTCGGTCACTTCCAGAGTCGCGAGGGGCAGCGACTCGCGTAGCGCTGCGAGCCGGGCGTAGCGCATGGCCGGGGGGAATCCGATGCGCGACTCGCGGACGCGGGCCGCCCGGGCGGCGAACGGCGGGG
>CALANS010000206.1 GCA_937926105.1 uncultured Actinomycetes bacterium | reverse complement strand
CGTTGATGGTCCGGCTAACCCTGCCGAGATGCACGCGCTGATGCGCGCGTCCGCCGCGTCGGGGAATTACGCGCTGCCCCGACTGGAAGGCTCGATCCACCGCACCGTCCAACGCGGGGTGTACCACGCGAATGTCACTCGGGTGTCCGGCGTGGACGCGACCGAGCCGTGGGCAATCACTGCAGCAGAGATCGAGGGTCGGCGGCAGGTATCCGAATACACCCGGTTCCTTACTGAGCTGGTGCCCGGCTACCGAGACGCGTTCCTTATGGCGACATCCACCTGGATCGGCGCGCGCGAGAGCCGGCGGCTTATCGGCGAATATGTGCTGACGCGAAACGATGTCATCCGTGCTCGACAGTTCGACGACGCCATCGCGTTGTGCGGCGCGCCGATCGAAGATCATGACGGCGGCACCGGCACGATCTGGAAATATGTCGGCTCGGGCGAGGCCGGGGAACCGACCGGACTCACCTACGGCGTGCCATACCGCACGCTGGTGCCGGTCGATGTGGATGGTCTGCTGGTCAGCGGCCGCTGCCTTTCGGCGACACATACTGCCCACGCGTCGGCACGATCGATCGCGCAATGCCTGTCCTTCGGCCAGGCGGCCGGGACGGCCGCGGCCCTGGCGGTCGTCAACGAGCTACAGGTTCGCGACGTGGATACGGACGTACTGCGACAGACGCTTTCTCATGACGGGGTGATCCTGGCATGACGGGTATCCGGACCGTGAGCGGCGACATTGAGGATTTCGCGGGTTTCGCCTATATGCATGAGCACTTGATCATCGATTCCCCATTGATCGACTGCAAGTTTCCGCACATCAGTCTGAATGATGCAGATACGGCCGTCGCGGAAGTCAGCGCTTGCGTGGCCGCCGGGGCGGGGCTGATGGTCGACGCGATGCCGGCCGCCGCGGGACGGAGTATCGCCAAATTGATCGACGTGGCGGGCCGCACTGGCATCAATATTGTGGCCGCAACAGGTCTGCACCACGATCGCTATTACGGCCCTCGGCATTGGTCGAACCGGGTTTCTGTTGACGACCTGGTGACACTATTTGTGGCTGACCTCACGGAGGGAATAGACGAGTTCGATTACACGGGGCCACTCGTGCGACGCTCACCGGGCCGGTCAGGTCTGCTCAAGGTGGCGACCAGCGGACGACGGCCCGACATTCGGGACGTCCGCAACCTGGCCGCGGTCGCACAAGCGAGCCTCCGCACCGGAGCCCCCGTAATGACGCATTGTGAGGGTGGCTGGGGCGGTTTGGCACAGGTCGAGCACCTGCTTGGGCACGGGCTCGCGCCGGGATCGATTATTCTCAGCCACGTCGACAAAGCGCACGACGCCGGCTACCTCTCTGAACTCGCCGCGACCGGCGTCTTCCTCGAGTTGGACCAGGCGCTGCGTGAGAAGGACAAAGGCACCGACTCGGTGACGATTAGCTCGGTGCTAAGCCTGATCGACGCGGGCTTCGCCGGACAAATCGTGCTGGGCACGGACGGGGCGCGCCGCACGCTGTGGCAGTCTCTGGGGGGCACACCCGGGCTCGCGTGGCTCGCGTCTGGTTTCATTCCCGAACTTGCCGCGGCTGGGGTCGGCCCGGACCTGATCCCTTTGCTGACACACGACAATCCACGTCGCGCGCTCACGTGGCGAACGGCTACGTAGTCGGCAGCGGCATGGGCGAAATGCAAGTCGTGTGCAGGGGATTCTGGGGGTCGGCCGGTAGGCCGACCTGGTCCGGCGGCGTCGCATAGCGCCGCCGCCGAGCCGCGCGGTGCCCGCTCTGCTGAGCCCGCTGGTGTGGGATCGGCAGCGCCTGAATGTTGCGCTGCGAGCGGCCTAGCGGAGTTGAAATCGGATTGCGCGCTAGGACCAGCGTCGTCGGACCGAAGCGACGAGAATCCTCCCGTGCCCGCCTGTGCTTACCCCCCGGCGGCGAGGCGCGCCTCGTAGTCCTGTCCTCCGTAGAACACCCCGAGGATGGTGATCCGTGCGCCCGCCAATTGGAATGCGATGACGGCCCGGTGTCGGAACCCGACGGTTCGCAGCCCCGGGCGAATGTCGTCTCTGGCTGCGCCGATCATTGGCATGTCGACGAGGCGCTCGCAGAAGTCGATGATCGAGGAGACGAACCGTTCGGCGGCTGTGGGTGCGCCATTGTTCGCGATCCACTCGTAAAGCTCGAGTAGCTGGCGTTCCGCAGCCGGCGCGAAGTCGACAGTGAGCGTCATGCATCGCCGGCGTCGGCGCGCGCATTATGCCGTTGCGCCAGGTGCGCTCGAACGGTGTCGGCGCTGACTGCTCGCGACGGGTTTGCCTGTAGCTCATCGTAGGCGGTCGCGACCTCGCTGCGCAGCCACGATTCGATCGCCTCCTCGCGGGCGAAAAGGGCGCGCAGTCCGTCGCGGATCACCTCGCTTTCGCTCGCGTAGGCGCCGGACTCGACGTACGACTTGACGGCGTCTGCCATCTCGTTTGGCAGGGTGATGCTCATCTGGCGTGTGGTTCGCATGGCCGCGCCTCCCTGTTAGTAGGACCCAATCCTATCGAAACGCGCGCCGCGGAGGGTCGCCACCAGACCGCGGCAGTCGGTCCCTCGATACTGTTCCCCCCGTTGAACCGGCATGCAGCGCTGATATCGGGCTGCAACGGCAGAACGCACGGATCGCCACAATAGCGATTGCAACGTGCCAAACGGCCCGCGCCGGGGACTGTGCACGGGCCGACTACCGCGGCTTCTTCCGATCCTCGCCACCGGTGTCGAGCCTGGTCGGCGCCGTCTGCGCCGCAAGACCCGGGGCGGAAACCGATTATGAGGCCTGGGCGACCTTCTGGGCCGAAAGCATCCGCCAGCAGCTGGGCCAGGCGCCACGCGGTGCCTCATGAGTCCCGCGCCGCACCGGCCGGCATTCGCGGACGAGGCGCTGCCGAGGGCGACGTCATACCTGAATCCCGGCCGCCGCAAAATTTCCCGAAGAATCTTTCCGCGACCGCATCCAGGGCGCTGCAAGACCGCTGCCGGCCATGTCACATGCCATCGCTGTCCTGGCGTCCGTCACGGTGACATGGCGCTGCAGCGCCACCGTGCAGCGTTGATGCAGCGGTGCGGCAGCGGTTTGGCAACGCCTACTTCGCAGGCTAGCCGGCCATGAGTGCAACTAACGGCGTCGGCCGTCCGAATGCGGGCCGCCGGGCGATGGATTGGCGGGCCGCGTTCCTGAGCGGCGACCCGGCAACGCAATGGGCGGCGGCCTGCTCCGTCGCGGAAGCGGTCACGGTACACGACCGATGGGTCGATTCCACGGCCCTGCACGAGGCCCGATCTGGAGCTTTCGACGCCGCGGTAGAGGCCGTAACAGCAGACCCGGAATCCGTCATTCCCGCCGCGATCGCCGGGGCGCGGCGCGCCTTGTATTGGGAACGCAAAGCCCGGGCGCGCCTGGTGCCGCCGGTATCGCTCGGCTCTGGGCGGTGGCGCGCGCAGCCGCGCACCGACGGTGACGTCGACCAATTCGTGTCGCTGGCTGTCGTCGCCGAGGCGGAAGACGGCCGCGCCGCACTGGCGTTTCACCCGCCGTCGACCGCCAGGTTCGAGCGGGGCCGTTCGTCGGGATTGGCCGAGATTGCCGATCGGCTCGCCGCAGCCGGCTGGCCATGGCCGGTCCAGCCCGCGCACACCCTCGAAGACGCCGTGCAAGCCGTCCTTGCCGTCGGACGGGAACGCGCCGCCGCATGCCTGTCCGACTTACATCCGGACCTGCCTCCCGCCGTCGCCGACGAGCTCGTGCTACTGGTGGCCGGATCGCGCAGGCGCATGCCCAGGCCATGGCCGGGCGTGGTGTGGTTGATAGCGCATCAGGGGATCGACGCTGCGCTCGCAGATGCTGGAACGCGCGCCGTCATCGACGGATTGCTCGCAGGCCGTCGCGCGCGGCCATCGCTGGTGACTGGGGCAACGATCGTCGACGCGCCCGCTCGCCACCTCCAACTTGCCAGTGCTGCACCGTCCCGGCGCGAGGCGGGGGCCGCCGCAAACCCTTCCCGGCGCAGCGACCGCCGATTGGCGGCGGCGTCATGAGTATCGACGCCGACCGGTACGGCCGCGTGACCCGCGCCGGCAGAGCCGCGATCGATGCACTGAATGCCGCGATGTGGTCCTCGACAGACGCCGACCGGCTATTCCAGGTCGTGCGGCCCGTCGACTTCGGGCCGGGCGACGACACGATCGCCGCCGCGATCCTGGACCTGCGCCGCCGCGGCATCGGATGGTCCGATCCGATGCCGGTGATCGAGAACCTGCGCCACTACCAGGAGCTCTGGAAGGAGCGGGTGGACTCCGGCAAGTTCGGCAGACCACCCGTCGACACCCCGATCGGGGACATCATCAACCCGGACCGCGCCCCGTTGCGCTTCGCCGGGCGGTCGCTACAAACCTGCCGCGCCTACGACGTTATGCGACATCTTCCCCAAACCGACGTCGACACCGCCGCGAAACAGGTCGCAGCCAGCCGGCGCCACGAGGTCGCCGCCGCAACCATGCGGGCCGTGCATGAGATCCTCACCGACCCGCCGCCGGGATCGACGAGATCCGAACGACAGGAGGCAATTGGCACGGTGATTCGCAACTACCGCGACACGATGGTCGCGGGGCACCTCTACCCGCGCCGGCCGCAGCACGGCGCGGCTCGCGGTCAGGGCCAGCCCGGAGTCTCCAGATGACGCCGCGCTAACGGCGCACGCACGCCACCACCTCTATACAGCAGGACATATTGACCTTCGTCTGCTCGGCGGAAAGCGAGAACATCATGGACTTCGTCAACCGTGCCTGGATAGGCGTGCTGATCCAGGCTGGCGCTTCGGGGCCGCTGGCCGGCGGCGACTCCGTCACGATCCCGGGCCTGGCCCGCTTCAAGGGCCTGGTGTCGGCGCTGGTGCCATTCGCACTGGTCGCCTGCGTGCTCGCGGTGATCATCGGCGCGATCATCTGGGCGCTCGGCGGGTTCACGAACAACCCCCATCGCGCATCGTCGGGCAAGGCCACTGTTCTCTGGTCCCTGGTCGCGGCGATCGTGATCGGCGCCTCCGGGTTCGCGGTCGGCTGGGCCCACGACCAGGGCACCGGGATCAGCTGAGGCCGGTGATCGTGATGCGCCTTCTTCCGTTTCCCCGCCGCCACCGCGTGCTGTGGATCATCTGCGCGATTTGGGGAGTGTCCGCCTGGGGTTTCTGGCTGGTCTCGACCGGCCGCACGACCGACTACGCGAACGGCTACGCGCACATCCCGATATCGCGGAGTGCGCTGCCGCCGGCATCGCGGGCACCCGGCGTCCCCGACGTCGCGGAACTACTTCTTACGTCATCCGCGGGAGTGCCGCGCTCATCGGCGACGGCTACGGCCGCCGAGGTTGCCACTTCGGTATCCGACCCGGCCGCAGCACCGACGGCATCTGCGAGGAGCGCCGATAAGGCCGCGCTCACCGTGGCGGTCTCGTCGCAGGCCGACTTGACGGGTATGGCGGATCCGCTCGTCTTCGCCCGCGCCGCCGCCGGCACGGTTCTCTCTTATGCGCCGGGAACGGATCTCGGCGCCCGGGCCGACGTGGTGATGGCGGTGGCGGCGCTGCCGCCGATCGGGTCACCGGCCGAGCTGTCCGCGGATCTGCGCCGGTTCGACCCCGACCCGGTCACCCGTTACGGCGGCGGAGCGCGGACGTTTGTCGCGGATTCGGTCGAGCCGTCGCGTTGGGCCGCCGGCCGGCTGGATCGGCTGGGGCTCCCGGCCGGGTCGTTCGCGATCGACGTGACGGGAAGTCAACTAATCGCCCTGCCCGGCCATGCCCCCGTGTCGGTGTCGGTCACCGTGGGGATCACCGGTGCCTGTCCGCCGGCCGTCGCCCAGTGCGAGATCGACCGGATCTTTCCGCGCACCGTCGCCCAGGAACTCGGATCATGACGCGCACACCCCGCCTGCTGATCGCCGCCGTCGCGATGCCAGCAGCCGGCGCGGTGCTCGTCGTTGTTCTCATCGTGACTGCGTTCGCCGCCCTCGCCTCAAACGACAGCGGCAACGGCACGGGCCGCGGCGCGGATTCGGCGATCCGGACGGCAGTCTGCTCCTCGCCGGGCTTAACCGCGGCGGGGCTGACGGCGGAGCAGGCGGCGAACGCGGCGGTGATCATCGCGGTCGCGGGGGCGCGCGGCATGAGGTCGGCCGGCGCGGTGGTCGGGGTGATGACGGCGTTGACCGAGTCGTCGCTGATCAATGTCGACTACGGCGACGACCGGGGCCCGGACTCGCGCGGATTGTTCCAGCAGCGAAACTCCTGGGGTCCGGTCGCGGTGCGGATGGATCCGGCCGGCGCCGCGGGTCTGTTCTTCGACCGGCTCGAGACCATCGACGGCTGGCGGGATCTGCCGCCGTGGGTAGCCGCGCAGGAGGTGCAGCGATCGGCGTTCGATGACGGCTCGAACTATGCCGCCCACTACAACGCTGCCGTAGCAGCGGTACGAGAGATTACTGGTGGCGCCGGTGGCAGTCCGTTGAACGCCAGCGGCCCCGCCGCGACGGGTGCCGACCCGGACGTCACCGACGCCACCGGCTTCGACTTGTCTGCGTTCTGCGCCCCGGCTTCCGACGACTCTGCGGGCTGGGGCGGTTACAGCAATGGCCTGATCCCCGCGACCGCCCTGTGTCCGCTCACCGCGGCTGGCCAGTTGTTGCGCTGCGATGCGGCCGCAGCGTGGAACGCCATGTCAGATGCATACCAGACCAACACTGACTCGCCGATCTGCGTCACCGGCTCGTACCGCCCGTTGGATGTCCAGGAACGGCTGCGCATCGAGAAGCCGACCCTCGCAGCGGTTCCCGGCACATCGAACCACGGGTGGGCACTGGCCGTGGACCTGTGTGAAGCCGGCCGTACCGGAATGGGATTTGCG
>CALANS010000205.1 GCA_937926105.1 uncultured Actinomycetes bacterium | reverse complement strand
CGAGGCGGACGTGAACGCGCGGGTCGAGGCCGTGCGTCAGGTCGTCGCGGCGACGAACGACGCCGACGACGCGGAGCGACGATGGAAGGACGCCACAGCTGCACACGATCGCGCCTGGCGCGCCGCCCTGGATGCCGGTTGGTCTGAGAAGGATCTGCGCGCGACAGGCGCGCGTGCGCCCGGCCAGACGAGCCGTCCCCGCCGTGCTCGCACTGCGACCAGTCGTTCCTCAACCGGTGCTAGTTCTGCTTCTTCGGAGGAGTAGCCTTCGGCTCTGATCTTCTCAACGGCCCCCGTCACGCTCCGCGCTGACGGGGGCCGTTGCGTGGGGCAACTTCGTTGCCTTTCGGCCTGTGGATGATACGCGCCGGTTTCGCGGCGGCAAGGGCTTTCGCGGCATATCCTCCCTCGCTGCGCTCAGTCCGGTATTCCACGGTCCCCTGGCCTCCGCGCCCCCAACGCTGTGATTCGGCTTTTGCCGAAAGGCAATGAGGTTTGAGAGGAGAAGTGCCATGAACGATGAACCGCTGACCGTGTACTCCAAGGCCGGATGTGTGCAGTGCACGGCGACGCTGCGGGCGCTCGACAGCGCCGGTATCGCGTACCGGGTGGTCGACCTCGCCGGCGACCCGGTGGCGTTGCAGCACGTCAAGGAGTCGGGCTTCCTCCAGGCGCCCGTCGTCGAGGGAGCCGGTGACCCCTGGTCGGGTTTCCGACCCGATCGGATCGACGAGCTGGTCAGGTCGAGGGTGGCGTGAGCGATGAGCACGACGGTGAGCTTCGCGACGATCCAGACGACGTTTCCCTGCGGCGACGAGGACCACTACCGGTTGTCGCAGAAGGTCGGGGAACGCGACCAACAGCTGCACGACTACGGCCGGCACGGGTACCGGCTGGCGCAGACGGTGACGGTCCCCGGAACCGAGTTCGTGACCGTCATCGACACACTCACGAGGGAGGACGTCTGATGGTGCACGAGCACTCCCCCGCGCCTGTCCTGCTGACCCCTGACGAGGCGGCAGCGATCCTCGGCCGCGACGTGGCGGAACTGCGACGGTGGCGTGGCCAGAACGTCGGCCCGACGTTCCACGACCTCGGCCGCGGACTGATCCGCTACGCCCGCAACTCGGTGCTGGAGGCGGCAGCTACGACGCCGGTTCGATGAGAGTCGCGTCGCCAGGGTCGACCGTGCGGGAGTTGTTCACCCGCCGGTCGACCTCGTATGTGCGCATCGTCAACGCGATCGCAGAAGAGGCATGATCGAGGTCCGCTAGCAGCTCGGCACGGTGCGCTTTCGACTGGGTGGCATCGCCGTCGACGGTGAGCGACACGGGGCTCAGCCACTCGTCCCACAGGTCCGCGGTGAGGAACGCCGGCATCCGGTCATGTACCTCTCCGCTGGCGTCGCGGGCCTCGCGCGTGACGACGACGAACACCCGGCGCCGCTCCCCCGCCACCTCCATCGTCTAGGTCAGGCCGGCCGCCGCGAGCAGCTCGTCGCTGCGGATGAAGTGCTGCTGCTTGTCACCTTTCGGACCACGGCAAGGGCGACTAGGGCGTGTCTCCTAAATTCGGGGGCTGATGCTGTGATGCTGGAGGGGTGTCGCGTTTTCAGTTGCTTTCGGATGCTCAGTGGGAGTTGATCGGCCCGTTTCTGCCTGGGCCGACGGGTCGGAAGGGTCGTCCGTTCTCGGATGCCCGGACGATGGTGGAGGCGATCGCGTATCGGTATCGGACCGGGATCGCGTGGCGGGATCTGCCGGAAGTGTTCGGGCCGTGGCAGACGGTCTGGAAGTGGCATCGGCGGATGGCTGGCGATGGCACCTGGGATCACATCCATGCGCTGCTGCTGGCCCGCGCGGACGCGGCGGGCAAGCTCGACTGGTCGGTATCGGTGGACTCCACGATCGCGCGCGCTCATCAGCATGCGACGAACATCACCCGCGTCACAGGGGGCTTCGTCGAACTACAAGAATCCGCTGATCGAGCCGCCTGACCACGGCATCGGCCGTTCCCGCGGCGGGCTCTCGACCAAACTCCACCACCTGGTCGATGGGTGCGGGCTGCCGCTGGTGATCGCCGTCACTCCTGGTCAGTCCGGGGACTCGCCCATGCTGATCCCGCTACTGGAACAGCTGCGCGTCGCTCGCCCCACCGGCCGGCCCAGGACCCGCCCCGACCGGGTCCGCGGCGACAAGGCCTACTCGTCCCGCGCGATCCGCCAGCACCTGCGCGGCCGCGGAGTCCAAGCCGTCATCCCGCAACCATCGGATCAGATCGGCCACCGCCTCCGGCGCGGCTCTCGGGGCGGACGACCTGTCACCTACGACCACGACGACTACCGGCACCGCAACGTCATCGAGCGCCGCTTCGCGAGCTTGAAGCAATGGCGCGGCATCGCCACCCGCTACGACAAACGACGACCACGGTCACCTCAACGGTGGGGTCGAGTTCCCGGGCGCGCAGCGCGGCGGAGATGCCGGCATCGCTGCCGCCGATCACGGCGAGATGGGTCATGCGAGAGACTTCTTCGACAGGTCAGCCGAGGTGTGGCGGGGTTTGTCGTGGTCAGGATGGCTGTTGCGTCTGAACGGCTTCTGAACGACAGCCCCACGCACCGTGGCCGCGGTGCGTGGGGCTCTGGCGAGGGTAGGTCGACCTTTAGACCAGTTCGCTGACGAGTTGTTCGATGCGCCCGCGGATCTCGTCGCGGATGGGACGGACTGCGTCAATGCCCTGGCCGGCGGGGTCGTCAAGCTTCCAGTCTTCGTAGCGCTTCCCGGGGAAGAACGGGCACGCGTCACCGCAGCCCATGGTGATGACGACATCCGAGGCCTGCACGGCCTCGGTGGTGAGGATCTTGGGCTGTTCCGCCGTGATGTCGATGCCGAGCTCTTCCATTGCTTCGACAGCGATCGGGTTGATCTGGTCAGCGGGCATGGACCCGGCGGAACGCACTTCGATGCGGTCGCCGGCGATGTCCCGGAGGAACCCGGCGGCCATCTGTGAGCGGCCGGCGTTGTGCACGCAGACGAAGAGAACGGATGGCTTGGTCGCGGTACTGGTCATTGGAGCTCCTGAGGAAGAGGTGGTTAGTGGGTGAGGTCGTCGACGAGAACACGGACGCGGGCGGTGATGTCGTCGCGAATGGCTTCGACACCTTCCCGGGAGGCGAGGGCGGGGTCTCCGACCGCCCAGTCGTCGTAGCGGACGCCGGGGATCACGGGGCAGACGTCTCCGCATCCCATGGTGATGACGACGTCGGCGGCGCGGACCGCGTCATCGGTGAGGGGCTTCGGGAATCGCTCCGCGGCGCCGGGGCCTTCGATCTTGGCCAGGAGAGAACGGACGTGGGGGTGGATGACGTCTGCAGGGCGGGATCCGGCGGAACGTGCGATGACTTTCCCTCCAGCCATCTGGTTGACGAGAGCTGCCGCGAGTTGCGAGCGTCCGGCGTTCGCGACGCAGACGAACAGCACCTGCGGGACAGATGTATCGCGGTTGCGGGTGAGGTCCGCGAGGCGCTGCCGCGCGAAGCGTTCGGTGAGGGGAACGAGCGCGGTGGTGACGGTGGCGGTGCGTGCGAGCGCGGTGTAGGACTCGCGGACGATGGTCAGCACGGTCTGCTTGTCGAGCTCGGGAACGTCCAGGGCGAGTTCCTCGGCGAGGTGCGTGATCCTGGTGTCGAAGTCGGGGCGCGCCTTGTCTCCCGACGGGGTGTCGAGCAAGGTGGGGGCGGCGACTGTTGCGGGAGCGAACGCGTCGAGGAGTGCGGTCACGGCGGCGCGCCGGTTCGGGTTGATGCGATACCAGACCCAGGTGCCGCGGCGTTCGGAGGTGAGAACGTCGACGTCCTTGAGGACTTTCAGGTGGTGGGAAACGGTGGGCTGCGACACGTCGGCGAGCTCGGCGAGGTCGCAGACGCACGATTCCCCGCGCGGGTCGGATGCGATCGCGGACAGCATCCGCAGTCGTAGCGGATCGGAGAGCGCCTTCAGTGTGGTTGCGACCGTCGAAGCGGCTTCCTGACCGATCGCGTGGGTGGCGATGGGGCTGCAGGTCTCGCCCGCGGCCGTCAGCGTGACGTTCATGATTTCATCCTTTCAGCGGTGAATGGGTCCGTGCCGAACCAGGCCTTGGCGGCCCAGAGTGAGACGTAGACGAGGCCGACCAGGACCGGCACTTCGATGAGCGGGCCGACGACGCCGGCGAGGGCCTGTCCTGAGACCGCCCCGAAGGTGCCGATGGCTACCGCGATCGCGAGCTCGAAGTTGTTGCCTGCCGCGGTGAACGCCAGCGTTGAGGACCGGGCGTAGTTCAGCCCGAGCGCTTTGCCGGTCAGGAGGCCGGTGAACCACATGATCGCGAAGTAGGCGAGCAACGGCAGGGCGATGCGTGCGACGTCCCACGGGCGTGATGTGACCTGGTGGCCTTGCAGGGCGAAGAGCAGCACGATCGTGAACAGCAGGCCATACAGTGCCCACGGGCCCACTCGCGGGAGGAACTTCTCCTCGTACCAGTCTCGGCCCTTGCGACGTTCGCCGATGAAACGGGACGCGAACCCCGCCACGAGCGGGACACCGAGGAAAATCAGCACGTTGAGAGCGATCTGCCCGATCGAAATGTCCAGCCCATGGGTGTCCAAGCCGAGCCATCCGGGCAGCACGGTGAGGTAGAACCAGCCGAGCAGGGAGAACGCCACGACCTGGAACACCGAGTTGATGGCGACGAGGACCGCGGCGGCTTCCCTGTCCCCGCAGGCGAGATCGTTCCAGATCACGACCATCGCGATGCACCGGGCAAGCCCGACGATGATCAGCCCGGTGCGGTACTCGGGCAGATCCGGCAGGAACACCCAGGCCAGCACGAACATCAACGCGGGGCCGACGAGCCAGTTCAGCACGAGGGACGAGATGAGCAGCTTCTTGTCGCCGGTGACGGAGGCGACCTTGTCGTAGCGGACTTTCGCGAGCACCGGGTACATCATGACCAGCAGTCCGAGTGCGATCGGGATGGAGATCCCGCCGAGCTCGAGACTGGCGAGCAGGGTGGAGACGCCCGGAATGAAACGGCCGAGGAGGATTCCGGCGACCATGGCCAGCCCGATCCACAGCGGCAGCCAGCGGTCGAGGGTCGATAGGCGCCTGGTTGCTGCGGGCGCGGGGACGATGTCGGTGGCGGTCATGCGAGCAGCCCCTCGATTTTCTCGGCGATGACGGGCTTCGGGTGTGCTCCGATGAGGATGTCGGTGCGTTTCCCTCCGCGGTAGAAGCCGAGCGTCGGGATGGATGTGACGCCGGCCGCGATCACGGTCTCGGGGTTCTGGTCTGCGTCGACCTTGACGATCTTGACCCGACCGTCGTATTCGGCAGCGAGCTGTTCAAGCAGCGGCGCGACCTGCCGGCACGGGCCACACCAAGTCGCCCAGATGTCAACGATCACCGGAACGTCCGAGCTCAGGACCTCGTCCTGGAACGTCGCATCCGTCACATTCGCAAGGGCGCTCATGCGAACACCTCCGCAGTCTCGGCCTCGGCCTCGGCGTTCTCGAGTGCGGCGAGGTAGTGCTGGGCGTCCTGCGCCGCGGCGCAGCCGGTGCCGGCGGCGGTGATCGCCTGCCGGTAGGTGTGGTCGACGAGATCGCCGGACGCGAACACTCCGGGCAGGTTCGTACGGGTCGAAGGGTGCTCGACGAGCACATATCCGTCGCTGTCGGTGTCGACGATACCGGTGACGAGCTCGGAACGCGGGTCGTGACCGATGGCAACGAACACCCCCGTCGCAGCAAGGTCCTGCTGTCGGCCGGTCAGCGTGTCCCGGAGGGTGATCGATTCGAGCTTCTCCAGCCCGTTCAGGCTTGCGACCTCACTGTTCCAACACACGTCGATCTTCGGATGCTCCAGCACCCGCTGCGCCATGATCCGGGAGGCCCGGAACTCGTCGCGGCGGTGCACGACGGTCACTTTCGAGGCGAAACGGGTAAGGAACAGGGCCTCCTCCATGGCAGAATCGCCCCCACCGACCACGACGATCTCCTGCTCACGGAAGAAGAACCCGTCACAGGTGGCGCACCACGACACGCCGCGACCCGTGAGACGGTCTTCGTCTGCAAGGTCGAGCTTCCGGTACGCGGAGCCCATGGCAAGGATCACAGCGCGGGCCTGGAAGACCTGGCCGGCACCGGTCTCGACCGTCTTGACCGGACCGTCGAGGTCGACGCGGATCGCGTCATCGAGGAGAATGCGCGCACCGAATCGCTCGGCCTGCTGGCGCATCGACTCCATCAGGTCCGGGCCCTGAACGCCGTCGACGAAACCGGGGAAGTTCTCCACCTCGGTCGTCGTCATCAGAGCGCCACCGGCGGTCACCGAACCGGCGAGCACGACCGGCGCGAGTCCCGCCCGGGCGGCGTACACGGCTGCGGTATACCCCGCAGGACCGGATCCGACGATGACCAGCTCAACCTCTTGAATCGACATGTATCTATATTGACAAGATTGAATGCAGCACGCAAGGTGGAGAGGGCAGAGTTCACCGAACGGCAACCAGGCGGAGGAGGCGGGCGCGTGACCGACATCGACTCCCCGGCAGCAGAGGGCGTTACCCGTGCGGGGAGGCGTTCATGGCGGTCGACTAAAGTACCCGCATGGGCTTGCGGGAGGCGACGGACGGCGAGGGAGCCGTTCGGGGCCCCTTGGATCGCAGCCTCGCCGAGGAGCTGGCCCGGACTCTTCGCGCTCTTGCTGACCCGACACGCATCCAGATCCTCAGCATCATCGCGGGTAGTCCGGGTGGGGAGGCGACGGTGCAGACCATCACTGACGGGATGGGGCTTCGTCAGCCGACGATCTCCTATCACCTGCGCATCATGCTGGAGGACGGACACGTGCTTCGGGATCAGCGCGGCCGGAACGTCTGGTACTCGATCGCACCGGACCGCAGGGACACGGTCCA
>CALANS010000204.1 GCA_937926105.1 uncultured Actinomycetes bacterium | reverse complement strand
CTCCAGCCCGCCAACACCACCAGCACCGCCCACCAGCCAGCCCGCCAGCACCACCCCCCAGCCAGCCCGCCAGCACCACTCCAGCCCGCCAACACCACCAGCACCGCCCACCAGCCAGCCCGCCAGCACCACCGGCGCCGCCCCCACCCCTCACCCACGCTTGCCTTCTGCTCCGCCTAACGGAGCAGAAGGCAAGCGCGCGTTTGTAGCCCACCTCGTCCGCCACCGAAGCGGACCTCAACCGCCGCCGAGTCCAGCCGGAGGGCCACTGTCGGACGGGTGTGCCATTGTGAGCGCGTTCCTGACGGCAGGATCTGAGCAGATCGCCTCACGGCGCCGCCCGCGCCCCAGCGGCGCCACAGCAGAGGCACAGCCCGAGACACAACAGAGACACAACGCAGACACAACGCAGACACCAGGAGGAGAGATGGGAGAGCCAGCACGCAGCAGACACCGGCGCCGCGGACCGGCTCAGTCGCTCATCGCGACCGAGCCGTTCGATGTCATCAACCTGATTCGACGAGCACGACGCAATGCCGACATGAGTCAACGGGACCTTGCCCGCGCCATCGGCGTGAGCCCGAGCACCATCGCCCGAGCCGAGAGCGATGGAACGGTGACGTTGCCCGTCCTGATGGCCGCGCTGGCGCAGGGTGGCATCGAACTAGCCGCTATCGACGGCAGCGGCGACCAGGTCATCATCATGCGACCCGACGCCCTACGCGACCGCGCCGGCCGACAGCTTCCCGCCCACTTGGACGCCTGGATCAGACCTGCGGAGGAGCTCGACCCCCGGCGGCTGCCCCCCGGCAGCGCGCCACCACCCATCGTGCGGTATGCCAAGCGCCGCTACCGGGACGAGCGCCGCCGCCGCCACTGCGATCCCCTCCTGTACCACCCCGCCGAGGAGGACATCGCGATCACCAGGAGCCGCGATGCAGACGACAAGCCGGCCTGGCCGTACCTGCTGAGCCTGCGATAGGCTCCTCCGGCGGCGCTTCTCGAGTGCACCTGCTCGGATGAGTGCGTCGAGCTCGGCATGGTGTGCCCGCCACACTGCCCGTGCCAGTGCCAGGGTCGGTCGGGAGTCCCGCATTCGGTCAGCGAAACCTCCGCAGCCGCAACGAGTTCGTCACCACGAACACCGAGCTGAACGCCATGGCCGCGCCGGCCAGCAGCGGGTTCGCCAGGCCGAGCGCCGCCAGCGGCAGCGCAGCGACGTTGTAGGCGAACGCCCAGAACAGGTTGCCCTTGATGGTGCCCAGTGTCCGCCGGGACAGCCGGATCGCGTCCACCGCCGCCGTCAGATCGCCACGGACCAGCGTCAGGTCGCTGGCCGCGATCGCCACGTCGGTGCCGGTGCCCATCGCCAGGCCGAGGTCTGCCTGGGCGAGCGCGGGCGCGTCGTTCACCCCGTCACCGACCATGGCTACGACGGCGCCGCGCTGCTGCAGCCGCTGCACCGCGGCGACCTTCCCCTCCGGCAGCACGCCGGCGATTACGTCGTCGGCACCGATGCCGACCTGCTCGGCCACCGCGGTGGCCACCGTCCGGTTGTCGCCGGTCAACAGCAACGGTCGCAGCCCCAGCTCGCGCAATCGGGCCACCGCCGCCACCGATGTCGGCTTCACCGCGTCGGACACCGTCAGCAGCGCCCGCACCGCGCCGTCCCAGCCGACCGCCACGACCGTCGCGCCGGACCGCTCCGCCTCCCGGCCGGCCGACTGAAGCTCCGGATCCAGCGTCAAGTCCGCGTCCGTCAGCATGCTCGGGCGGCCCACCACCACCTGCCGGCCTTCGACGGTGCCGCGCACCCCGAGCCCGGCGGTGGCCGAGAACTCCGTCACCGCCGGCGCACCGTCGCCAGCCGCACCGCCCCGTGCCCGAGCCGCTGCAGCGATCGCCCGGGCGATGGGGTGCTCGCTGGCGTGCTCGACCGCCCCGGCCAGCCGCAGCGCCTCCGACCGGTCCACACCGGCCCCCGACAGCACGCCAGTCAGGGTCATCCTGCCCGTCGTCACGGTGCCGGTCTTGTCCAGCAGGATCGTGTCGACCCGGCGGGTGGACTCCAGGATTTCCGGGCCGCGGATCAGCACGCCCAGCTGCGCGCCGCGCCCGGTGCCGACCAGCAGCGCCGTGGGCGTCGCAAGACCCAACGCGCACGGGCAGGCGATGATCAACACGGCGACCGCCGCCGTGAACGACGCCTGCACCCCCGACCCGCCCAGCAGGTGCACGACCAGGGTCACCACCGCGAGCACGATCACCACCGGCACGAAGATCGCGGAGATCCGGTCGGCCAGCCGCTGCACGGGCGCCTTACCGGACTGCGCGTCCCGCACCAGGCGCGCCATGTGCGCCAGCTGGGTATCGGCGCCGACCCGACTGGCCCGAACCCGCAGCAGCCCACCGGCGTTGACCGTTCCGCCGACGACCCCGTCACCGCCGGACACCTCCACCGGGACGGACTCGCCGGTCACCATCGAGGTATCCACCGCGGAGGCGCCGTCGACCACCACGCCGTCGGTGGCGATCTTCTCTCCCGGGCGCACCACGAACACGTCGCCGACGGCGAGCTGCTCGACCGGGATGGTGGTCTGCACGCCGGCGCGCTCGACCGTGACCTGTTTGGCGCCGAGCTCCGCAAGTGCGCGCAGCGCTTCACCGGACCGGCGCTTCGCGCGTGCCTCGAAGTACCTGCCCGCCAAGAGGAATAGCGTCACTCCTGCGGCAACTTCCAGGTAGACCTCGGGGGTTCCGCCGGCCTGCGGAAGCAGCGCGAAATGCATGCGCATGCCCGGCATGCCGGCGCCGCCCAGGAATAGCGCATACAGCGACCAGCCCAACGCGGCGGTGACGCCGACCGAGATCAGCGTGTCCATGGTGGCGGCTCCGTGCCGGAGGTTCACCAGCGCCGCGCGGTGGAACGGCCACGCCCCCCAGGTCGCCACCGGCGCGGCCAGCGTGAGCACCAGCCACTGCCAGTAGGTGAACTGCAGGGCAGGCACCATGGACAGCACGATCACCGGGATCGCGAGCACGGTGCTGGCGATCAGCCGGGTGCGCAGCGTGGCCAATTCGGCGACGTGCGCATCGCTGACCGGCGAGACATGGCGCCCCGACGGCGATCCGAGCGGTGACGAGGCATCGGCGGAGGAGGGATCTCCGTGGCCCACCGCCGGTGCTCCGAACAGCGGCGCGGAGGGGGAGGCGGTGTAGCCGGTGGCCGTCACCGTCGCGATGAGGTCGTCCACGCCGGTGGACGCCGGAGCCCGCACGTGGGCCTGCTCGGTGGCGAAGTTGACGGTGGCCCGAACGCCTTCCAGCCGGTTGAGTTTGCGCTCCACGCGCGCGGCGCAGGACGCGCACGTCATGCCGCCGATGTCCAGGTCGACGGTGCGAATCGCGCTGGTGCTCACTGCTGGTCCCTTCTGATTCTGAGCCGTGTGTCCCAGCGAGCGCCGGAGCGCGCGCTGGACCACGCGAGCGGGTGCTACTGCAGGACGTACCCGGCCTCGTCCACGGCGGAGGCGACGTCGGCGCGATCCAGGGCTGCGTCACTGGTGACGTGCACCGTGGAGGCGCCGCCGGCGACCAGGTCGACGGTCACCCCGGTGACGCCGGACAGTGCTGTCAGCTCCTCGGTCACGGAGTTGACGCAGTGGCCGCAGGTCATGCCGGTGACGGAGTAGGTCGTGGTGGTGCTCATGATGAGATCGACTTCCTTTCAGGGGGTATCGGTGAGGATGAAGTCCGGTCCGGAGCGTGTCCGGGTCGGATGGGGCGGGTTCCATCGACGGGGCGAGATGGCGTCCGGCCGAGGATGCGCCCGGCCGGCGGATCAGCTGCGCACCAGGCGGGCGACGGCATCGGAGGCCTCCTTGACCTTGATGCGCGCCTCGTCACCGCCATGCTCGGCGGCGTGCAACACGCAATGCCCCAGGTGCTCGTCCAGCAGCTCCAGCGAGAACGACTGCAGCGCGCGGGTGGCCGCCGATACCTGGGTCAGGATGTCGATGCAGTACTTGTCCTCGTCGACCATCCGCTGCAGCCCGCGGATCTGTCCCTCGATGCGGCGCAGCCGCTTGAGGTGCGCATCCTTGCGATGCGTGTAGCCGTGCACCGGGGACTGCCCGGGCTCGGCCGGGAGCGCCTCGGGTACCTCTCGCGCCTGCCCCATGCCCATCCTCCTCGCCGCGCGATACCCATCCGGGGTATCGCTCGCGACCGAGACTACCCCCCTGGGGTATGTCTGGCAAGTGGCCGGGAAGACGCCAGCGGCAAGGACTCAGCGGCCGGACTGAGTACTCGTTGCCCGGCTCCGGTACTCAGTGGCTCAGTGGTGTGGGCCGGCGCGGTGCGCGGTGGCATGCGCCGGGCCCGGCCCCGGTGCTCGGTGGCTCAGTGGGGCCGGAGCTCCGCGCCGGCGGCGAGCCCTTGGACCAGCCACTCGGAGTGCTCGGTGGACAGCAGCCCCGGACCGCCGCCGGTGTGCAGGAACACCACGCGCCCCGCGGGCGGCAGCGAGCCCTCGCGGCAGGCGGTGATCAACCCGGCCATCACCTTGCCGGTGTACACCGGGTCGAGAACCAGACCCTCGGTGCGCCCGGCCAACCGGATCGCATCCAGCGTGGCGTTGGTGTGCACGGCGGACCCGAGCCTGCTGTCCACCCGGGCTCGGCCACGCGGCGCCGGTAGGCCGGCCAGCGCCGCGGCCGCGGCCGCGAGGTGCTCGATCTTGCCCTCCAGGTCGCGACGTTCGCCGATCCGCACGCCCTGAACCAGATCGTGGTCGCCGAACCCGGCGGCCAGCCCGGCGTGCGTGCCACCGCTCCCACTCGGGGCGAACACCCGAGCGAGGTCGGGAATCTGTGCCCGGAGCTCACCGGCCGCTCGCATATATCCCAGCGCTCCGAGCGGGACCGAGCCGCCCACGACGATGGGATACGCGGGCGTTCCGGAGGCGCTGATCCGAGCGGCCTCGGCCCGGATCTCGGCTCCGAGGTAGTCCGGATCGGTCGGGTCTCCGCCGTCGATCCACCGGATGGTGGCTCCTAACAGCTTATCCAGCACCAGGTTCCCGCTGGCGGTCGCTGGCGGGCGGCCGACAAACAGCAGTGTGCAGCCCAGGCCCAGTTTCGCGGCAGCCGCCGCGGTCTGTCGCCCGTGATTGCTCTGGGCCAACCCCGCGGTGACCAGGTGCTGAGCGCCGCACCGGATCGCGTCGGCGCACAGATATTCGAGCTTGCGAACCTTGTTGCCGCCCAGCGCTAGCCCGGTCGCGTCATCGCGTTTGACCCACAGCCGGCCGGGCGCGATGCCGAGTTCGTGTGCCAGCGCATCGAGTGGTTCGACCGGGGTGGGTAGGTGCGCGAGAGTGACCCGCGGATGGCCGAAGTCGGCGTCGCTGGGCGGAGCGATCAACCGATGAGGGTCGCTCGGCCCCGCCACCACAGGAGTCTCGGTCACCGTCAGCCGTACACCGGCTCGGTCGCCACCGACGCCATCACGATCACCACATGGAAGCACTGGTACAGCTCGGCGATCGTGTCGAAGGTGAAGGCCACCGAACGCTCCCCCGCCGCCTGCACACTCGGGACCAGAGCGGCCGCCTTCGCGTGATTGCTAGCCGCAAACGTCACCACACATTCGAACGGGCCGTCCGGGAGGGTGGGCACCGTGCAGCTGGCCACCGACGCCGCGGCGGCCTTGCGCAGTAGCCCGGACGTCGTCTCCGGGTTCAGGCAGCGCGCGGTGTAACGATCGACGGCGGTCTTCACGGCCACCCGCTTGGAATCCGGTGCATACCCTGCGGCATCGTCGCAGGTGACGTCGTCCCCGGAGACGACGGCCAGCCGAGCGCCGTACTCGGCGCCGAGCAGCGCGTTGAGATATCCCTCGCTCATCAGCCGGCCATTGAGCGTCACACCGGTCAACTGCGACCCGGCGAAGGTGTGGCTGAGCACGCCCGGGGTGCCGGCCGCGGAGTGGTATCCGACGAAGGCGATCAGTTCGGGATGCTCCTGAATACCCTCCAGCATCGCGAAATCACGATTCTTGCCGCTGATCAACTGAATTCGCGGATCCAGCTGCTCGATCAGCAGGTGCCGCATGCCGCCGTGACCCTCGGTGACCACGACCTCGTCGACGCCGGCATCGAAGAAGCCCAGCGCCACGGCATTCACGTCACCGGTGAACACCGGTTGGAACCGCAGGTATCCGGCCTTGCCGGGAATGCAGTCGTCGGGTGCGGTGACGCCGGTGGCGCCCTCCATGTCCGCGGAGATCAGAGCCCTCATTGGTGTCCTTTCTGGGTTGTCCCATCGGCCGTGCGGCCGAAGGAGAAGTGGCAGGCACTCACGTGCCGGTCGTCCGGGCCGTACAGTGCGGGATCGTCCTCGCGGCAGACCGGCTGGGCCAGCGGGCAGCGGGGCGCGAACCGGCACCCGCGGGCGTCGCCCGCGCCCCCCGAGCCGACGGCCTCGCCGCTGTCCGGCGGGTCGATCGGTGCCCCGTCCAGACGGGGGATGGAGGACAGCAGCAGCCTGGTGTACGGGTGCTGTGGGTCGGCGAAAACCGTATCGGTGGGCCCGATCTCCACGATGCGACCCAGGTACATCACGGCGACCCGTTCACAGACCTGCCGGACCACCGCGAGGTTGTGGCTGATGAACAGCATGGTCAGGCCGAGTCGGGCCTTCAGATCCAGCAGCAACGCCAGCACCTGCGCCTGGATCGATACGTCCAGGGCCGAGGTGATCTCGTCGGCCACCAGCACCTGCGGCTCCAGGGCCAGCGCGCGGGCGATGCTGACGCGCTGGCGCTGCCCGCCGGACAGCAGGCCCGGGAGCGTGTCGCGGAACCGCTCAGGCAGCCCGACGGCCGCCAGCAACTCGCCGGTCCGTCGGCCAATGTCCTTGTCGGGCACCATGTGGTGCACCCGCAGCAGCTCGGCGAGCACCTGACCGATCTGCAGCCGGGGATTGAGCGAGGACATCGGATCTTGGAAGACCATCTGCACCCTGCGACGCTCGTCTCGGCTTCGCTTGCGCGCCAACGCTTCTCCGTCGACCGCCAGCTCGCCGGCGTCTGGCGTCACCTGCCCGACCAGGACGCGACCCAGGGTCGTCTTGCCGCAGCCCGACTCGCCCACCAGGCCCAGCGCCTCACCCTGGTACAGGTCCAGATCGACCCCGTCGACCGCCGTCATCCGCCGGCCACCGCGGCCGAACAGCGAGGTGCCCGGTAGCGGGAAGCTCACCCGGACCCCGCGCATCGACACCGCCGGACCCGCCGGACCCATAGCCGCGCGATCGATGGGCGCCGGGAACCCCGCTCGGGTGCCGGGAATCGTCATCTCGACCCCTCCCGCGTGAGCGGGCCGGATGCCCCGGCCGGGCCGCCGGGCGAGGCCGCCGCGTCGCCGGATGCCGACTGCGCGTCCGCCGCAGCTGAGTCGATGGCCCCTGAGTCGATGGCCGCTGAGTCGATGGCTGCTGAGTCGATGGCTGCCGGGGCAATAGTCGGCTCCGGCAGCCCCGTCTCGCCGTGGATGCACGCGCTGCGCCGGCCGTCTCCGATCGCCGCCAGCCGGAACGGCAGTTCCTCGCAGCCCGTGATCCGATAGGGGCAGCGGGGGTGGAATCGGCACCCGGCCGGCGGCCGCCGCGGATCCGGCGGCTCACCTGGAATGGCGCGCGGCTCCCGCGGCGCGTCGACATCGGGCAGCGACCGCAGCAGGCTAGCCGTGTAGCCGTGTCGCGGGTCGGCAAAAGTCGCTGCCACCGGCCCGGTCTCGGCAATCCGGCCGGCGTACATGACGGCAACGTCGTGGCAGACCTGCCGGACCACCGCCAGGTCGTGGCTGACGAACACCATGGCGGCCCCCACATCGGCGCAGGCGCTGTGCAACAGCCGCAGGATCTGGGCCTGGATGGTGACATCCAGGGCAGTGGTTGGCTCGTCGCACAACACGATGTCCGGCTCGGTGAGCAGCGCCATGGCGATCATCACCCGCTGGCGCATGCCGCCGGACAGCTGATGCGGGTATCTGCCCATCACCTGCCCGGCGTCGGGTAGGCCGACGCGCTGCAGGTACTCCGCCGCGCGCTTGCGGGCGGCGGACCGGGACATCCCCAAGTGCAGCCGGCAGCCCTCGACCAGCTGGCTGCCCACATGCCGGATGGGGTTGAGCGCGGCCATTGGATCCTGCGGCACCATCGCGATGCGCCGACCGCGAATCCGGCCGAGGACCCGCTCCGGTCGGCCCACCAGTTCCTCGCCGTCCAGCCGCACGGACCCCGTCACCGCCATCTTCGGAGGCACCAGGCCGACCAGCGCCCGCAACGTCATGGTCTTTCCGGATCCGGACTCTCCGACCAGTCCCAGGGCGGAGCCTCTGCCCAGCTCGAACCCGACGTCCTGTACCAGGACCACCGGCCCGTCCGGTCCGGGGTAGCTGACCGTCAGATCCTGCACCGAGAGCAGCGACGCGGTGGTCGCGGCGCCCGTCGATCCGGGCGAGGGCCGCATCATCGGCGGCCTCCCCGGGCGGCCAGCGAGTCGGAGATCAGCGCGAGCCCGACGCCCAGCACCACGATCACCAGGCCCGGGACGGTGGCGAGCATCCAGTTGGTCAGCAAGAATCCCTGCCCGTCGGCGACCATCACGCCCCATTCCGGCGTCGGGGCCTGGATGCCGATACCCAGGTACCCGAGGGCGGCGATGGCGCTGATGGCCAGCACGATGTCGGAGGCCCACAGCACGATCACCTGCGTGGTGACGTTGGGCAGCACGTGGCGTGCCATCACCCGCAGGTTGCCCAGCGCGCCGAGCCGGGCGGCGACCACGTAGTCCTGCTCGCGCACCACCATCACCTGGCCGCGGGTCAACCGGGCGTAGCTGACCCAGCCGGTCACCGCGAAGGCCAGGATGATGCTTCCGGTGCCCTGTCCCAGCAGGAACAGCAACAGCACCAGCAGCGGATAGGCCGGGATGGCCATCATCATGTCGACCAGCCGGGAGAGCACCAGGTCGACCCAGCCGCGGAAATACCCGGCCAGCAACCCGAGCACGGTGCCCAGGATCAACGCCAACCCGGTGGCCGCGGCACCCAGCAGCAGGTCGATGCGGGCGCCGTAGATCAACCGGGACAGCAGGTCCCGGCCCAGGCTGTCCGTTCCCAGCAGATGTTCCGCGGACGGCGGCGCCAGCGAGTGCATCACATCCTGGGCGAGCGGATCGTAGGGCGCCAGCCACGGCGCGAACACCGCGACCGCCAGGTAGATGGTGACGATGCCCAGGCCGATCCGCAGCGCCCACGGCGACCGGCGGGCCCGCGCGAACAGCCGCACGCGCCGGGTGGTCACGGCACCTGGCTCGACGATGGCCCTGCTCACCGTGCCCACCGTGCCCACGGTGCCCATGGCGCCCGCGCCGGGAATCGCCGGCTGCTCACGACAGCCCCACCCGTGGGTCCAGCACCGAATACAGGATGTCGATGACGATGTTCACCAGCAGAATCGCCACGGCGGCCAGCACCACCACACCCTGCACGATGGCGAAATCATGCCGCTGGAATCCGCTGATCAGCAGGGAGCCCAACCCGGGCAGGGCAAACACCGCCTCGACGATCAGCGCCCCGCCCAGCAGACCCGCGAAGATCAGCCCGAGCAGCGTCACCGTCGGCAGGATCGCGTTGGGCAGCACGTGGCGCAGGATCAGCCTGCTGCCTACCAGACCCTTGGAGCGGGCCACCAGGACGTACTCCGAATCCAGCACCTCCAGCAGGCTCGCGCGCAGGCTGCGCACCAGAACGGCCGTGTACAGCACACCGAGGGTCGCCGCCGGCAGGAACAGCGTCTTGACGTGTCCCACGAAGCCCGGCTGCAAGCCGCCCGCCGGGAAGATCGGCAGCTTGTACGCCAGCAGGAACAGCAGCATGGTGCCGACCCAGAATGCCGGCATGCCCAGGCCCACCACCGGAACGCTGCGAATAACGTGGTCGGTCAACCGATCCCGGCGCAGCGCCGCGAGTACGGCCAGGACCACCGTCACCACCGCGGTCAGCACCACGGCATACACCGCCAGGAACAGCGTGGTGGGCAGCGCGGTGAGGATGACGTCCATGGCCGGCTTGCCGTAGGTCACCGAGGACCCGAAGTCGCCCTGGAACATCCTGCCCATGTAGCGGCCGTACTGGTTCCACAGCGGTTGATCCAGGCCCAGCTGATGGTTGATCCGGGCGATGTCCTCGGTGGTGGTCCGGATACCCGTGATGCCGAAGGCCACGCTGCCCGGCAGTGCCTTGAACATCACGAAGGTGAGCAGTGTGACCGCCCACAGGGTGATCACCGCCTGGCCGAGGCGGCGCAGCAGGAAGCGGAGCCTGATCACACCCGGCCCGCCTCCTGCCCCGCGCGCACCGCCGTCAGCCGAGCCACAGGTCGTTGAAGTTGAACTGACCGGTGAGGATGATGTGCAGGCCGTGCAACGACTTCGACGCGCCCCAGAAGTACGGAACGGTGTACAGGCCGGGAGTGCTGACGTCGACGTTGACGATGCTGTCGGCGACCTTCTTGAAGGCCTCCAACCGGTTGGCCGGGTCGAACTCGGCTGCGGCCGCGTCATAGAGCTTCTGCGTGGCGGACATGTCGACGAAGGAGTTGTAGCCCTTGGTCGCCAGGTAGTAGCCGACCAGCTCGCCGGGATCCGGGATGTCGTAGGTCAGCAGCCCGAAGTGCAGGTCGTAGGTCTTCTTGGCGGTCGCCGCCTGGAGCGTGTTGGTGTCGGCCGTTTCGATCTTCACGGTCAGCCCCAGTGCCTGCAGATTGGACTGGATGACTTGCGCCGCCAGCGGCCAGGACGCGGCCGAACTGGTGGAGTATTGCAGGACGATCGGCTGCGTCCAGGTCGGAGTCTTGGACTGCGCGAGCTCCGCCTTGGCCGCATTCAGATCGAACTTCGTGCCGTCCGCGGGCTGGTAGTCCCCCAGCACCGACGGGGACATCCAGGTCGCGGCCGGGGAACCGTTGCCGCGCAGCGCCGCCTGCACGATGGCCTGCCGGTCCAGTGCCAGCGAGAGTGCCTTGCGGAAGTGCACGTCGTCGAACGGCGCCTTGCTGGTGTTCATCTCCAGGAAGTCCACCTCGGTGGAGGGGAAGCTGAGCACCGTGGTGTTGCCACCCTGCTTGATCGAGTCCAACTGAGCGAACTGCGGGGTCTCGATCAACTGTGCCTGGCCCGAGCGCAGCTGGATCAGCCGGGTGTTCGGGTCGGCGCTGGTGTTGATGGTGATGCTGTCCAGATGGCCCTTCTCGCCCCACCAGTGCGGATTGGGCACCACGGTCACGCCGACGCCCTGGGTGACCTTGGAGAACATCCACGGCCCCGAGCCGATCGGCTGCTGGTTGTACGCGTCCTTGGATTTGCCGCCGTAGTTGTTCTCGATGATGCCGCTGGTTTCCAGGGTGAGCAGCTGCAGCATCACCGGTTCCGGTGCCGATGTGGTGATGACGACGGTGTTGTCGCCGTCCGCCTTGACCGACGAGATCCTGCTGTACAGCGAGCCGAGGAAGTCGCCCTTGCGGGCCAGGTCCAGCGAGAACACCACATCGGCGGCCGTGACCGGCTTGCCGTCGGAGAACGCCGCGTCCTTGCGCAGCTGGAACGTCCAGGTGAGCTTGTCGTCGGACAGCGTGTAGCCGGTGGCCAGCGACGGCTGCGGCTTCGCGTCGTTGTCCAGCACGTACAACCGGTCCAGCACGTTCTCCAACACCCGCAGGGCGTCGTTGCTGGTGCCGGCCAGGTCCTTGTCCAGGGTGGTCATCTCCTGGTACCCAGCGATCACCAGATCGCCGCCGTTCTTGGCCTGTGCGGTGTCCGGGGCCGCGCTCGTCGACGTGTCGGGAGCGGTCGTGTCACCGGAGGGTGCCGGCGAGGACCCGCCGCCGCCCTGAGCGGTCGACGACGCCGCGGGCGGCTGCGCTCCCGTCGATTGCGTCGTGGTGCTGCCAGAACCGCCACAGGCGGCCAGCATCATCGCGGGGGCGATCAGCAGCGCACCGGCCGCCGTCCATCGCCGAGTCCTCCGAGCGGTCACCGTGATCCTCCGTTCGCCGGGGCCGGATGCCGCGCACCTGCCGCGGCTCAGACCGCCGGCACGTCGGGCACCACACGCCGATGAAGGCTGATGGTAGGAGCCGCCGACGATAGGGTCATTGTTGCGGCGGACCATCTTGAGGTGGGGCAACGGTGGGTCACCACATCGCGTGCGTTCGGGGAACGGTCCATGATCGCGGGGCAGACGTGACGCATCGCCGGAGAGGACAACCATGTCGTCGGAGCACCTGATCACCCCCCTCGAGGTCGAGCTGGACGCGCTGTTCGGCCAGTACACCGCCGCGAACCACTCCCAGGGTCTGGTCTACGGGCTGGTGGGCCCGCAGGGGCTGGTGCACAGCGCCGGGTTCGGTGTGGCCAACGACGCCGGCGACGTCCCCGACCTGGACACCGTGTTCCCGATCGCGTCGATGTCCAAGAGCTTCGTGGCGTGTGCCGCGCTGCTGGCGCGCGATCGCGGGCTGGTGAACCTCGACGCCCCCGTCACCGACTTCTTCCCCGAATTCCACGCGTCCGGAACCTTTGATGACCCCTGCGACCCGCCGACCCTGCGGATGCTGCTGAGCATGTCCGGCGGGCTGACCGAGGACAACGCCTGGGTCGATCCCTTCATCGACATGTCCGAGCAGGAACTGCTGGAACGAGTGGCGGGCGGCCTGACCTACAGCACCGTGCCCGGGGCGGTGTTCGAGTATTCCAATCTCGGATTCACGCTGGCGGGACTGGCGATCGGCCGCGCCGCCGGCGGGCGCATCGAGGACTTCGTGCAGCGCGAACTGCTGGCGCCGCTGGGCATGGACTCCACCTGGTTCGACAACAGCGCGCCGGAGGGCGGGCCGACCCGCGCTACCGGCTACCATCTGGACCCCCAGGGCAACTGGGTCGGTTACCCCCCGGCTCGGTCCGCGGCCTTCGCGGCGGCCGGTGGGATCCAGAGCACCGTCAGGGATCTCGCAACCTGGGTGACGTGGTTGGGCTCGGCCTTCCGGCCGCCGACCACCACCGACCCCGGCCCGGTCGGGCGCGCTGCACGCCGGGAGATGCAACGGGTGCACTCGCTGAATCTGCCCGCCCTGGTCAACCGGCAAAGCGGGAGCCTCAAGCTCACCGTCGGCGGGTATGGGCTCGGTCTGGTGGTCTTCGAGGACGTGCAACGCGGGACCATCGTCACGCACAGCGGCGGGCTTCCCGGCTTCCTGCTGAACATGACCTGGCACCCCGACTCGGGGCACGGCATCGTGGTGTTGACCAACAGCGTGCGCAGCAATGCGGCACTGCTGGCCGAGGAGGCCCTGTTCCGGGTGCTGGAGCGCCACGCCACTCCGGCCCGCACGGTGCACCTCTGGCCGGCGACGCGGGAATTGTGCCGGGCCACCGAAGATCTCATCCGGTCCTGGGACGATGACCTGGCGGGGCGGATCTTCGCCGAGAACATCGACTTCGACCGTCCGATCAGCGAACGCCGGGCCGAGATCGACAAGCTGATCGCCGAGATCGGCCCGCTGGCGCCCCCGCGGCCGGAACCGGATGTGCTGTCCGCCGCGACCCCGGCCGATGTCACCTGGGCGATTCCCGGTACCAGCGGCGAACTGCAGTGCATGATCCATCTGACCCCGGTACAACCGCCGCGCGTTCAGGAGTTCGCGGTCCGTGCTGCTCGGTACGACACTCCGCGCAGCGCCCGGGCGACCGATGTCTCAGGCCGGCGGGTCGGCCTGGTGCTCAGTTCGCTGCCCAACAGCAAGGTCGCGTGGCCGGAGTAGCCACCGGTCGCGACGACCTCTCCGGAGAGCCCGCCAGGACCCTCACTCGGCGGCGCGCAGCAGCAGCCACAGCACCAGTCGCTCGTCTGCATCGTCCAGGTCGAGACCGAAGATCTCCACCATCCGCCGCATGCGATGACGGAACGTGTTCTGGTGCAGGAACATCCGGGCGGACGCGCGTGGCACGTCACCGAAGCAGTCCAGGTAGGCCCGCAGCGTGTCGAGGTATCCGGTTCCGCGGTCGGCGTCGTGTGCCGCCATCTGCTCCAGCACGCCCAGCGACATCCGCGAATCGCTGGCGATGATCTCCTGCAATTGCAGCAGGATCGCCCGGCTGCGCACGTCGGCGATGCTCGCGACGAGCGGGCCGCCGCGCTGACCGAGCACCTGGAGCACCCGGTCGGCCTCCTCCCGCGACTGCGGTATGGCGTGGACATCGCCAACCACATCACCGATTCCGGCCCTCAGCTGCACGTGCAGTGACTCCGCGGTGCGGGCCTGCACGCGTTCGACGACGGCCCGCAGCATGGCCCGGTCGGAGCCTCGGCCGGCGGGCAGCAGCGCGTAGATCGTTTCGCCCAACGTCAGGCAGGCCGCCGAGCGGTGCACGCTCTCGCAGAACACCGTCACCAGATCGGCGGTGCGGGCCAGCAGCGTACCGTCGGGATCGTCGGCGTCACCGGCGATCTGGAAGGCCACCACGGCAACGTCGTCGGTGTCCACCGTCGGCAGCACATCCACCGCCGGGGCTGGCCGCCCCACTAGCACCGCGCGGAGCGCCTCGGCCCGGGCAGTACGCTGCACGTCCGCCGTGGCCCGCAGCCGCAGGATGTGCAGCGACGCGAGCCGGGCGGCGTCCGCCAGCGCCCGCTCGGCGTCCGGCGGGAAGCCACCGTCACCCTCGATGGCCCAGATCGAGCCGATCGGCTCGTCGCCGGCGCGAATGGCCACCGCCAGCCGTGGCCGCACGCCCGGCAAGGCGATCCGTTCGACGGACTGGCTGCGCCGCACCTGCTCGTACAGGTCGGCCTGCCGAAACTCCTCGGGGACGCGACGACCGAGAATGCCCGCCTGCCGCGGATCGTCGATCGGCTGCCCCGGAACGTTGGAGTAGGCCAGCACGTGCTGATGCGGATCCTCGATCGCGATCGCGCCACCGACCATCGCCGCCACCGCATTGGCCAGCGCGAACAGGTCCCCGGTGACGATCGCGGACAACGGCTCGTGTCCCGCGCCGCGGTCCCCGGACACGGTGGCCGACAGCAGCAGGTGCAGGTGCGCCCAGGGCACCGCATCGTCGGCCAGCAGCAGCGCGACGCCGGCGGATTCCGCTACCGACACCGCGGGAGTGAGGTCGTCCCCATAGGACTTGACCACCACCGCGGCCAGCCCGGCGGCGGCGGCCTGCCGAATCGCGGAAGCGGTGACGGGGTCAGCGGGCCGGCAGCCGACGGCCAGCAGCAGCGACTCCGCCGGGGCGGTCGGGCCTTCGGCGACGTCCAGCAGCGCGGGCCCGCCGGCCGCCGTGTCCGGTCCGTGCGGCAGGCACAGCGCCTGCAGCACGGGCGGTCCCACGGCGGACAGCACCGACTCCAGGGTGCTCACGGCGGTCACATCAGCTACTCAATCACACGCAAGACCGCCGGCCGGCGGCCCATCCGCGGGCCGGCCGCGGAGCCGCCGCGGACACGGGGCCGGCTCACCGCAGCGGCAGCGTGGCGCGCTCGACGGTCACGCGGGCCAGCGCATCCTCGTCGACCTGGACGCCCAGTCCCGGCCCGGTCGGCACCGCGATGTGGCCGTCGTCCAGCACGAATGGCTCGGTGACGATGTCGGTGCGGTAGAACCGGTCCGAGGCCGAGGTGTCCCCAGGCAGCGTGAACCCGGGCAGCGCCGCGAGCACCATGTTCGCCGCGCGACCGATACCGGTCTCCAGCATGCCGCCACACCACACGGGGACCCCGTGGGCCGCGCAGACGTCGTGCACCCGGCGCGCCTCCAGGTAGCCGCCGACCCGGCCCGCCTTGATGTTGACCACCGTGGTGGCCCCCAGTCGGATCGCATCCGCCGCGACCTTGGCGGAGGTGATGGATTCGTCCAGGCAGACCGGGGTGCGCAGCTGCCGGGCCAGCTTGGCATGCCAGGTGAGGTCCTCATCCTCCAACGGTTGCTCGATCAGCAGCAGGTCGAACTCGTCCAGTCGAGCCAGGTGGCGGGCGTCGGCCAGGGTGTAGGCGGTGTTCGCGTCGACCTGCAACGGGATGTCGCCGAAACGTTCTCGCACGGCCCGGACCGGCTCGATGTCCCATCCCGGCTTGATCTTCAGCTTGATGCGCAGATAGCCGGCATCCAGATATCCGCCGACAGTGTCCAGCAGGGCCGGAATGGACGGCTGGATTCCCACGCTGACGCCCGACGGGATCCGATCGTGGATGGCGCCGAGGTAGTTGGCCAAGGACATCCCGGAGGCTCGCAGTTCGGCGTCCAGCACCGCCATCTCCAGCGCCGCCTTGGCCATCCGATGCCCCTTGAACCGCTGCAGCGCCGCGCCGACCGCCGGCGCGGTCAGCGCGGGCGCCTCGGCCAGTGCGGGCACCAGGAAGCGTCGGATGGTGGTCGCCGCCGCCTCGGTAAACTCCGGGGAGTAGACCGGATCGGGCAGGGTGACGCACTCCCCCCAGCCCTGCTGGCCATCGAGTTCCACCCGGACCAGCAGCACATCTCGCTCCCGCTGCACCCCGAAGGATGTCTCGAACGGGGCGACCAGAGGCATCCGCACCTGCACCAGTTCCGCGGCGGTTAGTCTCACGGCAATTCCTTCCGGGTGACGTAGGCGCTGCCGACATCCAGCCCCACGATGCGATGCCCGTCGCTCAGGGCGTCGGTGAGCACGGATCGGAGCGCCGCTCGCCACCGGCTGGACAGCACGGGGTCTGCGTCGCGCAAGGCCTCGGCGTCCGGCGGCAGCATCAGCACCCGGTCCGTGTCGGAACCACGCTGCACCACCGGCCCGCCATCGGGACCCACCCGCAGGACCGCGACGGCCCCCGGGCCGGGTTCGACCGGAGCGCCGGGAACCGGGCCCAGCAGGTCCCATTCCACCAGCAGCCGATCGCTGTGGTCGCCCGCGTTGATGCGGTCCGTCATGCCTCCGTAGAAATCGGCGAGGTAATCCGCGACACCGGCGCCGAGCTTGATCAGGTTGAAGTGCGCGTTGCGGCGGATCAGCGGGTCGAACGTCCAGCCGATATGGCCAATCCCACGTCGCAGCGCCCACGCGCGCTGATGCAGCTTGAGCACATAGCCGATCGAGCGGCCCTGGTGTGAGGGCAGTACACCCGCAATGTGCGAGTGCAGCGCATTGTGGTTGGTACGAAATGCGGTCGCCACGCCGACCATCTGCGCACCGTCGTAGGCTGCGCCGACGTAGTTCCCGGTGTAGGCAAAGGCACGCAGCATCTCGGGAGGCATCGGGACACCCTCCGGGTAGGACCATATCCGTTGCAGCACAGCGGCTGCGACGCGATGTTCGGAGGGATCATCGAGCGTTCGGACCTGGACGCCATGCTCGGCCGCCGCGTCGGCCGCCAGAGCCTCGGCCGGGCCGGCGGCCTCCGCCAGTCGGCCGTCGTCCGCACCGACGGTCGTTCCAGCGGTAACGGTGACACCGCTGCCGCCCTCGGTCACACTGCTGCTCACGGGATTCAGCCTGCCGCCATAGCGGCATCGTCACATCGTCGCCGCTGCCGATCCTGCCGGTCGTGCTTCGTCCCCCGGCACCACCCGGGGATCCCACCGGGAGCACATCACGATCCCACTCGCACCGCATCGACCAGCGCGGCCAGCAGCGCGGCCCGGTCCGGCATGGCCGAGACGCTGGCCCATTCCCCCTCGGCGTGCGCGTGATCACCGACGGCGCCCAGACCATCCAGCGTCGGGGTGCCCACGCCGGCGGTGAAGTTACCGTCCGAGGCGCCACCGACCGACGCGGCGCCCGGCGGTGTCAGACCAAGCCTCTCCGCCTGCGCCGCGGCCAGCGTGAACAGGCCGGCCGACGCCCCACGATCCAACGGTGGCCGATTGATGCCACCGACCAGTTCCAGCCGGGCGCCCGGCAGCACCGGGCGCAGCGCGCGCAAGGCATCATCCACCCGCAACTGCTCGGCACGGCTGGCCGCCCGCGAGTCAACGGCGACCTCTGCGCTGTCGGGCACGGTGTTGGTGGTGCGGCCGCCGTGCAACACGGTGGGGGTGACGGTGGTGCCGGTACCGCTGTCGCCCAGGGCAGCGACGGCCAGGACCTGGTGGGCGATTTCGATACTGGCGTTGACCCCGGCCTCCGGCTCCAGCCCGGCGTGGGATGCGGTGCCGTGCGCGGTCAGCCGGTACAGCGACACGCCCTTGCGCGCGACTTTGATGGCACCGGCGGCGCTGGCCTCCAGGATCAACGCCGCACGGGCGCCGGCGGCCTCGGTTTCGATCAGCGCCCGCGAACTGGGCGAGCCGAGTTCCTCGTCGGTGGTCACCAGGATCGTCACACCGGTCAGGTCGTCCAACGCAGCCAGGGCGTGGAACATCTGCGCCAGGCCGGCCTTCATATCAAAGACGCCGGGGCCGGTGGCCCGATCGCCATCCACCGAGAACGGCCAGCGGGCCAGGGTTCCCAGCGGCCACACGGTGTCGCAGTGACCCACCAGCAGCACGGAGGTGGGTCCTCCGCAGCGCCACACCAGGTGTCGGCGGCCATCGATGTCGTGCGTCTGTGCCGTGACGCCGATCAGTTCCCGGCCGATCTCGCCGACCAGCTCGGCACAGGCGGAGGTCGCTGCCAGGTCGTCCGACGGGGACTCGCAGGTCACCAGGGTGGCGACATCGTCCAGGATGCGCGTACGGCTGGCGCGCAATCGGGGCAGCAACGTCGCGACGTTCATGTCCCAGGCCGGATGCGCACTCGCATGGTCTGCACGCTAGCCGGGACTGTGCGTGCAGGCATGGTCGGCCGGCACGAACCGGCAGGTGCCCGATGGGGCGGGCGCACCGTGAGCGGCCCTGGGTGACGCCGGCCCGACCCTGCGGACCCATCACGGGCCGGCCGGCCCACGCGCGCGCACCCGATAGGCACGGTGGCAACACCGGATCGGGGGTGCGACGCCATGGACGCCACGACGCTGACCTTCCTGGTCATCGGCGGGGTCGGCGTTGCGCTGCTGCTGGTCGCCCTGCTGGTCGGCGAGGTCGCCGACTTCGGCCACCCGGACGCCGACGGCCCGTTCTCATTGCCGGCGATCGCGGCCTTCGTCGGCGGGGCCGGTTTCGTCGGTGCCATCCCGGCAGCTCTGCTGCCCGACGCCCTGCCCACGGTGCTGCGCGTGGTGATCAGCGCCGCCGTCGGCGTGCTGGGCGCGTTGCCGCTCGCCTGGGGCGCGCTGCGGATGTCCGCGGCGCTCATGCACATGTCGACGGACCGGACGATAACCCAATCCGACGTGCTGGGAGCGACCGGCACCGTCGTCACCGCCATTCCGGCGGCCGGATATGGCGAGGTCCGGCTGCACCTGGCCGGCCAGTGGATCAAGTACGCCGCACGCGCCGACGCCCCGATCCCGGCCGGTACCCCGATCTTCGTCACCGATACCCCGAGCGCCACCTCGGTGGAGGTCGTCTCCACCGCCGACCGGAACCCCGCGGACCAGTAAGGCAGGCAACGCATGAGCCCCGTGATCATCGCCATCATCGGCGTCGTCGTCCTCGTGGTACTGCTGGTGCTGCTGATCTTGTCCCGGATCAAGGTGGCCGGCCCGAACCAGGCGTTCCTGGTGACCGGACGGCGCGGCCGGTCCATCGCCGCCGCCGACGGATCGATGTCCACCGACCTGTCCGGGCAGAAGGTGGTGATGGGCGCCAGCGTGTTCGTGCTACCGGTCGTGCAAAAGCTGCACGTGATCGACCTATCCAGCCGCCGCATCCCGGTCGGCATCCGCGGTGCCGTGTCGTTGCAGGGCGTCAAGTGTGACCTGGAGGGTGTGGCGATCGTCAAGGTCGGCGGCAACGAGACCTCGATCCGGGCCGCGGCCCAACGGTTCTTGAACCAGCAGCAGGGCATCGACGTGTTCACATCGGAGGTGCTGGCCGGTGCGCTGCGCTCGATCGTGGGCCGGCTGACCATCGAAGAGATCATCCGGGACCGTGCAGCGTTCGCCTCCGCGGTCGCCGAGGAGGCCGAGACCTCGCTGACCGGGCAGGGTCTGGTGCTGGACACCTTCCAGCTGCAGGACATCCAGGCCGAGGGCAGCTACCTGGAGGATCTGGGCCGGCCGGAGGCGGCGCGGGTGATCAAGGAGGCGGCGATCGCCGAGGCAAAGGCACGGCAGGCAGCCGAGCAAGAGCGGCTGCTGGCCGAGGAGGCCATCGCGGTCTCCGGTCGGCAGCTCGCCCTCAAGCAGGCGGAGATCAGCGCCGAGATCGACGCCGCCAAGGCGCAGGCGGCCGCGGCAGGCCCCCTGTCCCAGGCGGCGCAGGACCAGAAGGTGCTCTCCGAGCAGGAGAAGGTGGCCGAGCGGAACGCGGCGCTCAAGGAGCGGCAACTGGACACCGAGGTGCGCAAGCCCGCCGACGCCGAGCGGTACCGGGTGGAGCAGATCGCCGAGGCCAACAAGAACGCCGCCATCGCCAAGGCGGAAGCCGACCGGCAGGCCTCCATCCTGGCCGCGCAGGCGTCGGCGGAGCAGTCCCGGCTGGTCGGCGAGGGCGAGAAGGCACGGCGCTCGGCGCTGGCCGACGCGGAGGCCATCGAAGGCGCAAAGAAGGGTGAGGCGGAAAGGCAGCGCCGGCAGGCAATCGCGGACGCGGTCGAGCGGGAGGGCACCGCGGAGGCGGCAGCGATCCTGGCCAAGGGCCAGGCGGAGGCCGAGGCGATGCAGAAACGGTCCGACTCGTTCGCCTCCTACGGCGAGGCGGCCGTGTTGGATCTGCTGGTCAAGGTGCTGCCGGGGATCGTGCAGGCGGCGGCGGCACCGCTGTCCGCGGTGGACAAGATGACGGTGATCTCCTCGGACGGGGCCGGAGCGCTGGGCAAGTCGGTCGCCTCCAACGTGGCACAGGGCCTGCAGTTGGGCAGCGACCTGACCGGGGTGGACATCCCCGCCCTGCTGGCCCGCCTCGGCGGTCGCGGCGCAACGGCGGAATCGAGCGGCGACGGGGGTTCCGGCGACGCACGTTCCGACGGTGGCGGCCGCGGCCCGGTGCTGCCGATCCAGGTGCAGGATCAATCGCCGACGGAGGACGGAACCGTCACCGCTTGACCGATCTTCGTGCCCTCGGCCGAGTCTGAGAGCGCGTGGGGCACTCTTGGCCCGCCCGGCGAGTCGGCATCATCTGGTCGTGAGCACTGGGTTTGCGACACGATCCTCGCGCCGAACACCGCACCAAGAACCGAGAATACGTCGGCGTCGATACGCCCTGACGGCCGTCGCGAGCCATTGACATCCGGCGTGCCGAGTGTCTAGTGTGGCTGAACACCCGATGTCTCCGACTCAAGCATGAGGACCTTGCATGCCAAGCCCACGAACCGTTTCCGGGTCGATGGCGGCCAGCTGCATACTGCTCGTCGGTAAATGTTCGGGGGGCGGCCCGGACGCCGGCAGTGATGCCTCTGCACCGCCGTCTCGATGGTTCCGGAGAACGGCTGGTTGTTCGCACCAGCAACGGCGCAGCGGAACCTGGCGCGCGGCGCGCGGGTGACAAGGACAACGGGAAGTGCGTGCCCATCCGGTCCCGATCCGGTGCGCGTGCGTGGCGGGCTTCGATCGGACATCGTCCCGACAGTGAACCGGGCCCGCCGTCGTGCCGTGCCAGCCGGGAGGCGGGACCGGAGTTCCCCGGCCAGCGACGTGCCCTGCGGGCCGGTGACCGACGCGAGCCCTGGCTGCATCGAAAAAGGAGATGCCCATGTCGATCGACCTCAGGTCGGACACGAAGACGCTACCCACACCGGGGATGCTCTCGGCCATGGCCGCCGCCCGACTCGGTGATGATCAGGAGCACGAAGACTACGAGACCAACGCGCTGCAGGAGGAGATCGGCGAACTACTCGGTGTCGACTTCGCCCTCTTCCTCCCCAGCGCCACGATGGCGAACCAAATCGCGCTGATGTGCCAGGTAGGGCGCGGCGAGGAGGTCATCGCCGACGAGTACAGCCACATCCTTCGGTATGAGGGAGGCGGCGCGGCGCACCTTTCCGGCGCGATCACCCGTGGGATAGCAACACCCGACGGCGTACTGGATGTGGCCCGCGTCGCGGAGGTGATGATCGCGCGGAACTCGGAAAACATCAGACGCACGGCCGTGATCTCCATCGAGAACACGCACAACACGTCCGGAAGCACGGCCTGGCCGCTGGATCGCCTGGACGCTCTGCTCGCCTTCGCGACGGACAGCCGAGTCGCGGTGCACGTCGACGGGTCGCGCCTGTTCAACGCCGCGGTCTTCCATCACGTGCCTCCCGCCCGCCTGGTCCGGGGCGCGTCGAGCATCACCTTGTGCTTTTCCAAGGGACTGGGTTGCCCGGCCGGCGCCGTTCTGGCGGGGAGCCGGGAGCAGCTCGCGGATGCTCCGATGGTGCGGCAAATGATCGGTGGTTCGCTGCGCCAGTCGGGGGTGCTGGCGGCCGCCGCTCGCTACGCGCTGCGCCATCATGTCGAGCGCCTGGCCGACGATCACGCCAACGCAGCACTGCTGCGGACCCGCCTACGGGACGCCGGGCTTGCCGTGGTCGAGCATCCGCGGGCGACCAACTTCGTCCTGCTGGACGTCGCGCCCCTCGGACTGGCCGGTGCGCAGGCTCGGGGATTGCTGGCGAGCAGTGACGTGCTGTGGTCCGCCGGCCGGTCGGAATCGCTGGTGCGGGCCGTGCCGCACCTCGGCATTACGACGAAGGACGTCGAACTCGCCGCGCAGCGCACCATCGCGACACTGCGGCGGTAACGCCCCGGGGCAGCCACGGATGCATGCCCGAGCTGAGGTCGGTCACCCGGAAACCTGGCGGCGGCAAATGATTCAGGCCTCTTTGTCGAGCCGCACTGCCGCCGACACCAGCTCCTGTGTGTACTCCTGCTGCGGTGCGGCAAGAACATCGCCGGTGGCTCCCGACTCCACGATGCTTCCACCGCGCATGACGCACACCTGATCGCACATGTCCCGGATCACCGCCAGATCGTGCGAGATGAACAGGTAGGTCAACGCGAACTCATCCTGCAGATCCTTGAGGAGGTTCAGCACTTGTGCCTGGATAGACACGTCCAGCGCAGACACCGGCTCGTCGCAAACGATCAAGTCCGGTTGCAGTGCGACCGCCCGGGCGATGCCGACTCGTTGGAGCTGCCCTCCGGAGAATCGACCGGGCGACTTGTCGACGTCGCGTTGCGCTATACCCACCAGGTCGAGTAGCTCGGCGGCGCGCGAGAGTTGCTCCGGGGTCGTTCCACGCCGATGGATCTTCAGTGGCTCCCGCACGCATTCCAGGATGGACATCCGAGGGTTCAGTGAGGCATACGGATCCTGGAAGATCATCTGCATCCGAGTCCGAAACCGGCGCAGGTCAGCCCGTCCCAGCCCGCCCAGCGGCTGGCCGCCCATCACGACCTCGCCCGATGTCGGCGGCGTCAGATGCAATACGCACCTGCCGGTCGTTGATTTCCCCGAGCCGGATTCGCCGACAAGGCCGAGGGTTTGCCCGCGGGCGATCCGGAAACTCACGTCCCGAACCGCGTGTACGGTGCCCGCTTGCGATGCGAACGATTTGCACAGATTCCGGACGTCGAGCAGAGTATCCACCCCTGCGCCCGGCCCGGCGTGCGGCATCGATCCGGGCCTGCTAGTCATCGTCTTGCCCGTGCAGCGTGCGCACCAGATGCCCCTCGGCCAACTCCCGCAGCGCAATCGGTTCACGCGCATCGAAACAGCGGTCCCCGACGGCACCCAGCGGGCATCGCGCTGCGAACCGGCAGCCTTCGGGTTCGGTCGCCAGATTCGGAGGGCTGCCGGTGATGGTCCGCAGCCGTCGATGCCGCGGGTCCGGGCCATGCATGCGCGGTAGGCATTGCATGAGCGCCGCCGTGTACGGGTGGCCTGGACTCTGCAGGACCTGCGCGGCGGTCCCGCTCTCGACCACCTGGCCCGCGTACATCACGATCACCTTGGTAGCAGTGACCCGCGCGATGCCCATGTCGTGGGTGATCAGGACCAGCCCCGTGCTGTGACGTTGCTGAACCGTCAACAGCAGATCCAGGATCTGCGCCTGCACCGTCACATCGAGCGCGGTGGTTGGTTCGTCCGCCAAAATAATCTCGGGGCCGCACGCCAACGCCATGGCGATGACGACCCGCTGCCGCATGCCACCGGACAGTTGGTGAGGATAACTGCGGGCCACCCGTCGCGGGTCACGGATCCGCACCTCGTCCAGGAGGTCCAACGAGCGCCGCCGTGCCGCTACCCGGCCCGCCACGCGGTGATGAACCATGGTTTCGGCGAGTTGCTCGCCGATCCGCAGGACGGGATTGAGGGTGGTCATCGGATCCTGGAAGACCATGGAGATCCGCGACCCACGAACCCTACTCGATGCCCGTGGGTCGAGCAGGTCCACGGCTCCCAGCCGGGCGGTGCCGGTGACGTGGGCACCCTTGGCAAGCCCCATCAGGCTTCGCACGGTCGCACTCTTCCCGCAGCCAGACTCGCCGACGATGACCAGCGTCTCACCGCTACCGACGCTGAAGCTCACCCCGTCCACGGCACGCAGCCACCCCGATCGAGTGGCGAACGAAACCCGAAGATCCTCGACATCAAGCGCCATGACACACCGCCCCCGCCGTCATCGCTTGCGGTCCAGAACAGTCCGGAAGCCGTCACCACAGCTGTTGATGGCGAGCACCACCAGAAAGATGACAACCCCCGGGAAGATGGCAAGCCATGGCGCTCGAACGATGTACTGCTGGCCCTCCGCGAGCAACGAACCCAACGACGGGTCAGGAGGCTGTATCCCGAGCCCCAGGAAGCTCAGGCCCGCTTCCAGCAGCACGGCCTCCGACACTCCGAGTGTGGCAAGTACCAAGGTCGTCGGCAACAACTGCGGCAGTACATGGGTGACGATAATGTGCGAGTCCTTGGCACCGAGCGACCGAGCCGCTATGACATATGGCTCGCGCTTGATCACGAGGGTCTCCCCACGCGCGGTCCGCGCGTACAACATCCACTGCGTCAGGGCGATGACCGCGATGAGGTTGACTAGGCCACCGCCGACGACGGCGATCACGGAGATTGCCAGCAGCACCACCGGAACTGCCAGGACGGCATCGGTGACCCGCATCAGCAACGCGTCCAGTACCCCTCCGTAGTAGCCGGAGATCGCTCCGATCAACAGCCCGCAGCCGCAACCGATCAGCACTGAGACCAATGAGATCTCCAGCGAGATACGTAGTCCCGCGATGGTGCGGGCGAGCACGTCCCGGCCCAGCGAGTCGGTACCAAACAGGTGACCCACGCTCGGCCCTACCAGGCGTGCCGTGATGTCCTGGCCGTAGACGGCCGAGTTGAAGGGCAACGACAGTAATGCCGCACACACCAGAATCGCCAGCATTCCGATGCCGAACCAGAACCGAACATGCCGTCGCCGCGGCAACGCCGGCTCGGTGGCCACCTGCGCCCTCAGTGCCATGGTTACTACTCCCTCGCCGCGATCCGGGTACGGGGGTCCAGCAGCCGGTAGCTGATATCTACCAGCAGGTTCACAACGATGATCACCAGGCCTGCCAGCATCGCTATGCACTGCACCACGGAGTAATCCCGGGACTGTATCGCCTCCACCGCAAGTGCACCCATTCCCGGCCACGCGAAAACGGTCTCGGTGATCACGGCACCCGAGAGCGCCGAGCCCAGCATCAGGCCGGTCACCGTGAGGATCGGAATCATTGCGTTGCGCAGAATATGCTTGACGACAATGACACGGCCGGGAAGACCCTTCGCATAAGCGGTGTCGATGTAGTGCTGCGGCACGACGCTGAGGATGCTCGACCTGGTGACCCGGGTGATCGTGACGAACGGTAGGACGCTCAGCGAGACGGCCGGCAGGATCAGCGCCGACCAGGACTGGAACTGCGAGATCGGCAGCAGGCGCCAGACCACACCGAAGACGAGGATCAACAAGATCGCCAGCCAGAACGAGGGCATCGCCTGGGCCGAGGCCGTGATCGTCGAGATGTAGCTGTCCACCCGACCGCCACGGATCGCTGCCCATGTACCGAGCGGGACGCCCACAACAATGGCGATGATGATCGCGCTGAGGGCAAGCAGCACGGTATTGCCAAACCGGCTGAGCACCAAAGACAGCGTATCGGTGTGGAATCGCGACGAGACTCCGAAGTCGCCGCGCACCGCATCCTTCAAGAAGGCCAGGTATTGCTGCCACGCAGGACGATCCAACTGCAGCCGGTGAATGAGCGCGTCCCGCTGGGCCGGTGTAGCCCCCTGCGGAAGCATGATGTCGACGGGGCTTCCACTAAGCCGCGAGATAATGAAGATGATCGCGGAGAGGACGATCAGTACGACGACGGCCTGCGCGAGCCGGCTGATGAGGAACCGGAACACCTACTCATCCGGTCACGGTCGCGTCGCGCATCGGAAGCAGCTCGTCCGACCGCGGTTTGAAATCGAGCCGGCTGGAGAGACCGTACAGGTCGATGTACGCAAACAGGAAGATGAAGGGTGGATCGTCGAGCAGGTCACGCTCGATCGCCTGCAGGATCGCCACCCGCTGGTCCGCGTCGATCGTTTCGCCCGCCTTCGCGGTGAGTTTGTCGACCTCCTTGTTGCTGTACCAGCTGAATCCCCTGTCACCCGACACCACCGCAACGGTGAGCTCATCCAGTGGGTTGAAGAACGAGTTGCCCCAGGCACCGTAGAAGCCGTCTCCAATTTTACGTGCCTGAGTGGCAGAGGCGAATACTCCGAACTCCACGACGTTCATCTTCAGGGTGACGCCCACATCCTTCAGATACGGGATCATGGCCTGCACCACCTCGGTGGCGAAAGGATACCGGCCCTGCGGCACCATGAGCGTCATCTCGAAACCATCGGCATAGCCGGCGTCGGCCAGTAGCTTGCGGGCGGCCGTGGGGTCGAACGTGATGGGCTTGATCGATGCATCGTAGCCTTCGAAGTATTCCGGAACGAAGGTAGCGACGCGCTTCCCATAGCCACTCATGACATATTTGATGATGGAGTCGACGTCGATCGCATGATTCAGTGCCACCCGTACGTCGCGTTTGGCCAGCGGACCGCCGTCGAGGGTGTTGAGCCAGACCGAGGCAATCCTCGCGGACGGCACATCGACGACTCTGACCTTGTCATTGGACTTGAGCTCTGCGATGTTGTCGGCCGGCACGTTGGTGATCAGATCGACATCGCCGGTCTTGAGCGCGGCAAGCCGGGATGCGTCGTCGGGGATGGTCCGGAAGACGACGTTCTGCACCTTGGGAGTGCCGCCGTGGTAGTCCTTCCGCGCGGTGAGGACCACCTGCGAGTTCCGGTCCCACCGGTCGAGCGTGTACGGTCCGGTTCCGATCGCCGTGGAGGCTAGCTTCTTGGGATCCTTCGCCAACGACTTGTCCTTGATCACAAATAGCTGCGTCAGCCTCCCGGCCAGCAGGGGGTCCGGCTCCTTGGTCGTGATCGTGACTTCGCCGTCGCCGTCGGCCACGACCTTGTCGATGGTGCCGAACTGGTACGCCGCGATCGACGGGTCGCTGAACTCACCACGTCCCAGCAGGTAGTCGAAGCTGTACACGACGTCTGCGGACGTGAAGGCGCTGCCGTCCGAGAACGTGACGTCCTTCTTCAGCGTCAGCGACATGGTGATGTCGTCGACCATCTTGTAGTTCTCCACCAGCACGCCGTCGAACTTGGTCCCGTCCTCCGTCGATCTCGTCAACAACGTGTCGTACAGCTGAATCAGCACATTCTCGGTTGTCGTCTCACGCTGTTGCATGGGGTCCAGCGTTGTCGGATCCACACCCTGTGCCACGGTGACCTTCACGGCGGTAGCAGCCCCGGAACCAGAAGCGGACGCGCCGGACCCGCCGGTTGCCCCGCCGCCGCTGGTCGGGGGAGTCGTCGGATTCCCGTCCCCGGTGGGCCCCACCCCAGAGCATGCGGACAGCGCCGCAATACTCGTGAGCGCCGATCCATAGAGAAAGCTCCGCCGAGTGATTCGGACGCTACGAGGATGCATGGGGAGGTCCTTCCTAACACGGTTGGAGAGCAGAAGGGGCGCGCCCGGAGTCGCGGTGCAGGCGTTGTTGCAGCCGCTGTGCCTGCGCGTGGTAGTCGGGCGTGCGAAGTTGCCTCGGTGGTGTGATGTGCCTGAGCATGCCGCGGGCCATGACCAAGACCGGTTCGCGCATCGCGGCAATGTCCACCGTAGGATCGCCGCGCACTCCGATGATGTCCGCGGCCCTGCCGACGGTCAGGGCTCCGGTCTCCTCGCCGAGGCCGCACGCGGCTGCCGCGTCCGTTGTCGCGGACCGGATGACCTCTCGCGTGGACATGCCGGACTCCGCCATGACCGCGAGACCATCGAAGTAGGCATCAGCCGGCACCAGGGGTATCCCGCAGTCGGTTCCGGCAATGAGCGTGATCCCGGATTCTCGCATGCGACGCAGGTTCTCGATCACCTGCTGGCGCGGCCCCCACGGGCAGAAGTACGCGTCGGCGACGCAGGCCGCGTTCATGGTGGGACAGACCGGCACCCCACCACTCGCGATCAGTGCCGCCACGTCGCTGTCGAACCGGATCCCGTCTCGCGTGACCCAGGCGCAATGTTCGATGGAGTCGACTCCGGCCTGCACCGCGGCGCGCACACCCTCGACCGACTGTGCGTGGGTGGTCACGCGCATCCCGAGACGGTGTGCCTCGTCGCAGGCAGCAGCAAGTTCCGGCTCGCTGAATCGGCGCTCCCATGGCCGGCTGCCCGCCGTCATGAACCCGCCCGTAGTCATGATCTTCAAGATGTCGGCGCCGGTCTTCCGCAACTGGCGCACCTTCCGCTGAATTGCGTCGACGCCATCGGCCTCGCCGCCCAGGCGCCAGGCGTGGCCGCCGGTCACAGTCAGTGGCGCATTGGCAACCTGGAGGCGCGGTCCGGGAATGAGCCTCTCCGAAATCGCGTCACGGACGGTCGGTGCCACGGTGGACGCCGACCCCAGATCCCGAGCAGTCGTGACGCCGGCGTTGAGGAGCAACTGCGCGTTGCGCGCCATGACCACCGCAAGGCGTGCATCATCCGCCGGCGCGCCGTCGCCATTAATATCGCCGTCGAACGACAGATGCACATGGCAGTCGAACAGGCCCGGCATGAGCGTGGCGTCGCCGAGATCGACTTCCCGGGTAGACGCACCATCGAGCCCGTCGCGCGGCCCAACATACTCGATCGTGCTGTCGCACACCAAGATGGCCGCGTCATGAATGATCTCTGCGTCGGACGAAGGCAGCACTCGCCGCGCCCGCAGTACCAGCCGTTCGGCGCGCTCGCGCGTAGGAATTCCCACCGCCTCGAATCTCCCGCCCGTTGATTGCCGCTCTGCCGGGGGTGTTCACTGACAACGTACACGAGTAGTGTGCGGCACATGGCAGGCGATTGTCAACGGTCCCGCAGGGACCGATCGGCCGACTCCGGGGCAACCGGGGATCCAGCCACGAAACGAATGCCGCTCGTACTTAGCGTTGCAGCGTAAGTTCTTTGAGCGCGGGAACTGCCATGTTAGGAGAGCTGGGCGGATGAAGCTGGTGATCCGAGGGGCGCGCCACGTTGACGTCGCGACGCGCACCGTCTCGGACGGCGTCTCGGTTGCGATCGATGACGGCGTCATCGCGCAGGTAGCGACCGATGCGGACATCGTCGATGACGGAGCCGAAATCGTTCATGCGGCCGGCCGGTACCTGCTGCCGGGCTTGATCGATTCACACGTTCATATCAGGTCCGGCGCGCACCAAGGCCCCAGCAACGAGGCACCGGTCCCGGACGACATGCTGGGTACGGATCCTGAGGGCGAGCGTGCCGGAATCCTCGCCTGCCTGGCCGGATTCCTGTATTGCGGAGTCACATCGGTCTACGACGCCGGAAACGCGGAGGATGTGATCCTCCGGCTGCGGGCGGCGGAACGGTCCGGTGAGATCGCGTCTCCGCGGATCTTCTGCTCCGGGGCATTCGTCACGGCGACCGGAGGTCACGGCTCCAACCTGGGAAGCGCAACGCTCATCGACTCGCTCCCCCTTGATATCGGAAAACTGGATCAACATCTGGCACGCGAGCCGGACGTGCTCAAGGTAACCTACGACGAGCACAACTGGGGCGTTCGGCCGCTTATCCCGATCTTGACACCGGACGTGCTTCGCGGAATCATCGCCCGGGCCCACGCAGCGAAAACCAGGGTTACCGTTCACGTATCGAGCGAGACACGTGCGCGGGAAGCGGTCGACTGCGGCACCGACGCGCTGGCGCACCCGGTCATCCAGTCGCCGGCGACGGACGAATTCTTGTGGTTGCTGGCGGTGAAGCAGATACCCGTGGCGAGCACACTCGCCATCGGCAGCCGGTATTTCAGCCTGGTAGACGACCCATCCTTCCTCGATACGCCGCTGTACCGGCATTGCTTGGAGCCAGCCGAGTACCAGCGGCTACTGACGGTCGAGCGGGAGCATCAGCGGCAGAATCGCTGGGCAGATTGGATGCGAGTGATGACTCCGGTCGCACAGGACAATCTGCGCCGGCTGGCCGAGATTGGCGGCGTGATCGCAGCAGGTAGCGATCTTTCCTTCGGGCCCGAACTTCATCGTGAACTCGTTCTGCTGCAGCAGGCTGGACTCACGCCGTGGGAGGTGCTCCGATCAGCCACGGTGAACGGCGCTCGCTACATCGGCGTGGCCGAACGGGTTGGTGCGATACGCGCTGGGCAACGAGCCGATCTCATCCTGGTTGACGAGGACCCCACCACGGATGTGGGGCACCTGGCATCCGTTTCCGCGGTGCTCAAGGACGGTCAGGTGATCGATCGCGCTTCGTTACGCGTCACGGGCTGACGCGCGGGCCGGTCGCTACCTCCAGGGCTCCCGGCCACCAGCAGAATCGGCTGCCAGCGTTTCCGATGGTGTGGACCAGGCGGATGCCATGACAGAATGCACGGGTGTCAGATCCACAGGATGTCGCACCCAACATGATCCGCGTGACCAGGACCGAGCGTGGCATGTCGTTGCGAGAACTGGCCGCCCGATCCGGGCTCTCGCCGGCGCTCATCAGCCAGGTGGAGCGCGGTCTCACCGAACCAAGCCTCACCACGCTGCGGAAGATCGCGAACAGCCTTTCAGTTCCGCTGTTCTCGTTGATCGCGCAGGACGACCACAGCGTGGTCGTGGTACGTGCTCGCAAGCGGAAGGTGGTCCAGGAGGACGGAGTGAGCTTCGCCCGGCTCTCGCCGTCGACCGGCGCGATGGAGATGCTGGAGGGCTCGCTCGCGCCGCACACGCGATCAGCCCCCGAGCCGCGCTCGCACGCGGCTCATGAGTGCGTGGTGGTGACCTCCGGGGAGATCGTCGTGACGATCGGTCGTCGAAAGGTCACGCTGGCGGCCGGTGACAGCTGCTACTTCGACTCGCGGCACCCGCACTTCTACGAGAATCTGAGTAGCAAGCCGGCTCGCTACATACTCGCGGTGACCCCACCCAGCTACTGATCGAGTCGTTCCGCGACGCTGCCGCGACCGGCCGGACCGATGAGATCGTCTGCGAGCCCTGGGAACGCCCCGCGCCCATCGGGCAGATACGCCGCTGCCGGAGAGCCGGACGGCACGAACACCGCCACCTCGCGCATCATGACGTCACCGGTGTTCTCGATCTGGTGGAGTGTTCGGGCGGGCAGCCGATAGCAACTTCCGGGCCCGATCGGTGTATGTTCGCCATCGATGTGCAGGACGCCCTGTCCCTCGAGCAAGAAGAGCACCTCGTCGTAGGTATGGTAGTGCACCGGCGCCGGGGGGCCCGGCGGGACATTCCCCACGAACAGGGTGCCGGCGGTAAACCCGGAGGCGGAGTCTGCCAACACCTGGAAGTCTCGATTTCCGGTGGCAGCGCCGGTTTCGCAGTCCTCGAGGCGACGGATGCTGATCGAGGTACGTCGCACCGGCAGCGAACCCATCGTCGTCGCGCTGACCCGTACGGCCTCGATCTTGCCGCCGCCATCGCTCGACTGCAGCCGGTAGGACGTCTCCGGCGGAATGGCTGCTGCGCACTGATGCGACAGCGGATGTTCCCGTCCGGCGTTCGACAGCCTCCCCGACCCGCCAACCACGAAGAGCACCTCCTCGGCCGTCCCGGTGTTCCGCTGAGTTCCGTGTCCGTATAGCGACACGACTTCCAGCGTGAGTGATGTGCGGGGTGAGGACAGCCGTAACGACTGCAGCACCCGCTCCCCGGCCGCCGGTCCGGCGGTCGCATCGATGCCGCGTGGAGCAGCCACGTACCGCGAGGCCACGGTCATTCCCCGATGGTGAGCGCTATGGTCGTCCCTGCCAGGGCTCGCGATACCGGACAGGTTCGCTTCGCCTGGTCCGCCAGCTCGGCGAACCGGCTCCGGTCCAGACCCGCCCCGCTGCCGTACACCGTCAGCGTGATGGTCGACAACGAGAAGCCGCTGTTGGTCTCGACGAGTTCCACCACGGCGCTGGCATCCACGACGACATCCGATATGCCGTCCTCCTCGAGGAGATTCGCCACGGACATGGCGAAGCACCCTGCCAATCCGGCACCGATCAATTCCTCGGGGTTCGTCCCTGCAGGCACGCCTTCCGCCGTTCGCGAGCGGAGTGTATAGGGTGCGGTGAGAGATCCGCTGGCCAGGCTGATCTCCCCGACGCCGTCGGGCACGTTCCCTCGCCACCGGGCCCTCGCGCGTCGACGTACCTTTATTCCCATGGTGTTCCTCCTGTGCCCCGGCGGGCAGCGAGCGGTCATGGACGAAATGGCGTGACGGTCAGAACTCGCCGTACTCCTTCATTGCGGCGACGCAGGCGTCGACGTCAGCAACCGTGTTGTAGTAGTGGAAAGACAGTCGCACGACGTCGCCGCGCGGGCTGGTGAAGATTCGCCTGCCACGCAGGAAGTCACCCAGTTTGAGCGGGTCCGGCACGCGGATGGCCACCTGCGGACCCCTGGCGCTGTCGAGCTCCGGCCAGTACAACGTCGCACCGAGATCCCCCAACCGACGTGCAGTCATAGTGACCAACTCGTGCACGTGACGTCGCACCTCGGTTAGGTCGAGGTCCAGCAACAGGCCCATTCCGGCATTGGCCGCGTAGGCGGCCGGTATCGCGGGCGTTCCGGACTCCAGGCGTCTGGCCTCGTCGGGGAAGGCAATACCCCGGGGATCGAAGTCGAACGGGTTCGGGCGACCGAACCATCCCGTCAGGCTGGGTGGAATCTCGTCCACGACGCCGGCACGGACATAGAGGAACGCGATACCGGGGAGCCCCAGTAGGTACTTCAGATTGCCGGCAACCAGGTAATCGCAACCGAGCGCACCGACATCAATCGGCATTACGCCAGCGCCTTGGTAGGCATCCACGAAGACGCGGGCGCCATGGGCTTTGGCACACTCCGCGACCTCGGACACGGGCAACACCGCGCCGTTCTTGTAGCTGACCAAGGGCACCGAGACCATCGCAGTGGTGTCGTCGATCAATGCCCGGTAAGAGTCGATCGTGACCATTCCGGACCGTTCACCTGCATATCTGACGGATGCACCGCGTCGCTCCTGAGCGCGCCATACCTGGCCTATAGAAGGAAATTCCATCTCTGTGGAGATGATCCCAGACCGTCGGGCGTATGCGAGGACGGAGCCCACTTGATGCGCGCCCGTCGATGCGTTGGGCATCACGGCCACCTCATCCGGCGATGCGTGGATCAGGGCGGCGAACTGTGCCCGGGCTCGTTCCACCTCATCGATCCAGGTACCCCAGGGCGCTCCCTGCTCCGAGATGGACTCCAACATATTTTGCAGTGCTGCATCCACCTCGGCAGAGCGCGCCCCCTGGCTGCAGCTGGCGAGATGTGTCACGTCAGCGAGCATCGGGAAGTGCGAGCGAAATTCGTCGCTGGACATCGGCACGGGAGCTACCTCACCTGGCTTCGGATCAGGAGGGTGCCGCGGCACGCCGCGGCACGCCGTCGGGGGCCATCGTGCAACCCCACCCGGCGAGCCCCCAGGTACTGTTCATTGAGAGCGAACGGTTCCAGTGTGGCCCGGGGGGCGCACCTTGTCAATACACACCTACCGAGAGGCGGTTCGGGATGTCGCACCGGACTGTTGACAGTCCCCGATTCGGTTGGCGTATGGTCACGAATTGTCGCAGCTCCCGACTGTCGCCGCGGTGCGCGGCGGCAATTCCGGATGGAGGATCCATGTCCGTGTTGCTCGAACTCACCGCCGCGCTCCGCGCCGGAACGGTCCGCGTCGTCGATCTCACCGCGCCACTGTCGGAGCAGACACCGATCCTGGTCCTGCCGCCGGAGTTCGGCCAGACTCAGCGTTTCGAACTGGAGGAGATCAGCAATTACGACAGCCGGGGGCCGGCCTGGTACTGGAACAATTTCCATACCGGAGAGCACACCGGAACGCATTTCGACGCTCCCAACCATTGGGTGACCGGGCGGGACGGCGCCGATATCTCCGCCGTGCCCGCGGAGCGGTTGATTGCCCCGGCGGCGGTGCTGGACTTCTCGGACCGGGTCGCCGCCGATCCCGACTTCCTCATCCAGGTCGACGATGTCAAGGAATGGGAAGCACAGCACGGGGCACTGCCGGCGGGTGGGTGGATCCTGGTGCGAACCGGGTGGGATGCGCGCAAGACCCAGCAGGAGGCCATCAACGCCGACGAATCCGGCCCACACAGCCCCGGCATGTCCGCGGAGTGCGCCCGGTGGATCGCGCAGGACACCCCGGTGATCGGCATGGGAGTGGAGACGGTCGGGACCGACGCTGGGGCCGCGCACTCCTTCGAGCCCAACTTCCCGTGCCATTCCTACCTGATGGGCAGCGGCAAGTATGGGCTGACCCAGTTGCAGAACCTGGCGTCGCTGCCACCGACCGGTGCCATGGTGATCGCCGGACCGCTTCCGATCGTGGGTGGCTCCGGCTCACCCACCCGGGTACTCGCGCTGGTCGAGGACTGACCGAGACCCGAAAGGTGAGCTCGGACGCGGGACCACAATCAGGTCCGGGCGGGATCACAATCAGGCAGGTCCGGGGCGGGATCACAAGGCGAGATCGAAGGCGGAGTCCAACATGCGGGTCTACGAAACCGTCGCCGAGGCGCTGTGGCAACTCGGCGTGCGGCAGGTGTTCGGCGTTGCCGGCAGCGGCAATTATCGGGTGACGAAGACCCTGGTGGATCGCGGCGCACGATATGTGGGCGCCCGCCACGAGGGTGGCGCGGTGTGCATGGCCGACGCGTTCTCGCGCATGTCCGGCTCGCTACCCATGGTGTCCGTCCACCAGGGCGGCGGGCTGACCAACTTGGTGACGGGATTGACCGAGGCGGTCAAGAGCCGCACGCCGCTGCTCGTTGTGGCCGGTGAGGCTCCGCTGGCGGATCGCACCTCCAACTTCCGGATCGCCCAGGACCGGCTGGTGGAGTCGGTGGGCGCCACCTGCATCCGCATCAGCAGCGCCACGGCCGCCGCCGACGTGCACGACGGCGTGCGTACCGCCGTCACCGATCGGATCCCGGTGGTGCTCAACTTCCCCGTCGACGTGCAGATGATGACCAGCCCCGATGAGGGCTCCGGCGCTGCCCCGGCGGCCCTCCGAGTGGCTCGGCCGGCACGCGCGAACGCCGACGACGTGCGCGCGGTGGCCGACCTGCTGCTCGACGCGCAGGCACCGCTGATCCTCGCCGGCCGGGGCGCCCGGGGCGCCGGTGCCGACCTGCGCGCGCTCGCCGATCGCGCGGGCGCCCTCACCGCCACCTCGGCGGTCGCCAGGGGGTTGTTCCATGACGACCCGTTCAGCCTGGATGTGATGGGCGATCTGGCGAGCCCGATCACCGCCGAGATGGTGCTGCGCTCGGACCTGATCGTCGCATTCGGCTGCGGGCTCGGGAAGTGGACCACCAGCAACGGCAGCCTGATCGCGTCCGGAACCCGGCTCGTGCAGGTCGACGTCGATCCGCAGGCGCTGGGACGAAACCGCCCGGTCGACGTCGGAATGGTGGCCGACAGCGCCGAGGCGGCGCGGGCCATCGCCGAGTTGATCCCCGCCATGCCGGAGCTGGCCACCAGGCGCCGCACCCCCGCTACGCGGGACCGAATCGCCGCCGAGCGCCGGTGGCAGGACGTGCCGTACCGGGACAACAGCACCGACGACCGCATCGACGCGAGAACGGCCACCATCGCGCTGGATCGCATGCTGGACGCCGACCGGAACGTCTCCGTCGACTCCGGCAACTTCCTGGGCTACCCCACCATGTTCCTGGAGGTGCGCGACGAAACAGCGCTGTGCTTCAGCCAGGCATTCCAGTGCGTCGGGCTGGGGCTCGCCTCCGCCATCGGACACGCGGTGGCACAGCCCAGCCGACTCACCATCGCGGCGTGTGGTGACGGCGGCCTGCTGATGGCGGCCTCCGAGCTGGAGACAGTCGCGCGGCTGAAGCTTCCGATGGTCATCCTGGTCTACAACGATTCCGCCTACGGTGCGGAGGTTCACCACTTCGGACGGACCCCGGGCGACGACGGGTTCGTGACGTTCCCCGACGTCGACCTGGCGGCCATTGCGCAGGGCTATGGGCTCACCGGTGTGACCGTCCGCCGAGCGGCCGACCTCGAGGGCGTCCGGCGCTGGGTGGACGGCCCGCGGAGCAACGGGCTGCTGGTCGACATCAAGGTGACGACGGCGGATCCGTCGTGGTGGCTTGCCGACGCCTTCAAGGCCGAACAGTGACGCGCGGACCGCTGTCACACTCGAAGCGGGGCTATTGCCGCACCTGGCCCGGATCCTCGTCACCGATCCCTGCCGTCCGGAACCGTAGCGCCGCCGGCACCAGCAGCGCGATCAGCCCGGCTCCCACCGCGGCCATCCCGCCACCGACGATGGTCGCTACCGATCCGGAGGTGGCACCGGCCACGAGTCCGCCCCGCACATTGCCCAACTCGGGCCCGGCCACCCCGACCAGGTAGTCCAGCGAGCTGACTCGCCCGCGCACCCGATCCGGCACCGCAAGTTGCACGGCCGTCCCGCGGGACACCACGCTCATCGAGTCGGCCGCCCCGGCGATCGCCAAAGTCAGCAGGGTCGCCCACAGCGCCACCACCAGACCGAACGCCAGCAGCGCCAGCCCCCATACCGCGACGCTCCCCAACAACACCGCGACCTGCCGGTTCAGCCGGGTGTACGCGCCGGAGAACACCGTTGCCGTGACTCCGCCGACGGCCATCGCGGTCAGGAAAAGCCCCAGGGTCCGCGGGTTGTCGCCGAAGCGTTCGGCGTTGATCAACGGGAACAGCGAGATCGGCATGGCCGGTACGGTGGCCACCAGATCGCCCAGCATGGCGGCCCGCACCACCGGGTTGCGCACCACGACCGACAGCCCCTCGGCGACGGCCCGCAGGCCACGACGGGGCGCCGAGTCTTCGATACCCTGCGGCGGCATGGCGGGCAGCCGGACGACACCGTACAGCGATCCGACGAAGGTGACGGTGTCCACCGCGAAGCACACCGTCACCCCCCACTGCGCCACGATCAGGCCGGCCACGCTTGGCCCGATCAGCATGCTGGCCTGAAAAGAGATCATGGTCAGCGCCATGCCAGCCGAGACCAGCTGCGGTGGAAGAAGTCTGGGCACAAACGTCCGGCTCGCCGGGGCGCCGACGGTGCCCAGGCCGGACTGCAGGCCCACCAGCACCAGGATGAGCCACAGTTGCCCGCCGGTGGCCGAGTCGGCAGCGAGCAACCCGGCGGTGACGACTTGCGCCGACCGGGTGACCATCACCAGCCGGCGCCGGTCCCTGCTGTCCGCCAGGTGGCCGCCGATCAGAGCCGCGACCAGCACCGGGACCATCCGCGCCAGCCCGACCATGCCTGTCCACACCACGCTGCCGGTCAGCTGCCAGACATAGAACAGCACCGCGAATGCGGACAGCTGCGAGCCCATCGCGGAGAAGACCCCGGCCAGCCAGAGGCGCCGATAGTCCGCACTGGCGCGCAGCGGGCGCAGATCGATCAGGATGCCGGGCATCGGGGTTTCACGCGCTCCGGAACTCGGCCGGCAGTTGGTCCTCGATCCGATCGGTGAAGCCCCGCCGTGCCAGCACGGCCCGGATGTCGTCGACGACCCGCGTCAGCGGATACGGGATCTCCCGCTCGATCTGCCGCACCGCCTCTTCCGTGCCATGCCACTCCGCCTCCATCAGCGGCACCAGCTGCCGCCCGTGGTCGGTGAGCGTGACCCGCCGGGTGCGGGCATCCTTCCCCGGCGCCGATTCGGCCAGACCCACCTTGCGCAACGCGGCCACGGTCTGGCTGGCGGCCGAGTGGGTGCGGCCCGTGAGTCCCGCGATCTCTCGGATGGTCAGCGCGCCGTGACGAGCAAGCAGGATCAACGGCCCCACAAACCGCGGACGCACCTCGGTGATGCCGCGGCGTCGGTACAGCTCGGCGATGTGATCGTCCAGGTCGGCCAGCAGGCGATGCAGGGACTGCCAGTGGGACGGCTCCAGCGGCCGCGGCTCGACCGCCGGGGCGGTGGTGCGCCCGGCGATCGGATCGAGTGCCGGCGACGCGGCATCGTTACCCTTGCTCATTCCCGAAGTGTAACAGCACTTATATAAGCCCTGTTACAGCGCTCCATAACGCTGGCTCGATGCACTCGGCGATGCGGCCGAGCGCTGCGGGATTCTGAAAACCTGCCCCTAGATTTCTCCGGAGCACCGGTCCGTGCGGCTCGCCCCAGGTCAGGCGGCTGCGCCCGAATCGGTCCCGAATCTAAGGGCAGGTTTTCAGACTCCTCTCAGCTGACGGTGAATCCGGAGAAGAACGCCTGGGCCGGGGAACCGGTCGCATGAGAGGTGATGAACAGGCCGGCGTCCTGGGTGTCGCCCTGCCCCGGAACCGTGGCGGCGCCCACTTCTGTCCACGTGGCGCCGTCGGTCGAGTAGTAGCCGGTGTAGGTCGACCCGGAGCGCACCAGCTTCAGGTGCACCGGCACGGTCGGCTCGATCGTGCCGTTGGCCGGCGTCACCGCATCGATCGAGGTATCCGAGTTGGAGTTCCACTCGAGTTGGATGCCACCCTCGGGTGAGACGAACAGGATCACGCCCTCCGGCGCCGCGCCGGCATCGGTGATCGAGTCGCGCACCAGGATGCCCGTCTTGCCATATCCGCTCAGCCCGGATATCCCCGTCACCTCCGTCTGCACCGTCGACGAGTTCCCGACGACGCCCGTGCGGTAGATGGTGGAGTAGTTGTCGTGGCTACCCCACAGGTCGTCGCCGGCCCCGGAGATCCCGAAGTCGTCACCGACCTGGCCAAAACGCGCCGGGGCGTCGGTCGCGGACGAGAAGGTCAGGTTCGGTGCGGAGACCGGAGCGTTCTCGATCGCGGTCTGGCTGTCGGATACCGACGTCTGCTGCTGACCTCCCCACCGGTACGTCGCGGTGGCGGTCACCGTCGCGGTGTCCAGCGGTGCGCTCGGCGTGCCGGGTGTCGCCGAGAACGTCGCCGTGGCAGTGCGATCCGTACCGAGCGAGGAGAAGGTGGTCGGTGAGGTAGCGGTGACGGTCCATCCCGTGGGCGCCGTCACCGTCACCGATCCCGAACCCACGGCCGCCGCGCCGTGGTTGGTGACTGAGACGGTGACGGTGCTGGCGGTGCCGGGCTCTGCCTGAGCATCGAGCCCGGTCATGGCCACCGAGACATCCGGGGCCACGGTGGCCGGCGCGTGCGCGGACACCCGATACATCACCACACCGTGGGCCGGCACCGACGCCGCGATGGTTCCCGCGGTCTCGGTCGTGGCGTTGCTCCACAGGTTGTCCAGGGTGTAGTTGCGGGCCGGACCCATGCCCACCTCGGCCGCCGTCGTGCCGATGGTTGCCGCGGTACCCGTGGAATTGAACAGCAGCACCGAGCGGTCGCCGTTGGCAAGCGGCTTGGTGATCACCCACAGCCCGTCGTTGCCGGCCGGTTGGCCTCCAGCAGCAACGGGAATGCCCTGCTTGCCGAGCGGGTCCTGATCGACCGCGATCACGTCCTTGTTAGTGTAGATGGCCAGGTCGGCCTTGCTCATCGTGCGCAGGTCGGTGCCCGCCAGCAGCGGCGCGGCCATCTGCGCCCACAGGCTGAACTCGGTCTGGTACTCGGCGGTGGTCATCCCGCCATTGCCGATCTCCAGCATGTCCGGGTCGTTCCAGCCGCCCGGCCCCGCGTACGGGTAGAGCCACACGTTGGTGTTGAAGATCGAGAGCATGCTCGCGTAGTTGTCGCGGATGTCCCCGGTGGTGCGCCAGGATTGCCCGACCTGCCCGGCCCAGGTCCAGGGGTCGTTCACCCCCCACTCGCACAGGCTGTAGAAGATGGTGCGGCCGGTGGCCTTGAGTGCGTCGGCCATCGCCATGTACCGGTCGATGTACTGCTGCCGGGTCGAACTGCCCTGGTTGTTGCAGTTGTCGTACTTGAGGTAATCCACCCCCCAGGACGCCCATGTCTGCGCATCCTGCTTCTCGTGCCCGAGACTGCCCGGATACCCGGCGCAGGTCTCGGTCCCGGCACTGTTGTAGATGCCCAGCTTCAGGCCCTTCGCGTGCACGTAGTCCGCGACCGCCTTGATGCCGTCGGGGAACTTCGTCGGGTCCGGAACCAGGTTGCCGTCCGCGTCGCGCTCCTTCTCCAGCCAGCAGTCGTCGATGTTGACGTACTCGTAGCCGGCCGCCTTCATCCCATTGGCGACCATCGTGTCGGCCGTCTGCTCCACCAGCTGGGCATCGACGTCACATCCGAAGGCGTTCCAGTCGTTCCAGCCCATTTGTGGCGTGGCGCCCAAGATTTCGGGGGCGTCGTGCCCTCCGCTGGTGGTGTATGCCTGGGCGACTTCAGCGCCCACCACGCCCATGCTGAACACCAGCGCACCCGCAGCCACCGCGACGAGCGCCCTCCGTGCCATCCTGCGCCTGTTCCTACTCACCTTGCCCCGTCCTTCCTGCGTCTCCGACGTCCACGCTCCGCCGTCGACCAGGTGCACATATTGGCACATCAGCCGACAGTGAATTGGACATAAACGATCAGGTACAGCTAGTGTTCTAGTCGTCACCGTGCGCTATTGCAAGCATTTGTTGGAAAGTGTTTGAATACTCGTGGGCCTACCAGCCGATCTATCATCCGAGCGGCGTCGCCGCGAGCCGGCGGCGGACCAGGATGACCGCGGAACACCACCAGCAGCACGGGAGGCGGTGCCGGCATGACGGCAACGCAGACACACGGCGACGCCACGCCGGCAGCACAGACATCCACGGGCATGGCGGCCGTCACGGCGGCACTCGGCGGCCGGCTTGCATTCGGCGGCGACTACAACCCGGAACAGTGGCCGCAATCGGTGTGGCGCGAGGACATCGCGCTGATGCAGGAGGCCGGAGTCAACCTGGTGACCGTTGGCGTGTTCTCCTGGGCGCTGCTGGAGCGCCACCAAGGCAGCTACGAGTTCGGCTGGCTGGACCGTGTGCTGGGGCTGCTGCACGAGGGCGGGATCGCCGTCGACCTGGCCACCGGTACCGCGTCACCGCCGCCGTGGTTCCTGCGGGCACATCCGGATGCCGCCCTGGTGGACGCCGATGGGACGCGCCGCAGTCACGGAGCACGGCAGGCGTTCTGCCCGTCGTCACCGGCCTATCGGAGCGCGGCGACCGCCCTGGCCACGGCCCTCGCCGACCGCTACGCGCAGCATCCGGCGGTGGTGATGTGGCACGTGCACAACGAGTACGGCTGCCACAACTGGCACTGCTTCTGCGACGGGTCGGCCGCGGCATTCCGGGCCTGGCTGCAGCGACGATACGGCGGCCTGGACGAGTTGAACCGGGCCTGGGGAACGGCGTTCTGGAGCCAGCACTACGAGGACTGGGCAGACGTACTGCCCCCACGCGCGGTGGCCTACCAGAGTTTCCCGAATCCGACCCAGCAACTGGACTGGTGGCGGTTCGGCTCCGACGAGCTGCTGGCCTGTTACACCGCGGAGGTCCAGGCCCTCCGAGCACGGGCCGCACAGCCGGTCACCACCAACTTCATGAGCCTTCACAAGCCGATCGACTACTGGCGCTTCGCCGGCCACACGGATCTGGTGTCCAACGACCACTACCTGATCGCCGACGACCCGGACGGCGCTGAGCAGCTGGCGATGAGCGCCGACCTGATGCGCTCGCTCGCCACCGGCAGGCCATGGCTGCTGATGGAACACTCGACGTCTGCGGTGAACTGGCAACCGCGCAACCGGGCCAAGGCGCCGGGCGAGATGCGCCGGAACTCCTTGTCGCACCTGGCCCGGGGCGCCGACGGCACACTGTTCTTCCAGTGGCGGGCGTCGGTGTCGGGCGCGGAGAAGTTCCATTCCGGCATGCTGCCGCACGCCGGCACCGACTCCCGGCGGTGGCGCGAGGTGGTGCAACTAGGCGCCGACCTGCAGCACCTGGCAGAGGTGGCCGGCAGCTCGGTTCAGCCGGCGGAGGTGGCCATCCTGCGCGACTGGCCCTCCTGGTGGGCGGCGGAGCTGGACTCGCACCCCAGCGTCGACGTCGATGTGATCGCCGAGTCCCGGGCCTGGCACCGCGCACTGTGGCGGGCCGGGGTCACGGCCGACTTCGCCCATCCGGCCGGCGATCTCGGCCGGTACCGGCTGCTGATCGTCCCGGTGCTGTACCTGCTGGACGAGGCGGCGGCAGCGAGCCTGCGACAGTTCGCCGAGGGCGGCGGCACCCTGTTGGTGACGTACTTCTCGGGCATTGCCGACGCCGACGACCACGTGCTCGCCGGCGGATACCCCGGCGCGCTGCGCGATCTGCTCGGGCTGCGCATCGAGGAGTTCTACCCGCTGTTGGCCGGTCAGCAGGTCGAGCTGAGCCAGTTCGGCCCGGGGACGGTGTGGAGCGAGTATGGCACCGTCGGTGACGCCGAGGTGATCGCCGCCTACCGCGGCGGCCCGGTCGACGCTGCCCCGGCCGTGACTCGGCGCCAGGTCGGTTCGGGGGTCACCTGGTACGTCGGCACCCGGCTGGCACCAAACGGCCGAGCCGCGTTGCTGCGGCGGGTGCTGGTCGAGACCGGCGTGCATCCGGTGGTGCCCGGGCTGCCGGACGGGGTGGAGGCGGTTCGTCGACGGCGAGATCGGGACGGCTACCTGTTTCTGATCAACCATTCCAACCGGTCGGTCCGGGTGCCGGCGACCGGGACGGACCTGCTCTCCGGCGCGCCGACGAACGGAACCGCCGAGCTGGCCGCGGGTGGCGTTGCGGTGATCCGGGAGCACCTGTCGGGCACCGGACCCGGCACCGAACCCGGCCCCGGACCGGACAGCGCGTCGTAGCGGCACGAGCCAGCCCGGACAGCGCGTCGTAACGCCGCGGGACGGCGCCCGCTCAGGCCTTGGTGCTGCCCAGGGTGAGCCCGGAGATGAACTGCCGCTGCAGGGCGAAGTAGACGGCCAGCGTGGGAATGGCAATGATCATCGCCCCGGCGGCCAACAGGTTGTTGTTGACCGCATAGGTGCCCTTCAGATTCAAGATCGCCGTGGTGATCGGGTACTTGCTCCCGGTCGAGATGAGCGCCACCGCCCAGAAAAAGTCGTTGTAGATCCACGTGGTCAGCAACGTGGCCATCGCGGCCAGCGCGGGTCGGCACAGCGGCAGCGTCAGCTTCCAGTACTGCGTCCACACCGACGCGCCATCTACCAGCGCGGCCTCGGTGATCTCGTGCGGAATCGTCTTCATGAAGTTGCTCAGCACGAAGACGCAGAAGCCCATCTGGAACGAGACGTTGATGGCCACCAGACCGAACAGCGAGTCGTACAGCTTGCCCGAGTCGGACAGCCAGTCCGGCAGCGAGATCGCCAGGTACACCTTGAACAGCGGTGCCAGGAACACCTGCTGTGGCAGCAGGTTCCCGGCGGTGAAGATCAGCAGCATCACCAGGTTGAACTTGAAGCTCCACCGGGAGACCACGTAGGCAACGCAGGTCGACAGGAACAGTGTGATCAGCACGGCCGGGACCGTGATGTACACCGAGTTCAGGAAGTAGTGGATGATGTCGCCCTGGTTCCACGCGTTGATGAAGTTTTCCAGGGTGAGCATCCGTGGCCAGGAGAAGTAGCCGTGCGCGTCCGTATCGGACACCGGCCGGAGGGCGGTGTACAGCGTCCACAGCACCGGGGCGATCCAGAAGATCGCGGCGAGGGTCAGGAACACGTAGGAGCCGACGCGGCGCTTGGCGCGCGGCCGACCCACGTGGACAACCTCGGTGGCCGGAGCAGGCGCCCGGTCGGTGGCGGCCGTCATGGCTGCTTCTCCTTGCGGAACTGCACCGTCAGGAAGTACACGATGGGTACCAGCGAGATCACCAGCAGCACAACACCGATCGCCGATCCGTAGCCGATCTTGTTGCCGGCTCCCAGGATCTGCTGGGTGATGATCGCGCTGAGCAGCTCGAGCCCGTTGGTGCCGCCGTTGGTGATATAGACCAGGTCGAATGCGCGCAGTGACTCGATCACGGTGACCACCAGGATCACGATGTTGATCGGTCGCAGGGTCGGGAATACCACCCGCCAGAACATCTGCCAGGCGTTGGCGCCATCCAGTGACGCGGCCTCCTGCAGCGAGGGGTCGACCGCCTTCAGCCCCGCCAGATAGAGCACCATGACGTATCCGGCCTGCCGCCAGGTGGCCTCCACCAGCACCGCCCACAGATTGATGTGCGGATCACCGAGCCAGTCGATCTGGTTGCCCTGGCCCGTCTTTCCGATGATGTTGTTGATCAGACCGTTGTCCGGGGAGTACATCAGCTGCCAGATGATGCCGATCAAGGCCAGCGAGAGCATGACCGGCAGGAAGAAGATGCTCTGGTAGATCCTGGTGCCCTTGATGTTGTTGTTCAAAAGGACCGCGAACAGCATTCCCAACGGGGTGGCGATCACGATGAACACGCCCAGCCACAGCAGGTTGTGCCGGACGGCCGGCCAGAACTCGTAGTCCACCGTGGCCATGAAGTGGTAGTTCTCGCCGCCGATCCACGCCACCGCCCGCGCGCCCTGCGCATTGGTGAAGGACAGGAAGACGCTGGCGATCGCCGGACCCCAGATGAACGCCAGGTCGATCAGCAGCGGGATGCCCAGCATCAGGCCGAGCACCACCGAGTCCCGGCGGGTGAGGCGGCGCATCCGGCCGCCCCGCGTCCGGCGGACTGTCGTCACCGGAAGTGTGTCCGTCGACGGCGGCGTTGACATCGCGCTGTGGTACTCGCCGGCTCAGCTGGCGAAGACGGCCTTGGCCTGGGTCTCCAACTGCTGGCACACGGCCTGGGAGTCCTGGTTGGTGATGAACGACTGCAGCGCGTTCTGCACGATCGGGTAGGCGAAGTCCGGCCGGGTGTCCCGGTCCAGGAATTGCGCAATGTGCGCGGTCTTGCCGATGAGTTCGGCCGACGCCTTTTGTAGCGCGTTGTAGGTGCTCTGGTCATAATCCGTCGCCACACCGACATCGGTGGGATCGGAGGCCAGGTAGATCGACTCGGCGTGCGGCGTGCCCAGGAACTCCAGGAACGCGGTGGCTGCCTCTTTGTTCTTGGGCGCCTTGGACATCATGAAGCCGTCCATCGGGGCATCGATGGAATCCGTTCCGTACTGCGAGTTGATCGCCGGGAAGGGGAAGAAGTGCAGGTCCGGGAGGTTTTCCTTGGAGAACTGCTGTCCGGCCTGTCCGGCGCCGATGAACATCATGCCGGTCTTCTTGTTCTGCAGGTCCTGCGCCGCTTCCTCCCAGGTCCGGCCGTTCGCTCCGGTCTGGTAGTACGGGGTGAGCTTGCGCCACTGGTCGAAGACCGCGACGACCTTCGGGTCCGCCCAGGACTCCTTGTGCGCCATCAGGTCCACGTGGAACTGATACCCGTTCATTCGCATGTTCAGGATGTCGAACGTGCCCATGGCGGGCCAGCCATCCTTGTCCGTCCAGGAGATGGGCACCAGCCCGTCGGTCTTCATCTTCTCGCACAGCGCGATCAGGTCGTCCCAGGTCGCCGGGATCTGGTAGCCGTGCTCGTCGAATACGCTCTTGCGGTAGTTCATCACCCACGGATAGTTGTAGATCGGCACGAAGTAGTAGTGCCCGTCGGCGCCCTTGGATACCGCCTTGGCCGCGTCGGAGAAGTTGCCGCCGATCTTGTCCCACACGTCGTCGATCGGCGAGACGAGGCCCTGCGCCGCGAAGAACTGCATGCGGTACCCGGCGAACCAACTGAACACGTCGTCCGGGGTGCCCTGCAGGTACTGCTGGATCTTGTTCTGGAACGTGTTGTGATCGACGGTGTTGACCGTCACGCTCGCGCCGCTGGCGTTGCCGAACGCGGTGGCCACGTCGCCGAAGGCCTTCTTCACCCCCGCGTCCGAGTAGTTCGACCCGATGGTCAGTGTGCCGCTGACCTTGGGAACGCTGACCGAGCCAGAGGCACCGCCACCACCCGATGCGGACGCGCTAGGGGCGGTGACGGAACTGCCGGTTCCGCCGGCGGCGCTGGAGGTCCCGCCGCCGGCGCTCGACGCCGGACTGCTTCCGGTGCCGGATGCGCCCGGCCCGGACGTGCCCGCCCCCGTGGTGCCCGCCCCGCCCGAGCCGCTGGAGCAGGCATCCAGCGCCAACGGCAGCGCCGCGAACGCCGCCACCCCCGCGAATCCCTTCAGCACCGCCCGGCGGTCCAACTCCCGCGACGATCCCTCGACGGGGCGCTGCTTCTTGCTCATGGGGACCTCCCACTCGGCTGCGGGCACGCAGCAATCAAACATGATCGATCGCAATGGCACACGATTCGTCACAAGTAGAGTCCCGCCCCGCTGCCCCTGTCAAGCCTCACACCGCAATCTCTCCCGGAAATATCGGCGCGTCTGCCAATGGATCCGCCACAGCGACGAGGGGTTGCGCGCACGCCTAGAGTGATCGAGTCTGTTGTTTCATGTAAGGTTCGGCGGGGGCCGCCGCCGGCGGCTGCTCCGCTGCCGGCCGATGGCACCTCGGCCGACCAATGGTCCGGACGACCCGGACGGGAGGCATGACGTGGGGCACGAGAAACCCATTCTGGCCCGGCAGCGTCAGGAACTGATCCTGGAACGCCTGCGCACGGACCGGGCGGCACGGGTGCACGACCTGACGGTCATGCTGCAGGTCTCCGACATGACGGTGCGCCGCGATCTGGATGTGCTGGCCGGGCAGGGCCTGATCGAAAAGGTGCACGGTGGCGCCACCCTGCGGGACAACCCCACCAGTGACGAGCCCAGTTTCGAGGTCAAGTCCTCCCGCGAGCTGTCCGAGAAGGCCGCCATCGCACAGGCCGCGGCCGCGCTGGCCAAGCCGGGCAGCGCCATCGCGCTCTCGGCGGGCACGACCACCTGGTCGCTGGCCAATCACCTACTCGCCATTCCGGATCTCACCGTCGTGACCAATTCGATGCGCATCGCCGACCTGCTCAGCTCCGATACCACCGGCCGCCGCACGGTGGTCCTCACCGGTGGGGTGCGCACCCCGTCGGACGCGCTGGTCGGGCCGGTGGCCGAGCGTGCCATCCGCTCGCTGCATGTCGACATGCTGTTCATCGGATGTCACGGCATGGACGCGGATGCTGGCCTGACGACCCCCAACCTGGCCGAGTCGGAGACAAATCGGCAGTTCATCCACTCGGCGCACAAGGTGGTCGTGGTCGCCGACCACACCAAGTGGGGCGTCGTGGGGCTGTCGTCGTTCGCCGAACTCCGCGATGTCGACGTGCTGGTGACCGATACCGATCTGGACCCGATCGCGCAGGCGGCGGTACGCGATGCCGTCGGCCAGGTCATCCTCGCGGAAGACTCCGAGCCGAAGCGGGCGTGGCGGGCGTGATCGGCCACGGGGGCGCTGCATGACCGACGGCCTGCTGCATCGGCGAGCGACCTCTCTCGCCGATGGCCGCGAATTGATCTACTTCGACGAGCGGCCGGACCGGGTCCGGGTGCTGCACGACAGCCGGGACCTCCCGCCGGTACAGCACACCTCGCAGACCCGTCTGGACGAGCTCGCCGGGGAATGGGTCAGCATCGCCAGCCACCGCCAGACCCGCACCTACCGGCCGCCGGCCGATGCCTGCCCGTTGTGCCCGTCCACCCCCGAGAAGCTGACCGAGATCCCGTCACCGGATTACGACGTGGTGGTCTTCGAGAACCGATTCCCCTCCTTCGCCGGGTCCGGGCCGGCCACCCGGGCGCTGGACCCGTTCCAGCCGCAGCCCGGCACCGGGCGCTGCGAGGTGGTGTGCTTCACCGCCGACCACCGGGCCAGCATGTCGATGCTGCCGGAGTCCCGCATCCGCACGGTGCTGGAGGTGTGGACCGACCGCACCCGCGAACTGGGCGCCCTTCCCGGGATCGAGCAGGTGTTCTGCTTCGAGAATCGCGGCCTGGAGATCGGGGTGACGTTGGAGCATCCGCACGGCCAAATCTACGGCTACCCGTTCGTCACGCCCGTCACCACGCACATGCTGGCGCAGGTCGCGCGGCACCGACACTCGCACGGTAGCAACCTGTTCGGCGACCTGTTGCAGCGCGAGTCGACCGGTCCACGGGTGGTCGCGGGCAACGAGCAATGGATCGCGTTCGTGCCGTTCGCGGCGCGCTGGCCGATCGAGGTGCACCTCTATCCCCGCCGGCGGGCGCCCGACCTGCCGGCGCTGGACGACGTGCAGCGCGCGGCGTTCGTGCCGGTCTACCGGGAGGTGCTGCGCCGGATGGAGGGGGTGTTCGACGACACGCTGCCGTCCATCACGGCCTGGCATCAGGCGCCGGTGCGCACCGGCCGGGCGGACTTCTGGCTGCACCTGCGGTTGTTCTCGATCCGGCGCGCCCGTGGGAAGATCAAGTACCTGGCAGGATCGGAGTCGGCGATGGGCGCCTTCGTCAACGACATTGCTCCGGAGGCGGCCGCTCAGCGACTGCGAGAGGTGACGGTGTGACTGATCCGGCGGACCAGGCCGACGCTGCGGCGCGCGAGGCGATGACGGTGCTAGTGGCCGGCGGCGCCGGCTACATCGGCTCGGTCGTCACCCGCCTGTTGCGCTCCGAGGGGCACCGGGTCGTCGTGCTGGACGACTGCTCCACCGGCCACGCGGACGCCGTCCCGGACGGGGTGGAACTGGTCCGCGCGGACATCGGCGCCGCCGGTGACGTGCTCTCCCGTGGCAGCTTCGATGCGGTGCTGCACTTCGCCGCCAAGTCGCTGGTGGGCGAATCCGGCACCAACCCGGCGATGTATTGGCGCACCAACGTGTGTGGCACCCGCGCGCTGCTGGACGCCGTCGCCGAGCATCATGTGCCCCGGCTGGTGTTCTCCTCCACCGCCGCCGTGTACGGCGAACCGGAGGCGATGCCCATCACCGAGGACGTGCCGCCGCGGCCTACCAACCCCTACGGTGCCAGCAAGCTCGCCGTGGACATGATGCTCACCGGGGAATGCGCGGCCACGGGGCTGGGGGCGGTGAGCCTGCGCTACTTCAACGTCGCCGGCGCGGCCTGGGGCGCCGGGGAGCGGCACGGCACCGAGACCCACCTGATCCCGCTGGCGCTGGACGCGGCCGCCGGCCGGCGCGGTCCCCTGACCATCTTTGGTGACGACTGGCCCACCCCCGACGGCACCCCGATCCGCGACTACGTGCACGTGACGGATCTGGCCCGGGCCCACGTGCTGGCGCTCGGCGCCGCCGCGGCAGGCCGGCATCTGATCTGCAACCTGGGCAGTGGTGACGGGTTTTCCGTCCGGCAGGTGCTGGGAACCATCGAGCAGGTGACGGGCACGCCGGTGCCCGCCTCCGTGGGGCCGCGGCGCGCCGGTGATCCGGTGCGGCTGGTCGCGTCCGCGGACCGCGCCGCCGCGGAGCTGGGCTGGCGGCCGGAGCTGGGCCTGGCCGACATGGTGCGCGACGCCTGGGAATTCGCCGGGAGATGAGCGGCCACCGCACGCCGGCGGGTGACCGGTGACCGCAGCGGCGCTGTTCTACTCCCGGTTCGGAACCCGGCCCGCGGGCGTGTGGTCGGCACCGGGGCGGGTCAATCTAATCGGCGAGCACACCGATTACAACGGCGGGCTGGTGCTTCCGTTCGCCATCGACTCCCGCGCGGCGGTGGCCATCGGGCCGGGCGACACGGCCGGGTTCCGGATCACGTCGGCCCAGCGGCACGCCGAGGTGATCACCGCGGAACAGGACGAGCTGCGCCCCGGCGCTGACGCGGCGCGCGGCTGGCAGGCCTATCCGCTGGGGGTGCTGTGGTCGCTGCGCGAGGCCGGACACGACATCCCGCCGCTGGATGTGGCGCTGGACTCAGCGGTGCCCTCCGGGGCCGGGCTGTCCTCCTCGGCCGCGGTGGAATGCGCCGTGGGACTGGCGGTCTCGGAGTTCTTGAACCTGGGCCTGTCGCCCGAAGACATCGCCCGGGCGGCGCAGCGGGGGGAGAACGACTTCGTCGGGGTCCCGTGCGGGCTGATGGACCAGATGGCCGCCGCCGCGACCACCGCCGGGCACGCGCTGTTCTTCGATGTGCGGGCAGATCGCATCGAGCAGGTCCCGTTCGACCCGGCCGGACGGGGGCTGCGGGCGCTGGTGATCAACACCCGGGTCCATCACTCGCTGGCCGACGGCGAGTACGCGCAGCGCCGCGCAGAGTGCGAGACCGCCGCCCGCGCACTGGGTGTCGAGTTCCTGTCGCAGCTCGGTCCGACCGACCTGGACCGCGCGCTCGGCCGACTGACCGACGCGACGTTGCGCCGCCGGGTGCGGCACGTGGTCACCGAGAACGAGCGGGTACGCCGCGTGGTGCGACTGCTGCGTGCCGGGCGGCTCGCCGAGGTCGGCCCGGAGTTGTCGGCCTGCCATGCGTCGCTGCGGGACGACTTCCAGGTGTCGTGCCTGGAACTGGACGTGGCCGCCGAGGCCGCGCAGCGGGCCGGCGCGCTCGGCGCGCGCATGGTGGGTGGCGGATTCGGCGGCTCGGTGATCGCCCTGGTGCCCGCCGATCGGGTGCCGGAGGTCGGAGATGCCGTCGCCGCCGCGGCGGCGAGCTACGGCATTCCGACTCCCGACCTGCGCGCGGTGGCCCCGGCCGATGGTGCCTTCCGGGATCGCTGATCGGCCTCCCGGCACCGTCACCTGCGCGTGGCCGTCACGGTCACGGCACCGTCACCCGTCACCGCTGGATCTCCTGCGCCGCCGGATACCGCATGACTCCGGTCAGCGGGGAGTCCGGTCCCAACAGCTGTTGGTAGGCCTCCGGCGCCCGGTCGAACGGCACCTCGACCGGATGGAATGGTTCCAGATCGATGCGTCGCTCACCGAGCATCCGCAGGAAGTGTGCCATGTTTCGGTTCTCGGTCCACCGCACCGCGTTGATCGGCAGATCGACGTTGTTCTCCTCGTACACCGGGTCGTACCGACCCGGCCCGTACGCGATCGAGGGTACGAAGGTCGCCTGGGCGCGGAAGAACTTCGCTCGATCGATGGTCATGCCGAAATCCCCCAGGGCGACCACCCGCCCACCGGGGCGCAGGGCGTCGAATGCGAAATTGATCAGCACGCTGCCCGGGTCCGCCGCCGCCACGATCACCGCGTCCGCGCCGAACCCGTCCGTCACCTCTCGGATGGCCGCCACCCCGGCATCGTCCGCGGCCGGGACACCCAGCACCGCACCGAATCTCCCGGCCAACGACAGTCGATCGGTATTGGTGTCCAGCGCGACGGGATAGATGCCTGCGGCGGCGGCGATCTGGGTGAGCAGCAGGCCGAGCATCCCGGCACCCAACAGCACCACCGTCTCGCCGACGGTGCAGCGAGTGCGGCGCAGCGCCTCGATGGCGATGGTCCCCAACGTCACGTGCGCGGCGTCCCGCAGCGACACACCTTGCGGGACGCGCACCGTCAGATTCCGAGGCACCACGACCTGTTCGGCGTGATAGGCGCACTGGCTGCCGCTGCACGCGACGGCGTCCCCGGGTCGCAGATCGGTGACGGCCGAGCCCACCTGCGCCACCACACCGGCCACGCTGTATCCCAGCGAGGCCGCATGGTCCGGCGGCATCCGTGGCCGGCGCTGCTGTCCGTCGACCGCCGCCGATCGCAGGCGCGGCCAGACGAACTCCGGATGCGGGTACTCGTGCGCCGCGGCCGGCGATATCCGGGTGGCACGGATGATGGACCGCTCGGTGCCGGGGCTGATCACCGAGAAGGCGCTGCGCACCCGGACGTCGCCGGGCCCCACTTCCGGCAACGGCTCGTCGACCAGCACGATGCCGCCGTCTCGGGCCATCGCCCTGCGGACGTCAGTCGACATGGCGGCCTCGCTCGGTGCCGAGGGTCCGAATCTCCGGGTTGACGATGGAATCCGCCCAGCCGGTGGTCAGCCACGAGGTGGTCGCCGAGCAGATCTCCCGTCTGAGATCGGTCAGGCTACTCTCCGAATTCGCCCCCTCGTGGCAGGTCAGCACCAGGTTCGGCACCGATCGCAACGGCGAGTCGGGCGGCAACGGCTCGGCTTCGAACACGTCCAGCGCTGCCCCGCCGAGCGCGCCGGTGCTCAAGGCGTCGATCAGCGCATGTTGGCTGACGACGCCGCCGCGGCTGGTGTTCACCAGTACAGCGCCGGACTTCATCCTGGCGATGGTGTCGACGTCGATGAGGTAGTGATTCTCGGCGGACATCGGCACGTGCAGGGAGACGAAATCCGACTCGGCCAGCAGGGTGGGCAGGTCGACCGCCTGCACTCCGGGCGGTGCGGGCGCGATCGGGTCCGTCCCCAGCACCCGCGCCCCCAGCGCCGCCGCCAGTTCCGCCACCCGCCGGCCGATCCGGCCCAGTCCGACCACCCCCACGGTGCTGCCCTGAATGCGCCGGATGGGTGCCTTGCCCGCCCGCCACAGCCCACCGCGCATCTGCTCATGCCGGAAGGCGATCTGCCGAGAGACGGCCAGCAGCATCCCGATCGCATGCTCTGCCACGTCCTCGGTGCAGTAGGACGGCGCGTTGGCCACCGCGATGCCCAGTTCGGTGGCGGCCGCCACGTCGATCTGGTCGTAGCCGACACCCCAGCGCATCACCAGACCGCAGCGGGGCAACCGTTGCAGCACGTCCCTGGTCAGGTGTGGCGTCCACTCCAACCAGATCACCCGGGCCTCGGCGGCACGCTCGACGACCTCGTCACCGTCAGTCAGGCGCGCGACGTCCAGGGTGGCGCCGACCTCCTTCAACGCGGACGTCTCAAACTCGTATGGCGCCAGATCGCCGACGTACTCCAGGTGCAGGACTGTGGCCATCGAATCAACTCTCGGTCGCGGGTTCGTGGAGGGTGCCGTGGTGTGGTGCCGCGGGCAGATCCGTCTCCGGGTGCGGCACCGCATCGATCAGCCGGACGGTGTAGGGATCGGTGGGATGGGCGAGTACCCCCGCCACCGGGCCGGTCTCGCGGACCTGGCCGTTCTGCATGATGACCGCATCGTCGGCGATGCTGCGCAGCACCCCCAGATCGTGGGTGACGAACACCAGGGCCAGCCGGCGCTGGTCACGCAGCCCGATGAGCAATTCGATGATCGAAGCCTGCACCGAGACGTCCAGCGCCGAGGTGACTTCGTCGCAGAGCAACACCTCTGGTTCGGCGAGCAGCGAGCGCGCAATCGCGACCCGCTGCCGTTGGCCACCGGACAGGTCGCGGGGGTAGCGCTCCAGCAGGACGGGTGACAGCTGGACCTGCTGCATCATCTCGACAATCAGCCGGTGCCGTTCCGTCCGCCCGGTTCGCGGTGCGAATAGTCGCAGCGGACGCTCCATCGACTGCCCGATGGTGTGTCGGGGGTTGAGCGTGGCGTCCGGGTTCTGGAACACGATTTGGATCGCCTTGCGCACCGCCAGCGGACGGCCGGCCGCGAGGCCGTGCAGATCCGTTCCGCGGAAGGACATCCGGCCCTCGGTCGGCCTGACGAGCCCGGCCATCGCCTTGAGCAGGGTGGACTTGCCACTGCCGCTCTCGCCGGCGATGCCGAGCGTCCGCCCGGCCGTCACCGTCACTGAAACCCCGTCCACGGCGCGCAGTGCCGCCCCTCCGCCGCGCCGCTGGAACTGGCAGGTGAGCTCGGTGACGGTGATCAGGACGCTCGGATCGCCCGGTTCTCGATCCGCGGCCGTCCGCGCAGCCTGGACTCCCGGTGCCGGTACCTCGGCGGTACGGATGCACCGGGCGACGTGGCCGTCGGAGACTTCGACCAGCGGAATCGGGGAGGCGCAGCCGTCCACCCGCAGCGGGCAGCGGTCCAGAAACCCACACTCACCGGTCGCCGCGGACGTCCGGGCCAGCCCCGGAATGCCGCGCGGCGGAGCGCTGGCCGAGATCGACGGCACTGCACTGATCAGCGCGGACGTATAGGGGTGACGGGGAGCACGATAGACCTCGCGCACCGGGCCGTGCTCCACGATCTGGCCGGCGTACATGATGGCAAGGTCGTCGCACACGGTCGCCAGCAGGGCCAGGTTGTGGCTGACATACAGCGCCGCGACCCCGGTGTCCCGGGCCAGCGCGACAATCAGCCGGTTGACCTGGGCCTGGGTCACCACGTCCAGACCGGTGGTCGGCTCGTCCAGGATCAACACCTCGGGCTCCAGGCACAGCGCGAGCGCCAGCGCGATCCGCTGCTGCTGGCCGCCGCTGAACTGGTGCGGGTAGCGGCGCAGTGCCAGTCGTGGCTCGGGGATGCCCACCCGGCCCATCCAGCCGGCGGCGCGCTGCGCGGCGGTCCGCCGCCCGCCCCGCCGGCGCAGCACCTCGACGAAGTGCGCACCGATGGTCAGGGCGGGGTTCAGCGAGGTGGAGGTGTCCTGCGGCATGTACGCCAGCCGGGCGCCCCACAGCTTGTGCAGCGCACGCACCGACGAGCCGGTGACGCGAGAACCGTCCAGATCCACCCGACCGGACAGCACCTGCTGCCCGCTGGGCCGGTAGCCCATCAGGGCCAGCGCCAGCGTGCTCTTCCCGGACCCCGACTCGCCGGCCAGCCCGGTGATGGTGCCGGGCGCCAGGGCGAGGGTGACCTCGTGCAGCACCTGGGTCACGTGCGGGCCAGAACCGTAGGCGATGGAGAGGTTCTCGGCGCGAATCAGTCCGGCCCCGCGCTGCGTGTCGACGGATGCGCTCATCGTCACACCATCAACCGGCCGTGCAGCCGGTCCCCGAAGAACTGGGTCAGCGCGTCCGCGATCAGGTTGACCGCAATCGCCAACACACCGATCATCAGGGCCGGCACGATCACCCCGGCCGGGTGCACCAGCAGCAGCAGTCGATTCTCCGCCACCATCACTCCCCAGTTTGGGCTGGGCGGCTGGACCCCGAGGCCGAGGAAGCTCAGCGAGGCGATGAACATCACCGCATAGGTCAGCCGCAGGGCGATCTCGACCAACAGGGTCGGGCCGATGTTCGGCAGGATTTCCCGGAACAGGATCCACCGGAGTCGCTCGCCGCGGGCACGGGCGGCCAGCACGAACTCCCGCGGGGAGATCGTCTGGGTGGCGGCCCGTAACACCCGGATGATGTACGGCGCGTAGATCACCGCGACCGTCACCACGACCACGGTGCCGCTGGTGCCGAACGCGCTGACCACGACCAACGCGGTCAGGTAGGACGGGATCGCCAGTGCGACATCGATGATCCGGGTCACGATCAAGTCCAGCCAGCCGCCGAGGTACCCGGCCAGCAGCCCGATCGCCACGGCGACCAGCATGGCCAGCGAGATCGAGATCAACGGGAGCAGGATCACCGAGCCGCCGCCGTACAACAGCCGAGAGAAGATGTCCCGGCCGTAGGTGTCGGTGCCCAGCCAGAACTGGCCGCCCGGGCCCTGCAGCGGAGCGCCCTCGATCTGATTCTCCCCGTACGGCGCGACGAACGGACCGATGATCACGACGGCCAGCAGCAGCACCAGCAGGATCGATCCCGCCAGGCCCTGCGGGATGGCGAGGAAGGCGCGGACCCGCCGGCGAGACGGTGCCGCCGGGGTGTCGACCGTGGCCGCGAGGGTGGTCATCGGACCCGATCCCGCAGCTTGGGGGTGAGCATCACGACCACGGCGTCGGCCAGCAGGTTCACGATGACGAAGACCGCTCCGATGATCAGCGCGAGCGCCTCCACCACCGGAGCGTCCCGGGAGGCGGCAGACTTGGCGATCAGCTGACCGAGACCGGGGAAGCCGAACAGCGTCTCGGCCACAATGATGCCGCCGACCAGCCCCGCCAGCTGCAGGCCGAGGGCGGTGACGATGGGCGGCGCGGCGTTGGGCAGGACATGCCGCAGCGAGAGCGCCGGTTCGGCGATGCCGCGCAGTACGGCCGACCGGATGTAGGTCTCCCCGGCGACCTCCCGCGCATTCGCGCGCATCAGCCGCACCAGGTACGGAATGCTGCCCAGCGACACCGTGATCGCCGGGAGCACGTACGCGCTCGGCGAGTCGAACAGCCCGCCGAAGTTCAACGCGGTCGAGTCCACCGGAAACCACTGGAGCTTGGCGGCAAACACCACGATGAGCAGCAGCCCGATGACGAACTCCGGGAAGGCGGCGACGGTGAGCGTGATCAACGTGACCACGACATCGGTTCGCCCCCGCAGTCGCACGCCGGCCAGCAGACCGATCGGAATCGACAGCAGCACGATCAGCAGCCCCGCCAGGACGATGAGCACCAGGCTGTTGCCGATGCGTGGCTGGATGACGTCCCACACCGGCCCGTTCGACTGATAGGAGATGCCGAGGTCCCCGTGTAGCAGACCCCACAGCCATTTCGTATACCGCACGGGGAACGGGTCATCCAGGTGGTGCGCGGCGGTGAATGCGGCGAGCTGTTCGGGCGTGGCATCCATACCGAGGATGTCGTGTGCCGGGTTGCCGGCGGCCGCCACCAATCCGTAGACCACCACGCTGATGGCCAACAGGGTGAGCACCAGCTTGAGCACGGATCGACCGAGGTAGTGCAGGACGCCCCGCAACCGAGACCCGCCGGCGGTCGGCGCCGGGGAATCCGGCACCGACCCACCGGCCAGCAGATCAGCGCTCATGCCGCGGGAACGGGAGAGCGAGTGCATGGTGCTTCGGGCACGGTGCGCCCGTCACCCTATCTGAACCTGCGACAGGTACACCTGGCCGCCGTTGACCGCGTTCAGGCCCGAGATGTTCTTGCCGGTGCCGTAGACCTGGCCCTCCCAGCCAGGGATCACGTTGGACGCCGAGTCGTTGACGATGGTCAGCGCATCGGCGAAGTTCCGCTTCTGCACCGCCTCGTCCGGACTGGCCATGGCCGCCGCGACCAACTGGTCGAGCTTGTCGTTCTGGAAGTGGGTGAGGTTGAGGTCGCCGGCCTTGCTGTACAGCCGGGGCAGTGCCTGCGAGACGTGCAGCCGGGCCACGCTGATGCCGATGGCCGGCTTCTTCTTGAAGATGTCCGAGAAGAACGTGTCGTGCGGGACGTTCTGCACGTTGATGTCGATGCCCGCCGCCTGCGCGCCGCTCTTGTAGCTCACCACCGTGTCCAGCTTGTCGCCCTGGTAGGCATAGACGTCGATCTTCAAGGGGTCCATCCCGGCGTCCTTGAGCAGAGCCTTCGCCTTGTCCGGGTCGTAGGCACGCGGTTCCAGGCCGGCAGGGAAGAACGGATCGGTGGGCGGCACCGGGATGTCGGGCGTGATCAGGTCGATGCCCGGAGCAACCACCCCCATGATCTTCTTCCGGTCGGCGGCGTATTGCATGGCCTGGATGATCTTGGCGTTGTTGTACGGCGCGGTGTCGCCGAACATTGTCAGGCCGACCCACCCGCCTGCCTTGATCATGTAGGGCTGCGCGTTGCCGGTGAGCAGGGTGGTGGAGGCGCCGGTGATGTTGTCCACGATGTCCTGGCTGCCGGACATGAGAGCCTGCAGCCGAGTGGCGTCCTCCGCGATGACCACATACTGCACCGCATCGACGTAGGGCAGGCCGTCCTGCCAGTAGCCGTCGAATCTGGTCAGGCCGAGCTTCGCCGCGGAATCGAACGCGCCGATGCTGAACGGGCCGGTTCCGTTGCCCTTGCTGAAGTCCGTGCTGCCATCCTTGACGATGCTAAATGTGACGCCCGAGACGATCACCGGCAGGAAGGCATTCGGCTGGGTCAGGGTGAAGACCACGGTCGATGGATCCGAGGCGTCGATACCGCTGGTTGTCAGGTACGGCTGGATCTGCGTCAGGCCCTTGGCGGTGAGCGCGGGATCCAGGATCCGCTTGAAGGTGTAGGCGACATCCTGGGAGGTCAGCGGGCTGCCGTCGTGAAACTTCACGCCCGGTCGAAGCTTGAACGTCCACTTCGTGGCGTCCGACGACGCCTCCCATTCGGTGGCCAGCCCCGGCTTGAGGTTGAAGTCCTGGTCGGCGACGGTGAGCGTGTCGTAGCAGTTCGCTGCGATGGCCAACTGCATGGTGCGGCTGGCGAGGGCGGGATCGGGCGAGTCGCCGGTGCCGCCGGCGGCGGTGCCGAATCGCAGGGTGCCGCCCCGCTTGCCGGCACCGGCCCCGCTCGACGAGCTTCCGGCGGCGCTCGCGCCTCCGCTGGCCGCGGCGGTGCTACTGCCTGCCACCCCCGTACTGCTCCCGGCCGCCGGCGACGATCCGCCGCTCGACGACGCGGGAGAGGTTCCCGTGCCGCCGGTCGCACCCGCCGGAGTGGTACCCGATCCGGTGGTTCCGCCATCGGATCCACAGGCGGCCAGACCGCCCAGCAGCATGCCTGCCGTCAAGCCGACACCGCTGCGCAGGATGGTGCGCCGGTCAATCTCACGACTCATGACCACTCTCTCCCATCGATGGCCGGTCCTGCCGTCAGGACCGGAGGAATACTGTTATCCCCGAAGATGTTCGAACGGCTCAGCTCGAGTCGATCGCAATCCTTGTCGCTGTGGCGCGCAGCCAGTCCTCGTCGATGCTGATGCCCAACCCTGGGCCGTCCGGTAGGGTCACGTAGCCGTCGACCGCCTCGATCGAGGTGTCGGCAAGCCTGGTGCGCAGCGGGTTCTCGAAGCGGTCGCACTCCAACAGCGGTGAGTCCAGACCGGTGAGCTCCGACGCCTCGGGCAGCAGGCTGACGGCGTGCATGCTGGCCGCCGACTGAATCGCCCCGCCCCATGCGTGCGGCATGCACATCCGACCGGACAGCGCCGCCAACTCGCCCACGAACAGCACCTCGCCGATACCACCGCAGATGGATACGTCAGGCTGCACGATGCTGGCGGCGCCCCTGCCCAGAAAGGCCGCGAAGGCGCTGCGGGTCTGCAGGCCTTCGCCGGCGGCGATCGGCACATTCAGGTCGGACAACAACTCGTAGCCGGGATATTCCAGGCCGCCAGCGTGCCGGACCAGCGGCTCCTCGAACCAGCGGAAGTCCAGGTCGGCCAGCCGGCGGCCGACGGTGCGCGCCGTGGGCACCGAATAGGCACCGTTCGCGTCGACCATCAGGTCGACTCCGTCACCGACTTCGGCGCGCACCTGCTCCAGGATCGGCAGCTCGCGGACCGGTGGCATCCGTCCGATCCTGATCTTGCAGGCCGTGAAGCCCTCCTCGACGCTGCGCCGGACCTCCGCCGGCCAGCTGGTCTCGGGATCGGTGCCGTCCCGGTAGCCGCCGCTCGACGCGTAGCCGCGCGCGGTCCGCCGGCGCGGCCCGCCATACAGGTCGGCCACGCGAACTCCGGCCTGCCGGGCCCGCAGGTCGTCCAGCGCGATCGAGATGGCGCTGAGGGCGTAGCGGTCCGGAACCCGGCCGGCCAGCAGATCCATCAGGCGCCGCGCTCCCGAGGGCTGCTCACCCAGCAGCATCCCGACGGATTCCCCTGCTACGGCTGCGGTTCCGGCCCGCCGGTAGGTCTCTCCCCACCCGACGATGCCATCACCGTCCTGCAGTCGCACCAGCACCGCCGAGCGGCAGGTGTAGGTCGCCACGGACGGACCGGCGGGCACCGACACCGGTTGTTCGACGACGAACACTTCGGCGAGGTGGATCGCGCTGTCGCTGCCGGACATCACCACCTCCGACACTGAGACGAGGGACCGGGAGAGGCGAGCGGTGCACAGCAGTATGTCCGCGGCGTTTTCGATCTGTCAACCTTATTTCGAAAATTGCCTCCCATGTCGTTATGGGTCGTACACTGGCCGCCATGGCTCAGACCGGAACCCGCGCGGAACGCGCCTACCAGCAGATCCGCAGCGACATTCTGACCGGCCGCTTCCTGCCCGGCCAACGGTTGCTGTTCAACGAACTCGGCTCCCGATACGGCACCAGCGTGGGGGTGCTGCGGGAAGGCTTGCTGCGGCTGGCCGAGCAAGGCCTGGTGATCTCCCAGCCGCAACAGGGCTTTCACGTGACGCCGGTGATACCTGAGGATCTGCAGGACCTGACCGAGGCCAGAGTCGAGATCGAGACCCTGGCGTTCCGCAAGGCCATGGAGGCCGGCGACCTCGCCTGGGAGTCCCGACTGGTGGCCGCTCACCACGTGCTGGACGGGACGCCCGAGTTGATCGCCGACGACCCCCAGCAGGTGAACGAGGATTGGGCGATCGCGCACAGCGAATTCCACCGTGTGCTGCTGGAGGCCTGCCCCAATCGTCGGTTGCGCGAGTTCGCGTCCGGTCTGCGGGATGCCTCCGAGGTGTATCGACGCTGGTCGCGTCACCTGGGCGGCGAGGAGGGCAGAGACATCCCCGGCGAGCACCGGGCGCTGTTGCAGGCGGCCATCACCCGGGACATCGCCGGCGGCATGGCGCTGCTGGCCAGGCACATCGAGTACACACCCAACGCGGTGCTGAGCAAGGGCCAGTTTTCCGCCGAGGGCGAGGACGACGTGCCGGCTGCCCGCGGATCGGCCCGAGCGCCGTCGCGACCGCGCGCCGGGGCGCGGGCCCGCAGGCGCACGCCCGTCACCGGCGGGGAACACAACGATTCCTCATCGTCCCAATCCCGGTGATGGTGCTGACCACCTCGTCACCGACCCGTAGATAGGAGGGTGGGTCGAGCCCGGCGCCCGTTCCGCCCGGCGTGCCGGTGAAGATGATGTCTCCCGGGAACAATCGACACTTGTCCGACAGCCACTCGACCAGCACCGGCACCGAGAAGATCAGGTCGCTGGTGCGGCCGTGTTGCACGGTCCGACCGTTGATCTCGCAGCGCAGTTCGATGTCGTCGGGATCCTCGAACTCATCCAGCGTTGTCAGCCATGGGCCGGTGGGGCCGAAACCCGGGAACGACTTGCCGATGCTGAACTGCGGCGCGGTGCCGCGGCTCTGCACTACCCGCTCGGAGAAGTCCTGGCCGATGGTGAGCCCGGCGATGTGGCTCCACGCCTGCGACCGCTGGATGCGGTAGCCGGGTCGTCCGACCACCGCCACCAGTTCGATCTCCCAGTCGACATTGTCGCTGGGCAGCTCCAGATCGCCGTAGGGTCCGCAGATGCAGGAGGAGAACTTGGTGAACACCACCGGCCACTCGGGCAGCACAAAGCCGGCCTCGTTCACATGCGGCGCGTAGTTCAGACCGACGGCGAAGATCTGCCGCGGCCGCGGCGACGGCGCCTCCAACATCGCCGGGTCGTAGTCCTCAGCGTCCATGGCATCGCCGAGACCCAGCGCCCAGGAATGGAATTCGTCCCAGACCTGATACACCGTCGCCGGGTCGGGACCGAACCGACCCCGGCTTGCCCGTTCGACATCGATACTGCCGGCATCGCCCAGCAGGACGAGGCGACCCTTGAGGTTTGCAACGCGCATGCCGCCTCCGGAGAACAGGGACTTCGATTATTCGACAGTGACGGTAACTGTTGTAGAATCACGTGACAAGAGCAACCAGAGCGGATTTTCGAAACTTTACCAACTCATGGAGGTGCCGGATGTCGGATGGCCTTGTCGAGAGCGACCGCACGCTCCGCGAGACGGGCACTCTGACCGGCCACTCCGCGCTGGTGACGGGAGCGGCCAGGGGAATGGGCCGGGCGATCGCGGTCGAGCTGGCCAGGCGCGGCGCCCGCCTGTTCGTCAACGATCTGCGCAGCGCCGCGCTGTCCGACGTGCTTGCCGAACTCGAGGAGATCTCACCCGAACCCGTAGGGGTGCCAGCGGATATCACCGCTGCGGCCGAGGTGGCGGCGCTGTTCGACGACATCACCGCCGCCGGCGGCGGGCCGGACATTGTGGTCAACAACGCCGGCGCCCTGCGCGGCACCGCCGTCGCCGCGATCTCCGAGGCCGAGTGGGACCTGGTGGTCGGGGTCAACCTCAAGGGCACCTTCCTGGTGTCCCAACGGGCGCTGGCTCCGATGCGAGCATCCGGCTGGGGGCGCATTGTGAACCTGTCCTCCACCGCCGGCAAGAGCGTGTCCACCATCGGAGGCGCGCACTACACGGCGGCCAAGGCGGGCATCCTCGGGCTGACCCGTCACCTGGCCAAGGAGGTCGCCGCCGACGGCATCACCGTCAACGCGGTGTGCCCCGGGCTGATCGATACCGACATGGTGCGCGACACCATCGATCCGGAAGCCGTTGAGCAGTACGCGCGAAGCTTCCCGATCAGCCGGCTGGGCCGGCCGCAGGAGGTTGCCTCACTGGTGGGCTTCCTGTGCTCAGACGAGGCCAGCTACATCACCGGTGCCAGCGTCGACATCAACGGCGGCGACCTGTTGGTTTGATCGCAACAGGCATGGTGCCCGGCGAGCGATCAGGGCTACCAGGCCGGCGGCGCACCGGGCCACCGGCCACCGGCCACCGGCCACCGGCCACCGGAGAGGAGATCTGCAGTGTCGCGCGAGACGGTATTCACCTGGGGCGCTCCGTCGATCAAGTTCGGGGCCGGGGCCCTGGACGAACTGGGCAGCGACCTGGCCGCCTTGGGTGCGCACCGGGCACTGGTGGTGACCGATCCTCATCTCAGCGCGCTGGGCGTGCCGCACCGTGCCACGGCCAGCCTGACGGCCGCCGGTGTCGCGACCACGGTGTACGACCAGGTCCACGTGGAACCGACCGATGTGTCCATTGCCACCGCGGTGCAGGCGGTTGGCGCGCCCCACTGGGATGCCGTCGTGGCGGTCGGTGGCGGGTCGTGCATCGACACCGCCAAGGCGATCAACCTGCTGACCTGTCACCCGGCGCCGCTGCTGGACTACATCAACCGCCCGGTCGGCCGCGGCCTGCCGCCGCCTGGCCCGCTGCTCCCCCTGGTGGCCGTGCCGACCACGGCCGGCACCGGGTCGGAGAGCACTCCGGTGTGCGTGCTGGACGTTCTGGACCTGTCGCTCAAGACGGGCATCAGCCATCCTGCGCTGCGGCCGGTGTTGGCGGTCTTGGATCCGACCCTGACGCTGACGCTGCCGCCGGCAGTGACGGCGGCCAGCGGCATGGACGTGGTCTGCCACGCCCTGGAGTCCTACACCGCGCGGCCATACACCGCGTTCGAGCGCCACCCCGCGGGCACCCGGCCCGCCTACTGCGGGGCGAATCCGATCTCCGACCAGTGGGTCATCCGCACCCTGGAATTGGCCGGGCGGGCGCTGCCGTCGGCGGTGCGGGACGGATCGGACCTGGCTGCCCGCACCGACATGCTGATGGCCGCGATGTTCGCCGGGATGGGTTTCGGCAACGCAGGCGTCCACATCCCGCATGCCTGCGCCTATCCGATCGCCGGCGGCGCCCGTCACTACCGGCCGGACGGCTATCCCACCGTCACCGATGGCAACCAGCACGCACCGCTGGTGCCGCACGGGCAGGCGGTGTCCCTGACCGCCCCGGCCGTATTCCGACTAACGTCCGCGGTCGCTCCCGAACGCCACCGGCAGGCGGCAGCCCTGCTCGGCGGGGTTGCGGGCGCCGCCGGCGCACGGCAACACGACCGCCCGCTGGACCAGGTCCTCATCGACCTCATGCGCACCATCGGCATCCCGAATGGACTGTCTGCCATCGGATACGCGGCGCAAGACGTCCCCGAGCTGGTCGATGGTGCGCTGCGGCAGCAACGGCTCACCGCCATCGCGCCGATCGACGTGGACGGCGATACCCTCGCAGGGGTGTTCACCGAGTCGATGACGATCTGGTAGCGCCTCGGCACGCTGCGGCAACGGGGGTGACGTGGATGCGGCGACCGCCGGACCCGACCCGGTGGCGCTGGCGCCTGCCTGCCTCGGGGCCTCGGCTGCTGGCCGGCCTGCTGGGCGCGGTGTGCACCGCGATCGGGCTCATCATCGTCGTCCGCCCGCTGATCGCTCTGGACACGCTGACCCTGACCGTGGGTATCGCCCTGATCGCATCCGGGCTGGCCGATCTCGCGGTCATCGGGAGGGCCGAGGGGCGCAACGTCGCCGGCACCCAGTTATCCCGGACCACGGAGCAGCCGGGTGGCGGCGCCGCCGACCAGGCAGCGAACGGGCCGCGGTGGCCGACGCTCGCGGTGGCGCTCGGCTGGGTGATTCTCGGCGTGATCGTCCTGGCGTGGCGAGGACTCAGCCTGGCGGCGCTGGTGTGGGTGGTGGGCATCGCCCTGGCGGCGGCGGGCCTGGTCCGCATCGCGCACGCGGTGCGCACCCCGCAGCCTGGGAGGGAGCGTGCCGCGAATGCCCTGCTCGGCGTGGCCTCGCTGATCGTCGGCGTGCTGGCGTTGGCCTGGCCGGACATCACGGTGCTGGTGGTGGCGGTGACGTTCGGCGCCCGAACGCTCTGGTTCGGCCTGGTGCACCTGTGGACGGCGCTGCGGCCGCTCGCCGCCACCGCCGTAGCGCGGGACGACGACCAGTCCCCAGCATCGATAGCCCCATCGCCAGAACGCTCGTCACCGGCTTCCCCGTCACCGCTATCGCACTCGCATCGGCGCCGGACCCGCCGCCCCTCGCTGATCGTCGCGGTCGTCGCGGTGCTGGCCGCGGTCGCCGCCGCCGGGGTGAGCGCCGCGATCCACTCCGGTCGCCCCGTCGTCGACGCGTTCTATACCTCCCCCGCCACCCTGCCCGCCGGGCCCGGAGCGCTGATCCGCAGCGAGCCATTCACTCGGGACGTGCCGGCCGGCGCGACCGGTTGGCGCATCCTGTACACCACCACGGGCGAGCTCGGCGAGCCGCGCACCGCCAGCGCGCTGGTCGTCGTGCCCGCGGACTCGAAGCCACATCCCGTGATCGCCTGGACGCACGGGACTACCGGCTACGCCCCGCCGTGCGCGCCGTCGCTGGCCCGGCAACCGTTCGCCTCGGGGGCGATGTTCGTGCTGGATCAGGTGATCGATCGCGGCTGGGCGCTGGTCGCCACCGACTACGCCGGGCTGGGCACCCCGGGCCCGCAGCCGTACCTGATCGGCAAGGGCGAGGCGCGATCCGAACTGGACGCCGTGCGGGCCGCCCGGCAACTGTCCGGCACCGAGCTGGCGGACCGGACGGTGGTCTGGGGGCACTCGCAGGGCGGGCACGCCGCGCTGTGGGTGGGCCAGATCGCGCGGCAGTACGCCCCCGACGTGCCGCTCGCGGGGGTGGCCGCGCTGGCGCCGGCATCCGATCTGACGGCCTTCGCCGGTCTGCTGACCTCGATCACCGGGGGCAGCGTCTTCGCCTCCTATGTGATTGCCGGCTACTCGCAGACCTACCCGGACGTGTCGGTGCGGGATGACGTGCGGCCGAGCGCGCGGGTGCTGGTGCAGCGCATGTCCGACCGATGTCTGGCCGAGCCGGGCATCTTGGTGTCGGTGCTGTCGGCGCTGTCGCTGAGCAAGGATCCGGCAATCTGGTCGCAGGATCCGACGACCGGCCCGCTCGGTGCGCGACTGGCCGAGAACGTGCCGACCGGTCCGTTCGTGGCGCCGGTGCTGATCGGCCAGGGCGCTGCGGACACGTTGATCCCGCCCACCCTGCAACGCAACTATGCGCAACGGTTGTGTGATGCGGGCGCATCGGTGGACTATCGCAGCTATCCGGGCCGGGATCACGTGTCGCTGGTGCAGCCAGATTCGCCGCTGATCGGACAATTGCTGAGCTGGACGGCAGATCGGTTCGCCGGCAGGAGCGCGCGAGCGGGATGCGCCAGCGTCGGCGGCGAGTAACGGTTCCAACGATCAGCCGACGTCGGGCCGCCCCCGTCTGCGGCCCGACGTAGCAGGCTGGTGACCCGCCCCCGCGGGCACCTTCGAGCATGGCAGAGACTTGCGGAGGCGTCGATGGGGAGAACTCCCCACCCTGCGCCACGGGCGGGCGGCCGCGGGCCGGCAGCGGTGCGGAGCCGGCGGTGCGCCAGGGCGGCGGTCAGATCGGCGGCGGACGGCCGCAGGGCATGCTGGTTGTTGCCGTCCAGATTCGGCCGGCGCGGCGTTTCCGCAGGTCGAAGTGATCTTGAACCGATCCAGCCGGCAAAAAGCAGCGCGTGCTCCCGGACCCGCTGCGCGGTGATGCCGGGCCCGATGAGCGTGTCCTGGATGCGCGCGGCCAGGCCCGCGGCGGAGGTCTCCGGGGCCTCCGCCCCGTCGAGTACCGCGGAACCCGGCACCGATTCGTCAACGGTCACCGGCCTACCCTGACAGGCCATGCGCATCCTGTCGATCCAGTCGTCGGTGGCGTACGGGCACGCCGGCAACAGCGCCGCGACCTTCCCGTTGCAGCGCCTGGGCCACGAGGTGTGGCCGGTGCTGACGGTGCACTTCTCCAACCACACCGGATATGGATCCTGGCGTGGGCAGGTGTTCGACCCCAGGGCCGTGGCCGAGGTGGTGCGCGGCATCGACGAGCGGGGGGTGCTGGGCACGGCCGACGTGGTGCTGACGGGCTATCAGGGCTCGCCGGGTGTGGCCGAGGTGGTGCTGGACACGGTCGCGCGGGTGCGGGAGTTGAACCCGCAAGCGATCTACTGCTGCGATCCGGTGATGGGCGACGTCGGACGGGGCATGTACGTGCAACCGGGCCTGCCGGCGCTGATCCGGGACCGCGTGGTGCCGGCCGCAGACGTGGTGACCCCCAACGCGTTCGAGCTGGCCTACCTGGCCGGCAGCGGCGGCGACCCGGAGAGCGCGGTGCCCGCCGACGTCGGCACTCCGGACGCCCTGCTGGCGGCGGTGGACCGGGTGCGCGCGATGGGACCGGCCACGGTGCTGGTGACCTCCATCGAGGACGGGCAGATGGTGGTTCCGGAGCCCGGCGGCAGTAGCGGTGACGGGGAGACCGGGGCGCACTTCGGCCTGACCGATGACGCGGCCGTTGAAGAAGCCGGCGAGGCGGGCGGCACGGATGCGGCTGACGCGGGCTCGGCCGGTGACGGAGGCGGCCCGGGGCGCACCATCAGCATGATCGCGGTCGACGACTCCGGTGCCTATCGGGTGCGCACGCCCCGGCTGCCGCTGCAGGTCAACGGGGCCGGGGACGTCACCGCCGCGTTGTTCGTGGTGCACCTGCGCGAGCACGACATCGCCGAGGCGCTGGCCCGCACGGCCTCGTCCGTGCACGCGGTGCTGGCCGAGACGCTGCGCCGGATCCGGGCCGGCGAGTCCGGGCCGGAGATCGCGCTGGTCGGCGCGCAGCACGCGATCGCCCACCCGGCGCGGGAGTTCGAGGTCACCCGGCTGCAGTGAGTCCCGGGCGACGCGGCGGCCGCACGGCGAGCCCTCGTCACCGCTCGGCCAGCTCCCGGCGCATCCGGATCTGCGGCACCCGCCACTGCAGGTCGGTGAGTTCGGTGCCGTCCGGCGCGAATCCCGACCCGGTGTAGAGCCGCCGGGCGCGCGGGTTGTCCCGGAACACCCACAACGTCACCGCGGTCTTGCCGCGCCCCGCGAGTGTGGCCACCGCATGCTCCAGCAACCGCCGGCCGATGCCGGCGCCAGCCGCGTTCGGGTGCACATACAGCGCCGCGACGTAGCCCGCGGGCTCATTCGGCCGGTCGCTGTCGTCTCCGTAACGCACGAAACCGACCGGCGCGCCGTCGATCTCGGCGACGGTACACGTCAAACTCGCCGACCACCGGGCGAACCACCCGGTCACTGCCCCCGGTGTCACGGTGGCCAGCACGTCCGCCGGCAGCACCTCGGGGTACCCGTGCTGGAACGCCGCCACGAACACCTCGACCAGGGCAGGCAGGTCCGCGGGCCGCAGCGGCCGCAGCGTGACCGTCACCCGCGCACCACCAGCCGGCGTGGCATCACCGATCCGGCCGGCGGCAGCGCCCAGCCACCGACGCCAGGCGTCACGGAGCCGAGCACCGAACCGACCGGTGCGCCCGTCGCCCCGGGCAGGGTGCCCGGCAGCCCGTGCACGGTCAGGTAGCCGAGCACCGCGAACAGATACGCCTCCTTGGCCGAGGAGGGCAACCCGAACTCCTCGATGGTGCGCACCCGGCAGGGCGCGGCCAACGCCGAGATCCGGTCCATCAGCACGGGATTGCGCACGCCGCCACCCGCCGCCACCAGGTCGGTGAGGTCGTGCGCCCGGCAGGCGTCGGCGACCACTCGAGCGGTCAGCTCGGTGAGCGTGGCCAGCAGGTCGTCCGGGACCAGGGCCGGCAACCCCCGCTGCATGTCGGCGAGATATCCCGGGTGGAACAGCTCCTTGCCGGTCGACTTCGGCGGCGGTGCCGCGTAATACGGCTCGGCGAGCAGCCGCTCCAGCAGGTCGGCGCGCACGGTGCCGCGGGCTGCGCGGGCGCCATCGGCGTCGTAGGTCTCGGCGCCGCCGGTCAGGGCGGTGACGGCGGCGTCCATCAGCGCGTTGGCCGGTCCGATGTCGTAGGCGGTGACGCGGCTGCCGTCGGTGACGGTGATGTTCGAGATGCCGCCCAGGTTCAGCGATCCGCGGTGCGGGTCGCCGCCGAGCACCAGGAGCTCGTCCAGCAGCGAGGCCAGCGGCGCGCCCTGCCCGCCGGCGGCGATGTCCCGGTTGCGCAGGTCCGCCACCACCGGCAGGCCGGTGGCCTGCGCGATCCACGCCGGGTTGCCCAGCTGCAACCCGCCGTGCGCCCTACCGCCCTGCACCCAGTGGAACACGGTCTGGCCGTGCGAGACCACCAGATCGGCCGCTCCGCTCCCGATCTCGCCGTTCGCGCGCACCGCTGCGGCGGCGAATGCGCGGCCGAGGTCGGCGTCGAGCGTCGTCACCGCCTCGACGGTGGTGGCGGCGGGCGGTAGCACGGCCGCGATCCGCCGGCGCAGATCCTCCGGCATGTCGACGCTCAGCGCCCCGACCGGGGTCAGCAGCAGGTCAGTGCCGTCGAGTTCCAGGTCGGCGACGGCCGTCTCGATGGCGTCGAACGACGTGCCGCTGATCATCCCGACAACGCGCAATTTCATACCGATTCCCCTCCGTGCATGGATCAACATGCCCCGCAGGCATGATCGTGGCCAATATGTGACGGCTGTGACTGGTGGGGCGAAGTTCGTGCATGCCGGTCATGTTGATCCATGCAGGAGTGGGGCTGCTCCGGGCGCGACCGGGGCGTCGCCGGCCTCATGCAGCGTCCGGTGCGCGGCGGCCAGCGCGCGTTGCCACAGCGGGTCGAAGGCCGCCGGCTCGCCGTGCACGTGCAGCCGGTTGGTCGCCAGTACCACGCTGGCCGCATGCCGGGGCAGCACGGCGAGACCGATGCCGGGAAACCCGGTGTGGCCGATCGCCCGCTCGGTGCAGCCGTCCACGGCCTGCTCCCACGCCCGGAACCCCAGCAGCTGTCCGGCATCGGGACCCTCGACACAGAACCGGCGCAGTGCCGGCCAGCGCCCGTCACCGGCCAGCGCACCTATGAAGGCGGCGCCGAGCGCATGCAGCCCAGTCGCCGTGCCGAATAGTCCCGCATGCCCGGCGGCGCCGCCGAAGGAGTGGAACGCGTTGCCGTCGTTGACCTCTCCGACCTCCACCCGGGTGCGCCAGGCGAAGCGATCGGCGAGCCGGCCGTCAGCGCTCACTGGATAGGGCTGCCCGGTGGCGACCATGCGCCGTTCGATGTGGTCGCCGGCCGGTCCGGCGGCGGCCGGATGCCCGGCCGGTGGCGCGGCGTAGCGCAGCTCGTCCGTGCCGATCTCGCCGGTGATCAGCGCGGCGTGTGCGGCCGGAAGCGGCTGTGCCGTGACGGTTTCCACCACCCGGCCCAGCAGCATGAAGCCGAGGTCCGAGTAGTGCCGCCCGGTACGCGGCGGGTAGCGCAGCGGCAGCGCCCGCACGACGTCGAGCGGGTCTGCACGAACCGGCACCCCCCTGCCGTCGACGGCCGCTCCGTCGGGCACGCCCAGATAGCTGGGCCACCACTCCCACAGTCCCGCACGGTGCGTCAGCAGGTCCCGCAACGTCGCAGCCGCCAGCGCCCCGCGCAGTCCCGGCAGGTACCGGCCCACGGTGTCGTCCACCGCCAGGGCACCGTCGGAGGCGAGCGCCACCAGCATCGCGGTGGTGCCGGCGATCTTCGTCACCGATCCCAGGTCGTGCGCATGCGCGACGGTCAGGTCGATCTCGCGTGATCCGGAGTCGTCGAACGTCTGGGCGTACCCGGCGCAGGCGTCCAGTCGCGGTCCCCCGACGACGGCCACCGACAGGTGGGCTCCCGGCGGGCCGGCGGCGACGATCCCATCCACGGTGGCGGCGAGGCCCAGCGGTGCGATCGGAGACATGTCGGAGAAGTTAGCAGGTTACCTCTTGTCTAGACAGTAGGTAATTCAGTAACGTGATCGCGTTCCCCACTCTGGAGGTCCACATGACAATTCGATCGCGCCGCCATCGCGGCATCGCGGTGCTCGCGGCCGCAGTGACGGCCGTGGCGCTCGCCGCCTGCTCCCCCGCTGGCTCGCAAGGCACCGGCACCTCGGCGAGCGACACCGGCGGCAGCCCGGCGGCCGGCTCGGCCAGTTCCCCGGGCACCGCCGCATCCTCCGGCACCGCCTCGGCATCCGGCACCGCCTCGGCATCCGGGTCCACCGGAGCTAGCGGGTCCACCGGGGCCACCGGCTCCGGCTCCACCGCCGCGCCGACCGGGACCATCGTGGTCGCCCGGACCGCGGACATCGACAAGTTGGACCCGCACGTGTCGACCGCCTTCACGACCGTCGCTACCCTCGGCCTGGTCTACGAAGCCCTGGTACGCACCGACGACAGCGGCAAGCTGACCGGCGCGCTGGCCACCAAGTGGACGGTGTCCGACGACCTCAAGACCATCACCTTCGATCTGCGGCAGGGGGTGACGTGGCAGGACGGTGACCCATTCACCTCCGCCGATGTGAAGGCCTCCCTGGAGCGCATCCTGGATGAGAAGACCGGTGCCGTCGCCCGCAGCAACCTGACGATGATCACCTCCGTCGACGCACCCGACGACCACACCGTCGTGCTGCACCTGTCGGCCCCCAACGCCGCGATCTTCTACGCGCTGGCCGGCGTCAACGCCGCGATCCTGCACGACAAGGACATCAGTGCCGGCACCGTCGGCAAGACTCCGGATGGCACCGGACCGTTCGCCTGGGGTTCTTGGCAGCAGGGACAGCAGGTCACGCTGAAGGCCAACACCGCCTACTGGGGCGGATCGCCGAAGGTCGCGCAGGTCGAGTTCCGGGTGATCCCGTCGGAGTCCTCCATCCTGTCCGGGATGAAGGCCGGCGCCTTCCAGGTGGGCCTGCTCACCGACCCGAGCGTGGCGGCACAGGCCAACGGCGCCAACGGCTTCAAGCTCATCAAGCAGGCCTCGATGTCCTACCACACGTTGATGCTCAACGGCCGGCACAAGCCGCTGGACAACCTCAAGGTGCGGCAGGCGATCGCCTGTGCGATCGACCGCCAGCAGGTGATCGACACCGCGGCGTTCGGAGACGGCAAGGTCACCGGTCCGATCACCAGCCCCGGTTACCAGTACAGCCCGACGGACGGGCTGCCGTGCAAACCCGGCGACATCGATTCCGCCAAGACGCTGCTGACCGAGTCCGGGGTCAAGACGCCCATCACCCTCAAGACCATCGTGATGAGCGACAACTACGCCACCGCGGTCGGTGAGGCGCAGAACCTGCAGGCGCAGCTCAAGGCGATCGGCGTGAACCTGGACCTGCAGCAGATGCCGACCAGCCCCTACGTCAAGGCATGGCTGGACGCCGACTTCGACGCGGCAGTGGCGCGCAACGGCGGCAGCTCCGACCCGTACTCGATGTACGGGCGGTACTTCACCACCGACGGCAGCCTGAAGGGCCCGGCCGGCCTGGCCTCGAAGACGCTCAACGATCTGCTGGTCAAGGGCAACTCCACCGCCGACGAGACGGTCCGCCAGGCGACATACCAGCAGCTGCAGGAAGAGCTGCTCAAGGAGTCGCCGTGGGTGTGGCTGTTCGCCGAGTACGACTACTACCTGGTGTCGGACAAGCTGTCCGGTTTCACCGCGCGCGCGGACGAGTCCCTGATCCACCTGGCCGGCGCGTCGTTGTCCTCCTGACGTGACGGTGCCGAGCGAACTGGGGGCACGGTGACCGGGCTGCGGTGGGCCGGTCTCCGGCTCGCGGGTGCCGTGCTGACGGTGTTCGGCGTGGCGGTGGTGGTGTTCCTGATCCTTCGAGTGATTCCCGGGGACACCATCACCGCCTCCATGGGCATCGAGTCGGGCACCCTGACCGATGCCCAGCGGGCCGCCCTGGAGCACTATTACGGGTTGGACAAACCGCTGGTGGTGCAGTTCTTCTCCTGGCTCGGCCAGGTGCTGTCGGGGAACATGGGGGTCTCGCTGATCAGCGGGAAGTCGGCGGCGTCGTTGATCTGGGCGGCGTTGCCGGTGACGGTCGAACTCGCCGTGCTGGCGGCCATCATCGGTACCGCCGCCGGCGTGCTGCTGGGCATGTTGGCCGCCAGCGGGCCCGGCAAGCTGCGGGATGGCACCGCGCAGAGCGCCGCACTGGTCGGGCTGGCCATCCCGGAGTTCGTGCTCGGCTCGGTCGTGGTGGCCGCGCTGGCATCCATCTTCGGCTACTTCCCGGACACCGGTACGTTCGTGCCGCTGACCACGTCGGTGTCCGGCAACCTGAGCCAGATGCTCTACCCCGCGCTGGTTCTCGCCGTCGGCTTCGCGGCCAACGTCATGCGCACCACCAGGTCCGCCGCGGTGGAGGTGGCCGACGCGGACTTCATCCGCACCGCCCGCGGTAAGGGGGTGGGCGCCACCCGGATCCGGCTGCGGCACATCCTGCGCAACGCCTCGGTGCCGATCGTGACGATCACCGGCATCCAGTTCGGCTATCTGCTGGGCGGCACCGTGATCATCGAGCAGATCTTCGCGCTGCCGGGGTTGGGCCGGCTGCTGTTCACCTCGATCACCAACCGCGACTACGCGCTGGTGCAGAGTTCGGTGCTGGTGATCGCCGCCGGCTTCGTGCTGGTGAACCTGGTCGTGGACCTGGCCTACCGGGTGATCGACCCGAGGACGCGTGCCGCATGACCGCCACCGCACCCCCGCCCCCTGGACCCCTGCCCATCGAGCCAACCCCGGACGAGGCAGGCGCACCCGCTGGAACATCGAGTGCAGCGCATGAGAATCGCGGAGTGCTGCGCATGATCCGCCGGGTGTGGCGCGACCCCGGCGGTCGCATCGGGATCGTGATCGTGGTGCTGATGGTGCTGCTCGCCCTGCTGGGCCTCTCCGGCCTGATGGCACACGACCCGATCACCCAGAACCCGGCCGACCGGCTGCAGGGTCCGTCCGGCCGCTATTGGTTCGGCACCGACCAGTTCGGCCGAGACATCGCCTCGCGCACCTTCGCCGGCATCTTCACCTCCCTGCGGGTGTCGGTGATCTCGGTTGCCATCGCCACCGTGATCGGGTCGGCCCTGGGGGTGCTGTCCGGGTTCCTGGGCGGCTGGGTCGACCAGGTGGTGGGGCGCATCACCGACGTGCTGTTCGCCTTCCCGGCGATCCTGCTGACCCTCGCGTTGGTGGCAGCGCTGGGCAATGGGTGGTTCAACACAGTGATCGCCATCGCGGTGGTGTACTCGCCGATTTTCACCCGGGTGGCGCGGGGCCCGACGCTGTCGGTGGCGCAGAGCGAGTTCATCCGTGCCGGGCGGGTTCTCGGGGTACCCACCTGGCGACTGCTGTTGCGGCATGTGGTGCCCAACGTCGGCGCGCCCATCGTGGTGCAGGTGACACTGGCGCTGTCCTGGGCGATCCTGACCGAGTCGGCGCTGTCCTTCCTCGGTCTGGGAACCCAGCCGCCGGATGCGAGTCTCGGTTTGATGGTGGCCGACTCGCAGAACCTGCTGTCCACCGCCTGGTGGACGCTGGTGTTCCCTGCGGTGGCGATCATCGTGCTGGTGATCGGGCTGAACCTGCTTGGCGACGGGCTGCGCTCGGCACTGGATCCGCGGCAGGCGCCCCGGCGTCGCACCCGGCGTCGCCCCGGCGGCACACGCCAGGCCGAGGCCGCAGGCCGAACGGATGGGCCACGCCCGCCCGCCCGTCCGACGGCGTCGGGGGTCACCCGGTGAGCGCCGCGCGGGGCACCGAGCGGCACACCGACCAGGCACCGCTGCATGTCACGGACCTGACCGCCGCGGTGGATGGCGCGGACGGGCCGGTGCCGATCGTTCGCGGGCTGAGCTTTTCGGTGGGCGCCGGCGAAACCGTCGGCATCGTCGGCGAATCCGGATCCGGCAAGTCGTTCACGGCGCTGAGCATCGCCGGCCTGCTGCCCGCGGGCGCCCGGGTGACCGGCGGCTCGGTGTACGTGCAGGGCCGGGACACCCTGACCATGAGCGAACCGGCGCGCCGCCGGGTGCGTGGCGCCGAGGTCGGCATGGTCTACCAGGACCCGATGACCTCGCTGAACCCCATGATGCGTATCGGTGCCCAGGTCGCGGAGGGCCTGACGGCGCACGGTTGGTCGGCCACCGACGCCCGGGCACGCACCCTGCAGGTACTCGGCGAGGTCGGACTGCCCTCGCCCGAGTCGCTGGCCAGGCTGTACCCACACCAACTGTCCGGCGGCATGCGCCAGCGGGTGCTGATCGCCGCGGCACTGGCGCCCCGACCCTCGGTGCTGATCGCCGATGAGCCGACCACCGCGCTGGACGTGACGATCCAGCAACAGATCCTGGCCCTCGTCGCCCGGTTGCGCGACGAGTACGGATTGGCCATCGTGTGGATCACCCACGACTTGGGCGTGGTGGCGCGGATCGCCGACCGGGTGCTGGTGATGTATGCCGGGCGCATCGTCGAGCAGGCCACGACGGCCGACCTGTTCGCCCACCCCACCCATCCGTACTCGGCGGGCCTGGTGGCCTCGATCCCGCCGATGCGGGGGGCCGATCGAGGCGACCTGCCGCAGATCGGCGGGGTGGCCGCATCGGTGACGGCGCTGCCGCCGGGCTGCCCGTTCGCACCGAGATGCCCGCACCGGCAACCGCACTGCACCGAGGCCGAGCCGGGGCTGATCGCACGCGGGGCGTCGCAGGCGGTGCCTGATCGCTCGCTCGACGCTCCGCTCCCCCGCTCTGCCGCTCCGCAGGCTCCGCGGCGACGGGCTTTCCCCGCTCCGGTCTCGCTCGC
>CALANS010000203.1 GCA_937926105.1 uncultured Actinomycetes bacterium | reverse complement strand
CCCCCGCCACGCTGCCGAAGCACGACGAGCAGACGGCGCGGACGGGACAGACCGTGGACTTGGGCGTTCCGGTGCCGACCGACCTGGCGGCCGCGAAGCACGGTGACGGGTGGGTCTTCACCTGGAGCAACCCGGACCCGCAGCCCGGTGACGTCTACCAGTGGCAGCGCACCGATACCGACGCCGCGACCGACGCGGCGAGTCTCACCGACCCCACGGTGACAGTGCAGGGTGCAAACCCGTGCATCAGCGTCATCCTGGTGCGCGACAACGGCCAGTTCTCCGATCCGGCGACCACGTGCGCTGTGGGTAGGTGACTGGCATGGGCCTGACGGTCGATTTCTGTGGGGAGCGGTACGACGCCGACCCGTCGCGCGAGATGGTCATCGGCCGCGAGGGGGATGTCGTGATCGACGACAATCCGTACCTGCATCGCCGGTTCCTCACTGTCACCCGCGCGCACGACATGTGGTGGCTCGCCAATGTGGGCAGCCAGGTGTGTGCCACGGTGGCGGACACGGCCGGCCTGGTGCAGGCCTGGCTGTCGCCAGGCGCTTCGCTCCCGGTGGTCTTCGGGCAGACGTGTGTCCTGTTCACCGCCGGACCCACCACCTATGAGTTGACGATAGAAAACGCCGACACTCCGTTCGTCATCGCGTCGACCGCACGGGCGGACTCCGGTGAGACGACGATCGCACCGGTGGTGCTCACCGAATCGCAGCGCAAGCTGATCGTCGCGCTCGCGGAACCGCTGCTGCGCCGCGACGGCACATCCATCACCGAGATTCCGTCATCGAAGGCGGCCGCGCAGCGGCTCGGATGGGAGATGACCCGCTTCAACCGCAAGCTCGACAACGTGTGCGACAAGCTTGACCGGCGCGGCATCAAAGGGCTGCGCGGCGGGCCCGGCCGGCTCGCCGTCAACAGGCGTGCGCGCCTGGTCGAGCATGCGGTGACGTCGCGACTCGTCACGGAGGCCGACCTGGATCTGTTGGATGTGCGTGGCCACGAGGCCGTGAGCGAGGTCGACCGGTGAGTTCCCTGAAGCTGCGGCGTCATTCACAGCACCGCCCGAAGCTCGGCGATTTCCTCAAGCGCCATCGGTCGCAGGTCGCGTTCGGGGCAGTCGGCGCGCTGGCCGCCGGGGTGCTGTCAGTGCTGGCAGTTCAGGATCCGGGCTACGTCGCCCAGTCGGTCGATCTCACCCGACCCGTCGTCTGGGTGACGAACGAATCGCAGCTCCTGGTCGGTCGTGTCAACAGGCAGATCGACGAGCTCGACTCGGCGGTGCGCGTGGTCGCCAAGCCCTTCGACGTGTACCAGGATGGCGAGACCGTCCTCACCCTCGACTCGACGAAGCACGAACTGCGCCCCATTGACCCCGCGAGCGTCACATTGGCCGGACGCATCAAGGTGCCCGCCGACGCAGCCATCGGCTTCGGCGGCGGAGTTCTGGCCATCGCGGACGAAGCGACCGGCCAACTGTGGTCGGGCGCCGTGCAGGAATTGGGCACGCTCGATCCCGAGCTGACTCCCGAGACGGCGAAGACCGGGCGGGGTGTCGCAGTCGCAGTGGCGCAGACCGGCACCGTGTTCGCGGTCGCCCCCGGATCGGACTCGCTGTGGACCATCCCGCGGGCGCCGGGCGCTGACGGGGCGGCGTCGGCGGCCACCGGCGCAGGCGCCGCCGAGACCACCGGAAGTACCGCCGGAGCAGATGCCGCGAGCCCGCCGCAAGCGACCGGTGGCGAGGCTCCGACCGACGTCGTCGTCAGCGCGCTCACCGGGGGCGAGCTGAGCCAGCAGGGCAGCGGCGCGCAGTCACCGATCTCCGTCACGGCGGTGGGCGACGCACCCGTCGTTCTGGATCGCGAGGCCGGCACGCTCCGGATTCCGGATCGTACCGTCGCGATCCCGGGTGCTGCGTCGGCCGTGCTCCAGCAGCCCGGCCCGGAATCCGACGTCGTCGACATTGCGACATCGTCCGCGCTGCTGGAGGTCTCGCTCGCCACGGGCGAGGTGACAACTGTGATAGCGGACCGATCGGGCGCGCCGGCGGCGCCGGTGCGGATCGACGGCTGCGTGCACTCGGCGTGGTCGTCGTCACCGGCCGTCTACGGCCTGACCTGCGCCGGGAAAGACGCGTTGGTTCGCGACATTCCCGGGCACACCGGCACTGATCCGATGGTGTTTCGGGTCAACGGTCACGTCATCGTGCTCAACGACGTGGTCACCGGGTCCGTCTGGGTGGCCGAGGACCAGATCAAGCTGATCAACAACTGGGCCGATGTCCAGCCGCAGGCCGATGCGGCAGATCAGCAGGACCAGTCGAATGCGCAGGGCCTCACCACGCAACTGGCCACGCCGAATCTCAATTGCACCGCCGGAATGCACATCAAACCGCCGACTGCACAAGACGACTCCTATGGCGTGCGGCCGGGCCGGGCGACGGTGCTTCGGGTGTTGGACAACGATTCGTCGGACAACTGCGCCATGACGGTGATCACCGGGGTGTCGGGCTGGGATGAGGGCCCCGGCGACCTGAACGCCGCCATCGTCGATTCCGGGCAAGCACTTCAGGTGACCGTGCCCAAGACGGCGACAGGCACAATGCCGGTGCTGACATACCGCGTCACTGATGGATTCGGCAACGATGCCGAAGGACACGTCACCGTCACGGCGTATGAGTCGGGCGAACACAAGCCTGCCGTGAAGATCCGTAACTCCCTGGTGCCCGTCGAGACGCTGGGCACTGTGTCCTACAACGTGCTGGACGACTACGTCTCACCGACCGGGGACGATCTCTACCTGGAGTCGGCGTCCACGGATACCGGCGACGAGGTGACGTTCCAGCCGGGTGGACTCATCACGTTTGCGGACAAGGGCGTCGGCGGGGCTGTCCGCAAGACCGTCGATTTCGTCATCGGCGACGACGGAGGCAGCGAGCCGGTTGCCGGCAAGCTCACCGTCGATGTGCGTCCTCAGGGCACAGCGGATCCGGTGACCTCTCCGGTGTACGCGCGCGCCATCGTCGGGCAGGCGGCGACGGTCGACATCATGTCCAACGTCATCGTGCCGTCTGTCGAGAAGGGCCAGCTGGCCGCCGTCACCCCGCTCGCCAAGGGCGAGATCACCGTCAACGGAATCCATCAGGCGGCGGGCACCGTCACACTCACCGGATCCAAAGCAGGTTCGTACTACTTCATCTATCAGGCCAAAGGCGGCGAGAAGACGGCGGAGGGACTCCTGCGCGTCGATGTCGTGGATCCGGCATCCGGCCGGCAGCCGCCGACCGGCGTCACCGATGTGGTGTATCTGCCGGAAGGCAGCGTCACCACGGTCGACCCCATCGCGAACGACATCGACCCGATGGGCTCGGGTCTCGCGGTGATTCAGGTCCAACCCGATGAATCGCTCTCGGCGACCCTGGAGGCGTTGCACACCGTTACGATCGCGGCCCGCTCGGCGCAGGCCCTGCAGCAGAGTCAGGGCGGGTCGATCGCATACACGGTCTCCAATGGGTATGCGTCCGCGCCCGGACTGATCAGGGTCGTACCGGTGCCTGCCGCCGACCCGCTTCCGCCGGTAGCCCGTGACATCGACGCAACGGTCCGCGCCGGCGATGCCGTCACGATTCCCATCGCCGGGTACGCCTACGACCCGACGGGCGACGTCATCCGACTCACGGGATTGGACGCAGGAACAGCAGCCTCGGTGCCGGGAGTGCTCTTCCACACCGAGTCGGCGATCCGTTACCTTGCGCCCACGACAGCACCTGCGCGGCCCCTGCGCTTCGCCTATACCGTCACCAACTCGGCGGGCCTGTCCTCGTCGGGCGCGGTGACCTTGCAGGTCGACGGCGCTGCGGCGGCGCAGAATCATCCCCCGGCGCAGCCCGAGCCGGTCGTCGCGCGGGTCTTCACAGGATCGACGGTGACCGTCTCACTACCCCTCAGCGGCATCGATCCCGACGGCGACTGGGTAACGCTGAGCCAGATCGGGGACCATGCCGGCGGCGCGCTGGGTGAGGCAAGCCCGTCCGGCTTGTCCAGCATCGAATACACGGCCGGCACCACGGCCGGGCCGGACACGTTCAGCTACACTGCCTCGGATCCCTCCGGCGAGACCACCACCGGCCAGGTGACAGTGCTGGTCGTCGCCCCACCGGATGCCGTTCAGCCGCCGACCGCTCCTGACCTGCATGTCACGGCGCGCCCCGGTCGCACCGTCGCCGTCGACGTCATCAAGCAGATCGCCGCCGTCAACTCGTCGCAGCAGCTCTCACTCGGCGATCCAGCCTTCGTCGCCCCGCCGAACTGGGTGGTGAAGGCCGACTCCGGCAACGGACGACTGGTCGTCACCACACCCGCGACCGAACTCGTCGGCAGCATCAAGTACAACGTGGTCAACCAGTTGGGGATGGCTGCGTCCGGCATCGTCACCGTCACCGTCTCGAAGACAGCTGCCCTGGAGCCACCGACGGCGCGCGATATTGTGGTCGATCCGACGACGATCAAGAAGGGGGCGACGAGCGTCGTCGTGCCGGTGCCGGACGACAAGCTGACGAACTCCAGCGGCACGCTGAATGACCTGGTGTTGTCACTGGATCCCGCGTCCGCGACCGCCGGCAACGTGGTCGGTGACCGCACGATCTCCGTGACGTTGACCGACAGTCGCCAGGTCGTGGCCTATCGCGTGACGAACAACGAGAAGGCGTTCGCCACGGCGTTCATCGTGGTTCCGCCCCGGGTCGTCAAGCAGGTTCCGCTCGTCGTGATACAGCCGAGCACGCCGCCGACGGTGAAGGCCGGCCAGCCGCTCACGATCGACATATCGACGATGCTCCGCGCCACAGACGGCTCGGCCCTGCAGATCCCCAACGGCGCCGCAGTGAGCGTCAGCGGTGGCGGCGACGTCGGCCGAATCGACGCGACCCACCTCAAATACACGTCGCCGAAGAACGGCTCCGGCAGGGTGTTCATCTCGCTGACCGTCGGCGACGGCTCGGACCGCACCGCCATAGCGCAGATCTCCGTACAGGTCGTCCCCGCAGAATTGCCGGCCCCGGTGGTGAAGGCGGCGCATCTGTCCGTCGAGGTCGGCAAGACCGCGACGCTCGATCTCGCAGGCCTTGTCACCGCGGGTGACGCGCAGCAACAGAAGCTGCTCACCTACTCGATCACCGGCGGCGGAGGCGGGCTGGAATCATCGGTGAAGGGCTCGGTGCTCACCGTGTCAGCGGCGATCACCGCCAAGGGCAAGCAGGCGAATTTCACCCTCACCGCCACCGATGGACAGGGGAAGTCGGGCACTGGCGCCGTGACGGTGACGGCCGTCGGCTCTGCCGAGCCGCTGATGCGCGTCGCCAGCGTCACGGTGAACGACGGACGGCCGGGCGTCGCGACCGCGGTCAACGCCATCGCACAGGTGACCTACAACCCGTTCCCGCAGGCGCCGACGCTGGTGGACGCGCGCGTGCAGTCGGGCGCCGGCTCCGCCGCGGTCACCGGCGGCTCCGTGAGCATCACGCCGACCCAGGTCGGGACCGTCGTCGTCGCCTACACACTGCGCGACGCGACCGGTGACTCTGCCCGGGACGTATCGGGGACTGCGACGGTCATCGTCAAGGACAAGCCGGACGCCCCCGGAACGCCGACCCTGATCGCCATGACGCCGAAGACCGCCCAGATCAAGTGGACATTGCCCAAGGACAACGGTTCACCGATCACCGGGTACACGGTGACCGACGCCAAGAATCACATCAGCCAGAGTTGCAGCGCTTCGCCCTGCACCATCAACGGGCTCACCCCCGGTGTCACCTACTCGTTCGCGGTGGTCGCGACCAACACGGTCGGCACGTCCGACGCGTCGTCCGGCTCTGCGGACATCACCCCGGACACGGCCCCCAACACGCCGTCGGCACCTTCGGTGACATGGCTCGACGGGCAGAACGCGTTGCAGGTCGACTGGAGCGACCCCGGCTCGGACGGGACGCCGGTGTCGTCCTACGACCTGGAGATATCTTCCGCCGGTGCCGGCGGACAAACCACGACCTCCGTGGACAACGTCACGAGCTACACCTGGGGTGGACTCTCCTTCGGCACTGCTTATTCGTTCCGGGTCCGGGCGCACAACGCATCGAAAGAGCCTTCAGGGTGGTCGCCGATGAGCGCGTCCGAGACGCCGTCCAAGAAGCCCGGCGCCCCGCAGAGTGTGTCGGTGAGCTTCGGCGCGGACAACTACAGCCCCGGCGGAAACACGCTGTCGGTGAGCTGGAGCGCGCCAGCGGACGACGGTGGATCCGCGATCACCGAATACACCGTGGCGTACAACGGTGGCACGGTGTCCGCGGGCCCCAGTGCCACATCGGCGACCATTCAAGGCGTGTCCGATGGCGTCGAATACTCGGTGACGGTGACGGCGACCAATCGGTCCGGCCCCGGCGATGTGAGTAATTCATCGAGCGCCACGCCGTTCTCGCCGCCGGGCGCCGTTACCGGACTCGCGGCAACGCCTACTGGCGTCGACAGGCAAGTAACAGTGTCGTGGACCAACGCGCAAGGGCATGGGCGCACCATTGATCATTACGAAGTGTCGTACAACGGCACCACAGTGAATGCGTCGAGCCCGGCGACCATCAACGGATTGACCAATGGCACACAGTATTCGTTCACGGTGACGGCGTGCTATTCCGCTACGGATGCGACCTTCAATACTTGTGGCGATGGGGCCACCGCGACTGCGACACCGTACGGCCCGGTCGGCGCCGTGACCAACTTGAATGCGTCACCGAGTGGTACGGACTCGGTCAATTTCAGTTGGTCACCTCCGCCCGACAACGGTCGCTCCCCAATGGGAGCGCAGTACCTCGACGGTTCCACCTGGCGTAGCGGAACGTCGTTCTCGAAGAATGTGGGCTGCGGCAACACGTTCACGTTGAGTGTCCGTGGCGTCGACAGCCAAGGGCTCGTTGGGCCGACGTCGACGGTGAAGGGCTCCGCGGCGGCGTGCCCGCAGCCGGAAATTGCGGTGAGGCAGGGGTCGCCTTATTCGGGAAACTTGTATTACATTGCAATTCGCCTCGCTAATTTCAGTGCCAATGAGAACGTGACCTTGTATTTCGATAGTCCTCAGGGCGACTTCTCCCAAAACTGCAAGAATGGTACGTGTACGTCGAATGGTACCGGAAGTAAGCAAACAATCAAAGTGGACAGCAGTGGTAATTGGGGATGGGGCGATAGTCAATTCTGGTACGGCTACTCCGGACCGGTAACCGTGACGGCTGTTAGTGAAGGTGTTAGCGGGAGTGGTTGGTAGAACTGTCCACGTCGATCTATCCGTTTAATCGAAATTGTTGCAAAGGACTTCGGCAATGCCAATGACAGACGAACAGACGATCTGGTTCGCCCAGACATTCCAACAGCTGGTGGGGAATGTCGGCCAGGTGGTACTCGGCAAACAGGAGGTGATCGGCCTCGCGTTCACCTGCCTGCTCTCCGAAGGGCACATGCTGCTGGAGGACTACCCCGGCACCGGCAAGACGTCGCTGGCGCGCGCACTCGCGGCGACGGTCCAGGGCACCAACTCCCGTATTCAGTTCACCCCCGATCTGCTTCCCTCGGACGTCACGGGCGTGACCATCTACAGCCAGACCACGGGGCAGTTCGAGTTCCACCGCGGGCCGATCTTCGCCTCGATCGTGCTGGCCGACGAGATCAACCGCGCCTCGCCGAAGACGCAGTCGGCGCTGCTGGAGGTGATGGAGGAATCCAAGGTCACCGTCGACGGCACCACGTACGACGCGGGCAACCCGTTCATGGTGATCGCCACCCAGAACCCCATCGAACAAGCCGGTACTTACCGGCTCCCCGAGGCGCAGCTTGACCGGTTCCTGATGAAGACATCCCTCGGCTACCCGGATCACGCCTCTACGGTGGATATCTTGGGCGCAGTCGGCACCAAACATGCGGCCCGGGTGGTCGACGCCATCGTCACGGGTGACGTCATCGTCTCCATGGCGGAGCTGGCGTCGACCGTGCACGTGGACCCATCCATCCTGGAGTACGTCTCGCGTATCGCCGAGGAGACCAGGACGGCGCCGGAGACCACGCTGGGCGTGTCGGTGCGTGGCTGCCTCGCGATCGTGCGTGCGGCCAAGACATGGGCAGCGGCACACGGCCGCAACTACGTCACACCCGACGACATCAAGGATCTCGCGCAGCCGGTGCTTGCGCACCGCATCCTCCTCGATGCCGAAGCGGAGTTTGCCGGCACCACCGTCGCCGACGTGCTCGGCCGTATTCTCACCGACGTCGCGCCGCCGACGGACCGGCGGCAGTAGATGACCGCAACCATGCCCGATGTCGACGGTGCGACCTCCGTGGTCGCACCGCCAAAGCACGTGGGTGATCTGCTTTCTCGTCGCCTCCGCGGCGATCGGCCGGCGAAGCGGCCGCCCGCGACACCGCACCCCTCTCGCTTTCGTGCGGTCGGCATGCGCATCGGGCGGCTCTTAGCGGTCGTACGCCCTCTCGGCTGGATCGCGCTCACGGCCGGGCTATTCGCGTTCATCGCCTCCCGGCTCTGGGGCTGGCAAGAGATGACGGTCCTCGCGAGCGTGCTCGGGGCGGTGTTCGTGGTGTCCGCGCTGTTGGCACTCGGCCGGGCCCGCTACAGCGTGCAGATCGAGATGCAAAGCGCGCGCGTCGTCGTCGGGCAGCGTGCCGCGGGCCGGATGGCCGTGGCGAGCACCGCGCGGCGGCGGCTCCTGCCAGCTCGGATGGAGCTGCCTATCGGTGTGGCCGTCGCGTCCTTCGCCGTGCCGAGCCTCGCCGCCGGCGAGACGCACGAGGAAGAATTCCTGGTGCCGACGCAGCACCGCGCCGTGATCCCCGTCGGGCCGGCGCGCTCGGTGCGCGGCGACGCGTTCGGCCTGGTTCGGCGCGTCATCGCGTGGACCGATCCACAGGTGCTCTATATCCACCCACGCACCGTGTTGCTCGACGGAGCCGCCGCGGGCTTCCTCAAGGATCTCGAAGGCCAGTCGACCAAGGAACTCGCCAACGACGACGTCTCGTTCCACGCGCTGCGCGGCTACGTCCCGGGCGATGACTGGCGCTATATCCACTGGAAAACCTCGGCGCGCACCCTCGCCACGCCCGCACAGACGCTGATGGTCCGTCAATTCGAGGAGACCCGGCGTTCACATCTCGCCGTCACACTCTCCACCCGCACCGACGATTACGCCCCCGATGACGAATTCGAACTCGCCGTCGAAGTCGCTGCCTCGCTCAGCGTGCAGGCCTTCCGCGATCGGCGGCAGCTGTCCGTCATCACGTCCGACGC
>CALANS010000202.1 GCA_937926105.1 uncultured Actinomycetes bacterium | reverse complement strand
ACACCCGCCTCGACGAGTCGGGGGAGCAGAGCAAGCACCGTCAAACCCTCCAGTTGCTAGAACGTATGTACGACACGATTATGCATGCGCGGCCGACACCACCCCAGCGACGCAGGTCAGGACTCGGGCTGACCTCAACCGTTGGTGCTGTCGGCCGCAGAGACTTTCGGGCCGAGGTGGGGAAGGTATTCGGTATCGAGAGATGCCGCGAGGTCGCGGTAGATGGGATTGGCGGCTGCCGCGGTGCGCTGCTCACCGCCGGTCGAGTCGATGTATCCCTGGCTCGTGGTCAGGGAAGCATGTCCGAGCAGGTGCATGATTTCGGTTGCGCCGGCGCCGTTCTCGGCGAGCTTAGTGGCGAAAGTATGACGAAGAGCGTGAACCATCGCGCCGGGGGAGCGGCGGCCTTCCAGGCCGGCGCGTTTCAGCGTGGAGGCCACCAGATACTGCAACCCACCGCGCCCCATGGGCTTGCCCTGCCAACCGATAAACAGTGCAGAGTGTGACCCGAGGCGGACAGCCGGGAAACGCAGTCGACGCGACGCGAGATACCGCTCGATCACGTCATACAACGGCCGCTCGATCGGCACGGTGCGCGACTTCTCGCCCTTACCAACCACGGTCACGCGCCGCTCACCGGGAATGCCGGTGATCGAACCGATCGTCAAGGACAGCAGCTCCGAGGAGCGCAACCCAGTCAGCAGCAGCGTCGCCAGGATCGCCACATCGCGCTCCGGCCAGGGGGCGATTGCCCGCTCCGCTTTGCGCCCGGCGGTAGACAGCAGGATCTCGATCGTGTCGTCACCGATGAGCGGCTTGGGGGAGCGGCGGGGGACACGTGGCTTGGGAATCGCCGCCATCGGGGAGCCCTCGCGGACCCCTTCGGCGACCAGGAAGTCGAAGAACTGGTTCCATGCCGACCAGCACAACGACGTGGAGGTCTTCGCGTGCGTGTCGGCGTATCGGCCGAACGCCTCCCGCACCGCCGGCAGCGTCAGATGACCGGCCGTCAGCAGCTCCACACGGGCGCCGTGGATCGCAGCCAGATGCCCGCACACCATGGTGAGGTGGTTACGGTAGGCCTTGATCGTGTTCGGGGAGTCCTTCCGCGACCGACGGGCCGCGAAGAACTGGTCGACCAGACCCGCGAGCAGCAGAGTGTCGCGATCGTCGGCCACACCGAGCACGCTGCCACACATGTGGTGTCACGCGTAGGGGACACGCCGAAAACTACGTGGATATGTACCGATATCCACGAACCTAGCGGAAGTCGACGGTGCACCCTGAGACATTCAACGGCTGACGTATGGGCGCTGGTCGATGCGCGAGCGGCGTTACTTCTGACCGGCGGTCGACTCGTTGGCGCCTTTCGGCTTGGGGTTGCCTTCGAGAGGCTGCGCGCGCCGCCCTTCGATAAAGACACGCTTTGCAACGTCGTTTCGCAGTTGCTCCTTGTCCCCGTCCACGTCGAGGGTTGCTATGAATGGCTCAAGTGCGTTGAGGAGCAGCTCGGTGTCTTTACTAGTGCGTTCCTCGATGCGGTGCTGCGCGGACTCACGCGCCGCGTAGGTTCCGCCGGCCAGCAGCGCTAGAGAACCGCCGAACTTGAGGGCAACAGCTTGCCACGGCGTATCGCCGTCGATGTGTTCAAGCCAGATGACGGCAAGAAAAAGAAGGAACGCCGCGGAGAACATTGCCACCGCGCCGTAGCGCCACGCGTTCGCGGTGCGTCGCTCCTGCTTAGCGTATAGGCCATAACTCGTCGCAGTACCGACGGTTCCGATTGCCCCTACGAGCTTTCGCGCGTGCTCCTTAAGTGCTGCTATTTCAGCCAGGATTGATTGGCCTGCTTTGTCTAGTGCAGTCCTGGAAGCTTGTGATTCTTCTTCGATTGCGGAACGCAGGTCCGCCTGCTCTTCCTTGAGCGCGGCGACAGTTGCGCTAAAGGACTCTTGTCGTGAACCTTGTGCGGTCGTAAAGGCTTCTTGTTGCGTCGTGAGCGCGGTGTCTACTCGGGCCAATTGGGCTTCTGCAGAGGTTGTCAGCTTATTGACGTCCTCTTCAACGCGTTGCAATGCCGCTGTTGCTGCGTCGCGCGCAGCAGCGCCCGCTTCGGAGACGGCTGTCAGCTCCGCGCGCTGCGATTCGATACGTTCTTCAAGTTCGACGACACGTTCCTCTGCGCGCGTTGCTGCAGCCTCGAATGCCGACCGGATTCCGTAGGAGAACGAGTCTCGTGTGATCGGATAACTACGGGTCAGCGATGCTACGGCCTCGACTGCGCTTTGAACACTGGTTGCAGCGGTAGGTGTCGGAGACGCCAGCCAGTTGTTGATCGACGCTTCAGTGCTGTCTACTGCATTCGCTAGTTCGTTGAGATACAGTTGCGTGACAATTGGCGATGGGCTATCTCGTAGGCCTTTGAGGTAGCCGAGGACTGCAGAGCAGCTTTCGACTACCTCTTGTGATTCGTCTCCGCTGTTGTCCACGGAATCGATCAGTGTCAAGCACTCGTCGACGACATTCCAAACACGATGATTGTGGTGTTCTTCTGCGGTTAAGCCTAGCGAGTTAGGCATTAGGTCCTCCTATACCTGAATCGCCGTGGCGAGCCGACCAGCGCGCAAATCGGCGCGGCAGACCCGTTCCAGCGAAGACTGCGCGCCGTAGCGACATCCAACGTCGGGACGTAGTCGGGCCTGTTTTGCTGACTCTCGGCGCTGAGCCGATCGCGGTCTTGATCACGACTGGCCCTCGGATCTCTGCTGATCGAGCCATTGCTGGCGGAACAAGTCGAGCAGCGGCCCGTCCGGTTTGCCGACGCGCCAGGTGGTCCAGCCGTTTGAGGACTGCATGCCGAGCGCGCTCGCGGCGGCGCTGCTCGGCGACTTGTAGGCGACACCACGCACGACGATTTCGCCGTCGGCGGTGACAGTGCCTTTGCCTTCCGCCCGGCCCTGTTTGAGATGGAGAGTTTCGCCGGCTTGGATTAAGCCACTGGATACGAGGTCGCTGAACTTGACCGGGAAAAAGGCGCGGCCACCGGCGGGCGTGGCGGCTGCGTCTCCCGGTCCGGGCTCGTCTTCAAGCTCGGTGTCCACGTTCCGCCTAGCCGTGACCACACCGGTGAGCCGGAGTGCGGCGAGAATGCTCTTCACGAACGAGTCGAGCGAGATCATCATGTGCTTCGGGAGCGTGTCATCGCCGCTGGTTTGGCCTTCGATGACGGTGATGTTCGCGAGCGCGGCGATTTCGGCCGAAACGCGGCCCTCCAGGTAGCCGATTTCGGCGGTGTTGAATCCGTCGGTGGTATCGCGCTTCACGGCCACTGCCCGTCGCCAGGGCAGCCTCTCTTTCGTGTTGTGTTGCAGCAAGCGGCTCCGAATCTTGCGTGCTTGGCCGACGTATACCCGGCCCGTTCCGTCGGCGGTGAGCAGCACGTAGACGCCGGGCGCGTCCCAGTCCGTAGCGGGCATCGATGCCAGGTGCGCGCGATCGACGTAGGCGACGCGCAGCGCGTGCTCGACAAAGTCCGCGATGACCGGCGCTTCGGCGTCGGACGGGATCTGCACGTTCACGGGCGTCGTGCTCACCGCGCGGCCTCCTTCGCGATGACGGTGTCGTAAAGGCCGTAGCGGCGCAGGCCCTGGTGGGATTCGATGCCGGTGTACACCAGCGACGAGTCCTCGTAGCGGCGGAACGCGAACACGGCTTGGTTCATGTGGGTCGCGTTGAACACTCCGAGTGAGACGAGCAGGTTGAAGTCCTCGACCGTCAGACCGGTGACGGCCTTGAACAGGCCGGGCTCGATCTTGGTGATGACGTCTTTCAGCGTGTTCTCGCGGAAATCTGTCAGGTACATGAAGGCGGGGATACGGGTGGCGAACTTGATCAGCTTGTCCTGAATCTGCTTCCGCTTCGAGCGGTACTCCTTCTCCTCCGCGGTGAGTTCCTTTTTCTCTTTCGGAGTGAGATCGTCTCCGCGATCCTTCTTGGTCTGCTTCACCGCCTCCGACTTGTTGACGACGGTTTTGAACACATCCTTGCCGAGTGCACGGAACCCCTCGATGTTCATCACCGCCGCCATCGCCGCCGGGTTGTTCATGATCTTGCGCAGCGTGTCGTTGTCGACGTTGACGAGGATCGCCGACTCCCACTTGCGGGCCAACAGGGTCGCCGACGTGCCGGACATGGCGATGTCGAGGATGCCGCCCGCGTCGACCTGGGTCATGTTCGACCCGTCGTAGGCGAGGACCGGCAAGAACTCGACCAGCTCCTCGACGGCCTTCTCCGGACTGGCCGCCTCGGGCGACAGGCCCTGTCCGTAGTCGGCGATCTGACGTAGCGCCCGGGTCGGCGCGAAGTCGAATACGAAGCACACCGTCTTGAGCACTGCCTCGGCGTTCGGGTCATCGCCGTCCGGGTTTTTGATCGACCACGGTGACTGCACCCGAAATGCCGCCTGGAAGTATGTTTCCGGCGAGCTCAGGTTGCGCAGCATCAGGATCGACGACCACTGCCTGACGGTCACCCCGGTGGTGAGCTTCCCGCAGGACAGCACGATCGTCGTGGTCTCGATTCCATCACCGATCGCGGCCCGCACTGGCGGTAGCGCCTCGAGCCCGATGCCTGCCCTCGGCCCGGCGACGACGAGCACCTGATAGTCGTGCCAAAACGTGTTCTGCTTCTCGGCGAGCAGGTTCGCCATCGCCTCGCAGGCCGCCACGTTGGGCAGGAACCAAAACGAGTGCTGCAGATACGGCAACAGCCGCACATCCGAATACGGGAACGGCGGGCGCGTGCCCATGCGCATCGACCCGACCTGCGTGGGAAGGGGCGCGCCGCGAATGATGTCCAGCCACTTCTGCACGTCGTCCTTGTGCGTGAAGACGGCATCGCGGCCGGTGCCGGTGGCTGCGAAGAAAGAGTTGAGGTCGAACTCGTCGAACTCGCCCTGGCGCGCGACTGTCACCAGCTCGTCGGGCATCTGGTACGTGAAGAGCCGCATCTCCGGCAGCGCCCCGTACGGGTTCGGTGCGCCCGGGTGCGCGGCAGCGAACTCGGCCTTGGCGCGCTGCTCGTCGGTGTAGGTCCAGTTGAAGATCTGCTCCTCGATGAACTCGCCGGTCGCCAACGCCTTGAACGGCGTCCCCGACAGGTACAAATACGCCTTGGTCGTGATCGGTAGGAACTCGCCCTCGTCGCTGCTGAGTTCGCCGAGCTCCTCGTCGAAAGTGTCCAGGCCCGAATGGAACTCGGCGGCGAGTTCCTGCTTCGCGTCCTTGTCGTCCTCGCCCTCGAACAGCTCCTTAGCGGACTCGCGCCACGCCCCGAAGTGGTACTCGTCGAAGATCACCAGATCCCAGTTGATGACGTGAATCCACTCGTTCTTCGGCTTGATCAGGCCTGTCTTGCGGTCCCGGCCGAGCAGATCCTGGAACGAGCCGAAATACACCAGGGGTCGGTCCTTGTCGGCCGCGCCCGGCTCGCCTCCGGTCGCGGCCGAGAGGTACTGCCAGCCATCGAAATCCGCGTGCGACTCGAGGTCCGTCTGCCAGGCGTCCTCGACCGCCGGTTTGAACGTCACCACGAGCACCCGCATTGGTTTGCCCCATGACTGCCCGAGGCGTTTCGCAAGCTGGTAGGCGGTAAACGTCTTGCCGAAGCGCATCTTCGCATTCCACAAAAACCGCGGAGCCGCGTCCGGGTCCTCCGACCAGAGCGACTGGAAATAGTTCGCGGTTTTGGTGACGGCAGCCGCTTGCTCGGGTCGCATCTGGAACGTCTCGTGATGCGTCCCGCTGAGGACGACGCCTTCGCGCAACTCGGTGATCGCCGCGCGAACATCGTCCGGTGCGCAGCGAATCCACTCCCGCGCCGACCCGAAGACCGGGTTCTCGAAACCCTTATCGATCAGCCGTTGGCGCACATCGGTGTCGCGGAAGATCGACCCATCCCCGCGCTCGGCCAGCTCGTCGACATGCAGCGTGTAGGTCTGTTGCAGCTGCCCCTGCGACTCCCGGATCCGGGTGTTCACGTCCCGGGTCGTCTGCCCCACTTTGAGCAAGCCCTCGTAGCCGACCGGCGGAACGTTCGGTGCCCACGCATAAATGCGCAGCCGCGCCTCCGGCTTTTCTGGGAGTAGCCGGCTGATGTCCTGGATCATTCGATCTCCATCGGCCGGACGACCTTGTCGATGAAGGCCATCTCGTCCTCTGTGATCCCATACCGCTCGCGAAGAAGATCGTCGGTCCATTGCGTCGACCAATCTTGCACAGGAACAAACGTGTAAACGTTCCTCGTCGTGTTTTGGGAAGGCTTGTGCAGCAGGATCAGGAACCGCGTCACGCGACATGAAAGATACGCAAGAGCACTCTCCGCCTCGGCCTTGCTATCGAATGGACCGATAGCAAGGTAGGTCTCTGTGGAGACCGTTCCCGGATCACCAATAAAGGGCGTGCTGATTATCCGATGCGGGTAAGTGTCCTTGTCCCCGGTCCCGGGTGCGGCGAATCCGACGAAGACCTTCCAAGCATCGACGAGATCGAGCCCTGCACGGACCTCCTTGCGGGCCACATACCCGATGCCGCCCTTCTGGAGGATTCGTAGGTCGCCGCTTCGCGCGGAACTCCGTCCACGGAACGTCGATGAGAATCCAAACGGCTTGCGTACGCTCACTAGATCACGGAAGCGACGGGCCTCAGGCAACCCAAGCGACCTCGGTCCGGCGCCTTCCGTAGCGGCCACCTTCTGGAGGACGGAGAGCCCCTCGTTGTACCGAATGAATACGTCAGCACCGGGTTCAAGGAGGGGGCGGACCGATTCTGACTTGGCACCTTGGAAGTGAGTCGTGACCTCGCATGCGCCGGGGGCGTCCCGGCTCCAAAGGAAGGCACAAACGCCGCCCTTCGGCCCGTTGGCTGGGAACACATCAGCAGAGATCGGGTAATCGGCGAGCCGCCTGATTCTTCCGTCGGAAAGCATCGCCTCGCGAAACGCGTCGAGCCCTTTGCCGCCGGTAAACCAACGCGACGGGACGATCATTGTGAGAAAACGAGGATCCAGCTTCTTCGCTTGCTCAACGAACAACTGATAAATTGGCGAAGCGCTTGAGCCATTTCCACCGCCATCGCTGAGCTGGTAGGGCGGGTTACCGATGATGACGTCGAACTGCATGCTCGCTCCGAACAGCTCCGCAACGCGGGCCTTGATGTCGTTGGTATGGATGAACGCGTAGGCGTGAGTCTCAAGTTCACCGCCGCGGCCGTAGTCGTCTTCGCCGGCGCCGCAGAAGACACATCGGCGGTTGGTGGAGATCGTGATGTCGTCACCTGTGGTGGGGTCGACGCGGTGCTCGGGCTTGCCGCCGCCCCAGGTGTGTTCGGTGCGCTCGAACCAGATGTTGCCGTCCTCCGTGGTGAACGATTTCGCGATGGAGTGCGGGCCGTTGGCGAGCTTGGAGCAGTAGACGCTGCGCCTGGCCATCAGGGCC
>CALANS010000201.1 GCA_937926105.1 uncultured Actinomycetes bacterium | reverse complement strand
TCTATTCCCTTGAGGACTTCAAGATCACCAAACCGTTTATGCAGATTGGACACTGTGATCATCGAGCTAACGTCCTCTCAGTGACGGCTTTGCCGGTGGCGTGTCGCCGCTCGTACCAGATGCTGAGCCGGGATAGAACAAAGGAAATGACAAAGTAGAAGGCCGCAACAATGAGGAAGGCCAGAATCGGATCGGTAGTCACGGACCCTGTTACACGACCTGCGCCGGTAAGTTCGAGGATACCGACGACTGAGACCAGCGATGAGTCTTTGACCAAAGCAATCAAGAAGCCGATTGCGGGCGGGACGATCACAGGAACTGCCTGAGGTAAGACCACCGTGCGCATCATCAACCAGTAGCTCATCCCCAGTGTGCTCGCTGCTTCGAATTGTCCCCGTGGCACCGCGCGAATGCCGCCCCGAACCACTTCACCGACGTAGGCGCCGGTGTAGACGCACAACGCTGCCACTCCAGAAGCAAAGGCCGACAGCCCAGAGAGGCCCGCGAGCATCGGCAGACCGAAATAGATCAGAAAAATGATTACTAGGAGGGGGATACCACGAACTACATTAATGTATGTTCGCGCAACGGCCTGGAGAGCGCGAATCTTGCTCTCGCTCATAACCGCCACGGCTATGCCGAGAGCGCTGCCGATCACAATGGCAATGAAGCAGAGTTCCAGCGTTGTTATCGCGCTGCGCGCAATGTTCAGGAAATCAAACCAGTCGAATGACTTAAACATTGATTCGCCTCACCATGCCAGCACGCGCCTGTCAATAAACCGCATCGACCACGAGAACAGCGCCGCGGTAGCGTAGTACAGTACTCCACCCAAAATGAGCGTTTCGACGCGCAGTGCGGTTGCCAACCCGACGTTAAGAGTCACGTTCATCAGCTCGTTGAGGGACAAAAGTGCGGCTATCGATGAGAATAGAAAAAGCAAGACCAACTGGTTGTCCATCGCAGGCATAACGCGTTTGATTGCGGGTTTGAGTAAGACGTAACGGAATGCCTGTGCCCGCGTCATCCCGAGCACCGCGGCCGCCTCGCGTTGACCTGTCGGCGTGCTCGCGAACCCGGCCCGGAAGACTTCCGCCATGTAAGCGGCCGTGTTCGCGGACAGGCCCACGAGAGTGGCCCATAACGCCGACAGGTCAACACCGATAGACGGCAAACCGAAATACAGCAGGTAAAGCTGGACGAGCAGCGGAGTATTTCGGATCAACTCGATATAGCTTTGGCCCACGAGGGCCACCAGACGCCGAGATGATCGCGCCACGGCATAGACACCCAGTCCCGCAACAGAACCGACCGTCATACCCACCAGTGTCACGACTACGCTCACGCCCAGTCCGCCGATAAAGTCAGGCAGATATTGCCATAGATTGCTGAAGTTCATCGGTTTGGCTCCTGCGACGTTACCGTGGTCGTAATCATCCGAAAGCTTGCTCGTCGATTATCAATCGGGGCGTGCTCTTTCAGTATCCATACAGCGCTGGAAGCGGTGCGTTGAACCACTTCTGGTAGAGCGCGTTATTGTCACCGGACACGTTGAAATTTCGAATGAAATTGTTCAGGTATTCCGTCCAGACCTGATCGCCAATTGGAACGCCCATAGACAAATAGCCGAGATTCTGGGGGTCTTCGTCAACTGTAGCGTAGCCAGGATTATCCTTCATCAACTGGGCAACGATTTGGTTGTCTTCGAGCAGGACCTCGACTTTACCACTCTTCAGCGCCTGGAAGGCGTCAGCGATGTTGTCGAATCGTTCGACCTTCGCGTCCGGGAACTTCGCCTGCATCAGAAGGTCGGCGGTGCTGCCCCGAGCAAAGGCAACGGTGTGTTTTGCCACGTCATCGAAGGTGGAGATGCCCGCGCCTTCAGGGAACATCGGCACAGTACCGGACGCCGAGTAGGGGATTGTGAACGCGATTTTTTGGGCGCGTTCGTTTGTTGGCGTGAAGGTGGAAATGACAACGTCGGCCTTGTTTGTCTCCAGTACTGTAACGCGATCGGCGCCGGTCGTGGAGACGATTTCTAGTTTCGCGCCTAGGGAGTCGGCCAGGAACTGGGCCAGGTCGACGTCGTAACCCTTCCAGTCGTTCGTTCCTTGGCGAATACTGGACGGCGGATTGTCGGGGATAATACCGACCCGTAGCGTCTTGCTCGATATCACTGTGTTGAGGTGACTTTCATCGGCTCCGGTGCCCCCAGAGCCTCCGCTTGAGCATGACGCGACCAGCGCCGAGATCGCCACCATCGCGGCGATCGTCATGAGTTTCCGCATGTACAAGTCCTCTCTCTCTGTGTTACATGTCCGCTAGTATTCGGGGGCGCGCGTCATCCGTAGTGCCGATTGTGTGTATCCGCCCAGCTGACGTGTTGATATGCGCCAAATCCTTGAGGCCATGCCCGGTAATCATCACCACCTTCCGTATGCTGTCGGGCAGGGTGTCGTTGTCGTGATCGGCAATTAGCCCTGCTAGTGCAGCAGCCGCAGCTGGCTCAGCCAGTACTCCTTCGAACGTGCTGAGGAGGGACTGTGCGGCGACAATCGCTTCGTCAGGAACAGCGAGCGCACATCCACCGGTCTGCCGGACAAGCCGTAGCGTGTATTCGCCGTCGACCGTGTAGCCGACAAGGCCGTCAGCGATTCCGCCCGCGATGGTCGTTGGCATCGGATTGGCGGCGACCGCGGTGCTTGCGGCATATGCACTCGCGATGGGGGCGTTGCCGGCAGCTTGCACTGCGACCATCTGCGGGAGATGGCCCTGCGTCGGCTCGTAGTCGAGGTACCCCTCGTGAATCCCGGCGAGAAGCGGGCCGGCACCGACCGGAACGTAGACACGCGTCGGCGCCTCGGTCCCCAATTCCTCGTAAAGCTCGTTCCCGACGAGCTTGTCACCTTGAACGGTGTACGGATTGATGAACGTGCTTGTGACGTTGTAGATGCCGCCGTCGGCGGCGACTTCGCGCGCAAGCTGGAAGCACGCGCTGTAATTGCCCCCGCTGAGGCGGTACACAGTGGCGCCGTAAGACAGTGCTTGAGCGAGCTTCGCGTCGGAGGTGTCGGACGGGACGATAAGTATCGCGCGCAGCCCGTTGCGGGCGCCATAAGCCGCGACCGCTGCCGCGCCGTTCCCGGTCGACGCGACAATGACCGTCGCGCCGCCGAATTCGAGTGCCGCCTGCAGGCCGGCAAATACTGGCCGATCCTTAAACGAGCCGGTCGGGTTGGACGATTCGAGCTTGAGGTAAATATTGCCGATGCCGAGATGTCTTGCCAACCTGTGAGCTGGAATCAGCGGCGTATGCCCTTGCCCCATGCCGATGCCGACTCCCTGGAATGGCTGCCGCAGGCAGGAACGGCTCAGCGGACGCCCGTCAGCGCCCACGTCGGACTGATATCGCACGGTGAGTGGCCAAGTGCACGCGCGGCAATAGTAGACGGCTCCGTGCGGATATTCGGTGCCGCAGTTGACGCATTGCAATGCGATGGCGGCGGGGTTTAGCGGCACAAGAACTGACCTGTTTCTAACTCGGACTATTCGAAGACAGCTTGCATTTGGCGGGACGACCGATACCTGTCATCCCCTGACGAGTTCGCGAGTCCTGGAATGTGTCACGGTGCTCGGGAACAAAAGCGTTGCAACTGGCGCAATGCTCGTTGCGTGTGTTGGTAGCTTAGAGGCTGTGCTTCGGTTGTCAAGCCCCGTCCTGTTCGCCGGATTTCGGTGCCGCCTCGGTGATCGACCGGTTCACCCAGA
>CALANS010000200.1 GCA_937926105.1 uncultured Actinomycetes bacterium | reverse complement strand
CGTGGGTGTTGTAGAACACCGCGTCGGAGATGATGTTCCCCGCATCGAAACCACCAGCCACCACGGACGGATCGGAATCAGCGGGGGTTGGGCAATCGACCGGTGCTGGATCGAGCTCGAACGGCCGCACTGAGCCGTAGTACTCGTGCGTTAAGTCTCCAGCCAGCTGCCGCCAGGGCCGGAACAGGCCGGCGTCGCCGGTTTGTTGGATCTGTTCGGCGATCTGCCAGTCCGGCCGGTGGTCGGTTTGGTATCCGGGGTCGTGGTCGACTAGCTGTTGGTAGAACATCCGGGTGGCGCCGACCGGGTCGGTGCGGTCGTAGTCGGTGTAGGCGCCGCTGGTCGGGTCGGCTAGTTGTTGGAACAGTCCCACGTATGGTCCGGATACCTGCCAGGGCAGCAGTGAGGATTCGAGCATCGCGGTGGCCAACGCGATGCGCACTCCCCGGGCCGTGATCCCCATCGCCTTACCCACCGCGATCACCAGCTCCGCCGAGCGGGCCTGCTCACCCGACAGGTAGACGCCGGCGTAACTCCCCGCGGCGACGACCGGATCCAGAGTGGGTGCCGAAGCAGTGCAGTCGACCGATGATGTGGCGGAAGCCGCCGGCGCCGTAGCCGCCGAGGCTGACCCGGCTCCGATCGAGAGTGATAGCACCGCAGCCGCTATGGCGCTCGTCGCGACGCCTACGGCTCGCGAGATCGCACCACGCCGGCGGCGCGCCGGCCCGTCGACGGTCATTGCCTTTGTGATCGTCACAGATCCGTTGCCCTCTCGTCCGCTGCCGCCACCCGCCGCGCGGCTCTGTGTTGCGGGTGGCGGGTTGCACGGTGCGACGCGCCCTGCCACCACACGGTTCCCGCCGATCGAGCGGTCGACGTGGCTGCGCGAGCACATACTCCGAAGGTCGACCAATCCGAGTGTCCTGTCGTACCCCTGTTCTAACGTGGTAGGTATGGGAACGGGGACAGCGCTGTTGGAGCGGTGGCAGGCCGTGTCCGGGTGCGCGGACGCCCTACGTGATCTGCACACCGTGTTGTTCCAGTGCGGCAGCGGCGAGTTGGCTGGTTTGGCCGGAGATCTGGCCGAGCTGCGGGCGCTGTGCGCCGCTGGCCTGGTCGGCGTGATCGCGGAAGCGGAGTCCCGGGGGGTGATCGAGGCCTCGCAGCACGCCAACGCGGCGGGGTGGGTCTCGGACGCGGCGTGGCACTCCCGCCGGGAAGCGGCCACCCTGGCCCAGACCGCGGCGGTGCTGGCCCGCCCGGACCTGGCATCGGTCGCCGGTGCGGTCCAGCATGTGGATGTGGACCCGGGCACCGCGGTGGTCGTCGCTGCGGAGTACGACAAGCTCGCCCCGGACCTGCTCGAGCAGGCCAAGCCGGTGGTGCTGGGGCAGTTCCTCACCGTCGGTGCCGGCCACAGACCCGCCGGGGTCCGCCGGCTTAAGCAGGAGATCCTGGCCCGCTACGGCGAGCAGGGCGAGTTCAACGAACACCAGCAGCGCTGCCGCCGGCAGATCGACCTGTCCCCCGGCCGAGAGACCACGCCGGGGGTCTGGGGCTACCACCTCACCCTGGACAATGAGGGCCGCGCCACGTTGGAGGCGGCGATCGGGCCGCTGTCCGCATCCCAACCAGACCCCGATTCCGGGCGGCGGGACATGCGGCCGGTGGGGCGGCGCCGCGGCGAGGCGCTCATCGCCGCGTTGGGCCGGTCCAACACCGGCGCCGGGCACGCGCCGACCACACCCAAGGCCACCCTGATGCTCACCATCGGCTTCGACGACCTCGCCGCCCAGCTCGGCGCCGCCACCACGGTCGGCTCCCGGGCCGCCGGCACGCTTCTCGGCCCCGCCACGGTGCGGAAGTGGGCGTGTGATGCGGGGATCATCCCCGTCGTCCTTGGAAAGGACGGGGAGATCCTGGACCAGGGCCGGGAGCAGCGGCTGTTCACCGTCGGCCAGGTCCGATCCCTGTGGCTCCGCGACCGGCACTGCACCTTCGATGGCTGCACCATCCCCGCCGCGTGGTGCGACGCGCACCACCTGGTGCACTGGGCCGACGGCGGGCCCACCGACCTGACCAACGCAGCGCTGCTATGCCCCAGGCACCACACCATCGTGCACCGCGACCGCCTCGCCGGCACCCTCACCAGCACCGGCGCCATCTGGGACAGCCGGCCCGGCTCCTACCATCCGCGACCACCGACCCAGCCGCCGCCAACACGATGCCAGCCGCCGCCGCCGCAGCCATTGCCGCCTGCACCGGCTCCGGCGCCCCGACTGCGGACCACCATCAGCCGGCAGTGAGCTGGCCTGACCCTGCGATCGGAAACACGCAGCGCCTCCGGCTCGACTGCTCGGCCGGCAGTGAGCTGGCCTGACCCTGCGATCGGAAACATGCAGCGCCTCCGGCTGGACTGCTCGGCTGGCAGTGAGCTGCGCCCCCTGCGGCAGTCGCGTCGCCCCCCAGCAGCCGTGGCCAGCCCGGCGACCACACCCCGACCACAGGAGTAAGTTGGATGGCTCGTCATCGGGGGGGCGCCCCGCCGCACCGCCCGTCCCGGAGGCCTTACAGGTGCAGACCGCCAGTCCCGCCATGCAGACCGAACAGCAGCATCTGGACCTGCTGTACCGGTTGTTGGACGCCCAGCGTCGCCGCACTCAGAGCATGAAGGATGCGGCGATGTACGAGAACGACGGAACCCCCGCAGGGCTGTTTAACCGCGACGCGCTGCAGTTCCGCTACGCGCAGGAGCTGGCGGTGCTGGCCGCCGCCGAGGACAAGCTGTGCTTCGGTCGGCTGGACACAGACGATGGAGGCAGCATCCACATCGGTCGCCTCGGCCTGGCCGACGACAGCGTCGTCCGGCGGCAGGTACTGATGGATTGGCGGGCCCCGCTGGCCGCGCCGTTCTACACGGCCACCGCGCTGGAACCCCAGGGTGTGGTGCGCCGCCGCCACCTGCGTACCGCCAAGCGCAAGGTGCTGTCCGTCTCCGACGAGTTCCTGCAGGCTAGCGACGAGATTGCTGACGCAGCAAGCGATTCGGATGCCGACCTGGGGGTGGGCGGCGACTCCGCCCTGCTGGAGGCGCTCAATGCGCCGCGCACCGGGCGGATGGGCGACATTATCGAGACCATCCAGGCCGAACAGGACGCGATCATCCGCGCCGACCGCAACGGCGTGCTGGTGGTGCAGGGTGGACCGGGCACCGGCAAGACGGTGGTGGCGCTGCATCGCGCGGCCTATCTGCTGTACACGCACCGGGAGCGCCTGGGGTCACACGGGGTCCTGGTGATCGGGCCGAGCCGCACGTTCCTGGGCTATATCGGGCAGGTGCTGCCGTCGTTGGGCGAGACCTCGGTCGTGCTCGCCACCATTGGGACGCTGCTGCCCGGGATCGTCGCCACCGCGGTCGACGATCCGGAGGTCGCCCGGCTCAAGGGCCAGCTGACGATGGCGACCGTGGTCGACAACGCCGTGCTGGACCGGCAACGCATGCCGCGGCGGGTACGGACGGTGTCCTACGACCGTGGCACCGTCCGGCTGGAGCCGTCCCTGCTGCGGCGGGCGCAGCGCCGCGCCTGGGCGACTCGACGGCCGCACAACCGGGCGCGCGCGGCGTTCGTCCGATCGGTGATCGAGGGCCTGGCCCGGCAGGTCGCCCGACGGCCAGGGGTGCGCCAGCTCGACCCCGATGCGGTACAGCCGGACCTGGCCGAGATCAGCCGAGACCTGGCCGGCGACACCAGGATTCAGGCGGCACTCGCCGACCTGTGGCCGCCGATCACTCCGCAGGCGCTGGTCGGGGAGCTGCTGGCGGACCCGCGGCGACTGGCCGTTGCGGCACCCCGGCTGCGCGCCGAACAACGCCGGCTGCTGCTGCGCCCGGCGGGCAGCCCCTTCACCGTGTCCGACGTGCCACTGCTGGACGAGGCCGCCGAACTGCTCGGCGAGATCGGCCAGCAGGAGCGTGCTCGCCGTGCCGCACTGGCCGAGGAACTTGCCTACGCACAGGACACCCTGCAGGCGCTGGGCAGCGACCAGGCCGCCGAGAACGACTCCGGCATCGGGTTCACCCTGAGCATGCTGCAGGCCGAGGACCTGGTGCAGCTGCACGACACCGACGGACCCGCCGGACAGACCGCCGACCGAGCCGCGGCGGACCGCGAGTGGACCTACGGGCACGTGGTGGTCGACGAGGCGCAGGAGCTGTCCCCGATGGCGTGGCGCTCGGTGTTCCGCCGCTGCCCGCTCAAGTCGATGACGGTGGTCGGCGACGTCGCGCAGACCTCCGACGCGGCAGGCAGTTCCAGCTGGGCATCGGCGCTGAACCCACACGCCCAGGACCGGTGGCGGCGGGCAGAGCTGACCGTCAACTACCGCACCCCGGCGGAGATCATGACGCTCGCGGCTCCGGTCCTGGCGGCAATCGCACCCGCGCTGGAGCCCCCATCGTCGGTGCGGAAGACCGGGCAGCGGCCGTGGGTCATGGCAGTTGCCGCCGCCGACGTGGCGATGGCGGCCGCCGACGCGGCGGCGGAGGCGGCCCTGGAGATGAGCGCCGGGCAGGTGGCCGTACTGCACGGCGGTGACGATGCCGCCGGGGCGGAGCTGCTCGCGGCGGTCCGGGGCCCCGTCCCGGACGCGGCCGGCGAGGCTGGCCCGGGCCGGCGGGTGGTAGTGCTGGCGGTACGGGAGGCCAAGGGCCTGGAGTTCGACCGCGTCATCTTGGTGGAGCCGGCGCGGATCGCCGCTGACGGCCGGCACGGGCTGGGCGACCTCTATGTGGCGATGACCAGGGCCACCCAGCAGCTGGGCATCGTGCACTCCCAGCCGCTGCCCGACGTGCTCGACCCGGCGCTGCTCCAGCGTCGTTAGCCGGCCTCGGCCCGCGCATCACCACATCGCCGATGCGACGATGTGGTGGCGACACAGAACCGTCCGGGATGCGTCGGCATCAGAGCCGACATGACAGTGACGCAGCGAGGTATCGCCGGGCCTTCCGGCCGCCTCTCTATTCCCGTGCTCAGCAGAGTCGACGGTCCCGGATGCGCACAGGCCGGCCGCGCCCCAGTAACGCCCCCGCTCCGCGCCACCACCGTGGGCAGCGGTGCGCGGTCCGCTCCGCGCGCTCCCCGCGGTGGGGTTGTGCCCACCCCCGATTCGGTGTGTGCCCCGACTGACTTGTCACCGATTCCCGGGCAGCGTGGAAGCATGACCATCAGCGCGGCCACCCGCCCGTCCGTCCCGCTGCCTGCGCCCCGGGATCGCGCGCCGCGAGACCCGGCGCCGCGAGGGCGCGGGGCCCGTGACGAGGCGCCGCAGATCGCTTCGTCGCGCACATCGTTGCCGGTGCTGGCTCGTCGCATCGTCACCGCCATCCGCGCCACGCCGCTGGCCTGCGCGGTGGTGCTGGCCGTGCTGGCGGCCGGCGCCGTCACCGGCACGCTGGTCCACGCCGCCGCGAACGACGCCGCACCCGTCAAGGACCTGGCCTACGGGCTGCCCGCCCTGGCCGACGGTCGATGGTTCTCGCTGCTGGGCGGGGCGCTGCTGGTGCCCCGGCCCGCCCTGTATCCGGTGGTCGCGGTGCTGCTCGCGGTGGCCGTCGGCTTCCTGGAGCGGCGCGTCGGGACCGCCCGGACCACGGTAGTGCTGGTCGGAACCCAGCTGGCCGGTGCGTTGGGAGCGGCGGGCCTGCTCGCGCTGGCGGCGGCCATGCCGTGGCCGTGGGCGCACACCCTGGCGCTGCAGACCGACACCGGGCTGTCCGCCGGCGCGGTGGGCGTGCTCGCCGCCGGATCGGCATTGGCGTCCCCGGTCTGGCGTGCTCGACTGCGCTGGATCGTCGGCGGGTACCTCGCGGTGATGCTGCTCCGGTCCGGCCTGCTGTGGGATCTGGAGCACGCGATCGCCTACGTTGCCGGTCTGGCGGTGGGCCCGGCGCTGCGCACCGCCGCGGCGAGCCGGGCTCCGCGCGCCACCGGCTCCCACCGACCATCGGGGATTTCCGCTCCTCCTGGCACGCCATCCGGACCCGGCGCGCCGCGAGTGCCACGGCTGCTGCGGATCCGCGGGGCGGTCGCCCTGCTGGTACTGCTGATGCCGGTCAGCAGCTTGGTGCTGGCCCACTATCCGGGCTACGGCGGCCTTTTCGGAGCCGGAACGGTGCAGCCGGCGCCGCCCGTGCTGCCCGCTCTGGTGCAACTGGGCATCGCGCTGGTGATCGCCAAGGTGCTGCGCCGCGGCCTGCCTGGCGCGTGGTGGGCGGCGGTGGTGTTCTGCGTGGTGCCGCTGGGCCGCGGACTGGCCCAGCTCGCCATGACCTGGCCCGACCTGGGGTGGACGACCGCCGCCGAGCGCCCGGGCGAGCTGCTGGGCTGGGCGGTCATGCTGGCGGTGCTGGTGGGGTGCCGGCGCTGCTGGCCGCGCCGGCTGCCGGCCGCGGTGCTGCGCCGGTACCTGCCGCGGCTGCTGGCCGCGACCGCGGTGTTCGCGGGTGCCTGGTGGCTGCTGCTCACGCTGGCGGGACCCCAGTTCGGTGTTCATCCGCACGAGCGCGGACGAGTGGTGCTGAGCACCGTCACCTTCGGCGGCTCCGCGCCGTCGGAGTTCCCGTGGGTGCGCTTCGCCGAGGGCCTGTCCGGCTGGATCTGGGCGGCGACCCTGGTCGCGCTGCTGCTGCCGATGGTGCTCAGCGTCCGGGAGGACCACCGGCCGGATGCTGCGGCGGACGCCCGGCTGGCCGAACTGGTGCGCACGCACGGCGGCGGATCCTTGGGTTGGCAACGGACCTGGCCGGGGTTTGCCAGCTGGACCACCCGCGCCGGTGACGTGGCGCTGAGCTACCGGATCGTCTCCGGGGTCGCCCTGGTGCTGGGTGATCCGGTCGGGCCGACCACTCGCTGGACCGGGGCGGTGGCCGAGTTCCGCCGGTTCTGCCTGCGCGCCGGATGGACGGTCTGCTGGTACGCCGTCACCCCCGCCTTCGCCGAGCACTGCGGCGACGGCTGGCACCTCACCCAGGTCGGTGAGGACGCCGTGTTGGACCTGCGGGACCTGGAGTTCCGCGGGAAGTCCTGGCAGGACGTGCGCACCGCCCGCAACCATGCCGCCCGGGACGGCATCCGCATGCAACAGGTCAGCATCGCCGACGCGCCCGCGGACCTGCTGGCCCAGATCGCCGAGGTATCCCGGGGGTGGACCCGGTCGAAACCGTTGCCGGAGATGGGTTTCACCCTTGGCACGGTCGAACACGCCCGCGACCCGCAAATGCGCACGCACATCGCCATTGACGAGATCGGCACCGTGCATGGCGTCACCACCTGGCTCCCGGTGCACTCCGACGGGCGGGTGGTGGGCTGGACACTGGACGTGATGCGCCGCCGGCTCGGTGGCTTTCGCCCGGTGATCGAGTTCCTGATCGCCGAGAGCGCCCTGGCGTTTCGGGCCGAGGGCTGCCAGATGCTCAGCCTGTCGGTGGCCCCGCTGGCCCGCTGCGCGGCGGCCGACGGCGATCGGGGCCGGACGCCGGCCGGCGGCCGCGATGCCCCAGCGCTCACTGGTCGGCTGGACGCGGTGCTGGACAAGGCATCCCGCCTGCTCGAGCCCGCGTACGGCTTTCGTTCACTGCTGGAATTCAAGCGGAAGTTCCACCCTGCGTTCAGCCCGGTGTATCTGGGCTACGCCGACGAGATGGACCTCTCGCAGATCACCGTCGCCATCGGCAAGGCGTACCTGCCGCACCTGACGATCCGGCAGGCAGGCCGGGTGCTGCGCACCCTGTGTCGGTCGCGTCGAACGGAGCGGGCGGTGGCGCAGGCCGAGCCGGTCACGCCGTTCCGACGGGATCTGGAGCGGGCTTGCGACCGGTTGCTGCGCGCGCCCGATGTCGCAGCCGCACAACGGTGACGACGGCGGCGATCACCAGCACCGCGGCGCCGAGAACGACCCATCGCCAGCCGTCGGTCAGGTGCAACCATCCGGCGATGGCGGCCAGGCCAACGGTGGCATAGACGGCGGCCCAGGCCAGACAGCCCGGCACCATTGCCAGCGTGTACCGGCCCCACCGCATCCGGGTCAGCCCGGCGGCGGCGTTGACGGCGGTCTGGAATCCGATGGTCAGGAACGAGAGGGTGACCACCGGCAGGCCCCACTTGTTCATCGCGTCGATGGCGCGCGTCAGCCGCGGGCCGCGCAGCCACTCGGCCAGCCGGGTGTGCAGGGCACCGGTGATCACGCCCCGCCCCGCCCAGTAGGTGGCCTGGGCGCGCAGCAGCACGATGCCGAACAGTACGGCGAAGGTGATCAGGAATGGCCGGCCCTCCAGCCATGCGGGCACTCGGACCTCCTCGCGGTGACGACCGGCTGCTGCGAGCGGTCATGCGCACGGGCGCCGCGGGAATCAAGTGGTGACGGCGCCACGCCCAGTGTAGTGGCGTGGCCGATTCCCGGCCGCCCGTCGCTCATCGCGACAGGGTGGCCGCCGGGGCTGGTAGCCCCCAGCCTGGTCGGCTGGAATCCTCAGCCCTTCAGCCCGGTGGACGCCAGACCGTCGATCACCCGCCGCTGCAGCACGATGAACATGATCAACACCGGCGCCATCGCCATCAGGCTCGCCGCCATCAGCACCGGGTAGTCGATCTGATGGTTCCCGGACAACGTGGCCAGCCCGGCGGCCAGCGGCATCTGATCGGCCCGAGTGGACACCACCAGCGGCCACAGCAGCAGGTTCCAGGAGAACAGGATCGTGGTGATGGCCAGCACGCTGACGGCCGGACCGACCAGTGGCACCATCACGCTGCCGAAGATGCGCAGCGGTCCGGCGCCGTCCAGCCGGGCGGCCTCCTCAAGCTCCACCGGCAGGTTCACGAACGCGGTGCGCATCAGGAAGGTACCGAACGCGCTGAACAGGCCGGGGGCGACGATGCCCGCCAGGGTGTTGAGCCAGCCCAGCGACTGCACGATCTGGTACTGCGAGAGCAGGTAAACCTGTGACGGGATGAGCAGGATGGACAGCACCACGCCGAATAGGAACACCCGGCCGTGGAATCGCATGCGGGCGAACGCGTATCCGGCGAACGTGCATAGCACGATCTGCACGACGGTCTGAATGATCGTCATCAGGAGCGATACCCGGAGCTGGCTGAAGAACGGCAACAGCCGGAACACGTTGGCGAAGTTGTCCCACTGCAGCTGCGCCGGCCAAAAGGTCGGCGGAACGGACTGCACCTCCGCCTGGGTGGACAGCGACATCACGATCTGCCACAGGAACGGGAACGCCATCACGAACCCGCCCACGCCGAGCACCACGTGGATCCACCACAGGCTGCCGTCTCGCGGCGTCCCGGCTCGGGTGGGTGGCTTGCGTGCAGCAGAAACGTCAGCCATCTCGACGGTGCTCACTGGTGCACCCACCTTCGCTGCATCCGGAACTGCGCCAGGGTGATCAGCCCGATCAGCACGAAGATCACCATTGCCACTGCGGCCGCCAGGCCCTTGTCGTTCTGCACGAAACCGGACGAGTAGAAGTAGAAGACCACCGACATCGATTGCGGCAGCACGGGGTTGCTGCTGCCCAGCAGGGCATACAGCAGGTCGAACAGCTGGAAGCTGCCGATCGTGGTGACGACGAGCACGAAGAAGATGCTGGGCGAGAGCATCGGCACCGTCACGGATCGGAACTGGCGCCACCGGGAGGCACCATCCACGCGCGCGGCGTCGTAGAGCTCGCGCGGGATGGCCTTGAGTCCCGCGCCCAGGATGATCATCGAGAACCCGAGCGAGGACCACAGCCCGACGATCGAGACCGCCAGCAGCGCGAAACCGGGGGTGGCGATCCAGTACGGCCCGTCGATGCCGACCAGCGACATCGCCCAGTTCAGCACGCCGAAATCGCCATTGAAGATGATGCGCCAGACCAGCGCGATCGCGGCCGGCATCGCGATGTACGGCAGGAAGAACAGCACCCGGTAGAACTGCGTGAAGCGCAACCCAGGTGTCTCCAGCAGCCAGGCGAGCACGACGGCAATCGGCACGCCCAGCAGCACGATCAGCGTGTAGATCGCGGTGTTCAGCAGCGACCGGTAGAACTCCGGATCGGCGAACATGGCGGCGTAGTTGGAGATCCCGGTAAAGCTGGCGCCCCCGAAGGCGCCCCACTTGGTGAACGAGAACCACAACGTCTGCAGGATCGGCCAGATGTAGAACACCCCGACGCCGACCAGCAGTGGCCCGGTGAACAGCCACGGCCACAGACCGTCGGTGCGCCGCCGGGCACCGACCCGGCCACGGCTGCTGTTGCTGGCTCGGCCACCCCGACGACCCGGCCGGCCGGGGATGTCACTGCGGGTCCCGCCGGCCCGGGCGGTGACGGTGTCCGCCCGGGCCGCGTCCATGGCCATCTCGTCACTCCTTGGCCAGCGCCTGGTTCATCTCGCCTGCCAACTGCCCCAGCACGTCCGCGACCGGCTTCGCACCGGAGAACGCATCGGGCAAGAGCTTGGCCTCCAACGCATTCCACGCCGCGGTGTTCTTGGAGATGGGCAGCGGCTTGGCGTATGCGAGCTCGTCGAGGAACACCTGCAGATCGGCCGACGGCATCGACTTCACGAACCCCTGCTGGGTGCCGTTGAACGCCGGGATCACCGCGCCCATGTCACCCTGTTGCTGCTGCGCCGGCTGGCTGGCCAGGTACGCCTGCAGGGCCTGCGCCGCCTGCTTGTTCTTGCTGCCGGCGGCCACCACGTTCGCCACGCCATGGATCACCGTGGCCTGCACCTTGCCCTTGGGCAGCGGCACCACGGTGACGTCCTTCTCGATCTTGCTGCCGATCAGCGCTGCCCGGAACCAGTCCCCGCCCTGATACATCGCGAGTTTGCCGGACAGGAACCACTGGTCCGCGCCGGTCTCGGTCAGCTGTGCCATGGTGGGTGAGGCGCCGGAGGACATCAGGTCCGTCCAGAACTGAATGCCGGCCTTGGCTTCCGGGGAGTCGTAGCCGGAGGTCTTGCCGTCCGGCGAGATCACCTGGCCACCTGCCTGGAAGATGGTGTCGTAGTAGGTGGTCTGGCCGTCCATACCGGCCGCTGCGCCATACGCGCCGTCCGCCTTGAGCTTCTGCGAGAGCTCCTTGCCGGTGCGCTGGAAGTCCTCCCAGGTCCAGTCGGGTTTCGGCAGCGCCACACCCGCCTTGGCGAACAGCGCCTTGTTCACCCACACGGCGACGGTGTCGAAGTCCTTTGGCACCCCGTACTGCACGCCGTCCAGGGAGTACATCGCGTCCAGCGCCTGCGGGTAGTTCGCGGGGTCGATCGCCCCCGAGGAGACCTGTGAGGTGATCGGCTCGATCTTCCCGTTCGAGGCGTACAGCTGGAAGTTGGGACCGTTCATCCAGAACAGGTCCGGCAGCGTGCCGCTGGAGGCCTCCGTCTGCAGCTTGGTCCAGTAGGTGCCCCAGGGCGTGACGTCGACGTTGACGGTGACGTTCGGGTAGGCCTTGTTGAACCCCTTCAGGTTCGCCTTGATGGCGGCGACCTGGTTCTGATCCCACACCGCGTAGGTGAGGGTGGCCTTCAGGCTCGGGTCGGCTGCGGGAGGCGCCTGCGACGACGTATTGCTCGAGGGACTCTCGGACTCCGACGACCCGGCCGGCCCCGTGTCGGTGGTGGACGATCCACCATCGGCCGAGGACCCCTGGCTGGGGATGCTTGCCCCGCTGGACGAGCTGCTTCCGGACGGGGCGGTTCCGGACGGACTGCCGGCACCCGCCCCGGTGGACGAGCACCCCGCCACCAAGGCGGCAGCGGCCAGCGCCACTCCGGCGGCTAGGATGAACTTACGCATCGTCTTCTCCTTTCAACGCGGATCGAGGGTGATGTGGCCCGGGTCGGCCGATGTCAGCGGCCGACCCGGGCGTCGTACTTCCTGATGGATGTGAGTTCGCTTCCAGTCCAATGGCGATCGCCGGATCTACCGGCGTGACCGCGATGGGCACCGAGCCCGAGCGAAGCGATTCGGTCGCCGCGATTCCGGCGGCGACGGCCTGCCGGGAGGCAATCGGGGACGTCACCGTCGGGCCACCATGGGTGACGAAGTCCAGGAACTCGGTGACGGTGCGCTCGTCGGCGTCGTCGTGGCCAGCCGCGTCGCCCGCGATGGGGTATTCCGCGTCGCCCTCCGGCCGGTAGACGACGCGGCGGTTCCATACCCGCACCACGCCGCCGGCGGAATCGCCAAAGTTCTCCAGCCGCCCCGCGGTGCCGATGACGGTGTAGTTGCGCCAGTAGTCGGGCGTGAAATGACACTGCTGGTAGGAGGCCAGCACGCCATTGTCCAAGCTCATCAGCATCATCGAGAGGTCCTCGACATCGACCACCGGGTTCAGGCCGGTCTGCTGCAGCGGCGGCCAGTGATCCAGCGAGAACCATTCCGGCATCAGCTGTCCGGAGTGGCCGCGTCGGTCCGAGATCTGCCCGTAGACGGCCAGTGTCCCCATTCCGGTGACTATTCTGGTGTAGCCGCCCGCCAGCCAGTGGATCACGTCGATGTCGTGTGCGCCCTTTTGCAGCAGCAGCCCGGTGGATCGGGACCGGTCGGCGTGCCAGTCCTTGAAATAGTAGTCGCCGCCGTTGCCCACGAAATGCCGGCACCAGACGGCCTTCACCTCGCCGATCTCACCGCGCTCGATGATTGCGCGCATGGTGCGCACCACCGACATGTGCCGCATGTTGTGGCCGACGTACAGCGGTGTCCCGGTGCTGGCGGCGGCATCCAGGATCGCGTCCGCATCGGCCAGGGTGATGGCGATCGGCTTTTCCAGGTACACCGGGATGCCGGCCCGCAGCAGGTCGACCGCGACGACGCCGTGCGTGTCGTCCGGGGAGGTGACGAATGCCGCCTGCACGTCGTCGCGACCGGTGATCAGGGCGCGATGGTCGGGGTACTCGGCGATGCCCGGCCCGAACATCACCCGGGCCCGGGCGAGGCCGGCCGGGTCCGGGTCGGCAACGGCGACCACCTGCCCGCGACCGGATTGCACGGCGTGCCGCACCAGTGACGCGCGCGCGCCGACCCCGATGACGGCCAGCCGCAACAAGGGTGCGGCGGGTGCCGGCGGTCCGGCCTGCCCGGCGCCGCCGGAGGCTGCCGCCGCAGTGCGTGCTGCCGGGTCGGAGGGCGTCCTCGTCTCCGAAGGACCGGTCGCGTCGATGTGCTCGGTCATGCCGCCGTCCCCCGGGTCAGGGAGCGCAGGCCGGGGACGTCGATCGCGGGCTCCGGGACGCCCGCCGTGCCGTACAGCCGCACCGACGCGACGCCGAAGGCATGCACCAGGGTGCCCAGCGCCACCGACTCGGCACCGAACTCGGACGCCACGATCGAGGGAATCGCCGGAACGGGAATCTCCCGATTGACGGCCTCGCGCAACGGATCGAGCAGCACCCCGCCGGCCCGGGACAGGCCGCCGCCCACCACGATCAGGTCGGGATCGATGGCCATGGCGACGATGGCGACGCCCCGGGCCAGGCCGGCGGCGAACCGCGCGACCTCGTCCCGCGCGGCCGGATCGCCCTGGGCGGCCAGATGGAAGACCTCCTCGCCGGAGCCGGCGGTGCTCCACTTGAGCTGGTCGCGCTCGCTGTCCACCGCGGTGGAGAAGGCGATCCCACCCATCTCACCCGCCGCGCTGTGATGGCCGCGGCGCAGCCTGCCGCCAAGGATCAGCCCCATCGACACCCGGTGCCCGGCGAACAAGTAGACGACGTCGTCGGCCAGGCGCGCGGCGCCGAGCCGGTGCTCGGCCAGTGCTGCCATCCGGATGTCGTTCTCCATGCCGACCGGGCAGCCGTACTCCCGTTGCAGGCGGCCGACCACGTCGACGCCCTCCCAGTCCGGCAGGTTCCGCGACACGATCAGCCGGCCGTTGGGGCCGACCATGCCGGTCACCGCAATGCCCATGCCGGCCAGGTCCGAGACCGGCACCCGGGCATGGCCCAGGCAGCGATTGATGACTCGCGTCACCGCAGCCATCCGCTCCGGCCCGACAGCGGTGTCGCCGGTCGGTTCGTCGCACCACGCGCTGATGCTGCCACCGAGGTCACAGACCACCACTCGGACCCGGTGCGCGCCGACGTCCACCGCCGCGACATGCCTCGCGCCCGGCCGGAAGTCGTAGACCCGCGCCGGGCGGCCCATGCCGCGGCCGCCGGAGGTCAACTCGGACAGCGCGGAGACCAACCCGCGGCGCACCATCGCCTCCAGCCCGGCCTCCACCGTCGGCCGCGACAACCCCGTGCGCCCGGCCAGGTCGGCGACCGTGGCTGGGCCGTGGTCTCGCAGGGCCACGGCGCAGGCGGCGGCGTTCCGATCGCGCCCGCCGAGGGGCCCGGTTGCCGGGGGTAGTTCCACAGTCGCCACGAGTCCTCGCCGCACTTCACTCATCTGCGCCAGCGCAGATACAACGATGTCCAGTTTCGTAACTATGGGATGCAACCTATGGGGCTTCAGTTGGGGATGTCAAGAGACAATGCAGTCGGGTTTGATAGAAAACAAGGACGCCCGCACGGCGGCCCTGGATACGGCATACCGGGATTGCGTGGTGGATCGAGCCGCTGGGCTCTGCGTGGTCGCTCGGCATCGGCTCGCCGGGGTGCGCTCGGCTGCCGGCCTCGGGCGCGAAGTCTGCACTCGACCGCCCGGGCCGGCGGTCGGATGGCGCTGGCGCGGACGGCTTGCAGTGGATCGCCGTTAGCGGGTCAGCGTCAGTAGATAGCCATTAGCGGACCGCCGTCAGTGGGAGCCGTCGACCGGGACGGCGGCGGCCGCGCCGGCCGGGTGCAGAAACAGCAACGTGCCGGTGACGGATTGTCCGGTCGCGGCGCGCAGCGCGCGGGCGTAGGCCTGGATCTGCGGCCGGTAGTAGGCGGCCCGACTGGGAAGCGCGGCGGCGGGCACCGCGTCGGTCTTGTAGTCGACGATCACCAGCGTGCCGTCGTCGTCGCGGTAGAGCAGGTCGACGATACCCTCCAGCACCGTGCCGTCGGCCAGGGTTGTCGCCACCCAGGTCTCGCGCCAGTGCGGCCGCGCGGCGGCGTGAGCTACCACCGGTGACGCGAGCGCCGACCGTGCGAGATCGGTGACGGTGCCAGCGAATTCGACCACGCCCTCGGCCAGGCATTGCGCCGCGACCGACCCGGTCAGCGCCGCCGCAGCCGGGGTGTTGTCCGCCGGCGCTCCGGCCGCCAGGTCTGCGGTCTGCAGGACCGCGTGCACCGCCCGGCCGATCGCCGTGCCGTAGCGACCCTTGGTCCAGGGCGGCAGCTCTAGATCGCGGACTCCCTTGGCGGCACCAGCGGTGACCTCGTCGGGTAGCGCGAATCGGGCCGCATCACCACCGTCGCCGGATTCGGCCGTACCGGCCGGGGTACGAACGAAGGCGCCGTCGGCCGGCCCGTACACCACCACCGGATCGGTGCCCTCCAGCCCGGAGGCACTCTGAGCGGCATGTCGCTGGCTGGCGTGCCGGCTCGCGGTGACACCCGCCAGCCAGGCGTCCCAGTCCGGTGGCGCCGTCACCGCCGGTACTCGCGCGCCCACCCCGGGCGCCGCGTCGTCACCGGCCCAGGCGATGCCTCCGGGTGCGTCGGATGCGCCGGCCTCGGCGAGCAACTGCGCATTGGTGCGGGTGGTCGCCCCCTTGCCAACCGGCTTGCGGTGCAGCGACACCACCAGGTGATCTCGCGCGCGGGTGGCCGCGACATACAGCAACCGGCGCCGCTCCAGCGCATCCATCTGCTCGTCCACCGGCTGGACGGCCGCGAAGTCGTTGGTCTGCAGGTATTTCGTCAGCCGGATCGCGAACCCGCCACCGGCCGGCCACAGCACCTGCACGCCGCGCCTGTTCTGCGCCTGGGCGCTCATCCCGGACAGCACCACCATCGGGAACTCCAGCCCCTTGGCACCGTGGATGGTCATGATGCGCACCGCGTCCACGTCGGTCTCCGGCAGGATGGCCTCCGCGACCCGGGAGGTCTCGTCGGCCTGCCGCGCCGCCCACGCCAGGTAGCCGCGCAGGCCTCCGCGCTCGGTCTCCGACCACGCACGCGCCTGATCGACGACGAACCGCAGTCGCCGCCAGGAGTCTCGGGCCGCGGCCACACCCACCGTCGCGGTGGCGACCTCCAGCATTCGCCGGTCCTCCACCAGCGCGCCCAGCACCTCGCTGGGGGTGAGCCAGCGTGCTCGGCGCTGCAGGCGCTGCAGGTAGTCCATGGCCAGCCCGACCGGCGTGCCGGCCAGCGAGTCCGGGACCGGCGCCTGGATGGAAAACGAGCCGCCGCCGCAGCGCCACGCCCACAGATCGTCGTCGCCGCAGCCGAACAGCGGGGAGCGCAGCGCCGTGACGCAGGACAGCAGGTCGGTCGGGTCGGCCAGCACCCGGGCTGCCGCCATCAGGTCACGCACCTCCTGCTCGGTGTAGACGAGCGAGCTGGACTCGGCCCGGTAGCCCACGCCGGCGTCGTCCAGCGCCGCCTGCAGGAACGGCAGCGAGGTGCGGGAGGGCACCAAGATCGCGATGTCCGCGGCGGTGAGCGCTCGCCACTCCCGGGTGTCGCGGTCCTGCACCGTCCACGGCTGCGCCAGCGCATGCAGGATGACGGCGGCGACGTCGGCGGCCTCCCGGTGGCGCAGCTCGGTGGCGTCCGGCTTGTCGGGGTGCTCGTCGACGCCCAGCAGGGTCACCGCCGGACCCGTACCGCCGGACGGTCGTTGCGGCGCCAGCGCCTGATAGGCCGGCTGCGCGTCCGGCTCGGGCCGGATGAGCCGGCCGAACACGTCGTTGACCCAACCGAGCACCGCGGCGACGCTGCGGAAGTTGCTGGTTAGCGCGACCGGTTCGCCGAGATGCTGCTGGGCTTGCAGGTAGGTGGCGATGTTGGCGCGCCGGAACCGGTAGATGGACTGTTTGGGGTCGCCCACCACGAACAGCGAACCCGGCGGCACCCGCACGTCCCGCCAGTCGGGAGCGGTCGCGTCGGCGCCGCCGGCGATCCGGACGGCCAGCTCGATCTGGATGGGGTCGGTGTCCTGGAACTCGTCCAGCAGCAACACCTGGAACCGGCGTTGCAAGGCGGCGCGCACGGCGGCGCCGGTGGCATCCGGAGCGGTGAGCAACCGGCGTGCCAGCACCAGCAGGTCGTGGAATTCCAGCCGGCCCTCCGCAGCCCGGTCGTCGGCATCGCGTAGTACCCGTTCGGCGATCCAGTACGCGAGCGGTCGCAGGGTGGCCTCCGCGAAGGCGCCGGCCAGTGCCGCCGCCTGGTGCTGCCAGTCCGTGCATTCCAGCTTGAGGTCGGCGAGGTCGGGCCAATTTCCCTTGCGTCCGTAGCTCCACTTCAACTCGGCGGCACCCAACAGCGCCGCGTGTTGTTCGGCCGGGTCCCGGGCGGCGCGGGCCAGCGACGCCCAGTCGCGCAGCGCCGCGAGCTTGTCCAGGAAGAGGTCGGCCGGGTCGGAGCACTCGTCGGCGCGGGCCGCCAGCCGTTCGGCGCCGGCGATCAGCTCGGCCGGGTCGGGCAGGGTGACGGCCGGCGGTCCGCCGGGCAACACCCGCTCGGTGATCAGATCCCAGTTGGCGCCGAACGCGCGGGCCAGCGAGCGCAGGTCGTCGGTCTTGACACCGGCGGTCAGCGCCAGCAGCAGCGGCTCGGACAGTTCGGGGTCATCCAGCAGCTCGCGTTGCAGCACCGACCACCGCTCGTCGAACGCGACCGACGAGGCGACCTCGTCCAGCACCTGCACCTGTGGCGGCAGGCCGGCCTCGATGGGGTGCAGCGACAGGATGCGCTGGGCGAAGGCGTGCAGCGTGCCGATGGCGGCCGAGTCCAGGTCGTCCAGCGCCCGCGCTGCCGCCTCGGTGGCCGGCGCGTGCTCGCCGGCCTCGCGGCGGGCTTGTCGCCAGCGCCGCTCGAACGCCGAGCGCAGCCGGTCGCGCAGTTCGGCTCCGGCCTTCTCGGTGAAGGTGACGGCGGCGATCCGGGACAGCGGGACCTGGTCGCGCAACACCAGGGTGGTGACGCGGTCCACCAAGGACCGCGTCTTACCGGAGCCGGCGCCGGCCTCGACGAACAGCGTGGATGCGGTGTCCTCGGTGATCCGGTCGCGTGCGGCGGCGTCCGGCAGTGCGGGGGTGCTCGGATTGGTCATGTGCGTCCTCCGCGAGCCCCGTCACCGCCGTGATCCTTACCGTCGTGACCGTCGCCGCCGGACGCTGCACGATTGGTCTCCGCAGAGCCGGCATCGTCACCGTCGTCATGGTCGTCGGAATCCGGGTCGATCAGCGCCACCAGCTCGGCCAGCACCGGGTCGGATCGCTTGCGTTCCCAGCGACGCCGCACCGAGCGGTGTCCGACGCCGTCCGGGTTGCAGTACGGGCACTGCACCCAGGCGAAATCGTCGACCTCCGGTGCCTTGGCCGGGAACAGTCCCGCGGAGATCGACCCGACCAGGGTGCGCAGGGTGTCGGCGTAGACGGTCTCGACCTCGTCGGTCAGTGGCAGCGGCACCCGCTCGCCGCGGTTACGCCGCACGAACCAGTACTGGGCGCGAACCTCGGTGCCGCCCAACAGCTGTCTCGCGGCATGCGCATACACCGGCAGCTGCAACCGGGTGCCGCCCGCCACTGGATCCTGCTCCGAGATGGCCTGGTAGCCGCGGGAACTGCCGGTCTTGATGTCCGTCACCAGCAGCGTGCCGGATCGCGTGCGGTCCACCTTGTCGGCGCTGCCGACCATCAGCACCCGGCCGCCGTCGGGCAGCGGGATCGCCACCGGTTCGGCGCCATCCTTGCCGAAGGTCAGTTCGCTGGCCACCACCGCGGCGTCCAGCTCGGCTCGCCAGGTGTTGTCGTCGTCCAGCATGGCGTGCAGGTCGTCCAGGATGCGGCGCCGTTCCTGCTGCCAGAGCCGGGGGTGACCGGTCGCCCCGCTGCGCTGGTATTCCTGCGCGAGGTCGCCGGCGATGTGCAGCAGCAGGTCTCGCTGCGCACCGGTCCATGGCTCGCCGTAGCTCGGGAGGTCGTCGCCGCAGCGACGCACCAGCTCGTCCATGCTGCGGTGAATCAGGTTGCCGATGTCCAGCGGGCTGATCGTGATGGTCTGCTCTGGCTGTTGCAGCGGCTCCACGCGGAGCATCCGGTGCACGAAATAGGCGTGCGGGCAGGTCGCGTACGACTCCAGCGCGGTCGGGGAGATGCGTCGGATGCCGCCGGCCAGGTCGGGCAGATCGACTGCCCCGGCGAGGTTGCCGTCGAACCGGGTGAATTCGTCCACCGAGCGGCCGCGGTTCATGGCGAGCCCGGCGGCGATCACGGCGTCGGTGCCGGCAGCGGGGGCGGCGCCGATGTGGGCTGCCGTGCCCGGGGGCCACCCGTCGGCCGCCACCGCCCGGATCCGCCACTCCTGCTCGGTCGCCGGCTCGGGGGTGCGCAGCAGCGCCGCGGCGTGCGACGGCTCACCGGCTATGCCCGGCGCGGTGGCCGACTCCCACTCCGTGGCGGCCAGTTCGGTATCGCCGGCGAGCTCGCGCACCGTGGGCAGCAGCCAGCGAGTGGGCAGCCTGGTGGTGCTGCGCCGCAGGTCGCCGCGCGGGAAAGATGCCGTCACCGAGGGGGCAGCAAGCAAGGCGGCCAGCAGGTGGCGCTGGCCGGCATCCAGCCGGTCGCGGGTTCGCGGCAGTGCCTCGCCAGTGACCTCACGGACCTCGTCCGGCAGCAGCGGATCGGGGTGCATCCGGCCGGGGTAGAGATCCTCGGCCAGACCCAGCACCAGCACCTCGTCGGCATCCAGGCCGACCGCCGCGGACAGCGGCGCGACGAACACGCCATCGCCGAACTGGCCGACCCGGGGTAGCGCGGATTCCAGTGTCAGCGCGAGGGTCTCGCGCAGCGTCGGCAGGCTGGTGACGGGTTCCAGGGCGGCCAGGCCGGCCAGGCCGGACAACGCCTGCTCGACGGCAACGGCGGCGTACAGCTCGGCGGCGGGCAGCCCGGCGAAGCCCTCCTCGCCGCGATACAGGGTGTGCAGCAATCGCAGCGCCCACGCCGATAGCTCTCCCCAGTCGGCCAGTGCGGCGCCTTCGTCCAGCAGCGCTCGCAGCCCGATCGCGAAGTCCCGCAGCCCGGTAGACGAGTCGATCTGCCGCTCAGCGCCGTCGATGCGGCCGGGACTCGGGTCGTCCGAGGCATTCTCGGCATCGATCAACGTGCGCTGGGCGTCCGCGTAGGCGTCCAGCCGGACCGTCCAGTCGTCGCCGCCGACCACACCTGCCAGCCGGGAGGTCCGTTCCCAGCGGGACAGTGGGATCCGCTCGCCATCGGCGTCGCGAGTCGGTGCCTCGGCCAGCGCCCGAAATAGCTCGGCGCGGGGCAGATCGGTGCCCGCGAGTTCCAGGATGGCCAGCAGCCCGCGGGCGATAGCGCGCTCCGCAACCGGCACGGTCCCCGGGCCGTTGACGGTGATGCCGGCCTGGGCGAACTGCTCGTGCAACGCCCGCGCATACGGCACCTGAGCGGCATAGAGGACGGCGATCCGATGGGCCGGAGTGCTGGTCAGGGTCGCCATCACCTGTCGCACGGCACCGCGCACCTCGGCGTCGGAGTCGGAGGCATGCCGGAGCCGGGTCGCGGTAGGCGGCCGAGGCGACAGGGTGGGCTCCGGAAGACCCAGCCGGCGCAGGGTGCGCAGTACCGCGGCGTCGGCGCGCTGCACCCCGGTCAGCCCCACCACCACGGCGGTCGGTGCGTGCGCGGCGATGGCGCGGGCGAACCGGGACTGGGCCAGCGTCAGTTCCTGCGGCAGATAGAGGACCACCGTCCCCCACTCGGCGGCGTTGCCAAGGGCCTGGCCCGCATCGGAGCCGCCCGGCAGGGCGCCGGCAGCCGCGAGCAGCAGATCCGTGCCGTCGTAGCACCGCTGATGCACGGCGGCTCGTACTCGACGGTGCAGCGCTACCAGATCGGCGCCCAGCGGTCCGGAGCCGGCAATGCGATCCAATGCCGATGAGGCCCCGGCAGCGGTACTCCCGTCGACCGGATCGCCGGCGGGGTCCAGATCCCGCAGCTCGCGGTGCGCTCGAGCGAGCGCGCGGATGGTGGCGGGATGGTCGGCGACCGGCGCGAACAGCCCCGGGTTGTGGGCCAGCGCGGTGCGCCAGGCGGCGGCCACCAGCGGCGCGGTGGCCGGCTTGGCAGGCGAGAGCAGCGGCGCGGCAACCTGTTCGGCCAGGCGATCGAGGGTGGTGACGGCGAGGCCGGCCACGCCGGCTCGGCCGCCGATGCCCGAAGCAAGGTGGCGGCGCGCGACAATGCCCGCGACCGTGTTCGGGGCCACGATGGTGACCGGTGCCAGAGGATCGGCCGCCTTGGCATCGGCCACGACCGCCGACAGCGCGTCGAGCGCGGCGCGGCCGTAGCCGCAGGCGTGCGCGGTGGCGTGAGTGTCCGGCATCCTCGTCACCCCCTCGCTCGTCACCCGCACCGTATCGTCACCCGCCGACAGCGCCCCGGCTCGCGGGGCATACGGGTCGTCTCGTAGCGGTGACGGAGCCCGCGGGGCTGGTCACCATCCGAGAGTTGTGCGAACATGTGTTCGTGAACGAGATGGCTACGGCCAGCATCCTGCACGCAGACCTGGACGCGTTCTTCGCATCGGTGGAGCAGCGCGACGATCCGTCCCTGCGCGGTCGGCCGGTGATCGTGGGCGGCGGAGTGGTGCTGGCGGCCAGCTACCCGGCCAAGGCCCGCGGAGTGCGCACCGCGATGGGCGGTCGGCAGGCGCTGCGGCTGTGCCCGGAGGCCGTCGTCGTGCCACCGCGCTTCGCCGCCTATGTGGAGGCCAGCAGGGCAGTATTCGACGTGTTCGCCCGCACTACACCGCTGGTGGAAGGGGTGTCGATCGACGAGGCGTTCCTCGACGTGGGCGGGCTGCGCCGGCTGGTGGGCAGCCCGGTACAGATCGCGACCCGACTGCGGGCGGCGGTGTCGCAGGAGGTCGGCCTGGCCATCACCGTCGGGATAGGGCGGACCAAGTTCGTGGCGAAGATGGCCAGTCGGGCCGCGAAACCCGATGGCATGCTGGAGGTTCCACCGGACCGGGAGCGAGAGTTCCTGTACCCGATGGCGGTGGAGCGGCTCTGGGGTGTCGGGCCGGCCACGGCGCAGCGACTGCACGAGATCGGCGTCGCCACCGTCGCGGACCTGGCCGATATGCCGGTGCCGACGCTGATTTCGTTGCTGGGCAGGGCGTCCGGGCATCACCTGCACGCGCTGGCGCACGGGCAGGATCCGCGGCCGGTGCGGCCCGGCGTGCGCCGCCGATCCATCGGGTCGCAGCGGGCGTTGGGGCGGGGCAGACACTCCCCGGCGGACATCGACGCGGCCCTGCTGCAACTGGTCGAGCGGGTGACGCGGCGGATGCGCGGCGCCGAACGGGAGGGCCGGACGGTGACGCTGCGGCTGCGATTCGACGACTTCACCCGGTGCACCCGCTCGAAGACGCTGGCCGACCGGACGGCCAGTACCGAGCTGATTCTCGGTGCTGCGCAACGACTGTTGGACGGATCGTGGGCCATGATTCGGGCCAGGGGGATCACCCTGCTGGGGGTATCGGTGTCCGGGTTCGACGCCGGGGATGCGGTGCAGATGGAGCTGCCGTTCCCGGGGCACGAGCGCGCATCGCTGGACGGTGCGGTCGATGCGGTGCGCGACCGATATGGATCCACGGCGGTGACGAGAGCCGTGTTGCTGGGCCGGGATCCGGGCCTGGCGATGCCGCACCTGCCGGATTGAGCGGGGCCGGGGGGATGTGGGGTGCGCACGTGTGAACACTGGAGGTCGCGGCCCTGCGGGCACTCTGGAGCTCTGGCAGCCCCTCTTCAACTCGATATGCACTAACGCGCACGGTGGTACGATGAACGTGCAGAAAGGGGATTGTGGGCATGACAGCGAGCACCAGGGCACTTGCCCGCCACGGCGTCACTATCACCGACACTGAGCTGGCCGACGAGCTGTCCCGGGCGCTGGAGGTGCTCCCCGGCGCGGCGGGATCGGACACTCTGACCGGTCACGAGGCTGTGTTTCTGGCTGCCCACGGCGGTGGGAACGCCGCACGCCTGATTGCCGAGTTCGATCCCGCCGAGGTGCACCGACAGCAGGCGATGGCCGCGGCCGACGCCACGGCCCGGCTGCTGCGTGGCCTGCTGACCCGGGAAGCCGCCGCCGAGTTGTTGGGTGTGGACTCGACCGGTGTGTCCCGCCGGATCCAGGACGGCAGGCTGTGGGCGCTGCCGCGCCGTGGCCGGCGCATCCCGTCCTGGCAGATTCAGAGCGGTCAGTTGCTGCCCGGCCTGTCGACCGTGGTCGCAGCGATCCCGACCGACGCGCACCCGCTCAGTGTCGAGGGCATGATGACTACTCCGCAGGACGACCTGGGCGGCGACACTCCCATTGCGTTCCTGCTCTCCGGTGGCAGCCCGGAGTTGGTGGCAGAGCTGATCGGCGAACTGGACCGGTGGTAGGCCGCCCGAAGAACCCGCAGCGGCCATCCAACCAGCTCACCCGTCTCGACAGCGATGTCGTCACCGATACCACCGTGCTGTGGCGTATCCACCGGGTCGGCGGGCCGCACGCCTTACCGTGGAACGGTTTCCGAGCGTTCGGCCCGCTGCACACCGCGCGCTTCGACCCGCATCCGCTGCCGGTCGGATCGCACGCCGGATTCGGAGTCATCTACGCGGGCCACGACATGGCCACCTGTGTTGCCGAGGTGTTTCAGGGTTCCCGGGCTGTTCATGCCGCTCCCGGTATGCAGCTGGCCGCGTGGGAGCCCGTCCGGCCACTGCGGCTGCTGGACCTCACCGGCGGCTGGGCGTTGCGCAACGGTGCCGCGCACTCGCTGTTTGCCGCACCGAGGGCCACATGCCGCGCATGGTCGCGGGCCATCCATCAGGCATGGACCGACGTCGATGGACTGCTGTCGCCTTCGACGATGACCGGCCGGACGGTCGTGACCCTGTTCGAGAGATCCGTGGGCTCGATCCCGCCACGGCCGCAGTTCGCGCGGCCGCTGACGAACCCGTACGTGTGGCGTGTGATTGCAGATGCCGCAAGCGAAGTCGGATACGGCATCCACTAGCAGCGGCCGGGCCCATCCATTGGCGATAGGGACCCTATAGCGCGTTTGGCCGCCAGGAAAGCGGTGTGTGCCGGTACGGGTCGGCGCCGGTGACGAGAGCCGTGTTGCTGGGCCGAGAACCGGGCCCGGCAATGCCGTAGCTGCCGGATTGATGTGTCGTTGGAACCAGCAGGCCCGGCCCAGTGCGGCCTGCTACTCGCCGGCCTGTTCGTCGGGGGCCGCGACAACGACGACACTTCGGTCGGTGATGCGATCCTGCTCGAATAAGAAATATCGCGCGTTAGGTACGACAGGGGTATTGTCTACGCAATGTTCACGCCAGTGGGATCTGACAGGCCATCGAGTAACGTTCGAACGCGCCATGCACGCTCGCGGCCGACGCTGATTAGGTTGGCGGCGCTCGTCGTGGCGATAGCGATGCTCGCCCAGCCCCCGGTTGCATCGGCGACAGATGCCACACCCGTTGCACACCGGCCTCTTGCTGCTTCCGACTGCGCCGGAGGCGAATTCTGGGACGTTCCCGCCGATACGCAGTTCTGCGCGGAGATTACTTGGTTGGCGTCGACCGGCGTGACGCGCGGCTATCCGGACGCCGGACAGGATCTCCCGGGCTTTCACCCACGCGCTGTGCTGACCAGGCAGGCCATGGCCGCCTTCCTTCGTCGATTCGCGCTCTCGGGTACAGATGACCCAAGGTGTACCGGCAGGATTCGCCTGTTCACGGATGTTCGAGCCGGTGGATTTTGCGGACCCATCGAATGGTCTGCAGGGGCGGGGATTGCCGAGGGGAGGGCCAACGGAACATTCGGTCCCGTTGCGGTAGTGACTCGGCAGTCCATGGCTGCATTCCTCTTTCGGCTCACTCATCGGAATGGAACGGAACCAGCGCCCTGCATCGCGCAGCGGTTCTGGGATGTGCCGGCCGGGTCCGCCTTCTGTGGCGAGATCGCCTGGCTCGCCGAAACCCTCTCTGTCAACCTTGCTTGAGACACCTCGGATGGCTTTGATTACTGAGCTG
>CALANS010000199.1 GCA_937926105.1 uncultured Actinomycetes bacterium | reverse complement strand
GCCACCAACCAGACGAATCACGCGAAACCGACTACACCCTCAAATACGAAGAGCCCCGAAAGCCGATCGGCAATCGGAAATGCGCCCAGCGCGAGAACTGCGCTCGGATGAGACATGCGGCGCAATGTGATCAGTCGGGGCGGCGGTCTCTCGGTTGCCAGTTCTGCTCGGCGAGCCAGAGCGCAAACCCGCCGGCGATCATCAGCAGCAGTGTTAGTCGCATCAGCTCGGCGACGTTGAGTCCGGTGCGCGCGAGCACGTCGGCGCTTCCGATCGCGTTGTTCGACGTTTGTGGCCGTGACTGCGATTTCCCAGCGATCGCGACGTCTGCGGGCTGTCCACTGTTCGCACTGGGAGGCCCGCTGCTCGGTCCGGGGTGGCCGGTGTCGGCCCCATCAACCCGGGCGTTGTCGATCCCGTCTGCAGCGTTTCCCGGGATCGATCCGGTGCCCGGTTCGCCTCCGCGGGAGGTTGCTCGCAGGTGTAGCACTTGGACTGCCGCATCGATGCGGTTGATCAGCGGAACGCTGAAGGTCAACACGTGGCCGTCGACGCCGCTGACGGTCAGCATCTGCTCATAGGCGCCACCCGGGTCCACCACGACGGTGTCTCCCGGTTGGAACCAATCGCCGGGTAGCACACCGAGATCGCCGGGGGTCAGCACGGAGAGGGTCTTCTCCCCGGCCAGGGCTGAGGCGTCGGTCCAGGACTGTACCGGCAGGTTCAGCACTCCGGGTGTGTCCAGGGCGAGTGCCTCGTCCAGGCTCACGGTCCGCCAGGTGCCGCCCGCGGCGCCGATCGCGGGCCGTGCCGTGAACGGGTCGTTGTCGCCCAGCGCGGCCTTCGCCGCGATAAGCCCCGCATCCGGGGCACTGAGCAGCATCCCGCCGCGGCGCGACGCGGCCAGCGTCGACGGCGAGCCGGGCACCATCGCGGACGCCACCGTCGCGTGCAGTGCCATCGCCTGCAGGGCAGATCGTGACCGTAGTGGTTGTGGTGTTTCGGCGGCGGGCTGGTAGATGTCGATACTTCCGTCGGGCCGGACGACCAGCGGGGTGGCGGTGCTGGACTGGCTGCCGCTGGTCGCAATCGGCTGCCCGTTCCTCGTCAGCAGTTTCACGATATTTGCCGGCAGCAGGTAGCGCTCGGGGCGTTGCAGGTTCGATCGGGCCACGTCGGCCAGGGAGGTGAGGATCCCGCTCGCGGCCGGGCCGCGCGGACGTGCGGGGCTCTTGAGTTCCTTCGGTGGCCCGTCGAGCAGAGTGAAGGTGTCGCCGAAGTTGCCACCAGGCGCGACTGCCGACGACTTCTTCTCGTCGAGCACGGAGGTGTAGAGCCGCTCGTCGGGGGATGCGACCAAAAGCGTTTCGGCCTTGTCGCCGACGTGCTCGCGCAGGAGTTCGGCCCGCTTCTGGTGATCCCACGTCATGGTCTCGCCGTGCTGCATACCGACCAGCGAGCGCATCTTCTCGTAGAGCGCTTCCCGGATCGCAGCGTCCATGATCGGCGACCGGTCGAGGTTGAAGAACCCGACGATATCGATATCGCCGGTCAGGTAGCGGAAGTCCGTGCCGTTCGCGCCCGCGACCTTGAGGTCGATCCGCGTCAACATCTCGCCGCCCACGGGATTCTCGACCTGACTGACCTCGAGCTTCACGTTGCGCAGTTCGCTCACGTCACGCCCGGAGGTGACCCCGTTCTTCGAGTACTCGAAACCGACCGGCATACCGTTCTCGGCGTAATCGATCCACTCGGCCAGATGCTCGTGGTATTTGTTCGCGCGCATCTTCAGCCGGTCACGGACCTCGGCGGCATGCACCTGGTCGAACAGTTCGACGTGCTTCACCTTCAGCTTGGACATGTGAGCGTCCAAGGCGACCTCCAGCGCGTCGCCGGTTAGCCGCGCGCCGAACGGCGGCTGAACCATCACCACCTTGCCGAGCGCGTCCTCGGGGAAGCCCAAGTACTTGATGTCGATCGCGCTGACGGTCTTGGCCTTCACCGACTGCGGTTTCAGCCAGGCAAGACCTTCCTCGAGCAGCTTGATGGAAATCGGGCTACGAGACCGGAAGGCGATGAGCACGCCCTCCTCCTTGGCGATCTTCAGCATCTTCTGCACGTCATCACGGGCCGCGCCATACACGTCCCGCCACACCTTCGGGGTATCGGTGACATCCAAACCTCCCTTCAAGACTGCCGGCGTCTTGGGATCCAGCCCTTGCGCGACGGCCAGATCGATCTCGGTGGCGAGCCGCCGACTGGCGAGCTGCGCCTCGGTCTCGACCGCTTCACGCACGATCGTGCCGGCAGCCGACCGGACCTCACCACGTAGCGCGGATTGACCCATCGCCGCGAGCGCGCGAGCCTTGAAGACCCCGCCGATCAGCAGGTCGGGGTTTTCTCCCGCGAAGTTAGCCACCCATGCGAGGGCAGCTTCCGTATCGCCCTCGTTGATCACCGTATTTGTCTGGTGGATGAAATCCGCGAGCGCGGCCGCTCCAGCGGTACCGGCATCACCGGCGAGTATCGAAAGGTCGTACCAGGTGGACAGCTGCACTCGAAGCTCGGCTGCAAGGCGCGCCTGCGCCGCCGGATCCTTGTCCAAGGCGGCGGAAATGTCGCCCAGTTGCTTCATGGCCCAGGAGCCAACCCAGTACGTGGCCTGTCCGAACTGCTCCAACCCGGACTTGGCCATCTTGGCTGCGTCGGGGACGCTCGTGAGGAGGCTCACCAAACCTTCGTAGAAGTTGCAGGTCACGATCGCGTCGTAGAGATGCGTCTCGCAGGCCTTCAGATCCTGCTTGCCGACATCGGCGAACTGAAGGCGCTGATCGTGAGCGGGACCCCAGCCTTCGTCCGGGTTTTCCACCAGGTCGATGCGCTCATCCTCGATCGGGATGGCCTGATCACCGGGCGCCTCTGGGAGGTTCCAGGCGGAGATCCGATACTCCACATGCGCGTCGGTGCGGACGAGCATCGGCCGAGTCACCAATATTCCGTGCAGATCCATTCGCTGGCCCGGAGCGAGTTCCAAGAACTCGGCACCGAGCGGCGTCCGGCCACCTTCTCGCTCTACCAGATACCCGCCGCCGGCATTGCCCTCGGTGACCGGCGTGATCCACAGCGCGATCGAACGGCCCTTCTTCGTGACGTTCCCGTTCGCGTCCTTCTTGTCCTCGTCGAGGTTCTTCAGATACCCGCCCATGCGGACGACCTGACCCGAGGTCGTCAGCCGGGTCGGCTCCTTCAACCAAGAGGAAAACTCCAGCAGCAAACCCGAGGCGAACTTCACCGACGCCGAACCCGAGCCGCGCACCCCGCGCTCGCCGATCTTCCCGTCGACCACCGACTGGCCGTCGGCGTCGAGCTCACCGGTGGCCTCATAAACGAAAGTGACCGTATACGAGTCGCCGGCTTCACCCCTGGCGGCAAGATCCGGGATGTCCACGTTCAACTCTTCGATGGGGCCTTTGACCGGTTCGCCCTCGGGACCGGTGATCGGGTCGCCGCGCACCCCGAGCAACTTCAACTTCGGCGCACCCTGGCCCTCGTCGACAAGATTGTTCGACCAGTCCACCGGCTCCGCCGCGTCCAAGAACGCCAGATCGGTCACGGGTTCGTCGGCATCGTTGCTGATCTTGACGTCGACGTCGAAACGATGGTCATCGAGGTCGATACGGCCGTTCCCGTCGTTGTCCATGTTGAGTTCGGGAAGCGTGCCGTCGGCCTTGCGCAGATGCGGCGTCACCTCCACCTTGAGCGGGCGCTCGATCACCTGCCAGGTTTCGACGACGGTGCCGGTAACGGTATTGCCCGCCGGATCCTTGCCCGTGAACGTCGCGGAAAGCTCGATCTCCCCTGGTTGAACGCCCTCGAGGGTGAAGTCCAAGAAGTCCAGTGCTTCGATTCCGCTTGCGCCGAGACTTCCCCGCAGCCCGCCCGGCTGCGGCGTCAGTTTCGCCCCGCCGACGCCCTCCGTCGCGTCGTCGCCGTCCTCGCCGGGTTCGCCTGAGTCGTCGCCCTCGTCCGCTTCCTCCTCCGCAGGCTCGGTGACGCTGACCTCCGTCATCACCACCTCGGTCAGCGGCTGGTCAGTCTCGTTCTCCACACGTAACCGAATCGGGGCCGTGTCTCCTTGGCGGACCGAATCACCGAGGTTGTCCGTGCGGAACCACTCGCCGCCAAAAGTGCCGACGGATTTCACGGAAAGCACACCAATGCCTTCGACGGTTCCACCGGCCGCATCCTGGGCGCGCCAAGTCGCAACCAGCTCACCAGTCTCGACCACAGTGGCGCGCAGCGTGAACGTTGCGGTCTGTGATGCGCCCGGCTCGAGAATGAAGTCGCCAGGCAGGTCGCCGTCGACGAGCTCGATCCAATCCGGCAAAACGATATCGGTTGTCACCGGCGTCACCGCCGTGAGCCTGCCGGGGTTGTCGGCCGGCGCAGAAACCGTCAACGTCACCGAGAATGTGTCGCCCACATGCACTGGGTCGGTGTCGGGGCGGGTAAGGGACACGTCCAGCGACTGCAGCCACCCCTCGCGGAAGGCGATCTCGTGGCCATTGTCATCGCGGACGGAAAGCTCCCAGTGCCGGAAATTCCTGCTCGTCGGATCGGTGGCGGTGAAGTTCCCGACGACATCGGCGCCCGCCTCGGTGCTGCCGTTGGCGGACGGCCCTCCCTCGAATACCCACTCGTAAGTGAAGTCGACGTCCGCCACTACCGGGTGCTCCGCGCGGGCCTTGAAGGAGTAGCGGCCCGTACTGCCACCCACGGCGGTGATATCCACTTCGACCGCGGTGTCCCAGGCGTCCATCCCGACGATCGGCACCACGTAGTTGCCGACCGGCTGGCGGATGTGCGAGCACCCGTCTCTGAGCGTGGTGGCATAACTCGACGCGACGATGCCCAGCCCGGTGCCGTAGTCGTAGTCGGCCGTTTGGCTCAATTCCGCTAGGTCGACGACGTTGCGTGTTGCGTAGCTGTCCGGCGCGAGCGGCGCGAAGACCCCAATCTTGGAAGGTACGTAGGCCCCGTTCGGGTAGCCGGCCCACGCACTGTTGGTCAATCCGCTCAAGAATTCGGTATCAAGTTTCCGGATGACGACCTGCTGGCAATGATGGAAGCCAGCCATCGAGCCGTCGGCGATGACGTTGTCTTCCCATCGCTCGATCGTGGTGAACGGCACCTCAATGCGACGCGTGATCACCATCTTGCCATTCACGACATTCGAGCCGACATGAACATCGAGTGGAGCCGCGGATGCCTGCGGAGCGGGCAGCACCAAAGACAGACCTGTGATCACCAGGACAAAGGCAAGAATGAGCGCGAATGCTCGACGTGCCGGGCCGAATCGCACCAATCGCGTCGGCGCCGGGCGCATCGCGACCCGCTCAGTCATTTTCCGCAAAGTTGCTCTCCTCAGTCAGCCACTAGCCGACGCGAGGCACCCAATTGCGGCTCAGTCGACGCCCGGCAGAATAGGGAAGCTTCCACGTTGCCGCGGCGCGTATCGGCGAAGTCGAGGTCACGGTAGCAATCGCCGGTAACAGCCCACTAACAATGAAGATGTAAGGGCTTGACTGACGCAAAGGAAGCGTCGGCTGTGCCACACTGCCCGACAGCCGAACGTCCCTCGGCGCCGGGCACAGTGGACAAACAGGACAGCACCTGCGGCT
>CALANS010000198.1 GCA_937926105.1 uncultured Actinomycetes bacterium | reverse complement strand
AGGTACATGGCGACGGCGTTCTTCATGTCGACCGCACCGCGACCCCAGATCTGGCCGTCGACGATCTCGCCACTCAGCGGGTGGTGCGTCCACTCGTCCGCCACAGCGGGAACCGTGTCGAGATGGCTATGCACCAGCATGGCGGGCAGCGTCGAATCCTCACCGGCGACACGGACGACCACGTTAGTCCGTCCCGGTGCGTTCTCCAGAAGCGTCGGCTCCAGTCCGCAGTCGGCAATCCGCGAAGCGACATATTCGGCGGCGGGCCGTTCCAGCTGGCCAGGATTGGACGTGTCGAACCGGATGAGGTCGCGACACACCTGCACGACGTCGATGAGGTCTTGAGCAGCATCCGTCCCGGCGGCGCGAGCCACGTCGAGATCAGGGGTGTCCGTCACCATGAAGCACTTCCTCCGATCAGGCCGTCAACTCGAGCGCCGCGATGGCGTACGTGCGGATAGCAGTGAGATAGTCCTCGATCGACACCGATTCGTCATCCCAGTAACAGTCCATCGACCCGGGACCGTACGTGGCGGCCTCGATGCCCGCCTCCCAGAAGATCGGCGTATCGGGCCACGCCTTGTGGAAATCGCGGCCTGGGTCGGCGTGGGCCGAATACCGGTGCGCGCGTTCCAACGTGGACAAGATGGTGGCGTCCGCCGGGATTCGCAACGAACTTCGCGGGTTCTTCGCGCACGTGTCCTCGAGCGACAGCTCGACCGGGAACTCGTCATGGTCGCTCAGCGCTCGATCGATCGCCGCCCGGAAATCCCGAAGCACGCATTGGTCGTCCTGCTCGGGCGGAAAGCGGACGTCGAAAGTGACGTCACAGAACTCCGGCACCAGGTTGTGCACCACCCCGCCCGAGATCTGCGCGACGTTGCACACCTTCGTGGCGTCAACCGTGGCGCCGTCGCGATCGGTGATGGGAGCGTCCAACGCCTCGCGGATGAATCGGGTGGCCCGCTCGATCGCGTTGACCCCGACGTCCAAGGCCGTGGTGTGCGACGCGCGGCCCCGGACCCGGGCGTGCACGTACGCGATTCCGCGCTGGCCGTCGAGCACCTTCATGTCACTCGGCTCGCAATTGATCGCGAACCGCGCGTCCAGCCCATCGCGAAGCGCCTGACGAGTCCCCTCGCCGCCCTCGTAATGATTCGGGACGGCCAAGATCGTGATGGCGCGTGCCGGCTGAAAACCGGTGGCGGCCAAAGCATTGACGGCCATCGTCATCGCCACGGTGCCGGCCTTCATGTCCGAGACGCCCACCCCGTAGATGCGTCCGGAGTCCACCTCACCGCCGAACGGGTCTCGCGTCCACGACGTCGACGGAGGGTAGACCTCCATGTGGCCGTTGAAGATCAACCCGTCGCCGGTCGCCGGGCCGAACGCGGCCTGGACGTTGCGCATCCCGTCGGTTCCGCAGCGCGTCAAATCTGCAGGAACGCCGACGCTTCGCAGGCTCTCGGCAAGCATCCCCGCCGCCTGCGTCAACTCCGGCCCGCGCCCCCAGACGCTACGAATCCGCAAGAAATCGGACAGGAAAGCCACATGTTCGTCCTCGTGCTCGGCGAGGTAGGCAAGCACCTGCCGAGCGGCGACGTTATCGACACTATCGGCGACTTCCGAGGCCATGTCGTCTCCTTTCACCCGAGTGAACGCTGCGCCTTCGGCATGCGTCGAAATATTCGGTCACGGGCAGCGGGCCGCCCGATGCGGTCGTGGGCACAGGGCCGTCCGGTGCGGATGTCGGGCTGTTACGAGACATGGGCATCGACCGGATTCGCCGGCGAGTCCGTGCCGCTGAGTTCCGCGCGCAGCAGCGCGGCATGCCGGGCGACGCTCGCCCCGATCTCCGCGGCGCGAGCGTCGTCGATGCGGTAGCTCGGACCGACCACACTGATGGCTCCCGCGATGGTGCCGTCGATCCACCTGATCGGCGCGGCGATCGCGGTGACGTCATCCTCGATCGTCTGTCGCTGCAAGACGAAGCCGGAACCGTCGACCGATCCCTGCAGTGCGCTTCCGATCGCCGTGCCGACCAACGGGACCGTTTGTCCGAGCCACGCCTGATGCCGGATTGCCCGGCCGGCCTCGGCGAGACGGGCGTAGAGGACCGTCTCCCTCGGGCCGGGGACGCCGAGGTAGGACGTCTCGTCGAACTCGTTCCGCAGCTCCTCCAGGTGGGGCTCTGCGATCCGGTACAGCGGGTTGTTGTTCATTGAGTTGACGGCTATCTGGACGAGCTTGCTCGCGCCGAAATAGGCCCCGGCCTCGTCGCGACGGATGAAGTCGGCGGCCTCCAACGTTCGCAGCAACCGCAGTGCGGTCGCCGGCGACAGGCCCGAGTTGCGTGCGAGCTCGACGAGGTTGATGCCGTTGTTGGTGGCCACTCCCACCAGAAGCGTCAACGCACGTTCCACCGATCTCGTGGACCCCTGCTTCGGCGCCTCGTGGTTCTGCTGAGGTGTTGCCACGTCGGCCTCCGTGTGCTTTCATCTGTCAACAACCGGTTTTCATTTTAACCATGTCACGCGGAGGTCGCGCTGTCCAGTTCGCAAGGTCCCACGACCGTCGACCTGCTCGTCCGAGACGCGAGCGAGGTCGTCACCTGCCACGTGCCCGGCGACGCCGGCGCACGTGGGTCGAGCATGTCGTCAATGCAGGTGCTCCCGCACGGTTCGGTGGCCGTCGACGGAGGGACGATCGTCGCTGTCGGACCGACCCAGGACCTGGACAACCGCTACGTCGGCCGCGAAACCATCACGGCGACAGGACGTTTGGTGAGCCCTGGGCTCATCGACCCACACACGCACCTGGTGCACGGCGGCACCCGTCACGTCGAGTGGGAGGCCGCCGTACTCGGCATTGAGCCGGACAGTTCCATCGAACGCGGAGTGAGCGTATCGAGGCGGGCGACCGGGGCGCTGACCACAGCGGAGCTGACCGAAGGAATCACCCGTCGACTCGACGTGATGCTGGCACACGGGACGACCACGGCCGAAGTGAAATCCGGCTATGGGGAAACCGCTCGTGACGAAGTCCGCCTACTGGAGGCGGTCGGCCGGGCGCGACACAGCCTGACAGTTGTGCCCACGTACCTGGGCGCGCACGTCAGCCCGGGTCGCGAGAGGCACGCCGCGTTCGTCGACGAAGTCATCGACACGATGGCGGCCGCCCGACCGCTGGCCGAGTTCTGCGACGTGTGCTGCGACCCGACCGGATTCACCGTGGCGGAGTGCCTCCGGATCGCGACGGCCGCGAGCGACCACGGGTTCGGCCTCCGGGTCCACGCCGACCAGACCGGGCCACTGGCCGGCGCCGAATTCGCCGCCGAAGCCGGCGCGTTCTCAGCCGACCACCTGGAGTACGTGTCGGACCGTGGAATCTCCGCGCTGGCCGGCGCAGCGACGGCCGCCATCATCTTGCCCACGGTCAGTTACCACACCTTCTCCCTGGTCAAGCAGCCCTCCGCGAGCGGATGGACGAATGCGCCGCAGCCCTGGCTCGCCGAGCGATTTCGATCGTTGGTCGATGCCGGCGCGCTGGTGGCCCTCGCCACGGACTACAACCCGGGATCCAGCCCCAACCTGTCCATGCAGACGGCCATGCAGGCCGCGGCCCGGCTGTACCGGCTCAGCTACGCGGAGATCTGGCACGCGGCCACCATCAATGCCGCGGCGTCGCTGGGACGTGCCGACCGGATCGGAAGTATCGCGCCCGGGAAACGAGCGGACCTGGTCGTGTGGTCTGTGCCGAGCCACGAACTCGTGATCAACCAGTTCGGCACCAACCTCGTGGATTCCGTCATCACCGCCGGCCATCTCGCACACAGTTCGTCATCCCCGGTGTCCTCGACACGGTCCCAAGCGATCCCATCGCTGCTCTACAAGTGAGGAACGACGTCATGAACACAGGACCGATCGAAGTCAGACCCGCGACGGGCAGCGAGCTGCGGTGCCGGGGCTGGCGGCAGGAGGCAATCCTGCGCATGCTGGAAAACACAGTCCACAATGGGGAGCGCCCGCGGGACCTGATCATCTACGCGGCCAGTGGCCAGGCGGCACGGAACTGGCCCAGTTTTCACGCGATCGTCGCGGCGCTGAAAGACTTGCATGACGACGAGACGCTGGTCGTGCAGTCCGGCAAGCCCGTCGCGCGATTCCGGACCGCGGCGCACAGCCCACGGGTGCTGATCGCGAACGCGAACCTCGTCGGCAACTATGCCGATTGGGAGACCTTCTTCGACTTGCGCGATCGTGGACTGATCTCCTACGGCCAATACACGGCGGGAGCCTGGCAATACATCGGGCAGCAGGGCATCGTCCAGACGACCTACGAGACCTTTACAGCGGTAGCGCATCGGCATTTCGACGGGTCGCTGCAGGGACGTCTCGTCGTCACAGCCGGCTTAGGCGGCATGAGCGCCGCACAGCCCTTGGCGATCAAGTTGCATGGCGCCGTCGCCCTTGTCGTCGAATTCGACGACGCCAAGATCGACAAGCGCATCGAGTCCGGGTATCTCGATCGCCGCGCCACGGATCTGGACGAAGCCCTCGAGTGGGCACGGGAAGCCATGTCCGAGCGGCGCGGTCTGTCCATCGGCCTGCAGGGCAATGCCGCCGAGGTGCTTCCCTCGATACTCGCGTCGGACGTGCACCCGGACGTCGTCACGGATCAGACCTCCGCACACGACATGCGCGACGGCTACGTGCCGGTGGGGTTGACCGCCGCGGAGGTCGAGACCATGCGTCGTGACGACCCGAAGCATTATGAGGAACTGGCCTACGCCACCGTCGCGCGACACGTCGAAGCGATGGTGGCCGCGCAGGACGCCGGGGCCGTGGTGTTCGAGTACGGAAACGCAATCCGGCTGCAGGCGGAACGGGCAGGATACAAGCGCGCCAACGACTTCGACGGTTTCGTCAAGGCCTACATTCGTCCCAGCTTCTGCCGCGGAAAGGGCCCCGTCCGCTGGGTGGCGCTGTCGGGCGATCCAGCGGACATCCGTCGCATCGACGACGCGATCCTCACCGAATTCGCCGACGATTCCACCATCACCGGCTGGATCGAGGTCGCCCGGACCGCCGTGCCCCACCAGGGCCTACCGGCACGCAGCTCCTGGTTCGGCTACGGGCAGCGGTTGCAGTTCGGGCTGATGGTCAACGAGATGGTCCGCAGCGGCCAGGTGACCGCGCCGGTGACCCTGACGCGCGACCACTTGGACACCGGTGCGGTGACACAACCCACCCGCGAGACCGAAGGGATGCTCGACGGAAGCGACGCCATCGCCGACTGGCCGATCCTGAACGCCTTGCTCAATGCCTCGGGTGGAGCCGAACTCGTCGCCGTGCACCAAGGCGGCGGCAGCGGCATGGGCGGAACGATCTCCGCCGGAGTCACCCTCGTGATCGACGGTACGGACGAATGCGCCGACAAACTCCGTCGGGTCCTGACGACCGACCCCGGCATCGGCGTGATCCGGCACGCCGACGCCGGCTACCGCGAGGCGCTCGACGTCGTCGCGGAGAGCGACTTGACCCCGGTGCTACTGGGCGGAACACCGGAGGGCGCGTCATGATGGGCGCCGCGCTCGATGGGGTTCGCGTCCTGGATCTCGGTCGTGTCCTGTCCGGCCCGTTCTGCGGCCGGATCCTCGCCGACCTGGGCGCCGACGTCATCAAGATCGAAGCCGAGACGGGTGACGACGGCAGGCATTTCGGCCCGTTCTACGACGGCGAAAGCAGCTACCATCGGTTGCTCAATCGCAACAAGCGCGGGCTCACGCTCGACCTGAAATCCGACACGGGGCTGCAGGCGCTGCGTGGACTGGCCGCCCGCGCCGACGTGCTCATCGAAAACTTCCGGCCCGGCGTCCTGAGCCGGCTCGGGATCGGACCCGAGGCGCTCGCGGAGATCAACCCGCGACTCATCGTGGTCAGTATCTCCGGATTCGGCCAGGACGGGCCGCTGTCGCAGATGCCCGCGTACGACCTGATCGTGCAGGCCATGTCGGGCATCATGTCCGTCACCGGTCCGGACGGCGGCGAGCCAGTCCGGGTCGGAGTGAGCATCGGCGACATGATTCCGGCCCAGTACGCCGCCATCGCCACGTTTGCGGCGCTACGCCAACGTGAGACGACCGGCGTCGGACAACATATCGATATTGCGATGTTCGACGCACTCGTGTCGATGCTCGAATCCGTGGCGATGCGGGCGTTGATGACGGATGATGTCGTCGAACCGACCGGTAGCCACCACGCCATCAGCGCGCCGTTCGGGACATTTGCCACCAACGACAAACCGGTGGCGATCGCCATCGCGAACGATTCGCTGTTCGTGCGGTTCGCCCAGGCGGCCGGCCATCCCGAGTGGGCCGACGATCCGCGGTTTGTCACCGACGACGTGCGGGGCCGCCACCGCGACGAACTTCGTGAAGCCATCGAGGGCTGGCTGTCGACGTTCACGCGTGACGATGCGATCGCGCTGCTCGGCGCGGCGGGAATCCCGTGCGCCCCCGTGCTGGGAGTACGGGAGGCGTTGGCGCATCCGCACGCAGCGGCGCGCGGCCTGGTCCGAACCGAGGCCGACGGTTTCCGGACGCTCGCGAACGCGTTCCACCTCGCCGGGATGCGTTCCACCGACGATCCCGCCCCGCGGCTGGGGCAGCACAACGATCTGCTCGCCAAACTGCTGGCCGAGCCGGTGCGGACGGGGGAGGGTCATCATGGTCACGCCTTTCGATGAATCGACCCGGGATTTCCAGGCCGTGCTGCGGGACTTCTGCCGCGACCGCGTGATGCCCGGTGCCGCCGACCGCGACCGAGAGGCTCGACATCCCGCCGAGCTGGTCGCCGCCTTGGCGGACCTGGGAGCCATGGGCATCACGGTCCCCGAGGAGTTCGGTGGGCTGGGGCTGGACATGGTCACCCAGGTGATGGCGATCGAAGAGGTCGCCTACGCTGACGCGTCACTGGCGTCGGTGTTGGCCGGCCACTACCTGGGGATGGAATCGATTCGCGCCTTCGGAACCGACGAGCAGAAGGACCGGTACCTGCCGGGAGTGGCCGACGGGAGTCACCGGTTCGCGTTCGCACTGACCGAACCCGATGCGGGATCCGACATATCCGGTATTCGCACTGTGGCGCGACGAGCCGGCGGCGCGTGGGAACTGCGCGGACACAAGACCTTCATCTCGAACGCACGCGAATCGCGCAGCATCATCTTCTTTGCGAAGACGGACGCGCAGGCGGGAATTCGAGGCATCACGGCGTTCATCGTGCCCTCGGACCATCCCGGGCTGACCTTCTCCAGCCCGATCGGGAAGCTCGGCATCCGCGGGGAGCATGCCTACGAGATCACGCTGGACGGCGTCACCGTCGGCGAGGACGCGGTGCTCGGTGACGTGGGCGGGGGCAGCCGCATCGCACTGGAAACGCTGAACAGCGCACGGATCGACGTCGCGGCGATCGCCAGCGGTGTTGGCCTGCGCGCGCTCGATCTCGCCGTCAAGTACGCGAGCGAACGGGTTCAGTTCGGCGCACCCATCCGCGACCTGCAGGCGGTGCAAATGCTTCTTGCCGATATCGACGCGTGGGTGCGGTCCGGGCGCTCACTCGCCTATGACGCCGCCGCCGCGCGCGACCGGGGCGAGGACGTCCGGCATGCCGGATCGATCGCCAAGTACGTGGCGAGCGAGAACTGTTCCAAGGCAGTGGACGCGTCGCTCCAGGTCCATGGCGGCTATGGGTTCACCACCGAGCTCGAGATCGAGCGACTCTACCGCGACAGCCGCATCCTCCGCATCTACGAAGGGACAAGCCAAATTCAGCAGATCACCGTCGCCCGATTACTGACTCGTATGTACGACAGGTCGGGAACCGTGCGGCCCTAGTCGCACCGACACCGCGCAGCATTTCCGACGCTCCGAAAGGACATGCAATGAACCGCAACACGTTCCGCATCGCACTTCTCGCCGTATGCGCGTCTGCCGCGATGGTCGTCGCCGGCTGCTCCAGCGGCGGCACTGCCGGAGACGAATCTCCTGCGCCGTCCGGCAGCGAATCGAGCTCGCCGGCGAGTGCGTCGTCGAGCTCGTCGTCCATATCGGACTCGAGTCCGAGTCCGAGCAAGACCACGACCGTCCGCATCGGGTTGTCGTCCTGGCTCGGTTTCGCCCCCGCTCATGTGGCGGAGACCAAGGGGTTCTACAAAGAACACGGCGTCGACGTCGAGCTGGTCCCCATCGAAGATCCCACGCAGCGGATCAACTCGCTGAAGGCCGGCCAGATCGACGCCGCTCTCACCACGCCCGACACCTGGGCACATGTGATTCCCCAAGGAGTCGACGCCGTGCAGGTCTGGGCGATGGATGCCTCGACCGGTGGCGACGGGATCCTCGCCGACAAGTCCATCGCGTCGGTCGCGGACCTGGCAGGGAAGCAGGTCGGCGTGAGCCAGGGCTCCACCAGCGAGTTCTTCTTGGCGTACATCCTCGCGCAGAACGACATGTCCTTGGCCGACGTCACAGAGGTTAATATGACGTCTGACCAGGCGGGCGCGGCGTTCGCCGCAGGGCAGATCGACGCCGCCGTGACGTGGGAGCCCTGGTTGACCAACGCCGTCAAGCAGAATACGAACGGACATGTGCTGGTCAGCACGGAGAAGTATCCGACGATCCTCGCCGACACACTCGGCTTCGAGCGCGGGTTCCTGGACGACAACAAGGCCACCGCGCAGGCCGTGGTGGACGCTCTGGCAGAGGCGGCCGCATTCATCGAGTCCAACCCCGACGAGGCGAATCAGATCATAGCCGACGCCAACGGGATCAGCGTCGACGATCTGAAGGGCCTGTTGCCGACGACGCACTTCTTCACCTCGGCCGACAACAAGAAGTACTTCGATCCTGACGCCGACACCGGGACGCTGTACACGGTATTCGAAAGCGCATCCGACTTCTGGAAGAACGCCGGGATCATCGACAGCATGGCCGACGCCTCCACGGTGATCTCCGCCGAATTAGTGAAGAATGCGAGCTGAGTTGTCACACACGGACGAAACGCCCGGCCGTTCGCTGACTCCTGCCAGGGGTCGGCGGGCGGCTGGGCGCCCGCCGAAGCGGCCCGCCATCTTCGTCATGCAGATGCCCATCGCGCGACGCACGTCGATCATCCTCGCAGTTTCCGGCCTCGCGTCCGTCGTGCTCATATGGTCCGTGATCACGTACGGCGGCTTCGTCAGTGCATTCTTCCTGCCGACTCCGACGGCCGTGGCCGACGCGTTCGTCCAACTGATCCTGCACAAGGACTTCCTGTCCGACATCGCGGTGAGCTTCGGGCGGATCCTCGCGGGATTCGGTATCTCAGCGGCAGTGGCGATCCCGATCGGGATAGGGATTGGCGCATTTCGGGCCATCCAGTCTGCACTCGAACCTATCTTCGCAGCGGCGCGGTACATGCCGGCCTCGGCATTCATCCCACTATTGATCATCTGGTTCGGCATCGGTGAGAGCGAGAAGATCGCCGTCATCGTCATCGGCGTGTTCTTTCCGCTCGTCCTGCTGGTCGCGGACGTGGCATCGAACACGCCACGGCAGTTCTTGCAGATTGCGTACACCTTGGGTGCCTCACAGTGGCAAGGCTTCTGGCGGGTATTTCTGCGGTCGTCGCTGCCGGGCATCGTCGATATCTTGCGGGTGGCGTTCGGCTGGGCCTGGACGTACTTGATCGTTGCGGAGCTCGTGGCCGCGAGCAAAGGCATCGGATACGTGATCCTCGCATCAAGCAGGTATCAGCGAACGGACGAGATCATCGCCGGGGTGCTGACGATCGGGGCATTGGGCCTGCTCACGGATTTGATCTTCCGCATCGTTTACGTCCGGCTGTTCCCCTATAGCGAGAGAGTTGCGCAGCGGTGAGCTCGATAACGGTGGATAGCGTGACGCATCGATTCCGGTCGAAGCGCCGCGACGTGGTCGCACTGGAGAACGTGTCCTTGGAGATCGAGGACAGCTCGTTCACGTGCCTAGTAGGCGCGTCCGGCTGCGGTAAGTCCACGCTGCTCAACATCATGGCCGGGCTGGTGCGGAACACCGCCGGTTCCGTGTCGCTCGACGGGAAAATCGTCGAAGGCCCCGGGCCGGAACGCGGCATGGTGTTCCAGTCGTATGCCCTGTACCCGTGGCTGAAAGTGCGCGACAACATCGAATTCGGTTTGTCGTTGAGCGGGACCTCACCGAAGGCGCGCCGTCACATATCCGAGAACCTGTTGACGGAGCTCAACCTGGTGGAGTTTGCGAACAGCTATCCGCATGAACTCTCGGGTGGCATGCAGCAGCGGGTGGCTATTGCCAGGGCGTTGGCCAATGAGCCCAAGGTGCTCCTGATGGACGAGCCGTTCGGAGCGTTGGATGCCCTGACGCGCGCGTCGGCGCAGCAGTTCCTCACCCAGCTCTGGAGCGATCACAAGCGGACGATCGTGTTCGTGACCCACGACGTCGAAGAGGCACTTATCCTGGCAGATCGGATCGTGGTGTTGAGTCCACGGCCCGGCAGAGTGAGGGAAGTGGTCGACGTACCCTTTGAGCGCCCCCGCACTGCGGCGCTGACCACCTCGGCAGAGTTCGGGCATGCGAAGGAACGAATTCTGAACCTGATCTTCGAAGGGTCGTCGTAGCGGGCGTCGGGCTGGGCCCCCAGCGCAACGTGCCGTCCGCGACGACCACGGCAGCGGCCCTGGAAAACACCGCTTGAAGGCTTCTGGAATCTCGCCGAGTCGAAACTGGACCTGTTTCCCGCGAAATGGCATTCCGCAGACGAACTCAGGGCGGACATTCGTGCCGCGCACCCGCCCGACGCGACAGCTCTGCACCACACCCCGACGAAGCTGTCGGTCCTGGGCGAGTGGCGGGCCGTCGTCATCTGCGACACGGTGACAGCCGTTTCCTACCGCCTGAAAATCGGTGGGCGGAAAGAGGTGACAGGTAAGGCTCGAACAACCTAAACCCCACTTGCTCAACCTCGATCAGGCTCCCTTGAGATTCACTCGGCTGTGGCGACGACGTCGATCTCCACCAGAATATTCATCAATTGCGATCCAACGGTAGTTCGAACTGGGAAGGGTTCGGTGAGGAATTCCTGATATGCATCATTGAATTCGGCAAAATCGCGTGTCAGGTGTTGAAGGTGAACTGTCGTTTTAACAATGTCCGCTGCGGTTAACCCATGGGCGTCCAAGGTCGCTAGAATATTTCGCATCACCTGTCGGGTCTGATCGCCTACAGAATCGCCGACTACCGTGCCGTGACGATCTTGTGGGCCGAATCCCGCAGTGTAGAGAAACCCGTTGGCGACGATGCCATGTGAATAAGGCCCCGCCTGGGGCGGTAATTGGCTCGCGGTGACGGCGGTGTGGTTGCTCATAGTCTATTCCTCATTTCAGGGGTCGGGGTTTCGCAGGGCTCGCAGGCCCGCATGGGCCGGGTATCTCGTATGACGTCATCGTTGCACGGTTCCGTCACCGGTGTCGGTGCTCATTAACTCGGCTCTCGTTGGAAGACCCTCCCAGTCGCCAAGAGTGGAAAGAACCAGCGCACTGGACAGTGCAGCGTGTCTGAGTCGATCAGCTGGGGTGATCTCGAGTATTTCACCCGCCAGATAGGCAGCCGCAAATGCGTCGCCGGCGCCGACACCGTCGACAATGCTGACCGGGAGGGCTGGTTGTTCGAAGATGCCACCATCGATCAATGCAATCACACCCCGCGATCCCCGCTTCAGAACGATCTGTCGCGGCCCTAAACGGCTTAGCCGATCGATCGTTTCGGTGGGAGATGCTTCTCCGACCAGGAGCGCCGCCTCGTCGAGGTCGGCAAATATGATGTCGGAATTCTCTGCCAGGAACAGGAGAGGCTTTCTGGCCTCGTCCGCGTCCCACAGAGTGCGGCGGAAATTGACGTCGAAGGATATCGGTACTCCGCGAGATCGGGCTATCTCCACCGATTGGCGCACCGCCTCGCGCGAGGTCACGCTGAGCGCGGGCGTGATGCCGGTGATGTGCAGCATGCCCGCGGCGGCGATGATGTCCGGTGGAATATCGGTGGCGCACAGGGTCGAACCCGCGCTGCCCTCTCGGTAGTAGTAGACGCTCGCGGCACCGAACGGCCGGATGGTTTTGATCATCACGCCGGTTCGATTGCCATCTACGGTGTGTAGAACAGTGACATCTTCGGCTCGCAGAGTGCGCAGCACCATCGTGCCCAGGTCGTCGTTGCCGACCCGGCCAATCCAGGTCGCCGGCAGCCCCAGGCGCCGTAGGCCGATAGCCACGTTGGATTCGGAGCCAGCGACGCTGACCCGCACCGGTCCGGCATCCCACAGATGGCCGACCATGGTACTGGCGAAAAGGACCATTGATTCACCGAGCGTGACGACCCCACGTTGCGGATCAGGCATAGCCGATGGCCTTAAGTAATTGTTTTGACCGTTGGGCGAGGGGCGGCATGTCACCCGATTGCAGCGAGGTCTGAAACAGGCCGCCTCCGATGCCGAGGCACGCCGCGCCAGCGTGCAGGTATTCGCGCGCGTTGTCGACACTAAGGCCACCCGTGGGTACCAGCGCGATCTCGGGGAGTGGCCGTTGAACCTCCTGCAGATAACCAGGCCCCACTGAGCTGGCCGGGAACACTTTCACGGCGGTGCACCCGGAGTCCCAGGCGCCCCGGATTTCACCTGGCGTGAACGCACCTGGGAAGTACGGCACGCTGTGG
>CALANS010000197.1 GCA_937926105.1 uncultured Actinomycetes bacterium | reverse complement strand
CGGACCTGCTGAACGAAAGCGCCGTACAGCACCACGCCGCGCAGTGAGCGCAGTCCGGGCGAAGCGACTCGGGCTCGATCATTCGTCCAGAATGCATCACCGGACGCGCCGGGGCCCCTTTGATATCCGATTGCCCGGCTCTGCAGGCCGCGCAGCGGATGCGACGGCTTTCTTCGTGGAACGGCCGCGCAGTAAGCGGCGATGGCGCTCAGCGCCGCGGGCACCGTCATACCCGGTGGAACCCGTGGGGCCGATGGGAGTCGAACCCACACTGGCACGGACCTAGAAATGCGACATTGTACGCAATACTGCTGACCTGCGAAAATGTTCGATTTAGGCATGTTCAACTGCGAGTACGACACTTTTTGACCTCCTTGTGGTTCCCCTGAATTCCGGCCTCTTCCGTTTCAATTCGTGCAGTAAGCGTGCAGTCCTCGGGCTCTACTGCTGGGCTGTCGGCGCAGGTGAATCATGTTCTCGAACGATCCTTTGCGGCTGAAGGCAACGGTGCGGAAACTGATACTTGGTTGAGTGAAGCCCTGTCGTGCGCAATGGCTGTGATCCTCCATGGGATCTCATTGTGATCTTGGTTGTGATCTGAGATGATAGTGGCATGGCAACGACAACACCGCAGCGTCCGGGACTGCACGCCCATGCGGCTGCCATGCGCTTGGACACTTCCGTCTTGGTGAAGGACCTGCGCGATCTGCTGGGCGCGAAGCTGGTCGCGTATGTGGCGGGCGTGCGCGAGACTCGCGCGGTGCGCCAGTGGGCCGAAGGCACTCGGAGGATCCAGGATCCCGCGGTAGAGCAGCGTCTGAGGTTGGCATACCAAGCGACGCAGATCATTGCTGAGCGAGACGACGCCGCCGTTGCGCAGGCGTGGCTCCAGGGGCTGAATCCACAGCTGGACGATCGGTCACCCGCCCGACTCTTGCGCGATGGTGATATTGACGAGGTTGGTGCAACTGTGCTCGCGGCGGCGCGTTCGTTCGCGGCCACTGGATGAGTGCACCGACAGGTCGCCACATTATCGATACCGAAAACGGCCCGTTGGCCGCAGTGGCCGACCCTGGTCGAGTGTGGCGCATCGGATATGCACCCGAGCCCTGGCAATGGACTCCGTGGCAGTACACCGGTGCGCTGGGCATCTTCGATGGGCGCTGGGACGATCCGCGTGGATCGTTCCGTACGGTCTACGCAGGAAGCACTCTGTTGGCGTGCCTGCTTGAGGTTCTTGCGCCGTTCCGAACGGATCCTCACGTAGCGGACGAACTCGATGCTATTGACGATGATGATGAATATCCGTCGACTCGACCCGGACTGGTGCCACGGACATGGCTTTCTAAGCGTCGGGTAAGTGTCGCGAAGCTTGCCGGCGTGTATTGCGCGGTCACTGACCGTGAGTCGCTCGCAACCATCAGGACCGTTTTTCTATCGGCGGCGCTACGCCTGGGACTTGCCGATATTGATGGCGGTGCGCTCCGATTGTCAGCGCCGAGGGGACTCACCCAGCAGGTAGCTGCCTGGCTGTACGACCTCCACGATGGGGATCGAACCGTCTTCGACGGTATTGCGTTCGAATCCCGACATGGTGATGGATTGCCCCTTTGGGCCATTTTCGAACGGGACGACGACCCGGACACTTCACGTCACTTGACGAACATCCAAACCGACATGCTCGACGGATCGCACCCGGACGTTGTCGAGGCATTCCGACTTCACCGGCTGACGTGGACCTCGTGACCGGAGCAGCCAGTCAACGGGGCTCCGCCGGAGCGGCAAGATCGAAAACGCGGGCTCGCGAAAGCAGCCCGCTTGGCGTTTGACTCTGTGAATGCTGAAAAGATCGTGGCTCAATGAGCGTGCCGTAAGGGTTACAGCTGGTCAAGTGTGCCGACGCGATGGTTTTCTTGCCAGTCAAGCAGGTCGCAGAGGCGGTAAGCGACGGCGCCGCCTTTGACTTTGATGAAGGCTGGGCCGCGGCCCGCCGAGCGTAGGTTCTCGAGGCTGTGCGGCGAATACGTCGTCAGTGCCGCTGCCTCCTGCGTTGTGAGGAGCACATGTTCGACGAGATCTGCTCGGCCGCCGGCAGGGGGAATCGGGTCCGGCCGGGCGCCTGCCGATTGGCTGCGCCATAGGTCGTCGATTGTGGTCATCGGACTACTCCCATCGATTTAGCTGTTGGAACGCGGCGTTCGGCGGTGACCCGACGGTCGCTGATTTCGCGCTGGTACGCGAGTCTGGCTTGCAGTGTGTGGGCGGAGGCTTCGGCGCCTTGGTTGGTGAGGATTTGTTCGAGAATGGTTCGGGCGGGTCGGGTTTCGCGTTCATTGCTGAGGTTGTCGAGGTCGCCGTGGCAGGTGTCGGTGTCGATGTAGGCGTGGTTGGCGGCCCGTCCGCGGGTCATGGCGACGTAGAAGGCTTCGCGGGTCATGCGGCTGGTGGCGAGGGTGTGGGTGGTGTCGACGGTGATGCCTTGGCAGCGGTGCGCTGTGACGGCGTAGCCGAGCTCGACATGCTGCGTCACGTAGTCGGCGGGAAGTATGACGGGCCGGCTGCCACTTGCTTGGGCTCGGATCGTCCCGTCGCGGCGCACGCCGGTCACTGTGAATACGGTGCCGTTCTTGATGAAGCCTGCGGCGAGCCTGCCGCGTTCGTCTGTGTGCGGGTTCGGGTTGGTGCCGTCGGGGAGGTGGCGGTCGACTCTTCGGGTGATGATTCGGTCGCCGATGCCGGCGACGGTGCCGTCGTGCAGCGGCACCCCTTCGGTCCGGACCTTGCCGGCTTCGATCAGATCTGCCCGCACGGTCAGGTTGAGGGCTTGGACGGTTTCGTTGTCGGCGGCGATCAGCAGGCTCGTGAGGCCGCGTGCGTGGTCGGCTTTCCAGGCTTGGTGGGCGGCGTGGATCATGGCGTCGGCGTCGCCGTCGGTGAACCGGTCGTGCGCGGCGTAGGCGTCGAGTGCCGTCGGGTCGCCGCGGCGGAGTTTGAGCGAGGCGTCGGCCTCCCACTGGCGGATCGCTCCATCCGAATTGGTGAAGCGGCGGATGTCGGTGAGTTGCGGCGTGTCGGGTTGGTGTTCGGCGAGGAGCTGGAAGGTGCCGCCGGCACCGATCGCGGGCAGCTGTGCGTGGTCGCCGACCAGCAGCAGCTTCGCCCCCGAGGCCTGTGCCTGTGCGGCGAGCGCGTTGAGTGTGGGCAGGTCTGCCATGCCGGCCTCGTCGACGACTAAAAGCTGCCCGGGGTGTAGCGCCCATTGGTCGTATCGGGCGCGAGCCCGGGCGATCGCCTGGTCGATGCCGCCGATGGGTGTTCCGGCGGCGATAGCGTCGGCGCGGCGGGTTTCGAGCTGTGTGATGCGTTGTTTGCGGCCGGGCTGGAAGCGTTGCTGGGCTAGCCACTGGGCGGTGTTCTCGGCGGCGATCGCGATCTCGGTTCCCAGTACCTCTGCGGCGACCGCTGAGGTCGCGAGGCCGAGTACGGAGCCGGGGCCGTGTTCGTGCTCCCAGGCGGCGCGGAGCCCGGCCATGGTGGTGGTCTTGCCGGTGCCGGCCGGGCCGATCAGCACGTCACATACCCGGCCGGATGCACAGATGTCCCGCACTGCCGCGGCTTGGTCGGGTGCGAGTAGCTGGTCGCGCCCGGGTAGGGGAGCAGTGACGACGCTGTCGACGATGTCGGCGGAAACGGTTGGTGCGGTGGTGGTTTCGGTCGCTTCCAGGAGTGCGCCTTCGGCGGCCAGTACCTCGAGGGAGGTGAACACTTCGGGCGCGTCATAAATTGACCTGCCGGTCGCCGCATCGATCTCTGTGCTGACGTTGGGTGTGTTGGCCGGGTTGAGGAGCACGCTGCGTTCGATCGCGGCGGCCGCAACCCGGCGGCGCACGGCCAGCAGATCGGCTTCGGTGGCGAATTGCAGACCGGCAGATCCGATGGTGCGGCAGGTCGCGGCCACCAGGTTCCA
>CALANS010000196.1 GCA_937926105.1 uncultured Actinomycetes bacterium | reverse complement strand
CCAGCAAGGACCGAATCCTCACAGGCAAGGAGTCAACCGAACCGGGGGCAGTCCCGGAAGCAACGATTCAGTTCGGCGTGGTACCTGCCGAGAGCCCGAACGGTGATAGCTGGCGCCAAGTAACTTGGGTGCGCTGCCCTTCTTAGCCTCATCTCATAGCAGCTGCGGATCGTTGATCAAGGATCGTTCTACGGAATGTAAGCGATCTCGTCCCGGGAGGCCCAATGGAGTCACTGATCGTCGTGACCCGACCCCGTTGGCGGTGCGCCTAGCCGTCGACGTGTCGATCTCCATCTGATCGGCCTCCGTCGCGGACGACGTACATTGGGTGTTCGGGCTCCTCGGAGCCGTGGTCGCGTACGTTCGGCACGGGCGACGTCTGATTGCACCCATACTTTGGGTTCGAGTTGACGCCATGCCGGGCCAGCGCGAAGACAGGGGTCGCGACGATGGGCAGGCCGATGCTGGTGATCGTCGGGGTCGTGATCGCCCTGGTCGGACTGCTGTTCACGCTCCAAGGTGTCGGCATCGTGAAGGGCAGCGCCATGACCGGCACCACGCTGTGGACGGTGGTCGGCCCGGTGATCATCGCGGTCGGTCTGGCGGTGGTTGTTATCGGCTTGTGGCGCCGCGGCCACTGACCCGTCGCACCGTGCCGACCAACACGCGGCGGCCAACCTCGACCTCGGTGAGCGCCACACACGACCAGCCGAGATACCAGGAGTTGATCGGCGTCCGCTCGCCGGTCGTTGACCGGACGGCGATGAGGCAGCGTGAGGGGATCGGGTGCACGACGCGATGCTGCACTCCGGCGTCGGCCGACTCTTGCCGTCGACCCGGGGTCACGTTGCTAGACGGTCTCGAGGGGTCGCCCGGGCCAGCCGCGTTGTGAGCCTGGCCCAGGCCAATGCGCCGATGAGGCCCGTCAAGGGAAATTCCATAGTCAGCGCGGCGTACACCAATGAGCCGCCAATGGCGGGCATCAGTTCCGCTGTTGAAGGAGCGCCCAGGACGCCGGCAGCGATGCCTGCCCCCAGTACGGCCAACAGTCCAAGTCCGACTCCAGGCCAGAACGGATTGGATCGATCTGCATAACGGCGAGTAGAACGACCCAGGGCGAACACCGATACGGCCGCCGCGACCACCGCGGCCGCTGCCAAGTGGGGCGGGAGCAACGGGCCCAGAACTTCTGGCCGTACTGCGTATCCCAGGAACGCCTCGAGCACCAGCAGAAGCGCCCCGCCGACCGTGACCACTGCCACAGTGCCGGCGCCCACCACCATCGGACAACGACGGCCCCCGCCGACCCGGCTACTGGACATGACAGTCCTGGTTTACCGCATCGGACCACTCGGTATGCTGCCGGCCGGCGTCTCCACCGTGTTCATCGTTTCTGGTGCCCGGGATCGTCGGAGCAGGTCGGGCAGGGTGCGCCTGCCAGCGGTCGCTCGGTCCAAACGGACCGTATTCCAAGCGCGAACGCACCGCATCCCGCCCCGAGCGCCCCACCGACCAGAGCGCACGGCAGCCCCACTTCGATGACGGCGAACCACGCCGTCGGCGGATAGGCGTGCAGGCCAACGACGAGTCCCACGACGCCCCCCAGTGACGCGAACGCGGCCGCGGCGTAGGCGGCGAATCGACCCAGAACACGGCCGGTCGACCGCGCGTTGCGCGAACACTCCCCGACCGACGCTGCCATCACGATCGCCTCCAGTGTTCGGCGACATGCCAGTAGCTGAGCAGTTGCTCAACTGACATACTAGGCAGCATTGAGCAGTCGGTCAAGAGCCGTTTCGCGAGATCGGAAAGGCACCGGACATGGGGTCTACATCTTCGCCGCCTTCCGGCGACAGCCCAGCGGGGTCTGCTGGCACGAAGTCCCGCTTGATCCGTGCGGCGCAGCAGACCGTGCGGGAAGAGGGCCTGGCGAACACCTCCGCGCGCACCATCGCAGCCCGGGCGGGCGTCAGCCAGGGCCTGATCTTCTACCACTTCGGCACCGTCAGTGAACTAGTCGAGGCAGCATCGATCGACGCCGTCGATCGGAGCATTCAGAGCTACCGGACAGCCCTGGCGCAGGCGGCGTCGCTGGCCGACCTGCTCGCCGTCGGTGACGAGCTTCGTCGACGCGAGCGCGACACCGGCAACGTGACCTTCATGGCTCAAACGATGGCCGGCGCGCAACACGACCAGGTCCTCGCACGGGCCGCCCACTACGCCATGTCCGCCTGGGTAGCACAGACGCGAACCGTTCTGAACCGCGTACTGCGCGACAGCCCACTGGTTGACGTCGTCGACACCGACGACCTCGCCCACCTGATCGCGGCAGGATTCATCGGGCTGGAACTCTACGACGCTGTCGACCCGGACGGCTCCGCCAGCGCGTTCCAGGCCCTACGATCTCTCGACGCACTCGCTAGCACCCTCGACGGGCTAGGCCCAATGGCACGGCGCGCCATCCACGCGGCAATCCGACGGCGCGACTAACCGCCGTAACAGCCCGATGGCGGAAACCCAAGCGGGCAACAAGATCCCACGTGTTCGCTAGCGGATCGGCATACGGCATGGGCCATCGCCGCGGTCCAGGGACGAAGATCGTCGATCAGAACAGCGCGGCGATGTGCGGCCAGGCCGCGGCGCCAAGACGGCGGTCCGCCTCCTCGTTCCCGCCCCGAGCCATTCGAGTACCGGTGGTCACGACGGGCTCGCCGGTAGGACGGTTCGGTGGCCGGCGCGCAGGTCGGTCACCACCGTGGTTGCAAGGCCACGAAGCTTGCGGCGCTCGCTGATCCGCTCTGCCTGCTCGAGGCTAGGCCACACTCGGTCATCACCACCCGCGACCAACAGGACCTGCGGGATCCCCTCGACCGGGATCGCGGTCCGACCCATATCGGTCTGGTTGGCGAACGACCGTCGGTATAGATCGAGGAAGCTGGGCGGATCCTCCACAGGTTCCCAGTCGCGGCACAGGGGCACGAAAGGCAGTGGTTCAGTATCCGGGCCCCAATGCGAGACCATCCGGCCGTCGGGCATGATCCCTGGCCAAACCACGTCCGATGGCGCGAACGCGATGACGGCCGAGGCCAACAGCGAGTAACAGCCGGACAGCAGCGCCGCCTCGGCACCGAACGAGGTCCCGCAGACCACGACGCGGTCGCACTCGCTCGCGAGCGCGACCGCGCAATCCAGGAAGCGCTCGAGCGGGACCGGCAACGGCCCTGCCGGCTGGTGCGGGCCGCCTCCGTGTTCGGTCACCGTACGCAATACACAGTTGACAGAATGTAATCATTAGACTGGACCAGAGTCGTCGAAGGTCCAAATATATTCACTCATTCGGGCCACACCGGCAAAGATCTTCACGTACTGTAGTCATCGGAGAGGCCGACCGGCGAGCCAGACACAAATGGTGGACCGGTCGTCCAAGGCTGGGTATCCGGAGCCGGATGCCCTTTGACTGGGGAGCCACCAATGTTCAAGACCTTTCGGGCCGCCACCGCAATTGCCGGCATCGCAGCGACCGCATTGGGGGCGGTGCTACTACTTGCGGGCCCCGCATCCGCGAGTCCGCCTGGGCCAACCGGTCACAAACAGACGATCTGTCACCGGACCAATTCCGACACCAATCCCTACATCCGGGAGACGGTTGATGTTGCGTCCATTCTCAAAAAGAGCGGCCACGACAGCCACACCGGTCCGGTGTGGAACTCCACGCTCAAGCCGAGCCACATCAAGTGGGGCGACATCATCCCGGCGTTCACCTACACGGACAAGAAGGGTCACCCCGAGACCTATCCCGGCATGAACGACGGAGCCGCTGGGCAGGAGATTTGGGCTAATGGCTGCCAGGTGCCTGGCGCACCGACCACAACGACGGAGCCACCGACCACCACAACCGAGCCACCGACCACCACAACGGCCGTGACCACCACAACAGCGGCAACCACCACAACAGCGGTAACCACCACGGAGCCACCGACCACCAGTGCGGTCACCACCACGGAGCCACCGACCACCACAACAGTGGTGACGACCGGCACGGGATCGGTCAGCACCGAACCCAGTTCCTCATCGTCCTCGACCGTCCCAGCGAGCATCACCGTGCTGCCAACGAGCCGCAGCATCACCTCGCCGGTGTCGACCTCACCGCAGACCTCACGGCCCGAGTCACGCTCGACACAGAGCAGGTCCTCGGCCACCACATCGTCGCAGACGATCCAGGTGCTCCCGGCGAGCAGCGCGATCACTCCCCCGTCCTCGACGCCACCCGCCCCGTCGGCCACCGCGCACACCGGGCAGTCCTTCGGCCCGCTAGGAGCCCTGATCCTCGGCGGCGGCATCCTGCTGTTGCTGTCGAGCTGGTGGCTGCGCCGCGGCCACCGTGCCCGCTAGCCCGGTCGGTCGACACCGAGCACGCCCCGTGCGCACTGCGAACGACCGGCGGCCCCGAGGATCCACCGTCCTCGGGGCCGCCGGCCTGGTCGCAGTGCTGATCGCCGGGGGCACGCTGTTGCCCGGATCCGTGCCCCGGGACGAACTGTCGAATGCTGTGGGTGCCTCAGCGTCCAGTGTCGACTCGACCATCACGCACGTGCCGCGGCCGACGCATACCCCGACATACCCCTCGGTCGGCGCCGCTGGGGAGCAGCAGACCCAGGCGCCCGGCACCGTGACCACGACCGAGCCCGTCACGACGCCACCGAACACATCGGTACCGGCGACGGCATCGCATCCGGACGCTTCGGCGCGCCACGAGATGCCAGCCATCGCGCCGTCCGCAGCCCTCAGCCTGTCCATTCCGTCCATCGACGTGGATGCGCCGGTGCTGCCGGTGGACTCCCGGCCCACCGGGCAGACCAACGCCTGGGGCGGCCCCATCTATGAGCGCATCGACTTCCCCGTCGACGATGCAGTCCGCCAGTGGGTCCGGCGCGGTGACCCGAATTCGCTGTCGGCCGCGCAATCCGCCGGACACGTCCAGGCGTTCGACCGGGTAGTGCTCTATGGGCACGCCAGCGACATCGGGAACCACCTGGTGTTCCAGAACCTGTCCGCGCTCAAGCCTGGCGCTCGGATCGTCGTGACCACCACGAAGGGCCGGTTCACCTATCGCGCGACGATGGTGACCAGCAGCCAGAAGGCAGACCTCGACCAGTTCGCGCCGCTGTACGACTACCCCCAGCACGGGCAAAAGGAGATCGCCCTGGTCGCGTGCCTGCCCGACACCTCACTGAACACGGTCGTCATCGGTGTGCTCGTCACCGCCGAACGTAGGTGACCCTGCCTGCCACGGACCACGACCCGCCGCCAGCCGGAATCGATCGGGGCTATCCGGTTGGCGCGGTGGCGGACACCCGATCCGGAGCGCGCTCCAGTGTGATGTGAGTTACAGTTCTGGGTATCGAACCTGGTGAGTGAACACAGTCCACCCGAGGGGAGAGAGGTCGCCATGCTGGTCCGGGACGTGCTGGCCGCCAAGGGCACCGCGGTCGCCACCATCGCACCCACCGCCACCGTGACAGAACTCGTCGCCGCACTCGCCGAGCACGGCATCGGCGCGCTGGTGGTCAGCGGCGACGGATCGAGCATCGACGGGATCGTCAGCGAGCGTGACGTGGCCCGCGGTCTGCACACCCGTGGCGCCGACCTGCTGGCCCGGCCGGTATCCGAGGTGATGACGGCCCGGGTGCGCACCTGCCGGCCGGAGGAATCCATCCGCGACATCGCCCGCGTGATGACCGACGGCAGGTTCCGGCATCTGCCGGTACTGCAGGACGGGCAGCTGGCCGGGATCGTCTCGATCGGCGACATCGTCAAGAAGCGGATCGACGAGTTGGAGGCCGAGGCCGATCAGCTGGTCGGCTACCTGTCCACCGCGCAGTAGTCGGAGCGTAAGCCTTCGAGCGTTGGTTAGGCTCTCCTAACTCACCTGTGCGAGGATGGCGTGATGGTCGCCAGCAACCTCGTCGTCACCCATGCCCCGTCCGGCCTGGTGCATGCCACGGTTCAGCGCGCCGAGCAGCTCTCGCCGCGGATCAGGCGTGTCACCCTCGGCGGCGGGGACCTGCACCGGTTCGTGCCGCTGGGCTTCGACCAGTGGGTGCGGCTGGCGATCCCGGTGCGGGAGGGCACCGAATTCGACCGGCTCGCACCGCGATTCGACATGAAGGGATATCTGCGCTACCTGACGCTGCCGCGTAGCACCCGGCCGGTGATCCGCAATTACACGATCCGGCAGGTCCGCCCGGACCCGACCGAGCTGGACATCGACTTCGTGGTGCACGGCGATGCCGGTATCGCCGGTCCCTGGGCCGCCGCCGCCGGCCCCGGCGAGCAGGTGGCGTTCATCGACCAGGGCTGTGGGTGGCGCCCGGAAGGCTGCCCCGTGCCACCAGACTGGACGCTGATCGTCGCCGACGAGAGCGGCCTGCCCGCGGCGGCCGGCGTGCTGCGCGACCTGCCCCGGGATACCGCCGGCCACGCGATCATCGAGCTGATCGACCCCGCAGACCGGCAGGACATCGACGCCCCCGACGGCGTCAGCGTGCACTGGCTGACCCTGGCACCGGGCGGCGAGCCAGGCTCCGCGGCACTGCCCGCACTCCGGGCGCTCGAACCGCTGCCCGGAACCCCGTACGCGTTCGCAGTCGGCGAGCAGGCGCTGGCCGTCGGGGCCAGGCGGTACCTGGTCAACGAGCGGGGCGTGCCGAAGGGCAATATCACCTTCTCCGGCTACTGGCGGCGCGGCAAGGCGCACTGACCGCCGCTGGGCAGATCAGGGCCGACCGCCCGCTCCTCTGGTCGCGGATTCCCCGACGACTCCGTCACCGCCGTCGGCCTCCGCCGCGCGAGTGTCGCCGACATCTCCGTCACCGCCTGGGTTGTCGCCGGGTGGGCCGACCCCATCGGCCGTGTCAGCGCCCTCGGCGACCGACTCGGCGACCCGACCGCCGTCCCCGTCGCCGGGCGACTCACCCGGCCGGCCGGCCGGGTCGTCGAAGCTCGCCGGCACCCGACGCAGGTGCCGGTTCAGCGACTTGATCAACAGGAACAGCGCCAGGCCCAGCAGGAGCCAGATCAACAGCCCGATCGGCGCGGCCTTGCCCCACTCCGGGCCCTTACCGGAAGCCGGGTCGGAATCGCCCGGCGGCGCCGCCGCCCACAGCGCCGTCAGCGGGCCGGCCAGCGCGGCATTCACCGTGTCGCTCAGTGCACCGATCATGGGCTCACCCGCTCGGCCACGCCGGCGAACAGATCGTCCTCGGGCAACGGCGAGTCGACCAGCGACCGGGCCAGCTCGTAGTCGTCGGTGCCCCAGGCCTGCGCCTCGATGTCGTGCGGGATCGCGAACCAGTGCGCATCCGGGTCGATTTGTGTCTCGTGCGCGCGCAGCGCCGCATCCCGGACACCGAAGTACTCCGATGCGGCGATCCGGGTGGTGATCTTCTCGCTGCGGTCCGAGCGGTTGCGCTCGTCCATGTGGGCGATCCACTCGTCGAACGGACCCTCGCCGGTACGCGCCCGCACCGCTTCGTTGACCGCCCGCAGCCGCGCCCGGGAGAATCCACCGTGGTAGTAGAGCTTGAGCACCTGCCACGGCTCGCCGGCATCCGGGAAGGCGTCCGGATCGGCGGACGCCTCGAACGCCCCCACCGACACGACATGGCACCGAATGTGGTCCGGATGCGGGTAGCCGCCCTGCTCGTCGTACGTGATCATCACGTGCGGTCTGAACGTCCGCACCAACCGCACCAACGCCTCGGTCTCGGCTCGTGGGTCCAGCGCACCGAAGCACCCCTCGGGCAGCTCCCAGGTCTCCGGCGGACCCTCGTGGTAGCCGGAGTCCTGGTAGCCCAGCCAGACGTGGTCCACGCCCAGAATGTCTGCCGCGCGGGCCATCTCGCGCTTGCGCACCTCGGACATCGGCTCGTCGGTCACCTGGTACTTCGGGTTGAGGATCTCGCCTCGCTCCCCGCCGGTGCAGGACACCACCATCACCCCCGCGCCGGCGGCGGAGTACTTGGCCAGCGTCGCCGCCCCCTTGCTGGACTCGTCGTCAGGGTGCGCGTGCACCGCCATCAACCGCAGTGGGGCGGCCGCCGCCCGAGCGGACCGCTGAGCCCGTTCGGCCACCACATCCCGCATGCCGTCGGCGCCCGCTGCGGCGTCAACACCGTTGCCGGCGACGCCCTGCCCGGCCACCGCAGCCACGGCGGCCGGGGGTACCTCGTTCACCACAAACCGATCCTTTCCCTGCACCATCGACCCTGGCCGGAGCCGCCGCACGCCCAAGCCCGACCCGAGCGGCACCCGGCCTCGGACCCATTGTCCCCCCGGGCTGCGACGATCGGAATCGACCGGCCATCAGTGTCGCATCGCCGCAGGTGACGGGGCATCCCGGCCCGCCCCGTCCGGGGCTGCGGACCGCCGCCGACGTGGCGCACGGCGGGCACCTCCCGGGTGAATTCGAGCGCCGGCGATGACGCACCGTGGTAGGCTCGTCGCCAGTTGACGCGGCTCCTGCGGGGGCCGCGACGTCGTCTGCGCCCCGGAATGTCCCGTGGAAACACGTGGAAGCTCGCCGAGGCGCACCCGATGCAGCACCCCCGCCCGACCCTCGGGCGGACCGACCGGCCCACCCGGATGCGGGACGGCCCGGTCATTACTGGCCCGCGCAGCCACCGGCCGCGCGGGCCGCACGCATAGTGAGGAGTAATCATGACCGCAGCGAGTGAGACCTGGCTGACTCAGGACGCCTACGACCGGCTGAAGGCGGAACTCGACGAGCTGGTGGTGAACCGCCCGGTGCTGGCGGCCGAGATCAACGCACGCCGCGAAGAGGGCGATCTGAAGGAGAACGGCGGCTACCACGCGGCCCGCGACGAGCAGGGCAAGCAGGAGGCGCGGATCCGGCAGCTGCAGGAGCTGCTGCGCACCGCGCAGGTGGGAGTGCGCGCCGCCGACGACGGCATCGTCGAGCCGGGCATGGTCGTCACGATCGCCTACGACGGTGACGACGATCAGGAGACGTTCCTGGTGGGCTCCCGCGAAGAGGGCGCCCACGGGTCGATGAAGGTGTACTCGCCGCAGTCGCCGCTCGGCAAGGCGATCCTGGGCGCTGCCCGCGGCGAGGCCCGGGAGTACGAACTGCCCAGCGGCAAGACCCAGAAGGTCACCATCATCGACACCAAGCCGTTCTGACCCGGGGACATGGCCGGCGGCGCCGGTGCGCCACCGGCCATGTCGTCGCGAACAGCGCTGGCAGGCCCCCGGTGTGTAAGAACACGACGGTGTCCCCGCGTCGATCATCCGGCGGTGACGATCCCGGCGGTGTCAGTCCTCGATCCGGACGCGCAGCCCCGACCCGGTGAGCGCGTCGATCAGCTCCGTGGCGTGATCGTGGCCGCGGCACTCCAGCCGCAGGCTGACCTGCACGTCGCCCAACCGCAGGCCCGAGCCCACCCGCGAGTGGACCACGTCCACCACGTTGCCGCCCAGCTCGCCGATCCGGGTCAGTAGCCCCGCCAGGGAGCCGGGCCGGTCCGGGATGTCGATGCGCAGCGACAGGAATCGCCCGGCGGCCACCAGGCCGTGCTGGGTGACGTGCAGCAGCACCAGCGGGTCGATGTTACCGCCGGACAGCACCGCGACCACCGGCGGCGTGAATCTCTCGGGCCCCGTCATGATTGCCGCGATCGTGGCGGCACCGGCCGGCTCGACCACCAGCTTGGCGCGTTCCAGGCACAGCAGCATCGCCTGCGAGATGTCGCCCTCGCTGACCGTCACCACGTCGTCCACCAGGGTCGACACGTGCCCGAAGGTCAGCGCGGTGGGTTCGCCGACGGCGATACCGTCGGCCAGGGTAGACATCTCGGCCAGCCGCACCGGATGCCCGGCGGCCAGCGAACCCGGCCAGGCCGCGGCCTGCTCGGCCTGCACGCCGACGACCCGAATCTGGGGCCGCAGGCCCTTCGCGGCCGCCGCGATGCCACTGATCAGCCCGCCGCCGCCGGTGGCCACCAGCACGGTCGCGACGTCGGGCACCTGCTCCAGGATCTCCAGGCCGACGGTGCCCTGGCCACGCAGGATGTCTGGGTGATCGAACGGATGCACCAGCACGGCGCCGGTGTCCGTAGAAAACTGCCGGGCCGCCACCAGTGACTCGTCGAGGTTCTCGCCGACCAGGTGCACCGTGGCGCCATAGGCGCGGGTGGCGGCCAGCTTGGCGATCGACGCCCCGACCGGCATGAACACGGTGGCGCTGGTGTCCAGCATGGAGGCGGCGAGCGCGACGCCCTGGGCATGGTTACCCGCCGACGCGGCCACCACGCCATGGGCCCGCTCGGCGTCGGACAGCCGGGAGATCCGGGTATAGGCGCCGCGAATCTTGAACGAGCCGGTGCGCTGCAGGTTCTCGCACTTGAGGTGCACCGGGCCGCCGACCAGCGTCTCCAGCGGGCGCGAGGTCTCCATCGGGGTGCGCCGCACGACCGGTGCCAACAGCTCGGCGGCAGCGCGGATCTCGTCCACGGTCACGTGTTCCATGAATCCGAATCCTGCCAGCGGGTCGGAAGCGCTGCGAAGCGGGGTCCTCTCCACCCCGCACGGATCAACTCGGCTGGGATGCACCAAGTTCGCCCCACCAGCACCAGTAGCCACATTTTGACCACGTTCGTGCATCCGGGCTCCCTGGGCCCGCGCCCGGCAACCGACCGATCGACGCCGGTCAGTCGGAGTGCGGCCAGTACGCCCGCGGCTGCAGGATCACCGCCGCCGCCCCGACCAGCCCCGCGTCGCCGCCCAGCATCGCCGGGACCACCCGCGGCAGCGCCGCGAAGTCCAGCGCCGCATACCGGGCGTAGGAGTCGGCGATCGGATCGAACAGCACCGCACCCGCTGCCGCCACCCCGCCGCCGATGACCACCACATCCAGATCCAGCAGCGTCACGGCGCCCGCGACGGCCCGCCCGATCGCCTCGCCGGCCCGACGAAACGCCGCCAACGCCACCGGGTCTCCCGCCCAGGCGCGCTCGGCCACCCGGGCCGCGTCCACCAGCGGCTCTGCGCGGTCCGCCGTGTGCTCGGCGGCCCAGGCGCCGATCGCGGTGCCGCTGGCGATCGCCTCCAGGCACCCGGTACCGCCGCACGGGCAGGCCGGACCGTCCGGATGCACCGAGACGTGCCCGATGTGCCCGGCGTTGCCGGTGGTACCGGGCACCACGCGGTCGTCCAGGATCAGCCCGCCGCCGACGCCGGTGGACACCACCATGCCCAGCACGTTGCGCCGGCCCCGCGCGGCGCCGCGCCAGTGTTCGGCCACCGCCACGGAAACCGCGTCACCGAACATCCGGACCGGCAGCCGGTAGCGCTCGGCCAGGCGATCCCGCAGCGGGAAGCCGCGCCAGGCCGGAATGTTGACCGGTGAGACGGTGCCGGCCAGCGCATCCAGCGGCCCGGCCGTGGCCACACCGAGCCCCGGTAGGCCGGCGGCCTCGTCGGGATCCACGCCCCCGGCGTGCAGCACCTCGCCCACGGCGCCGGTCAACGCGTCGAACACGCACTCCGGGTCATCCGTCGCCGGGGTGGGCACGCGCTGCGAGCACACGATCTCGCCCAGCTCGCTGACCAGGGCTGCCCCCATCTTGGTGCCGCCGATGTCGATCGCCAGTGCCCGCATGGGTTCAGATTCTGCCGGATGGGCGGGCCGTCGCGGGCCCGGCTCGGCGAGTCCGCTGCGCCCCGACGGCCCTGCCGCCGATCAACCCCGCACGGATCGACCAGCGCGGCGCCGGCTCAGGCCAGCGCGTCGGACAGGTCGGCGAGCAGGTCGTCCACGTCCTCGATCCCGACCGATAGCCGGATCAGGTCGGCGGGCACCTCCAGTGTCGAGCCCGCCACGCTGGCGTGCGTCATCAGATGCGGGTGCTCGATCAACGACTCCACCCCGCCCAGCGACTCCCCCAGGGTGAACAGCCGAGTGCGGGCGCAGACCTTGACGGCCTCCTCGACCCCGCCGACCACGGTGAACGACACCATGCCGCCGAACCGGCGCATCTGCCGGGCCGCCACCTCGTGCCCCGCGTGCCCGGGCAGGCCCGGATAGAACACCCGACCGACCTTGGGCAGACCGGTCAGCAGATTCACCACGGCCTCGGCGTTGTCACAATGCCGATCCATCCGCACGGCAAGGGTTTTCACACCGCGCAGGGTCAGCCACGAGTCGAATGGCTGGGCCATGCCACCCATCGACTTGAGGTGAAATCCGAATGCCTCGCCCAGCTCGTCGTCGCTGGTGATCAAGGCGCCGCCGATCACGTCAGAGTGTCCGCCCAGGTACTTGGTGGTGGAATGCAGCACCACGTCGGCACCCAGCGCCAGCGGAGTCTGTAGATAAGGAGAGGCGAACGTGTTGTCCACCACCAGTTTTGCACCCACGCTGTGCGCGATGTCCGCCAGTGCGGCAATGTCGGCGATACCCAGCAATGGGTTGGTGGGAGTCTCGCACCAGATCAGCTTGGTGGCCGGCGTGACGGCGGCCCGCACAGCATCGGCATCGGCCAACGGCACGGGCGTGTGCGCCAACCCCCATGGCACGCCGATCTTGTCGATCAGCCGAAAGGTACCGCCGTAGGCATCGTTCGGGATGATCAGGTGGTCGCCGGGACGCAGCATCGCGCGGATCAGGACGTCGGCGGCAGCCATGCCACTGGCGAACGCGTGTCCGTGCCGTCCCCCCTCCAGGCTGGCCAGCGCGGTCTCCAGCGCCGTTCGGGTGGGATTGCCGGCACGGGAGTAGTCGTACCCGGCCCGCGTCACCCCGACCTGATCCTGCGCGTAGGTCGAGGTCTGGTAGATCGGCACCGTCACCGCTCCCGTCAGCGGGTCTGGGTCCTGGCCTGCGTGGATGGCCCTGGTCGCGAAGCCGTCGGTGGGAGTCACACCGTCACCATAGGTCGCCTGAATTTCTGCCTCCAGATGGGCACCCCCGAGTGGCGACCTGCGCCAACGCGTCACGACCCGAATCTGGGGGCAGAATTTCAGACTCCCCCGCTATCTGACGGTTCCGATGGGGGTCTCGCCGCTGGGGCGCGACAGCCGGTGCGCCCAGCGGCGGGTGGCGGGCAGCAACGCCAGAGCCAGCACCACGATACCGCCCCAGTACAGCGGCCACTGCGCCACGCTGAGCCCGTAGTCATACTCGGCGTGCGCCACGACGGTGACGACGATCGAGACCAGCGCCCCAAAGATCACCGACGCCCGGCCCGTGCGCCGCACGAGCGGGATGCTGCCGAAGACCAGGAACAGCACCGCGATTGCCCAGCCAGCGCCGGGCAGCAGCACCTCAGCGGGTAGCTCGTCCGGGTCCCGGTCGTCGGCCAGCAGCTGCACCATGTCCGACAGCCGGTGGTAGGCGGCGAATCCCAGCACCCAGGACAGGATCAGCGCGGCGGTGACGGTCATTCCCGCGGCGACGGCGGCGGGCAGGTCGTCCTCGGGTGGGGATTCGTACGGAGCGGGATAGGTCGACATGGGCGGGCGGGACCTTCCGGTGACGGGCCCGGCGGTGACGGTGCCCTTCGGTGCCTTGCTGGCTGCGGCGGTGATGGCGCGTCCCGAAAGTGTAGATCGGTCGGCGTGCCGCCTGCCGGTGCCGCCGCTGCCCCTAGGCTGGCACGGTAGGACCCACCGACGAAGGAGCCCGAATGCCCCGCACGTCCACCGCCGTCATCTCCCGAGCACAGGGTGCACCCGTCGAACTCGTCACCATCGCGATACCCGACCCCGGGCCGGGCGAGGCCGTGGTGCGGGTGCAGGCCTGCGGGGTGTGCCACACCGACCTGCACTACCGCGAGGGCGGCATCGGCAACGACTACCCCTACCTGCTCGGGCACGAGGCCGCCGGCATCGTCGAACAGGTCGGTGACGGGGTGACCGACGTCGCCCCCGGCGACTACGTCATCCTCAACTGGCGGGCGGTCTGCGGGCAGTGCCGGGCCTGCCGCCGCGGCCGCCCGTGGTACTGCTTCGCCACCCACAACGCGAAGCAGAAGATGACGCTCGAGGATGGCACCGAACTGTCGCCGGCGCTGGGCATCGGGGCGTTCACGGAGTACACCCTGGTCGCGGCCGGACAGTGCACCAAGGTCAATCCGGCCGCCCCGGCGACGGCCGCCGGATTGCTGGGGTGCGGCGTGATGGCCGGGCTCGGCGCCGCCATCAACACCGGAGGAGTTGGCCGCGGTGACTCGGTCGCGGTGATCGGCTGCGGCGGGGTCGGCGCGGCGGCCATCGCGGGGTCCCGCCTGGCCGGGGCGGGGACGATCATCGCGGTGGACGTTGACGCGAAGAAGCTGGCTGTCGCAACGGAACTCGGCGCCACCCACACGATCGACGGCAGCACCGTGGACGTCGTCGAGGCGGTGCGGGAGCTGACCGGTGGCAACGGTGCGGACGTGGTGATCGACGCCGTGGGCCGACCGGAGACCTGGCAGCAGGCGTTCTACGCGCGCGACCTGGCCGGCACCGTGGTGCTGGTCGGCGTGCCCACCCCGCAGATGAAGGTCCCCGATATCCCGCTGCTGGACGTGTTCGGCCGGGGCGGCGCGCTCAAGTCGTCCTGGTACGGAGACTGCTTGCCGTCCAGAGACTTTCCCATGCTGATCGACCTCTACTTGCAGGGCCGGTTGCCACTGGACGCGTTCGTCTCGGAGACCATCGGGATCGGCGACGTGGAGGCTGCCTTCGGCAAGATGTCCACCGGCGCGGTGCTGCGCAGCGTCGTGGTGTTGGACGGCGGGCCGGCGTGACGGCGCGCATCGATCATGGCGTCTCATCCGGAACATTCTCGTTGGACGGTCAGACCTTCGAGGTGGACAACAACATCTGGGTGGTGGGCGACGACACCGCATGCGTGGTGATCGACGCCCCGCACCGAGTGGACGACGTCCTCGCGGTGGTCGACGGACGAGCGGTGACGGCGATCGTCTGCACCCATGCGCACGACGACCACGTGCGCATCGCCCCGGAGCTGGGCCGGCGGCTTGGCGCTCCGGTGCTGCTGCACCCGGACGACCTGCCGGTCTGGCGGTTGACGCATTCAGACGTCGACCCCGACGGGGAACTCGTTGACGGGCAGGAATTGTCGGTCGCGGGAACCAAGCTGCGGGTGCTGCACACTCCCGGTCACTCACCCGGTGCGGTGTGCTTGTACGCGCCGGCCCTTGCGGTCGTGTTCACCGGAGACACCCTCTTCCAGGGTGGGCCGGGCGCGACCGGGCGCAGCTTCTCCGACCACGGCACGATTCTCGCGTCGATCCGGAGCCGGCTGCTGACGCTGCCGCCGGAGACCGTGGTGCACACCGGGCACGGCGAGTCGACCACGATCGGCGCCGAGGCGGCCTCCCTCTGAGCGCTTGTGTGTCTGAGGTGGCGCCATGGCGCGACCCCAGACACACAAGCGCGGGGATCGAGGGCCCGCTCAGCCAGCCAGGAAGGTCAACAGATCGGTGCGGGTGAGTACCCCGACCGGCTTGCCGTCCTCCACCACCATCACGGCATCGGCGTTCTGCAACGCCGCGCGCGCCGCCGATACGTCCTCGCCGGATCCGACCAGCGGGAACGGCGGTGCCATGTGGGCGCGTACCGCGTCGGCCGGCGACGCCTTGCCGGAGAACAGCGCGTCCAGCAGGCCGGCGTCCGTCACCGATCCGACCACCTCGCCGGCCATCACCGGAGGCTCCGCCGACACCACGGGCATCTGCGAGACCCCATACTCGTGCATGATCGCGACCGCGTCGCGCACCGTCTCGTTCGGGTGCGTGTGCACCAGTGCGGGCAGCCCGCCGGTCTTGCGCCGCAACACCTCTCCCACCGTGCGGTGCCCGACCGGCGCCGCGAAGCCGTAGGACGACAGCCACGAGTCGGAGAAGATCTTGGACAGGTATCCGCGGCCGCCATCCGGCAGCAGCACCACCACGACGTCGTCGGCCGTCAGCTCCGCGGCCAGCCGCAGCGCGGCCACCACCGCCATCCCGCACGACCCGCCGACCAGCAGCCCCTCCTCGCGCGCCAGCCGACGCGTCATCGCGAACGAGTCGGCGTCCGACACCGCGATCACCCGGTCGGCGACCGACCGGTCGTAGGCCGACGGCCAGAAGTCCTCCCCCACCCCCTCCACCAGGTACGGCCGGCCCGTGCCGCCGGAATACACCGAGCCCTCGGGGTCGGCGCCGATCACCTGCACCCGCCCGTCCGAGACGTCCTTGAGGTACCGCCCGGTGCCGGAAATGGTGCCGCCGGTGCCGACCCCCGCGACGAAATGCGTGACGCGGCCGTCGGTGTCGGTCCAGATCTCCGGGCCGGTCGACTCGTAATGGCTGGCCGGGTTGTTGGGATTGGAGTACTGGTCGGGCTTCCACGCGCCCTCGGTCTCGCGCACCAGCCGGTCGGACACCGAGTAGTAGGAGTCCGGGTCCTCCGGTGCGACCGCCGTCGGGCACACCACCACCTCGGCGCCGTAGGCACGCAGCACGTTCCGCTTGTCCTCGCTGACCTTGTCCGGGCAGACGAAGATGCACCGGTAGCCGCGCTGCTGGGCGACCAGCGCGAGGCCGACACCGGTATTGCCGCTGGTGGGCTCGACGATGGTGCCGCCGGGCCGCAGCTGCCCGGACCGCTCGGCGGCGGTGATCATCTTGCGGGCGATCCGGTCCTTGACGGATCCGCCCGGGTTGACGTACTCCACCTTGGCCAGCACCAGCGGCGCGACATCCGCGGCCACGGTGTTCAGCCGCACCAAGGGGGTGTTGCCGACCAGGTCGACGACGGATTCGGCGTAGCGCACGGTTGGGCTCCCATCGAGTCGGCGCCGGTTCGGCGCGCGGTGGGTTCCAGACTAGGGCGGCCAGTGTGCCGCCGGATCGCCGGTCCGTATGGCAAGATCGCGGCGGTGACGGGGTCGTCGACGGTGCACGGTGGGCCCGCGCACCCGCACCCTGACCGAGCCCGAACGCATCCGGCACTGCGGGCCGCCGCCGTCGCCGCGGGTCTGCTCGGGACGGCAGGCGCCTCCTGGGCCGGTCTGATGCGCCAGGCCCGCAGGGCGACCACCGTAATCGAGGCGGCGGCGCTCGCGGCCGTGGCCACGGATGGCGCGCTGCCGGACGGGGCGGAGTTCGCCTGGCAGGCCGTGCCGCCCAGCGGTGACGGGGTGTACCTGGCGGACGGCTCGGGGCCGACGGGGTCGGCATCGGGCGGGGCGACAACTGCAGCAGCGTCGGCCGCGACGACCGTTCCAGCCGAGCACGCGGGTGCACCGGACGCGGAACGGACCGTCCTGTTGGCCCTCCTCGGCGACTCCACCGCGGTCGGCTACGGCTGCGCCACCGCAGACGAGGTGCCCGGGGTGGTGCTGGCCCGCGGCGTCGCGGCGGCGCTGCACCGGCCGGTGCGGATCGTCACGCACGGAGTGGTGGGCACCGGGGCGGCGGACCTGGCCAGGCAGGTCACGGCGGCGCTGCCGGACGCCCCGGACGTGGCGGTCATCGTGGTGGGCTCCAAC
>CALANS010000195.1 GCA_937926105.1 uncultured Actinomycetes bacterium | reverse complement strand
GCAGCGCCGTGTCGGAGGAGCAGATGGCGCGGCTGTTCGGCGCCGGCCACGACCCCGTCACCGGGACTCCCCTGGGCCGCGAATACCCGACCGTCACTCCCCCGGCCGATCGGATCGCGGCGAAGGTCGCGCAGCTGCCCGCCGATCTGCCCGCGGACGTGCGGGAGGCGAAGGTCGCCGCGATCACCGCCGCCGAAAAGGCCCGGGACACGCGCGGTGCGGTGGCCGGGTTCGATCTGACATTCTCGGTGCCGAAATCCGTGTCCGTCCTCTGGGCGCTGTCCGACGCGGACGTGCAGCGGCAGATCGTTGCTGCGCATCACAGGGCGGTCGCCTCGACGATCCGGCTGATCGAGACGGATGTGGCCCGCACCCGCACCGGGCACGGCGGCGCCGCCCGCGTCCCGGTACGAGGTTTGATCGCGGCCGGGTTCGATCACCACGACTCCCGCGCCGGCGATCCGCAGCTGCACACCCACGTGACGATCGCCAACCGCGTCCAAGCAGTATCGGACGGGCAGTGGCGCACCCTCGACTCGAGGTCGCTGTATGCCGCGTCGGTCGCGCACTCGGACACGTACGATCTGCTGCTCGCCGACAATTTGACCCGCACACTCGGTGTGGAGTGGGAGGTGCGGTTGCGCGGCCGGGCCCGCAACCCGCGCCGGGAACTCGCCGCGATCCCCGACCACCTGATTATTGAGTTTTCGCAGCGCACCGCCGCGATCACCGCCGCCAAAGACGCCGCCATCGACACATTCGTCACCAAGCACCACCGGCAGCCAACCGGCCCGGAAGCTGTGCGCATCCGCCAGCAGGCCACGCTGGAAACCCGGCAGCCGAAACACGTCTCGACCCTGGCCGAATACACCGACCAGTGGACCCGCCGCGCCGACCTCATCCTCGGCAGCGACGCCACGGCGTGGGCCTACCACGTCACCGCGGCCCCACCGACAGACCGGACCATCACACCTGCCATCGACACCGCTACGCCCGACGCCACAACCAGCCGCGCCAGCACTTTCGCGGCTGGCGCGGAACACGCACGCCTCGCGGCATCCAGCGCGATCGACGAGCAGACCGTCGAGATCCTCGCCGCCGCCGCGTTGGACCAGGTCGAAGGCAAGCGCGCCACCTGGTCACGCTGGAACCTGGTGGCCGCGACCTGCCGCACCATCGGATCTGCCGGTCTGCAATTCGAGGCCGAGGCCGATCTGCTGGCCGTGCGCCGCCGGGTCACGGCCGCGGCGATAGAGCGCAGCGTCCTGCTAAACCCCGCCAGCACGCCCGCAGCCGGCGCGGAGATCGATGCGACGACGGGTAGATCGATTTATGACGCGCCCGAAGTGTTCACCTCGCTGGAGGTGCTGGCCGCCGAAGACGCCCTCCTGGAAGCGGCCGAGACCATCACCGCACCAACGGTTCCCGCCGATGTCGTGGATGGCGTCGTCGCCGTTCCCCTACCCGGGCGCGACCAGCTACTCGCACCCGACCAAGCCGCGGCAGTGCGGGACATCTGTGCATCCGGCCGGGTATGTGACGTGCTGATCGGCCCGGCCGGCACCGGCAAGACCACCACCATGGCCGGGCTCCGCGCCGCCTGGGAGCACGAACACGGCCCCGGCTCCGTACTCGGCCTCGCGACCTCAGCGGTCGCCGCAGAGGTACTGGGAACCGAGATCGCGATCGCCGCCGAGAACACCGCCCAGTGGCTAGCCCAGCAACGCTTCCAGCCCGGCCGCAAACAACGCATCACACAGCTCGAAACCCGCCGCGCCGACGCTATCGCCGCCGGAACACCCATCGGCGGCATCGACCAGGCGATCGCCCGGGCTCGCGCCCGATACGACCAATGGGCGCTACACCCCGGGCAGCTTTTAGTCGTCGACGAGGCCGGCATGGCAGACCTGCCCACACTCAACGCGCTCGCCGCACAGGCACAGGCCTCGGGGGCGAAGCTGCTGCTGGTCGGCGACCACGCACAGCTGCCCGCGATCGGTGCCGGCGGCACCTTCCAGCTCCTCGCCGAACACCAACCCGACACGCCGCAACTCACCGACATCCGCCGCTTCACCAATTCGGATGGAGCGATCCGCCAGTGGGAGGCCGACGCCTCGCTCAAACTCCGCCGCGGCGACCCGACGGCCCTCGACGCCTACGCCGCGCACGGCCGATTCACCGACGGCGACGCCGACGACATGATCCACGCCGCCCACCAAGCCTGGAAAGCCGACCATGCGCGAGGGCTGACCAGCCTGCTGATCGCCGCCGACAACGAAACCGTCCAAGCCCTCAACCTGACGGTGCGGGCCGACCTGATCGAAGCCGGCCAGGTTCGGGCCGAGGGTGTGCCGCTGCACGACGGCACCGTCGCCGGGATCGGCGACCGGATCATCACCCGCAGAGTCGACCGCCGCCTTCCCGACGGCACCAACCAAGATGCGCAAACAGACGAGCGGGGCCGGCTCGACGCAGGGTTCGTCAAGAATGGCACCGTCTTCACAATCACCGCCGTGCGCCGCGACGGGGCGATCCGCGCCCAGGTAAGCGGCGGCAGGCCCGTCATAATCCCTGCCGACTACACGGCGCAGCACGTCGAGCTCGGCTACGCGGTCACGGCGCACCGCTGCCAAGGCGTCACCGTCGACACCACCCACACCCTCGCCAGTAGCCGCATGACCCGCGAGGCGTTCTACGTCGCCATGACCCGCGGGCGGGCCGCGAACCACGCCTACATCGACACCGACACCTGCCACGGCGAACTCGACAACCTCGGCCGCGAGGCCGAAACCCGGCCCGCCCGAACCATTCTCGAACAAATCCTCGTCAACCAAGGCGCTGAAGCTTCCGCCCACACCCTGAAATCCAGACTCACGCGCGGATCCGATCGACTGCGCGACTGTCGCGACAATCGGACGACTTCCCGCGCACCGCTGGAGATATCGCGATGAACAC
>CALANS010000194.1 GCA_937926105.1 uncultured Actinomycetes bacterium | reverse complement strand
AAGGGCGGCTGCGATACACAAGGCCGAAAGTCACTTTTGCGGCGTGTCGGTGGGTCAGGTCACGTGGTTTGCGAGGTCTTCGTACCGCTTGGACCGTTCGAGTGGCGGGCTGCCCCCATTTGCGCCACAGAGCGTAGTTCATACGTCCTCCGATCCGCCCCTGGTCTACGCCGTTCGGGGGAATCACGGCCGATTCCGCTCACAACGGAAGCGGGGCAAAACCTCGAATAAATGTAAGTAAATTGCCAGTAAAGAATTGTGCCGAGGAACCAAGGAACAATTCGGTGAAGGTGAAGCCATATTTCTCGGGACGCCGGCCACAGAGCCGTCGGAACCAGGCGCGTCAGCATCTTCCGGGGCCGGCGTGCGCGCCGGAGGCGCGCGGACGGCGTCATACCCGACGGTGATCGCGCCAAACGCGCAGCAGTGTTGCTTGGGGGGCGCCCGAGCCTCGACTGCTTTGCGGCTCGGCTTCGCGGCATCGCTGCCGCCATCAGGTCAGCGCGACGAGAGGGGAGCCACGACGCTACCTCTCGCTCCCTCCGATCGATACCCTTCAGAGCATCATGCCTCTGTCCACGGACCCGAAGGACATCGCAACTATTCGCGCGCGTCTCGGGCCCCGGCTCGGCGAACTCCGCACGACGATGCTGGACATCGCCGTATCTCCTCTCTTCCTCTTCTCCGACGATCGCCCACGCCTCGTGCAGGCGCGCACGCGTGCCGTCGAGCTACTCGAACAGTGGATCGCCGAGGATCCGGAGGCAGCCGGCGAGATCTCTACGCGACTCCCCGCACCGGTCCGGCATCGCTCGGTACCCCAGTCTCTGCTCGAGGCAGTCGCATGTCCGGACTACACCGACCCGTTGATCGACCTCTTCGGCTACCCGGCCACCGACTCGCGCGTGTTTGCAGCAGCGCCTGACCTGGTCCCACACCTGGACGAGAGCGGCCTCATCACGGTGACGGGACTCGACGCACGGCCGTGGGGTCTGCACACCGGCGAGTACGCGTTGCACTACCACCAGCTCCTGCGGCGCAACTACGGTTCCACCATCCACTACGGCCTCATCGCCATCATCCTGCGGCTCGCCGAGTGCCATCACCTCACCGCCCGGCTGGCACTGGACGAACGCCGTCTCCAGTTCAGGGAGGAATACCGGGAGATTCGCGAGTCCGACTACTGGTACGGGCCGTCGCTCGGCGATGCCGATCTCGACGATCCGTCGGCCGTCGGGGAAACGTTCCACGGCGATCCCGACGGAGGGACATCCCTGTTCCATCCATACGCCGGGCTTGCCGTGCGCTGGAAAAACGACGGCGAGCTCAAGGTCGTGGAGATCGAAGAGTTCATGCCGACTCCCGACCCCGCGTCCGAGTGGGTGTTCGCCCGATACCTTCACGCGATCCGCGACACCACCAAACAGGCCTTCGTCCACTGCGACGGTGCGGTGAAGGCATTCGCCGCCGACAGATACCCCCGGACGCAGCACGACTTCAAGCATCGGGGCAAAGGCGACCGCTACCGCAAGCTGTTCCGGGTCGACGGGGAGTTCCCAACCGCCGCGTGGTCCGAACTGGCGTGTTCCTGGTTCCGCGGAAACCGTCTGATCACCGAATACATGGGCGGCGGCTAGCTGTGAGCATGCCTCAACTATCCTCCCAGACGGTCGCGCTGCGGAGAGGTGTTCGGGGTGGGGGTTGCCAAGTCTCGCTTCGCTCGACTTAGCAACCGCCGCTTACGCCACCAGGTCGGCCGGCGTCATCGACACCGGGACGGGGCCGTCGACGTCCACCCGATCCGAGCCGGACGCCTCGACCTGCAGCACATACTCCCCCGTCGCCTCGTCCAGATCGAACACCGCGACCGTCGGCGAATTCTCCGCCGATCCAGGATCCACGATCCAATACTGACGAACCCCCGCCTGCGCATACCGTTCGAACTTCAACGTGCGATCGAACCGCGCCGTGGACGGCGAGGCGATCTCCACGATCAGCACCGGCGTACCGACCAACCGCTCGGGCGTCACGTCCTGGCGCCGCATCACCAGAACATCAGGCTCGAACACCGTATGCTCATCCACCTGCCAATCCAGCGGAGCGTGGAGCATGACGAAACCTTCCGGGCACGCCGAACTCAACAGCAACTCCAGCTGCACGCTGACCCATTGATGCTGCGGCACCGGCGACGGGCTCACGACCAGCAACCCATCGACGACCTCGTAACGCAGTCCGTCATCCGGCAGCGCGTTCCGATCCGCGACGGTCCATCGCTCGCGGACCGTGCCCCGCGCAGGCCAACGGCCGGCAGCAGGCTCCGGGGCGCCGGAATCGACGCGCTCTTCGGCAGCCGCACCAGCGAGCCCATCCGACTCCCGGTCGTCGGCCCGCTGTCGCGCCCGCTCCTTCGACTGCACCGCCATGACAGCCATGATGCCCCCTCCACTCGGCCCATGCCAGGAAACGTCTGGCGGCTGCGCCGCTCGGAAAACTGGAGGAGAGGTGGTCCGCCCCGGTGGTTGCTCAGCTCGGCTTCGCCTCACAGAGCAACCGCCGGGGCGGAGCAGCGGGGGCGTTGCGACCCGGCTGACGCCGGCTAGCCGGCGGGGGCTGCGTCATACCTGGGGGCCACTCACGATCAAGGCCACAATCTGGCCGTTGTGGACGACTTCCGCACAGTGGTACCCGGCCCGCCATGCTGCTGGTATGCGGACGACCCGGGAGGCATCATGGGAGCTATGGCAGTCGCGGACGTGGCAGAACGGTCCGGCCCGTGGCCTGCGCCGGTCACCGGCCACGACGGTTGGCGCGCCGCGGACCTGCAGAAGTTCCCGGACGACGGCCTGCGCTACGAGATCATCGACGGGATGCTGCTCGTGAGCCCCGCGCCGCTCAAGCGGCATCAAGTCGCGCTCGGTCGGCTGTACCTGCTGCTGACCGGAGCCTGCCCGCCCGAGTACGAAGTGATCGTCGCACCAGCCGACTGGAAGATCGACGAGACCACCGTGGTGCAGCCCGATCTGATGATGATCCCGCGTGCCGGGCTCGATGACCCGATCGGCACGCCCCTGGTGGCAGTCGAGATCGCATCCCGCTCCACCGCCCGCATCGACCGCACGGTGAAGTTCGAACGCTACGCCGAGGCGGGCGCGCGGCAGTACTGGATCGTCGACCCGGGCAGCAGCACGCGGGCACCGACCGTCGAGGTCTACGACCTCACAGACCGGCAGTACGCACTCCAGGGCCGGGCGCGCGGCGACGAATCCCTGACGGTCACCGGCGTGGTGCAGGTCGGCGGCACCCCGTCGTCGCTCATCAGCCAGCAGTAGGGCGGCGCACCGGGCAGATGTCCACAGCCCGGCTAGGTTGTTTACCGATTTGTTGACTGTCGCGTGTACTGGCATCGTGTTGCGCGTGAGTGACGAGACCCGGGATCGCGTACTGCGGCTCGGCCGCGAGGAGTTCGGCGGGTCCAGCGCCGAAGAGACGATTCAGCGACTGCTCGACGAACACTGGCAGGCCCGGGCGATCGCTGCGGTCCGCCACACCCGCGAATC
>CALANS010000193.1 GCA_937926105.1 uncultured Actinomycetes bacterium | reverse complement strand
GCCCGATAGCGATCACAGTCCCCGAGGGTCCAGCTACCGGGATCGTCTCCAGCCTGATGATCGCGACGAAGGCCAGCCATCCGAACGCAGCGAAGCTTTTCACCGCGTACGCCATGAGCCAAGACGGAGCGGGAATCCCCGCCGATGTATCGAACTCCCTCAGCCCGTATGACACCGACAACCTCCCGTCGACCTTCGTGGAGGCCGACTACGTCCGTGGGGCACAGGACCAGCAGCGGGTGTCCAATGCACTCATGGGGAAGGGCTGACCTGTGACAGTCCGGGATGCCGCAGGCCCTCCCGCACGAGCAGGGCACGCGGCATCCCGGAGCCAGGACTCGTCAAAGGTAAGACCACCGGCCGGGCCAGAGGCCACGAATCGAATCCCCACTCTGGCCCGGCACCGGTGAACGACTCGTCGACATTGGAGGGCAATTGAGCGGGCATACACGCGGAACAATATCGGTCCGCCCGCGCATCCGACGTCATCTGTCCAAGCTCCCGGGTCGCCTTGCCGTTATCGCGCTCATCGGCGTCGTCGCCGCCCTCGCAATATACCCGTTGACGCGTGTACTCGTGCGGACCTTCTATTCCAACGGGCGACTCAGCGGCTCCGTCGTCGACTCCATAGTGAGTGATAGCAATCTCGGTCGAACAATATACGACACGGCCCTTGTCGTCGTTGGCAGCAGCGTCATCGCTCTCGTGGTGGGTACCGCCCTGGCCTGGCTCAATGAGCGGACCGACGCGCGGTTCGGAATCGTCACCGACTCGATACCCCTTGTTCCGTTCCTGTTGTCGGAGATCGCCGGTGTCATCGGTTGGGTAATCGTCTTCTCACCCACGGCTGGCCTGGGCAACGCCTTCCTCCGAAACGTTCTCGACCCCATCGGGATACATCTCGAGTCGGGGCCGATCAACATTTACAGCACCTACGGCATCATCTTCGTCTACACGATCTACCAGGTGCCCTACGTTTTCATGATCATGGCAAGCGCATTCTCGAACGTGGACTCGAATTTGGAGGAGCAGGCGATCGTCTGCGGCACATCCAAGATAAGAACACTGCTCACCATCACATTCCCCGCGGTCAAGCAGGCATTCGCCGGCGCATGGCTGATGCTCCTGTTGATCGGATTCTCGATCTACTCGATTCCGGCGATCCTCGCGACCAACGCGGACCTGACCATCGCATCGGTTGTGATTGTCAACGATATGGTCGCCTCGTATCCGCCGAAGATCGATCACGCTATAGGCCTGAGCATTCTAATTGAGCTCGTCGTCGCCGCGGTCTGGATCTGGCAGCGACGCGTCACCCGCAGCGGCACCTACTCGACGGTGGGCGGCAAGGGCGCGGCATATCGCAGAAGCGAACTCGGCAAATGGCGGTGGCCCGCCCGCATTTTCCTGCTGGGGTACGGCGTGATCGCCATCGTGCCGCCAGTCTTGGGCCTCCTGCTTGTTTCCCTCAAGGGCTTTTGGAACCCATCGATCACCTGGTCGCAACTCTCCCTGCGGCCGATCATCCAAACGGTGTTCAATGATTCGACAACGCTGGCGGCATTCGAGCACAGCCTCAGCATCGCCGTCGTCGGCGCCACGGTGGGAATGATCCTCGCTGCCGTGATCTCCATCCTGGTGTTCCGCTGGAAGGGCGCGGCTAGCCGAATACTGGACGGATCGATCAAACTACCGTCGGTGTTCCCGCACATCGTCATCGCGATCGGCTTCATCCTCGCGTTCGCCGGGCCACCATTGGGCTTGGGCGGCACGCTGTCCATGCTCGTCCTCGTCTATCTCGTCCTGTATTTGCCGCAGGGATCTGTGCTCACCGACTCGGGGGTCAGCCAGATCGGCGAGGACCTTCCGGCCGCCGCAGCGGTCACAGGATCGAGCTCCATCAGGACATTCCGGCGTATCTACCTGCCGCTGCTCTTGCCGAGCATCATCGCCGGTTGGGCCTTCCTATTCGTCCGAATGGTCAGCGACCTAACCGCAACCGCCCTGCTCGCAGGGCCGTCGAACGACGTCATCGGCTTCCGAATCCTCACCATTCTGGGGAACGGATCCTTCGGTCAATTGGCGTCGATCGGCATCGTTCTCACAGTGATCACCACAATCGCCGTCGTCTTGACCCTGGTCGCCAGTAATCGCTCCGCGCGATGGAAGAGGAGCTAAGCGAATGCTCCCAAAGGAGAACCCCTTGAAATTGAAATACTGCCACCGCTGCTCGACGGTTCTCGGCCGACGCGATGACTGACACCGATACCAGGCCTGTGGTCGAGCTCCGGCAGGTGACGCGGGCATTCACCCGCCGGGACAAGACTCAAGTGACCGCGCTCCATGACGTCACCCTGACGATCGACAGGGGCGAATTCGTCGTGCTCCTGGGTCCCAGCGGCTGCGGTAAATCGACGCTTTTGCGGTGCGTCGCGGGGCTGGAGCGGCCGGACGGCGGGGAAATCCTCATCGACGGCACGGTGTGCTTCCGGTCAGCGGATCGGACGATGGTAGGGCCGGCCCGGCGTCACCTCAGCATGATGTTCCAGTCCTATGCCTTGTGGCCACATATGACGGTGCTGGAAAACGTCCGATACCCACTGCAACGAAGCCGTTCTCGGCTGGATAAGAAGACACAGCTCGAGAAGGCCCGTGCGGCTTTGGATCGCGTTGGCGTCTCGGAGATCGGTGATCAGTACCCGAACGCGATCAGCGGCGGGCAGCAGCAACGGGTCGCGCTCGCGCGGAGTCTCGTCGCCGAGTCCAAGCTCATGCTTTTCGACGAGCCGCTATCGAATGTCGACGCACGAGTTCGGCTCGACTTACGCAAGCAACTACGCGAGCTGCACCATGAATTCGGCTTCACCGCCATTTATGTGACGCACGACCAAGACGAGGCCATGTCGCTGGCGAATCGTATTGCCGTCATGGATCGCGGTCACCTCCTGCAGCTGGACCCACCCCACACCGTCTACGAGCGGCCCGCGACGCTGGGCGTCGGGAGATTCGTCGGCCAGTTGATCGAATTACGCGGGAAGATTTCTGGCCAGGGAGAGAAGTTCACGGTTCACACGCAGTTCGGTACTGCGGTGGCGTACTGCGCACCGCAGCACACGATGCACGACGGCGACCCCGTTGTCGCCGTCGCCCGACCGGAGAATTTCGAACTTTCGGCCAGCCCGATTCCTGGCAGCCTGCCGTGTCGCATCCTGGATCGTTCCTATCACGGGGATCAGACCAGCTACGACCTCGAAAGCGGCGGCGAGCAGATATCCGTGACGATGCCTGGTGACATGGCGCTACGCCCTGGCGAGGACGCGCACGTTCGCCGCAGGGACGGGTCGATGCAGGTATTCCCGCTGGACCAGCACACAACCGCGAACTAGGAGACTGCCATGGACGATCAGATAAGCCTTTCGACCACCGATGATGGCGTCCGTCACATCCGACTGAACCGGCCGCGATCCCTGAACGCGATGACGGAACAGATGAAGGTGGACCTCACCGATGTCATCCACGATTCGGCGCGGGACCGGACGGTACGCGCCGTGGTGCTCGAGGGAAGCGGACGCGCGTTCTGCGCCGGAAGCGACGTCAAGGAGATGGCCCATTTCGGTCCCGAAGACGCCGAGCGAATGCTGACCGCAGAGCACGCGATGTTCGACGCCGTACTTCGATTGGAGAAGCCCGTGATCGCGGCCGTGCAGGGCTATGCCATGGGCGCTGGATTCCAACTGGCGATATGCGCGGACGTCATGATCTGCACCGCCGACACAAGATTCGGCATGCCGGAACTTGGATTCGGCGCCGTCAACGGCAACGAGACAGCACTCCTGCTGCCGCTGGGCGGGCTGACGCTGATGCGTCGAATGATCCTGGGCCAGGAGATCTTCACGTGTTCCGATCTTGCTTTCACCGGGTGCCTCTCATCTGTGGTGCCGGACGCAGACACCCTCTCGGAGAAGGTCGGCGAGGTCGCGCGGGCCCTCGCCGCCACGCCCGGCGGCTCCTACGGACGGCAAAAGCGACTCATCTTGGGCTGGCTGGACATGGCGTACTCATCGGCGGTGAACAGCAGCATCGCCGACGCCGCCGCCGGCTGGGGTGACGCGGCGAATATCGACGCGATGAAACACGCTCTCAGCTAGGAACTCGCAAAACGTTTCGGTGCGGCAGCGAAAGGCACAGCATGGTCAACACGGTCTTGGGCGCCATCGACCCATCGCAGATGGGCGTGACACTCCCTCACGAGCACATTTTCGCCAATATGATGCGCGAGCAACGTATCGGTGGCCTCCTAAACGACTATGAGCTGATGGTCTCAGAGGTCCGGGCGTTCAAGGACATCGGCGGTTCCACGATCTGGGATCTCACCCCGACCGAGCTCACCTACGGCGCGGCGCCCGATCCTGGCGGCCGATTCACGAAGGGGCACCGCGCCGACCTCGCCGATGGCAGCCGCAGCGCGAACCATATCCTCTCGGTGATGGCGCTCTCGCGCGAGACTGGCGTCAACATCGTGGCCGGCACCGGGCACTACCGCGACCCTTTCTTGGACAAGGAGTGGTTCGATCAACATTCGGTAGCGGAGATCGCCGAGCTCATGGTGCGCGAGATCGAGGACGGCATTGCGGGCACCGAGGCCCGCGCCGGAATAATCGGCGAGATCGGTTCGAACAACTGGTATATCTCTAGCGCGGAGGAGCGGTCATTCCGCGCGGCCGCCAAAGCGCAGCAGGCGTCGGGGCTGGCCTTGTCCACCCACGCGAATCGGTGGCCCGTGGGCATAGATCAGCTCGATCTGTTGGAGGAATGCGGCGTCGACCCGCGTCGAGTCATAGTCGGGCACTGCGACAACACCAACCTGCTGGATTATCACCTCGCCCTCGCGCGACGCGGTACATACGTGCAATTCGACAACTTGTTCTTCAAGACAAGCTATGACCTGGAGAAACGAGTCGGCTTTGTAGTGAATTTGATCCGGGCTGGATTCATCGACCAGATCCTGCTGTCCCACGACACGTGTAAGCGGAATCACCTGCGAGTCGAGGGCGGCAACGGATATTGCGGCATTCACTACGTATTTCGACCGGCGCTGCAGGAGGCCGGCGTCTCGAAGGAGGAGGTGGACCACATCATGACGGACAACCCCAGGCGCGCTCTGGTCCCGGCGTGAACGCGGCAGCCCGCGTCGGAGACCGGCGGATCTTCAGGGGCGCCATCGCGGCCGCCGTCATCGTCGATGCGGTCACCCGGAAGACGAGGGCCAGCCACGGGCCCGCCTAAGCCGCGCGCGATCAACCGGAGTACCAAGCCAGGAGTACAAACATGACAAGCACCACCGCTGCCGCACCGGCATCGGCTCGCCAGTACACGTCGCTGATCGCAGGTCGGACGCACACCGCGCCACGCAGCATCGACCGCTTCGCACCCGGCAACGGCGTCAAAGTCGCCAGGGTCAACGCCGCGGACGACGGCATTGTGGGCGGCTACAAGGCCTCCGGCTACGGCCGGGAGATGGGTCAGGCCGGGTTCGACGAGTACACCACCCTCAAGTCGGTGAACATCCGTACGGGCCGTCGGGCCGGGACGTTCGCGATCACGGCGCCGCGGGCGGCACGTCAGTGAGCGCACACGACAAGATCATGGACGCCGCCGCCGCTGTGGCCCGGATTGCCGACGGTGCAACGGTTCTGGTCGACGGCTCCGGGGGCGGCGTCAACGAGCCCGGGGCTGTCTTGGCGGCGTTGGAGCAACAGTTCCTCACGACGGGGCACCCGGCGGGTGTGACGGTGGTGCACATCTCCGGCATGGGCGATGGTGCGGGCGGCGGTATCGATCGCTTCGCGCATCCGGGCATGGTGGCCCGGGTGATCGGCGGCCATTGGGGCTGGACGCAGGGCATGCAGAAGATGGCCGGCGAGGAGGCGTTCGCCGCCTACTGCCTGCCGCAGGGCACGCTGTCGCATCTGCTGCGGGAGATCGCCGCGCACCGGCCGGGGGTGATCTCCGCGGTCGGCCTGGGTACGGCCGTCGATCCCCGGCACGGCGGCGGGCGGCTCAACAAGTCGGCCGTGGCGGATGTGAACCGCCTGATCGAGATCGACGGCAAGACGTACATCTTCACGCCGGCGTTCCCGATCAACGTCGCTATCGTGCGTGGCACCTACGCCGACACCCGCGGCAACGTGTCCATGGACGAGGAGGGCCTGTTCGCCGAGACGCTGGCCGCGGCCCAGGCCGCGCAGAACAGCGGCGGCATGGTGATCGCGCAGGTGCGGGACGTGGTCGACGCGCACGGGCTGGATCCGCGCCGGGTGCGCATTCCGGGCATCCTGGTGGACGCGGTGGTCGCCGATCCGGAGCAGCGGCTGTCGGTGGCGACGCAGAACAGCATCTACCTGACCGGTCGCGGCCGGGCGGCGGACGGCCGCGTGGCGACAATGCCGCTGACCGAGCGGAAGGTGATCGCCCGCCGCGCCGCGTTGGAGTTGCGCGGCGGCGACATCATCAACCTGGGCTTCGGCATGCCGGACGGGGTGGCGGCGGTGCTCGCCGAGGAGCGGCTGTCGGATGCGGTGACGTTCACCGTGGAGCAGGGCCACATCGGTGGCACCCCGGCCGGTGGCAGCGATTTCGGCATGTGCGTCAACCCAGACGCCTCGCTGGATGCGGGCGCGCAGTTCGACTTCTACGACGGCGGCGGGCTGGACATCGCGGTGTTGTCGTTCGCGCAGTTGGACGCGGCCGGCAATGTGAACGTGGGCCAGTTCGGCGGCCGGATCCCCGGCGTGGGCGGCTTCATCAACATCTCGCAGGGCGCCAAGCGGGTCGTGTTCGTCGGCACGCTGGTCGCCGGCCGCGGCTACACGGTCGGGGCGGCCGCGACCGGGGACGCGGCCCGGCCGCTGACCGTGCCGGCCGGCGGGGCGCACAAGCTGGTGGCCGAGGTGGAGCAGATCAGCTTCTCCGCCGCACAGGCCGTGGCCGACGGCAAACCCGCGACCTACGTCACCGAGCGGGCCGTGTTCCAGCTCACCGCGGACGGGCTGCAGCTGACCGAGATCGCGCCCGGCCTCGATCTGGAGAAAGACGTGTTGGCGCACATGGATTTCCGGCCGAAGATCGCCGACACCGTGGCGACCATGGACGCCCGGTGCTTCCGGGACGCGGCCATGCAGCTGAAACTGCCGACACGGCCCAGTTAAGGAACAGCAATGAGCGAAGCACACCACACCGGCGACGAAGACGTCGTCACCACCCGCATCGACGGGGCCGTGACGATCGCGACGATCAACCGGCCCGCCAAGGCGAATGCTCTATCGAATGGCGTCATCGACGCGCTGGACGCGATGGCCGAGTCCATCGAACAGGCAGCGGCGGACGGCAGCACCCGCGCACTGGTCGTCACGGGAGCCGGCGAGAAGGCCTTCTCGGCGGGCGCAGACATCGCGAACCTGGTGGGCCTGACCGCCTCCGGCGCGCGCGAGCAGATGCTCCGCGGACAGCGCGTCTTCGATCGCATCGCGAACCTGCCGGTCGCCGTGATCGCGGCGATCAACGGGGCCGCCTTCGGCGGCGGCCTAGAGCTCGCCATGGCCTGCGACATGCGTATCGCCGCGCCGCACGCACGGCTGGGCCAGCCCGAAATCACTCTCGCCAACATCCCCGGGTGGGGCGGCACCCAGCGGCTGCCGCGGATAGTGGGACGCGGAGTCGCCAGCGAGATGATCCTGACCGGGTCGCCCATCGACGCGCAACGAGCCCTGGCCATCGGCCTGGTGAACGCCGTCGAAAACGCCTGCCTCGACTACGCCGTCAAGCTGTCGCACGCCGTCGCCGCGCACAACCATCACGCCATCAAGGCGGCCAAGGCGGCAATTCGTGCCGGGCTGCGCGGCGGCATCGAGTACGGCCTCGAGGTCGAGGCGAACGCAGTCGCCGACCTGTGCCAGACGCCGGAGCAGCACGAGGCCGTGCGGGCGTTCCTGGACCGGAAGGCGGTCCGCGCATGACGACGACGCACGGCGATCCCGTCACCGGGCGCGAGCTGACCGTCGCCGACACGTTCGAGTTCGCGGCATCCCAATTGCGAGAACTGGTGACTTCGCACCCCGGGCGCACCCCTACGTACACGTCGCATGGCCGCTGGGTGTTGGACAACGACCAGTGGGCCCCGAACTGGAACGGCGGATTTCTCGCCGGCATGCTGTGGATCCTGGCACGCCGCACGGGCGACGCCTGGTGGGCGGAGCAAGCAAGGAAGTACACCCTGGCCCTGGAACCGCGCAAGAACGATACCGGTACGCACGACATCGGCTTCCTGCTGGAACCGAGCTTCGGTCGGTGGTACGACTACGAGCACGACGAGCACGCCCGCGAAGTGCTGATCACCGGCGGACGAACCATGGCGGGCCGCATGCAGGAGCCTGGCGGCTACCTCCGTACCTGGGTCGATGCGGGTTCGACATTCATCGACGTGATGATGAATGTCGGCATCATCCTGCGCGCGGCCGAATACGCCGACGACCCGAGCTTGACGGACATCGCCCTTCGGCACAGCGAGACCACCCGTCGGTACCTGGTTCGAGGCGACGGCAGCACGCTTCACGAAGGCTGGTTCGACACCACCACCGGTGAGTTCCTACACGCGGCCACCCACCAGGGCAGCCGCTCGGACTCGTCCTGGGCCCGCGGCCAAGCCTGGGCGATCTACGGCTTCTCGTCCGTTTTCGAGCACACCGGGCAGACGGAGATGCTGGCCACGGCGCAGAGCTGCGCGGATTTCTACATCTCGGAGACGGCCGCGGTCGGCGTGCCGCCGAATGATTGGACGGACGCCGATCCGGTGCCGCCATTCGAATCGTCCGCCAGCGCCATCGCGGCCGCCGGGATGCTTCGACTGGCAAACGCGCTGGATTCACAGCGCGCGGGGACGGGTGGCGAACGCTACCGTGACTACGCCAACGTCATCTTGCGAACGCTGCGTACAACGCAGTTCCTCGCCGCGGACACCCCTGGGTGGGAGGGCATCATCAAACATGCCATCTACCACCGTGCCAAGAACCTCGGAGTCGACGAATCGGTGATGTGGGGCGACCACTACCTGATGGAAGCCCTCGAACTCAGCGAGCAGAGCGGCGCCAACGCGACCTCCCCTACACCGACCAACGGTGCGAGATAGAAGGGCTGTCGGCACGATGACCACAACGAACTAGGACTACGTCATCATCGGTGCGGGCACTGCCGGCAGCGTGCTGGCCAATCGCCTGTCGGAGGCTCCACACCTACGCGTGCTGGTGATCGAGGCCGGCTCTCGCGATCTCAATCCGATGATCCACGTGCCCGGCGGCTGCGGTTTCCTCTTCGGGAAGTCCGTCAACTGGCGGTTTCACACCGTTCCGCAACCGGGACTGGACAATCGGGAGATCTGGTATCCGCAGGGCAAGACGTTCGGCGGGTCGTCGTCGATCAACGCGATGATATACATCCGCGGCCAGCGCGAGGACTACGACGGGTGGGCCGCAGCTGGTTGCACAGGCTGGTCGTACGACGAAGTACTGCCCTACTTCCGCAAGTCCGAGGACAACGACCGCCTGGTGGACGAGTACCACGGCGCGAACGGCCCGCAGCCGGTGTCGGATCAGACCAACCCGCACATTCTGTCCAAGTCCTTCGTCCGATCGATCCACGAGTGGGGCCTGCCGTACAACACGGACTTCAACGGCGCGTCGATGTACGGCGCCGGCTTGTACCAGGTGGTGGCCCGCGGCGGCATGCGCAAGTCACAGGGCGCCGCATTTCTGCACCCGGCGCTGAAACGGCCGAACGTGTCGGTTCGTACTGGGGTGCGCGCGGTGAAGATCGTGGTACGGCATGGGGCCGCGGTCGGAGTGGAGGTGGTGCAGCGCGGCCGGCGTAGCGTCGTCCACGCCGACCGGGAGATCATCCTGGCGTCCGGCGCCATCAACAGCCCGCGCCTGCTGATGCTGTCCGGGATCGGCGCCGCGGACGCGCTCACGGCGCTGGGCATCCCCGTGGTGCACGACTCGCCGAACGTCGGCAAGCATCTGAAGGATCATCTCAACAGCAATGTGCACCTCGCGCTCAAGGATCGGATCGAATACGACGGCTTGGACCGGTTCCCGGCGCTGCTCGCACCCGGCATGAATTGGATCCTCACCCGCACGGGGCCGGCGGCGTCGGTGATCGTGGAGGGCGGCGGCTTCTTCACCTCGCCCGGCGCGGACCGCCCCGACATGCAGATCCACATCGCACCGGCCACCGTGGTGCGCGGCGGTCAGACTCGCATCGGCGGTCACGGCTTCACCATCTATTCGACATTCCTGCGCCCGGAGTCGGAGGGCTCGGTGCGACTGAAGTCGGCGGACCCGGGCGACGAGCCGCTGATCGACCCGCAGTACCTGACCGCAGCGAAGGACCGCGAGGTGGCCGTCCACCAGATCCGCACTATCCGCGAGGTGCTGGCTCTGGACCCGATCGCCTCCTACATCGATCATGAACGCCTGCCCGGCACTGCAGCCCGGACGGACGACGAGCTCATGGCCTACATCCGGCAGTACGCATCCTGCGATTACCATCCTGTGTCCACCTGCCGCATGGGCGCCGACGACGGGTCCGTGGTCGATCCCGCGCTCAAGGTGCGCGGCATCCAGGCCCTCCGCGTCATCGACTCCTCCGTCATGCCCCGTCTGACCAGCGGGAACACGATGGCGCCGACCATGATGATCGCGGAAAAGGGCACCGACCTCGTCAAACAGGGCTGAGACGCTGCCGGGCGACCCGGTATGACGCGGCCCGCGGCGGCGGCGCCGCCGAATGGCGTCATACCCGACTCCC
>CALANS010000192.1 GCA_937926105.1 uncultured Actinomycetes bacterium | reverse complement strand
AGCTCAGTAATCAAAGCCATCCGAGGTGTCTCAAGCAAGGTTGACAGAGAGGGCGAGCTTGCGGTAGACGCTGCGCAGTTGAGTCTTCACGGTGTTCGTCGAGACGTTCAGGTGAGAGGCTATTGCCTCACGCTGCGCGCCACCCGCCAGCTGGGCCAACACCACGCGCTCCCGCGCGGTCAGCAAGACCCGCGGGATCGTGGCAGGAACAACGTCCACCGGCACGGCATGCAAGCGCTCGGCGGTGCCCGCGGCACCGATGCTCGCCGCGATCTCGGCCAGACCCGCTCGGTCTGCGGCGGGCACCATCATCACATGAGCCCGGGGGCCATGAACTCGACAGAGGTCGTACTCCTGAGTCGCCAGCGTCGCCGCGAGCCGCTCGTCACCGGCTCGCCGCGCGGCAGCCGCGCCCAGCAGCAAGGTCGCGGCCCGACTGCGAATCGTGTGCTGTGGCAGCGCAATCAGCCGCGGAAGCCGCCCCACCGCGATCGATTCACGCCCGGTCACCAGCAGGTGCAGCATGCGGGCCGGTGCCAATTCTGCGTATCGGGGTGATATCGCGGCGAGTACCCGTTCGGCGCGGGCAACGCGCCCGCCGGCGAGCCACCCGATGGACACCGCGCCGAGCAGCGCCCGAGTCGCCGAATTCTCCCCCGTGCCCTGCGGCGGTAATCCACCGGTCAGCTTGGCATCCACCCATCGTGCGGCGGACAACCCTTGTCCCATACCGATGTGCGCCCAGGTAGTGACCAGGGTGAACAAGGGCCAGAACTCGGTCGTCGAGGTGTAGGCGGGGCAATTCGTGATGGTGTCCAGCGCCGCGGGGAAGTCCAGCTCGTCCAGCTGCAGCATCCCCTGTCCGATGCGCGTCATGGCGTTGAGGTAAGTGAACTCGGCATTGCGCGGCCAGGCGTCCGGATCGATCCCGTCGCGTGCCGCGCGAGCGGCCAGCAGGTTCCCGCCGAACGCATGAATGCCGACGGCGTAGGACAGCGCGTAATTGCGACTGGACGAGATCTTGGTCAGCGCGGCCGATCTGTTGATGGTCTCGATCGCCTCGTCGTGGGCGCCACCCAGCAGCAGGCAGTAGCTGAGTTGGCGCAGCACCATCGCGATCACCTCCCCGAGCTCGTCGAGCCGATCCGCGGGCAGCCGGTCGAGTTCGGCGATGGCGGCGCGACTGGACCGTGCGGCATCCGCGAACCACCTGATCAATCTCAGGCTGACCGCCCGCACGGACCGATTGATAAAGCCATCCACATCGGGGCCGACCATCTCGCTGTGCGTCGTTCCGGCGACGGATAATGCGAATGCGTCCGGGGCCGACGCACACAGCACCGGATGGGTCATCCGAGCCAGGCCCAGCGCGAAGGCAAGCATCGGATACCGCCGCAATGTCGCGGTGGGAACCGAGCTGAGCGGACCAATCAGCCGGTCGGTCAAGTAGCACTCCGGGTACTCCCGCAGCAGGTCCACATAGATCTTCACCGCCAACGCATGATTCCGCGCCGCCAGGGCGAAATCGAAGGCGGCTTCGTGATCACCACAGGAGAACATCCATCGAGCAGACAGGTCCATCGCACGGCGGTGCTCGGCCTCGGAATCGACGCGTAGATCGGTGACGAACGCGTCGCGGATGGAGTCAACGTATTGGAACACCGGATGTCGGCGTCCGAAGGGGATCCACCGGCCGAAGCCCTGCTGCTCCAACACTTCCAGCATCCGGTCGGCATCGTCGCGACCGGTGATCGCGGTGGCGAGATCGAGGTCGAAGTACGGCGGGACGCTGGTAGCGGAGACGAATCGGGCGAAGTCCTCATCCGGCAATGTGCTGCGCAGATCAGTGGCCACCAGGGTGCGCCACTCCTGGCTGTCCGCCGTCGGGATCGATGCGTGGCGCGCCAGGGCCAGCAGCATCGCCCGCACCGCCAACGCGTAGCCTCGGGTCTCCCGCCAGACCGATGCTGCCAGCTCCGGATCGTCGCGACCCACGTGCATACGCACCAGGTCTGCGATCTCGGCCTCGGTGAATGCCAGGTCGTCCTCCCCGATCACGCGGACCCTGTCCCGTAGCCGCAACGCGTCGTCGGCCAGCCGAGTACGGCCGCGGGCCGCGACGATGACCCGCAGCTGTGGCAATTCCTCCGTCAGCCGCAGCAGATCGGCGTCTATCGCCGGGATCGCGTCACCGATCTTCTCGTAGGCGTCCACCACGACGGTCAGCGGCGTGGCGTCCCGCAGGAAGTCGATGGCGACCTCGACCGGTGCGGTCGACATGCCGACTCGCTCGGCCAACACCGCCGAGGTGCCGGCGGAGACGTGACCGATCCGGCGTGCAGCGTCGATGAGCCGGGTCCAGAACGCGACGGGTGACGCCACCCGATTGTTGATGGTCAGCCACTGCAATCGACCAGCGCGGGTGCCGGCGGATGCCCACCCATGTAACAGCGTGGTTTTCCCCGAACCACTCGGGCCGCGCAGTACGCACAACGGTGGCCACGGCTCGTCCAGCATCGCGGTCAGCCGGGGTCGGTCGAGTGTTCCTGCAGTAGCGCCCCATCCTGCGCCGGCCGAAGCCGAGACTTCTCCCACTGCCACCCCCGCCGGTACCGCCCACCGTGAGCCCTCAGTATCCACGGGAGCGGTTCGGCGGTGGCACGGCGGGCGACGTACCGCAACCCCTACTGACGCACTCGGATGACTGTCTTTCCGTGGCGTCGCCCGGCGGGATTGAGGGCGACGACGGCGTCATCCAGGGCCGCGACCTCGCCGATGTTGGTGCGCAGACGCCCATCCCGCACCCGTTGAACGATCTCGGTCAGTTGGGCGCGATCGGCCTCGACGACGAAATCGATGGCCAGGCCGTCCGCTGGCCTCGCCTCGGGCGGCCCGACGACCGTGACGAGCGTGCCACCCGGCCGGATCAGCCGCACGGACCGCGCCTGGACGTCACCACCGATGACGTCAAACACCACATCGACGCTCCCGGCTTCCTCCAGGGCGTCGCCGGCCAGATCGACAAACTCGTGCGCGCCGAAGTCGAGCGCCTTCTGCCGGTCGGCGGCGCGGCCGGTGCCGATCACGTGGGCGCCCGCCTGCCGCGCGAGCTGGGTCACCATCGTGCCGACGGCTCCCGCCGCGCCGTGCACGAGGACGCTCTGGCCGGCCTGCAGGCGCCCATGCTGGAACAGACCCTGCCACGCGGTCAGACCCGAGATCGGCAGGCTGGCGCCCACCGTGAAGTCCACATCACCGGGCAGCGGCGCGAGGTTGCGCGCCTCGATGGCCAGGTACTCGGCCAGGGTGCCGTCACGGTGCCAATCGGCCAGGCCGAATACTCGCTGCCCCAGCGACAGCCCGGTGGTGCCGTAGCCGAGGGCGGCGACGACTCCGGCCACCTCGTGGCCAGGGATCGATGGCCTCTTATCGTGCCCGGCCCGATCGGTCCACGTCGAGGGCCATTCCAACTCGGTCGGCACGAATCCCGCCGCGTGGACCTGCACGACGACGTCGTTGATCGCCGGCTGGGGTTCTGGCCGCTCTGCCAGCGTCATACCGGCCGTTCCCGCCGCCTGATCGGTCACCACGATCGCTTTCATGGAGCTACTCCCCTTCTCGGATCCCACAGATTCTGGGCTAGCTAGCCCATTACTGAGTGAACACCAAACCAGACTGGGCTGTCAAGCCCAATCCGCGCTAGGATCCACACCATGCCGGCCACTACCGACGCCCGGGAGCCCCGCACATTCACCGACAAGGGGCAGGCGACGCGCGCCCGCATCCTGAAGCACGCCGCGGAACTGATCTATGCCGGCGGGGTGCACGCCACCAACAACGACAAGCTCCGGCGCGCCGCAGGCGTCAGTGGGTCGCAGATCAATCACTACTTCCCGACCAAGGAAAGCCTCGTGCTGGCGGTCATCGCGTGGCAGGCCGAGCGCGTGCTTGCCTTTCACCGCAGCGAACGCTTCGCGGGGTTCGACACCTTGGATGCGCTGCGCGACTGGGCGAACCACTACATCGCCTACGAGCGTGCCTACCAGGAGGGCTGTACCCTCGGCTCGTTGGCCAGCGAGATCATCAAGACCGACCTCGACGTGCACCAGGAACTGGCCGGCGCCTTCGACCGGTGGCGGGACGTCTTTCGCGACGGGCTGACGCGGATGCAGCAACTCGGACGGCTGGTCGGCGCCGCGGACCCCAGGGCACTCGCCAACCTCCTGCTGTCCGCCTTCCAGGGTGGCATGCTGCTCGCCCAGGTCGCCCGGGACATCACCCCGTTGAAAGACGCGCTGCACGCCGCCATCGACCACGTGCAGGCATTCACAACACCGCCGGACCGGCGGGCCATGGAGTCATCCGCAGCGTCCGGCCAGCGCGCCATCGACGCCGCGACCGACGGGTCGTGACGGGGGCCGACATGGAACGGCCTGGCGGCGGCACACCCCGAGTGGCCACGGCGGCGGACGCCACAACCGTGGCCCGGCTCCTGGACGAGTTCAACCGGGAGTTCGACACTCCCACCCCCGGCCCGGCCGTTCTCGCGACACGGCTAGAAGGGCTCCTCGCCGGCTCGCAGGTGCTTGCCCTGCTCGCCGGTGACCCGGCGGTCGCCGTCGCCCTCCTGACGCTGCGACCCACCGTCTGGTACGCCGGACCAGTCGCCCTGCTCGACGAGCTCTACGTCGCCCCGGGGGCGCGGGGGCATGGGATGGGTTCGGCGCTGCTGGCCGCCGCCGAGGCCATCACCCGCGAGCGGGGCGGCGAACTGCTGGAGATCAACGTCGACGGCGGCGACGTCGATGCCCGCCGCTTCTACGAGCGGCACGGCTACACCAACACCGAGGCGGGCGACGAACAGCCACTCCTGTACTACTACCGCGAACTGGGCTGAGTTCTTAGACCAAGTCGCGAGACCACGGTCGTCACCTAACGAATCGATTGCGGCGCGCGGCCACTTGGTCGGGACTGCGCTGCGTCGCTCACTGTTGGCGAGCGGCGGCCAGGGCACGGTCCAGGTATTCGAGGGCGTCGCGACCGGTTGCGACGAAATTCACGAGGTCGTCCAGTGGGCGGGGGAGGAACCCCTCAGACTCCATATGACGTAGCTGCGCGCGCAGCCCGTCGTAGAACCCGCCGGTGTTGATAACCACCAGGGGCTTGTCGTGCTTTCCTTGCTTCTTCAATTCGAACACATCGGTGAATTCGTCCAGGGTTCCGCTGCCTCCGACAAGGGTGACGATGGCATCCGCGGCATCGAGCATCCGCGCCTTTCGCTCGCCGAGGTCGCCGGCGACGATCATGATGTCGGCGTCGGGCCGGGCCAGGTGCGACAGGAAGTCGACCGACACCCCGTACAGGCGACCGCCGGCGGCCTGAACGCCGTCGGCGACGACCTTCATCAGGCCCATATCGGAGCCGCCCCAGACCAGGGTGTGACCAGCCGCGCCGATGAGGTGGGCAAATTCCCTGGACGGCGCACCATATCTCTCGTCGACATTTGCTGCGGACAGGAAGACGCAGATATTCACCGACCGGCTCCCGGCTCAGGGCGCAGTGAGATCACGCAGACAGTATCCGCGGACGACCGCGGCGACCCGCCTGCGGGGTCACTCCTCGGACGACGGCCGGCTTGACCTTGTCATCCCGCCAGTCTCCGTCATGGCCGGTGCGGCCCGGGGCGGCCGGGCGACTCAGACGATGTCGTAGCCGATCATCTCGGCGGCGGCGGCCAGGTGTGCCTCGATTGCCTGATCAGCCAACGGGCGGTCGAAGGCGGGCCGTTTGCCCAGGCTGTTGCGGGCCGGGTCGAACAGGGTGATGACGGTGCCCGAGTTGATGCCCACAGATGCCAGCCCGTCGGCTTGCGGCCAAGCTCGTCGGAGGGCCCGGGCCCAGGCCCGGCAGTGGTCCTTTCGGCCGGTGTTGATGTGGTGCGACGCACCGATGGTCAACGGCCACCCGCCCCGCAGGCTCAGCAACCTCAGTGGCCTGGTGGGGCGGATAGCGGTGACGAATGGGGTGTTCCGCCGAGTGTCGACGACGCGGGTGTCCTGGTAGACCTCGGCCAGGCACACCGGCCAGTCGGCGCCGAAGTAGGCGACTCGTTCATGCTGCTCGTGGGCCGGGGGTTCATGCGGATCGAACCTGGCTGATGGGAGCGGCCCGAACGTCCGGAACGAGTTCCAACGGGTTGGGTAGTCGCCAGCGGTGGGTCGGATCCGCCAGATGATGTCGGGAAGGTCGGTTGCCCATTCCGGCGGATTTCCCCGGTCGCGCAGCACTTCTGGTGGTGGGGGCAGCGGCAGCTTCGCCACTACATGACCTGACCGACGGCACCGGCCAACGCGACAACGGCCGTCTCGTCACCGCCCCCTTCCAGCCACTGAGCCGGTGTCATCGGGGTTTCGTCGTCGACGGACAGTTCCATCGTCGGGGTGGTGAAGAACCCGGCCACTTGCAGCGGGTGCAGGCCGGTGGGCAGTGCGGCTAGGACCGCGGCGAGGCCGGGGAGCGGCTGTCCGGTGGCGGTGAACTGCCAGACGGGGAATAGCAACCCGCTGCGACGGTCGACGGGCAGGGTGTACAGCCGGTGGCCGGTGGCCATGTGGCGGACCCTACTGCTGCTGCGTCCGGTGGCGTCGGCGACCTCGTTGGTGGTCAACGCCTCGGTGTACATCAGGGCGGCCTTCGCCGTCGCCCGGGCGCGGGTCCGGGTCGGGGCCGTCGGGTCGAGCGTCACGCCTGAGGCGTGAGCCAGGACATCGGCTTCGCCCCTGCTCAGGGGCGTTCCGGCGTGGGGCGCCTGCACCAGCCGTTGTGCGCCGACCTGTTCGAGGGCGGCCAGCAGGTCGTCTCCGTGGACGGGGATACCTGCCCGGTTCAGCGCCTCGTTGAGGGTGGTCGTCACGGTCATCACCTCACGACCAGGTTAGCACGGTGTGCGTACCTGTGCGGGCCAGTTGGCGCGCAGGAATGGAGCCTCGCGCATCGCGTCACGGCGGCGGTCAGCTCGGCCGCACGAGCAGTCAGTCGGTCAGGGAAGCACTGCCGGTCATACCCGAAGACGGGACTGTGGTGCCGGTGCAGACCGTCACAGAACGTTCGACCGCGTCCCATGTCGTCGTCGAGTGCCACCCGAACGCCGCAAATCGCTGGAACAAGATCGCCAGAATAGACCGATTCCGCGGATCGGGGTGGGTGGCCAGGGCCGGGATCGAGCCGGCGACCTTCCGCTTTTCAAGCAGGCGGGACGGCGTTCCCAGCAGCCCTGCAACGTCCTGACCTGCGGGTTCATCGACACCATACCGCCCTGGGACACGCTCGGACTCGGACGCCAGCAAGTGTCACCCCAGTGTCACCACAGGAAGATCATTTGTGGTCTGGCATCTCGACGGACAGATCGAGGGTACGGACAGATCTCCGGAAGCGCCCCCGCCTCGTCGCACCACCCACTCTTGATGCGGTGCCCGAATTCCTGCCTCGAGAGGCCCGGTGCCTGCCCTCGTGAATCGGCGTCAGAGCGCCAGGTGCGGTCGTAGGCGTTCAGCGAACCGTGGCGCACCCGCAATGGCGATCTTCTTGGCCAGCTCCTCGGGCGTCATCGGCGGGTTCTTCTTGCTCCTCGCGGCGCGGATGAAGGACTCGACGACTCCCTGACGGCGACGTCTGAGCAAGGCGCAGAGGAACTCATCCGAGGTGATGACCTTGACGCCCGCATCCAGAACCGGCTCGGTGCGCAGGTGCCTCACGTTTCGGGTGAGGAGCACGTCGACGTCACCGTAGATCGCCGCGGCGGCGTGTACGCGGTCGGCGGGGTCGGACGAGAGATCGTGGCTGATCTTGTCGCTATAGACCTCGGGAGCGATGCGCGAGCGGCCGAAGTGCGTGCGTACTGCGCCGGCAACTGAGGCGGCCGACTCTGAGGTGCGCTTGCCCTCGCGGACGATCACCTCCCGCCACTCGTCGAGGAGCTCGTCGGTCCAGACCCAGGTGAACAGGAGGTCCTCAGACAGCGTGAGCAGCACGTCCATGATCGTGAACGGGAACAGCTCGCTGGTGTCGATGAAGACCCGTTGCAGACGGGCCACAGAGTCACTACCCCATGGCGGCGCGGATCGCGTCGCCGCCGGCGCGGCGCTGCTCGCGCTCGGCGGCAACGTCCACCACGTCCTGGACACGGATGCGGCGGTGGCGACTGCCCGGCAGCCGCCGGAACGGGAGCACGCCGTCCTCACAGAGCCGGTCGACGAACTGGCGGGTGACGCCGAGCAGGTCAGCAGCGCCGGCGGGGGTGACTTCCTCGTCGGCACGAAGGACGACCACCCGTACGCCGTGGGCGACCTCGTCGAGCATCGCGCGCACGGCCGCCTCGACCGGGGAGTCGCCGCGGAGGCGGCCGGCCAGGCTCTTCGCGTCGGATCGGACCGTCGGGTCGACCGGGTCCAGCGCCGTGGTCAGTGCACGGGTTGCCATGACTTCCATACTACCCGTAACTGCAATAAGAGCAACGGCACCTCGTCAGTCACCCTACAAACGTTGCGCAAGATCCGTAAGGAGAAGGTCGACTACATCACCGACCGGGAACAGAAGACGAAGACCGGCCGGATCATCGACCTGTCCGACGACCAGGAATACGCCGACGTCCTCGCCCGCGAGAATGCGCTCGTCTCCGGGCACGCGGATATGCGCTACAGCGGCTTCCTCACCCTGACCGCCCCTACCCTCGATGATGTGCGCGCCGTCACCGCGCACGCGCAGCGGGTGGCGACGCAGTGCATGCTGGAACCCGGATGATCTACGGACGGCAGGCGCAGGCCTTCATCGTCGCCGCGCTCCCGCTCGGATGGACGGCGCACTGACATGCCCGCACCCCGCGGAACCGACCGCCCGAACGTGGCCGAGCCCGGCACCCGGACCTTCGCAGCCCCCGGATTCATGCCAACCGGTCTCAGCCGGCGAGCCCGGCGGGTCGCGCGCAGCAAGGCCCGCCAAGTCGAAGCCGCAGCGATCTCTGCCCGGCATCGAGCCGTGAAGGACCAGGCTGCCGCGGAACTCGCCGAGCGGCGCGCCGCCCACTACCTTCTTGCAGCCGGCGAGGACGGACCCGAATCGCTACGGGCCTACCGGCGCTTCCGTGTCCAGGAGCACCGAGCCACCTCCGAGGTCCTCGGCGGCGCCTACCTGTTCATCGCCGAAGCCGGCCTCGGCGAGAAGGGCATCTACGTCGGCACCGACAGCTACAGCACCGCCGGGTTCTGTTTCGACCCGTGGGTCCTCTACGGTGACGGCGTCCTCACGAACCCGAACATCATGCTCGCCGGCGTCATCGGCGCCGGCAAATCAACCTGCGCCAAGGCGCTCGCGACCCGTTCCCTCGCGTTCGGCTGCAAGGCCTACGTCCCTGGCGACCCGAAAGGGGAATGGACGCCGGTCGCCCGGGCGGTCGGTGGACAGGCCATCGAACTTGGCGGTGGGCTGCCCACCCGGCTCAACCCGCTCGACGAGGGGCCCCACTCCGCGCGCCTCGGCCAACCGGAATGGGCGGTGCAAGTGACCGGTCGGCGCCGCGATCTGCTGCGGGCGCTCGCCGAGCTCAGCCTCGGCCGCCCCCTGGCCTCGGTGGAAGCCACCGCGGTGTTCGCCGCCCTGGATCGCGCGGTCACGGAGAACACGGTGCCAACGCTGCCGCAGGTCGTGGCCGCCATGTTCGAACCCACCGTCGGCGTCGCCGGCTCCAGTCCCCGGCAACTCGCCGAAGACGGACGGCTTGCCGCCCACGCTCTCAACAGGTTGGTTGCTGGGGACCTATCGGGCCTGTTCGACGGACCCTCCACCACCAGATTCGACCCCGACCTGCCGATGCTCTCCCTGGACCTGTCTCGGATCTCCGGGTCCGACCAGCTCATCGCCCTGGTCATGACGTGCGCATCCACCTGGATGGAAGCCGCCATTGCCGACCCCGCCGGCGGACAACGCTGGGTCGTCTACGACGAGGCATGGCGGCTACTTCGATCGCCCGTGCTGCTCGCTCGGATGCAGGCCCAATGGAAGCTCTCCCGAGCGCTGGGTATCGCCAACATGATGATCATCCATCGCCTCTCCGACCTCGACGCCGTCGGCGAATCCAACAGCCAAGCCCGCAACACCGCCCTCGGCCTCCTCGCCGACTGCTCCACGAAGATCATCTACGCACAAGAGCCCGGTGAAGCCGAGAAAACCGGCGCCGCGATCGGCCTGACCAGCGCAGAGATCGCGCAACTCCCCACCCTCGACCAGGGCGAAGGACTCTGGAAAGTCCGCGACAGGGCCTTCCTCGTCCGCCACGCCTGCACCCCTGGCGAAGCGAACCTGTTCGACACCAACGCGCGGATGTCGTGCCGGATAACGCCCCTGTCCCGGTGAAGTGTCCGGACGGCTCATACGGTGACCAAGGCCCACCTGCACACGTCGGCGCCTGGCGCTGTCGGCGTCGTCCCGATTGTGGTTCCGCGACCGGACACACCAACCCCGCTAGGAGACCTCCGGGACACGCCCACGAAGGACTACGTCCTTGATCGCACTCGGGCGCCAGACGCGTCCGAGGTCAGATTGCTCGTTGACCCTTCCCGAGTAGATGCCCAGGAACCGAGCGGCCGCCTTGCCCGTACCGGCTGTGAAGGAGCCGTTCGAGTACCTAGCTGTGCCATCGGCATTCCAAAACAGTACAGGCGAGCCTGACTGACCTTGCCGCGTTCGAGCGTCGATGAGGAAGCAAGGTACCTCATCGAAGTCGAAATCGAATTCCGTCGCTACCCTCTCTGTCAACCTTGCTTGAGACACCTCGGATGGCTTTGATTACTGAGCTG
>CALANS010000191.1 GCA_937926105.1 uncultured Actinomycetes bacterium | reverse complement strand
TCGGTCTGATCCCTCACCGAGATCGACGCCGACGGCACCCGATCCCGCGACACCTTCACCAGGAAGTCGTTATCGCCACCCACCGTCACCGTGAACGCCTCGCACTCGTTCCCGCTGGACGGCGACAGGTCGAACCCATCCGCATCCTCGCCGGTGACACACACCTGGTACACACCCACCGGCACACCCTCGAACGGGAACGTCGCCGTATCACCCGAGATGGCACCGGTGTTGCCCGTGACCGTCAGATCCGGCAACTCGTCGCCAGCCGCATTCTTCACCGTCACCGACACCGAGGAGAACGCCGACAGATCGTCGGTCTGATCCCTCACCGAGATCGACGCCGACGGCACCCGATCCCGCGACACCTGGACATCGATGTTCGTGGTGCTCGGGGTGACCTCGAAGGCCGCGCACGGACCGGGCACCTGCGTCAGGTCGTAGCCCAGCGCGTCCTTGCCGGTGATGCACAGTTGGTAGGTGCCCACCGGCACGCCGTCGATCGGGAAGGTCGCCACCCCGTCGGAGACCACGTCCGTGTTGTCGGTGATCGTCAGGTTCGGCAACTCGACGCCGTCGGCGTTGCGGACGATGGCCGACACCGACGTCATCGCCGACAGGTCGCCGGTCTGGTTGGTCACGGTGACGGTGACGCCGTCCACTCGCTGCCGGGACAGCTCCACCGTGAAGGAGTCACCATCCGCGGTGACGTCGATCGTGGCGCAGGGGCCGTCCACCTGGGTCAGGTCGAAGCCTGCCGCGTCCGTGCCGGTGACACACAGCTGGTATGGGCCCACCGGAATCGCGTCGTTGGTGACCCGAGCGACTCCACCGGTGACGACGCCGTTGTCCACGGTTCCGGTGCCGGTGTACAGCACGAAACCGGTCGAGTTCTGCAGGGTGAGTGTCGCGGAAACCATCGGCGACAGGTCGTCGGTCTGGTTGGTCGCGGTGAGGGTGATGTCGTCGACCCGCGGGCGCTGCACGTCCACGGAGAAGCCGTGGTCGTCGGCCGTGACGGTCACCGGCGCGCACGGCCCGTCCACCTGGACCAGGTCGATCCCGTCGGCGTCGGTGCCGGTGATGCACACCTGGTAGGCACCCAGCGGAACGGACGTCGTCACCGACGCGGTGTCGTCGGAGACGGTGCCGTCGTCCACGGATCCGGTGCCGGTGTAGAGCACCGCGCCGTCGGAGGACTTCACCGTCAGCGACACAGTGTCGAATGGCGACAGGGCCTGGTCCTTGTCGACCGCGGACAGGGTGACCCGCGCGGTGTCCGGCTCGAAGTTCGTCGTGGTGCCGTCGAAGGTGACGTCGTCCACATAGTTGACCGAGTTCGACTGCGCGCCCGAGCCGAGGGTGACGCCATAGGCGTAGATCACCGCGTTCGGGTTGGCCATGGCGATCTCGGCCAGCGACTTGGCATGTGCCGTGTCACGCGCAGCGAGTCCGTTGATATCCCTGGTGGACCACCACTTGCCGTTCTGCAACGCGTCGTACAGCGTCCAGTCGCCCTGGGTGGTACCGGCGCCGAGGTTGTAGCTGGGCTCCCAGGTCAGGGCCGCATAGCCGTCGTCGGCCGCCTCTTCGGTGTTGCTGCCGGAGGCGTTGGCACCCCGGATGCGGATCTGGAAGCCGGCGGCGCTGCCCGAGACGTTGTCCAGCCGGTAGCTGAGCCCGTCCACGCCGAGCAGTGGCACGGTGACGGCACCGAGATCGCCGATTGCGGTGCTGGTGTCGGCGGGGTCCGGCGAGTGGAAGTAGTCCAGGTGAGCGCTACCGTCGGCGGCGCTGACGTTGAGCGACCCGAAGCCGTCGGCACCAACCGGCCCGAGCGACCGGTAGGTCGGCGCGGTGTTGTCGTTTACCCAGCCGGCGTGCGCCGTCGGGGTCGAGACCAGGGTCACCGGCTGCGGGTCGGCGGACGCCGGCTCGAAGGTGGTGACGTTGCCGTTGAACGAGATGTTGTCCACCAGAGCGTCGGTGTCCAGCGGAGACGCGTTGGTCGATCCGCGGAACACCCCGTACATCACCACGACGGCCTTCGGGTTGTTCCGGGCGATCTGAGCCAGCGTCTGGCCGGTGCCGTCCCACTTCGCCAGCCCGCACATGGCGCGGCTGGACTGGAACGTCGCGGTGGCCAGGTTGATCGCCTGCGACGACCAGGCGCCGGTCATGTCGGTGGACGGCACCGTCCAGTTCAGCGTCGCGAAGCCTTGGTCAGCCGCGTCGGCAGTGCAGTCCGTCGCGAGCGCTCCGTAGATGCGCAGCTGGTAGTTCAGCGGGTCCCCGGACTTCGACTTCTGGTCGAAGCTCATCTCGCTGACCTGGTCCAGCGGCAGGGAATCCACCGCGTGGTAATAGTTCACCGCCGGGCTGCCGGTGAAGTTGAGCGCACCAGCGCCGGGCGCGGAGACATCGGCGACATAGACGGGTGCACCGCTTTGCACCGGATCCGGGTCGTTCGACCAGCCCGGGTGGTGCGCCGGCGTGGCGGTGGACTGGCTTGCGGTCAGCTGCGCCAAGGCGGCGTCCACGGTGAGCGCGGAGCCGCTGTTCAGGAGCTGATTACTCGAGCACCACGCCACATAGCCGGCCTTGGAGAAGCACACCAGGTAGCTGCCAGGGTTCATCGACCCGAACGAGTAGGTGCCGTTGGCGTCCGTCGGTCCGGTCGTGACCCACGTGAGCGTCGCGGCGTCCTTCACGGTGACGGTCGCACCGGCCAGGCCGGACACGCCCCCGGTCGCACCGTCGAACGCGGTGCCGGCGATGCTGTTCGCCGCCTGGTTCAGCGTGGCGTTGAACGTCTTCACGGTGCCATCGGCGACGCCGAAAACGGTGGCCGTGTCATCGTTGTAGCCGTCGCGCGAGAACGTGATGCCATAGTCGCCGGCGACCAGGCCGATCACCGAGTAACGGCCGTCCGCCCCGGTGGTGGCGGTAACGTCGTCGGCGCCGCTGTGTTGGACGGTCACTGTCACGCCGGCCAGCGGAATGCCGTCGCCATTGCGCACGATGCCGGAGATGCCACCCAGCTCGGCCAGCTCGACGTTGGTGCCTGCGGTGTCCGCGCCGGCGGCGACGGTGACGGTGTTGGTCAAGGTCTGATTCGCAAACCCGGTGCCCGCTCCGGCCACGCCATTGGCGCTAAAGCTGACGGTGTAGTCGTCGCCCGCCGGGGCATCGATCGAATAGGAACCGTCGTCATCCGTGACGTCGGAGTAGGTGATGGAACCGTCCGGCCCGGTGGCGGCCGTCACGGTCACTCCGCCGAGCCCGCCACTGCTGCTGGCAGTAGTGGCCATCGGAGCGACGCTCCCGGATCCGGCAGAACCGCCATCGGTGACGGTGCCGGAGATGGACCCGCGCGGCTCATCGGACAGCTCATGGCTCTGGCAGCCGTAGGTCAGCGAGGTGACGGTATCGCTGGCGCCGGCGGCGCCCGATCCCAGGGAGAAGCCGACCAGTGTGACCTGCGCATGCGGCAAGCGGGTCAGGTAGTCGTTCAGGGTTCCGAACGAGTGCATGTAGGTGTGGCCTGTCGGATGGTTGACGTTCACACCGAAGTCGACGCCGGACCACCAGGTGTCGGCAGCGTCGGTCCAGCCCGCGTGCGGCTCGTTGGTCAGGAACCCGGACGGCCCGCCGTCGGCGCTGGCGTCCAGGTACAGGTTCATGCCGGGCCAGGCGCCAGAGTCGTTGGAGACCAACAGGGACGGCGAACCGATGCCGGCAAGCGGGATGTTCACGCTCACGTAGCCGGCGACCTTGTTCGCATTCCGCTCACCGCCGGTCGTGCTGTACGGATCGGGCTCGGACGTAAGCGTGCTGTCTGTCCAGATCACCAACCCGTGGTCGGTGAGCGCATAGTGACCGGCGGACCGGGTCGCGCTGTCGTCGGATGGCGCGACGGCGCCCTTGCCCTGCAGGAAATTGAGCGTGCCCGCCGTCAGTGCGTCGCCCGACGTCACTGCGCAGCTGGCGACCGTGTTGCTGATGACCTGCGTGCTGCCCGCCACGGGGCCCGCCAGGATGTTGGCCGTGGTGCCCTCGGGGCCGACCTGCACCAGCCATGCCTTCGCACTGATCGTGCCCGCCGGTGTTCCCGATGCGGCCGCGATCGTCAGGTCCATCGTGTACTTGCCATGCGGCAGGTCGAACGCGCCCTTGAGATACCCGGCGTACACGGTGCTGCTGCCCACCTGAGTCAGGGTGGCGTCGGTCCACTCGCCACCGCTGGTCCCGAGCGCGCTGTCGAAGTAGCGCAGCGCGATCTGGTCCGTCGTCACGCCTTCGGGCAGCGTCACCTCGATGTAGTACCGAACGTCGGGCACCGTCGCGTCGGAGGCGTTGTCCACGAATCCACCGAATGACGTCGCCTCGCCCAACGCGTACACCTGGTCCGGCGGCGTAAAGCCCAGTGACAGCTGGTTGGTGCCGTCGGCATCGGTCAAGACGATGTTGTTGTTCGAGCCAGTGACAGTGACGGTGCCATCGAAACCCGTCGGCCGACGGAATGGAACGCTCGGCGCGATAACAGAACCGGTATTGCCGCTGACGTCAGCTGTCAAGACGTCACCGCTGTGAACGGCTCGGAGCGAGATCGCCGCCCCTCCACTCACTCCACCCAGTGCGAACTCATTGTTCTGGACAACAATGCCCAGGGATCCAGGGCATGGGGCAGCGGAACAGGGGCCGGTCGTGTTATAGCCGGCGCTGGCCGCTACTCCGTACCCAGCGTAGTTCTTAAATTGATTGTTCTTGATCACCTGGTCGGTAATAGGCTCAGCCTTGTCCGACAGCACGACCACCGCCTGCGCTAGGTAGGTCGTGCCTCCGACCGTCGTGTCAATGAGGTTCTCAAAAGTGTTTCCCTCGACGGTCGCTGGGCCGCTATTTTCCAACAGGATGCCCTGCCACATGCCACTGAAGGTGTTACTGCTGATTTCGGTCGTCGTGCCTGAGCCGTTAACGGCGTAGATTCCCACCGGCTGATTCGTTGCAATCTGCGCATCGCCAGAACCCTGATCCAGGGTATTGCCGGTAACTGTGACCTTTCCGGATGTCGCCGTGTCCTCGAGGGTGAGCAGGAACGGCTCGCCGGCCGAGCCCGCTCTCGGATTCGTGACTGTGAATCCCTGAACGGTGACATCTCCCGCCGGGCTGACTCCGCCGACGCTAATAATGCCCAAATCCGAGGTCGATTCCGATCCGTCAATGACCGGTTGACCGACACCCTGCAGGTTGATCGGCTTGGTAATGTTGACCAGCTGGTGGTAGGTGCCCGCCTGGACCGACACCGTGTCGCCGGGAGTAGCCACGTCAATGGCGTGTTGGATCGTCGCGCACGGCTGACTCTGATCCAGGCAGTCGTTGGGCGTGTCTGAGATTTGGTCGCTGGCCGTTTCCCCGGCACCGACGTACCGGATGGTTTCAGAGACCGAAACATCGGCAGCAGAATCCACCCCAACAGCAGGGGTTGCCGACATGGCTGGACCCGCCGCCGCGCCCTGCACTCCCACCACGGTGAGCAGGGCCATCACCATGGCGGCGACGGACAGGATCGAAATTCCCCGACGGCTGACCTTGAAGACGCGCGCACGCAGTACCGACATGTCCCAGTTCCTCCACAACCACTTGGATGGGACACCGCCCCGCAGGCGTCACCTCAAATGCGAGTGCCATACATGTACCGCACAGGCACGACAGACGCCACCCTCACGGCGAGTCGCCGTCCGCGCACCGTCGGTTGTCCATTCCGCCGAATGGGCCACATTCATGATCACCAATAGGGTCCGGTCCGGACCTGGCTAGACCGCGGGGTTAATAGCGTGTCTCGCACCCATGCGCGGACCCACCCGTCCCAGCATCCGGAATGCGCAGCATTCGCCGGGACGCGGAGGCACGTTCGCTGATTCATCACCGATCTGCGCACGTCGCACCGCATCTGCCGAACGATCCCGAACCGTCCCCGTTCCGCATTCAAGCCAATTTTCACGGCGCATGCATGGCGCATCCGAACGCCGCCTGGCGGGCCGGGCAGCCACAATGATGATCTTGTCGGGGACACCCGAAGGCCACATCGCCGCGGGCGGCGGTACCACCAAGAGGTCCCGTGATCGACACCATCGGGCCGCGATCGACTCATCAAGCAGTTCGTTATGCGAATGTAAAACCACCCGTTCGGGGGATGTTTCATTTTCGATGCCGTGCCCATCTGGGATGCATCACGTGCGCCGTCGCCGGCCGGTCGACGACCGGCAACCCGCAATGCCCCGACCGACGTGGCCCTCGCGGTCTGGCCACCCGTAGTTTTGCGGGGTGGCCGGGCATGGGAGTGCAAGAGGATCACAAAGACCGAGTTCAGTGCCGCGCCGTCCGGGGTGACGCGCAGCAGGTGAATGGCGCGATCCAAAGGAGCGGCACGTTATGGGAACACAAGCACTGGCGGCCCGGATGCTCCGGCGATTCCTGTCCGTGGTGCCGGCGTGCGAAGACATCGCCTGGATGAAGGGGCAGAAGGTCGTCGCACCTGCCGACGGGCTGTACCACCCGCAGCGTGACGTCACTCGCAGGGCGATGACGATGACGGTCTATCTGTACCGGATGACCCACGCGGTGAAGACCGCTCCCCCGTGTACGTCCAAGCCGTTCACCGATGTCTCCGTGACCAACACATTCTGCGGGGCCATTACCTGGATGAAGGGGACCGGCATCACCGGCGGGATCGGCGACGGCATGTACGCCCCGGTCGCCACGTGACAATGCAATCCCTGGCATCCTTCCTGCATCGCGGATATCTCAAGGGCTAGTTCGGATATCACGCCGGCCTCTACGTTCGCCTGGATGGAGTGGCCACTCGGCTGAACACCGGGCGGGCCCCCACCTTCAGGTATTCGGCGACCGGGCTGTCGTCCGGGCAGACAGTCGCGTTCCGGCGCCAGGTGAGGTCCGCGCGGGTCTGGAAGACCATTCAGACACTCAAAACCGGCATGAACAGATCAATTCCAGCGCCAGTGTTATCGAACCTGGGTGTCTACCCCTACCGGGTCGCCATCCCGCGGGGCACGACCGTGGTGAAGGTGAGCTCGACGGTGCCGGCATACATGTACGGCGTGGTGCCGGTTTCCACCCTGTGCGGTGCCGCCTACTGCGAGACGACGGACGGCGTCATCACCGTCAATGACCACATATTTGCCACCGCCATTTCGGGATGGACGATCCCACCCAATTGGGATGCCGCGCTGGAGATGACTCAGCGGACATCGTGTCGCACCATCACTCTGCGGTTCGCGGAGGACACCCAAAGCGTAGACATGTTGACCGTCACGCGGGTGCGCGTCATCCAGTCGGCCACCGATGCTCAATATGGCACGTCGTACAAGGGCGAGATCGGGGCGATGACGGCGCGACTGGACGGCTCCCCCTTTACCGTGGGCGTCAACACGGACAACGACTACACGCTGTACCTCAACGGTTCGGCACGCTGCTATACGGCGGACGGAAGCAGGTAGCGACTCGCTGTCGGCGCGCACCATCGCATCGCCCTTGACCTCGGACGTCACTGGGTACGGTGCTGTGACCGACCGGACGCCCCCAACGGCGTCGTTCCCAAGTCGCAACAACCGCGCACCCAGATCGATCGGCTCCCACCATATGCTGTCCGTTTTGTCGTAGCACGTGCTACGACAAAACGGACAGCCGGCGTTCGAGGTTCTCCGTGCCGGAGCGCGCGGGCACCTATCATCGACCGATGATCGAGCCGGGCGGCGCTGCTGGTGGGTGACGACACGGTCCTGGCCGGGCCGCACGGCCAAGCGACCCCGGTTCGCCGGCCGGGCTGGCGCGAGCCGACGATCGAGCTGGCCGGGCTGATCGTGGTCATCGGCCTGTATTGGTGGCTGCACAACCTGGCCGGCACCGACGTCGCCAGGGCGACGGCCAATGCACACACCCTGCAATCCGTGGAGCGCCCGCTCGGGCTGGACGTCGAACTGTCGGCGAACCGCTGGCTCGCGCGCAGCCCGGTGCTGATCGCCGCGGCCGTCTGGTACTACCGGCTGTATTACGTGCCGCTCGCGGGCGTCCTGCTGTGGCTGCTGTTCCGGCACACCGAGGTCTATCGCCGGGTGCGCGTGACGCTGGTCGTGATGGCTGCCATGGCGTTACTGGTGTTCTGGCTGCTGCCGATGTCTCCCCCACGGTTCGCGCTGCCCGGCATCGTCGACATCGTCGCCGAACACGACGCAATCGCCGGAGCGGCATCACGGGACCTGTCCAACGGTCAGAACCACTTCTCGGCATTCCCGAGTCTGCACGTTGGATGGTCCGCCCTGTGCGCGTACGCGGTCTGGCTGGTGTTGCGCGGCAGCCGCTCCCGGCTCGCGCTCCTGGTGTGGCTGTTTCCCGGCGCGATGGTGGTGGTCGTGATCGCCACCGGCAACCACTACGTACTGGACGTGATCGGCAGCATGGTGCTGCTCGGCATCTCGATAGCTGCCGCGCATGCCTGGGAGCGGTACCGGCGGCGCTATGGTGGCGCGGACGCGTGGCTGATCCGGACGAGTCGGGGTCCGTCCGATGGCACGGGAGATCAAAGGCGAAGCCAACGGTGACGGCCCCGCCAGAGATTTCACCCGGGGGTGCGCGGCGCAACACGGACGGGTAACGCACCGACTACCCGCGGGGGTCTGCCCGCGCGAAAATCCGCTGACGGCCATGCCAATCACTCGACGGTGACGGTGTTCGATCGATGACATCACCGTGTGTGGTGATGCACGCCCCGCGCGGAGCCCGAAGGCGCACCGCTCAGCGCGCGTGTTCCCTTACCCTGTGTGGTCGAGGTTGTCGCGCTGTGATCGGGGCCCGGGTCGACGTCCTCTCCCCACTTGATCCTGGTGAAAGGACGACGCTCATGCACATCAGCAAGGTGACCAAGGGCCTGATCGCGGGCGGTCTCGGTCTGGCGCTGCTCATCGGGGGCGGCACCTTCGCCCTCTGGTCGGACAGCCAAACCGTCGACGCCGGCACCCTCAATTCCGGCCAACTGGATGTGACCGTCAACGGCACCTCGACGTGGGCAAACATCAACGATCCTGCTAATCCGGTGCCCATTGACGACATCACCACGTACCACATCGTTCCCGGTGACATCCTGCAGCTGAACACCAGCCTGACCGTGACCGCTATTGGCGACGATCTGCACGCCGACCTGTCCGTTGACCTGTCCGGCCTGTCCAGCGGCGACACGGACCTGCTCGCCATCGTGAAGGCAAACAGCGAGCTGTCCGTGGCAAGTGGGGGCGGGCATACACCGCAGAAGGACCCGGTCGCCGACAACACCTTCGATATCGATGCAACCACGGACTCCGCCCTGGCGGCGACGCTGACCATCACGTTCCCCCAGGACACTGCCGACCAGGTTGCGCAGGGAGAGTCCGTAGACCTCGGGGCGCTGAAGTTCACCCTGGATCAGGTCGCCAGCTGACGCGACGCGGTCCTGTCGGGTCGCCCGCCGCGCCACGTCGCCCGGCGGGCGACCCGACACCAGCAATCGAGGCCACGGCATGAGACGTAGCGTCACCATCGCGGTGCTGGTGCTGCTCGCGCTCGCCCTGTTGCCGGCGACGGTCGCCCAAGCCGCCTGGCGGGCCCGCGTCACGGTGCCCGGCCCGACGATCCAATTCGACGTGCCGCCGGCGCCCACCATCACCAAATGCGAAAACGTCTCCGGACTCACTCTCGGTCTGGTCGGCGGCACATCCAAGATCACCTGGGACTGGACGTACCAACGTGCAGCAGAATTCCGGGTATATCTTGCTCGTTCCGGCTCGACACCGTCAGCTGCGCCAGCCGCAGAGGTCGGTGAATCCGTCCGATCCTGGACAGTCAGCGCCGGATTGCTAGACGGGCTACTCGGCGGGTTGACATCAACAACGCTGACAGTCACGGTCACAGCTGTCATCAACGGCGTGGAATTCGCAGCCAGCGGGGGTCAGCGGGTCTCCTACACTCTTCTGCCACTGGCCACCGTGCAATGCGTATCATAGCGATTCTGTCGGCTCTGCACCGGCTTTCATCCGCCGCCCGCCTCGCTGCGCGCATTCTGACCTGGGCCGCGCTGACGGTGATCGCCGGGGTCGTGTTGGCGTTCATCGTCATCCCCAAGGTCATGGGTTGGGTGCCATTGACGGTGCTGTCCGGCTCCATGCGGCCGACGCTGCCGGTCGGCTCGGAGATCGTAGTCCGCCCGGTCGACACCCCGGAGCAACTCCGCGCGATCGCACTCGGCGACGTGATTACCTTCATGCCGCACCCCGACGACCCGACACTCGTCACCCACCGCGTGGTCGGTCTGCAGCGCGCCTCCGACGGCTCCGTCGCCTTTACCACGCAGGGCGACGACAACCCCACGCCCGACCCGGATCCGGTGCTGGGCAAGCAGGTTCGTGGCGTGTTGCTCTACCACGCGCCGCTGGTCGGGCGGATCACTACGCTGCTGCCCTCGGACGGCAAGCGGCTCGGCGTGGCCGCCGTCGCGGTGCTGCTGATCGGCTACGGGCTGTGGCAGGTCACCGGAGGGCTGCGGGCCCGCCGGCGGGACACCGCGGGGCACGGACGGCATCGCGCCGCGCGGGCAACCGCGATGCCAGACCGAGACAGCGCGCTCTCATGAGATGGCTCGCTCGGTTCGCCGCCGCCACACTGTCGGTGGCACATACGGTTTCCCGTGCCACCGCAGGGGTCTTCGTCCCGATGCTCGTCACCGCCGTGTGCGTCGCAATCGCCACCGCACCCGCCGCCACCGCATCGACGGCGCCGCCCACCACCCCGGCCCCCTCTGCCGCACACCCAACCGGAACCGTTCGGCTGTCCCTGTCCACCGACGGCATGCACTTCTCCGGAAACCCGGGATCGCTGTTCGCCCACCCACGACTCGTTCCCGGCCGCCCCGTCACCGCCGATCTATGGATCCGCAACGCCTCTCCCGACCCGACCGACCTGACCATCCGCCTGGCCGCGCCCGGACTGGTCGGTTCGGGCGCGCTGACGCTCACCGTCGGAGCCGGAAAGACAGCCAGTAGCCCCACCACCGGCGCCATCCTGCTCCCGACCACTCGACTCGCGCCGCGTGCCACCGTCCGGATCCCCGTCACCGTCGAAATACCTGCCCGCGCCACCGAACGCACCGGCGCTTTCGCCTTCGCGCTGGCCGTCACCCTCGGCCAGGCCATGACGACCATCCCGGCCGGGCCCAACGGGCCCGCGCCTACCCAGCCCTCATCCGACGATCCCCTCCCGAACACCGGGTTCGCCGCCGCGGACCACCTGTTGATCGCCGCGATCTTGCTCATCATGGGCGTCGCGCTCGCCCGATCCGTTCGTCATCGCCTGCCGATCGAACGCACCGATCGACCCTGACGACCAACGAAGTCACCCTCCCGCCCTATCTTCAGTTTGCGCATTGTGTCAGGATGTAACGCAGGGTGAGCGTGCACGGCTTGTGACCCTCCCCGGGCTGTCCATTCGGTGCTCTCGCGGCACCCTCGGCCCGGCGGACCGGACGCCCGTCGACCGGGGGCGGCGTCGGCCACCAGCCGCGCCGGCACACGGCTACACGGGGGGCGGTTCCACTATGCGATCGACCATGCACAGCGCCACGATGCCCACGCGCAAGGTATCGCGCCACACCAGTCCGGTCCGACGGTTCGGCGCCGCCGCACTGGCCACCGTCACTGCCGCCGCGCTCGGCACGCTGATCGGTCCGGCCCTAACCGCCGCAGCCGAGACCACCGGGCAGAATGTCATCGATGCCTTCGCCGATCCGGGCTCCGTCGGCGGCTCGATCACCCTGACCAGCGACGTCACCGTCGCGCAGACCCTGTCCCTGGCCGGGGGCGCCAGCCTGACGGTTCACCTGGCCGGCCACCGGCTCTCCGTCACCGGCGAGGCCGCGACGACACCGACCCCCGGCGACCCCGCCGAGCTGTTCAAACAGATCGCCCTGAGCAATAGCGGCACCCTGACCATCGAGGGCGGCACCCTGAGCGTGACCGGCGGGGCCGCCGCCGATGGCACGGACGGCACCGTCGCGGCTCCCGACGGCGGGAACGGCGGCAGCGCAGTTCCCGCCGTCTACAACACGGGGACCCTGACCCTGACCTCGGCCACCGTCACGGCGGCCGGTGGCGCGGCGGGCGCCGGCGGCGCCGGAGTGGATCCCGACGTGGTCGGGGTCGCCGGCGGCAACGGTGGGGCCGGCGGCGCCGGCGGCACGGCCATCACCAACGGCGGCACCCTGGTGCTGTTCGACGCGGACCTCAGCGTCATCGGCGGGGCCGGCGGAACCGGCGGCACCGGCGGCACGGCCCTCACCGACGGTCCCGGCGCCATCGGCGGCAACGGCGGAATGGGCGGCACCGGCGGCGGCGCCATCGCCAACGATGGCGACCTGGTCGAGGCCGGCGGGACCAGCAACCTGGTCGGTGGTGCGGGCGGCAGTGCCGGTGACGGCGGCGCCGGCAGCACCTCCGGCGACAACGGAGCCGACGGCGACACGGGCGCCGACTGGGCCAGCAACAGCGGCCACGACGGCACGGTGATCCTCAGCGCCAACGGCGGCGCCGACCCGTCCCCCGTCACCGTCCACACCGACACCGTCGGCAGCGCCATCGGCGCCATCGACGACCTGCCGCAGCCGTGGCCCACCCGCACCGGCTACGTCCTGTCCGGCTGGTTCGACGCCGCCACGGGTGGCAGCCGGGCCGACGGCGGCGCGCCCGCTAACGGCCAAACCGTCTACGCCCGCTGGGATTCCGTGGACGACTGCACCCCGGCCACTCTCGCCCTGGCCTTCGCCTCGGCCACCGACGGTGCCACCGTCACGCTGTGCGGCGACCTGACCTCCACGCCGCAGGACCCGGCGCTCGCCGTCCCCGCCGGCCTGGCGGTGACACTCGACCTGGCCGGGCACAGCCTGGACACCACCGGCGGGTACGCCTACCCCGGCATCACTCTCGGCCCGGATTCCACCCTGACCATCGATGACAGCGGTACCGGCGGCACGCTGACCGCGACCGGCGGTGGCTACGCCGCCGGCATCGGTGTGTACCTGCGCGGCACCAAGGGCGCCGTGATCATCAATGGCGGCGACATCACCGCGTCCGGCGGACCGGACGGCGGCGCCGGAATCGGCGGCGGCACCGGAGACAACGGCGGCCCGGTCACCATCAACGGCGGCACGGTGCATGCGACGGGAACCAGCTACTCGCCGGGTATCGGCGGCAACGGCGGCAACAGCAACATCGGCGACCACCCCTCGCCGATCACGATCCACCACGGCACCGTCTACGCCAGCTGCGCCGGCGAGTGCGCCGCCATCGGCGGCGGGCTGGACACCAGCGGCGACGTCACCATCACCGGCGGCACCGTCTACGCCACCGGCGACGCCGGCCTGGGCAGCGGTGACGGCGCCGCCAGCAGTTCGGTGACGATCACCGGCGGCGAGGTGCACGCCACCGGCAACCGCGGCGGCTCGGCGATCGGCAGCTCGGGATCGGGATCCACCGGCATCACCATCGACATCTCCGGCGGCACCGTCGTGGCCGAGAGCACCGGGAGCGGCGCGGGCATCGGCAGCGCGTTCTACGCCCGGTCCGGTCCGAAGATCACCATCAGCGGTGATGCGAAGGTGACGGCCAGCTCCGCCGGAGCGGGCGCCGGCATCGGCACCGGGTACACGGCGTACACCGAGCAGGGCACCGTCGCCACCATCGACATCCTGGGCGGCACGGTCGTCGCCACGGCCACGAACACCCAGTTCAACGACGACCGCGGTTGGTGGGGCGCCGGCATCGGCGGCGGCAGCTCACAACCGGGCGCCGATCTGACGATCGCGGCCGGCGCCACGGTGACGGCGTCCAGTTCCTCGGGGAGTGCCGTCGGGGCGGGGTCGGACGGCACCGACTTCGGCTCGCTGTCCAACGCCGGCAGCCTGACCATCCCGGCCGACAACACCGTCACCATCCCGTCCGGCGTCACGGTGACGAACACCGGCACCATCGACGGTGCCGGCACCGTGACCGGCACCGGCACCGGCACCGTCGACAACGGCGGATCCGTCACGCACGGCGTGCATATCGGTGACGGGCTGACCGTGACCGACCACCACTATGCGGTTAGCTTCGACGCGGGCAACGCCACCGGAACGCCGGCCGACATCCCGTTGTACGCGGCCAGTTTCGGCGGCGCTGAGCTGTCGCTGGCCGACCTGGACGCCCCGGTGATGGAGGGCAGGACCTTCGCCGGCTGGTATCGCGACCAGCACACGACGGGCAGTCCGTTGGGCGACGACAGCAGCGTCAGCGACGCCAGCAGCGACGGCACCGCGGTGCCGGTGACGCTGTACGCCGGCTGGACCTGGACGCTGCCGGGCTGCACCGCGGCGCCGTTCCCGGACGTGCCCGTCGACGACCCGAACTGCGGCGCCATCGCCTGGATCGCCGACCGGGGCATCACCACCGGATACACTGACACCTTCTTCCATCCGGAGCGCCCGGTGACCCGGCAGACCATGGCCGCGTTCCTGTATCGGTACGCGCACGACGGGGACTCGGCGCCGGAGTGCACGACGGCACCGTTCGACGACGTGCCCGTGGACAACACCTTCTGCGGTGCCATCGCCTGGCTCAAAGACCAGGGCGTGACCAGCGGCTACGCCGACGGCACCTTCCACCCCACCCAGGCCGTCACCCAGCAGACCATGGCCGCGTTCCTGTACCGGCTGGACCACGGCGGTGACGCGGCGCCGGCGTGCACCGGGTCGCCGTTCCCGGATGTGCCGGCCGATAGCCAGTTCTGCGGCGCCATCGCGTGGGCCGCCGACGCGGACATTGCCACCGGCGACGAGTTCGGGCCTACCGACACCGTCACCCGCGGTTCCATGGCCGCATCGCTGTACGGCTACGACCAGTACGTCACCACCAGCACGCCGCGATGAACGCCGTGTCGGCAACCGAGGGGGTCAGCATGCAGAACGTCGAGGGGCGAGCGGGCAAACGACGCGACGGACACACACCGGGCCGAGTGGCCGGAGCCCGCCGCGCGCTGGCGGTGGTCTCGACGGTGCTCACCGCCGCCGCGCTGACGCTGGTCGGGTCCGCGCTGCCGGCGGCCGCGGCCGGCAGCACCTGGTACGTGGACCAGACCGACGGCGCCGACGGGGCCAACTGCGGTGCGGCGACGGGTTCCGGCGCCTGCGCAACCATCGGCGCCGCGCTGGCCCGGGCCGCCGACGGCGACACCGTGTCCGTCGCGTCCGGCACCTACAGCGAGGCGCTGACCCTCTCCCACGCGATCACCCTGCAGGGCGACTCGCAGGCCGGAGTCGTGCTGAACAATCCGTCGACCGACGATGTACCCACCATCACCATCGACGCCGACGGACCGGTGACGGTCGCCCGGATGACGATCACGCCGGCGGAGCCGTCCGATTCGGTTCAGAACACCGTGGCGGTGCGAGCCCAAGCCGGCAGCACCGCGACCGTCTCCCAGATCACGGTCTCGAATCCCACATCCCTGGCCGTCGGCGGGATCCATGCCGCTGGCGGGAGCACGCTGTCGCTCGACCGGTCGACCCTGACGGGGCTCGCGTTCGGCGTGGCCGTCGGCAATCTCCCCGGCGACGGCACGTCCGTTCCCGCCACGGCGACGGTGACCGACAGCACGATCACGAACAACAATGCCGGCGTCCTGCTGGCCGCCGGCACGGCGACCATCACCGGCGGGTCGGTGTCCGGAAACACGTTCGCCGGCCTCGCGGGATCCACGTCGGACGCCGCGTTCCAGGTGACGGACACCTCGATCACCGACAACGGCAGCCCGGCCAACGGATCCGGCGCGGGGGTGCTGCTGCAATCCGGCGGCTCGTTCACCGGCGGCAACGTCACCATCTCCGGTAACTACGACGGGGTGCTGGCCGAGGGCGACGTCACCCTCACCAGCAGCACCGTGACGAACAACGGCGGCAGCACGCAGGATGGGACCCCCTACGGCGGCGGAATTCTCGTCCAGCCGAGGACCGACCCGGACACCGGCGATCCGATTCCGCTGGCCGTGAGCATCACCGGCACCGACGTGTCCGGGAACACCTTCGGCGTGCAGCTGCCCTACACCCAGGCGACGATCACCGGCAGCACGATCACGAACAACGCCATGTTCGGCATCACCGCACAGGGCAGCGACGCACAGCATCCCGGAACCCTGGCCCTGACCGGCAGCACCGTCAAGGACAACGGGCCGCAGAGCGGTACCAGCGCGGTAGCGAGCCAGAACCTCGGCGGGCTGTCCCTCGCCGACGTCGACGCGACGGTGACGGGAACGTCCTTCACCGGGAACACGATCGGCGTGATGAGCACCCGCTCGTCGACGGTGACCATCAACGGAGGGGCGGTGGCCGACAACCCGCTCGGCGGCGTGTTTGCCGGGCAGGGCGTAGGGACCCTGCCCAGCATCGACCTGGCAGACGTGTCGATCACCGGCAACGGGCTGGCCACGAGCGCCGCGTTCCCCTTCGCGGCCGGTATCACCGTCACCGCCGGGACGGTCACCGGCCGCGGCCTGGCCATCTCCGGCAACAGCAACGGCGTGCTGGCCAGCGCCAACGGTGCCGACGCCACGCTGACGCTGACCGACAGCGTGGTCTCCGGCAACGTGATCACCGAGCAGGAAGTGCTGCCGGGCGGCAACGGCATCCTGGCGGGCGGATCCGGCGAGGCCGCCGCGCTCGTGACTCTGAGACGCACCGAGGTGTCCGGCAACGCGGGCAACGGCCTGTGGATGCCGGTCGGCGGTGTGGGGCGGGTCACCGACAGCACCATCGCCGGTAACTCCGGCGACGGCATCTCCGGCGTGCTCCCCGAGGGCGGCGAGCCCGGTGACGGGCCGGCGACGTCGCTGCTGCTGGCGGGCAGCACGGTGGCCGACAACGCCGGCGGCGCCGTCGTATTCGGCAACGGTCTGGCGGTCACCGCGGGCGGCACGATCCTCGCCGCACCAGGCGGCACCCCGGTCTGCGCCGGTGACGTGTCCACCCTGACCGACGGCGGATACAACCTCGCCTCCGACGATTCCTGCGCCCTGACCGCCGACACCAGCGCCGTCGCCGACCCACTATTAGGCGCGCTGGCCGACAACAACGGCCCCACCCGCACCATGCTGCCCGGCCCGACCAGCCCCGCCATCAACGCCATCCCCACCGGCACGTCGGTGGGCGACGGCGACCAGGCCGTGGCCCTGTGCGGCAACGGAACCGTCGACCAGCGCGGGACCACCCGGCCCCAGGGCAGCGCCTGCGACATCGGCGCCGTGGAACGCACCAGCGGGCTGATCACCGTCACCGCCAGCGATGCCACGCTGTACCGGGGCGGCACGCCACCGACCGTGACGGCCAGCTACACCGGGTTCGCCGGCACCGACACTGTTGCGGACCTGAACACCCCGGCCAGTTGCGGGTTCGACGAGTCGGCCGGCACCACCTCCTGCCATGGGGCGGCCGACGACTTCTACGACTTCAGCTATGTCCCCGGGGTTCTAACCGTCCTGGACAAGCCGAGCATCACCACCACGACGCTTCCCGACGGCCAGGTCGACGCGACGTACTCGGCGAGCCTGGCCGCGACCGGCGGGGCCGCGCCGCTGACCTTCTCCCTCACCGGTGGGCAACTGCCGCCCGGGCTGACCCTGCACTCCGAGGGCACCATCACCGGCTCCCCCACCGCGGGCGGGCCGTATCAGTTCACCATCACCGCCTCCGACGCGAACGCCGTCACCGACCAGCAGCAGCTGACGATCACGATCACCGCGCCCGCGTGCAGCACCGCGCCGTTCCCGGACGTGCCGGTGGACGACCCGAACTGCCCGGCCATCGACTGGACCGCCGACCGCGGCATCGCCACCGGATACACCGACACCTATTACCACCCTGAGCGTTCGGTCACCCGGCAGACCATGGCCGCGTTCCTGTACCGCATGGAACACGACGGCGATTCGGCGCCGGACTGCACGGCGGCGCCGTTCGACGACGTGCCCGTGGACAACACCTTCTGTGGCGCCATCGCCTGGCTGAAAGACCAGGGCGTGACCAGCGGCTATGCAGACGGCACTTTCCACCCCACCCAGGCCGTCACCAACCAGACCATGGCCGCCTTCCTCTACCGGCTGGACCACGGCGGTGACGCGGCACCGGACTGCACCGCGGCGCCGTTCGACGACGTGCCGGTGACGAGCACGTTCTGCGGCGCCATCGCCTGGATCTCCGACGCCGGCATCGCCACCGGAAGTGACGGCGGATTCGGCCCGGCGACCGTCGTCACCCGCGGATCTATGGCCGCCACGCTGTACCTCTACGACGGTTACCAGGACGCACACCGACCCCGCTGACCGGACTCCGGACGGGGTGCCAGCAGCAGTGACCCACTGCGATGGGGCTCGCTGGCGCCCCGCCGGGAACGTGCCGCCCCGCCGGGAACGTGCCGACCGGCGGGCGCGACGGATGCCGATACGCTGGTCGAGTCCGGCCGGGCGGCGCCCGGCCTCGTCGGCGTCTGGAGGTGGCCGTGATCGGCACGCGCGGGACCGCGGCCGCCTTACCCCCGGCCCGGCCGGCCGACCCGCTGCTCCCGCTCGGGACCACGCCGCCACTGCTGACCTGGTCCTGCTTCGACCCGTCGCGGGTGCGGGTGGCGCTGACCACCCGGTCGGGCGGGGTGTCCACCGGCCGATACGCGTCGCTGAACCTGGGTCTGCACGTCGGAGACTCCCCGGGCGCCGTGCTGGAGAACCGGACCAGGGTGGCGGGAGCGCTGCGCGCCTCGCTGGACGAGCTGGTCTTCTGCCAGCAGGTGCATCGGCGGGCGGTGACGGTGGTCGGTGCGGAGCACCGCGGTCGGGGTGCCCGGTCCGATGCCGACGCGATCCCGGAGACCGACGCGCTGGTGACCACCGATCCCGGCATCGCCCTCGTGGTCATGGTGGCCGACTGCGTGCCCATCGTGCTGCACGAGCCGGTGGCCGGGGTGCTGGCCGTGGTGCACGCCGGCTGGGGCGGGACGGTGCGGGGAGTCACGCCCGCCGCGGTGCAGACCATGCTCGAGCACGGATCGGACCCCGCGCGCATCGTTGCCGGGATCGGGCCGGCGATCGACGGCGCGATCTACCAGGTCGGTGACGATGTCGCGGACCTGGCACGCGCGGCGTTCGACGACGCGGTCGGGGAGGTGCTGCGGCCGGACGGTTCGGGGCGCTACCTGTTCGACCTGGTCGCCGGCGCCCGGATCCAGTTGCAGGGCACCGGATTATCGCCGACCAACATCCACGCATCCGGGCTGGTGACCGGTCCGGGCACGCCGTTCTTCAGCCATCGATTGGAGGGTCCCTGCGGGCGATTCGCCGTGCTGGCCCGACTGCTGGCCGGAGGGGTTACATGAGCACCGTCACCGCTACCCCCTATGACGCAGAGACTTTCACCTACGACGCCTTCTCCATCGACGCCGGCGCGAACCGACTGACCTGCCGGTACCGGTTGGACGACTGGGTGTTCACCGAGCAGGTCGTGCTGCCGGGTGGCGGCGATTGGTCCTCGCCCGCCGCGCGCGAGGCAGCCCGGTGGGTGTTCCTGCTCGCCGGTGTCTCGTACTACAAGGCCGGCGCTCCCCCGATGATCGATCTCGGGACGACGGCCGTCACCGATACCGAACGGGAATTCCTCCGGCAGTTCTACGTCGACGGGCTCGGCGAGTTCGCGTACCGATCGACGCCCCGACTGGACCTGACCGGCCTGCAGATCCGCGGGCCCCGGCTGGAACGCGATGCACCGGTGGGGTTCTCGGCCGCTTCGGGACGCCCGCTGATCCCGTTCGGCGGCGGCGTCGACTCAATCGTCACCGTCGAATTGCTACGCCCGGTCGCACCGATACCCTCGCTGTTCGTGGTCAATCGGCCGGGCGACCGGTTCGACGCGATCGAGCAGCCGGCGGCGGTGACGGGGTTGCCGGTGGTACGCGCGGAGCGGGTGCTGGACCCGCAGATCCTGCGGTCCCGGGAGCTCGGCTTCCGGAACGGGCATGTTCCGGTGACGGGGGTGATCTCGGCAATCGCAGTGCTGGCGGCGGCGGTCGGTGGGCACGACGCCGTGGTGATGAGCAACGAATGGTCGGCGTCGGTGGGGACGGTGCAACTGGACGACCGATCGATCAACCACCAGTATTCCAAGAGCGAGTCGTTCGAATCCGGTTTCCGGCAGGTGATCTCGGAGGCGATCGGCACCGGCCTGCAGTACTTCTCCATGCTGCGGCCCTACACCGAGCTGTGGATAGCGCAGCGATTTGCGCGGCTCCCACAGTACTTCTCGACGTTCCGCAGCTGCAACCGGGCGTTCCACATCGATCATGCGCGCCGGTTGGATCACTGGTGCGCGCACTGCGACAAGTGCTGCTTCATCGACCTGATCCTGGCCCCGTTCGTGGGCGCGTCGGTGCTGCGGTCGGTCTTCGCCGCCGGCGGGCCGGAGCCACTGGAGAATCCCGAACTGGTCGGGCAGTTCGAGACCCTGCTGGGCTTGATCCCGGACGCGAAACCGTGGGAGTGCGTGGGGGATGTCGGCGAGTGCCGGGTGGCGGCTCGGCTGGCGCTGGCCCGCGCCGATCGGGCTGGCTCGCCGGTGCTGGCGTCGCTGGTGTCCCGGCTCGGTGGGGCTGTGCAGGTCGGCGGCGGCGCTGTGCCGACCGACGACACCGCGCAGGTCGCGGCCGAGGCGCTGCTGGCGCCCGTGGGACGGCACTTCATTCCAGCCGAGTACCTGCCCGCAGATCCGCACAGGTGAACCATGACTCCGCGTCATGCCGCGTCTCGGTGGACGGTATCGCAGTGATACCCCGGGTGATGCTGCGCTGGTCGGATCTGCCCGGTCGGCGGGTCGGGCTGTACGGCTTGGGCGTGGAAGGCATGGCCAGCCTGCGGCGGTGCCGAGCGTTGGATATCGATCCCGTACTGGTGGACGACAGTCCCTCGGCTGCTACCGATCTGGGGGTGTTGGAGACGTCCGCCGGCGGCCTTCCGGCACTGGCGGGCTGTGAGGTGGTGATCAAGTCGCCGGGCATTTCCCGGTATGGCCCGGTGGTGTCGGCGCTGCGGGATGCCGGAGTCACCGTAGTGGGCGGGCTCGGGCTGTGGTTGGCCGGGTCGGATCTGAGCCGGGTGCTGGTGGTGACCGGGACCAAGGGCAAGTCGACCACCACTTCCATTGCGGCGCATCTCCTGTCGGCGTGGGGGTATCGGAGCCTGCTGGCCGGCAACATTGGCAAGCCGCCGTACGATCCGCAGGTGTCCGAGGACTACGACTATTGGGTAGTCGAGGTCTCCAGCTATCAGGCGACCGACCTCCCGGTGACCCCGCCGGTCGCGGCGGTCACCTCCCTGCACCCGGACCATTTGCCCTGGCACGGTGGCGATCCCGAGATCTACTACCGGGACAAGCTGTCGGCGCTGGCCCAGCCGGGGGCGGAGGTAACGGTCGCCAATGGGGACAGTGCACTGCTACGTTCGCACGCGGAGCTGTTGGGTCCGCGGGTGCGCTGGGTGCACGCCGCCGACGACCCGGATGCGGCGTGGATGGACGCGCTGGGGCTCATCGGGCTGCACAACCGGCGCAATGCGCTGATCGCGGCGGAGTCACTGCGGGCCATGGGAATCGCGGAGGCATCCGATGTCTCGTCCCTCGGCCTCGGCGCGGCGGGCTTCGTCGGCCTGCCCAGCAGGCTGCGGGAGGTCGGCCGGCGCAGCGGGGTGGCCTTCGTCGACGACAACCTGTCGACCAATGTGCTGCCGGCCCTCGCGGCGGTCGACGCCTTCCCCGATCGGCGGGTGGCGCTCATTGTCGGCGGGCAGAGCCGCGGTATCGACTACGCGCCGCTGGCGGTCGGGCTGCGGTCGCGAGTGGCGCCCCTGGTGCTGGTGACGGTGCCGACGAACGGGCCCGATATCCATGCGCAGGTCGCCGCGGCCGGTGCGGGTCCGTCGGTGTCGATCGTGGACACCACGTCGCTGGAGCAGGCGGTGACGATGGCGGCGGGCTGGGCCGAGCCGGACGGCGTGGTGCTGCTGTCCCCCGCGGCGCCCAGCTTCGACCTGTTTCGCGACTACCGCGCGCGCGGCGAGGCGTTCGTGGCGGCGATGCTGGCCTGCGGGGGCACTCCGGCGCAGTAGCGCCCCCGGTCGGTGGGCAGCGCATTCGATCACGGCCGACGTGCGGGGGCGGACGGGAGGCCTGCAGCGGAGTGCGTGTTCCCGGCGAGCGTCACCGTCCACCCCCACCGGTAACGGGTCGCCATTTTCCGCAGGTGAGGACCGAGATAGGCACGACTGTCGGTGGCCGGTGTTAGCGTGCGAGCATGTTCACCACGGCGATGTGTTTCGGCGAACGGGCGGCGCTCTGGCAGCCCGTTCCGGAGCGCGAGCCTGCGGGAAATCCGGGGCTGTTCCTACCGGTTTCGGGAGGATCGGTCCAGGAGCAATGCCGCACCGCCCGACGCTGCACCGTGGTTCGCGCGACGCCGGCGCGAGTGCTGCCGCCCGGGCCGGTCCCGACGTGGCCGCCCCAGCCCGAGCCCGGCGACGAGCCCGGCAGCCCGCCGGCAAACCCGGTGGCCTCGGCCGTGTTGGAACTCGATGCCTGGCGTGCCGCCGTGCTGGCCGAACGCCCTGGGCCCGACCTGGCCCGGCTGCTGGCCGCCCGACCCGACGTTCTCGCGCCGCGTGATCGCCGGGCGCACGTGGGCCAGGGCACCCGCGAGCCCGACACCGACCGCGACGGTTCCCGGCACCGTGCCGCATCACCTCGGATCCGTGCACTGACCGGAGCCGACGCGGCGGCGATCGGATCGGTACCCGACGATGACACGCTGGAGCCTCAGGTCATCACCTGCTGGGGCAACGGCGTGGTCGACGGAATGCAGGCCCGGCAACGACTGATGTCGCACCTTCAGGCCGAGCAGTACCTGGACGCCGCAGCGCTGCAGGCGCGTTATCCCGGCCCGATCGACTGGCTGCCGTCCGAGCTGTCCCTGGCATGGGGTATCACGGAGAACACCGCGTCGAACCTGCTGCACGAGGCGCACCGGTTCGGCACCGTGCTCACCCGCACGCTGGCGGCGCTGCACGCCGGAGAGATCAACATCGATGTCGCGCAGGCGATCCTCTCCGCCACCGCGAACTGCACCGACGAGGTCGCCAAGGCAGCCGAGGCGGCCGTGCTGGCGAGCCTTGCCGCCGGGGGCAGCCGCACTTACCACGCGGTGCGCGCCCGGGTGTCCAAGGCGATCATCGCCGCCGACCCCGATGGCGCCATTCAGCGCCACCGCAAGGCCGCCGGCGAGCGCCGGATGACGCGCTGGGCAGAAAACGACGGAATGGCGGGACTGAACATCTACGCCCCCGCGCAGGACGTGGCGGCCATCTGGGACTGCGCCACCGCCCTCGCTGATGGCGCCAGGACACCCGGCGACACCAGGGATCTCGGTAACCGGCGGGTCGATGCGGTGGCCGACCTCTGCCGCCGCATCCTGACAGACGGCGGAACGCGTGGACTGTTCGGCCTCGCCGACGGCGCCGATCTGCCGCGCCGGCACGGTGTCCGACCGCACATCCAGGTCACCATGCCCATCGATGCGTTGCTGGGGGGCGACTCGCCGTGTGAGCTGAGCGGGTACGGCCCGATCAGTGCCGAACAGGCCCGGCAGATCGCTGCCGACGGTGAGCTTCGGCGATTGCTCTGCGACCCGGTCAGCGGAGCGCTTCTCGACTACGGCCGTACCAGGTATCGGCCGCCCCGCGCGTTGGCAGACTTCGTCGCGGCACGAGACCAGACCTGCCCGTTCCCCGGCTGTCGACATCCCGCCGGGCGAGGCGATTTCGACCATGTGCGGCCCGCCCGCCCCGATCCGGTCACGGGAAGGCCCACCCACGGAACGACCAGTGCAGACAATGGCGCCCGGCGAGCACCACCACATCGGTAAGGATGGGGGCCGCGGATTCATCCTGATGCGCAGCCTCGACGGCAGCTACCACTGGACCACGCCGCTGGGGCGTACCGCGGTCAAGGAGCCGATGTCGCTGTGGGAGCCGCCCCCAGCGAGGCATGGCACGCCGGTCCGGTCCGAGCGGCTGGCGAGCCAGTCCGCGGGCACCGGTCAGCCACCGACGCGGGCGTCGGCACCGGTCAGCGATCGCGCGATCCTCGGGACCTCGGTGCTGGAGCGCTTCGGGCCAGTGCCGCACGACTCCGACGACGCCTACCTACCGGCTCCGACCAGGGCGCGGTTCGACCTGCAGCACCCCTGCCGGCTCCGCCGACCGATCGAGATCCGGCGCTCTCGACGCCGCCGCCCGTCACCGGTTCACGATCCACCGCCGTTCTGAGGGCAACGCCGATCTGATGCACCGCCGTTTTGAGACACCGCCGTTTTGAGACACCGCCGTTTTGAGACACCGCCGTTTTGAGACACCGTCGTTTTGAGACACCGCCGTTTTGAGACACCCGCGGCTGCGCGGCGCCGGCGTTCTTGGCGTCGTAGATCCACTTCGCTGACCTGCGGGGGTTCGGCCTGCCCCGCCGGTTCGTGCACGACGGGACGGGCGTCGTGCTGGCCTTCGACCTACACGTGGCGTGGCGCCGGTCGAGCACGTGCCCACCGAGCGTGATGCAGTTCTTCCAGGAGCTGAGCACCCACGTCCGCCGGATTGCGGCCCGGCCATAGGGCGACCCCACATCCCAGCGGGGATCGGGGCGGATTGCGTTGATTCTGCCGGTTGGATATATTACGGCATTCGTCACGCCAGCGCGCGTCATCGTGTTTGACGCGCTCGGAGCCATCCGGAGGGTCCGATGTTTCGGAGAATCGCGCGCGCAGCGCTGGTCTTGGTGACCGCCACGGCAGCGACGGTCGTAGGACTCCTGCCGACGACCGCTGCGTCGGCCGACAGACCGAGTCCCTGCACGGTGCAGGAGTTTTGGGACGTGCCGATATCGGCGCAGTTTTGCCCCGAGATCGCGTGGCTATCGGAGGCCGGCGTGACCAAGGGAGCCACCGACCCAGGGCGATTCCAGCCCGGATTCCACCCTCGCGACGTGGTGACACGGCAAGCCATGGCGGCATTCCTGCATCGATTCTCGTTCCCCAATCAGGGCGATCCATTCTGTTCCGGCACAGTTCGGGCGTTCATCGACGTGCCCGAGGGAACGTTCTGCGGATCTGTCGAATGGCTGGCCGGAGCTGGCATCAGCACCGGCTACCGAAATGGCACGTTCAAGCCCAGGGCGCCGGTGACCCGACAGGCGCTGGCAGCGCTGCTGTACCGATTGGCAAACTCGGACTCCACGGCCTCCCCCTGCGCCAGTCAACAGTTCTGGGACGTCCCGACCACGGCACCGTTCTGCGGTGAGATCGCCTGGCTCGCCAGCACCGGACTCACACAAGGATATCCAGAAGCCGGTCACGACCTGCCCGGCTTCCATCCCCAGGCGAACGTCACCCGACAGGCGATGGCCGCCTTCTTGTTCCGCGCGAACAGTACCGGAACCATTTCGACGGACAGCGGCATCGCCCTCCCGTGGATCCAGTCGGTGTACCACACTGGCGGCAGCACTGCGGGCGGCAACACGGTGTCGGTGACCGGCAGCGGATTCACCGGAGCCACCGACGTCACCTTCTACTCCTCCTCTGCTGTCACACCGGCAGTCGGCGCGGATCTATCCGTGACTTCGGACAGCACGCTCACGGTAACCGCGCCACCGCACCTCGCCGGTTCGGTCGCCGTGCGGATCACCACACCAGTCGGAACGTCGGTGCCAAGTTCTGGCGCCTGGTATGAATTCCTGGACCCCAATGCCTTTGGCAGCATCACCGGAACCGTCACCGGTGCCGATGACCTCGGGGGCGTCGACGGCATCGCCGTCCGACTGTACGCCGGCGACGAGTTCGGTGTGGCCGTCACACGTACCGGATCCGACGGCAGCTTCGAACTGTCCCCGATCGCACCCGGGTCCTACACCGTGTGCTTCAACGCCCGATACGCGGCCGGCGCTTCGCCGACCGGATACGCGAGCGAGTGCCTCGACGACAAGCCTTACGGTGAGCCGAATAGCGGCACTCCGGTAACGGTGACGGGAGGAACGATCGCCACCCATGTCGACGCGGTGCTCGCCGTCGGCGGGGCGGTCGAGGGGACCGTCACTGACAGCGCTGGCCCGGTCGCGGACGTCACTGTGATCGTGGTCGCCCCGAGCGGTGTCACCGTGGGCAATGTCACGACCGGCACCGACGGTACCTATCTGGTCGGCGCGCTGGGCACCGGAACGTACCAGGTGTGCTTCCAGACCTTCGATGGGGCGGGTGCGTCGACGAGCGGATACCTGGATGAGTGCTACGACGGGCGACCCGGTTGGGGTAGCGGGACGCCGGTTGAGGTATCGGTGGGATCGACCACATCCGGCATCGACGCCACACTGACTGCGGGCGGTGCGATCTCCGGAACGGTCTTCGACGCGAACGGGCCCGTGGCGAACGTCAACGTCACCGCCTACGACCAGGAGGGCACTAATGTCAGCAGCGGGCGCACCGACGAGGACGGCGCGTACACCGTTAGGAGACTGCCGACGGGACCGTATTTCGTGTGCTTCGCGGCCGCATCGGCCCAGGGCTCGTCGGGCGCGGGCTACCTCGACCAGTGCTACCAGGACGCACCCAGCACTGATCCGACCGAGAGCACATCGGTCTCGGTGACGGCAGGGCAGGTTACCACCGACATCGATGCCGCACTGCACGCTGCGGGCCAGATCACCGGAACTGTCCGGGACGCAGCAGGATCGGTGTCCGGCGTGTCCATCAAATTATGGTCTACGGACGGCGACTCCCGACCGGGGTGGGCCGTCACGGACAGCTATGGCAGATTCGTCGCTCGGTCCATCGCGGCAGGGAACTATCACCTTTGCTTCGATGTCCGCGATGCCTCCGGGTCGTCCGCCACGGGGTACGTCCCGCAGTGCTACCAGAACGCCGGCCCCGACTATTCACGAGCTACCCCGTTCTCGGTGGTCGCAGGCCAGGTGACGGACCACATCGATGCGCTGCTCCAGCCGTCCGTGGAGATCAGGGGCACCGTCACCGACGGTGCCGGACCGGTTGCCGGTGTAGATGTCACTGCCTACGACGAGAACGGCTGGCCGGTGGATACCGCGTCCTTCGCCCGCACCGGTGCGGACGGTCGGTATGTGCTGCGCGGCATCGGTACCGGCACGTATTTCGTATGCTTCGACCCGTCCCGGGCGATGGGCTCCTCAGTCACCGGGTACGTCGCCCAGTGCTACGACGGCAAATCCGGCAACGACCCGACCCGCTCCACGCCTGTACCCGTCACCGGCGGCGTCGTGACCCGCGGCATCAATGCGGTTCTCGTTCCCGCGAGCTAGCAATCCGCCAGCCCGGCGCCGCGTGCATGTCGTCGCCACACCCTCGAGTGCGTTATACCTCCTGCCGCTCCAGGAACCGGAACACCTCCGTGTCGTCCACCCCGGGAAACACCCCCGGCGGCATCGCGGCCAACAGGTGCGAGTGCACTCGTGCGCTGGGCCAGGCCAACTCCGCCCACCGACCGGCCAGGTCGGGCGGCGGGGTGAGGCAACAGGCCGGATCCGGGCAGCGCGACTGCGATCGATCGGTGGTCTCCCTGCCGCGCATCCACTTCACGTGCGCATACGGCACCCCCACGCTCACCGAGAACAGCCCATCCCTGGTGCGGTCCACCACCGACGTGCACCAGTATGTGCCGGACGGAGTGTCGGTGTACTGCTGGTACGCCTCGGACAGATCCGGCTGCTCGAAGACCTGGCGCGCCGTCCAGTAGCGACACACCCGCTGCCCCTCGATCGCGCCGGTGGCATCCATCGGAAAGCGGACGCCGTCGTTCTCGTAGGCCTTGTAAATGGTGCCCGCGTCGGAGATCCGCATGAAGTGCACGGGAATGTCCAGATGGTGGGTCGCCAGGTTGGTGAAACGATGCGCCGCCGTCTCATACGACACCGCGTACGCGTCCCGCAGATCTTCGATGGCGATATCCTTGCGCCCCTTGGCCTCCCGCAACAGCCGCACGGCGCTGTGTTCCGGGATCAGCAGCGCCGCCGCGAAGTAGTTGATCTCCACCCGTTGCGCCAGGAATTCCGCGTAGTCCGCCGGGATCTGGTGGCCCAACACCACGTGCCCCAGCGCCTGCAGCGCGAGTGACCGCGAATCGTGCTGTCCTGCTTCGGGTTGCGGCAGGTAGATACGGCGGTGACGAAGATCGGTGACGCTGCGCGTCGAGGACGGCAGATCCGAACGGTGCACCAGCGCGAAGCCCAGATGCGCGGCCATCCGATCGACGACGGTCCGAGTGATTGGTCCGGCGTGGTGTCCGGTCGCCGCGAGCAGCTCCGCCGCCTGCCGTTCGACGTCGCCGAAGTAGTTGCCCTGACGGCGCATCCGCTCGCGCAGCTCGGCATTCGCGCGACGGGCCTGCTCCGGGGTTGCGGCCCGCTCTGCGTGCACGTCGGCCAGCGCCTGGTGCAGCCCGACCAGCGCCTCCAGCGCCTCGGTCGGCAGCCGTGGGCCGATCCGGACGGCGGGCACGCCCAGGGCGGCAAAGGAGCCCGATCGCTGCACCCGCTCCAGCGCGATCTCCAGCGCCGCGCGCCGGCTGGGCGGAGCGGGCGCCAGCAGATCCGGCACCGTCACCCCCAGGGCGGACGCCAGCGCCGACAGCGCCGACAGCTTCGGTTCGCGGCGTCCGTTCTCGATCAGCGACAGCGCCGAGGCCGACATGCCGACGCGTTCGGCCACGTCGTCCAGGGTCAGACCGGCGGTCCGCCGCAGGTGACGAAGGCGTCGGCCCACAGTGATCTGGTCGGACGCGGACGCCGCCGCGTCGGTGGGCGGCGCCCCGACGTCGGGGCTGCCGGGCTGGTGCGAGGGTTCCCCGCGACCATCGATGCCACCCTGCCGGTGCGAGGGTTCCCCGCGACGCCCGTCACCGCCGTGCCGTCGCGATCCTGATCGATCCAGTGATGTGCGTTCCGCCATTGCTGCACAGTAGCGCAATTTCTGCACTTCTTCACTTGCAGATCGCTAGATGCACTCGCTGTAGAACGCCGAATGTGGAGAGCATCAGTTCTGCACCACCCGCTGCGCCCGGTGATTCCACATCCCGAACGACCGGCCAGCACCCGGTACGCGCCACACCGAGGGGATTCGCCCATCATGACCTCCACCCTGAGCACCACCATCCAGACCGACACCCGGCACCCCGAGCAGCCCGGATCCGGTCCGACAGCGACGTCGGCCGCGCCGGCGGCGGCCCCGTCACCGACTCGCGGTCGCTCTCGTCCGAGCGGCATCGGCCGAGACGAAGCCGCCGCGCTGCTGCGCCAGGAGTGGGTCGGCGATCCCCGTTGGGCCGGCATCGAACGCAGCTACGACGCCGCGGACGTGATCGCGTTGCGGGGCAGCGTCGTCGAGGAGCACACGCTGGCACGGCTGGGCGCCACCAAGCTGTGGGATGCCCTCCGCACCCAACCGTTCGTCCGATCGCTCGGCGCCCTGACCGGTAACCAGGCGGTGCAGATGGTCAAGGCCGGGCTGCAGGCGATCTACCTGTCCGGCTGGCAGGTGGCCGCCGATGCCAATCTGGCCGGCCAGACCTACCCCGACCAGTCGCTGTACCCGGCGAACTCGGTGCCGGCGGTGGTGCGCCGCATCAACAACGCGCTCCTGCGCGCCGACCAGATCGCCTGGTCCGGCGACGATTCCGACAGCGATGCACCGGATTACCTGGTGCCCATCGTCGCGGACGCCGAGGCCGGATTCGGTGGGCCGCTCAACGCCTTCGAGCTGATGAAGGCGATGATCGCCGCCGGCGCCGCGGGGGTGCACTTCGAGGATCAGCTTGCGTCGGAGAAGAAGTGCGGGCACCTCGGCGGCAAGGTGCTGGTGCCCACCGCGCAGCACGTGCGCACCCTGAACGCTGCCCGTCTCGCGGCGGACATCGCCGGCGTGCCCACCCTGGTGGTGGCCCGCACCGACGCACTGGCGGCGTCCCTGCTTACCAGCGATGTCGATCCGATCGACGCGGAGTTCTGCACCGGGGAGCGCACCGGTGAGGGCTTCTACCGGGTGCGCAGTGGCATCGAGCCGGTGCTGGCCCGAGCCCGGGCATACGCCCCCTACGCCGACCTGATCTGGGTGGAGACCGGCACCCCCGACCTCGGTCTGGCGCGAGAGTTCGCCACCGAGCTGCACCGCGACTTCCCGGGAAAGATGCTGGCCTACAACTGCTCCCCGTCGTTCAACTGGCGCTCCGCACTGGACGAGAGCGAGATCGCGGCGTTCCAGGACGAGCTCGGCGCGTTGGGATACACGTTCCAGTTCATCACGCTGGCGGGCTTCCACTCGCTCAACCACTCGATGTTCCACCTGGCCCAGGGATATGCGCAGCAAGGCATGAGCGCCTACGTCGAGCTGCAGCAGGCGGAGTTTGCCGACGAGACCCGTGGCTACACCGCCGTCAAGCACCAGGCGGAGGTCGGCACCGGCTATTTCGACCGGGTGTCGACGGCGATCAACCCGAATTCCGGGACGCTCGCCCTGGCCGGTTCGACCGAGGCCGAGCAGTTCCACTGACCCACTCTCGGCTTGTGAGTCTGTCGTGGCGGTATAGCGCCGCGACAGACTCACAAGCCGCGAACACCACGGAGCACACCATGACCATTCCCATCACCACCCCGCAGATCCGCGCCACGATGCATCCGCGATTCGACGAGATCCTCACCCCCGAGGCGCTGGCGTTCCTGGCCCGGCTGGATGGCGCGTTCGCCGGGCGCCGAGCCGAGCTGCTATCCGCCCGCCGGGACCGGGCCCGGCGCATCGCCGCCGGCGAGGAGCTGGACTTCCTACCGGAGACCGCCGGCATCCGGGCCGACACGTCGTGGCGGGTCGCCGATCCCGCGCCGGGTTTGCGCCGGCGGCTGGTCGAGATCACCGGCCCGGCAACGCGCACGATGACGGTCAACGCACTGAACTCCGGCGCCGACGTGTGGATGGCCGACCTGGAGGACGCCACCGCCCCCACCTGGCGGAATGTCGCCGAGGGCCAGCTGAACCTGTACGACGCGCTACGCGGACGGATCGACTTCGTGACCGAGACCGGCAAGGAGTACCGCGTCGGCGAGCGCACTCCGACGGTCGTGCTGCGTCCGCGCGGCTGGCACCTGTGCGAGAAGCACATCACCATCGACTCGCGCCCGCTGTCGGCCTCGCTGGTGGACTTTGGGCTGTATTTCTTCCACAATGCCCGGCACCTGATCGAGATCGGCGCGGGGCCGTACTTCTACCTGCCCAAGATCGAGTCGCACGCCGAGGCCCGGCTCTGGAACGACGTGTTCGTGCTCGCACAGGAGTTGCTGGGCATTCCGCGCGGCACGATCCGCGCGACCGTGCTCATCGAGACACTGCCCGCTGCACTGGAAATGGACGAGATCCTCTACGAGCTGCGGGAACACTCGTCGGGGCTCAACGCCGGCCGGTGGGACTACATCTTCTCCTACATCCGCACCTACGCCCGGCGCGGCGTCGATCACGTGCTGCCGGATCGGAGCACGGTCACCATGACGAGCCCGTTCCTGCGGGCCTATACCGAATTGCTCGTCAAGACCTGTCATCGCCGGGGCGCGCACGCCATCGGTGGCATGGCAGCGTTCGTGCCGGACCGATCGGATCCGGTGACAACGGCTCGGGCGCTGGCCGGGGTGGGTGCGGACAAGGACCGGGAGGCCGGTGACGGCTTCGACGGATCATGGGTCGCCCACCCGGGGCTGGTCGACACCTGCCGGGAGTCCTTCCAGGCCGTACTGGGGGACGCGCCCGACCAACGGGATCGGCTGCGCGACGAAGTGTCCGTCACCGCCGCCGACCTCACCACGGTGCGCGGGCGCGCCGCGGCCGTCACGCTGGAGGGATTGCGCACCAACGTGTCTGCCGCGATGCGATACCTGTCCCGATGGATCGGCGGCTCGGGCGCGGTCGCGATCGACGCGTTGATGGAGGACGCGGCGACGGTGGAGATTTCCCGGGCGCAGCTGTGGCAGTGGATCGCCAACAGCACTCGGCTGGCCGAGGGTCCGGCCATCACTCGGGAGATGGTCGAGTCGATGATCGGTGAGGAGGCCGACCGGTTGATCGCCGACGGCCGGTGGGGCTCGCCGGACGACATCCGGGGCGCGGTCGACGTCCTCACCGAGGTGGCGCTGGGCGAGACGATGCCCGGATTCTTCACGCCGTACGCCTATGTGCGCTACCTGACCGAGAAGCCCCTGCGCTTGACCGGGCCGCTGACTCCGGACGACCTGCGGATGTCGGAGCGAGGAGTCGGGGTCGACGCGTCGCGGGGAGCCGAGGCCGCCTGATCGCCGCTTCCGGGGTCGTGTGGTCCAGCGAGCGCTACTCCGCCCGCTGGACCACACGACCCGGTTCGGGCGAGAGCCCGTGAAACAGCACGTCGGTGACGGTGGTCAGCAGGGCGTACTGCTGTTCACGGGGCAGGTCGGCAAGCGGCCCGTCCAGGCACAGCACCGCCAACCCGTGCACACCCGACCACAGGGCGATATCCACGCCGGCGGCGCGCCGCTCCGACGTGAGCAGTCCAGCGGTGACGAGGTCGTCGAGGGTGTCCGTCAGCACGCCGAACGCTGATTCTTCGTCGAGCGCAACGGCGCCCGGCATCGGTAGCCCGAGGCAGAAGCACCGGAACAGCCCTTGCTGGGTGATCGCGAAATCGAAGTAGGCCCGGCCGATCGCCTCCAGTCGGCGAGCCGCCCGCTGCTGCGCCGAGCCCGCGGCGATGCCCGGCAGCGGCACTCGCCCCGGTGCCACGTGAGACGCGGCAGGCGACCCGGTCGGCATTCCACGCCCCTCCGCGCCACCCACAAGCGCGTCATCCACAAGCGCGTCATCCACATGCGCGCCACCCACATACGCGGCATCCACATCTGCGACCAAGGCAGCGCCACCCGTGGGGGCGTCGCCGGCTGCCGCGTCGTGCGCCGCCAGCGCGGCCCTCATGTGCTCGGCCAGCCGGTCCAGGGCCGCATGCTTGACGGCCTCGGTCAGATCGGCCTGCCCGGCAAAGTGCCGGTATGCGGCCGTCGCCGACACCCCGACCCGGCGCGCCACCTCGCGCAGCACCACGGCCTCCGGCCCGCCCTCGGCCGCCATGTCCAGCGCCGCGTCCAGCAGCGCCGCAGCCAGGTTCCCGTGGTGATAAGGCCGGGGCCCGCGTGCCATCCGCCTCACCCTCTCACCCTGACGGAGTCGAATGCCCCAGAGCGCGCCCCACCGCGTCGTAGGGCATTCGACTCGGTGGTCGAATCCCAATGTTGACAGCGTTATCATCGCCCGCGTAAGTTCACGCCGTTAACATCCTACGCACCGATCCCCCGAGGGAGCACCCCATGCTCTATCGCCTCGGCCTCGCCGTCGCCCGCCACGCGAAGCTCGTGCTGGTCGTCGGCGGGGTCTTCCTGCTGGCCGCGGTGGCCCTCGGATCGCGCGCCTTCGGCGAACTGCAGTCCGGCGGTTTCGACGACTCCGCCTCGCAGTCCAGTCAGGCCAACACCCTGATGAACCAGCACTTCGGGGCCGAGCCGAACCTCATCCTGGTTGCTACCTCCGACGACGGCACGATCGACTCACCGGCCGCGCAGCGGGCGGGGCGCGCGCTCACCGCAACACTGGCCAACGAGCACGACATCACCGTCACCGCCTCGTACTTCACCACCCCCGCCCCGGCGCTGGTCGCCACCGATCACCGCTCGGCGATGGTGCTCGCCGTGGTGGCCGGCGACCAGGGGCAGGTGGTCGACCGGGGCGGGCAGATCATCGATGCCTACTCCGGGGACCACGATGGCCTGTCCGTGCGGTTCGGTGGCGCAGCCGGCATCTACGGCGACATCACCACCCAGGTGTCTGTCTCGCTGGTGCGTGCCGAGTCGGTCGCGGTACCGCTGACCCTGATCCTGCTCCTGCTGGTGTTCGGGTCGCTGGTCGCCGCGCTGCTGCCGCTGCTGATCGGCGGGGTGGCGATCGTGGGAACCTTCGCGCTGCTCGCAATCCTGGGCAGCATCACCGACGTATCGGTGTTTGCCATCAACCTGACCACGGCACTCGGGCTGGGCCTGGGCATCGACTACGGGCTGCTGATCGTCGCCCGGTTCCGCGAGCAACTCGCCGGGGGTGACGACGTTCCGACCGCGGTGGCCCGCACGGTGGCGACGGCCGGACGGACGATCGCCTTCTCAGCTGCGGCGGTGGCGTGCGCGCTCGCGACACTGCTGGTGTTCCCGCTATTCTTCCTGTCCTCCTTCGGCTATGCCGGCATCGGCGTGGTGGTGATCGCTGCACTCGGCGCCCTGACCATTACCCCAGCGGCCCTGGCGCTGCTCGGCCCGAAGGTGAACGCCGGCCGGCTGCCCTGGCGCGGCACCGCCCAGGGCACTGCGTCGCCGTTCTGGCAGCGTCTGGCGCGCACCGTATTCACCAAGCCGATCCGCACCGCGGTGCCGGTACTGGCGGTATTGCTGGTGGTGGCCTCGCCCCTCCTGGGCATCTCCTTCTCGCTGCCGGACCAGACGGTGCTGCCATCCAGCGCGCAGAGCCGCCAGGTTGCCGACCTGATCGACGCGGAGTTTCCGGCCCGGGCCGATGCCACCGTCCCGGTGATCCTGGCCGCGCCGACCGATCCGTCGGTCGCCGCACAGTACGCGGTGGCGATGTCGACGCTGCCCCACGTGCGTGCCGTGGTGGGACCGGGAATGACGGCGGTGCACGGTGTCTCGGGTCCGGCGGACGCAGCGGGCGCCGGTGCTGGAGCGATGTCGGCGAACGGCTGGCAGCGGCTATCGGTGCTCACGGACGTGCCGGCGGGATCGGACCAGGCGCGGGACGTGGTGCGGGCACTCCGCGCGATACCCACGGACGGCGGGCCCGGGTTCCTGGTGGGCGGCGGGGATGCGGCGCTGTCCGACACCCTCTCGGCCATCGCCGGTCCCCTGCCGATCGCGTTCGGCATCATCGTGGTGACGACCTTCGTGTTGCTGTTCCTGTTCACCGGAAGCGTCACGCAGCCGCTGCGCGCGCTGGTGGTCAACGGCCTGTCGCTGTCGGCCGCAGTCGGCATCGTGACGTGGATCTTCCAGGACGGGCACCTGCTGTCGCTGTTCGGCGCCACCGCCCGTCCGATGGACGCGTCGATGACGGTGCTGCTGCTCTGCATCGCCTTCGGGCTGTCGATGGACTACGAGGTGTTCCTGTCCAGTCGGATCACCGAGATGTTCCACGGCGGGGCGGACCTGCAGACGTCCGTCACGGACGGGCTGGCGCGGACCGGACGGATCGTCACCAGCGCGGCAGCGCTGTTGGCGGTGTCGTTCTTCGCCTTCGCGACCTCGTCCGTGTCGATGCTGCAACTGTTCGGGCTGGGCGCCGGGCTGGCGGTGCTGATCGACGCGACACTGATCCGTGGCGTGCTGGTTCCGGCGGCAATGCGGCTGCTGGGGCGCAGTAATTTCTGGGCGCCCCGCCCACTCCGCGGGGCCTACGCGAAGGTCGGGCTGACCGAGGGGCCCTGAGACCGGGCACCGCGCAGGGGCTCGCCCCCCGCAGGTCCACCGCGGTGACGCTTCGTAGCGGAAGGCACCCGCTCGGGCGATTGCCGGTTTGCCCGCATCGGACCAGACTGGCTCAGGTGACCGTGCCGGCCCGAGACATCGCGCCACCGGTTGCCGTCGCCGAACAGACGCCGGCGGCAGAGCGCACTCAGCCCGTCGCATCAGAGCCGTTGTGGCGTGCGGTGCCCTTGCGCGGGCGCGCCGGATCAGATGAGGCCGCCCGGCTCCGGGCCGCCCCCGCGACGCGAGGTCAGCTGCGCCGCGAGCCTGGCAGCACTCGGACAACCCGTGATCCGCTCCTCCCGGCCAGCGCGCTGGCAGCGTTGCGCAGAGGGGGCAGTCTGGGAGGGCCTCATCCGGGCGAGGTACCGACAGCGGTGCCTTCGGCGCCGCACCGGCGCACCACGCGCCTCACCCTGCGACGGCTGCGTGACCCCTCGGTGAACCCGCAGGACAACGGGGAGATGGACGCCGCACTCGACTACGTCCTGAACACCGGCCCCACGGTGATCAACGACTTCGCACACGTGCTGGTGGAGGCCGCGCAGTCCACCGACGACCCGACGTCGCCGGCGATGCAGCGACGTGCGATCACCAAGGCGACCGACGTCCTCAAATCCCAGGGTGCCAACAAGGGCAACATCGCGGCCGCCACCGGCCTGCTCAACCACGCGCTCAACCCGCCAGGAAACCTGCAGGCATTCAAACGGGCACCAGTCCTGGAATCCGCCGTGCGCGCCCTGAACTACATGGAACACGAGATGGTGACGGCCAGCGTTCTCAAACGCCCGATCGAGGAGATCAAGATCGGCACGGAATTCACCTTCGGTGATGGCCTGCCCAAGAGCCAGGCCGCTGCCAGTTACAACATCAGGACCGACATGCCGAAGGCACCCGATAACGAGTCCAAGGCGCAGAAGGAGTCCAGGGAAAAGGCATACACGGAGCCCCGCGCGGCCGCGCAGAAGTGCATCGAGGCGTGGACGGCCGCGGCCAGGGCCGGCGCGGGAGACATCTCCGGCAAGCCTACCGTGCAGGTGGAGACACACGACGGGAAGGCAGGCTTCGCCAAGAAGGTGACCTACACGTTCCGGACCACCAACGACACATGGAGCTGGTACTGGGTGGCCGACATCGACGAGGCCTGCTACGAGACGCAGACCCAGCCGACGAGCGTGCGCGATCTCCGTCAGCAGGGAGCGGTCCGGGAGATCATCGAGAAGCACATTTTCGGCCTGGCCAGAACGGTCAAGCTCGGCCACGTCACGCCACCCAAGAGGCCGCAGTCGACCGACCCGCCATTGCCGGTGGGACTCCATCCGGATCAGACCTCGACCGGGGGTGGCGGGCACATCACCTTCGACGTCGACACCGCATTCGCCGACAGCACCGGGCAGGCCAGCATCGACCTCCTGCTCGCGACACTCGGTTCACTGCAGATGGATGCCGAGAGCATGTCCGACCGGTTCCGCAAGGACACCAACAAGACCCCCATCACCGAGCTGGTACGCGAGAACGACACCGAGCGCAGAACGGTCCCCAAGGACACCACCAATGCGCCGACGCTGGACATTCAACACTTCCGGCAGCCGCAGCAGGGTGGTGCCTCACCCCTGCAGCAGTACATCGCGCTGGTCCGCACCATCCGCACCGAAACCTTGCTGGGCGGAACCGGTACCGTCCAAGATCTGCAACGCAGGCTGAAGCAGTTCAACACCACCCTGACCAATCCAACGGTCGACCCGGGGGAACGCAAGACGCATCTGGAGCATCAGGACAACATCTCGCACTACCAGGCGATCAATACCGAACACCTGAGCAAGGACCCGGGCCAGCAGCGCATCGAGATCCGCGACATCCCTGCGCAGGCCGACTACCGCAAGTTCCTGCAAGACCTGCAGGTGCTGGTGGAGGTGCTCCAAGCGGCGCGCGACCGGGTGCAAAAGCAGCAGCGGACCCGGCTGACCAGCTAGTCGGCGCGCCCGTCGCGCGGACAGTCAGAACGCGTACCGCCCGGCGCGGCGGGCCAGGCGTTGGCTCTCCGGCCGGCCCGCCAGCACCGCCATCTCCTGGGCCAGCACCGTGCCCATCCGCCGGGAGAATGCCGCCGCCTCGTCCGCGGCGTCGTCGTACTCGGGCACCAGCCGGTCCACAATCCCCTTCCGGCGCATGTCCACCGCTCGGATCTGTTGCGCGGCAGCCATCTCCGCCGCGAACGACGGGTCGCCGCCGTGCACGATCGCACTGGCTCCCTCCGGCGGCAGGGGCGACAGCCATGCATGGCGCGCGGCGATCACCCGGTCCGCGGGCAGCAGCGCCATCGCCCCGCCGCCGGACCCCTCGCCCAGCAGCACGCACACCGTCGGCGCCGCCAGGGTGACCAGATCCGCTAGGCAGCGCGCGATCTCGCCGGCCAGCCCACCCTCCTCCGCCTCCTTCGACAGTGCCGCACCGGGGGTGTCGATCACCGACACCAGCGGCAGATCCAACTCGTCGGCCAGGCGCATCCCGCGCCGCGCCACCCGCAGCGCCGCCGGGCCCAGCGGGCCTACCGACTCCTGCGACGCGCGATCCTGACCCAGCAGCACGCACGGCATGCCGGAGAATCGGGCCAGCACCAACATCAACCCCGGCTGCGCCTCGCCCTGGCCGGTTCCATTGAGCGGCACCACATCCGAGGCCGCGAACCGCAGCAGCTCGCGCACGCCGGGCCGGTCCGGGCGCCGGGTGCGGGCAATGGACTCCCACGCGGTCTCCTCCGGCTGGTGCTCCTCGGGAGCCGCCTCCACCGGAGGCAGACCGCGCCGCGGAGCCGTCAGCACCGCCAGCGCGCGGGAGGCGATGTCGGGCAGCTTGTGGGGAGGCAACACCGCGTCCAACAGCCCGTGCACCGCGAGGTTTTCGGACTGCTGCACCCCCTCGGGGAACGGGGTGCCGTACAGCGCCTGGAACACCTTCGGGCCGAGAAACCCGATCAGCGCGCCCGGTTCACCTACCGTGACGTGCCCCAGTGACCCCCAGGACGCGAAGACCCCGCCGGTGGTTGGGTGTCGCAGATACACCAGATATGGCAGCCCGGCGGCTCGGTGCGCGGTGATCGCGTCGGTGATCCGTACCATCTGCACGAACGCCGCGGTGCCCTCCTGCATCCGGGTACCGCCGGAGGCCGGCGCGGCCAACAGCGGCAGGCCCTCGGCGGTGGCCCGGCGGATCGCGTGCTCCAGCCGGTCCGCGGCAGCGATCCCGATGGAGCCGGCCAGGAAGCGAAACTCGTTGGCCACCACCGCCACCCGTCGGCCGCGGATGGTGCCGGCACCGGTCAGGATCGATTCGTCCACTCCGGACTTGCGCTCCGCCGCCGCAATGTCCGCCAGGTACTCGTCGCCCAGGTCGGATGGCCTGGTGATCGGTGAGTCCCAGCTGACGAACGAGCCCGCGTCCAGCACGATGTCGATCAGCTCGCGGGCACCCAGCCGGGCCGGCCGGGGTTGGGTGGTGGTCGCGGCGGTCATCGCCGCGCGGCTTCCGCGTCGCCAACCGGCTGCCCCAACCACGCCAGTACCTCGTCGGTGTGCTGTCCGAGCAGCGGCGGTGCCAGGTGCTGGCGATGCCACTCGGATCCGTCACCGTCGAAGAAGCGCAGCGGCGGGCCGGGCAGCGTCACCGGGCCGAGTGTCGGATGCTGCACGTCGATCAGCAGCCCCTGCGACCGTGTCTGCTCCCACTCGTACACCTGCTGCAGGTTCTTGACCTGCCCGCTGGGCACCCCCACCTCGGCGAGCTTGGCCAGCAACTCCGCGCAGGTGTACCCGGCGAACGCGTCGTTGATCGCGGTGCGCACCACTGCGGCGTTGCGCACCCGCTCCGGGTTGGTCGCGTACCCGGGCGCGTCCACCGGTAGCCCGAAGGCCGGAGCGAACTTCTGCCACAGGTTCTCCGACCCCACCGAGATCTGCACCGCCCCGTCGGAGGCATAGAACAGCCCATACGGGCAGATCGACGGGTGGTGCGGGCCCTCTGAGCGGGGGATCTCGCCGGCCACCGTCCACCGGGTGCCCTGATAGGCGTGCACCCCGACGACGGCCGCCAGCAACGAGGTGCGCACCAGCCCGCCCCGGCCGGTGCGCGACCGCTCGTGCAGCTTGCCCAGCACCCCGTACGCGCCGTACATGCCGGAGAGCAGGTCGGAGATCGGCACGCCCACCTTGGTCGGGGTGTCCGGGTCCGGTCCGGTCATCGACATCAGACCGCCCTCGCCCTGGGCGATCTGGTCGTAACCGGCCCGACCGCCCTCCGGCCCGTCGTGCCCGAAACCGGAGATCGACAGCACCACCAGGCCGGGGTTGAGCTCCATCAGACGTTCCAGCGGGAACCCCAGCCGGTCCAACACCCCCGGCCGAAAGTTCTCACACAGCACATCGCTGCGGCGGATCAGTTCGGTCAGTGCGGCCACGCCGGCGTCGCTCTTCAGATCCAGCGTCACCGATTCCTTGTTGCGATTGCAGGACAGGAAGTAGGTGGAGATCGGTTCGGCCGCCTGATCGGCGGGGGCGCCGGCCGTCACGGAGCCGTTGGTGACCGGGGTATCGGTGACGGGGGTATCGGTGACGGGGGTATCGGTGACGGGGGTATCGG
>CALANS010000190.1 GCA_937926105.1 uncultured Actinomycetes bacterium | reverse complement strand
AACGCGGCGCTCAGGCCGCATAACCCGTGTCCAGCAAACGGGGGGAAGCCCAGCTTGTGTCCACCATCTCCTTTTCGCGCGCGCAGCTGACACGCCAGCGGTTAAACGCCTACTTCGAATCGAAACTTTGAAGCAATGGTCGGTTAACAAGGACTTGCGCGACCGGCTGGCCGCAATCGCCGCGCCGGGCGGGCGCCGGGTAGTTGCCGCCATTGAGAGCACGATCAAGCTCGAGGAGACCAAGGTCCGATTCGACTCCAAAGCGCGGGCGGCTGCTGTCATCGGGATCATCGATGAAGAACTTGCCGACGAGTTGGTCACGTTCTATGCGGCTCGAAATATGATTCACATCCACGCCGAGTTGAAACAAGGGACGGATTGGTCCTGGGAGATCGAATTCGCGAGGCAGGCCTATTGGAGGCTCAACAAGTTCGGCCAGCAGGCCCGCACTTGGGTCAGCTCTTTCGAAGCCGGCCCCGAGCAAGTTTCCGTCTAGGTTGTGCCCGCCGACCGAATCCGAGCGGCGACAGTGCCGGCGGACGAATCGGACACCGCGTCAGGATCTCGGGATCGCCATAACCGGATCGCCAGTTGACGGGGTCAAGATGGGCCGGTCACCTCGTTCTGAGTCAAAACATGCGTCTGATTCGCCGACCGGCGGGTGGGGAAGAGAGCACGGTCCCAATCCTGCGCTCGGGGCGTCCGCCCGGGGTCATAGCCCGGGCGGACGCCCTGAGCGACACTCAGCCCTTGCCCAAGGTGCTTCCCGCCTTGGACTTCGCTCCTTTTGATGACGACGGTGACGACAACGTCTTGCCAGCTTTCGACAGTGCGGACTTGCTCGGCTTGCCCATATTGCTCACCCCCTTCCGGGGCTCGTACCACGTATGCGGTCCCAGAGGCGGTGCCACCAGTTCTTCGAGGCTTTGATGGCAGAATCGTGCGCAGATCGGTCTCGTGCGAGCGCCGCCTGGGTCGCGCCAGCAGAGATGCGCGGCAACCAGTCGATGTGGTCATAGCGGATGTAGTAGTGCGAGCGACAGGGCTGCTGGCCGTTGCCGATCGACGGGCTCAGGCTGACTCTGCCGTCGAACGAGAGCACCCAATCGTTCGGCCCGAGCGGCGTAACGACCTTGGCGCCGCATCCACAGGCGCAGAGATGGACCGCCGTACGGTACTTCAGAGAGACGTAAAGTGTCTCCGGCTCTGGCGCAGCTGGGATGGATGTCGTGAACACCGTGTTGAAGGTCATCGTCTTCATGCGACCTGTTTTCCCAGCTCTTCGTGCGCGGACTCAACCAGTGGCCTCTCGACTTTCCGGACGTGCTCGACCAAGTCGTTAGGGTCGCGTTTCTCGTTCGCGACCTCGTCGGCAGCGCCGTTTCCGCGGGCTAGGCGCGCGTTGTCACTGATGCCGTAACGGTGGTGGAGGTCGCCTGAGTTGACGACGAACACAGTGTGGCACTCACCCTCGACGTCGGCGTAGAAGTGCAGCCACTTCTTGTACCGCATGATTGCCAGCTTGGCTGTGATCGCGTTGATCTCGTCAACTTGGAGGTTAGTGTCGTATTCAGCGTCGGCGCCCGCGAAGTACGAGATCAGCCGGTCCCGGGCGATGTGGTCGCTGCGGCCGGGAGTTGAGGTGGTGATCCGGATCTGGCCGGCGATGCCACCCGCGTCATTGCTGAGGCCGACGCCGGTATCGATGAACGGGATGCCGTTCTCGACGAGCGCCTCGACGATCGCCTTCTTGTCCGGGCCCGTGTCCAGGGCGAGGAAAACGAAGCTCGCGTCTAGGAGTTCGGCTGCATTGTCAGCCGTGACGTTGACCGGGTGCGAGACGATACCGCGTCGCATTACCGAGTACATGCGGTTGAAGTACTCGACCTTCATCAGGCCTGCCTCTAGGTTGTCAAGGCCGGCTGCGCCTGGGGCGCGGAACGCGTTGTGACTGCGGAAGAAGTCGCCGTCATAGATGTGAATCGTTTGCGCCGGCGTCTTGACCATCCCATCCAGGATGTGCGCTCCGGTGCCGCCGAGCCCGACGATGACGATCTTCTCCAGGGCGAGGAGGTCGTTCAGCTCGGTGATGCCCGCACGGCTGGAGAACGTGTCGACGTAGACGAAGACGCCGTCGTCCTCGTCCGTCTGCATCGGCATGAACCTGTACGGGTGAACGCTCGGGTCGACCGCCTGCGCAGCGCTGATCACCATTGCGGTGTAGTACGTGACCTTCTCGTAGAAGTCCTTGTATCCACCCTCGGGCTTCTGGGAGAACCCACAGGTTGCGGTGAGGTCGGGCGCGGCCGACCACCTCTCGACGCCGTCGTTGACCAGGCCCTCGATCGGCTTGCCATCGTGGTCACGGGGGGTGCCCCCGACGAAACACATGATGTGCGTCGCTGGGGGCGCCGTGGTGGCGCCGGCCAGGTCCAGTGGGCAGAGGAAGGAACCCCGTTGGACCTGACCGGAATCGTCCACATACGGGACGTCGCCGATGACGAGGAATCCGTTGACGATGCGGACCGCGAAGCCGTCCTTCACTAGGCGCGCCAGGTCGGGGCTGTTACGAACGAGTCGTGAGGCGGACATCGAACGTCGTGCCCTTCTTCTTGACGGTGACCTTCTCGCCGGCAATCAGGGTGCCGTTGAGCTGACCGCCGTGGGACGGGTCGGCGTTGTGGTAGGTCACGGTGAACATGGCCTTGGGGTCGTGGCCGGGATAGGCGAGCTGCCCCAGCTCCTCGTAGGTGAGCACGCCGTAGTCAAGAGACATCTCGGTGCCGTTGATGGCTATGTCGAACTGCTTGGACTTCTGCTGGCGCTGCTCCTGTGTGACTGCCGTCATGGCATTGCTCCTCTCGGAAAGCCCCGAGGCTGAGGGGCTAACGGAATCATCGTAACATGGTCATCACCCCTTGGGTGTAGACGGATATGTTACAACTCGCAGCGTGTCTGATCTCGGTCACAGAGGTGCCGTCGGTAGTGTTCAGACGACATCGGTGCAGTCATCAGCCGATGGGTGATGGAGAATAGTCGCGTGGAACGGGAGTACATGGATGAGGAATTGCGTCGCCTCGCCACCGAGCCCGAGTTCCGACCAGCAAGTTGGAGCGATCAGGAGCTTCGGGAGTTCCACCGGCTTGTTCAATGCGCTCGTGCCGCACACGTTGAAGACGACCTGCGGAACATGTGCCTGCTGCAGATTGAGCCCGACCGCTCCGGTCACCCCGCAAGGGCACAAGCGACGTTGACCTCGGGCCGCGCGATCGACCTCACATTCAAGAACACCGACAGCCACGGCATCGTGGTCCTAGGGATCTTGACCCCAGAGACGGAAGCCTCGCAATGAACAACACGACCTATGACCCGCTCCCCATCGACCAAACACCTGTTGGAGAACTCCTCGAAACTGAACTTGCTACACGTGGTTGGTCCCAGGTTGACTTCGCCGCTGTCCTCGGACGCCCCGCACAATTCGTGTCGGAGATCGTGACCGGCAAGAAGGAGATCACCCGGGAGTCCGCCGCTCAGATCGGCGCGGCCCTGACCCAGTCGCCGGAGTTCTGGCTCAACCTCCAAGACCAATACCTCCTGGCGAAGCAGGAAAGAGACGTCAAAACGCAGGCGAAGCTCGATGACGTCCGCCGACGTGCCCGCCTCAACCGACTCGGCCCTATCCAGGTTCTGCAAAGGCGCGGGATCCTGAAGGGCACAACCTTGGACAGCCTCGAACCCCAGGTGCAGGACCTGTTCGAACTGAAGTCACTGGACGACGTACCAAAGTGCGAGATCGCCGCAAAGCGCGCGAACCAAGGTGAGGACATCACACTCCTGCAGCGAGCGTGGGTGTTCTGCGTCCGGCGCGAAGCACGCCGGCAGCCGCCCGTCGGTGAGTATTCCGCGGCCAGACTTGCCGAGCTCGCCGAGGTTCTCCCTCGAAGCGTTCAGACTCCCGAAGACTTCGCGGGGCTTCCCGAGCAGCTGGCCAACGTGGGCGTTCGTCTGGTCTACGTCGAAGCGCTTCCGGGCGCGAAGATCGATGGGTGCGCTACGTGGGTCGGGAAGCACCCCGTCATCGGCGTATCCGGGCGCGGCAAACGCCTCGACAAGGTTTTTTTCGCACTTCTTCACGAGCTCGCGCACATCCTGCGCGAACACGTCGGCAAGGACCAGGTCATCGTCGAGAATCTCGACGACACGCATGAGTCAGCCCAGGAAGACGAAGCGAACAATGCCGGGCTCCGCTGGATCTTCCCTAACGGGTATCCGTCCGTCCCGGCGCGCATTACTGGGCCCTGGGTCGAACAGAAGGCCGCCGAGCTCCGCATCGCGCAAATCGTCCTCATCGGGCAACTGCAGAAGACTGGCTGGCTCGACTGGCGCACCACCCTTGTCAGGGGAGCACCTTCGGTCGCGGAGGTCCTCCCGACCTGGAACGAAGTCCGTCGCTAATGTGATCGCGTCACAACGCCGCAAGGGATGAATATTGCGGCCGGCGGAGCCACTGGTCCGGAGTCGAGTGAGCCGCGCTCCGTTCCGTGGCGAGATATCGTGGCGCCGTTGGATAAGCCGCGGCAGCGAAGCGACGCGCCACAGTGTGTTCATGGCGATGGCGATGGCGCTCAGCCGCGGTTCAATCCTGGATCGGTCAGACAATGCTCAGCGGCGTCGAAAAAGACCACACCGCTGCATTTCGGGAGTCGGCCTCACAGTTTGGTCGCTCTGGTCTTAAGCGCTTCAGGTTTGGTGTCCAGATCAGAGACGTCACCGACCCAGATGCCAACGGCAACAGGTCGAGTGGGATGCCGCTGGATTCCTAGTCGGATATGGTCGTCGACGTCGTCCAGTGCTTGGCCGAGCACAGTGAGGGGTGCGTCTGTTGAGGCTAGGGTGCGGGCGCAGAAGGACAGATAGAGTGAAGCGCTGATGCGGGCAACCTTGTCTATCGATGAGCCTTCGCTAATCTGATCAAGTCAGCGACGACGCGCCGCATAGTGTTCTGAAACGATGCGGTCTGCGCGGACCGACGTCGCTTACGGCAAGCCGGCGTAGAGCAGGAGACGTGAGATGACTTCGGAGCCAGATGCCTTGGCACGGCCTGAGATCGTCGTTGGCCTTGTAGGAGCGCTCGGCACCGACTTGGCGAAGGTTGAGAAATCATTGACAAATGCGCTGCTGTCCGTTGCCTATTCATGCAGAATTGTCCATGTTAGCGATCGGATACGGTCAGCGGTGAAGGAACTTGACATTCCGGAACCTCCATCGGTAGAAACGCCGCTCGACCATCTGATGAATCTCGGTGACCTGTTGCGGAGTCGTCATAGCAACGGAGCTGTCGCAGCAGCCGTTGCGATTTCCGCCATCTCCGATCAGCGATATGGAGAACTCGGTAATCCGCCAGGCGCCAGCAGGGAACGAAGTGCTGTAGCGACGATCGTCAACCAGCTCAAGCATCCCGATGAGGTGCGATTGCTTCGGTCGGTCTACGGCGCACGCTTTATAATGCTTGGCGCGTGGTCGCCGAAGGAAGAACGTTCGATTGCGACAGCGCGACGGCTCCGAAGGATGGTCCCCAACAAGGACCAATCCTGGTACGACCAGCAAGTGCCCCGCCTAATGGGCCGAGACGAGAAGGATGGAACGCACCCTCTTGGCCAACGAGTTCGGGATACATTTGAGCTTGCTGACGCGTACATTTCCCTTCGAGCCGGTCATTCGATCGATGCCGAGGTTGCTCGAATCGTCAGGCTGTTGTTCGGCGCCCCATTCGAGACTCCCACAAGGGACGAGCAGGCAATGTTCCAGGCATACGGTGCGCGTCTCAGGTCCTCAGCTGGCGGGAGACAGGTGGGAGCCGTCGTTGTCGACGATGATGGCGAACTACTCGTGAGCGGCACCAACGATGTACCCAAGGCAGGAGGTGGCCAGTACTGGGCGGGTGACCAGCCGGACCACCGTGATTTCCAAGCGGGAGTGGATTTCAACGATCAGGAGAAGCTTCAGGTTGTCTCCGACTTGTTTGAGCGTCTCAAGATGGCGGATGGCTGGCTCGGGGACGAATTGCGGAAGCTAGATTCTCCAGAGCTCGCCGCGCGTGCCCTGGCCCCAGACGGCCCGTTCAGCAAGAGTCGCGTAGCGGACCTCCTGGAGTTCGGACGAATTCTGCATGCGGAGATGGCGTTGATCTGCACCGCAGCACGTCGCGGCACGTCATTGGCAGGCGCAACGATGTACACGACGACATATCCCTGTCACGAGTGTGCTCGCCTGATCATCGGCAGCGGTATCAGGCGGGTGGTTTATGTTGACCCATACCCAAAGTCTTTGGTGCCGAGAATGTATGGCACCGAGGTCGTTGACGGAGCGCCGGGTGACTCGAAGGTCGGGTTTGAGGCGTTCGCAGGGATTGCACCACGCCTATTCCCGAATGTTTTCGCAATGGTCGGTCGAGACCGGGACGACGTCACGGGGCAATACGTCCCGTGGGTCCCGGCTGAGGCACAACCGCGACTGGTGACAGACGCGGTCCTGCGGTTCTCGATCCAGACCGCGGAGGACGAGGTCACTACGCGGCTGGACGACGATACACACCCTGGCGCGTCGGCCGGGGACGTGGAGCACTGAGGTGAGAGTCTTCGGGCGAGGTTGTCTTCAGTCTGTCGGTACTGTCTGCTTAGATGGCGACATCTCAGAGTCGATTGAGAAAGAAGAGGTTGTCCATGAGCGACACTCAGGGTTGGCTCAAGAAGGAGCTGGAGCGTGCGAGGGAGCGCTCCTCCAACCTTCCCACTCAAGCGCGACCCGTCGTCGTCCGCGGCTCATTCTCGACAGGGCGTGGCCCTCAGGCGACACGCACGTCGATTGTGGCGAAGTCCGGCAAGTAGACTGGTCCGTTCCTGCCCCTATATAGCGCAGTGACGCGCCCCGGAAGGCATCGTGCGTGGCCCCGGCGGCGCGGTTTCGACGGGCGCTATCGTGGACCGATTCGCGGCGCGGGCATGCTGGTGGCTGTCTCTGTAGCCGTTCAGGATGCGGATACCCAGGAGTTACAAAGTTGGGTTCCATCTACATCGGATTTCCCAGTCAGCGGCAGCCATCCTCAAGGATGAACCGGACAGTCGGCTGATCGCCTGCCGCCGCGCTGCAATCCGGGCTACGATCGTAGGGTCGAATTGCCAGAAACGGAACCCTTGCAGGGACGCTGAGCGTGTTGACGCCGTCAACAAAATCGGGTCATCACGTCGTCCCCGCCTCAATCACGACGATGTGTTTCAGCAGGTCACAGCATTGTGGGGTACGAAAAGATACCTCGGCAGCTGGTTCAACTCCCCCCTTGCCCACCCCGCTGTTGTGTGCGAGCAATCCGAGTTAG
>CALANS010000189.1 GCA_937926105.1 uncultured Actinomycetes bacterium | reverse complement strand
GGATGAAACCCGGCCAGCTCGTCATCGTCGACGAGGCCAGCCTGGCCGACACCAAGACCCTCGACGCCATCGTCACCCAGGCCCGCAGCTCCGGGGCGAAGGTCGTGCTCGTCGGCGACCCCGCGCAACTGTCCGCGGTAGGCGCCGGCGGCGCGTTCGCCATGCTCACCCGCGCACGACCGGACCCGCCCACCCTCGAACACGTCCGCCGGTTCAAGAACCTTGACGGTAGCGACAACGCCGCCGAGGCAACAGCTTCCATCGGGCTGCGAGACGGCGACCCCCACACCCTAGGCCACTACCGCCAGGCCGGCCGCATCCACACCGCAGCCGACGGCGAACGCGCCCTCCAGCAGGCACACGCAGCGTGGAAGGCAGACCGCGCGATGGGGCTGCGATCGATCCTGATCGCCGCCGACAACGCCACCGTCACCGCCCTGAACCACCTCGCGCAGACCGCCCTCATCGAAGCCGGCGCCGTCCAGCCCGGCGGGGCGCCGCTCGCCGACGGCACCCCCGCCGGGATCGGCGACCGGATCGTCACCCGCAAAGTCGACCGGCACCTTCCCGACGGCACCACGCGATCCCGGCGCACCGGATCCGGCGCGCTCACCGCCGGGTTCGTCACCAACGGCGCCGCCTTCACCGTCACCGGACACACCCCAGACGGCGGACTCGTCGTGCGCGCCGAGCACGGCACCCCGGTGACGCTGCCCGCCGACTACGTCGCCCGGCACGTGCAGCTCGGCTACGCCGTCACCGCCCACCGCGCCCAAGGATCCACCGTCGACACCACGCACGTCGTCGCGGCCCCCGGCATGACCCGCGAATCCTTCTACGTCGCCATGACCCGCGGCCGCTACGCCAACCACGCGCACGTCATCACCGACCCACAACCCGACACCGACCAGCCGAACACGACGAACCCGGCCGGCACACAGGCCGTCCTCGAGCAGATCCTCGCCCACACCGGCCAGCAGCTCTCCGCCCACGACACCCGGACCGAACTCGAACGCCAAGCACAGCAATGGATCTCGCGCCGTCAGGTCGACGCTATCGAACCTCCGGGTCGCACGGCGGAGGGTCGCCAATTCGTTCCCGTCGACACCCGGAGGGGCGCAACGACTATCAGCCGGTCGCCGGCTATCCGGCGTGCGCTGCCGTCAGTGGGGCGTACGAGAACGCTTGCGGCACTTGACCGCTCTCACAACGAGGTGACCCGATGAGCACGGACGGATCTGCCCCGAAACTGGTGTACTCGCCTGCCGAGGTGGCGCGCATGATCGGTACGAGCGAATGGTGGGTGCGCGAGCAGATGCGCCGCCGCCGGGTGCCGCACCTGCGCCTCGGCGCACGGCACTACGCGCTGCGGGCCGAGGACATTCCTGCGCTGCTCGAGGTCTTCGCCGTCGACGCCGAGCCGGAGCCTGTCGAGACACTGGACGTCGGTGAGAAGCTGCAGCAGATCAGCGATCTCGCCGTCGTCGGCCTCAGTCGGCGCTCGCTCGCCGCCCACCAGCGCCCGGGCCGCTACAACCCGGCACTCCCCGAGCATGACCCGAGAGAATGATCACGTGCAAATTGGCAGATGAAGATCCCGTTCGCGACGCGGGTGCGAGTAGCAGTCCGTCGTCGTGGTGATCGGCTCGTGCGCTTGACGCGGCCAGGGTCGAAGCTGCGTCACGAACAGGTCGGTGCCCTTTGATCAGCCAGGACGCACGGGTATGCCGCTTACCGAACAGAGCACCCGTCGAAGAACGAAACAGGCTCAGCTATGTTCGTTTTGTTCGTTTGACTGTAGAGTGGAGTGACATCCGAGAACGGAGCCCATCATGACTAGCCCGGCCATCGAGAACGGCGAGCGTACCTACGTTCCGAGTGAAGCAGAGCAAGTCGAAGCGGAAGACCTCGTGCGAATGTTCGCCGAGCTCTCCGCGGCTAGGCCGGCATCACGGCCAGCACTAGTTGCGGCTGATGGCACGAGATATGAGCTACCTCAAGCAATCTTCGAGGCGGTACAACAAGTGGCCGAGGCACTGTCCCAGGGTCGCGGCGTGACCGTTGCGCCCCGAAATGCACGGTTAACGACCCAGCAGGCCGCCGACTTTCTCGGCATCTCCCGCCCTACCTTCGTCCGCATCTTGGAACGTGGTGAACTGCCCATGGAAAAACCGGGACGGCACCGCTTCGTTCGCCTACAGGACCTACTCGACTACCAAAGCCGCACGCGAAGCGGGCGCCGCAAAGCGTTGGAGGACATGGTGACCGAAGCCGAGGAGCTCGGCCTGTATGACACCACCGATCGTCGCGTCACCACTCGGTAGACGATGGCTTTCCGCGCCTTCCTCGACACCTGTGTCCTGTTCAGCGCGACCTTGAACGACACCTTATTGCGCATTGCCGAACTCGGCGCCTTCCAACCATTGTGGTCTCAGGGTGTCCTTCGCGAATTGCGAACCGTGCTTCAGAGGGAAGCCCACATTTCGCCCGATGCCGCCGGCCGCCGCATTGCGAACATGCAGCGCGCATTTGCCGACGCCGATGTGTCCGGCTACGAGAGCCTTATCCCGGCTATGACTTGCGATGGAAAAGACCGCCATGTGCTCGCCGCAACCATTCGCGGCAACGCCGAACTACTTATCACGTTCAACGTGAAAGATTTCCCCGCGTCGTCCACCGACCCATACAACATCGTCGTCCGGTCACCCGACGATTTCCTGCTCGACCAGCTCGACCTCTATCCAGGCATCGTCAATATCGCGCTGACCTTGCAGTGCACTGAAGCCCAGCGACCACCGATGACGATCAACCAACTCCTCGCTCGCCTAAAAGCGGCCGGAGTCCCGGAATTCGCTCGTGCCTTCCAAACGCGGCAAGGCATCCCGACTGACATTCATTTGTCGTAATCCCTAAGGAGACCACACGGTCAAGGGGCATTACAGGGTTGGATCTAAGCCGTCTCCGACACACTGCACCGAACCGAGCTCGGACACTGTGAAGATATGGATGTTCAGAACGCGGCGTACTTCAATTGGCACTCGCTCGGCGAACTTTTTTACCACGTCGGGCACCACGACGGCTAAGATGTCATGCCCGATGGCGCTCCTGGGCACACGACGAAGCAATTGGCCGTACAGCGTGTCCACGTCGAGCCCGGGACAAGTCGTTCTGCCCTTAGCCTCCGCAAAAATTCGGCGGTCGCCGCGGGTAGCAACCACGTCTACATAGTCCAGCTCAGGCTGGGTATGCCAGCCACGGGTCACCAGCCACTGACAGAAGGCGTCAACGATCCGGGCCTCATCACCGATCACATGTCGAGGCTAAACGCTGCCTCCGACGTCGGCTCGTTGCCGGTCTTCTGGTCGGCGCGGACCGCGGCTAACAGCCGACCGCCGCCGCCAACCCTACGGTGGGAACGCTGGCGCGCGTAGCGGCAGCATCGGGGCTTCGAATCAGCGTCGAACCGATGGATGACGAAGTTCTGGCGACGGCAACAGGCCCGCTTCGCTCGGGAACCACAAACGACATCAGCGGCGCCGGCGGAGGTTCCCGAGGCCACGCCCCCGACATCCGCAGGGGCGCAACGACTATCGGCCATGGAGTCAGACCCATCTTCACAGCTCAAGCGCGGCCCCAGGGGTGCAAACGCAGAAATTCGTGGCAGTGACGACCTGACCTCGCCGTTTCTTGTACGGCACCGTTTCGCCGGATGCGAAACATGCCGGTTGAGGAAACACCCGCGAGGCGACGGAGCCGGGGTTGCGGCCAAGTCCGTCAGGCCGCGTCGAGGAACTTGCGGAGCGCTT
>CALANS010000188.1 GCA_937926105.1 uncultured Actinomycetes bacterium | reverse complement strand
CACCGACAGGTCGATGCGCCAGCGCAGGCCGAACACTCCGATCGTCAGGAAGGCCTGCGGATCCGCCGTCATCCGCTCACCCTATCGAGCCGTCCCGCGCCGAATTGCCGACCGGGCACGGCACCGGTCACCCGCGGTACCGGCCCGCGTCACAGGCCGGCTGCCGCGCGCACGGCGGCCGCGATACCGGGATCGAACGGCGGGCCCCACGGGATGCGGGCGCTGAGCACGGGCACCTGCTGCACCAACGTCGCCAGCTGGCCGAAGTGCCGGGTGATGACGGCGGCGTCCTGCCAGCCCTGGATGCGCGGCATGTTGAGCAGGGCGTGCAGCGCCTCCGTCTTGGGCATCGGGTCGATGGACAGCGGCGAGCCGTCGCGCATCGGGGTGGGGATCACGATCGCGGCAAGGGGCAGGTGATCGCTCGCACCGTCGCCGAGGTGCAGCACCGTCCGCTCGTCGGCGCTGATCCGCACGTCCGGCCGGGCGCGCCCGCCGTCCGGGCCACCCGCGCCGAACTGGCCGAGCAGGGTGTCCGCGCCCTTGCGCAGCCGGAACTCGGTCTTGCCCAGCCGCGCCAGCGGCCGACCGTCCGCCGCCCCCCCGTCGATGCGCAGCACGTCATCGGTGATCACCGTCGCCCCGTCCGCGCACATCAGCGTGGCCATGGTCGATTTGCCGCGCCCGGAGTAGCCCACGAACGCCAATGCCGCGTCGCCGACCTGTACGGCACTGGCGTGCAGCACCGTGGCGCCGCGCACGTAGAGCAGGAACGCGAGCAGCCCGCCCGTGGTGAGGATGGTGGCGATGCCGCGGTCCGAGCCGGCGACGGTGCGCACCTCCACCGTCGCCAAGTCCGGGGAGATCAGGAAATCGCAGGAGCCGTGGTAGCGCAGGACGTAGCCGCCCTCACGGGTGCGCCCCGCGCAGTACCAGGGCCGCGTGGTGCCGTAGGTCAGCAGCAGCTCACCGTCGAGAACGGCGTCATTCCCGTCGAGGGGCGCGCCCCAGCGGATGGTGACGTCGACGGCGGCGTCCGTTGCGGCCGGCCGGCAGCCGGGCAGCGATTCGGCGGCGGCGACGGTGAGCCCGTAGAGCGAGTGCAGGTGCATCAGCGCAGGTCCTTCCATGCCGCCGAGCCGTGTCGCGCTACCGGCTGGAGGATGAGGAAATCGCTGCGGTCGGCGGGGATCACGGTGTACCGGTCGATCGCGTATCCGTCGATCTCCACCCAGGCGTGGGCCAGTAGTTCGCCGTCGGCTTTGCGGACGCCGATGCGCAGGACGGGGCGGCGAGCACGCAGCGCGTGGCCGACCAGCAGCGCCTGCCGCAGGCATGTGCCGTTGAACGGGCGGTGCGACAACACACGTCGCACGGTGCGAAGCGACCTCTTCTCGGCGGGTGTCAGCGCGAGCGGCGCGCTGGGTGCGCCGGCCGGCGTGGCCTGATCCAGCGGCACGCCGAGGCGCCGGGCGATCTGGGGGGTGCGCCCGGTGCGCAGCGCGGCTTCCACGGCGCACGCCCATGCCGCGGTCGATAGGGCGCTCAGCACGCCTCTCGGCCCCAGCCGGCGCAGGCCGCGCAGGCCGGACAGGAATGACCACTGCTGCGTCACGGTGCGTCCTTCCGGGCTGTGTAGGCCTCGGCCTGCAGGCGGAACAGCTCCGCGTACTGCCCGCCTGCGGCGATGAGCTCTGCGTGGGTTCCCTGCTCCGCGACGCGGCCGTGGTCCAGCACCAGGATCCTGTCGGCGGCCGTCACCGTGGAGAACCGGTGCGAGATGAACAGCGCCGAACGGCCCTGCAGCGTGGCCCGCAGGGTCTGGAACAGCTCGTATTCGGCGCGCGGGTCGAGGGCGGCCGACGGCTCGTCGAGGATCACAAGCGGCGCGTCCTTGTAGTAGGCGCGCGCGATCGCGATGCGCTGCCACTGCCCGCCGGACAGCTCCACACCGCCGCGGAACATGCGGGAGAGCGTCGTGTCCAGGCCGTCGGGCAGGGCAGCGATGGTGGCGGTGGCGCCTGCCGCCTCGGCCGCGTGCATGACGCCGCCCTCGGTACCGTCCCCGCGCGGGGCGATGTTGTCGCGCGCGGAGAAGGCGTAGCGGACGAAGTCCTGGAAGATGACCGCGATCCGTGCCCGCAGGTCCGCCGGATTCAGCTCGCGCAGTGGCACACCGTCCCAGGTGACGCTGCCCGCGCTCGGCGCGTACAGCCCCGCCAGGAGCTTGGCCAGGGTGGTCTTGCCGGAGCCGTTCTCGCCGACCAGCGCGATGACCTCGCCGGGCCGGATCGTCACGGAGACGTCGTCCAGCGCGGCTTGTTCGGCGTTCGGGTAACGGAAGGTGACGTGGTCCGCGGCGAGGGCGCTGAACGTGGCCGGCACTGGACGAATGCCGGTGCTGCGGCGCGCCGCGATCGCGAGATCCATGAAGGTGTGCACGTCGTCGAGGAACAGCCCGGACTCGAAGATCTGTTGCATCCCGGCGTAGAGGGTCTGGATCTGGCCTTGCAGCAGTCGGATCGCGACCACGGCGGCGCCGGCGGCCGCCACCGAGGTGCGTCCGGTGGCCACCAGCCATCCGACGGCCAGCAGGGCGGCGGCCAGCACCAGGGCGGTGGCGATATTGCCGAGCAGGGTGATGCCGGCGATCGCCTTCAGGTGGGTCTTGAGGGCCGCGAGATAGCTGCGGTAGGCGCCAGCGAAGCGGCGCAGCAGCGGCTCGGACAGGTCGAACGCCCGGATCTCCTGGGCGGCCACGCGGTCGGCCTGCAGGTAGGTCAGGTAGCCGCGCAGCCGCTGGTTCGGCGTCTGGTCCACCGCGAACTGGAAGTTGCGGCGGCTGACCACCCGCCGCAGCAGATACAGCGGAACGCCGCCGAGCACGAGCAGCAGCAGCAACGGCGGGTAGATCACTACGAGCGAGGCGCCGACGCTGAGTGTGGTGGCCGCGGATCCGATGATGGCGATGAGCGATTGGGTCACCTGGAACGGCGCGCTGGACGCATTGGCCTGCACGCGCTTCAGGCTGTCGTAGAACGCGGGCGATTCGAAGTGGATGAGGTCGACATCGCCGGCGGCGGCCAGCACTTCGGTGAGCATGCGCTGGCCGACCCGCTCGCCCAGGTAGCGGTTCACGGAGGTCTGCAGCGCGCCGACCAGGGTGGCCAGGGCGGTGGCGGCGGCGAGCAGCGCAATGGGGCCGATGGCCGATCCGAGCCCGGCCGCCTCGGCGTTCAGTAACGCATCGATGACGAGTTTCACGGCCCACACCTGTGCGGCCAGCAGGAGCGCGCCGCTCAGCTGGATGACGATGGACGCGATGAGGGCCGCCCGCGACGCCTTCCACACGATCGACAGGCTGCCGCGGATCAGGTGGCGCATGCGACCGACGGACTTGCGCTGCGCCCGGGCCTCGACACGGAGGTCGACGGGATCGACGTAGCCGCCCCGCTGAGTACCTGGCATCGTTCCTTCTCGACTGGGCTGCCTGCATGGGCCAGCCGGATACGGGCCCGTCCCGTTCAGGGCCACCTGTTGCCGGCGCAGGAACCGTAAGCTGTATCGATGAAACTGCGCACCGACGGTATCAGTTGGCAGGAGCTCGACGGCGAACTCGTGATCCTGGACCTGGCGACATCGAAGTATCTGACGACGAACCGCACGGGCGCGTTTCTGGCGAAGCTGCTGACCGAGGAGCGCAGCGCTTCCGATTTGGAAAAGGCATTGATCGCCGAATACGGCATCGATACCGCGCTCGCCGCGCGGAGTGTGGAGGCTTTTGTGACGGCGCTCGCGGAGAAGGGACTGCTCGCTACGGCGTAGCCAATTCCGGCGGTTCCGCGGGCGAGGTCGACTGGGGCGTAGGCGCTTTCGGCGGCTGTAGCGGCTTCCCGTCGATGCCGAGGCCCTGTTCGTAGAGCCACGCCTGTTGTAGCAGAAACTCACCCATCGGTGAGATGGTCCCCGCTTGCCACTCTCGCTTCAGCACTTGGGCGTTGACATACTCCGGGTTCAGTCCCTCCCCCGACCATTCGCGCGCGAATTGCCTCGTCGGCTCGCCCAGGACGGCCTCCTGGAAGAACGATTTGGTATTTCTCGCCAGGATCGCGGTTGGCAGCAGGTGGTCGAACAGGTCGAGCATCGCGCTGGTCCGGCTGTGCGGGCTGAGCAGCCCGTAATGTGTGCCGAGAGAATTGAGGAAGCCGAGGTCAAGAAGCGGATCGACCACCGTCACATCGAAATCGCGTGCCACTCGCCGGTAATTCGATTGACCCAGGACGAAGTCTCGCTTGGCCGCCAGTGCCAGAAGGGCCGGGCGGTACGTCAATGGCATCGCCGCCTTCTCGGAGGCGATCAGGTCGAGAAACCGGGTGCGCGCAGACACGGTGAGCCACGGGGTCAGCTCGGCCATTCGTTCCGAGTACTCACGCCATGCCGCCCTGTATCTGGTACGGCGTGGTTTGACCGAATCCCATGCATCATGCCAGCTATCCAAGCGGGACGGGCCAGTGCGCTCGACAGTGCGAAGGTTGCGCAGGGCAGTCGAGCGCTGGACCCGAAACACGGCGTCGCCGCCTTCGCCGGTCAGGAGCGAGCCACCTCGGACATGTCCCAGCAGGTTCGGTTTCACGTGAATCGCTGATGGCCACAGAATGCCATACCGCCGTAGGCTTGACTGCGCCCTTTCGCCCAGCAAGTCATTTTCGGACGTGTACCTGAATTTGTGCCATCGGCCGAGTCCGAGCGCGCGTATCACCAATTCCTGCCACTCGTCTTCGTCGGCTTTGGTGGCAAGCGGATATCGCTCAGTTACCGGGATCGGGTCCTCAAGGCCAGCCTTTCTGGCGGCCATCGTCGCCACCGCGAGGACCAAGGACGAGTCGCGTCCACCAGAAAAGGATACGTAACACGGAGGGCGTTCCAAGTGCGGCAGCACACACTCCTCCAGTGCCGCCACCGGAGTCAGGGCAGCGTGTTCCAACTCAATTCGTCCGACAAAACCTGGGACGAGGCCACTGGCGATTTCAATATCGTTCGGACGATAGGGTGCCGCGGTATCAAGAAGAAGCGAAGTCACACCAGGGTGAATTCGACGCCGTAATTACGACGTGCGTCCGTACGTGTCGATCGGCAGGCCGGTGTTGGGATCTGTCACACGGATCGCGTCTCTGTCGGCAGAGGCGCCGTCGCTCTTCGTGAGTCCGGCGATCGACCCGACCTCGGTGAGAGTCGGAACTTGGAACTCGCTCGTCTCCATGGGGTTCCCCCTTCATGCTTCCGCGAAAGATACCGAGTGAACATATCACCGCCCCGCGGCGCGGCGAAACCCCCGCTGACCAGCATTTGTACGGGTTATCCGCCATTGATATACGCGCTGTAATTGCGCGACTCTGCTGCGTTACGAATTCGCTGGTGCTTTCAGAGCCGAGTCCATATCCGCGCGTGCGCGGCGGCGCTGGAATCCCAGGTGAACTCGGCGGCGCGGGCCTTGCCGGCGGCGATCAAGCCCGGGGTGGCGTCATCCGCGGTGGCCTGGATGATGCCCTCGGCGAGCCCGGTGGCGGTGGGTTCGACCAGGATGCCGGCGTCACCCACCACCTCCGGCAGCGCGCTGGTGCGCGCTGCGACCACGGGCACCCCGGCCGCCATGGCCTCCAGCACCGGCAACCCGAATCCCTCCAGCAGGGACGGCACCACCAGGGCGCCGGCCGCGGCCACCACACCGAACATGTCCATCTCGTCGATGCGGGAAGTGATCGTCACGCCCGGAATGCGGGTCAGGAAGTCCGCACGATCGCCCGTGCGGGCACCGCTGAGCACCAGCGTCATATCCGGTCGGACCGCCCGGACCGCGGGCCACGCCTCCGCCAGCGCCGCGAGATTCTTGCGCGGCGCGAAGCCGCTGGTGCAGATGACGAACGGACGGCGGATGCCCAGCTCGTCGAGATCAGCGTCCTGCGCGGGGGCGGCGTCATAGAACATCGGGTTCACGCCGTCGGGGATCACCGTGACATTGCGCAGGCCGAAGCGGGCGGACGCGCGCTCCGCCGTGAAGCTCGACGGGCAGATCACTGCGTCTGCGGCGCGCAACTCCTCGGCCGCGCTGGCAGCCGGAAGCGGGACGTGCTCGCCGGGGAATTCCCACGGCGCGAGATCGTGCAGCGTGACGATGTCGCCGTGGCGTCCAGGTGGCAGCTCGAGACTCATGCGGTGCACGGCGCCCCCGCCGCCGCGGTACAGCCATCGTCCGGCCACGCGCCGGGCGCGCGGGCTCGCCTGGGTCAGGGCGCGGGTGAACACCCGACGGTTGCCGTACAGGGGCGACCGCAGCGGGCGCACCACGAGCGTACGCACTGTCCAATCGCTGCCGTACGCGGTGAGCGCCATCGACGAGCGAGATGTGATCTGGTCCTGGTAGGCGTACTCGCCGCGTCGATTGCTCAAGGCCATGCGGGCGAGCGTCAACTCCGGCATGGTCCTCCTCGCACCGGCGGCGTCCTGACCGGTGGAAATCATCAGGGGCCGCCGCGGCTTCGTATCATAACCTCGCGGCCGATGGGAATTCGGAGCGATCAGCGTCGCGTGACGTCACACCGGCGGGATTGCGTCATCCATGTCGGCGGCAGCGTCGATAGCGCCATGTCTACCGTGCAGGGGAGGGAATGTGCCCGGCACCACCGCGGGACCGGCGATACCGCTGTGGGCACTCCTGCACCTGACCCATGCCGCGATCCAGGCGATCGCCGACGAATGCGGCGCCGACATTCTGCACATCAAGGGCCCGGCGGTGGATGTGGCGCTGCGGACAAGACCGCGGCCTTCCCGCGATACCGACGTGATCGTCCGGCCGGCGCACCTGGATCGGTTCCTGGCGGCGCTGGCGCGCCACGGCTGGGCAGAGCTCACCAGCTTCGCGGAAGGGTCCAGCTTCCGGCACGCATCGAACCACCACCACCGGACCTGGGCGCACGTGGATGTGCATCGCTTCTTCCCGGGGCCGACGGCGACGCCCGCCGCGGTGTTCGACGCACTGTGGGCCAATCGGCACGTGGCGGAGTTGGCCCACACCGCATGCGCTGTACCAGGTCTCGCTGCGCAGCTGATGATCCTGGGCCTGCACGAGGCTCGCGCGCACACCGGCGCCGACACCTTCGAAGCGTGGCAGGTGTCGACCGAGGCGACGCGCGACGAGGCCTGGTCCCTGGCGCGAAGGCTCGGCGCGGAGGTGCCGCTGGCCGCGGCAGTCGGTCGTCTCGACGAATACCGGGGCCGGCGGGATTACCTGCTCTGGAAGTTCTGGTCGCAGCCGGAGGGCGACGATGCCGCGGCGTCGCGCCTGGCCGAATGGACCGCCCGGCTGCACGCCGCTCCGACGCTGCAGGATCGGATCGCGGTGCTCATCCGCATGGTGCGGGTCAACCGCACTCATCTGCGGATGGAACTGGGGCACGAGCCGTCCGGTCGCGAGGTCGCCGCCGAATACCGGCATCGCATCGCGGCCGGAGTGCACGCGCTGGGGGCGCATCGGCGAGGCCCCGCGCGGTGAGCGACGCGGACGGTCTCGTCACACTGACCCTGCCGATGTGGGCGCGGCTGCACCTGACGCACGCGGTGATGCAGGCGGTGGCCG
>CALANS010000187.1 GCA_937926105.1 uncultured Actinomycetes bacterium | reverse complement strand
GGGGACGACGGCCGTGCAGATCGTGTACTCCTCGCGGCGGGGGTTCGCGCCGGATCGAGCACATGGGGTCGGCGCATGACGACCTCCAGCTCCCGGCGTTGAAGGCGGCTGCGCGGCAACGGTTGTCGGCCGGGCAGGGTGAGCTGGACCTGGGGCTGGCCGGCGCGCAGACGGCAGGGTCGGGTGGCCCGCTCGATCACGTCCTCGCAGATGGGCATTTTTGTGGGAGGCGTTGAGCAGGCCATACGACGCGCTCGGGTTGGCCGCTGCGGCCGGTGGGGATCAGGTGTTCCGGCGGCTGGTGCTGGCGCGGATCATCGAGCCGACCTGCAAGCAGGACGGCCTGCGGGTGCTGGGCGAGACCGGCATCGAGCCGTTGTCGTATGCGACGGTGAAACGTCGGCTGCCCACCTATGTCGAGACCACGGTGGCGCGGGCCGCTCGCGGCGGCGTGTGCTCGGCGGGCGGCGCTGGGGCTGGCCAGCCTGGTGCTCTACGATGTGTCGACGTTGTACTTTGAGACCGATGCCGGGGACGGCTTTCGCGAGTCGGGGTTCTCCAATTACGCCGATGTCTCGGTTGTGCCGAGGTCATCGTCTCTGGGGGACGTGTTCGTGCTGCTCAGTGGGGGGCGGCATGAACAGCAGCCCCTCGCCCATCGAGCATGACGTCTTCCTCGCCGGCGTCAAGGCCAAGGCCTACGGGTGGCCTGCGGCCAGCCTTGACCCCGGCTCCGGGCCGACGTCCAACGCAGCGAGCGAGAGCCCGCTGTCACGATCGCAGCAAGTTACGTCTCCGCGGTTTCAGGAGATTGCCGAAGGCTGACAGTTCAGCCAGGCGGTCGGTGCGGAAGGAACCCGTAGACAAGAGACAGAGCGAGGGACTCGGTCTAGCCTGGTCGTCCCCAATAGGAGGGGCCATGCACCGCTCTAGACGATCTGCGCTCGCAACGATCATTGTGGTGTCGGCGTTGGGCTCGGCGGCGCCGGCGAACGCGACGCGTGGAAGCAACGATTGGCTCGTGCCCAGTGCTCATCAGATCAACCTGCACTACTGAGCTGGAGGACAAATGCGTCGTTCCAGAATTGCTGTTGTGATCGTGGGCTTCACGGCGCTTGCTAGCGTCGCTGGCTGCGGCCGCGCATCACAACTTGGTGCAAACCTGCAAGCTGAGGCCTCCCCGAAGGTCGCGCCTTCTGAGGGCGGTGTCATCGTCGCATCCAGTCGCAATCGCAGGGCGGCGCAAACAGCCGACGACTGGGCTACGTATGCCGACCATGTGCTGGTGATCACGGTTGTTGGGGAGATCAAGGTGCCTCCGAGCGACAAGGAGGTTGCCCGGGGAGAGGGATTAGTCGGACGAATCGCAGTAATTCGCGTCGATGACGTGGTGTGGTCGGCGAAGGACGCTCCTATGCCTGCTCCCAGCGGTTTCGAGATGCAGGTGGGCCGGCTGGGCCCTCAATGATAGTGAAGGAAAAGACACGGTTGACTTCGTGCTTGAAGGGGCATCACGTCTTGAGCCAGGACACACCTACGTCAAGGCCGTTGAGTGGATGGATGATGCTTGCTACAGCGATCCGAAGAGAGGGAGTTGGGAGGCTCTCGGCTCAGGTGATACCATCCCATTCGACGGCGGCGTGTTAGGCGCTGGTGAGTTTGAAGGGCGTGTCCAGACGCTCGACGAGGCAAAGCCAAAATGGCTCACGGACACACCAACGGCGGGTGTCCGTGAGCAGTTAGTGGGATCGTCGCCTGCCAGATTGACGGAAATGTTGGACGCCGCCCACCCTCGGACTGAGGCACCAGCGTCTACTGAGTGCGGACTCGACGAGTAGTTGGCCGCATCATTGTTGCCGCTGCGGGCGGCGTCTTGGGCTCTTCGTACTTGGACGTGATCACCCGGCGGTAGGGGGCTCGTGGCCCTGCGCTGGCATGGGAGTTGCTGAGACTTCCTACCGAGTGAGGACCACGAGCCGTGAACGAGGCTACGTGCTCGCGTCGTGATGCCGCGAGTGTGCTGTTCGACCTGCCCGGGTACCGCGTGCTGGACGCGGTCGACACCGACGACGGTGGCAGGCGGGTGAGGGTCGCCTCGACGGCGCCGGAGGCTGGGTGCCCGTCGTGCGGGGTGCTGTCGGGCCGGGTTCATCAACGCGTGGAGCAGCGACTGGCGGACGTCCCGGTCGCCGGGCGGCTCGAGGTGGTGCTGGTCCGGCGACGGTTCGCATGCGTCGAACCGTTGTGCCGCAAGCGCACCTTCGTCGAGATCAGCGAGCAGGTGCCGGCCCGTGCGCGGCTGACGACCCGGCTGCGACAGGTTGATGCACGCGGCGACCGGTGCCGGTCGCGCTGGTCGGACCCATCAGCAGCCGCCATGCCACGTTGATGCGTGCTGGAAGGATGGTCCAACCGTCGCGGCGGATGGGGCATAGGATCACTCCGCTAGTGCCAACAGCCGAGACGGTGAGCAAGCGTGATTCACAGGAGTCCAGGGACGGCCGCTCTGCGGGCGGATCCGAACATCTACGCTTCGCGAGTTCGGGTCATCGTGATGACAGCCGTGACAGCCGCCCTTGTCGTCACAGCCAGTCCCTTCCTTGCCACCGCGGCAGCCGGTCCCGCAAGTCCCGTACGCGTGGACAACCTGCACAACAACGATCGTGGATCACGTCCAGGCAACCCGAGCGCGACGCAGTCCGCGGTCCCCGGCCCGGGCTCCCCCGCCAGTCTGCAGAACCGTGGCCTGTCCATCAGCCGTTGTCTGGCTCGTCCTCCCTTGCAGCGGCCACTCTAGGAGTGCTGAAGCTGGCCGGACCCACGACACCCCACGCCGCCAGGGGCAGCCAGCCGTGGTGGTTCTGCTCGGACGCCTGCCGCCGCGAGTTCCTCAGCCACCCCGAGCGGTTCGCAGGGTCGGTCAACCTCACTGCCCGGCAGCAGCGATGATGGGGCCCGTGAACGCCACGAGCAGCTCCGACCAGGGCCCGGGGGCCGGGCGACGGGTACTCGTCGTCGAGGACGAGCTACCGCTAGCCACGCTGGTCGGTGGTTACCTGGAACGTGACGGGTTCGACGTCACGCTCGCGAACGACGGTCTGGCCGCGGTACAGGTGGCCCGCAGCGAGCGGCCCGACGTCGTGGTCTTGGACCTGGGCCTGCCGACGCTGGACGGGGTGGAGGTGTGCCGCCAGATCCGGACGTTCTCGGACTGCTTCGTGATCATGCTGACCGCCCGGAACGACGAGGTCGACACGCTGATCGGCCTGTCGGTGGGCGCCGACGACTACATGACCAAGCCGTTCAGCCCTCGTGAGCTGGTAGCACGCGTGAACGTGCTGCTGCGCCGAGCACGCGCCGGCGCGCTGACGACCGGGGATGCTGAGGAGCCCCCGCGACGGTTCGGTGACCTGGTGATCGACCCCGCGGCCCGCGAGGTGTCCGTCAGCGGCGTCCCCATCGTGCTGACCCGTACCGAGTTCGACGTGCTCGCGGCCTTGTCTGCGCGGCCGCGGTTGGCGTTCACCCGCCGGCAGCTGATCGATGCCGTGTGGGGTGAGGGGTGGGTCGGCGATGAGCACCTGGTGGACGTCCACATCGGGCACCTGCGCACGAAGCTCGGTGATGATGCGGCGGCCCCGAGGTTCATCCGGACGGTGCGCGGTGTCGGCTACCGCATCGGCGACGGGGCCGCGCCCAGCCAGGCTGGCCGGTGAGCGTGACACG
>CALANS010000186.1 GCA_937926105.1 uncultured Actinomycetes bacterium | reverse complement strand
CCGATGCGCCGCTGTCCCCGACGTTCCTGTGGAACTACTGGGACTGGAAGACGGTAGCTAGCTGATCGAGGCCGATGGCCGGCCGGAGCGAGACACCTCCGGACCGGCCATCGGATCCCGACCGCGTGGCGATGCCGGGTCCGTGCTGCACGGACCCGGCATCGCCCATCTCGGGGCGCGTCCACGTGCCGAAAGCAGCGACCGGCGGTACGTTGCACCTGGCGCTGACGCGTACCACCAAAGGAGTGTGGCGGCAGAGTGTTGACCTTCATCGTGCGGCGAGTGATCGCGGCGTTCTTCATCGTGATCGGCGCGTCGTTTATCGCCTTCATCCTGGTGTCGAACGCCGGGGACCCGCTGGCCAAGGCCGCCCAGATCCAGCAGCCCGAGGCCCGCCAGCAGCAGATCCTGTCGATCACCAAGGCGCTCAACCTCGATCACAACATCATCGTGCGGTTCTTCCTCTGGCTCAAGGGGGTGCTGGGCTGCCTGGTCGGTCAGTGCGACTTCGGCAAGACCATCACCGGCGTGTCGGTCAACCTCGACCTGGCGAACGCCCTGCTGGTGTCCCTGCGGCTGATCGTCGCGGCCACCGTGGCGGCCATCGTCATCGGCATCTCGATCGGCGTCATCACCGCTTTGCGCCAATACTCGGGCCTGGACTACACCGTCACCTTTCTGGCCTTCCTGTTCTTCTCGCTGCCGGTGTTCTGGTTCGGCGTCATCCTCAAGGACGGCCTGGGCATCCAGTTCAACAACTTCCTGCAGGACGACAAGGGATCATTCAGCTGGCGGGCGATCATCATCGTCTCGCTGGTGCTCGGGCTGATCGCCTACTCACTGTTCGGCGGGCAGATCTACCGGCGGCTGATCACCGGAGGCGTCACCACCGTGGTGACCTTCGGCGTCATGTACTACGTCACCGTCACCCACTGGTTGCTCGACCCCAGCCTGGGCATCGTGCTGATCATTCTCATCTCGGCGGCCCTGGGGCTGGGTGTCACGGTGCTCACGGCGGGGTTGCGCAATCGCAAGGCGCTGCTCACCTCGATGACCACCGTGGCGGTCGGCGGGGCGCTGTGGTACCCGTTGCAGTTCTACTTCTATGAAGGCTTCAACTTCTGGAAGCTGGTGATGCTGCTGATCATTGCGATCGCGGTCGGCATCGTCATCGGGTTCCTGTACGGCGGCGACGACAGGGGTCTGTCGGCCCGCACCGGGGCGCTGACGGCCGTCGCCACCTCATTCGTGATCTTCATTGACCGCATGATGCGCGCCTGGCACTCCTACATGACCAACCCGGTGATCAACGGACGGCCGATCAAGCTGACGCTGCCCGGTACCCCGTTGCTGCAGGGCGACTTCTGGATCCAGACCACCGACGTGCTCACCCACCTGATGCTGCCCACGGTGACGCTGATGCTGATCTCGCTGGCGACGCACTCCCGGTTCGCGCGGGCCAGCATGCTCGAGGTGCTCAACCAGGATTACATCCGCACCGCCCGGTCCAAGGGGCTCACCGAGCGGACCGTGGTGATGCGGCACGCCTTCCGCAACGCGCTGATCCCGCTGGCGACCATCATCTCGTTCGACTTCGCGGGGCTGATCGCCGGCGCGGTGCTCACCGAGACGGTGTTCGGCTGGAAGGCGATGGGCCGGCTCTTCCAGGACGGCCTGCAACAGACCGATCCCAACCCGGTGCTGGCGTTTTTCGTGGTGGCCGCGCTGATCGCGGTGCTGGCCAACCTGCTGGCCGATATCGCCTACGGTGCCCTCGATCCCCGGATCCGGGTGAAGTGATGGGCAGGCGCACGGCGCGGGTCGGACGCGGCACGACACGGAAGGGTGTGCGATGAGCACCGGACAGGGCGAGGGCCTGATCGGCCAGCTACCCGACCCCACGGTCGACACGGGTGTCAACGAGGAGCGGGACTTTCGCGCCAAGGAGGTCGAGGGCCTCTCCCAGGGCCAGATCGTCCGCCGGCGGTTCATGCACCACCGGGGTGCGCTGGTCTCGCTGGTGGTGCTGGTTCTGGTGCTGCTGCTGGCCATCACCAGCATCGGGTGGGGGCCGATCCCACACTGGTGGAAGTGGTCCTACGCGGCGACCCTGGTGGCCACCCCGAACGAGCCACCCACCCTGGTGGTCCCGTGGCTGTCCGGGCAGGGCTTCCGGTTCGCGTTGGGCGACTTCCCGTTCGGCGCCGACCTGCTGGGCTACGACAACTTCTCCCGGGTGATGCGTGGCACCCAGCAGACCCTGATCGTCATCGCGATCATGGGAGTGCTGACCACCATCATCGGCACCGTGCTGGGCGCGATCGCCGGTTACTACCGCGGCTGGGTCGAGTCGGTCATCATGCGGTTCACCGACCTGATGATCACCCTGCCGATCATCCTGGTCACCGCCGTGCTGGGTTTCGTGTTCGGCGCCCACGGCGTGTGGGTGGTGGGTGTCTGCCTGGGGCTGCTGTCCTGGACCGGACTGGCCCGGCTGGTGCGCGCAGAGTTCCTGTCCCTGCGGGAACGCGAGTTCGTGGATGCGGCCAAGGTCGCGGGCGCCTCGGATCGGCGGATCATCTTCAAGCACATCCTGCCCAACGCCATCGGCGTCATCGTGGTCAACATGACACTGGTGATGAGCGGCGGCATCCTGGCGGAGGCCGCGCTGAGCTTCCTGGGCTTCGGCATCCAGGAGCCCGACGTCTCGCTGGGCCTGCTGATCTCCAAATACCAGACGGCGATGCTGTCCGGGCAGCCGTGGCTGTTCATCTGGCCGGGTGTGTTCATCGTGGTGATCGTGCTGTGCCTGAACTTCGTCGGTGACGGGCTGCGGGACGCCTTCGACCCGCGACAGCGGCGGGTGCCCAAGGCGCGGGACCTGCGGGTCGGCCGCGCGGCCGTTGCGGCGACACCGGCCGGGGTCGCCGCCGGTCCGCTCGGGTCGACCGTCGACGAGGACGACGAGCGGTGACGGCAACCGTGATAGGAACCGTGACGGGTATCCCTTCCGCGGGCGCGGGCGGGCCGACCGGTCGCTCAGGCCAGCAGCGCGGCCAGCAATCCGATCAGGATCAACCCCGGTATGGCAGCGATCACCGGCCAATGCCAGTGGACCGGCGGACGGTCGAACTCCAGGTGCGGGTCGTCCAGGTGACCGGCGTCGCGGAGATCCTCCCAGCGGCGGCGCACCTCGGCCGCCGCCGCCCCCGAGGGGCTGGAGGGGACATCGCCCGGCCTGATCGATTGGCCCGGCCCGTAGGTGGACTCCGGCAGACCCTTGAGCGTTCCCTTGCTCGCGGCGCGGGCGGTGGCCAGCCCACCGGGCGCCGGGGCGGCCCAGGCCGTGTACTTGCCGTACGCGGTGATCAGGGTCAGCGCCCACTTGGTGTCCACCCGTTGGATGGACGGCCACGGCAGGTCGATGGTGCGCAGCACGTTGACCACGTGCACTCCGCCGTCGTCGATCGCGACCTGCGGCCGCCAGTAGGTGGCCCACACGGCCACCGCCACCAGCATCAACCAGGGGCCGATCTGCCACACCGCCGACAGCCCGTCGTGGACCACGGACAGCACCAGTCCGACGGCGCACATCGCCACGATCGCGCCCGCCAGAACCCGACCGAAGGTCGGCCGGAACACCGCTTGCATGCCGCCATCATCGCATCGGCGTCACGATCGGAAGGACGGAACACCCAGTGAGCGATGACGGAGCGAAGCAGGGCCACGGTCGCACCGGCACCCCGGCCGGTGCGGGTGCCGGGCAGGCGGCAGCCGACCGGCAGGGCGTGCTGGTGGTCGATGACCTGCGTATCGACTTCTGGGTGGACGGCACGTGGTATCCGGCAGTCGAAGGAGTGTCGTTCGAGCTGAAGCCCGGCGAGGTGCTGGCCATCGTCGGCGAGTCCGGCTCCGGCAAGTCCACCATCGCCATGAGCCTGATGGGCCTGCTGCCGACCAACGCGCACGTCGCCGGGTCCATCCGGATCGGTGAGCGTCAGGTAGTGGGCGCGCCCAGCCGGGTGATGCGCCGGCTGCGTGGCGAAGACATCGCGGTGATCTTCCAGGAGCCGATGACGGCGCTCAACCCGGTGTACACCGTCGGGTTCCAGATTGCGGAGATGCTGCGCACCCATACCGCGATGTCGCCGAAGGCGGCGCGGGTCCGCGCGATCGAGCTGCTGCGGATGGTCGAGATCCCCGACCCGGAGCGCCGGGTCGACTCGTATCCGCACCAGCTGTCCGGGGGACAGCGACAGCGCGCCATGATCGCGCAGTCGCTGGCCTGCGATCCGAAGATCCTGCTCGCGGACGAGCCAACCACGGCGCTGGATGTCACCGTGCAGGCCGAGATCCTCAAGCTGATGCGCGATCTGAAGGAACGCATCGACGCCTCCATCATCCTGATCACCCACGACATGGGCGTGGTGGCCGACATGGCCGACCGGATCCTGGTGATGAAGGACGGCAAGCTGGTCGAGACCGGCCCGGCGGAGGCGATCTTCCACCACCCGGAGCACCCCTACACCCAGCAGCTGCTGGACGCGGTCCCCCACCTGGGCGCGGTCGTGGGCAAGGAAGGCGTGCTGCTGGACGAGGGTGTCGCCGGCGGTGCGCTGGTCGGCGCCACCACGGGATCAGGCGCCGACGCGGACGACGAGGTCGACCTGCGCCGGCGTGCCGCCCCCGTCACCGGCGACGAGTTGGTGGTCGACCTGCACGGCGTGGCCGTGGAGTACCCGCGCAGTGGCCGGACGCCGGCATTCCGTGCCGTGCAAGGCTTCGACCTGCAGATCGGCGTCGGCGAGGTGGTCGGTCTGGTGGGCGAGTCCGGCTCCGGCAAGACCACCATCGGCCGGGCGCTGGTCGGGTTGCTGCCGTTCGTGGAGGGGACCGCGAACGTGCTCGGCGTCGACATGACCAAGGCGCACGGTTCGAAGCTGCGCGAGATGCGCAAGGGCTTGTCCATCGTGTTCCAGGACCCCGGGTCGTCGCTGAACCCGCGACTGCCGATCGGCGAGTCCATCGGCGAGCCGCTGCTGCTGCACAAGATCGCCAAGGGCCGGGAGCTGTCCCGCCGGGTGGAGGCCCTGCTGGACCAGGTCAAGCTGTCGCGGGCGATGCGCAACCGCTACCCGCACGAGCTGTCCGGCGGCCAGCGGCAGCGGGTCGGCATCGCCCGGGCGTTGGCGCTGAACCCGCACCTGCTGATCGCCGACGAGCCCACCTCCGCGCTGGACGTCTCGGTGCAGGCCACCGTGCTGGAGCTGTTCCAGGAACTGCAGCGGGAGGCCGGGTTCGCCTGCCTGTTCGTCACCCACGACCTGGCCGTGGTGGAGATCCTGTCCCGTCGGATCGCGGTGATGCACCACGGCGAGTTGGTGGAGATGGGCACCACGGAGCAGATCCTGACCGACCCCATCGACCCATACACGAAGCGACTGCTCGCCGCCGTTCCGGTGCCCGATCCGGCCGAGCAGGCCCGGCGCCGCGCGGCCCGGGACGCCATCATCGCCGCCGGTGTCGGGCTGGACGCCGACGAGGCCGACTACGAGGTGTTCTCCCGCTGACCGTTCTACCAGCGCTTGTGAGCCCCAGGTGGCGCTATAGCGCCACGTCAGGCACCCAAGGCGGACCATGAGGTGGCGATGACGGGCATCCGAACCGGGGGTGTGCTCGCGGTGCACGCGCATCCCGACGACGAGTCGATCACCATGGGTGCCACCCTGGCTCGCTACGCAGCGCAGGGGATCCCCGTCACCCTCGTCACCGCCACCCTCGGCGAGCAGGGCGAGATCATGCACGCGGGGTCGCTGGGCCTGGATCGGCTGGATGCCGAGCACGCCGACCAGCTGGGCGGATTCCGGCTGACCGAGTGGTGGGCTGCCTGCCGGGCGTTGGGGATCACCGACGCGCGGCTGCTCGGCGGACTGGGGAGATTTCGCGACTCGGGCATGGCCGGCACCGCCTCCGCCAGGCATCCACGCGCCTTCTGCCGGGCCGGCGACGGCGGGCCCGACCACGACGAGGCGGTCGTCGCGCTCGGTGCCGTGCTGGACGAGGTACGCCCGCGGGTGGTGCTGACCTACGACTCCGACGGCGGCTACGGGCACCCGGATCACGTTGCGGCGCATCAGGTGACGGTGGCGGCGGTGCGAGCCTGGCGAGCATCGCGCGGTGACGCGGGCGACGGGAGGGACGGCGACCGAGGCGGTGACGGCGTCGTTGAGGGTGCGGTCGTTGAGGGCGGCGTCGTCGGGGGTGCCGGGTCGGTCGGTGGTGGGGGCGCTGAAGCCGGCGACGAGGCGGGCTGCCGGTTGCTGGCGGTGGTGCGGCCCCGGTCGGTGCTGGCGACGGCGCTGGACGCGTTGTGGCGCGGCCCGCTGCCGGCCGGATACCGGCGCCCGGAGCTGGCGGGCCTGGGGGGCACGGTGCCCGACGCCGACGTGCACGTCACCGTCCCCGTAGGGCCCTGGCGCGCCGCGCGCCGGGCCGCGATGGCCGCGCATGCCACCCAACTGGACGTCTGGGCAGGGGTAGTGGACGGCTTCGCGCTGACCAACCGGTACGCCCAGCCGCTCACCGACGCCGAGTATTTTCGGCTACTCGCCGGTCCGCCCCCGCCGCCGGGCGCCACCGACCTGTTTGCCGGGTTGTCCACCGGCGGCCCCTGAGATCGGCCCCCACCGGGCTCGGCACATGCGCCGCCCGCCCTGTGAGCGCGCTCACTGATCTGCGCATTCCGCCCGGTATCGGCGTGCCCTGCGTGGGCGGCATGCCCGCCGGCGGGGGATACTGAGCAGTCGGGCATCCGCGCGCCGGGGCCCGTCGAGATCCGCAGGTACAGGGAGTTGTTGTCGTGACGTATGTCATTGCCGAGCCGTGTGTGGACGTGCTGGACCGCGCCTGCGTGGAGGAGTGCCCGGTCGACTGCATCTACGAGGGCGATCGGATGCTGTACATCCACCCCGACGAGTGCGTGGACTGCGGTGCCTGCGAGCCGGTCTGCCCCGTCGAGGCCATCTTCTACGAGGACGACGTGCCCGAGGCCTGGACCGACTACACCAGGGCCAATGCGGACTTCTTCAACGACCTGGGCTCACCGGGCGGCGCCTCCAAGATCGGGCGCACCGGCACGGACGATCCGCTGATCGCGGGCCTGCCCCCGATGGCCGAAGGGCACTAGTCGATCATCGTGTTCGGGTTCTCCTCGATGGCGTCGTCACCGGCCCCGTCCGACACCTCGGTCGCCGGGACGCATGCCGCCCCTCGCGCCGAAGCGCCAGCCGCGCTCGACCGTCCCGATCGCGCCGCCGCGCTGCCGGCATTCCCCTGGGACACCCTGGAGGAGGCCAAGCGCGTCGCGTTGGCGCACCCGGATGGCCTGGTGGACCTGTCGGTCGGCACGCCGGTCGACCGGGTTCCGGTGGCGATCCGCGCGGCGTTGGCGGACGCGTCCGACGCGCCGGGATACCCCCAGGTGCACGGCACCCCGGAGCTGCGGCGGGCCTATGCCGCTTGGCTGGCCCGGTCGCACGGCGTGGTGGTCGATCCGGTCGAGGTGCTGCCGACCATCGGCTCGAAGGAACTGGTGGCGTCGCTGCCGGGCCAGCTCGGGTTCGGGCCGGGCGACACCGTGGTGATCCCGCAGTTGGCCTACCCGACCTACGAGGTCGGCGTGCAGATGGCCGGCGCGACGGTGCTGCGGGCCGACTCGCTGACCGCGATTGGTCCGGAGCGGGTCGCGATGATCTGGCTCAATTCGCCGTCCAACCCGACGGGGAAGGTGCTGCCGGTCGAGCACCTGGCCAAGGTGGTCGCCTGGGCGCGGGCGCGGGGCGTGCTGGTCGCCTCCGACGAGTGCTACCTGGACCTGGGCTGGGACGTCACCCCGTTGTCGATCCTGCACCCGGACGTGTGCGGCGGCGACCACACCGGCCTGCTGGCGGTGCACTCGCTGTCCAAGCGGTCCAACCTCGCCGGGTACCGGTTGGGGTTCGTCTCCGGCGATCCGGAACTGGTGGCACGACTGTTGCGGCTGCGCAAGCATCTCGGGGCGATGGTGCCCGCGCCGGTGCAGGCCGCCGGCGTGGCCGCGCTGGACGACGACGCGCCGGTGCTGGCGCAGCGCGGCCGATACCAGGCACGCCGCGCGGTGCTGACGGCGGCGTTCGAGCGGGCTGGGTTCCGGGTGGAGGAGTCCGCGGCCGGGCTGTACCTGTGGTGCACCCGGGGCGAGTCGGCCGCCGAGTCGGTGGCCGCACTGGCCGAGCGAGGCATCCTGGTGGCGCCTGGCACGTTCTATGGGCCGACCGGGGCGCAGCACGTGCGGGTGGCGTTCACGGCGACCGACGAGCGGGTTGCGGCGGCGGCGGCGCGGCTTTCTAGCTGACCGGATCCCCGGCTGCCCCGGGTCCTGGTCAGTCCGTGGCGTGCAGCGCGGCGTTCAGACCGGTCCACGAGTCCGAGCGGGGCACCGCCTGGATCGCCCCGGTCAGCGAGTTCCGGCGGAACAGCAGCCCCGATGCCCCGGACAGCTCCGAGGCTCGGACCACGCGCTCGTCGCCCGCATCGTCGCGCATGGTCAGCTTGCTGCCCGCGGTCAGATACAGCCCGGCCTCGACCACGCAGTCGTCTCCGAGCGAGATGCCCAGCCCGGCGTTCGCCCCGATCAGGCAGCGTTCGCCGACGGTGATCTGCGCGGTGCCACCCCCGGATAGCGAGCCCATGATCGAGGCGCCGCCGCCGACGTCGCTGCCATCGCCGACGAGCACACCCTGCGAGATGCGGCCCTCTACCATGGAGGCGCCCAACGTCCCGGCGTTGTAGTTGCAAAACCCCTCGTGCATCACCACGGTCCCGGGCGACAGGTGCGCGCCCAGCCGCACCCGATCGGCGTCGGCGATGCGCACCCCGGCGGGCACCACGTAGTCCGTCATCCGCGGGAAGCGATCCACGCCATGGACGCCCAGCGCGATTCCCTCGGTTCTCGCCCGAAGCTGCACCGAGGTGATGTCGTCGGCGGGCACTGGGCCGAGCGTGGTCCAGGCGTTGTTGGGCAGCACGGCGAAGATGCCGTCCAGGTTGATCGAACGGGGCCGGACCAGCCGGTGCGAGAGCAGGTGCAGCCGCAGGTAGGCATCCGCGGTGCCGGCGGGTGGATCGGCAAGCGAGGCGATGCGGGTATCGGTGACGATGATCCGCACGCCGCGCACCGCGTCGGTGCGCTCGGCCGCGGCCAGCCGCTCGCGCCACTCCCGACCCGGTGCCGGCTGGTTCGCTTCGGACCGGTTCGTCTCCGGCTGGTCCGCTTCCAGCAGGGTCGGGGCGGGGTACCAGGCGTCGAGCACCGCCCCATCCGTGGTCAGGGTCGCCAGGCCGATCCCGAAGGCGCCGGCGGTGACGGGGGAGATCTCGACCATGCGGGTCAGGGTAATCGGCCCCGTTCCGGAGGAGCCCGCGACCTACCGCGTGGATCAACGTCCCTGGCATGCATCAAGTTCGTCCCACCAGTAACACCGTCACCATTTCGGCGAACTTCGTGCATGCGTGGACGGTGGCGGCGGATCACCGGCCGACGGTGATTGTCACCTGCCCCGCCGGCAGCTGCTGGCCGGCGTCCGCCCAGGCGTGGTCGGCCCAGATCCGGCCCGGCACCGACACCGTCGTCACCGCCATCGTGGTTGCGTGCGCCACCGCCCACGCCGCCAACGCACGGCCGGCATCGGCGGGCGCAAGCCCCGGCAGCGTGGCCGTCACGGTCGCCGATCGCCCGCTCGGCTGCACCGCCACCACGCCCAGGCCGGTCAGCTCGGCCTGCGCGGCGGCCAGCAGGTCCGCCAGGTCGGCGCTGGCACCGGAACTGCCCGGCAACGCGGGTCGGCTCGGGGCGGCCGCCGTCGACGCCGTGGCGCCCCCCCGGCAGCTCAGCGTCACCGGTACCGTCCCACCCAGTTGCACGGCCAGCGCCAGGGCATCGTCCTCCCACTTCGCGTACGCGTCCGGGTAGGCCGAGCGTTGCACCTTCTGGGCGGCCTGCGTCAGCGACATCTGTTGCCAGCCGGGCACATCCAGCAGCGCATCGTAGAACGCGCCGGCCGCATAGACCGGGTCCATGATCTGCTCCGGGGTACCCCAGCCCTGACTGTGCCGCTGCTGGAACAGGCCTAGCGAGTCGCGGTCGCCGTGGTCGATGTTGCGCAGACTGGACTCCTGCCAGGCGGTCGCCAGCGCGATCACCCGGGCCCGCTCGGGCAGCCCACGCGCCAGGCCCACCGCGCTGATCGTGGCGGCGTGCTGCAGTTGCACCGCGTCCAGGGTCAGCGGCGCCGCGGTGCTGGTTCCGGTGAGGCCGGCCGGCCGCGGCACCGTGCACTCCGGCCCCGCGGACGACGAGCGCACCAGCAGCCAGCCCACGCTCGCCCCGCCGGCCACCACGACGGCGGCGACCACCGCCAGGATCACCACGTTGCGTCGACGCACGTCGGCCACGGTACTGGGAGTGCGAGTCCGGACGGGTCGCCTGCGAGAATGCCGACCATGACAACCCCTACCGATCTGGCTCTGGCAGCCGACCCCGCCACGCTCACGGCGGCGCTGATCGACCTCCCGTCCCCCTCCGGGCAGGAGCAGGAGCTGGCCGACATGGTGCAGCGCGCGCTCGCTGGGCTGGGACGCTACGAGATCGTGCGGATCGGCAACACGGTGCTGGCCCGAACAGCACTGGGCCGGCCCAGCCGGGTGGTACTGGCCGGGCACCTCGACACCGTGCCCATCGCCGGGAATGTCCCGTCCCGGTGGGACAGCGACGAGATCCACGGGTGCGGCGCCACCGACATGAAGTCCGGCGATGCGATGCTGCTGCACCTGGCAGCGACCCTGACCGAGCCGACGCGGGATCTGACATTCATCTTCTACGAATGCGAGGAGGTCGAACACGAGCGCAACGGCCTGACCCACGTGCAGGCGCAGCATCCCGATTGGCTGGCCGGCGACCTGGCGATCCTGGCCGAACCCACCGACGGCCGGGTGGAGGCCGGTTGTCAGGGCACCCTGTCGGCTACCGTCACCACCCGCGGCGTCCGTTCGCACGCCGCGCGAAGCTGGTTGGGACACAACGCGATCCACGACGCAGCGCCGGTGCTCGCCCGATTGGCGGGGCATTCCCCACGCACCGTGGAGGTGGACGGCTGCACCTATCGCGAGGGGCTCAACGCGGTGGGTATCAGCGGCGGGGTGGCCGGCAACATCGTGCCCGACGAGTGCGTCGTGCGGGTCAACCTCCGGTTCGCGCCGGATCGCGACATCGCGGGCGCCGAGGCGCTGGTGCGCGAGGTCTTCGACGGGTTCGAGGTAGCGGTGACGGATGTTGCCGCCGGGGCCCGGCCCGGGTTGGCGGCGCCGGCGGCGGCGGAGTTCGTGCGCGCCGCCGGTGGCCAGGCGGTGGCGAAGTACGGCTGGACCGACGTGGCGCGGTTCGCCGCACTGGGCATCCCGGCGGTCAACTACGGACCCGGCGACCCCGGGCTGGCACATACTCCGGGCGAGCACGTGTCGGCGACCCAGATCCGGGAGATGACGGCGGTGCTGCGGGGATTCTTGGGGGCCTTCCCGGAGGGCTGACGGGCCGGTCGGGAGTCCTGGTGACGTTCGTGGTGGCGTGCCGCGGATCCGCGGGGCATTAGGGTCGACGCCGTGACAGAGCGGGAACGACAGAGCAACGACGGGCCGGCCGGCCACGCCGAGAGCGGCGCCGACGAGGGTGACGACACCCTGCTGCAGGGCCGCGTTCGGGGGCGCACCTTCGGCGGCGTCCAGGGGCCGGTGGTCCGGCGCGGCCGACAGCAGCAGGAGACCACCACCGACCAGCGACTGTTGGACTCTCGCGGGCCCACCGATTGGGTGCACACCGATCCGTGGCGGGTGATGCGCATCCAGTCGGAGTTCGTGGAGGGGTTCGGTGCGTTGTCCGAACTGCCCCGGGCGGTGACGGTGTTCGGCAGTGCCCGCACCCAGCGGGACTCGGCCACCTATCGACTCGGCCGGGAGATCGGCGCCGCGCTGGCCCGGGAGGGTTTCGCTGTGATCACCGGCGGCGGGCCGGGCACCATGGAGGCCGCCAACCGCGGCGCCAACGAGGCCGGCGGGCTGTCGGTCGGACTGGGCATCGAGTTGCCGTTCGAGCAGGGCCTGAACCAGTGGGTGGACCTGGGCATCAACTTCCGGTACTTCTTTGCCCGCAAGATGATGTTCATTAAGTACTCGCAGGGCTTCGTGTGCCTTCCGGGCGGGTTCGGCACCCTGGACGAGCTGACCGAGGCGCTGACGCTGGTGCAGACCAAGAAGGTCACCAAGTTCCCTGTGGTGCTGTTCGGATCGTCCTACTGGGGCGGACTGGTGGACTGGATCAAGGGCACCATCCTGGCCGAGGGCAACATCTCGCCGGGGGACATGGACCTGCTGTACGTCACCGACTCGATCGACGACATGATCCGCGTGGTGCACGAGTCCTACCAGGCGTGGGAGGACGCGCACTGATCTGGCGTCCTCGGGCCCTGGACCGGTGCCAGAGCCCCGTCGGACGCGTCTTCGCAACGGTTTCATCGTCCTGGCAACGTCCCCGACCGTTGCCAGGACGAGCGGCCTGTCGCCGCCGACGGGTCCCTCGGCCCCAACGCCCAGCGCGCCGGCCCTGCCCGGGGCCGTGGGAGGATAACGGGCGTGCTGCGCTGGATCACCGCCGGAGAATCGCACGGCCCCGCCCTGGTGGCCGTGCTCGAAGGCCTGCCCGCCGGGGTGAGCGTCACCACCGGCGACATCGCGGCGCAGCTGGCCCGCCGGCGGCTGGGCTACGGCCGCGGCGCCCGGATGAAGTTCGAGCAGGATGCGGTGACCATGCTCGGCGGGGTCCGGCACGGTCTGACCCTGGGCGGCCCGATTGCGGTGCAGATCGGCAACACCGAGTGGCCCAAGTGGCGGGAGATCATGGCGGCCGACCCGGTCGACCCGCAGGTGCTGGAGGGGCTGGCCCGCAACGCCCCGCTCACCCGGCCCCGTCCCGGGCACGCCGACCTGGCCGGCATGCAAAAGTACGGCTTCGACGATGCGCGGCCGGTGTTGGAGCGGGCCTCCGCGCGGGAGACCGCCGCCCGGGTCGCGCTGGGCACCATCGCGCAGCACTTCCTGCGGCAGGTGTTCGGTGCCGAGGTGGTTTCGCATGTGGTGTCCATCGGGGCCGCGGACGCTGTGGACGGACCGTTGCCCACGCCGGCTGACCGGGAGGCCATCGACGCCTCCCCGGTGCGCGCGCTGCATCCTGACTCGACCGCCGCCCTGGTGGCCGAGATCGACGCGGCCAAGGCCGACGGGGACACCCTCGGCGGCGTGGTCGAGGTGCTGGTGTACGGGCTGCCGCCGGGGCTGGGCTCGTTCGTGCACGGCGACCGTCGCATCGATGCCCGACTGGCCGGTGCGCTGATGGGCATCCAGGCCATCAAGGGCGTTGAGATCGGTGACGGATTCACCACCGCGCGCCGCCGTGGGTCGGCCGCGCACGACGAGATCGATGGCCCGGCAGGCGTGATCACCCGGCGGTCGAACCGGGCGGGTGGCACCGAGGGCGGCATGACCAACGGCGAGGTGCTGCGGGTGCGCGCGGCGATGAAGCCCATCTCCACGGTGCCGCGCGCGCTGGCCACCGTGGATGTGGCCACCGGCGAGCCTGCGGTGGCGATCAACCAGCGCAGCGACGTGTGTGCGGTACCAGCCGCTGGGGTGGTGGCCGAGGCCATGGTGGCGTTGGTGGTCGCCGACGCGGTGATCGAGAAGTTCGGCGGCGACGCGATCGCCGAGACCGCCCGCAACGCCCAGGCTTACCTGGCCGAGATCGCCGCCCACCGCGCCGCACCGCCGGCGCGGCCCGAGCGCCGTGCCTAGCATGCCGGCCCCCGCGGTGGTGCTCATCGGGGCGCCCGGTGCCGGAAAGTCCAGCGTCGCCACCGTTCTCGGCGAGCGCACCGGGCTCGCTGTGCGGGACACCGACGCCGATGTGGAGCGGACGGCCCGCCGCAGCGTCAGCGATGTCTTCACCGAGCTCGGCGAGGGCGAGTTTCGTCGGCTGGAACGGGAGGCCGTTGCCGCCGCGCTGGCCGAGCACTCCGGCATCCTGGCGTTGGGCGGCGGGGCGGTGCTGGACCCGGGAACCCGGGAGTTGCTGCGCGGGCACACGGTGGTGTTTCTGGCGGTGTCCATGCCGATCGGGGTGCGCCGCACCGGGCTGTCCACCGCCCGGCCGCTGCTGACCGGCGTCAACCCGCGGGCCACTTTCAAGGCGCTGCTGGACGCCCGGCTGCCGCTCTACCGGGAGGTCGCCACTGTGGAGATCGACACCGACGAGCTGACGGTCGAGCAGGTCGCGCAGGTGATCATTGCCGAGGTGGGGCTCTAGATGACGACCACCTCCGCGGATTCGGTGCGCTCGAGCACCAGCCTTCCGGGCCAAGCACCAGGGATCGCGGGTGCTCGGTTCGGGCAGTGGGTGCTCGGTCGGGGGGCGGTGGGGGAGCGGTGACGACCTCCGCAGCGGGGCCGCCGGCGGTGGTGACCGTGGCGACCGCCGCACCATACGACGTGCTGATCGGACGGGGTCTGACCGACCACCTCGTCACCGCTGTGGCCGGCGCGAACGCCGCGGCGCTGATCCATCCCGCCACATTGCACGGCCACGCCGCCGCCGTCGCGGCCGCCCTCGCTGACGCCGGAACCGTGGTGCACCCGATCGAGGTGCCCGACGCCGAGGACGCGAAAACCATTGCCGTGCTGGACGAATGCTGGCGACAGTTCGGATCGATGGGCCTGGGCCGCGCCGATGTGGTGATCGGCGTGGGCGGCGGCTCCGTCACCGACCTGGCCGGCTTCGCCGCCGCCACCTGGATGCGCGGCGTCCGGGTGATCCAGGTGCCGACCACGCTGCTGGGCATGGTGGACGCCGCGGTCGGTGGCAAGACCGGCATCAACACCGCGGCCGGCAAGAACATGGTGGGCGCGTTCCACGAGCCGGTGACGGTGATCGCCGACCTGGCCGTTCTGGATGGCCTGCCCGCACCCGAGCTGGTGGCCGGCATGGCCGAGGTCGTCAAGGCCGGGTTCATCGCCGACCCGCGGATCCTGCAGATCATCGAGGCGGACCCGCAGGCGGCCACCGATCCCACGTCCCACCAGCTCGCGGAACTGGTGCGCCGCAGCGTCGCCGTCAAGGCCGAGGTGGTGGCCGCCGACCTGCGCGAGTCCGACCTGCGGGAGATCCTCAACTACGGCCACACCCTGGCGCACGCCATCGAGAAGCGTGAGCGGTTCCGCTGGCGGCACGGCGCGGCGGTGTCCGTGGGGCTGGTGTTCGCCGCCGAACTGGCCCGCGCCGCCGGGCGCCTGGACGGTCCGACCGCGGACCGGCATGCGGCGGTGCTGGAGCTACTGGGCCTGCCCATTGGCTATCGGGACGACGCGCTGGACGACCTGGTGGCGATCATGGGCTCGGACAAGAAGGTCCGCCGTGGCATGCTGCGGTTCGTGGTGCTGGATGCGCTGGCCCGGCCCGGCCGGCTGGAAAACCCGGATCACGACCTGCTGGCGGCGGCGTACCGAGCGATGCAGGAACGCGCAGGGCAACGGAAGGCGGTATAGCGGTGACGATCCAGCCGCGAGAGGCCAATGACCCCGAGCAGCGGTCGGCTGCCGAGCCAGCTGCCGGGGCCGGGGGGTCCACCGCATCCACCGAGGCGGTCGAGGCCGTGATGCAGGACGCCGTGTCCGCCGCCGCGCACCATTTGGCCCAGGGGGCCACCGGGTCGGGCCGACCGGTCTGGGTGCTCAACGGGCCCAACCTGGGTCGCCTCGGCAAGCGTGAGCCGGGCGTCTACGGCTCGACGACATACGCCCAGCTGGCCGAGCGACTCATGGCGGTGGGCGACGAGCTCGGTCTGGAGGTGGACGTCCGGCAGACCGACGACGAGGCCACCATGATCGGCTGGTTGCACGCGGCCGCGGACGGATCGATCCCGGTCGTGCTGAACCCCGCCGCGTGGTCGCACTACTCGATCGCGCTGCACGACGCTGTGAGCCAGCGAACCGCCGACCTGATCGAGGTGCACATCTCCAACGTGCATACCCGGGAGGAATTCCGTCACCACTCGGTGGTCTCCGCCGTCGCTACCGGCGTGATCGCCGGGCTGGGCATCGCCGGGTATGAGCTCGCGTTGCGCTACCTGGCACAGCGCGACTGACCCGCGCGCCTGGCCGGATCCGCGTGTGCCGGGCCGATCCGCGTGTAGGTCGGCAGTATGCGTGCCCTATTGCGCACGCGGATCGCCAATAGGTACGCGGATCGGGCTGACGGCGGGTGGGCGGGTGCGACGGAGCGGTGTCGCGGCGGCGCGCGGGTGCTGCGGATCTGCGTGCCTGGGGCTCACCCCATGGCGTGCTCTGCGGTGAGACCCCGCTCGGCGTACACCCGCACCGTCACCTCCCAGGGGATGACGCCCGCCCGATTCGCCCAGTCCCGCCAGACCGCGGTCAGCTCGGCGACCACGTCGGGATGGGCCGCGGCCAGGTCGGTGGTCTCGCTGCGATCCACCGTCATGTCGTACAGCTCCCAAGCGTTCGGGTACCCCCGGACCAGCTTCCATCGACCCGAGCGCACCGCCGCATTCCCGGTGTGTTCGAAGAACAGCGGTCGATCTTCGACCGTCCCGCCCCGCCACGCGGGCAGCATGGACCGGCCGGCCAGCGGCACCGGGTCCCGGCCGGGCACCCGTGCCGGATAGCGCCCTCCGGTCGCCTGCAGCACCGTGGGCAGCACGTCGACCAGCGCGAACGGCTGCTGCAGGATGGCACCGGCGGTCAGCTCACCCGCGGGCCAGGACGCGATCAGTGGTCCGGCGATTCCGCCCTGGTGGGTGTAGCGCTTGTACAGCCGGAACGGGGCGTTGGATAGGTTTGCCCACGCCCTGCCGTAGCTGGCGTAGGTGTCCTCCGGACCCGGGTCAATCGTCGGATCGTTGCCCAGGCGCACGAGCCGGCCATCCCTGGTGTTGGCCCGGAAGATGTCCGTGCGCTGGCGGAACGAGCGCTCCTGGATCTGCGGCAGGGTCTCGTCGGAGGCGCCGTTGTCGGACAGGAAGATCACCAGAGTGTTGTCCCGGCACCCGGTGTCGTTCAGGGTGGCCAGCAGCTCGCCCACCCCGGCATCCATCCGCGCCACCTGGGCGGCGTAGGCCTCCATGCGGCGCTGCTGCCAGTCCTGGTGCGGCTCGTCGGCCCATGCCGGGACGCGGGGATCGCGGTCGGTCAGGGCGGCGTCGTCGCTGATCAACCCCAGCTCGCGTTGCCGGCCCAGCCGGACTGCGCGCAGTTCGTCCCAGCCGGCTCGGAACCGGCCGCGGTGCGCGAGGAGATCGCTGTCCCGGGCGTGCAACGGCCAGTGCGGCGCGGTGTAGGCGACGTAGCTGAAGAACGGCCGACCCGCCGTCACCGCACCGCGGATTCGGGTGCAGGCGTCGGCGGTGATGGCGTCGGTGTAATAGAAATCCGGGTCGGCACGTGCGTCATCGGCCGGCTGCTCGCCGCGGGTTAGCGTCCCTGGGTCGAAGTAGCTGCCGCACCCGGTGAGTGTGCCGAAGAATGAGTCGAAACCCCGTCGGGTGGGCCATGAGTCGTTCGGATTGAGCATGTCCGAGGCCAGGTGCCATTTGCCGGAAAGGGCGGTGACGTAACCGTCGGGGTGCAGCAGCTCCGCCATCGTCTGGCAGCGGGAGTTCAGGCTGCCCGGATAGCCGCGGGGTCGGTCGTCGTTGGTGAGCACGCCGATGCCGGTCTGGTGCGGGTGCAGCCCGGTCAGCAGCGACGCCCGCGACGGACTGCACCGCGCCGTGGTGTGAAACTGCGCCAGCCGAACGCCGCCGGCGGCCAGCGTGTCCAGATGTGGAGTGCTCAACTCGCCGCCATAGCAGCCGAGATCGGAGTATCCGAGGTCGTCGGCCACGATCAGCAGCACGTTCGGTGGGTTGGTGGTCACGGCGGCCTCCCCGCGCTGCTGGGCTAGCCGGATCGTAGTGCTCCCAGTCGGGGCGCTCGGCGGCCACCGGTCCGCCAGTCCGCAGCCGGACGCGTGCCTGATCGCGATCCGCGTACCGGATTGCCGTTCGCGTACCCGATGGGGTACGCGGATCGTGGTGGGGTACGCGGATCGTGGTGGGGTACGCGGATCGTGGTGTGGTACGCGGATCGTGGTGGGTACGCAGGTGGCGGTGGAACGCGCGGAACACTGAGCCCGGGAACAGCCCAAGGCCGCCGCACCCCGTGCTCTCGCAACCTCCGCCTCCCACATCCCGGGAGCGGAGTCCCACGGCATGGTCACGGGTTCTACACTCCGGATATGCCAGATCAGCTCAGCAGCACCGCCACCGCCGACCACCCCGTCACCGCCAGTGGCGCTCCCGCCGTGGACATCAAGCCGCGCAGCCGGCAGGTGACCGATGGAATGGAGGCCGCCGCCTCCCGCGGGATGCTGCGCGCCGTCGGGCTGGGCGACGAGGACTTCGCCAAGCCGCAGATCGGCATCGCGTCCAGTTGGAACGAGATCACTCCATGCAACCTGTCGCTGGACCGGCTGGCCAAGGCCGCCAAGCAGGGAGTGTTCGCCGCCGGCGGGTATCCGCTGGAGTTCGGCACCATCTCCGTCTCGGACGGCATCTCGATGGGGCACGAGGGCATGCATTTTTCCCTGGTGTCCCGAGAGGTGATCGCCGACAGCGTGGAGACGGTGATGCAGGCCGAGCGGCTGGACGGATCGGTGCTGTTGGCCGGCTGCGACAAGTCGCTGCCGGGGATGCTGATGGCGGCCGCCCGGCTGGATCTGGCGTCGGTGTTCCTGTACGCCGGGTCGATCCTGCCGGGTATCGCCAAGCTGCACGATGGCACCGAGAAGGACGTGACCATCATCGATGCGTTCGAGGCGGTCGGTGCCTGCGCCCGCGGGCTGATCCCGCGCTCGGACCTGGACGCCATCGAGCGGGCCATCTGCCCGGGCGAGGGCGCCTGCGGCGGCATGTACACCGCCAACACGATGGCCAGTGCCGCTGAGGCACTGGGCATGTCGCTGCCGGGCAGCGCGGCACCGCCGGCCACCGACCGACGCCGGGACAACTTCGCGCACCGTTCCGGCGAGGCGGTGGTGGAGATGCTGCGGCAAGGTCTGACGGCCCGGCAGATCCTGACCAAGGAGGCCTTCGAGAACGCCATCGCGGTGGTGATGGCATTCGGTGGGTCCACGAACTCGGTGCTGCACCTGCTGGCGATTGCACACGAGGCCGACGTCGATCTGACCCTGGACGATTTCGTGCGGATCGGCGCGAAGGTCCCGCATCTGGCGGACGTGAAACCCTTTGGGCGGCACGTGATGGTGGACGTGGACCGGATCGGCGGGGTGCCGGTGGTGATGAAGGCACTGCTGGACGCCGGACTGCTCAACGGTGACGTGCCCACCGTGACCGGTCGCACCATGGCGGAGAACCTGGAGCAGATCAGTCCGCCGGACGTGGACGGGAAGGTGCTGCGCGCCATGACCGATCCGATCCACCGGACCGGCGGGATCACCATCCTGGGCGGCTCGCTCGCCCCGGACGGCGCCGTGGTCAAGAGCGCCGGGTTCGACACCGACGTGTTCACCGGCACAGCAAGGGTTTTCGACCGGGAACGCGGCGCGCTGGATGCGCTGGAGGATGGCACCATCACCGCCGGGGACGTCGTGGTCATCCGGTACGAGGGCCCCAAGGGCGGGCCGGGCATGCGGGAGATGCTGGCCATTACCGGCGCGATCAAGGGCGCCGGCCTGGGCAAGGACGTGCTCTTGCTGACCGATGGCCGGTTCTCCGGCGGCACCACCGGGCTGTGCGTCGGGCACGTGGCCCCGGAGGCGACGGACGGTGGGCCGATCGCGCTGGTGGTCGACGGCGATCGGATCCGGCTGGACGTGGCCAACCGCACCCTGGACCTGCTGGTCGACGACGCGGAACTGGCGCGCCGCCGGCAGGGCTGGCAGCCGTTGCCGCCGCGCTATTCCCGCGGGGTACTCGCCAAGTACGCCAAGCTGGTCGGGTCTGCCTCGCAGGGCGCCGTTTGCGGCTGAGCGTGGCCGTCGCGGTCTCGCCTGGCCGGCGGGTGACCCGCGCGACGGTACCGAGATCCGGGTTGTGCGCCATCGTGTTGCCGATCGCGTCCGCGGGGCGTCGCCAGCGGATATGTTCTCTGGGATAGCCGATCCCACCACCCCTGGCGAGTGACATGACCATCACCCCTCGCGAGAGACGCGCCCGCCGCACGTCTGCCTCGCGTCTCATCGTGCTGCTGGCCGCGCTGCTGGCCGGCTGCCTGCTCGCCGCGTCCTGCGCGGCATCGGTCGACGGATCCCCGCAGCGGCGCGGTGAGCCGGCCACCGCGCCCGGCGAGGGAACCACCCCGCCCGGCGATGGATCCGACACCGCTCAGTCGCCCGCTCCGTCGACGGCGGGCGAAGGCCCGGTCGCCGATGCCGGCACGGTGGAGCCGTTCGTGGTCAAGGGTCACGTCAGCACGCAGGACGGCCGGCCGCTGGCCGGAGCCGAGGTATGGGCGGACAACACGTTGGCCTACAACAGCAACGCGCTCGCGGTCAGCGGTGCGGACGGCAGCTATCGGATCGAGCTCCCCCGGGCGGAGGCGCTGACCTGGCAGATGGGCGGCCACATCGTCACCACCTACCACGGGCAGCAGTTCGACCTGGACCTGGCCGTGGACACCACCCCGTTCGCCAGTGCCGACGGCGCCGTCCGGGACTTCACCTGGCGGCTGGGCGGGCCGCACGACGACGACCACGACTTGTACTACGGCGGGCTGGTCTACGTCTACGAGGACGTCAACCACAACGAGCTGAACGACGGCGACTGGCAGATCACCTTCACGCCGGACGGCCCGCTGATCGACGGCAGTACGGGCCAAGCCTTCACCAGGGACGTGACGCAGGGCCAGATCGACGGGGTGCCGGTCGGGCAGTACACCGTCACCGCCAGCTACCTGCCCAGCGACGGCAGCGGGCCGGTGCCGTTGTACATCCGGCCGCGGGACACCGGCGACTACGGGCCGAGTGCGACGGCGGGATTCACGACCGACTCCGGCCCGCTGATGCAGCTGGAGATCGTCAAGCCGTAGCGGGCGGACGGGCCGTGGCGCCAGGGTCGGGCTCGGGGTAGCGGACCGGGGGCAGCCGCCGGGTGCGCACCGGCCGAGCCGAGCGGGCAGCCGCCCGCCGTATCCCGCGGGGCCTACCATCCCGGGGTGAGTCTTTCGCCGGAGTCCCCGTCACCGCCCCATCCCCGCCGCCGCGCCGCGCTGCGCGCCCTGATCGCCGACGCCGGGCTGGACGCGATGCTCATCACCGATCTGATCAACATCCGCTACCTGACCGGGTTCACCGGATCCAATGCCGCGCTGCTGCTGGCAACCAGCGGTGACGAATCCTCCGTGTTCTGCACCGACTTCCGCTACACCGGGCAGGCCCGAGAAGAGGTTCCCGACCTCGTCACCGTCATCGACCGCGCCAGCGACCTGGCGCTGCTCTCCCGGACGCCGGGGACCAGGCTCGGATTCGAATCCCATGTCGTCAGCGTGGCTCGGTACGCCGAGCTGGCCGCGTCCCTGGCGGGCGGCACCGAGTTGACCGGCCAGCAGGGACTCGTCGAGGGACTGCGTGCCGTCAAGGACGCCGGCGAGGTCGCATCGCTGCGCGCCGCGTGCGAGATCGCCGATGCGGCGCTGGCCGGCCTGATCCAGGCCGGTGCCATTCGGGCCGGACGCACCGAGCGTGAGGTGGCGCTGGACCTGGACGAGCGGATGCGCCGGCTCGGCTCGCAGGACATCTCCTTCCCAACCATCCTGGCGGCCGGCGAGAACTCCGCGATCCCGCACCACCAACCGGGTGACCGGAAACTGGCCGCCGGGGACCTGGTCAAGATCGACTTCGGGGCGGTGGTGGACGGATACCACTCCGACACCACGCGCACCGTCGTGCTCGGCGCCCCGGCGTCCTGGCAGGTCGACCTGCACGAGCTGGTCGCGCGCGCCCAACAGGCTGGCCGGGGCGCGATCCACCCCGGTGTCGCGCTGGCCGACGTGGACGACGCTGCCCGCGGCGTGATCGTCACCGCCGGGTTCGGCGAGCGGTTCGGCCACGGTCTGGGGCACGGCGTGGGCCTGCAGGTGCACGAAGCGCCCTGGTTCCCGTCGGTAGGTGCACCCTCCGGCGGTGCGGGACCGAACTCCCGGGCCGGTAGGATGATTGCCGACATGACCGTCACCGTCGAGCCGGGCGTCTATCTCCCGGGCCGCGGCGGCGTCCGCATCGAGGACAGCGGCGTGGTCGGACCCGACGGGTACCTACCGCTCACGCTGGCCCCGCGGGACCTGGTGGTGCTGTAGATCCCGCGAGTGGGTCGAGTGCCCGGGGCCGGCAGCATCGCGGCGCGGCGCCCGGCGCCGTTCGACGACACGGCGGGACGCACCAACCGAAAGGACCCCAGGGCTTCCTATGGCCTCCACCAGCGACTTCCGCAACGGCCTCGTGCTCAACATCGACGGTCAGCTGTGGACGATTACCGAGTTCCAGCACGTCAAGCCCGGCAAGGGCCCGGCGTTCGTGCGTACCACGCTGAAGAACGTGCTGTCCGGCAAGACCGTGGACCGGACGTTCAATGCCGGCGTCAAGGTCGAGACGGCCACCGTCGACAAGCGCGACATGACCTACCTGTACACCGACGGGGACTCCTACGTCTTCATGGACGGCGAGACCTACGAGCAGATCAACATCCCGTCCGATGTGGTCGGTGACGCGGCCAACTACCTGCTGGACAACCAGGAGGCCACGGTCGCCACGCACGAGGGCGCGGTGCTGTTCATCGAGCTGCCCGCGTCGGTGGAGCTGACCATCTCGCACACCGACCCGGGTCTGCAGGGGGACCGGTCCACCGGTGGCACCAAGCCCGCCACGCTGGAGACCGGAGCCGAGATCCAGGTGCCGCTGTTCCTGAACACCGGCGACAAGATCAAGGTGGACACCCGGGACGGCCGGTACCTCAGCCGGATCTCCGGCTGAGACGCCCGGCACCACGAGCGATGTCCGCCCGGTCCAAGGCACGCAAGCGCGCGCTCGACGTTCTCTATGCCGCCGAGGCGCGCGGCGTCGAGCCGACCGCGGTGCTGGCCGAGCGGCTGGACGATCCCGAGGCTGCGCCGGTCGGGCCATTCGCCGAGGAACTGGTTCGGGGAGTCGCCGAGCACACGGCGCGGATCGACGAGCTGATCGCGCAGCACGCCATCGACTGGACGTTGCCGCGGATGCCGGCGGTGGACCGAGCAATTCTGCGCATCGCGGTCTTTGAGTTGGTCTATGCCGAGGGCGTCGACGCCCCGGTGGTGATCGACGAGGCCGTGGAGTTGGCCAAGAGCCTGTCCACCGACAACTCGCCGCGATTTGTCAATGGGGTGCTCGGGCAGATCGTGGCGATCGCCCCGCAACTGCGCGGGGCCGGAGCGGCTCCTCCAGCTTGAGCGGGGGATCCCCGCCCAAGCTGGCACTCCACTCGAGCGGGCTCTTCGGCCTGAGCGGCTACTCCAGCTCGGTTCCGGCGGGCAGCACGCCCCACTCCACCAGCTGCTCGGTCAGCTCCTCGGGTGACAGGTCGTAGATGACAGCCAACGAGCGTAGGTCCTCCGATCGGATGGTCAGCACCTTGCCGTTGTAGTCGCCGCGCTGTGACTGGATGGCCGCCGCGTACCGAGCCAGCGGCCCCGCCTTGTCCGCCGGCAGCTCCGCCAGCCGCTGGAGGTCGATGACCAGCTTCGGCGTGGCCAGGCCGCGGCGACTGGGCCGCGACTCCGGCAGCAACTCGGCCACCGGGATGCCATAGAACTCGGCCAGATCCGCCAGCTTGGCCACCGTGACGGCGCGGTCGCCCCGCTCGTACGAGCCGACCACCACCGCCTTCCAGCGGCCCTCCGACTTCTCCTCCACCCCGTGCAGGCTGAGCCCTTGTTGCATGCGTATCGCGCGCAATCGCGCCCCCAGCGCGTGCGCGTAGTCCTGAGACATGGCGTTCTCCCCTCACGACCAGCTCTGTGTACCTGCGTCCGTCCGGGGGGTCTGCTGCCCGTCCTGCCACGCAGAGTAGCGATACCGTACCCGCTCTGAGCCGCGATTAGCCAGATCCGGGCATCCGACGTTCCCTGCGGGCTGCACCGTCGCCGCCGTGTGGTCCTTCGAGTGGTCCTGATGTGGTCCTCGTGTGGTCTGCCTGCCGATTCCGTGTGGTGGCCGTGCGGCCTGCGGCCGGTGCCGAAGGGGGCGCCGGCCCCACGGCGGAGCGGCCGCCGCAACCCTGCCGCGCCACTGCCAGTCCGCCGTTGTTAGCATTGTGCTCGACATCCTTTAAAGCCGTCCCGTGAGGCGGGAAAGGAGGTCTGTGATGGTGCCGTCGCGCCCCGTTCAGACCGGCCATGGTGCCGCATTTCGGCAGTCGTTCGTGCCCGCCGGGCGCGACGAGTCTGCCACGAACCCGCTCGCCGGCCCGCCGGCAACCGCGGATCCGCCGCCCGGCGCTCGCACCGCCGTCATCCTGTCCGCCGCCGACATTCGCCGGACCGTGGATCGCATCGCCCATCAGATCCTGGAAAGCGTCGGCGACCGCGCCGTGCTGCTGGTGGGCATTCCGAGCCGTGGCGTGCCGCTGGCGCACCGACTGGCCGCTCGGATGCACGAGTTCACCGGGACGACCTATGCGGTCGGCGGCTTGGACATCACCCTCTACCGGGACGACCTGCGCGGACGCCCGCCGCGCCCGCTGGCCGAGACCCGGCTACCGGCGAGCGGCGTGGACGGGCTGATCGTGGTGCTGGTGGACGACGTGCTCTACTCCGGTCGCACCGTACGGGCGGCCATGGATGCGCTGCGCGACCACGGCCGGCCGGCTGCCATCCGACTGGCCGTGCTGGTGGATCGCGGTCACCGGCAGTTGCCCATCCGCGCCGACTACGTGGGCAAGAACATTCCCACCGCCTTCGATGACGATGTCGCCGTGCACCTGGCCGAGACCGACGGATCCGATGCGGTGCACGTGGTGCGCGCATCATGACCGCCTCGACTACCGCCGCCCACACCGCCGAGCGCGCGGAAACCGCCGACGCCATCGCAGCCGGCCCCGGCACCGTGGCATCCGGCCAGCCCGGGTCATCCGGATTGCCCCGTCACCTGCTGTCGGCCGCCGACCTGAGCCGGGACGCTGCCGTCGAGGTGCTGGACACCGCTGAGCGGCTGGACCAGGCCATCGCCGGCCGGGAGGTGCGCAAGCTGCCCACGCTGCGCGGCCGCACCGTGGTCAACCTGTTCTACGAGGACTCCACCCGCACCCGGATCTCGTTCGAGCTGGCCGCCAAGCGGCTGTCCGCCGACGTGATCAACTTCTCGGCCAAGGGATCCAGCGTGTCCAAGGGCGAGTCCCTCAAGGACACCGCGCTGACCCTGCAGGCGATGGGGGCCGATGCCGTGGTGTGCCGGCACTCGGCCTCCGGGGCGCCGCACCGGCTGGCCGGCTGGGTATCCGGGAGTGTGGTGAACGCCGGCGACGGGACCCACGAGCACCCCACCCAGGCGCTGCTGGACGCGTTCACCCTGCGCCGTCATCTGGCGGGCGGGGCGCACGGCGCCGGACTGGACGGGCGGCGGGTGGTCATCGTCGGCGACGTGCTGCACTCCCGGGTGGCTCGATCCAACGTGCTGCTGCTGGCGACGCTGGGCGCTTCGGTGACGCTGGTCGCCCCGCCCACCCTGCTGCCGGTGGGTGTCGAGGCCTGGCCGTGCGAGGTCTCCTACGACCTGAACGCGGCCCTGGCCGGGGTGGACGCAGTGATGATGCTGCGGGTGCAGCGCGAGCGGATGGACGGAGCCTTTTTCCCCACCGTGCGGGAGTACACCCGGGGCTACGGATTGGACCTGCGGCGGCGTGGGCTCATCGCGTCGGACGGCATCGTGATGCATCCGGGCCCGATGAACCGGGGTGTGGAGATCGCGCCGGCGGTGGCCGATGGCGACGGCTCGGTGATCACCGAGCAGGTGGCGAACGGGGTGACGGTGCGCATGGCGGTGCTGTACCTGTTGCTGTCCGGCTCCGATCTAAGCGGCGAGCGCGGGGGTGCAGTGTGAGCGAGAGAGCGGTGACGGAGATTCCCGGCGCTGCGGGCGGTCGCGGGGACGCAGTCTCGGTACTGATCCGGGGCTGCGCGCCGTACGGGGAGGGGCGCGCGGACCTGCTACTGGCCGGTGGGTCGATCGTGGCCATCGGTGCCGACGCGGCCGGACACCCGGCCGCCCGCGGCGCCGAGGTGATGGACGCCGACGGGCTGGTGGCGCTGCCCGGCCTGGTGGACCTGCACACCCACCTGCGCGAGCCGGGCGGGGAGGATGCCGAGACCGTCGCCTCCGGGTCGGCTGCGGCGGCGCTGGGCGGCTACACCGCGGTGTTCGCCATGCCCAACACCGAACCCACCGCCGACACCGCCGGGGTGGTCGAGCAGGTGTTCCGGCTGGGCCGGCAGGTCGGGCTGGTCGACGTGCACCCCATCGGGGCGGTGACGGTGGGCCGGCGCGGCACCCAGCTCGCCGAACTGGCCGCCATGGCGACCTCGGCGGCGGCGGTGCGGGTGTTCTCCGACGACGGGGACTGCGTCTCCGATCCGCTGCTGATGCGCCGGGCGCTGGAGTACGTCAAGGCCTTCGACGGGGTGATCGCCCAGCACGCCCAGGAGCCCCGGCTGACCTCCGGCGCGCAGATGCACGAGGGGGCCGTGTCCGCCCGGCTGGGCCTGGCAGGCTGGCCGGCCGTCGCCGAGGAAGCCATCGTCGCCCGGGACTGCCTGCTGGCCGACCACGTCGGCTCCCGGCTGCACGTGTGCCACCTGTCCACCGCCGGGTCGGCGGAGCTGGTGGCGGCGGCTAAGGCGCGCGGCACGGCGGTGACGGCCGAGGTGACCCCGCACCATCTGCTGCTGTCCGACGAGTGCGCGACGAGCTACGACCCGGTGTTCAAGGTGAATCCACCGCTGCGCACCGACGCCGACGTGGCGGAGCTGCGGGCCGCGCTGGCCGACGGCACGATCGATATCGTCGCCACCGACCACGCGCCACATGCCAGGCAGGACAAGGAATGTGAGTGGGCGGCGGCCCGGCCGGGGATGCTCGGCCTGCAGACCGCGCTGTCGGTGGTGGTGTCCGCGATGCTGGGCACCGGGCTGCTGGACTGGCGCGGGGTGGCCCGGGTGATGAGCGAGAATCCGGCCCGGATCGGCGGCCTGGCCGGGCACGGCCGGCCGATCGCAGCCGGGGAACCGGCGAATCTGGTGCTGGTGGACCCCCAGGCGCGCTGGACGGTGCGGTCGGCGGAACTGGCCAGCCTGTCTCGCAACACACCCTTCGAGGGGCGGGAGCTGCCTGCCCGGGTGGTGGCGACGTTCCTCCGTGGCCGACCGACGGTGCGAGATTCGTCGGTGGTATATCCAGACGTGGCTATCGAGGTGGGGGTGACGGTGTGACGGGCAACGGCGCCGGGTCCGCGGCAGCGGCCGGCCGGGTCGAATCGGGGACCGGTGAGGGTCCAGCGGTCCTGGTACTCGAGGACGGCCGGACATTTCCCGGCCGGGCCTTCGGGGCGACCGGGACGGCCCTCGGCGAGGCGGTCTTCACCACCGGCATGACCGGCTACCAGGAGACGCTGACCGACCCGTCGTACCGGCGACAGATCGTGGTGGCCACGGCCCCGCAAATCGGCAACACCGGCTGGGTGGCCGGCACCGAACGTTCCGGCAGCGACAACGAGTCCGGCGCGATCCAGGTGGCCGGGTACGTGGTGCGCGATCTGGCACCCCGGCCGTCCAGCTTCCGGGCCACCTCGTCACTGCCGGCGGAGATGGCCCGGCAGGGCATCGTCGGTATCCGGGACGTCGACACCCGGGGGCTCACCCGGCATCTGCGCAGCGCCGGCGTGATGCGCTGCGGCATCTTCTCCGCCGGCCCCGGTGCGTCGTTGCCGGACTCGGTGGACACGCTTGCCGCGGTGCGCTCGTCACCGGTCATGGTCGGAGCCGACCTGGCGGGCGAGGTCACCACCGGTGAGCCCTACACGGTGCGAGCCGTCGGTGCCGCGCGTTTCGCCGTGGCCGCGGTGGATCTCGGCATCAAGGCCAACACCCCGCAGATGCTGGCCGCCCGCGGCATCACCTGCCACGTGCTGCCCGCGTCGGCGAGCATCGACGACATCGTCGCGCTCGGGATCGATGGGGTGTTCCTGTCCAACGGGCCCGGTGACCCGGCCACCGCCGACGAACTGGTAGCGCTCACCGCGGCCGTGCTGGATCGGCGGATCCCGCTGTTCGGCATCTGCTTCGGCAACCAGATCCTCGGCCGCGCCCTGGGCCTGGGTACTTACAAGCTGCCGTTCGGGCACCGCGGCATCAACCAGCCGGTGCGCGAGGAGGCCACCGGGCGGGTGCTGGTGACGGCGCACAACCACGGCTTCGCCGTGGACGCACCGGTGGGCCAGGACCTCACCACCCCGTTCGGTACCGCCCGGGTCGCCTACACGTGCCTGAACGACGGGGTGGTGGAGGGTCTGGAATGCGCTGATGTGCCGGCGTTCTCGGTGCAGTTCCATCCCGAGGCGGCCGCCGGGCCGCACGACGCCGGCTACCTGTTCGATCGCTTCGCCGACCTGATGGCCGGCGGCAGTACCACCAGCACCACGCACCTCCACCTTGAAGGGACCCCCGCCTGATGCCGCGCCGCACCGATCTGAACCATGTGCTGGTGATCGGCTCCGGTCCCATCGTGATCGGGCAGGCCTGCGAGTTCGACTATTCCGGCACCCAGGCCTGCCGGGTGCTGCGCGCCGAGGGACTGCGCGTGACCCTGATCAACTCCAACCCGGCCACCATCATGACCGACCCGGAGTTCGCCGACGCCACGTACATCGAGCCCATCACCGCCGATTTCGTCGAGCAGGTGCTCGCCGACCAAGCCGCCGCCGGGTTCCCGGTCGATGCCGTGCTGGCGACCCTGGGCGGGCAGACCGCGCTGAACACCGCCATCGCGCTGGCCGACGCCGGGGTGCTGGAGCGCTTCGGGGTGGAGCTGATCGGCGCCGATATTCCGGCCATCCAGCGCGGCGAGGACCGGCAGCTGTTCAAGGACATCGTCCGGTCGGTCGGCGGCGACGTGCCCCGCTCCGCGGTCTGCCACTCGATGGACGAGGTGCACGACGCCGTGGCCGAGCTGGGCCTGCCGGTAGTCATCCGGCCGTCGTTCACCATGGGGGGCCTGGGATCCGGGATGGCGCACACGCCGGAGCAGCTGGACCGGCTGGCCGGGACGGGTCTGGCGGCCTCGCCGGTGCACGAGGTGCTCATTGAGGAGAGCGTGCTCGGCTGGAAGGAGTTCGAGCTGGAGCTGATGCGCGACGGCGCCGACAACGCCGTGGTGGTCTGCTCGATCGAGAACCTGGACCCGATGGGCGTGCACACCGGCGACTCCGTCACCGTCGCCCCGGCGATGACGCTGACGGACCGCGAGTACCAGGTGATGCGCGATATGGGGCTGGCCGTGCTGCGCGCGGTCGGTGTGGCCACCGGCGGCTGCAACATCCAGTTCGCTATCGATCCGGAGACCGGCCGGATGGTCGTCATCGAGATGAATCCCCGGGTCTCGCGCTCGTCGGCGCTGGCGAGCAAGGCCACCGGCTTCCCGATCGCCAAGATCGCCGCCAAGCTGGCCATCGGCTACCGGCTGGACGAGATCGCCAACGACATCACGAAGGCGACTCCGGCGGCATTCGAGCCGGCGCTGGACTACGTGGTGGTCAAGATCCCCCGGTTCACCTTTGAGAAGTTCCCCGGCGCCGACCCGGAGCTGACGACCACCATGAAGTCGGTCGGCGAGGCGATGGCCATCGGTCGGTCGTTCGCCGAGGCACTGGGCAAGGCCATGCGCTCGGTAGAGACGTCGGCGGCCGGATTCTGGACCGGCAGCGACCCCGAGGGCGGTGACGTGGACACGTTGCTGGCCGAGATCCGGGTTCCTACCGACGGCCGGTTGTACGCCATCGAGCGGGCGCTGCGGCTGGGCGCGTCGGTCGCGCAGGTGCACCAGGCGACCGGCATCGACCCGTGGTTCCTGGATCAGATCGCGCTGATCGGGTCCATCGGCCGCGAGGTGGCCGAAGCCGCTGAGCTGGACGACGAGCTACTGCGAAAGGCCAAGCGGCACGGCCTGTCCGATGCGCAGATCGCGTCGCTGCGGCGGGGCGCGGGGGACCTGCTGCTCGGCGGCGAGCAGGCGGTGCGGGAGCGCCGGCACACCGCCGGGATCCGGCCGGTGTACAAGACGGTGGACACCTGCGCTGCCGAGTTCGAGGCGCAGACCCCGTACCACTACTCGGCCTACGAGTCCGACCCGAACGCCGAGACCGAGGTGGCGGCGCAACGGGATAGGCGCAAGGTGATGATCCTGGGCTCCGGGCCGAACCGGATCGGGCAGGGCATCGAGTTCGACTACTCCTGCGTGCACGCGGCGATGGCGTTGCGGGAGGCCGGGTTTGAGACCGTGATGGTCAACTGCAATCCGGAGACGGTCTCCACCGACTACGACACCTCCGATCGGCTGTACTTCGAGCCGTTGACCGCCGAGGACGTCCTGGAAGTCGTTGCCGCGGAACAGGCCTCGGGAGAGCTGGCCGGGGTGATCGTCACCCTCGGCGGGCAGACCCCACTCAAGCTCGCCCCGGTGCTGGCGGAAGCAGGGGTACCGATTTTGGGCACCGGGCCGGAAGCCATCGACCTGGCCGAGGATCGCGGCCGGTTCGGTGAGCTGCTACGCGAGGCGGGCCTGCCAGCCCCCCGGTTCGGCACGGCCACCACCTTCGACGAGGCGCGCACGGTCGCCGAGCAGATCGGTTACCCGGTGTTGGTGCGCCCCTCCTATGTGCTGGGCGGGCGCGGCATGCAGATCGTCTACGACGAACGGGCACTTGCCGACTACATCGGGCGGGCCACCGAGATCACCGCCGACCATCCGGTGCTGGTGGACCGATTCCTGGACGACGCCATCGAGATCGACGTGGACGCGCTGTGCGACGGCACCGAGGTCTACCTCGGCGGGGTGATGGAGCACATCGAGGAGGCCGGGGTGCACTCCGGCGACTCGGCGTGCGTGTTGCCGCCGATCACGTTGGGGCAGGGCGAGATCGAGGCGGTGCGCTCGCACACCGAGGCGATCGCGCTGCGTGGCGGGGTGCGCGGGCTGCTGAACGTGCAGTACGCGCTGAAGGGCCAGACGCTGTACGTGCTGGAGGCGAACCCGCGGGCCTCCCGGACGGTGCCGTTCTCCTCCAAGGCGACCGCCGTGCCGCTGGCCAAGGCGGCGGCTCGCATCATGGCAGGGGCCACCATCGCCGAGCTGCGCGTCGAGGGGCTGTTGCCCGCGTCCGGTGACGCGGGATCTCTGCCGGTGGACGCCCCGGTCGCGGTGAAGGAAGCCGTGATGCCGTTCCACCGGTTCCGCCGGCCGGACGGCACCGGGGTGGACACCGTGCTCGGTCCCGAGATGCGCTCCACCGGCGAGGTGATGGGCATCGACGCCGCGTTCGGCCCCGCGTTCGCCAAGTCGCAGACCGCCTCCTATGGCTCGCTACCGACCTCCGGCACGGTGTTCGTGTCGGTGGCCAACGCCGACAAGCGGGCCATGGTGTTCCCCACCAAGCGGCTGGCCGACCTCGGATTCACCGTGGTGGCCACCGAGGGCACCGCGGCCATGCTGCGGCGAAACGGCATGGACGTCTCTGTGGTGCGCAAGCACTTCCAGGGCCCGGACAACATCGTGGACGCGATCCGGGCAGGGCACATCGACCTGGTGATCAACACCCCGTACGGGCACTCCGGCACCCGCACCGACGGCTACGAGATCCGCACCGCGGCGGTGGCCGCCGACATTCCGTGCATCACCACCGTGGCGGGTGCGGCGGCGGCGATCCAGGGCATCGAGGCGCTGATCAGGGAGCAGGTTCGGGTGGCGCCGATCCAGGTCTTGCAGGCGAGACTGCGCGCCGGACGCGCGGACGCCGACGGCCGGCCGGCGGCCGGGCCGGTGGGCGGCGATGCGGTGCCGATTGCCGATGGCTCGGCGCCGGCTGCCGACGGTTCGGTATCGACCGCCGAACGCACCGTCCAGGGCGCCACGGCGTGGGCCGGATGACGGTGCTGGGCACCGGGTATCGACGGCTCGTCCGGCCCGTGCTGTTCCGGTGGGGTGGCGCCGATGCCGAGACCGCGCACCGGCGCACGCTGGCGATGCTGGGCCGGCTGGCGCGGCACCCGGCCGCGTTGCGCGGACTTGCCAGGCTGCTGGCCGCTGACCGGGCGCCCCGGAGCGTGTTCGGTCTGGACTTCGGCTCACCGGTGGGACTCGCGGCCGGAGTGGACAAGGACGGGCTGGCCCTGGCTGCGTGGCCCGCCCTCGGGTTGGGGTTCGTGGAGGCCGGCACCGTCACCGCCGTCCCGCAACCCGGCAACCCGCGCCCGCGAGTGTTCCGGCTGCCCGCCTCCGGCGCCGTGATCAACCGGATGGGATTCCCGAATCATGGCGCCGCCGCACTGGCCCGGCGCCTCGCCTGCGCCGGCGAAATCGGTGTGCCGCTCGGGATCTCGCTCGGCAAGTCCAGCATTACCCCGGTCGCCGGCGCGGTGCCGGACTACCTGACGTCGCTGCGGGCGGTGCACCCCTATGCCGACTATCTCGCGGTGAACGTCTCCTCGCCGAACACCCCGGGGTTGCGCGGGCTGCAGGACCGCGGCGCGCTGGACGAGCTGGTGGCGGCCCTGATCGCCGAGACCCGCTCGCTGGCCCGGCCGGATCGCCGCGGTGGGGTGCCGGTGCCGGTGCTGGTGAAGATCGCCCCCGACCTGACCGACGACGCGATCGCCGACGTCCTGCAGGTCTGCACCGACCGGGGGGCCGCCGGGGTGATCGCCGTGAACACCACCATCGGCCGCAGCGGGATCGCCGCCGTCGACGCTGGCCTCGCGGCGCAGGCCGGGGGTCTGTCCGGGCGGCCACTGCTGCACCGGGCGCTGGAAGTGGTTCGCTTCGTGTGTGCGCACACCGACCTGCCGGTGATCGGCGTCGGCGGGATCGGCAGCGCGGACGACGGGCTGGCCATGCTGGATGCCGGGGCGTCGCTGCTGCAGGTCTACACCGGGTTGATCTACGCCGGGCCCGCGCTGGTCCGCGATCTCACTCGCGCCGCCGCCGCCAGCCCACACCGCATGGATCAACTGCTCCGGCAGGCACGAAGTTCGTCCCACCAGCAGCTCCCGTCACACATGAAGGATGTTGATCCATGCCAGGCACGTTGATCCATGCGGAGTCGGTGGCGAGCTCGCCAGCACGGGGGGCGGCTACAAGAGCAGAAGGGAGCCTGTCATGACACGCGAACCGTTCGGGGCGCGGTTGGCCCGGTCCGTGGTCGAGCGAGGCCCGCTGTGCGTGGGCATCGACCCGCACCCGGCGCTGCTGGACGCCTGGGGCCTGGATCGCACCCCGGCCGGGCTGGAGCGCTTCGCCCTGACCGTGGTCGAGGCGCTGGGCTCGACGGTCGCCGTGTTCAAGCCCCAGTCGGCATTCTTCGAGGCCTTTGGCAGCGCCGGGATCGCCGTGCTGGAGCGGGTTCTCGCCGAGGCGCCGGCCGCGGGAGCGCTCACCCTGCTGGACGCCAAGCGCGGCGACATCGGATCCACCATGGCCGCCTACGCCGCTGCGTACCTGTCCGATGGATCCCCACTGGCCGCCGACGCGCTGACAGTGTCTCCGTTCCTGGGCGTCGGCTCGTTGCGACCGGCGGTCGATGCCGCGCTGGGATCGGGGCGAGGGTTGTTCGTGCTGTGCCGAACCTCCAACCCGGACAGCGGGGCCGTGCAGTTGGCCACGACGTCGGCGGGGAGCGGTGACGGGGCTACTGGGGTAGCCCCGGATGCCGACGGGGTACCGATGTCGGTGGCCCAGCAGATCGCCGATGCCGCAGTCGAACTCAACGCCGGCGCCGCGCCGCTGGGCTCGATCGGGCTGGTGGTCGGAGCCACCGTCACCGACATCGGCGTCGACCTGTCGCGGGTGAACGGCCCGCTGCTGGCTCCTGGTATCGGTGCGCAGGGAGGAACCGCGGCAGCGCTGCGGCGGGTGTTCGGCGACCCGGACGGGCGACTGCCACCAGGCATCCTGCCCAGCGCCAGCCGCAGCATTCTGGCCGCGGGGCCCTCGCTCGCCGGGCTTCGCGACGCCGCAGCCCAAACCGTCGATGAGGTGCGCGCGGCGTTGCGTTGATCCCTGGCTGCTCGGGGTTCACCGCGGACCGGTGCTGTCGAAGGGCCACACGGGCACGGGCGTCCGCGATGATGCGAGAGGCACGATCCGGGCCTTATCGGGCCGAGCGCCGGCGGAGCAGCCAGAGGGTCGCCCCGAGCAGCAGCAGACTCAGTGCTGCCACCCAGCCGAACTCGATCCACTGGAACGGCCAGTAGCGGCTGTCCGGTTGGTAGCTGGTGACCTGCTGGTAACCGTGCCGGAGCAGGTACTGCACCGGATCGACAGCGCTGCCGACGTGCGCCACGCTCGCGGATGTGCTGCCATCCAGGTGGGTGCCGACCGCCTGCAACGTGGAGTTGATCTCCGCGTTGCTCACCGGCAGGCCGCCCCTGGTCCACCATTGGCCGACGGTGAGGTCGGTGTTCGACAATTGCAGGCTGGTGGTGGTCATCGGGGACAGGTAGTTCTGCCGAAGCAATCCCCCGGCCAGGAACGCCAGAGCGAACCAGGCTGCGCACGCGCTGGCCAGCGCGGGGAGCACGCGGCGCCACAGCAGACCGGCCAGCACCCCGAGCGCGAATCCGGCGAGCGCCCATCCTGGTGCCGCGACGCCGGTAGCGGGGAAGACGGTGGCGCGCAGGCGCGGCATGATCCCCGCCGCAACCAGCGGCTGGTTGTACCAGCTGACCAGGGTGCCGAATGCCGCCAGGAGGACGGCGACGCCGACGGCGCCGGTGACCAGTTCCGATGTGGCCCAGCGCATCCTGCCCGCTCCCTGGGTCCATGCGTAGCGGAAGGTGCCGGTCTCCAACTCGCGTGCCAGGATCGGGGCCCCCGCGAAGGCGCCGATGATGCCGGGCAGCAGCATCAGGATCACACCGATCAGGCCGGACGAGCCAAAGCTGTCGTGGAAGCTCTGCCAGGCCAGCTGGCAGGCGGGGGAGTTGGCCGGCGTGCACGCGAGGAAGGCGTCATAGGAGGCACGCATCCGCAGGCCGTCGATCAACAGGTACAGGCCGATCACCGCCAGCAACGCCACGGCTCCGACAAGGGTGGATCGGTGCTGGCGCCAGGCGACCCAGCCCAGCCGCGGCCACGGTATCGGTCGTATAGACGGGTTCGGCGCGGCGGCGAGCGCGGTCATCGGCTGACTCCCGTCAGGGCGGCGAGCGGCGGCGCGGGGACCTCGCGGAGGTAGGCCAGGGTGAGTTCCTCGATGCCGACGGGCCTCGATTCGCAGCCGGCCGGGAGCGGGGCGTCGGTCGACGGGAGGCGGACCAGCCGGTGCATCTGGGCGCCGGAGGTGACCGACTCGATGATGCTGTACCCGGCCTCCGCGCATGTGTCCGGCCGGCCGGTCAGCAGCCGATGGAGGTCGAGTAGCTCGTCGATCGTGCCGTCCAGGCGGACTCGACCGCGGGAGATGAGCACCAAGTAGTCGGCGACCCGCTCCAACTCGGCCAGCAGGTGCGAGGAGAGGATGACGGAGATGCCGTCGTCGGCCATAGCGGTGAGCACGCTGGCCATGAAGTCGTGGCGGGCCAGCGGATCCAGCGGTGCGGTCGGCTCGTCCAGCACCAGCAGCCGGGGGTGCCGGGCCAGTGCGAGGGTCAGGGCCAGTTGGGCCTGCTGGCCTCCGGAGAGCTTACCGGCCCTGCGCTTGTCGCTGATGCCGAGGTCGGCCAGCCGTCGCCTGGCAAGGGAGGTGTCGAAGCGCCGGTTCAGATTGCGCGTCAGGTGCAGCATGTCGGCCACCGACAGGTGCCGGTATAGCGGCATGTCCTGCGCGACGAAGGCGATGCCGTCCAGCGCGGCGGGCGATCCGGCGGGGACACCGCCCAGCACCGTCAGCTCTCCGACGGATGGCGCGGTCAGGCCGACCACCAGATTGAGCAGGGTGCTCTTGCCGGCACCGTTCGGACCGACCAGGGCGACCAGGTGCCCTTCGGGGATGGCTAGCGTGCACTCGCTCAGCGCCCAGGAGCTGCCGTAACGGCGCCCCAGGCCGGAGGTTTCGATGATGTTCATGCCAGGCCCCCCGCCTTTCGGCTTGGTCGGGCCAAGCTGCCGACCCGGTCCGGGTCGCGGCGATCAGTGAAATCCCGCAGCGTGCTCGTCACCAGCGCGACGATGCCGTCCTCGTCTAGCCCCGCGGCTTCGGCGTCGGTGAGCCAGACCCGTAGGGAGCGTCGCAGAGTCGTCAGGGCGGGCAGGGTTGCCTGCGCCAGCGAGCCGTTGACGAAGGTGCCCTGCCCCGGGCGGCCCGACGCTAGGTTCTTTTGCTCCAGCTCTCGGTAGGCCTTCAACACGGTGTTCGGATTGATCGCCAGGTCGGCGACCACCTCGCGGACCTTGGGCAATCGGTCTCCGGGCTTGAGCAACCCGAGTCGCAGCGCATGCTCGACCTGCTGGACGAGCTGCAGGTAGGTCGGCACGCCCGAGGAGGGGTCCAGGTGGAAGGCCAGCGGCGATACGTCTTCGAGGGATGCCTCGCTTAGCTCTTTATCTATCGACATAGATAAAGAGTACAGCACCAGTTCCAGTTTGCAAACAAGTCCGCGAGCGTGCCCGGGGTCTGGGCGGGCAGTGCGGGCCGCCGGCCCAGACCCCGAAGCCCCCAGATCTCGAAGCCCTGACCCCGACGGCCCTGACCCCGACGGCCCTCAGGGCGCGCCGGCGCCCAGGGCGAGGTCGAAGCCGGCGCCGTTGCGCGCCAGGCCCACCAGGAGGATGCCCGCCCATTCAAGGGCGTGGGCCATGTCGAGCCCGCCCGCGTCGAGGGGACGCATCGTCATGCTCTCCAGGAGCGTCGCGACACGTGCCTTCGCGTCAGAGCTGTCGCCGGCGAAGAACGCGTCCAGCGGTTTGTCCTCGGCGATGACGCCGCCGAAGATCGTATTGAATGCCTTGACGACGTGGGCGTCTCCAGGGGCGGCGGCGGCGATCTGCTGGGACACCGAGTTGCCCGGGGTGGTCACGAGTCCGCTGGCCTCGGCGTTGAACGGATTGGTGATGTCGAGGATGACCTTGCCGGCCAGCGCATCGCCGTAATGGGCGACCACTTCCACCGCGCCGGCGTACAGGACGGCCAGGATGACGATGTCACCTGCCGGCCGTGACCCGTACGTGCCGACCGTGGCTCCGTTGCCTATCTGGTCGGCGAGGGTCCGAGCCTTGTCGGCGTCGCGGCTCATGATTTCGACGGCGTGGCCGTGCTTGGCCGCCCGAGTGCCGATGGCGGCGGCCATGTTGCCCGAGCCGATGATGCTGATGGCGGTCATGATGTGTGCTCCTTTACCGTGCCTGGATCGGGAGTCCTCGGGTGAGGCGCTCCTCCGGTCGTTGACGCCCGTTCAAACGGAGGGGTGCCTCACTTTATTCCGCCGAGAGCGGCTCGCGGTGGCAAGCGCTCGCCGGCGCGAAAACGGAGGGGTGCCTCCGCATCGTTGGTAACCTGGTGACATGACCCAGACCGACGTGCAGCAGGTGCGGATGCCCCGGCGCCGCGACGCGCGGGAGCGCCGCGACAGGCTCATCGCGGCCGCGCAGCGCGAATTCGCGGCACGCGGCGTTGATGCTTCCTTGGAGAAGATCGCCCGCGACGCCAATGTCGCCATCGGCACCTTGTACCGCCACTTCCCGACACGCCTGGACCTGCTCCTGGCCGCCTTCAGGCCTCGACTCCGGGAGTTCCTCGACGAAGCCAAGAAGGCCCTGGAACTAGAGGATCCATGGGAAGGATTCGTCCGCTACCTGGAGAACCTATTCGGCATGCAGGCCGGGGACAAAGGGTTCAACGACTTCCTTTCCCGTCGATTCCCCGGCAACGCCGATACCGAACTCATTCACGATCAAATGTGCCGACAGATCGAGGGCGTGCTCACTCGAGCTCAAGAAGCCGGCGAGGCTCGTGCCGACATCACCCAGGCCGACATCGTCACCCTCATCTGGTCCAACGGTCGGATCATCGACGCCACCAGCAGCACAGCGCCCAACGCCTGGCGCCGTTACCTCGCCCTCATGCTCGACGCCTACCGCGCAGAGCGGGCACACCCGATCGCCGAGCCGCCGATGACCGACGGCCAGCTCTACGACGCCATGGTCCGACTCAGCGAGCCGGAATAGCAGCGCGAACGCCGACCGCTCGCGCGCACGGCGGGTTCGCGGGTCTGCGGGACTGGAGCCTGCGGGCGGCTGGGCCGGCTGGGCCGGCCGACGACCGGCACCGTCCGTGCGCCGGGACGCGCCCGCTCCTGGGTAGGCTGGTCGCCGACATGCACGCACCCGCGTCGTGAGTGGGGAGCGTCCGGTGCAGGGCTGACCCGGCGTGGGGGCCCGAGTCCGGCTGCCGAGAACCGCTCGGCGCCGCTGACCACACCTGGACCCAGCGGCACCGGGCCCGCCCGCAAGGAGCGTCACCCATGGCTCAGGCCGCACCCGAGGCCCCCGTCACCGCCCTATCCGCCGATCGCCACGGTGGGTTGGACTACAAGGTCGCCGACCTGAACCTGGCGCCCTTCGGTCGCAAGGAGATCACCCTCGCCGAGCACGAAATGCCCGGCCTGATGGCGCTGCGCCGGGAATACGCCGAGGTGAAACCCCTTCAAGGGGCGCGGATCTCGGGATCGCTGCACATGACGGTGCAGACCGCGGTGCTGATCGAGACGCTGGTCAGCCTGGGGGCGACCGTGCGCTGGGCCTCCTGCAACATCTTCTCCACCCAGGACCACGCCGCCGCCGCCGTGGCGGTCGGCCCGTACGGCACCCCGGAGGACCCGCAAGGCGTGCCGGTGTTCGCCTGGAAGGGCGAGACGCTCCCCGAGTACTGGTGGTGCACCGAGCAGATGCTCACCTGGCCGGCCGGCGAGGATGGCGACAGCGCCGGTGAAAGTAGCGGCCCCAACATGATCCTGGACGACGGCGGTGATGCGACCCTGCTGGTGCACAAGGGCGTGCAGTACGAGAAGGCCGGCGTGGTGCCGACCGTCACCGACGACGACACGGACGTCTCCGACGAGTACCGGGTGATCCTGGGAGTGCTGCGCGCCTCGCTGGCTGCCGACCCTACCCGCTTCACCCGGATGGCCGCCGGCATTCGCGGCGTTACCGAAGAGACCACCACCGGCGTCAATCGGCTCTACCACCTGGCCGCCGCCGGCGAGCTGCTGTTCCCCGCCATCAATGTCAACGACTCGGTGACCAAGAGCAAGTTCGACAACAAGTACGGCTGCCGGCACTCGCTGATCGACGGCATCAACCGGGCCACCGACGTGCTGATCGGCGGCAAGGTTGCCATGGTCGCCGGCTACGGCGATGTTGGCAAGGGCTGCGCCGAGTCGCTGCGCGGCCAGGGTGCCCGGGTGCTGATCGCCGAGGTCGACCCCATCTGCGCGCTTCAGGCCCTGATGGACGGCTACGAGGTCACCACCATCGACGAGTCGGTGGGGCGGGCCGACATCATCGTCACCGCCACCGGCAACCTGGGCATCATCACCACCGACCACCTGAAGCGGATGAAGCACCAGGCGATCCTGGGCAATATCGGACACTTCGACAATGAGATCGATATGGCCGGCCTGGCAAGGATTCCCGGGATCGTCAAGAACGAGATCAAGCCCCAGGTGCACGAGTGGCGCTTTCCCGATGGCCACACCGTGATCATCCTGTCCGAGGGGCGCCTGTTGAACCTGGGTAACGCCACCGGGCACCCGTCGTTCGTGATGAGCGCCTCGTTCTCCAACCAGGTGATCGCCCAGATCGAGCTGTTCTCCAAGCCGGACGCCTGGGACAAGGAGGTCTACCGGCTGCCCAAGGCCGCCGACGAGAAGGTGGCTCGGATCCACGTGCAGGCCCTCGGGGGCGAGCTGACCAAGCTGACCAAGGAGCAGGCCGAGTACATCGGCGTGGACGTGGAGGGCCCGTACAAGCCGGAGCACTATCGATACTGAGGCGCGACCTTCCGGATGAGGCCTACGGCGGGCAGGCTGGGCACAACCCATCGTCCGAGACCGGAGGCAGCAGCATGACCGACGCGATCACTCCCGCCCAGTTCCACTCCTCGCCCGGCGTCGACGACTGGCGGGTGGTATTCCGCGGCGCCGGCGCGCACTTTCGCACCGGGTCGTTCGCCGCAGGCGTGCAGCTGGTGCGCCGGATCGGCGCGCTGGCCGACGCTGCCGACCATCACCCCGACGTCGATCTACGCTACGGATCGGTGACGGTGCGGCTGATCTCTCACGACGTCGGGACGATCAGCCGGCGCGACGCCGAGCTGGCCAGGCAGATTTCCGCGGCGGCCCGGGAACTCGGGATCCCCGCCGACCCGGAGGCCGTGCAGGCGGTGCAGTTCGCCATCGACGCCGCAGTCAGCGCGGCTGTGCTGCCATTCTGGCGGGCCGTGCTGGCCTACGACCAGCGCGGCGATGAGGACCTGGACGACCCGCACGGCCGTGGCCCGTCGATCTGGTTCCAGCACATGGATCCCGCCCGCTCCGGTCGGAACCGGATCCATGTCGATGTCTGCGTACCGCACGATGCGGGCCAGCAGCGCGTGGCCGCGGCGCTGGCCGCAGGTGGACGCCTGGTGGACGACTCGCATGCCCCGCAGTGGTGGACGCTGGCCGACGCCGAGGGCAACGAGGTGGACATTGCGACCGTGCTCGGGCGGGAGTGAGCCCGGACTGCGCCGTCGCAGGCCGGTATCTGCCGGAATAGCCCGGCCCGGCAGCCGTCTCGGGCACAATTGGCTACCGATCCGATCGGGGTTGTCGATTCCCGGCGCGCTCGTTCGACAGGACGGTGTGACGCCGCCCCGCCTGCCAGGCACCAGGCGCCGCCCACCGTCCGGCCACGGACCGACCCGAAGGAGCACACCATGTCCGACACGTACGCCTACCTGATCATCGAGCCCGATTGGGACTCCGACAGCTTCCTGCCGCAGGCCCGGCACGGCCGCTCTACCGCCGAGATGAGCGAGGAGTTCGCCGCGCACGGCGCCTTCCAGGCCGCCGTCGCCGAGTTGGGCGCGCAGATCGTCAGCGGGGCCGCGCTGCAGAACGCGAAGTACGGCGCCGTCGTCAAGCCCGGCGCCGGCGAGAACAAGGTCGCCGACGCCGTTTACACCGACGCGCCCTATGCCGAGTCCGCCGAGATCGTCACCGGCTTCTACCTGGTCCGGGTGGACGACGAGGACACGGCGCGCCGGATTGCGGCCCTGGTACCCACCGGCGGCGTGGTGGAGATGCGAAAGGTGTTCCCCACTGGCTGACCCCTCTCCGGTCGCTGACGCGATCGCCCGTGAGTTCACCCGAGCCTGGCCCGCGGTGATCCGGTCGCTCGCGAGCATCACCGGCAGCCTGGACGACGCCGAGGAATACGCCGCCGTGGCGTTTGCGCGCGCGGCGGCGCACCCCGGCCCGATCGCCGACCTTCCGGCCTGGTGTGTGACCGCCGGACGTCGGGCGTGGATCGACGCCATCCGTCGGCAGGCGGTGGGGCGCCGACTGGCCACCCAGCTAGCGGCCGACCCGACAGGGGGACCGGACGTGGATGGACAGCCACCCGGCGCCGACGGCCTGGACGACCGGGTGGCCCTGCTGTTCGTCGCGTGTGACGAGGCGTTGCCGCCCGTCGGTCAGATGGTGCTGGCGCTGCGCCTGGTGTGCGGGCTCTCGGTGCCGCAGATCGCGGCCCACCTGGGCATGCAGGACGCCGCCGTGGCCGCGCGGCTGACCCGCGCCAAACGGCTGTTGGCGACGGCGCGGGGCGCGTTCCGGCTGGCCGACGAGGCCGAGCGGGCCCTGCGCCTTCCCATGGTGCTGGCCTGCGTGGCGGGCATGCACAACCAGGGGCACCGCGGAGCCATCGACCCGGCGGACGCCGCCGCCGACATCAGCAGGCAGGCGCTGTCGATCGCCGACTCGCTGGTCGCGTTGTACCCGGCCGATCCGGAGACCCGGGGGATGCGGGCGGTGATCCGGCTCGCGCTGGCGCGACGTCCCGGCCGGATCGGCCCGGACGGATCGGCGCTGGCGCTGGCCGAGGTCGACCGGTCGAGATGGGACCGGCAGCTGCTGCGCGACGGGCTGGCGGATGCCGCGGTCGCCGCGGCGGCCGTCCCGCCGGGCCGGTTCGCGCTGGAAGCGGCCATCAGCGGGAAGCATTGCGTCGCCGATGATCTCGCGCGCACCGACTGGGCGGGGATCGAGGTGCTGTACGGCGAGTTGGGCAGGCGTTGGCCCTCCCCGGCGGTGACGGTGGCGGCGCTGATCGCGCGCAGCCACCGGCTGAGGTATGCCGGGAACGGCGGCGAGGAGGACCGTGAGGTCGAATCCCTCCTGACGGGCATCGTGGAGCAGGGCCCGGCCTACGCCAGCCGGGACGCGGCGCTGGCGCTGGCCGACCTTGATTGGCATGCCGGCCGGTGGGCGGATGCCGCCGCCCGCTACGCCGATCTGGCCGAGTTGCTGGACGGGCCGATGCGCGCCTTCTGCCTGCGCCGCGCCCGGGAGGCCGCAGCGGCCGCTGCCGACGGGTGAGCCCGGGTCGTGTCGTCGTGATCGAGACCGGCATTCCCCGATCGAGCTCACCTCGGGTCAGATCGCCATCGGCACGGACCCGGCGGCCCTCGCCGTGCGGTGGGCGAGGGTCCCGTCGGACGATGCCGTTACGGTGTCACCCGTGGGCACGCTGATCGTCATCGAGGGGCTCGACGGCTCCGGCAAGAACACCCTCGCCCGGCAGCTCACCGACCGCTGGCGGGCGGAGGGCCGGACCGTGGCGACATTGTCGTTCCCCCGGTACGGCGCCGGCATCCACGCCGACCTGGTCCGCGACGCGCTGTACGGCCGGCTGGGCGACCTGACCGACTCGGTGTACGGATCGGCGCTGCTGTTCGCGTTGGACCGGCGGGATGCCATCGGGCAACTACGGGGCCTGCTGGCGGCCCACGACATCGTGCTGCTGGACCGGTACATCGCCTCCAACGCGGCCTACGGCGCGGCCCGGCTCGGCGGCCCCGATGTCGATACCGGCTTCCCGGAATGGATCCGGGCGCTCGAGGTGGACCGGTTCGGCGTCCCGGTCCCGGACCGGCAGCTGCTGCTGGCCACCGCCACCGACGTCGCGGCCGACCGCGCCCGTGCCCGTGCCGCCGAGCAGGTTCACCGCGCGCTGGACACCTTCGAATCCGACGACGCCCTGCAGCGCCGCACGGCCGCGATGTACCGACAGCTGGCCGACGCCGAATACCTGTCCCGCTGGACGGTGCTGGCACCTGGCCCCGACGGCTCCGTCACCGCCCCCGCCGATCTCGCCGGCTAAGGCGCTCCGGCCTCAGGCCTGACCCAGCGCCGGGCCGGTGCCACGCCGCGAGCGGTCCGCGGCGGCGAATGCCCGCAGCGCCGGGGCCAGGTTCTCGGTACGCACCCGGATGTCGATGTACAGCAGTGCCATCACCGCGCCGGTCCAGGACGTCGTCACCGCGGAGACCACCGCCGTCACCGCGCTGGACACGATCACCAACCCGACCGACGACAGCGATCCCGCGGCCGACAGCGCCACCGACGAGACGATCAGCTCGATGCCGTACCCGATCACCAGGCTGAGCAGCGTGATGCCCAGCACCCGCCCGCGGTGCCCGCGGGTCAGCAGCGCCGAGCGCCGCAGCGACGCGCCGATACCGGATCGCTCCATCGCGGCCACCGGCGCCGCGACCGCCCAGGCCAGATAGGCCAGCACACCCGGCACCACCACCGCGACCAGCCCCACCGTCACGGCTGCCCCCACCAGCACCGAGGTGGCCAGCAGCAGCGGGATCCGGCCGGCCAGCCGTTGCGCCGGCGCCCCGCGCACGGTATGGCGCCCGATCGCGTCCGCCCCCGCGCAGGCGGCGGCGAGCCCGGCGATCAGGACGGTCCCGACCGTCGAGATCAGCAGGGAGGCTCCGGTCGCGAGGTACATGCTGGCCGGCAGGCTGGTCCGGGTGCCGGAGAGCATCTCGTCCACCCACGAGGTGTCCGCGAAATCCTGCAGGGTCCCCGTGCCCGCCAGGATCCCCAGCATGGCCCCGGACGACAGTGCCGCCACCAGCACCGCGACCGGGCCGAGCAGCGCCAGGTGTCGGCGCACCACGCCGAACGCGGCGCCCAGCAGCTCACCGGTCGCCAGCGGGCGCAGCGGGATGGGCCCAGGGTCGGCGGTGGGCTGCCACCAGGGCGGCGGTGGCGGAAATCCGGGCTGGCTCACGCCCACCATGATCCCACCGAGCTGCGGGCGCACATCCGGCGCCGCCCTGCGCTGGATGTCCGGGTGCCCCCACTCGGACGCCGAGAATGAGACGATGGGGACATGAGAGCCCGCATCCTGGTGGTCGATGACGACCCAGCCCTGGCCGAGATGCTCACCATCGTGCTGCGCGGGGAGGGTCTGGAGTCGGCGGTGGTCCGCGACGGTTCCCGCGCGATGGACGCCTTCCACGACCTGCGGCCGGACCTGGTGCTGCTCGACCTGATGCTGCCCGGCACGTCGGGGCTGGACGTGTGCAAGCAGATCCGGGCCGAGTCCGGCGTGCCGATCATCATGCTCACCGCCAAGACCGACACCGTCGACGTGGTGCTCGGGCTCGAGTCCGGCGCCGACGACTACGTGATGAAGCCGTTCAAACCCAAGGAGCTCACCGCGCGAATCCGGGCCCGGCTGCGCCGCGGCGATACCGGCAGCGCCGAGCGGCTGCGGGTCGCGGACGTGGAGATCGATGTGCCGGGGCACCAGGTCACCCGGGATGGCGAGCCGATCGCGCTGACCCCGCTGGAGTTCGACCTGCTGGTCGCGCTGGCCCGCAAGCCGCGCCAGGTGTTCACCCGCGAGGTGCTGCTGGAGCAGGTCTGGGGCTACCGGCATGCCGCCGACACCCGCCTGGTGAACGTGCACGTGCAGCGGCTGCGCAGCAAGGTGGAAAAGGACCCGGAGCGCCCCGAGGTCGTGGTCACGGTGCGCGGCGTCGGCTACCGGGCCGGAGTGTCGTGAGTTCGGTGCACCAGTGAGCCCAGCCCAGTGAGCGCAGTGCGGTGACGCCGCCCGGCGAGTCCCCGCGACCGGCCCCGGAGCGGCGCCCCGGGTGGTTCGGCCGGCTGCGGGCTGCCCTGTCCGATGCGCCCCGCTCGCTGCGGTTGCGGGTGGTGGTGATGACGCTGGTGCTCTCCTCGGTGGTGATGGTGCTGCTCGGGGTCGAGCTGCAGCGGCAGATCCGGGACGGGTTGCTGGAGAACAAGCTGTCCGCTGCGAAGGCCGAGATCGAAAACGCGATGGCCACGGCGGCGACACAGCTGGCCGGCGCCGAGACCAACCCCACCAAGTTGAGCAACCAGCTGGGCAGGCTGGTGCAGGATCTCGGCAACCCGGCCCGGGCCACGGATGCTGGCGGTCAGGGTGGCACCGCGGGGGTGTTCGAGCCGGTGGTGGCTCCGCTGCGGGCCGGCGCGTCGGCCATCGCCCCGGTCGGTCCCATCGACGACGTGCCGGGCGACCTGCGCGCCAGCATCGCGCAGAGCGTGTCTTACGAATACACGACGGTACGACGCAAAAACGGTGACGGCAGCGAGGTGACCGTGCCCGCCCTGGTGGTCGGGGGGCCGGTGGCGCTGCCCCGCGGCGGCGACAGCTTCGGGGTGTTCCTGATCTTTCCGCTGACCGGCGAGGAGAAGACCCTGGCGGTGGTGCAGCAGACCCTGCTGCTCGGCGGGGCGGCGCTGGCGCTGGCACTGGGGGTGATCGCGTTCCTGGTCGCCACCGCCGTGCTGCGACCGATCCGCCGGGCATCGACGGTGGCCGTGCGGATCGCGGCGGGCGACCTGTCCGAACGGATGCCGGTCCGCGGGGCCAGCGAGTTGACCACCCTGGCCAGCTCGTTCAACGACATGGCCGAGGCGATCCGTGCGCAGATTCGCCAGCTGGAGGAGTTCGGTCGGCTGCAGCGCCGCTTCACCTCCGACGTCTCGCACGAGCTGCGCACCCCGCTGACCACGGTGCGGATGGCGGCCGACACGCTGCACGCCAGCCGCTCGGAGTTCCCGCCGCACCTGGCCAGGGCGACCGAGCTGCTGGCCGACGAGCTGGACCGGTTCGAGTCGCTGCTGACCGACCTGCTGGAGGTCTCCCGCTACGACGCCGGCATGGCGGAGCTGGCGGCCGAGTCGGTGGACGTGCGCTCGCACGTGGTGGCCTGCGTGGCCGCGGCCGGCCCGGTGGCGGCGGCCAGCGGGGTGCGTATCGTCTCGGTGCTGCCGCCCGACCCGGTGCGGGCAGAGGTCGACTCCCGCCGGCTGGAGCGGATTCTGCGGAACCTGCTCAACAACGCGGTCGACCACGCTGAGGGAGGATCGGTGGAGGTCGAGCTGGCCGCCGACGACGATGCGCTGGCGATCACCGTCACCGACCACGGGGTAGGCCTGCGGCCCGGCGAGGCCTCGCTGGTGTTCAACCGGTTCTGGCGGGCCGACCCGTCCCGGCAGCGGATGACCGGTGGCACCGGGCTGGGGCTGGCGATCTCCCTGGAGGACGCGCGGTTGCACGGCGGCTGGCTGCAGGCGTGGGGACGTCCCGGTCTCGGCGCTCGGTTCCGGCTCACGCTGCCCCGGCGCCGGGGGTTCGTGCTGTCCTCGTCACCGCTGTCGCTGCGGCCCGCGCACGGTGACGGTGACGACGACGAGGACGGCGCCGTCGGCGCCGTCGGCACTGCCGGCGCTGTCGGCGCGATCGGACACGGCGGTGACGGGGGATACCGGGCCGGGCACGCATCGGTGTCGCGGCCGGCGGACGCCGAGACACCCGAGGGCACCCGCACCGCCGCCGCGCCCGACCGGACCGGCGACCGAACCCGGGCCGGACTGATCGGAGGTGGATCATGACGCCGCGCCCGCATACCGCTCGGTACCCAGCCGCCGGCCGCCGCACGGTGACGCTGCTGGCGCTGGTGCTGGGCACCACGCTGGCCGCCGGTTGCGCCGGCATCCCGACCTCCAGCAGTCCCCAGGTGCTGCGCACGGTGACCGAGCAGTCCGAGGCCGCCGCGCCCCGCGGCCCGGAGGCCGGGCAGCAGCCCGAGCAGATCGTCCGCGAGTTCATCCACGTCAGCGCGCTCACCGAGTACGACACCCCGGGTGAGTCGTTCGTGTCCGCCCGGCAGTACCTCACCCCGGCGGCGCAGAAGTCCTGGAAGGCCGACTCCGGCTCCACCCCCGTGGTGGTGCTCTCCGACGACATCGTGGCGCGGCCGGAACCCGGCCACCCGGGGTGGGTGAAGGTCTCCGGCACCCAGATCGGCGCCCTGGACCCGGACCGCTCCTACCGGCCGGTCGCCTCTCGGCCGTTCGAGGTCACCATGCACCTGACTACCAGCGACGGCCAGTGGCGCATCAGCGACCCGCCCGAGAGGGTGCTGATCACCCAGGGCGACTTCGACACCGCCTTCCGGCAGCGGCCGGTGTACTTCCTGGATTCCTCCGGCCGGGTGGTGGTGCCCGACATCCGGTGGATTCCCAACGCCAGCACCGCGGACCTGTCGGCAAACCGGCTGATGGATCTGCTGCTGCGCGGGCCGAGCGAGCAGCTGCGGGGAGCGGCGCGCACCCAGCTCGGCACGGGCGCCCAGCTGTTGCGCAACGTGCAGATCGACAAGTCAGGGGTGGCGCGCGTCGACCTGGACCGGGTCAACGTGTCCAACCCGGCGGCCCGGCAGGCGCTGGCGGCGCAGATCGTGTGGACGCTCTATGCCGTGGTGCAGCAGGTGTCGATCACGGTGAACGGGCTGCCGCTGGACGCCGCCGGCGGGTCGGCGGGCGGTGCGGTCAGCTCGGCGGATGCGCCGAGCACCGTCTACAGCCTGCTGGGCGGCACGGTCGCCAACTTCAGCCCGGACGTGGTGCCCGGATCCGCGCAGGCCGTGTCGGACGCGTACTACATCGAGGACGGCGCCATCCTGCGGCTGTCCGACTCCTCGCCGATGTGGGGTCGGGTCGGCACCGGATCGGTGGACGTGCTCGCCGCGTCGCTGTCGGCCGCGTCCGGCGCGCTGGCCGCGGTGGCGCGCAACCCCGAGGGCGGCCAGCAGCTGCTGGTCGGGCGGCCGTTCGACCGGCAACCGGCGGTGACGGTGCTCAAGGCAACCACGCTGACCAAGCCCAGCTTCACCCGGTGGGGGTACGGCGCGTGGACCGTGCAGAACGGCGCCACCCAACCGGAGATCTACCAGGTGTCCATTACTTCCGGCACGCCGACCTGGTCCAGGGTGACGGCGCCCGGGCTGGGCGGTCTCGGCCCGGTGACGGCGCTGGCGCTGTCGCCGGACGGTGTGCGGGTGGCGGTGGTTGCCGACGGCAAGCTCTACCTCGGGGTGATCTCCCCGGCGCCGGAGAGCTCGGCGGCGCCCGGCTCGTCGGGGGCGGGCTCCGACGACGACGCGTCCGACCATCGGGGGCTGCAGGTGACCGGGCTGCACGTGCTGCGCAGCGACCTGGCCGATGTGGGGCCGGTGACCTGGGAGGATTCCACCCATCTGCTGGTCGGGGCCAAGTTCGGCGGGGGCGCCCACCGGACGGTGTTCGAGGTCTCGGTGGACGGCCAGAGCGTGGACCCCGTCACCACCTCATGGGTGTTCGGCGACGTGTTCGGCGACGTCGACGCGATCGCCAGCTCCACCCAGAGCCTGCCGACGCTGATCTCGTTCAACGGTCGGGTCTGGCAGCTGCGGGGCACGCTGTTTTCCGGCCAGTGGGTGTCCCCGGACGGGCCCAATTGGATGCCGGGGGCGGCGCCGTTCTACCCGAACTGACCCGCCGGGTTGTCCACAATCGGCGGCCGGCCCGCTGCGCGGGTGGCCGACCGGCGATGCTGGAGCCATGGCCGGCTCCCCGGACCCCCGAAACCCGACCCAGCGCCCGATACGGCGCCTGGTCCTGCACCCGCTGCTGGACCTGGTGCTGCCACGCACCTGCCCCGGCTGTTACGCCCCTCAGCCATGGTGCCCGGCCTGCGCGGCGACGATCGGTGTTCGGCCGCGGGCGGTGGCGTTGCCGGAGCCGGCCCTGGATCGGATGGCCACGGCCGGGCTGCCGATCCCCCCGGTACATGCGCTCGGTCGCTACACCGGTCCGGTGCGGGCGGCGATCCTGGCCGGCAAGGAACGCGGTCGACGAGATCTGCCCCCGCGGCTGGGCGCGGCGCTGGGCACCGGATTGCTGCGGCTGCAGGACGCGGCAGTATTGCCCGGCGACCTGTGGCTGGTGCCGGCCCCGACCCGGCCCGCCTCCGCCCGGGCGCGGGGCGGCGACCCGGTGCTGGCCATGGCGCGGGCGGCGGCTCGGCTGCTGGCGCAGCGGGGCCGGCCGGCTGGGGTGGCGCCGTGTCTGTCGCTGGCCCGGGGGACCCGGGACTCGGTGGGGCTGGACGCGGCAGGGCGGGCCGCGAACCTGGCGGGTCGCATCCGTTTCCGGCCCGGGGCGGCGCCGCCGCACGGTGCCCCGGTGGTGTTCCTGGACGACGTGTTGACCACGGGGGCCACCGTCACCGGTTCGCTGACCGTACTGGGTCGGGCCGGCGTGCCCACGGTGGGCGTGCTGGTACTCGCGTCGGTGCCGGCGCTGCGACCCTTGGTGCTGCCGCTGGGCCTGCCACGGCCCCGGGCTGGCCGAAAATCGTGACCGGTGACGGGCCGTCGTGCCCTTGCGCCCGCTGCACGGCCCGGTAGGTTCGAGGGTGTACCGGGGTCCATCGGCAGGGAAGGGGCCACGGCACCCCGGGATCGCAGGGTGTGCAGTGCAGCGGGTCGGAATTGTTCCGCCCCGCCCGACCTCGGGAGGACATGTGGACATCGTCGTCAAGGGCCGAAACGTCGAAGTGCCCGAGCATTTCCGGGTGCACGTCTCGGAGAAGCTGGCGCGAACCGAGCGCTACGACCCCAAGATGGCGCACGTCGACGTCGAGCTGTCCCACGAGAGCAATCCGCGGCAGGCCAAGAACCGGCAGCGGGTGCAGATCACCGTCGTGGGCCGGGGGCCGGCGGTGCGCGCGGAGGCGGCCGCGGAGTCGTTCTATGCGGCGCTGGACCTGGCGGTGGACAAGCTGGACACCCGGCTGCGCAAGGTACGCGGTCGCCGGCTGGACCGCGTCACCTCCCGGGCCCCGCTGGCGGCGGTCGCGGCCGGTGCGGTGCCCGGTGGCCCGGAGCCGCTCTCCGGGATCTGGGGCGAAGGGCCCGATCAGCTCGGCGATTCGGCGCGCGATGGCGATGCCAGTTCCGCCGTCGGCGGCGACGACGAGGGCCCCGGCCGGGTGGTGCGCATCAAGGACCACCCCGCCGAACCCATGACGGTCGACCAGGCGCTGCTGCGGATGGAGCTGGTCGGGCACGACTTCTACCTGTTCAACGACGCCGACTCGGGCAAGGCCAGCGTGGTCTACCGGCGCAAGGGCTTCGACTACGGTCTGTTGCGGCTGTCCTGACCGCCGGGCGGGAGGGACCCGCGTCGCACGACGGGCGCATACCATGGGGATGCCGGGATTGCCGCCCGGACCGTGGGCGATGCCTCGGCCGCCGAGGCATCCCGGTGACGGGCGCCCGACGGGTGCTGCCACGACAGATGACCGACGGACACGGCTGAGGCGCGACCTTGCCCCAGCACGTGACATGACCGACTGAGGGTGCCCAACGTGCTGTCCCGACTGCTGCGTGCCGGCGAGGCCAAGACGATCCGGCGGCTGGCCGCCGTGGCCGCGCACATCAACAGCCTGGAGGACGACTATGTCGACCTCACCGACGAGGAGCTGAAGGCGCACACCGAGAAGTTCCGGGAACGGCTGGCCGGTGACGAGACGCTGGACGATCTGCTGCCCGAGGCGTTCGCCGTCGTCCGGGAGGCCGCCAAGCGCACCCTGGGCCAGCGGCACTTCGACGTGCAGCTGATGGGCGGTGCCGCGCTGCACTTGGGCAACATCGCCGAGATGAAGACCGGTGAGGGCAAGACCCTGGTCTCCACCCTGCCGGCGTATCTCAACGCGCTGGCGGGCACCGGCGTGCACATCGTCACCACCAACGACTACCTCGCCCAGCGCGACTCCGAGTGGATGGGGCGGGTGCACCGCTTCCTCGGCCTGGACGTCGGCGTCATCCTGTCGCAGATGCCCCCGGATCAGCGCCGGGCCGCCTACGCCGCCGACATCACCTACGGCACCAACAACGAGTTCGGCTTCGACTACCTGCGCG
>CALANS010000185.1 GCA_937926105.1 uncultured Actinomycetes bacterium | reverse complement strand
ACTCCCAGGTCGCCCGCCCCCAGGGCCGCGGGAAAATCGAACGGTTCTTCGGCACCATCAACACCGAACTGCTCCCAACGCTCCCCGGCCACCTCGCAGCCGGCTCGGCCGCGCCGACGCCGGCGCTGGATCTCGCCGGCGTCGACAGCGCCATCAACACGTTCATCCGCAGCTACAACGCCCGCACCCACCGCGAGCTCCGGACGAGCCCACTGCACGCGTGGATTGCAGACGGGTGGCTGCCACGACTGCCGGACTCCCTTGAACAGCTCGACGGGTTCCTGCTCACCGTCCCCACGACGCGGGTCGTGCAGCGCGATGGCATCCACTTCGAGGGCCTCCGCTACACCGCGGCCACTCTCGCGCCGTTCGTCGGTAGCACCGTGAGTGTCCGGTACGACCCACGCGACGTCACCGAGATCCGCGTCTTCCACCGCGACGCGTTCCTCTGCACCGCGATCAGCACCGAGCACCAGACCGAGACGATCAGCCTCAAGCAGATCCAAGCCGCCAGGAACGCTCACCGCCGGGCCCTCCGCGGACAGATCCACGAACGCATCGCAATCGTCAATCCCAAACTCGACGACACCACCACACCGGCAGCCATCGAGACGGATCGGCCGCGACTGAAGACCTACGAGGAGGACCGGTCATGACGAGCCAGTTCATCGTCACCAAGGAGCACCGCCGGTTCGCGGAGTTCGCCGACGCGGTCCGGAAGCAGAACACCATCGGCGTCTGCTTCGGGCCCGCCGGCGTCGGCAAGACCCTCTCAGCCCGCCGCTATGCGCACTGGGACAGCATCGGCCCGTTCATCGCCAGATGGGCCGCACGCAGCGAAGACGACACCAAGATCTACGCCGCCGCCCACCGCGCCCGGACCGTCTTCTACACGCCCGAGGTCTCCGCCACGATGCGCGCCCTCCAGGACGACCTCCGGCACGACATGATCCGCACCGAACGCTGCATCGAGGAACACCTCGTCCTCCACGGCGGCCACGTCGACCACGCGCACGGCCCCAACCCGTCACTGCTCGAGCTGATCATCATCGACGAGTCCGAACGCCTCACCGGCAACGCCATCGAGTGGCTCCGCGACCAGTACGACCGAACCGGCATCGCGATGATCCTCATCGGCATGCCCGGCATCGAGAAGCAGTTCACGCACTACCCCCAGCTCTACAGCCGCCTAGGGTTCGCCCACCAGTACCGTCCCCTCGGCCACGACGAGCTGCTGTTCGTCCTCCAACGCCAATGGCGCAAGCTCGGCAAGACACTCGACCCCGACGACTTCACCGACGCGCAAGCCATCGCCGCCGTCGAACGCATCACCCGCGGCAACTTCCGCCTCCTCGAACGCCTCCTCCCACAGATCCAACGCGTACTGAAGATCAACGAGCTCGACGTCATCACCAACGACGTCGTCGAAGCCGCCCGCAGCACCCTCGTCATCGGCACTACCTAACGCGACACAGACCGCGGCAAAAGCAACGACACAAAGCGAAGCTGCCCACAGCTCCCGAGAATCCGCGGAAGCGCAGATGCTCAAAACCCTTGTCAAAACCCCATTCTGTGCAAAACCCGGCCTATGGGTTTTTGAGCAAGTCGGGTAGGCTAGAGGCAACGAGGGAGGTCACCATGAGCGTCAAGACCGCCAGCACCATTTCCGCGGCCGAGCGCGAGTTGCGCGAGCGCGTCGTGGCCGACGCCGCGCACAGCTCCGCGATGGAAGGCCTCACCGCCGGCCCCGAATATCGCGCCGACGCCGCCGCCTACGCGGCGGGGGAGTTCGACGTCGACGAGCTGGGACGCCGCACCCGGGCCCGCTGGGGCCTTGCCTGATTTCGTCGACCCGTACCTCGAGCCCGCATCGGGCATCCTCCGCAACCGGCTCGGCCTGACCGACTATGCCACGCTGGATCGCGCCGAAGCGGAACTGACCGAGTGGCGACGGGCCGAGATGATCACCCGACCCGTGAAGGTCACCGGAGATCTCCGACAGCTGCAAGCGATCCATCGGCAGCTGTTCCAGGACGTCTACGACTGGGCCGGGCAGCTGCGCACCGTCGACATCCGCAAGGGCACCGACCCCGCCGCGGAGTTCTTCATGCCGGTGTCCCGGCTGGAGTCCGGGGCGGGGTTCGCGTTCGCGGAGCTCGCGGAGGAGCACCAGCTGCACGGCCTGGACCGTGACCGGTTCGTGGCGCGCCTGGCGCACCACTACGACCAGGTGAACTACCTGCACCCGTTCCGGGAGGGCAACGGTCGCACGCAACGCATCTTCTGGACGCAGATCGCCGCCGGCGCCGGGTTCGACCTCGACTGGAGCCGAGTGACCGGAGCGGAGAACGACCAGGCGTCACGGGCCGCGATGGAACGGCAGGACTTCACCGAGCTGCGCGACATCTTCGACCGCATCGTGCAGCCCGCAGCCGGTGGCCGGCTCACCCCGGAACGGATGGAGCAGCTGCGCGCGTTCGCCAACCTGGGCAGCAGCCTGCCACCCGGACGCTCCGCCCCGTCGACGGGACGCTCACGTCGGCCGACAACGCCCGGCCGAGAAGCCGAGCAGGGGAGGGGACTATGAACATCGTCGGATACGCCCGAGTGTCCAAGCGGGAACAGAATCCGAAGGCGCAGGAGGCCGAGCTGCGCGCCGCCGGAGCGGCGCGCGTGTTCGTCGACCACGGCGACTCCAGCCGGGTCAAGGACCGCCCCCAGTGGGTCGCGTGCATGGACTACCTCCGCTCCGGCGACGTGCTGTTGGTGCGCCGCCTCGACCGTCTCGGCGGCACCGAGCGCATCCTGATCGAGACGCTGCACGAGCTGGAGGATAAGGGCGTCGACATCAAGAGCCTCACCGAACCGGTGATCGACACCACCACCCCGATGGGACGTGCCCTGTTCGGCATCGTCGCCGTGTTCGCGCAGCTGCGCGTCGACACGATCCGGGAGAACACCCGGCTCGGTCTGGAGTACGCACGCGCCCAGGGCCGCGTCGGTGGCCGCCCCACGGTGATGAGCGCCGAGCGGGTCGAGGTCGCGCGACAGATGCGCGCTCAGACCCCGCCGGCGACGTGGGAGACGATCGCCAAGACGTTGCATGTCAGCTCCGCCTCCGTGCGCCGCGCCCTGGCGCAGCCCGAGAAGGTGAGCAGGTAGCCATGTGCGGGCGCTTCGCGATGAACAAGGAACCGGGCATTAATCGGGACGAACTATTCCGGTTCGACGAGAGGAGCCTCTGATTTGCGCTAGTTACGGGCTCGACCCGCGGTTTGACGATCACGAGTATCAGGCGTTCATCGACGCCTCGGTGCTCGAGAGCCTTCGCGCGTGAGCGACGGGCAACAACGGGGAGGTTCTCCGCCCTACGGGCAAGAATCTGCGCAACTTGAACCCTATCCTCACGGGCGTTTCGGATTTGGATCTCGCGTGATGGGGGTATCTGGTCAACGGGGCACCGGCGAGCTTCGCGTCGATCAACACTCGGTCGGAGCGGCTGACTGCAAGTAAGGGTTCCCTCCCGGGGCGCGCGATCGTGCCGGTCTCGTTTTGGCGCGAGATGGCCAAGCCGTCCCGCGTGTGGCACCACTTCACAGCCCCGGAGAGCGGTCTTCTCGGGATTGCTGCCGTCACGCGCCCTGGCCGCACGGCGGACGGCGCGGAGTTCACGTGCTACAGCATCGTGATGCAGCCGGCTGCTCCCTGCTTGGAGCACGTCCACGATCGGATGCCGTTGCTGATCAATCCTGGTTTCGCTGAGGAGTGGCTCATGGCGCCGAACCCTGGAGCAACACTGGTCGATGCGGCGATTGCTGCGGCTGCGCCGCTTAGCGATCTGATCCGTGTGACGCCTGAGGGTGGCGTGACGGGGGCCTACCGTCGTACGAACTATCTCGCCACCAACATATAGATGTAGCTCTATGGAAGCTTGGGCGTTGCCTGAAGTTCACCTCTAATTCATATAGAGATACTTCTATGGATATGTCCGGAGCCCCGGTCACATCCTGTTAGCGGGCCGTGCCCGCGTGGAAGGACTTTGAAGTGTCGATACGATCGCGTGCTGTGACCATCCCGACCATGGTCGTCGCCGGGTTGCTGAGCTTGGTTGCCCTCACTGCCTGTGGGAGCGACAACAACGCCGGCGGTACTCAGTCGGCTTCGTCCACTGCCAGCGCTGCCGCGAAGGTGGACTGCGGTGGGAAGACCGCCTTGAAGGCGAGCGGGTCGACCGCCCAGGCGAACGCCATGACGCGGTTCATCGCTGCGTACGAGGCCGCGTGTTCGAACGCCACCCTCGACTACACCTCGAACGGTTCCGGCGCTGGAGTCTCGGAGTTCCTCGGCGGCCAGACGGACTTCGGTGGGTCCGACTCCCCGCTCAACGCGGACAAGGGCGAGCCCGCTGCTGCGCTGAAGGCGTGTGGCAGCGATGCATGGAACTTGCCCGTGGTGTTCGGCCCGCTCGCGGTCACGTACAACGTGAAGTCGGTCGATTCCCTCGCCCTGGACGGCCTCACGCTGGGCAAGATCTTCAGCGGTGCGATCACGTCCTGGGACGACCCGGCTATCGCCGCTCTGAACAAGTCCGCGAAGCTGCCTTCGGAGCCGATCACGGTGATCTTCCGCAGTGACGAGTCCGGCACGACCGACAACTTCCAGAAGTACCTCGTCTCGGCCTCCGATGGCTCCTGGACGAAGGGCGCCGGCAAGGCGTTCGCTGGCGGGGTCGGCGAAGGCGCGAAGGGCAACGAGGGAACGTCTGCCGCGATCAAGTCCACGGAGGGGTCGATCACCTACAACGAGTGGTCGTTCGCGACGTCCCAGAAGCTGCAGCAGGCGGAGATCATCACGTCGGCGGGTCCGGATCCCGTGAAGATCAGCACGGAAACCGTCGGGAAGACGATCGCTGGGGCGAAGATCAAGGGCACCGGCAACGACCTTGTGCTGGACACTTCGTCGTTCTACAAGCCGACTGAGACCGGCGCCTACCCGATCGTTCTCGCAACGTACGAGATCGTGTGCTCCAAGTACAAGGACGCCGCCACGGGCAAGGCCGTCCGAGCCTTCCTGCAGTCGACTATCACGGGCGGCCAGCAGGGACTGTCGGACAACGGCTACATCCCGATCCCGCAGGAGTTCCTGCCCAAGCTGAGCACCGCCGTCAACGCGATTCAGTGACCTCATGAGCGAACTGCGACAAGACGTCGCGGCCGCCGGGGACCCGACCGTGAACACGGCGGGTCCCCACGCGGTGCCGCACCGCGAACCCGGCACCCCGAAGCCGAAGCGCCTATCCGATGAACAACCGGCACGGGTCGCGGATGGGACCTTCAAGGCACTGGCTGTCGCCGCCAGCGGAATCGTTGTCGGCGCGATCGTTCTCATCGCGCTGTTCCTCCTGATCAAGGCGGTCCCGTCGCTTCTTGCGAACAAGGCCAACTTCTTCACGAGCTTCGGGTTCTCCACCAGCGATCCGAACAATCTGCGATTCGGCATCCGTGACCTGTTCACTGTCACCGTGCTGAGTTCCGTTGCGGCGCTGGTGATCGCCGTCCCGATCGCGATCGGCATCGCGTTGTTCCTCACCCAGTACGCCCCTAAGCGCGTGGCGCGACTGTTCGGGATGATCGTCGACCTGCTCGCGGCTGTCCCCTCGATCCTGTTCGGGCTCTGGGGGATCTTCGTCCTCGCCCCCGCGATTGAGCCGATAGCCACCTACCTGAACAACGCGCTCGGTTGGTTCCCGCTCTTCGCGAAAGGCAACGTGGCCATCAACGGCGGTGGCACGATCTTCACGGCCGCGATCGTGATCGCCACCATGATCCTCCCAATCGTCACCGCGATATGCCGTGAGGTGTACCGGCAGACGCCCGCCTCACAGATGGAAGCCGCCTACGCTCTAGGTGCGACCAAATGGGAAGTTATCCGCACCACGGTGCTCCCTTTTGGCCGTAGCGGCACGATCGCCGGAGCAATGCTCGGGCTGGGCCGTGCACTGGGTGAGACGATCGCCGTGCTGATCATCCTGCGCACCTCACCGCTGCCCTCGCAGTGGAGCCTCTTTGACGGCGGCTACACCTTCGCCAGCAAGATCGCGTCCGCAGCTGCAGAGTTCAGCTCTCCGCTCCCGACCGGCGCCTACATCGCCGCAGGCTTCGTGCTGTTCGTGCTGACGTTCGCCGTCAACGCCGCTGCCCGCCTGATCGCCAACCGTAAGGCCGGCTAATGACCAAGCAGCAGACCTACCCTCGCGTCAGCGTGTTCCCCCGGATCTCCCGGACCCGCCTCCTTCGCGACGCGATCGCGCGGATCCTCATGTTCGTCGCGTTCGCGGCGGCGCTCGTCCCCCTTGCGTGGGTGCTCGTCGTAGCGATCACCAAGGGTGCTGCAGCGGTGACCTCGTCGACGTGGTGGACGCACTCCCTCAAGGGAGTCCTCCCAGAGCAGTTCACCGGTGGCGTCTACCACGCGATCTATGGAACGCTCGTGCAGGCGCTCATCGCTGCGGTCATCGCGGTCCCGATCGGCATCCTCGTCGCGATCTACCTCGTCGAATACGGGCGGGGCCGATTCGCCCGGGTGACGACCTTCATGGTCGACGTGCTGGCAGGCATCCCGTCGATCGTCGCCGCCCTGTTCGTCTTCGCCCTGTGGATCACCACGCTCGGGCTCCCGCAGAGCGCCCTGGCCGTGGCGATCGCGCTCGGCCTGCTGATGCTGCCCGTCGTGATCCGCTCCACAGAGGAGATGCTGCGACTGGTGCCGCTCGAGACACGCGAAGCCTCGTATGCTCTCGGCGTCGCGAAATGGACCACGATCCTCCGGGTCGTCGTCCCGGCCGCCGCCTCCGGCATCACCAGCGGGGTGCTCCTCGCCGTCGCCCGAGTCATGGGCGAGACCGCGCCGGTCCTCGTCCTCGTCGGCTACAGCCGCGCCCTGAACTACAACATCTTCGACGGGAACATGGCCTCCCTGCCGCTCCTGATCTACAGCGAGCTAATCAACCCCCTCCCCGCAGGCCAGTTCCGTGCCTGGGGTGCGGCGCTCACCCTCATCATCCTCATCGCCGGACTGAACATTGCCGCTTCCCTGGTGGCCCGGTTCCTCACCCGAAAGCACGCGCAACGATGAAACAGCTCGACATCAACAACCTCAACGTCTACTACGGCAAGTTCCACGCCGTCGAGAACGTCTCCCTGAGCGTTCCGCCGCGCAGTGTCACGGCGCTCATCGGCCCCAGCGGGTGCGGGAAATCGACCGTGCTGCGCACCCTCAACCGGATGCACGAGATGACACCGGGCGCGTGGGTGGAAGGCGAGGTCCTGCTCGACGACGAGGACATCTACTCCTCGAACGTCAGCGCCGTGTCCGTGCGACGGGCGATCGGAATGGTCTTCCAGCGCCCGAACCCGTTCCTGACGATGTCGATCCGAGACAACGTCGTCGCCGGACTACGGCTTCAGGGCATGCGTAGCAAGAAAGACCTCGACGAGATCGCCGAACGCTCCCTGCGCGGCGCGAACCTCTGGAAAGAGGTCAAAGACCGGTTGAAGAAGCCCGGCGGGAGCCTTTCCGGTGGGCAGCAGCAGCGGCTCTGCATCGCGCGTTCGATCGCGATGGAACCGCAGGTGCTGCTGATGGATGAGCCCTGCTCCGCGCTGGACCCGATCTCGACCCTCGCGATCGAAGACCTCATCGCCGAGCTCAAGGAGCGGTACACGATCGTCATCGTCACGCACAACATGCAGCAGGCTGCCCGGGTCAGCGACCAGACCGCGTTCTTCGACCTGCGCGGTGTCGGGCTTCCCGGCCACCTCGTCGAGGTCGGTGACACGGACACGATCTTCTCCAACCCGACGCAGCAGGCCACGGACGACTACATCTCGGGCAGATTCGGGTGAGCGACGCTCTCCCGAGGAGGCGATCGATCAGCGCCGAATACGCGTACGCGGATGTCGGCGTCGGCCGCGGCGCGCCCCCTCATCTGCGATGGCCGACACGGATCCTCGCCGTCGAATCGACCGCGCTCCTCAGCCGCGGCGACCAGGACGACCTGCTTCACCACGGGATCGAGCTGTGCGTGTACGCCGATGGGCTCAGTGCCCTCCTGGGCCTCCACGAGGAGCAGCCGACGGCGATCATCGCCCCCACCGACATCACAGGCGTTGACCTGGCCGCGTTCATCCGGGCCGTCACCGCCTGGGCGCACATTCCGATCATCGTCGGTCTCGGGCCCGAGCCTGACGCGCACGAGCGCGCCTTCCGGGCCCTGGAATGCGGCGCCCGCTCGCTCCTACCGCTGCCGTTCACGGCCACCGAACTGTCCAAGGCGCTGCGCATGCTCGGCCAAGCACCCGCGGGGGTGGGCGAGTCCGCCGCGAGCATCACGATCGGTCCGCTGACGGTCGATCCGCAAGCATTCAACGCGACCGTCGACGGGGTGGCCGTGCGTCTCACACCGCGGGAGCTCCAGGTCCTGCGCTATCTGATGACCCAGTCGCACCGGGTGGTCAGCGTCCAGGAGCTCGCCGAACAGCACGGCGTCTTCAGCGACGCGACCGTCGACGGCACCCGCGTTACCGTGCTCCGCATCCGGCGCAAACTCGATTCCGCAAGGCCCAGATCGTCGGCGCTCATCCAGACGTTCCGAGGAATCGGTTACCGCGCCGTGGCGCCGGAATCCGGACCCGACGGGAACGGGTGAAGCCCCACGCTACGAAGAAGCCCTTCGACCCGCCCCTGGATGTCGTCGCGGATCTGACGTGCGATCTCCAGCGGCTGACCGATGGGATCCTCGACCGGCCAGTCGAGATACCGTCGACCGGGGTACACCGGGCACGCATCGCCGCACCCCATGGTGATGATGATGTCCGCGGCTTGCACAACCTCGTCGGTCAGCGGCTTCGGAAAGTCGGCGCCGACGGGCACGCCGATCTCATCCAGGATCTCCACCACCGTCTCGTCGATCGCGCTTGCAGGCTGGGAACCCGCCGTCCGAACATGAACTCGGTTGCCGGCAAGTTGACGCAGAATGCCGGCGGCGATCTGTGACCGCCCGGCGTTCTGAACACACACGAACAGGACCTCAGGCGTCGCGTTCAGCTCGAGCCCGTGTGCCGCTGCCAACGCGCCCAGACGGTCCGTCGCAAACCGGCTCGTCAGCGACGGGAGATGCCGGGTGACGTGCGCACGCTCCCTGAGCAGCTCATAACTGTCGGCGACGTACTTCTGCACCGTCTCCCGGGAGAAGTTGCTGGAGAACCGATACGCAAGCCGGTCCGCGATTTTCTGAATCACCGGCGGCAGCGAGATCGCCGCACCTGTCGCGGTGGTGAGCGTGTTCGCTGATCCGGTGGACTCGGCGACGGTTCCTGCCAGGACGCGCCCGAACCGGATCCATGCATCCGCGGTCGGCGTGAACGTCGGTTCGGATGCCGATGGTTGCGAGGTCAGCAAGCCCGCATCGATGAGGGCGCGCACATCGGCCGATGCGTCTTCCTCCGGCACACCCAGCGCACGTGCAAGCCCGGGCAGGGTGTACTGCCCCTCCGGGTCGG
>CALANS010000184.1 GCA_937926105.1 uncultured Actinomycetes bacterium | reverse complement strand
TCTTGCTCATGGACGAGCCGTTCGGGGCATTGGATGCCCAGACTCGCGAGTCGATGGGGATGGAGTTGCTGAGAATCTGGGAGAACGACCGCAAAACGGTTCTCTTCGTGACCCACGGTATCGACGAAGCTATTCTCCTGGCCGACAGGGTTCTTGTCATGAGCGCCGGTCCCCGTAGCCGAATCGTTGAGGACATCACCATCGATCTGCCGCGGCCGCGCACCCGCGAGGTCCGCGTCGGCCGCGAGTTCCAGGTCTACCGGTCAAGGCTCTCCAATCTGCTATTCGGGGAACAGGACGCGCGGACAACGGAGCCGGCGACCCGATGACGTCGTCTTCTTCCTCTACAGGCTCGTACATGGACCACATTTCTTGCGCACGCCGAAACGAAAGGACGCAGGTGCGCCGTTGACTACTTCTCGCGCGGGATCGCAAGAGTCCGCAGTCAAGGTACTGACGGGCTGCATAAGCATCGTCGTCGTGCTCGTGGCCTGGCAGGTGAGCGCTTCGTCTGGCCTGGTCGACGCCTCCTATACGAGCAGCCCGCTGGAGATCGTCAAGGCAGCAGCGGAGTTGGTCACCTCGGGCGAGCTCGCCCAGAACCTCCCGACGACACTGTTCGAGTTCAGCATCGGGTACGCTCTCGCGGTCGTCATCGGCGTGCCACTCGGAATGTTGATGGGATGGCGACTGCGAGTCAGGCAGGTCTTCGAGCCCCTGCTATATGCGCTCTACGTCACACCGTCCCTGGCGCTGTTTCCCATCTTCGTGCTGGTGTGGGGAATCGGAACGACCTCGAAGATCGCGATCGTCTTCGTCGATGTGCTCGCGACCGTCGTCATCAACGCGATGGCCGGTGTTCAGGAGACCGACGCGAGAACGCTGCGCATGGCGCACGCGTTCGGTGCGGGGCAGATGGCTCAATTCTGGAAGATCATCGCGCCGAGCGCGATGCCTACCACGGTTGCCGGGCTTCGACTCGGAGTCGGCCGCGGTGTCATCACCGTCATCGTTGCGGAGCTGTACGGCGGTGTGGTCGGGCTCGGAGTCATGATCTCGGCGTACGGATCGAGCTTCAACGTACCTCCGCTGATCGTATTGGCATTGCTCGCAGGACTCTTCGGGCTGATCGTGGGCAGCCTGCTGCGTCGCATCGAGCGATCCGTGTTCCGATGGGAGTGAACGATGGCCTGGACTAGTGTCATCTCGACGGTCAGAGCCGATGACCAGGGCAAGATCCGGGAGCGGGTCTACGCGGTCGTCCTTGGCGGCGGGCTCATCTTCATCGGTGCAGTTGCTTGGCAGCTGGCAGTGATGGCAGGGGCGGTCGATGAGTTTCTCACCTCCTCCCCGGTGCTCGTCATAGAAGGCGTGGTGAAGCAGATCGTCTCCGGCGAGCTGCTCGTGAACATCGGGATAAGCGGACTTGAGTTCATCGTGGCTTTCGCCGTCGCCAGCGTGTTCGGAATCAGCCTGGGGCTGCTCATGGGGCGACTGAGGTACGTCAAGTACGCGATCGAGCCGTACGTCTGGCTCTTGTACTCATCGCCCGTCATCGCGCTCTTTCCGCTGATCGTCCTCATTTTCGGTTTGGGGGCGCCCTCTGTCGTGTTCATCGCCATCATGTTGGCGATCGTCCCTCTCATCGTCAACGCGATGCAGGGTGTGGATAACGTCGATCCCGGCTTGATCAAAGTCGTGGAATCGTTTGGTGGCAACGAACTTCAGCTCCTGCGAAAAGTCGTTCTCCCTGCATCCTTCCCCACCATCATGGCGGGCGTCAGGCTCGGCATGGGGCGCGCCGTGGTCGGCGTGGTCGTTGGTGAGCTGTTCGCCGGGCAGGGCGGAATCGGATACAGCATTGATAAATATGCAAGCGAATTGAATACGACCCAAGTGTTCTCTTCCGTCCTGATCGTGATTGTCGCCGGGCTGGTCTTGAACTTCATCGCGAGGGCTCTGGAACGGGCATCGAGCGGATGGCGCACCGACCTCTAGTCCGTCCTGGGCAATGGGTCCGATTCCTACCAACGGCGAGACGAGGTCATCATGGAAGAAGCATGGGACTCGGTACTGACCGACCCCACCGACCGCGAGGTCTACCGGCGTAGTCGGCAGGGACAACCGCACGGCTTGGGGGTGTCTCCCGTCTTGCTCGTCGTCGATGCGACATATGCATTCACCGGCGACGCGGACGAGCCCGTCGTCGACTCGATGCGCAAATGGCGAACGAGCTGTGGGCAGCGCGCGTGGCGCGCCCTGCCGCGCATCGCTGAGCTGGTGTCCTTGTTCCATCGGCTTGGTCGACCGGTGATCTCCTCTCGCGCTCAGGAGCGCGGCGGTCACGCCCTTCCGGCCGGACTCTGGCGATCTCCAGCGGCAGACGACGCGGAGCCAGCGGCCATCGAGGGTAATCGGATCAACGAGATGGTGTCTCCTGGCCCTGATGACCTGGTCATCGAGAAGTCAGCACCGAGCGTGTTCTTCGGAACGCCCTTGACCCGGTATCTCGTCTCCTTTCTCGCGGACTCTGTCGTCATCTGCGGCGGCTCCACATCGGGCTGCGTGCGGGCAACCGCAGTCGACGCGTTCTCATATAACTTCAACGTCGCGGTCGCGGAAGACGCCTGCTTCGATCGACTTGGGCATTCCCACCGCACCGCCTTGTTCGAGCTGAATTCACGCTACGCGGACGTTCTGCGCACCGACGACATAATCGGGCAGCTGGAGCCCCGGAGCTGATCGACACTGAGGAAGGACAGCGCAGCCAACTCACGGCGCGCAATGGTCACCGTCTGGCGGCGCAGCCACGCCGCGTCTGGAAGCATTGGAGGAAATGTGAGGGAGAGGATAACCGTGGCCGAGATCGTCGGCCGCGTACTCGCTGCGGAGGGTGCCGCACACGTCTTCGGCGTCGTCGGCAGCGGCAACCTGCGGATGACCAACGAGCTGATCAGGCAGCAGGTCCCGTTCACGGCGACACGCCATGAGATGGGTGCAACGGCGATGGCCGACGCGTATGCGCGGGTATCGGAGCGCTTGACGGTCGTCACCCTGCACCAGGGGTGTGGATTCAGCAACGCCTTGACAGCCGTCGCCGAGGCAGCGAAGGCGCACACGCCTGTGCTCGTCTTGACCGGCGACACGGCATCAGGCGATCTCGGCTCCAATTTCTACGTGGATCAAGACGCCGCCGCCGAAGCGATGGGCGCGAAGGCCTTCCGGGTGTACAGCGCGAAGTCTGCGGCCCGGGACACCGCCCGCGCGGTAGCGGCCGCCGTCGACGGCCGGCAGACAGTCGTGTTGTCAGTTCCCGTCGATATCCAGGAAGAGAAGACGGATTTCGACGTCGAGAACATCTCACGCGGCCGGACAGTCACTCGGGTGAGCCCAGACCCTCGTGCGCTGGAGGCCGTGGTCGATGTCCTCGAGCATGCTGCCCGGCCCGTGCTGGTGGCGGGGCGAGGAGCGAAGCATTCGAGGGACGAGATCCTACGCCTTGGCGAGTTGTGCGGCGGGCTCCTGGTCACTTCCGCCGGTGCCCGAGGCCTCTTCGCCGGCGAGGAGTGGGCGCTGGATATCATGGGGGGCTTTTCCACCCCGGGTGCCGCCGACCTGATTGCTTCGGCGGACGTCATCGTGGTCTTCGGAGCCGCGCTGAATCGGTGGACGGCTCGTGACGGCGTCCTGTTGCAAGACGCGTTCGTGGTGCAGATCGATGACCGGCCCGCCGCGATCGGTCTTCATCGCGACGTCGACCTGTCGCTTATCGGCGACACCTCACTGGCGGCCGCAGACTTGGTGCGCATCCTGCGAGGACGAGGCGTGCGCCATACCGGGTTCCGCACGGACGACGTCCGCGAACGCGTGGAACGCGATCGGTACTGGAAAGATCAGCCGTTCGCTGAGCGAGATGACGCCGGTTGCATCGATCCCCGCGTCTTGACGAACTACTTGGATGATCTGCTCCCTCTGGAGCGGGTCGTGGTTCCCGATGGGGGAAACGCCAACTGCTATCCGGCTGCCAACCTCCGCGTCCCCGACGAACGCGGCTATTGCCTTCCCTTCTGCTTCCAAGCGATTGGTCTGGGCTTGTCCGCATGCATCGGGGCAGCGCTGGCAGAACCGGGCCGATTGCCCGTCGTCGGAACAGGCGACGGTTCGTTCATGATGGGCGTGAGCGAGCTGGATACTGCAGTGCGCCTCGGACTCGGAATGATGATCATCGTCTACAACGACTCTGCCTACGGCGCGGAGATAATCCACTTCGCTGCGGATGGGGACGACTTCGATCTCGTGCGGTTCCCGGAGACCGATATCGCCGCTGTAGCGAGGGGCTTCGGATGCGACGCGATCACCGTCCGCCGCCGCGAGGACCTGGAGGCAGCAACGGATTGGCTCGAAGGACCACGCTCTCGCCCCCTCGTCATCGATGCGAAGATCGCCACGTTCCCGTCGTGGAACATGAGGCGCATGTACGGCGACGTCGAAGTTCCTGCGCCAACGAGATGAGTCGCCTCCGCAGGAGCCGAAGCTACACAAGTTATTGACGACTGTGGCTGATCTGACTAAAGTAAAGTCCAAGGGGAACGGGATCTCGTGCCCTCAATGCCCTGAGGAAGGCCGCTTCCCACGGGTGACGTCCATGGCGACAGTGGTGTGAGCATGTGGAGACAGGAAGGCTGACTTGTGAGGCGGATCGCAGCCGATATCGGCGGTACTTTCACTGACCTGACGTTTGAGGACGATGGTGGGGGCTTCCGTACTGCCAAGACGCTGACGACGCCTCATGACCATGCGACCGGGATCATGAATGGCCTCGACAAACTAGGGGTCGA
>CALANS010000183.1 GCA_937926105.1 uncultured Actinomycetes bacterium | reverse complement strand
GTCGTACTTGCTCACGTCGCAGACCGTCAAGCTCACCGTATTCCCCCGCCATGACGAACTACTCCGGCACCGCGCTGCGGACACAAGCTCGCCGAATCTCGTCCTGCTCGCCCCAACCTGGCGGATGAACCTGATGGGACCCAAAGGGCCCAGCGGTCGTCGACATCTCGACCCGGCTTTCGCTACCACCGTCTTTGCACGCGAATGGCTCGGACTGGCCGCCGACCTGGAGCTACAAGAGATTGCCCGAGCACACCGCTGTCGGGTGGCATTGCTCCTGCACCCGAACATGCGCGGCCAAGTACCGACGCATCTGCTACCAGACGATGTGAAGGTCGTCGGCGACGACACCAATACAAACGCTCTACTCTGCGGGAGCCGCGTGCTTATCACCGACTACTCGTCGATAGCGTTCGATGCGGCGATCGTTGGCAGCGACATAGCGTACTTCCAGTTCGACCGGAATCTGGCACTCGCTGGCGACCACACATATCTTCAGGGCGACTTCGACTATGAGCGCGACGGTCTCGGTCCCGTGGCTACGTCGCGCGGAGAGCTTCTCTCTACGCTTGAGGTGCTACTCGAGCACGTCGGACACGACTCTCAATACAATGCCCGACACGAGGCCATACGCGAGTACGCGGATGGCTTTGCCACTGGACGCGTCATCGAGGCGATCCAGCAGCTCCTGGCGTAGCGCCGCCCCTGCCCCGTCTTGGCTCCCACGTCCGACACTTGGCACTGGCCACAGCCCCGATCAGCGAATCAACGTTGCCAGTAGAGTTGAGAAGTGCGTATAACGATCAGCAAGATCCGTGACCTCCTCGAAGAACAGCGAGTTTTTCTCATGGGGGCCGGAGTCAACTCGGTGATGCAAACGGGGGCCAGCTACCGAGACGACCAGATCATCAACATCCAACCTGGCATCAGACTCGAGCCTTACACCACCTTCTGGAGCGGTAGCGGCAGAAATCTAGTAAGCATGGGAGCATTCTCGTATACGCACACTCCTCTCCCCCATTTAGTTAGCGTGGGCCGCTACACTTCGATCGCCACCGGATTTAAGATCATGGGAGACAATCATCCGATCGAGTGGCTATCGACGAGCCCCGTTTTCTACAACAAGCGGCTGATGATGGGCACCTTCGAGGAAGACATGACCGTCGCGGGAACTTATCAGGAATATTCGTACCAGCCACAACCGATCTCCATCGGCAACGATGTATGGATCGGCGAAAACGTGACCCTGGCTCACGGAGTGTCTCTGGGCGACGGTTGCGTTGTTGCGTCCAACGCCGTCGTCACCAAGGATGTCCAGCCATACACCATTGTCGGAGGAATACCCGCGAAACCGATCCGACCGAGGTTCGACGAGAAGACTATTGACGCCCTCATTCGAGCGCAATGGTGGCGGTACAGCCCTGACCAAATCTCGGCTCTAGACGTCCGCGACCCGAAGAACTTCGCTCCGCGGCTCGCGAGCCTGGTTTCAGAGACGAATCTCGCTCCCTACCAGCCGAAACCACTTACCTATGCAGATTTTGAGAAGCGAGCCGGTCAGCCCTAGCATCTGAAATAAGGACGTAGTCGTTGAACATCTACGGCAATGAGCCCGACTCATATATCATTGCGTAGCCAGCCGTCATCGACTGCGCGTTGTTCACGTTCTCGCAGGGGTCGAACCGTGGTCGCCTCGCACATGGCCTCGAACACACGGCCTCGGTTTCCTCCGTCCCGCACCGGAAAAGCACGCTCAACACGCGCAGCGTATTTTGAGTCCACCGTCCCGTCGAGTGCGTCCGCCACAGCCTGGACCGCGTGACGCGCCGTCGTGGTGACCGGGCCGAACCCGTCGGCATAATAGTCGAAATATCCGACTCTCTCGGTATGGCTTGAGAAGTAGTCCTGCTGATCAAACTGATAGTAGACAACAGGGATGTCAAGATATGCAGCATTGAACGCTGTAGAGGAGTAGTCGGTGAGCAACACGGCAGCACGTGCCAGTATCTCGCGTACGTCCGCATCGTCATATGACACCATCTCTACGCCGGGTGAAACACGAAGACGATCAAGATAGTGACGCATATTCGGATGAGGCATGAAGATGACACGCATATCATGCACGCGTGCGATTTCCGTGAGCTCTTTGGACGCGAGCAGATCATTGATACCGTGGGCGTAGAGGGACTCATCAAAGCCTTTGACAGTGGAACGCTCGTTTGAAGCACCGGCCATCGCGCCTACCAAGTAGTTCCGCCATGTCGGCATCAGAAGTATTATGTTCCGCTCGTCTAGAGGCACCCCATCCCGACGTTCTTTCAGGACATCGAACCGCGGTAATCCCGTAAGCCGCGTCTCCTTCCGTCCGAATCGATACGGTGAAACCTCTGTGATATATCGGTACTCATCCTCCGTCGATGTCACAAAGACATCGATATTCTTCGGATTCAGCCAAAGTGAGAGATCCCCCTTGATGACGCCGTGCTGCAGGAAAGTGAATGCATAAGCGGGTGGTGTCAGTTTTCGCGGAAGGGCATTGGTGACGAAGCGATCAGCGTGGCTCGAAGCGAGGTGCTTCGCGTGTACCAGAAGTGCGTAGAACTCAGGCGACGCATATGCGACGAGACGCGCGCCGCGTGCTTTCATCCGCCGCCAGTCAGCGGAGGATTTGCGCACAACGAACCAGGAATTGATATCAGGGTGGTTCTGTCGAACCCACCAGTACATATCTTCCGCGCTGTCATTGGCGTCAACATCACGATCGATGAACACCCACGCATCGCGAAAGCGGGCGGCTAAGGTTTGGGAGCGTACTGAAAGATCCCTGCGAAGAAGGGACCAGAACTGGCCGGTGAGGCGGCGACGGACGGCGTCGATAACGCGCTGCCACGATTTTTCGTATCCTCCCGCGCCTCTGCCCGTTGCATACGCGGATGAGGGAACGAGAGGGTGGTCAAGAGGAGCATCTTGACGCACGCCATCGAGTTCCAGGTCGACCTCGCAGTCATCGGGAACCCAGAGAGTCCGCTGCCAAAGCACCGGCTTGCCCACATACTCAAGTTCTTGTGTCTTCGTGTACCGCGCTTCAATAGGGCGGTCCCCGACGAACAGCCGCTCGAGCGGTGCAGCACCACCGTAGCGATACATCAATGCGACCAGTCCACGACGGCGGTCACGATTCGTCCTGTAGATCGCAGTATGTCCCCCGCCTCGTTTTGAGAGCAGAAGGGCCTCACGCATCCACGGAACGACCGGCATCACCGAGAATTCCTCGATGGCCTCTTCCGTCACATGACGGAGATACATCGGGATCAGCTCGGCAAGCTCGTCATACATCTCGGGCGGATACGTCGCCTGTCTGACGGCATTCGTCTGCGAGCTGCGAAGGATCCAGAACTGGTCGTAGAGAAAGAGATTCTGCGTCCACCGGGGCAGCAACCGGCCGAGGCGGTCGGCTTCGGCGACCACTCCCATGAAGCCATAGCGGATGGTGTCCGTATACTTCTTCGGGTTCGAGAAGCTCGACTGGATCGTCGACGAGCTGTCTGCCCGCTGTCGATAGAGGTACTCCGCGGTGGGCACGAAGGCAATGACCGGTCTCGCACAGTGCAGAAGGTACCGAGAGATGAAGTTCCCGTCTTCGAAGCGCAAACGCAACTCTTCCGGAAAGGCAAGGCCCTCGTCCCGAACCACATCTGCTCGAACAAACCCGGAGGTGACGTGCGGCTGAATCCATTCGGGGTCCTGGTCCAGGTCTTTGATCACCAGACCGTGATGGAAACGCGCACTCAACGCGTGCGTGTCTCGCACTTCATCATCGGCCTCGTACCAAAGGAGAATCCGGGTGGAGACGACCGCAAGCTCCGGCACACGCGCCCGTGACACAACGTCGGCCACCTCACGGAAGTATCCGTCCGACAACACGTCATCGGGATCCGGGAACGTCAACCACTCTGCCGTAGCCGCGGCGAGTCCCACGTTCCGCGCAGAGGCTTGCCCGCCGTTCGCTTTCGAGATGACGATCACGTTCTCGGGATGCCGCTTCCTGAACGCCTCCGCCAGTCTCAAGGTCTCATCCGTCGATCCATCGTCGACAAGAACAATCTGCAGCTGCTCGATGCCGTACGTCTGACGCTCGAGCGAGGCGAGGAACTCGGGAAG
>CALANS010000182.1 GCA_937926105.1 uncultured Actinomycetes bacterium | reverse complement strand
GCCAAGGCCTTCGCCGAAGAGCCCGACCTGCTGCTGCTGGACGAGCCGACCAACGGGCTCGACCCGCCGCAGATCCACGCGATGCGGGAGGTGCTGCGCCGCTATGCGGCCACCGGCCGGACGGTCCTGGTGTCCAGTCACCTGCTCTCCGAGGTCGAACAGACCTGCAGCCATGTGGTGATCATCGACCGCGGCCGGACCATCGCGGCCGGGACGGTCGCCGAGATGGTCGCCGCATCCGGTGAGATCGTGCTGTCCACGCCGAACCCGGGCGCGGCACGGGACGCGCTCCGCGCCGTGCAGGGCATCGGCGACATCGAGGTCACCACCGGTGGCCTGCAGGTCGATCTCCGCACCATCTCCCTCGACCGGGCGCTACGAGCCGTGCTGGATGCCGGAGTGCCCGTCACCGCCGCGGCCCCCCGCAACCGGCTGGAGGACGTGTTCCTCGACCTGGTGGGCGCTGGGGGCCCGGCCGGTGAGCGCGCCGCGAGCGGGCGCAGCCCCACCGCCGACGGCGCCGTGGCGAACGGAGGTAGCGGCCGATGAGCCCGGTGCACCACGACCATTCCGCAGACGCCGCCGTCGCGGCCATGACGGCGCTTCCGGACGCCGGCGGCGAGTCGACGTCCGGTCCGGCGCCGGGTTTCCGGGCGGGAGCGACACTACCGATCGGGGTCGAGCTGGCCCGCCAGATTCGGCGCCGCCGCACCCAACTGTCCCTGGCATTTATGGTATTGCTGCCGCTGATCCTGGCCGGTGCCTTCGCGCTGGGCGACAGTTCCGGCCCGCCCGGCAGCGGATCGTTCGTCGATCTGGCGCAGTCCAGCGCCACGAACTTCGTGATGGTGACGCTGTTCTTCTCGGCGAGCTTCCTGCTGATCGTCATCGTCTCGCTGTTCTTCGGCGACACCGTCGCCTCGGAGGCGTCCTGGTCGTCGTTGCGCTACCTGCTGGCACTTCCGGTGCCACGACGGCGGTTGCTGCGGCAGAAGTTCGTCGTGGCCGCGCTCCTCGCGGCCCTGTCGATCGTGATACTGGCCGCCGTTGCCGCCGCCGTCGGCCTGCTGCTGTACGGCACGGGGCCGTTGGTCACCCCCGCGGGCGAGTCGTTCGCCGGCTGGTCGGCCGCCGGTCGGATGGCGTTGGTGGTCTCGTTCATCGTGGTGCAGCTGGCCTGGGTGGCGGGCCTGGCGTTCCTGATGACGGTGTCCACGGACGTGCCGCTGGGGGCGGTGGGCAGCGCCGTGCTGCTGTCGATCGTGTCGCAGATCCTGGATCAGATCACCGCGCTGGGCGGCATCCGGGACTGGCTGCCCACGCACTACTCGTTCGCCTGGACCGGAGCGCTGGTGGATCCGATCAACCTCTCGGACATGACCCGCGGCGCGTTCTCCTCGTTGGCCTACGGCGCGGTGCTGGTGGCGTTGGCATTCTGGCGGTTCCGGCGCAAGGACATCACCAGCTGACGGCGTCGGCGGGGACGCGTGCTGGAGCCGTGGCACCACCCAAGGCGGCCGCGAGATCGGCGCGCCACTGGTCGTTCTGGCCGAGCCGAGGGTTCTGGGTCACACCTCGACCGACAGCATGTACACCTGTTCCGTCGGATGGCCGGCCCGTTCGTGCACCCGCATCACCGCCTCCTTACTGGGGCCGGTGGACAGGCAGAAGACCTTGCCGGATTCCGGGTCGAGCCAGGCGTTCTCGAAGTGCACGCCCTCCTCCGCCTCCACATCCAGGTCGTGCTGGTGAGCTTCGGCCAACTGCGACTGCGTGACGCCAACGAAACCGTCGTGGACATCCATGAACTTGGGCACGGCGAGCCTCCACTGAATCGTCCGCCGCCACCGCCGGGCGGGATCTAGGAAGTATGGTTGGGCATTCGTGGCCAGTCAGCCGCCAGCCGACGGACGGCCTCGGCCGACGGGAGTTCCCCTCGTGGTGCGCCGCTGCGCCGCCCGAGTGGCGCGCCACCCTTCCGGCCATCGGGCCAGCGCGACGGAGCCGGGCCACAATGAGAAGATGAGCAGCCTGCTGATCGTGCACCACACGGTCTCGCCCGCGACCCGTGCGCTGCACGAGGCGGTGGTGCAGGGGACGCGAGCAGAGGGAATCGCCGGGGTCACGGTCACGGCGCGCCCGGCGCTGGCGGCGTCGGCCGCCGAGACTCTTCAGGCGGACGGGATCGTGCTGGGCACGCCCGCCAACATCGGCTACATGTCCGGCGCGCTCAAGCATTACTTCGATACCATCTACTACCCGCTGCTGGACGCGAAACCGGGTCTGCCCTATGGGTTGTGGCTGCACGGCAACGAGGACACCGCGGGCGCGCTGCGGGCAATCACGGCGATCGCCCACGCACTGGGCTGGCAGCCGATGGCCGACCCGGTCGTGGTGATGGGCATGCCGAGCGCCGATGATCGAGAGGCGTGCTGGAACCTCGGCGCCACCCTCGCGGCCACACTTGCCGAGTGAGCCAGCCCGCGCCGGCTACTGCACGCAGAACTCGTTGCCGTCGGGGTCGGTCATCACCATCCAGTGATCGCCGAAATTGTCGTTGCGCCGCTCCTCCACCACCGTGGCTCCGGCCGCGACCAGCGCCTGCACCCGGTCGGTGACCGCTTGCCACCGCTGCTGCGGGTCGCGGATGCCGCGGCCCACGCTGACGTCCAGATGCACCCGATTCTTGGCCGTCTTGCCTTCGGGCACCTTCTGGAAAAACAGCCGTGGCCCGCGCCCCTCCGGATCGCTGATGGCCGACGCGTCGTCCCAGCGCTCCTCCGGGATGCCGGCCGAGCGCAGGAACGACTCCCAGGTGTCGTGCCCGGGCGGGGGTGGATCCAGCTGGTAGTCCAGCGCTGTCGCCCAGAACTCGGAGAGCCGGCGCGGGCTGGTCGCGTCGAACGTGACCTGGAAGGAGGTGGCCATCCGATTCCCCTATCTCTTCCGGCCGCCGCTGCGGGCGGGCGACCGTCCTGCGCTGCCCGAACGGGGCCGCAACGGCGTGACGTTGTCCATGTCGTCCGCGCCGGGGCCACCACGATCGCGCCCGCCGCCGACACCCGCGGCATCCATATCGCGGATCTCGCGCTTGAGCTCGGCAATCTCGTCACGCAGCCGGCCGGCCAGCTCGAACTGCAACTCCCGGGCGGCGCCCATCATCTGGTCGGTCAGCTGCTGCACCAGGTCGGCGAGTTCGGCCCGGGCCATGCCGGCCGTGTCGTGCCCGGCGTACACCCCGGACGATCCACCCGGGGTGCCCACCGCCTTGCGCCCGCGGGACGCGTTGCGCCCGGAACCGCCGATCGGCACCGGCGACGGACCTGCCTTGCGGAAGCTGTCCGCTGTGTCTTCAGACTCGGCGTACACCCGCTCCAGGATGTCGTTGATCTTCTTACGCAACGGTTGTGGGTCGATCCCGTTGGCCTCGTTATAGGCGACCTGCTTGGCGCGCCGCCGATCGGTCTCCTCGATGGCCCGCTTCATCGACGGGGTCAGCCGGTCGGCGTACATGTGCACCTGGCCGTTGACGTTCCGCGCCGCCCGGCCGATGGTCTGGATCAGCGAGGTGTCGGAACGCAGGAAGCCCTCCTTGTCGGCGTCCAGGATCGACACCAGTGACACCTCGGGCAGGTCGAGCCCCTCGCGCAGCAGGTTGATGCCGACCAACACGTCGTACTCACCCAGGCGCAGTTCGCGCAGCAGCTCCACCCGGCGCAACGTGTCCACCTCGGAGTGCAGGTAGCGCACCCGGATGCCCAACTCCAGCAGGTAGTCCGTGAGATCCTCGGCCATCTTCTTGGTCAGCGTGGTGACCAGCACCCGCTCGTTCCGGTCCGCCCGGGACCGGATTTCGCCGACCAGGTCGTCGATCTGACCCTTGGTGGGCTTGACCACCACCTGCGGATCCACCAGCCCGGTCGGCCGGATGACCTGCTCGACGAACTCGCCGCCCGCCTGGCCCAGCTCGTACCCACCGGGGGTTGCCGACAGGTACACCGTCTGCCCGATCCGGGAGACGAACTCCTCCCAGGTCAATGGCCGGTTGTCCAGCGCGGACGGCAACCGGAAGCCGTGCTCCACCAGGGTGCGCTTGCGCGAGGCGTCGCCCTCGTACATGGCACCGATCTGCGGCACCGTCACGTGCGATTCGTCGATGACCAGCAGGAAGTCGTCCGGGAAGTAGTCCAGCAGGGTGGCCGGCGCGGACCCGGCCTCGCGCCCATCGATGTGCCGGGAGTAGTTCTCGATGCCGGAGCAGAAGCCGACCTGGCGCATCATCTCGATGTCGTAGGTGGTGCGCATCCGCAGCCGCTGCGCCTCCAGCAGCTTGCCCTGCCGCTCGAACTCCGCCAGCCGCTCGGCAAGCTCCTCCTCGATGCCGGAGATGGCTCGTTCCATCCGTTCCGGCCCGGCCACGTAGTGCGTGGCCGGGAAGATCCGCAGCTCGGGGACCTCCCGCACGATGTCGCCGGTGACGGGGTGCAGGTAGTACAGCTTCTCCACCTCGTCGCCGAAGAACTCGATCCGCACGGCCAGCTCCTCGTAGGCCGGGATGATCTCCACGGTGTCGCCGCGCACCCGGAACGCACCCCGCGAGAACGCGACGTCGTTGCGGGAGTACTGCACGTCCACCAGGGCACGCAGCAGCACGTCCCGGTCCAGCGTCATGCCGACCGTCACCGGGAGCGACCGGTCCAGGTAGGACTGCGGGGTACCCAGGCCGTAGATGCAGGAGACCGACGCGACCACGATGACGTCCCGCCGGCTCAGCAGCGACATGGTGGCCGAGTGCCGCAGCCGCTCCACGTCGGCGTTGATCGACGAGTCCTTCTCGATGTAGGTGTCGGTCTGCGGGACGTACGCCTCGGGTTGGTAGTAGTCGTAGTACGAGACGAAGTACTCCACCGCGTTGTGCGGGAACAGCTCGCGCAGCTCGTTGGCCAGCTGCGCCGCCAACGTCTTGTTGGGCGCCATCACCAGGGTGGGCCGCTGCATCTGTTCCACCAACCACGCCGTGGTGGCCGACTTGCCGGTGCCGGTGGCACCCAGCAGCACCACGTCCCGCTCGCCGCGGCCGAGGCGCTGGTGCAGTTCCTTGATGGCCTGCGGCTGGTCCCCCGACGGGGAGTAGTCGCTGACCACCTGAAACCGCCCGGAGGTGCGCGGGATGTCGCCGACCGGTCGATGTTCGGAGACAGCCAGCACGGGGTGTTCGGTTGCGAAAGCCACGCCGTCAAGCGTACGTGCGGGGTCCGACAGTGCTTCGGTTTCGCCGTCAGGTCAGCTCAGGCCGGCCGTCCCGCCACCGTGAGCCGGAGGGTGACGGGGCAGCCGGGGTCCGCGCCCACATGCCATCGCCCGGTATCGACCGGCACGCCCGCGCACGGAAAGCCAGCCCCGTCGGACGCCCTCGGAAATCCGGCCCGCGCCAGGGCCGGGGCCAGCCGATCGGCGGTGGTCAGGTCCGCCAGCTGAAGGCGCAGGCAGACGGTGCCGGCGTCCGCGTCCGGATCGGGCTCGCAGGGCAGGCCCTCGGCGGCGGCCGACACCCGCGCGCACAGCAGCGGTATCGGTGACGAGCACCCGGGCAGCGGCCGCGCTCGATGCCCGCGCGCCGCCGGTCGCCCGGCCAGCAGGTTGTCCCGGAATGGCAACAACCGGGTCGACCAGAGCTCCCCGACCGCGCGCCGCAGGACGGATTCGTCACCGCCGTTGTCCAGCCAGACGTCGGACAGCGTCCGCCGTGCCACGTCGGAGATCTGCGAGCGCATCCGGGCACGAGCATCGGATTCCGTCAGGCCGCGCCCCACCAGCCGCCGCACCCGCACCGTCTGCTCGGCGGCGACCGTGATCACCAGGTGGAACTGCGCCGCGTCGGCCAGCGTGCGGACCAGCGGGATGTCGTTGACGACGATGGCCTGCGGGCTCGCCGCATCGCGGGCGGCCCGGAACGCCGCGCGCACCAGCGGGTGGGTGATGGCCTCCAGGCGGTGACGGGCATCGGTGTCGTGGAACACGATCGCGGCCAGCGCAGCCCGATCCAGCGACCCATCCGCCGCCAGCACCCGCCGCCCGAACGCCTCCGCGACCGCCGCCAGCCCCGGCGTGCCCGGCGCCACCACCTGTCGGGCCAACGCATCCGAGTCCACCACCTCGGCGCCCAGGCCGGACAGCATGGCCGACACGGTGGACTTGCCGGAGCCGATACCTCCCGTCACGGCCAGGGTCAGCACGGCGAGAACGCCCTCGATGGGCCTGCGGCATGGCCGGTCACAAGCGTCCCGCTAGCCACTTCCGTCACGCCAGTCGCATGCGACACACCGACCGGCCTGCGTACATTTGCCACCCCGGCACCGTACCGTTCGGCTCAACGGCAGGTTTGTATCGCGCTACCGCCGCGATGCCCGACCCGAGGAGGACCAGTGCGCAGTGCCGCGTCGACCACCCTCGCCCGGGGCCGGCATCGCTGGGGACGCCCCGGACTGGTGCACGTCGCCGCCTTCGTCACCGTCCGCCGCCGCAGCCTGTTCGCGTCCTGGCGCACGCCCGGCCGGCACCACCGTCGGCTGGTTCGGCGCGTATCCGGGCCCGTGCCGGAGCCGCTGCCCGCGCTGTAGCGCTGGTCCGCCGGGAACGAACCCCGGATAGGGCGGGTTGCGACCCGACCCGATTTCAGGCGTTCTTGATGACCCTGGCCAGCACCATGGTGGCCAGCTGCTGCAGCCCGGCCGGCAGCTTGGCGTTCGACGTCAGCTTGTTCTGCACCGCGATGGACAGCGTCCAGTTGTCGTAACGCATCACCACCAGTCCGCCGTCGCGCAGCAGCACATGAGCCGTCTTCCCGGACACCCGCACCGTGGACGAGTCCGCCCCGAGACTGACCTCCGATTGGACCGTCACGTTCATTTGGCTCTGCGCCGCCGGCACCGAGGAGTAACGGGCCAGCGCCACGATGACGGGCTTGGACTTCGAGGTGGACTTCGCGCCGAAGTAGCACTTGATCTTCCCCGTCATCTTCACGTCGGGGTTGGCCACATCGACGATGCGGGAGGTCGCCGAGGACACCGAGGCGCCCAGTGCCTTCTTGATGTCGTGCGAGTCCAGCAGCGCCGCGCAGGACACCTGCAGCGGGTTAACCCGCACGTCCCTACTGGTGGGCGCCGTCTTGGTGGTGCTTGTCCGGGTGCTGCGCGTGGAGGTGCTGGTGCTCGTCTGTGCGGGCTTGGAACTGCCGGTGCCGGCCCCCGGTGTCGACGGCGCGGTGCTCTGCGTCCCGCTGCCGCCGGTGCCGGTTGTGCCCGTCCCGGTGCTGCCACTCGGGCCGACCACGGTGATGCCCGCCGACCCGGTGGCGCCCGTCGAGCCGGTGGACGCCGGCGAGGTGCCGGTCTGGACGACGATCGTGGTCACGGTGCGCGGGCTGGTTTGGGCGGGGCTACTGCACGCCGTCACGGCTAACGCGACGGCGAGCAGCGGAACCAGATGGTAGCGGCGCATGCGTCCACCGTAACGAAAATGCTCGGCGGGGCAGGCGCCACCACGCCGGGGTTCGGCGGGACTCGGTAGGCGCCCGTGCTGCCGGATCCGACCTTCGACCCAGATGGACGCAAACGCCGCGAGGGCCGGCACCGATCCTCGGTGTCGGCCCTCGCGGACTGGTGGAAACTCAGCTGCCGGCGAGCTTTTCCCGCAGCTTCGCGAGCTGCTCGTCGCCGACCAGAGACCCGGCCGGAGCCGCGTCGCCGGTGGCCGATGAGTAGTTGCTCGGACCTTCCGCCTCCGCATCGGCCTCCCGGGCCGCGGCGATCTGCTTGGCGTGCGCCTCGAACACGGCGTGCGCGTCGGCGTACTGCTTCTCCCACGCGTCCCGCTGGGTCTCGAAGCCCTCCAACCACTCGCCGGTGGCCACGTCGAATCCCTCCGGCGGCACGAAGTTGCCCTGTTCGTCGTAGTGGTCCACCACGCCGTACTGGGCCCGCACCTCGTCGAACTCGGCGCCCGGGTTGATGCCCTCGTTGGCCTGCTTGAGCGACAGCGAGATCCGCCGCCGGTCCAGATCGATGTCGATGACGCGGACGAAGATCTCGTCGTCCACCGAGACCACCTGTTCGGGCACCTCGACGTGCCGGCCGGCCAGCTCGGAGATGTGCACCAGGCCCTCGATGCCGTCGTAGACCCGGACGAACGCCCCGAACGGCACCAGCTTGGTGACCTTGCCCGGCACGATCTGGCCGATCGCGTGGGTTCGGGCGAAGTGCCGCCACGGGTCCTCCTGGGTCGCCTTGAGCGACAGCGAGACCCGCTCGCGGTCCATGTCGACGTCCAGGACCTCGACGGTGACCTCCTGGCCGACCTCGACAACCTCGTTCGGGTGGTCGATGTGCTTCCAGGACAGCTCGGAGACGTGCACCAGACCGTCCACGCCGCCCAGGTCGACGAACGCGCCGAAGTTCACGATGCTGGACACGGTGCCCTTGCGCACCTGGCCCTTGGCCAGCTGATTGAGGAACTCGCTGCGCACCTCGGACTGAGTCTGCTCCAGCCACTGCCGGCGGGACAGCACCACGTTGTTGCGGTTCTTGTCCAGCTCGATGATCTTGGCGTCCAGCTGCCGGCCGACGTAGGGCTGCAAGTCGCGCACCCGGCGCATCTCCACCAGCGAGGCGGGCAGGAAGCCCCGCAGGCCGATGTCCAGGATCAGGCCGCCCTTGACGACCTCGATGACGGTGCCGGTGACGACGCCGTCCTCCTCCTTGACCTTCTCGATCGTGCCCCAGGCGCGCTCGTACTGGGCGCGCTTCTTGGACAGGATCAGCCGGCCCTCCTTGTCCTCCTTCTGCAGGACCAGGGCCTCGACGTGCTCGCCGAGCTCGACGACCTCGTTGGGGTCGACGTCGTGCTTGATGGACAGTTCGCGGGAGGGGATCACGCCCTCGGTCTTGTAGCCGATATCCAGCAGGACCTCATCGCGGTCGACCTTGACAATGGTGCCCTCGACGATGTCGCCATCGTTGAAGTACTTGATCGTCTGATCGACGGCGGCGAGAAAGTCCTCGACGGATCCGATGTCGTTCACGGCGACATGCGGGACGGTGGGTGCTGCGGTCTGGACTGGGGTGACAGTCATGTGGTGGGTTGCTCCGAGGGTGGACGGGGATCGACGGTGTGCGGCGTGGATGGTGTCGCAGTCCGAATGCCGGCGACGACTGTCGACCGACACACCGGCAGTACCCGACCGAGGTGGGAGCACGTCCATGAACTTCGACGGTGCGGCCTGCTCCATTCCGAGGCAGCACGCACCCACAGTGCAAGCGACATGGTACCGCGTGTCCGGCCATGCGTTCTACCACGGGCCGCGGGGCAGTGACGCCCGCGCCCACCATGCGCCGTTTTCCGACGTCCAGATTCGGTCGGCGGAGCGTTTCCCCAGGTCAAGATGATCTTGCAGCAATCTGGCCGTCGGAATCCGGCGGATCGATCACCGACCTTATCCCCCTGTATCCCCCTGTCCGTCTTCCATCCCCATCGTCGGCCTCCACCAGCCGGCGCGGTGCCCGCGACGCGACAGTGAGGCCATGCATCGCGCGATGACGGAACTCCTGGAACTGTCCGGCGGCATCATCGGCCGCCGGCAACACCCCGAACTGATCACCCGACTCGACGCGGCCAAGCGCCGCAAGGAACTGGTCGCGGTGTTGCCCGGCGTGCTGGCACACCCGGATGTGGCTCGGGATTGGCGCACCATCTTTCGGGCGGTGCCCCTGTGGGACGAGGACGCATTCGTGTTCGGCGAGGCGGCCGCCGCGACGACCTTCTGGCCGGAGCTCACTCCCCAGGTAGTCCAGATAGGGGGCCGTCGCGCCCGCTTTCGCAAGCCGGGGGTGACGGTCAGCGAACGAATCGTCCCGCCCGAACTGATCACCCGGATGGCAGGAGTCAACATCGTCGAGCCCGCCTTGACGGCCATCGACCTCGTTCCCCAGCACAGCGGGGATGTGATCGACCGGGCGCTGCGGAGCCGGATGGCGACGTTGCCCGACATGTACCGAGCGCTCGATCTCACGCCCGGCCGCTCGGGGAACATCGACCGCCGGCGCATGCTGCTGGACTCCCGTGGCCTTCCGTGGTCCGAGGCGGAGAGGCTCTCACACCGACACCTGCGCGGGGCCGGCATCACTCGGTGGCACGCCAACGTGCCGATCCTGTGCAACGGGCACACGTACTACGGAGACATCGTGATGGACGATCGCCCGGTCGTCCTGGAGATCGACGGCCGAGTCCACCTGCGTCCGGATGTGTTCGAGTCCGACCGCAGGCGCGGAAACGACATGCTGCTGGCCGGCAAGCACGTCCTGCACTTCACGTGGCTGATGCTCAACCACGAATCACGCTGGTTCATCGAAACGACTCGAAGCGCCATCGACATGTTCTCGTGACGTGATGCGCTGTTTTCCGGCGTCCAGGCTCGGCCAGCGGAGCATTTCCGCAGGTCAAGATGATCTTGGTTAGATCTGGCCGTCGAAATCCGGCGGATCCGCCCGACGCCCCGGATGCGCCGGAGCTTGGCCACGAGCCTCGGATTGCCGACGCGGGGCGGCGCAGGGAAGGCTGGTCCGGTGGCAGAAGACCCCGACACCGGCCGCATCACCCACACCGAGCAGCTGCTGGGACCGACCCGGCCGCGGGTGATGCCTGCCGACCAGCGTGTCTCGGTGGTGGCGAACCGGCGCTGGTGGGATGCGGATGCCGACGACTATCACGCCGAGCACGGGGACTTCCTGGGTGAGGTCGACCTGGTCTGGTGCCCGGAGAACCTGCGAGAGGCCGACGCGCACCTGCTCGGTGACGTCCGTGGCCGCCGGGTGCTGGAGGTCGGATGCGGGTCGGCGCCCTGCTCACGGTGGCTGGCCCGGCAGGGCGCATCGGTGACGGCCTTCGACCTGTCGACCGGCATGCTGCGGCACGCCGTCGCGGGCGCCGAACGAACGACGGTGGCGGTGCCACTGGTGCAGGCCGATGTGTGCGCGCTGCCGTTTCGGGACGGGGCCTTCGACATCGCATTCTCGGCGTTTGGTGCGATCCCCTTCGTGGCCGACTCCGCGCTGGCCCTGCGCGAGGTGGCCCGGGTGTTGCGACCCGGCGGGCGGTGGGTGTTCTCGGTGACGCACCCGATGCGGTGGATCTTCCCGGACAATCCCGGCCCCGCGGGGATGGTCGCGGTGCAGTCGTACTTCGATCGGTCTCCCTATGTGGAGGTGGATGCCGACGGGGTCCCGAGCTACGCCGAGCACCACCGCACCATGGGCGACCGGATCCGGGAGCTGGTGGCGGCCGGCTTCGCCGTGCTGGACGTGATCGAGCCGGAGTGGCCGGAGGGCTTTGGCGGCGTGTGGGGGCAGTGGTCACCGGAGCGGGGCGCGGTGTTCCCCGGCACGGCCATCTTCGTCAGCGTCAAGCGGTAACCGGCGCGAGTGCACCCGTGTCCGTCGCCCTCGGTCTGGGACGGCGCCTACTCCATCCAGTCCTCGTCGGCGGTCTCCGCGTCGCCGGCCGTTGTCGGATCGGTGGCGGGACCACGCGCCAGGCGGCGCTCCAAGGTCTCGCGCCAGGATGTCGACAGCGGCAGGCGCAGCGCCGCTCGGATCTCGTCGGCGCTCCCGCCACGGCGCAGCACCAGGTGGAGCAGTCGGTTCAACGGCCAGTCGGGAAAGCGCCGGTCGATCACGACGATGTCGTCGCCGGCGGCGATGACGCCGGGCACCTCGACGGCGTAGTACCAGCCGGTCCGGCCGGACACCAGAACCCGGCGCGCCATGTTGGGAACCCCGAACCGCACGCCGAGTTTCCAACACGGCCGACGGCCCTGGCTGACCCGCAGCACCGCGCCGCCGATGCGCACCCTGTCCCCCAGACACACGTTGTTTTCGGTGATGCCCGTGGTGGACAGGTTTTCGCCGAACGCGCCCGGCACGTCGAGCACCGGGTGGTCCCCCAGCTGCGACCGCCAGTAGGCGTAGTGGTCGCGGGCGTAGTGGTGCACCGCCTTGCCCGGCCCACCGTGGTGCTGGGGATCGCCCTGCTCATCGCCGGCCAGTCCCAGCTCGCCGACGGCCACCGGCCCCGCGAGGACGCTCTTGCCGATGGCGCTGCGCTCGCCGCGCGCGTAGTCGGTGGCCGTCCCGGTCAACACCGCATCCAGCACGCCCAGCACGGTCCCCACGGACACTGCCACCGCTCCTGCCGCCATGGCCTCACCGTAGCCCGCATCGCAGCGGCGGCACGGGCGCTGGGACGACGCTCAGGGGGCTGGTGATCTGCACCGCGGGGCGGAGCAGATCACCAGCTTGCGCGTCGGGACCGCAATTCACCGGCATGCGCGTCAGGACCGCAACCTCCGCCGAGCAGATCGGGCGACCGCGCGGATCGACGCTCCGCTACCGGGCGCTCAGTACTACCGGGCGCTCAGTGCGCCGCCGCGTCCCAGGATGCGCCGTGCCCCACCGATACCTCCAGCGGCACCTCCAGCGGATAGGCGCTGGCCATCTCCTCGCGCAGCACCGTGGTGATTGCGTCCAGCTCCCCCGCGCCGACCTCGCACACCAGCTCGTCGTGCACCTGCAACAGCAGCCTGGAGCGCAGCCCCTCCGCGTCGATGCGCCGCTGCACGGCCAGCATCGCCACCTTGATGATGTCGGCCGCGCTGCCCTGGATCGGCGCGTTCAGGGCGACCCGCTCCGCCAGCTCTCGGCGCTGTCGGTTGTCGCTGGTCAGATCCGGCAGGTAACGCCGCCGGCCCAGCAGGGTTGCCGTGTATCCGGTGCGCCTGGCCTCGTCCACAGAGTGCCGCAGGTAGTCGCGCACCCCGCCGAACCGGGCGAAGTAGGCGTCCATCTGCTCGCGCGCCTCCTCCACGCTGATCTTCAGCTGCCCGGACAGACCGAACGCCGAGAGCCCGTACGCCAGGCCATAACTCATCGCCTTGACCCGGCGGCGCAGCTCCGCCGTCACCTCCTCCGGCGGCACCCCGAACGCCTTGGTGGCCACCGCCGTGTGCAGATCCTCGCCGGAGCGGAACGCGTCGATCAGACCCTCGTCGCCGGACAGGTGCGCCATGATGCGCATCTCGATCTGCGAGTAGTCCGCGGTCACCAGGCCGTCGAAGCCCGGGCCGGCCACGAACGCGGAGCGGATCTGCCGACCCTCGTCCGTGCGGATCGGAACGTTCTGCAGGTTGGGCTCGGTGGACGAGAGCCGCCCGGTGGCCGCCACCGTCTGCAGGTACGTGGTGTGGATGCGGCCGTCGTCGGCCACCGACTTGAGCAGCCCCTCCACGGTGGTGCGCAGCTTGGACACGTCCCGGTGCCGCAGCAGGTGCGCCAGGAACGGGTGCCCGGTCTGCTCGAACAGGGACTGCAACGCATCGGCGTCGGTGGTGTAGCCCGTCTTGGTCCGCTTCGTCTTGGGCATGCCCAACTCGTCGAACAGCACCGCCTGCAACTGTTTCGGCGAGCCAAGGTTCACCTCGCGGCCGATCTCCGCGTACGCCGCGCGGGCGGCGTCCAGGCCCTCCGCGGCGAAGGTGGACTGCAGCTGCTCCAGGTAGTCGACGTCGGCGGCGATGCCGGAGCGCTCCATCCTGGCCAGCACATCCATCACCGGAAGCTCCAGGTCAGCGAGCAGTGCCGCCTGGCCGCTCCGCTCCAGCTCCGCCTCCAGCGCGGCGGCCAGATCGATCAGCGCACGCGCCTCGATCATGACGGCCGTCGTGCCCGTGTCTTCCGTGATGAGCGCCAGTTGGCCGGAGTCGGCATCGCCATCGGAGGCGAGCGTCCGGTGCAGGTAGCGCTGCACCAAATCGCCCAGGTCGAAGGTGCGTTGCCCGGGCAACGCCAGGTAGGCGGCCAACGCCGTGTCGCACACCAGGCCGGCCAGCGGCCAGCCCCGCTGCGCCAAGGCGTTCAGCGCCGGTTTGACGTCGTGCGCAACCTTGGGCCGGTCGGCGTCGGCCAGCCAGCCGGCCAGCGCGGCCTCGTCGTCCACGGACAGCTCGGCCACATCGATGACGGCGGCCGCATCGTCCTCGCCCGCCAGCACCACCTGATGCACGTCACCGCCGCCGGCGCCGAAGCTGCCCCGGCACACCACGGCGACCCGGCCGGTCGCCGCATGCGCCGCCAGCCAGGCACGCACCTGGCCGGCACCGAGCTGCGTGCCGTCGACCTCGAAACCGGCGGCGTCGCTGGACTCGTCGGCCTGCTCGAAGGTCTCCAGCAACCGCTCGCGCAACACTCGGAACTGCAGGTTGTCGAAAATGCCGTGCACGGCCTCCCGATCGTAGGGCTTGGCCAGCAGCTCCGCCGGGCCGATCTCCAACGGCACATCGCGGACCAGCTCGGTCAGCCGCCGGTTGGTCAGCACATGGGACAGGTTCTCCCGCAAGGCGTTCCCCACCTTGCCCGGCACGGCATCCACCTGGTCGACCAGCGCATCCAGCGTCCCGTACTCCCGGATCCACTTGGCCGCGGTCTTCTCCCCCACCCCGGGAATGCCGGGCAGATTGTCCGACGGGTCGCCACGCAGAGCGGCGAAATCCGGGTACTGGGCGGGGCTGAGCCCGTACTTGGCCTGCACCGCCTGCGGGGTGAACCTGGTCAGCTCGGAGACGCCCTTGACCGGATACAGCACGGTGACGGCGTCGTCGACCAGCTGCAGGGCGTCGCGATCGCCCGTGCAGATCCGCACGGCCATGCCCTCGGTGCGAGCCTGGGTGGTCAGCGTGGCGATGATGTCGTCCGCCTCGAACCCATCCACCGCCAGCGTGGTGATGCGCAGCGCGGCCAGCACGTCCCGAAGCAGCTCCACCTGGCCGCGGAACTCGTCCGGCGAGCTGGACCGCTGCGCCTTGTACTCGGGGTACTCGGCGGCCCGCCACGTCCTGCGGGACACGTCGAAGGCCACCGCGAGGTGGGTGGGCCGCTCGTCGCGCAGCAGGTTGATCAGCATCGAGGTGAAGCCATAGACCGCGTTGGTCGCCTGGCCGGTCGTGGTGGAGAACCGATCGGCGGGCAGCGCGAAGAACGCCCGGTAGGCCAGCGAGTGCCCGTCCAGCAGCAACAACACCGGCTCGTCGGCATCGCCTGCGTAGGGCGCGCTGCCGATCACTCCGGTCTGGTCGGTCCCCGATTGTTCAGACACGGGCCGAGTCTAGGGTCAGGGTCCGACAGGCGATCCCCAGGAGCGTGCCATGACCCTCATCAACCTGGCCGACGTGCCAGTCGGCGAACTCGGCGAGCGGTGCGGCATCCGGCTTCTCGAGTGCTCCCCCGAACAGGTCACGGCGACCATGCCGGTGGTGGGCAACCGGCAACCGTTCGGGCTGTTGCACGGCGGCGCGAGCGGGGTGCTGGCGGAGACGATCGGCTCGATCCACGCGAACCTGCTGGCCGGACCGGACCGGGTGGCGGTCGGCGTCGAGCTGAGCTGCACCCATCATCGGTCGGCCACCGACGGGTTCGTCACCGCCGTCAGCACGCCGCTGCATGTCGGCCGGCAGATCTGCACGTTCCACATCGCCATCCGGGACGACGCCGATCGACCCACCTGTACCGCGCGGCTGACCTGCATGACACGTTCGGCGCAGCGTGGCTAGTCGAATCCGTGCGTACCGTGACAACACGGGCAGGTAACAGGTCGGTCACGTGATCTGCCCGCCCTGATCTTCTCTACTACGCTCAGCTCATCCGCCCCCTGTCGGCCGCGTCTGTGCAGCGGTGTGGTAGTACCCGTGTGTCCGGATTGGCCGGCTCCGTCCCGATGGGAGTATGTATGCGAAGAGGCAAGTGGACCGCAGTCGCCGCGATGGCGGCGACCGTCGCCATGGTCACGGCCGCCTGTGGTAGCAGCGGTGGTGGCACCGGCGGCACGTCGGGCGGCACGACGCCCGCAACCAGCCAGCAGCAGAGCCAGTCCAGCTCCGAGGCTCCACCGTCGAGCGAGACCGGCGGCGGGTCGTCCAGCGCGATGCCGCCATCCAGCGAGACCGGCGGCGGGTCGTCCTCGGGCGCTCCCTCGACCAGCGGATCCGGCGGCGGCGCCACCGGCGCGGCCTTCAAGTTTGGTTACGTACTGCCCGAAACCGGCGACCTGGCCTACCTCGGGCCGCCGCAGATCGAGGCGATGAAGTACGCCATCAGCCTGATCAACAAGGCCGGCGGCATCAACGATCAGCAGGTGGGCGCGCCGATGGCCGGTGACGAGGCCAACAACGCGGCGCTCGCGGCGCAGGCTGCCACCAAGGAGATCAACGCGCACGTCAACGCGATCATCGGCGCCGCGGCGACCGGGATGACGATGGCCATCATCGACAAGGTCACCGCGGCGGGCATCGCCGAGTGCTCCGGGTCCAACACCGGCGTCAACCTGACCGATTACAAGGGCAAGATGGGGCCCGGCGGCGAGCAGTACTACTTCCGCACCGCCCCGTCCGATGCGCTGCAGGGCCCGATCCTGGGCAACCTGATCGTCTCCGACGGCCACAGCCAGGTGGCGATCATGGCTCGCGGTGACGACTACGGCAAGGGTCTGGCCAAGGCCACCGCCGACGCCATCACCGCGGCCGGCGGCACCGTCGTCTACAACCAGGCCTACGACCCGAACACCACCGACTTCTCCGGCATCGTGCAGGCCGTCAAGGCAAAGAACCCCGACGCCATCGTCACCATCTCCTTCGACGAGGGCTGGCAGCTGCTGAAGGGCCTGTTCGCGGCCGGGTTGACGCCCGACAAGGTCGGCGTGTACGGCGCTGACGGCATGTCCTCCACCACCGCCCCGGGCGAGACCTGGAAGAGCGACCCGAGCATCGTGGACGGCATGAAGGGCACCGCCCCGGCCTCGGTGGACAACCAGGCATTCACCGATGCGCTCAAGGCGTTCGCACCGAAGCTGAAGGAGCAGCAGTTCGCGCCGCAGGTCTTCGACTGCACGAACATCTTCGCGCTGGCCGCGGAGCAGGCCAAGTCCAACAACGCGCAGGACTGGGTCAAGTACGTGGACGGGATCACCAAGGACGGCACGAAGTGCACCACCTACGCCGAGTGCAAGCAACTGATCGATGCCGGCACGGACATCCAGTACGTCGGTGCCTCCGGCGACCTGTCGTTCACCGATCACGGGGAGCCCGGCAAGGCAACCATCCAGATTTACGAGTACCACGATGGTGGCAAGTTCAAGGTGACCGGAACGAAGCTGTCGCAGATCGGCGGCTGACGCTCGGCCACTCGGCGGGGTAGCACCCGCCCGCAGTGTCGATCAGGCCCCGCCCGGGTTCGCCCGGGTGGGGCCTGATGTCGTTGGCTGTCAGTGGGAGCGCGGCGTGCTGGGGTGGGGCAACCCGGAAAGGCGGCCGGTCAGTTACCGACGCGGGCCAGCGTTCCGAGATACAGCTCGATCACCTTCGGATCGCCCAGCAGGTCGTGGCCGGTCCCGGTGTAGGCATCACGGCCCTGGTCCAGCACATATCCCCGGTGGGCGATCTCCAGGCAGCTGCGGGCGTTCTGCTCCACCATCAGGATGGACACGCCAGAGGAGTTGATGGTCTTGATGGAGGCGAACACCGAGTCCTGCATGATCGGTGAGAGTCCCGCGGAGGGCTCGTCCAGGAACAGCACCTGCGGATCGGTCATCAGCGCGCGGCCCATGGCCACCACCTGCCGCTCTCCGCCGGACAGCGATCCGCACTTCTGGCTGCGGCGCTGGTGCAGCACCGGGAACATCTCCGTGATCACCTGGTATCGGGTGCGGAACTCCTTGGGGCGCAAATAGATCCCCATCTGCAGATTCTCCTCGATGGTCAATGAGGGGAACACGTTGTTGTTCTGCGGAACATAGCCAAGGCCGCGCGCGACCAGCTTGTGCGCCGGCAGCGAGCTGATGTCGTCACCACTGAGCAGCACCTGCCCACCGCGCACCGGGACCAGCCCGAACATCGACTTGATCAGCGTCGACTTGCCGGCGCCATTCGGGCCGATGATGCCCACCAATTCACCACGGGTGACGTGCACGCTGCACCCGTTGAGGATGTTGACGCCGGGAATGTACCCGGCGACCAGGTCGACCGAGGCCAGAATGGGCGCATCCGATGCCGCCACAGCCGGCTGATCAGGAGCCATCGTCGCTCCCCTCCTCCGAGGGTGATCCGGGGCCCGGGCCCCGGTCGGCCGGCGAGCCCTGCGCAGCGGCCGGCAACGCCCGGTGGGCGCCGAGATAGGCATCGACCACGGCCTGGTTGGACCGGATGTCGTCCGGGCGGCCCTCGGCGATCACCGCGCCCTCGGCGAAGCAGATGATCCAGTCGCTGATCGACATGATCACGTCCATGTCGTGCTCCACCAGAATGATGGAGGTGCCATCGTCGCGCAGCGCCTGGATGTGCCCGAGCAGCGACTGGGTCAGCGCCGGGTTCACACCGGCCATCGGCTCGTCGAGCATGATCAGCTCCGGTTCGACCATCATCGCCCGGGCCATCTCCAGCAGCTTGCGCTGCCCGCCGGACATGGTGCCGGCGAAGTTGTCCCGCATGTGCGCCAGGTTGAACCGCTCCAGCAGCGCATCGGCCCGCTGCTCGATCGCCCTGTCCTGGCTCTTCCAGGACGGTGCGAGCAGGGCCGGCAGGAAGCGCTCGCCGGTCTGCCCGGTGGCGCCGAGCATCATGTTCTCCAGCGCCGTCATCCTGGTCAGCGCCTTGGTGAGCTGGAAGGTGCGCACCATGCCCAGCCGGGCAATGCGGTAGGCGGGCATGCCGGTGATGTTGCGGCCGTTGAAGGACCAGCGGCCGCTGGACGGCTTGTCGAATCCCGACACCAGGTTGAAGAACGTGGACTTGCCGGCGCCATTCGGGCCGATCAACGCCGTGATGGTGCCGCGCTGTACCTCCAGGTGCTCGACGTTGACCGCCGTCAGCCCCCCGAATCGCCGGCTGACGTGATCGGCCACCAGGATCGGGTCGGGCTTGGGCACCCCCGGGATCGCGGCGGTGCCGGCCAGAGCACGGGCGGCCGGGCTCGGTTCCTCGGCGATCTGCTGTTGCGCATGCAGCGTCTGCTCGCGCCCCTCGATCAGGGTGGGATCGATGGTCTCGGCTTCCGGATTGGCGGCCGCCGGGGCCCCCGTCACCGCTGGTTCGGCGGTGCCGGAGCCGGTGCCAGCGCCGCCAGGCAGCGCGCCGACCTGATCGTCAGCGGACCTCAAGGCGCATCTCCTCCTTGTTCCCGAGGATGCCGGCGGGCCGGAACACCATCAGCAGCATCAGGATCACCCCGACGATCGCAATGCGAGCGGCGCCCACATTGGAGTTGGGGAACAGCCCGGTGAGGAACGAGCCGAGGAAGCTGAAGACGAACCAGAAGATGATGGACCCGAGCACCGGTCCGAGGATCCGTCCGGCGCCGCCGAGGATCACGATCACCCACAGATAGAAGGTGATCTCCGGCATGAAGTTGTTGGGGTACTGGACGGGCACCTCCATCGCGTACATCACGCCGGCCAGCCCACCGATGACACCGCCCAGTACCAGGCTCTGCATCTTGAAGCTGTAGACGTTCTTGCCCAGGCTGCGGGCCGCCAGCTCGTCCTCCCGGACGGACCGCAGCACCCGCCCCCACGGGCTGCGCATCAGCAGGAACATCAGGATGCACCCGAGGATCACCAGCACCCAGGTGACGATCATGACCCACAGCGTGGCGCCGGTGTACTGGAACTTCCACAGCTGATAGGTCTTGGCGCCGACGAACGGGCTGAGCGAGGCGAAGGTCCCGTTGGCCGGCCCGATCCCGAACGATCCATTCGTCACCGATTGCGTGTAGCTCGAGTTGAAGAACAACCGAAGGACCTCGGCTGCCGCGATGGTGGCGATGGCCAGATAGTCGCCGCGTAGCCGCAGCGTCGGGATGCCCAGGATCACCGCCAGCACGATGGATGCGGCAATGGCGATCAGCAGCCCGAGCCAGAACGACAGACCGAACGTCACCACGCCCACTTCGACGCCGTAGGCACCGACCAGCATGAAGGCGACGTGCCCGAAGTTGAGCAGTCCGGTGTAGCCGAAGTGCAGGTTCAGACCCACGGCCGCCAGCGCGTAGATGGCCGCGAACGGGCCGATCATGTCGCTGAGCGCACCCGAGAAGATGCCGTTCCAGTCCATGTCGGTGACCCCCTATCCCGCTCGCTGGAGTCGACCGAGGATGCCCTGCGGGCGAACCAGCAGGACGATGATCAGCACGAGCAGGGCCCAGGCGTTCTCCAACTCGGCGGGGAACCACACGGTGGAGAACTGCGCCACCAAGCCGACGACGATGCTGCCCAGCATGGCTCCGTAGGCGCTGCCGAGGCCGCCGAGGATGATCCCGGCGAACATCAGCAGCAGCAGATGGAAGCCCATGTCGAAGGACACGGCCGCGCTGGGCAGTAGTCCGTACAGGACGCCGCCGAGGGCCGCCAGCCCACCGCCGATGATCCACACCTGCAGCACCACGCGGTCGACGTTGATGCCGGACGCCTCGGCGAGATCCCGGTTATCGGCCAGGGCCCGCATCGACTTGCCCATCCGGGTGCGTTGCAGCATGACCGCGACGCCTATCAGGATCACGATCGAGACCAGCATGATGATCAGGTCGCTGACCGAAATGGTGAAGGCGCCGAGCGACAGCGAGTTGCTGGGCAACACCTGCTGGTACTGCTCGCGGCTGGATCCGAAGAAGTATTGGATGCCGTTGCGCAACAGCAGCGACAGTCCGATCGAGATGATGAACATCTGGATCAGGCCGGTTCCGCGCTTACGCAGCGGCTTCCACAACCCCGCCTCGAGCACGCCGCCCAGGAACGCCACCGCGACGATGGCGAGAACGATGGCGAGCAGGAACGGCCACTGGAACGGTGAGGTACCAAAGGTATAGGCGACGACCGCGCCGATCGTGACCAGCTCGCCGTGCGCGAAGTTGATCAGGCGGGTGGTTCCGAAGATGAGCGACAGGCCGACCGCGGTCATCGCGATGATCAGGCCGAATTCGAGCCCGGCCTGGGCCACCGACAGCATGTACGCCAGCTGTCCGGATCCGCTGCCGCCGCCCCCGGCCCCGGTCCCCTCCCCCTCCTTGACCAGCGGGAAGATCGCGAACTTCGTCGAGTTCGGCTGCACGATCAGGGCGGGGATGGTCTCCGCTCCCTCGGTGCGCAGCTGCACGGTCTTGGGCAGCGACGCGACGTCCAGCGTCACCTGGTAGGTGCCGGCCTTCGGCACGGCGATCAGCCAGGTGCCGTCCTTGCCGGTGGTCGCGGTTCCGATGTCCTTGCCGTCCTGAGTGACGGTGATCTTCGCGCCCTCGATCGGCCCGGAGGCACCGCCCTCGCCGACCGGGCCCTTCAGGGTTCCCTGGATCGCCTCGGCGGGTCCCGCAGCGGCGCTGGACGCTGCTGGCGCGGTGGGCTGACCCGACGATCCACCGGGCTCCGCGGCCCAGGCGGCGCCGGCCGTCGTCGCCACGACGAACGCGGCAAACAGGACCGCCAGCACGATCGACGTCAGGCGTGCGCGCAAGGCGTTCCTCCGCTTCATCGATCGCTGGTGCCGTGGGCGGGTGACGTGAATCCTAGGCCGGGGCCTCGATCCGTCCCACCCGGCCGACACGCCGTGGTCCTAGATTGTTACCTGAATCGGACAGGCATCGCATCTTGAGACGTCAGACGCTGCGCACGGCGGCCTCAATCCGGCGCGGACAGCCCCTGCACGACGGCCTCGGCGACGGCCTCCATCGAGGTGCGCCGGTCCATCGCGCTGCGCTGGATCCAGCGGAACGCCTCCTGCTCTGTCATCCGCTGGCGGGCCATCAGCAGCCCCTTGGCGCGATCGAGTACCTTGCGGACCTCCAGGCGATGGGTGACATCGGCGACCTCGGCGCGCAGCGCGGCGAGCTCGGCGAACCGCGCGACGGCCAACTCGATGGCGGGCAGCAGGTCGGCCTTCGAGAACGGCTTGACCAGGTAGGCCATGGCGCCGGCGTCTCGGGCGCGCTGCACCAGCTCCCGCTGGGAGAAGGCCGTCAGGATGATCACCGGAGCGATCTGCGCCTCCACGATCTCGGCGGCCGCGTCGAGCCCGTCCTTGCGCGGCATCTTGACGTCCAAGATCACCAGGTCGGGGCGCAATTCGGTGGCCAGCTGCACCGCGCTCACCCCGTCGACCGCCTGGCCCACGACCAGGTAGCCCTCCTCGGCCAGCATCTCGGCCAGGTCGAGCCGGATCAAGGCCTCGTCCTCGGCGATCAGCACGCGGCGCCCGACAGGTTCGGTCGACTCGGCTGAGGGCGACTGGTCACTGTCCAGCACGTGCGCTCCCCTCCGTCGATCCGCCGTCGAACAGCGTAACGATCGCGTCGCGCCCCGTGCGCCGCGCGGGTATCGGGCTGCCGCAGCCCACGAGCCGGGACGGTACGATCGTGCACGGTCACCGACCACGCCCCCGTAGCCCAATTGGCAGAGGCAACGGATTCAAAACCCGTCCAGTGTGAGTTCGAGTCTCACCGGGGGCACCGACCAGCACATACGCGTGCACCGGCCATGGTGTGATCATGGTCGGTGCTGTTCCCACGTATCGCTCCGGGCCTGCGACGGGGCGCGTCCGGGCCGGCGACGGTCGAGAACGCGGGCCCTAGAACAACCGCGTGCGCAGCCGCTGCACCCTGCGCAGCGCGGACACGAATTGCCCAGGGTCCAGTCGACGTCCCCGCAGGGCCGCCGTTATCGCCTGCACCGCCTGCATCCCCTGGTCCACGTCCCGACCGGAGCACAGGATCACGTCCATGCCCGCCTGCGCCGCGAGCACGGCGCGTTCGCCCGACCCGCCGAAGGCATCGATGGCACCGGCCTCCAACGCGTCGGTGATCGTCACACCGGAGAAGTGCAGCCGGTGACGCAGCTCGCCCTGCACGAGTCGCTCGGACAGCCCGGCCGGAAAGTCCGGATCGATCGCCGGATAGAGCGCCCACGACGTCATCACCAGATCCACCCCGGCATCGATCGGGCCGGTGAAGGCGTACTCGTCGACGGCTCGGATCTCGGACGCCGGCTGCGTGAGGGTGACCGGACCGAGGTCGGTGTTCTGCTCCTGAGTAGCCGCGCCCAGTCCGGGGAAATGCTTGGCCGTCGACGCCACGCCCGTGGCCTGCTGCGCCCGGACGAACGCCGCTCCGAGCGCGCTGCACATCACCGGATCGGAACTGTAGGACCGCTCCCACTGGTCATCGAAGTTGTCCTCCTCGCGGAATACATCCTGCACCGGCGCCAGGTTCAGGTTCATGCCCACGTTCCGCAGGGCGGCACCGGCACCCGCACCGGCGTGCGTCGCCTCCGCCACCGGATCCGCGGACAGCCCGATCGCCTTCTCCGACAGCACGGGCTCCTGACCACGCAACCGCCGGATGTAGCCGCCCTCCTGATCGGTCATGAATAGCAGGGGCGTGCCGCGGGTAGGACTCTGCGCGTGCACCTTCCGGAGCTCCGCGACCACCTGCGCGATCTGGTCCAGGCTGGTGATGTTCTCGCCGAAGAAGATCAGGCCGCCCACCATCCCGGCGGCGATTCCGGCGAGCAGATCATCCGGCGGAGTCGGCCCCGGATACGAGAAGATGACGCGCTGCCCGACCTGCTGCTCGGGTGACAGGCGCACCTGCCACGGGGGCGCGACCGGCACCGCTGCCTGCGCCGACGGTGCTACCGCCACGCCGATGGCCGCGCCCGCGGCCGCCACACCGCCGGCGCGCAGCAGAGTCCTCCGGCTCAGCGGGGTGGGATGTGCGGACATGGCAGCCTCCCGACTGGATGGCACGACGCGACCCCACCGAAGCGGCAGGTCACGTGCCCGATACCGGGATCGTGGCACCGCCCGATCCTTGGTGTCAATAGCTGGTGTCAATAGCTCCGGTCGAATTGACTGCCCCGAAAGGCCTTGCCCTGTCAATAAATCGGACGTGGCACCCATGTGGGCGGTCACGCTGGCCGGCCGAGCGCACTCGCAATGAGGGCTGGCTCGACGACTACAGCGGACGCCCCACCGGGCGGATCACGCCGGCGTTTCGGGCACCATGTAGGAAACTTCCGGATGGCCGTGATTGGATGGCGGCACTGGTCCCGGCAGGAGGAAGGTGGATCCGTGGCCCCCGCCCGCGATCGCCAGCACAGCAGATCCCGCAACGTGCTGGTGACCATCCGTGCCGCCCTGCCCGGCCTCGCGCCGTCCGAGCGCCGGGTCGCCGAGGTGGTGCTGGCCGATCCCACCTCGGGATCGGCCAAGACCATCTCCGACATGGCCGAAGCCGCTTCCACTTCACAGGCCACCGTGGTGCGCTTCGCCCAGGCGTTGGGCTTCGCCGGCTACCCGGAGTTGCGTCTTGCGCTGGCCGCGGCGGCGGCCGCGGAGCAGGTGCAGTCCGTCGGCGTGGTCCCGGGTGGCGACGTCGGTGCGGACGACGACATCGCCACCGTCGTCAGCAAGATCGGCTACGCCGACAGCAGAGCCGTACAGGAGACCGTCGAACAGGTCGACCAGGAAACCCTCCGCGAGGTCGTCGACGCGGTACTGTCGGCGCGCCGGGTCGACATCTACGGCGTGGGTGCCAGTTCGATCGTGGCGCTGGACCTGCAGATGAAGCTGCACCGGATCGGCCGGGTGAGCTTCGCGTGGATCGATCACCATGTGGCGGTGCCCTCCGCGTCGTTGCTGGGTCGGCGTGACGTGGCCATCGGAATCTCGCACAGCGGTGCCACCCAGGACACCATCGACGCCCTGTCCGAGGCGCAGAGCCACGGCGCCACCACCGTAGCGGTGACGAACTTCCCAGGATCAGCCATCACGGCGGTGGCAGACCTGGTGCTGACCACAGCCGCCCGGGAGACCGCGTTCCGGTCCGGCGCGCTCGGCAGCAGGATTGCCGCGCTCACCGTGGTGGACTGCCTGTTTGTTGCCGTGGCGCAACGGAACCTGCCCGCCACCGAGCGGGCATTGGAGCGCACCTATGCCGCTGTCAACGCGCGGATCGGGCGCCGCACCCGCCGATACTGATCACTGACCGCAGTTGGCACATCACGGACTGTTGACCTGACCCGGTCATCGTCGTAAGTTTCCTTCAGTGCACCACGCATAGGTGTTGTCGCCTTACGCCGACTGGAGGACGGCGTGCACACCCGCGGTCGCGTCTCCGGGAACGGCCCGCGGCGGCGCATTAATCCATCGCGCGACAAGGCTCGGCACGACGATACACAGCACCGACGAAACACAGCGCCGACGAATCGCCCTGCGGTGCAGCCAGATTCGCCCGGTTAGCCGAGGCGAGGACGTTCGGGACAGATCAGGTCCCACCGATTGCGAGGAGGAGCGATGAGACGGCGAGACTTCCTGTCGGCGGCGGCCATCACCGTGGCCACCACGGGGTTGTCGGTCGAGCTTGCCGGCCCGGCCGCCGCGAGTCCGCCACCGAGCCGCGGATGGAACGGCACGGTGGCAACCGGTTTCGACGTGCTCGCGGCTGACGGCTACCGCCTGCTGCACGGTCAGCGAGTCGGGATGATCTCCAATCCCACCGCCGTCACACGCGACCTGACACACGAGGTCGACGTGATGCACAGATCCGATGGCGTGCACCTGGTCGCGGTCTTCGGCCCGGAGCATGGGTTCCGCGGCACCGCCCAGGCCGGTGGCAGCGAGGGATTCTTCACCGATCCGGCGACCGGCCTGCCGGTGTACAGCCTGTACGGCGCGGGAATCTCGGCGACCGTGGACACCTTCAGCGACGCCGGCGTCGACGTCGTCGTGTTCGACATCCAGGACGTGGGCACACGTTTTTACACCTACATCTGGACGATGTACCGGTCGATGGCCGCGGCGGCGATCATGGGGCTGCCGTTCGTGGTGCTGGACCGGCCCAACCCGCTGGGCGGCCGCGCGGCAACCGGTCCGGTACTGCATCCCGAATTCTCCTCTGGAGTCGGCGTCAAAGCCATCGCCCAGCAGCACGGCATGACGGTCGGGGAACTCGCGCAGCTGTTCAACGACCAGTTCCTCCCGGCCGACGCGGGAGGCAAGCGCGCGGACCTGAAGGTCGTGCCCATGCGGGGCTGGCGCCGTGGTCAGTACTTCGACCGGACGGGTGTGCCCTGGGTGATGCCGTCACCCAACATGCCGACACTGGATACCGCCCTCGTCTATCCGGGTTTCGGCATGTTCGAGGGCACCAACTTCGCCGAGGGGCGCGGAACCACACGGCCTTTCGAACTCATCGGCGCGCCGTACTGCGACTTTCAGCTGCGTGACGCTCTCGCGGCACAGCGACTGCCCGGGGCCGGCTTCCGGGAGAACTACTTCGTCCCCACGTTCAGCAAGTATTCCGCGCCGGCCAGCACGGTGGCGGGAGTGCAGGTCTACGTCACCGATAGGGATTCCTTCGACCCGATCCGAACCGCCGTGGCCGTGATGGTCACCGCGCGCCAGCTGTACCCGGACGACTGGAGCTTCGACGGGTACGCCATCGACGGCGGGCCTGGATTTCAGCCCGACTGGGTCGACTACCTGTCCGGATCGACGTGGATCCGCACCTCCGTGGAGGCCGGCAGGTCCACCGACGAGATCGCGGCCGGCTGGCAGGACGAGCTCGCCCAGTTCGCCACCCTGCGAGAGACATTCCTGATCTATCGGAAGGAATCGTGATGCACAGGATCCGGCACATGGCAGTCGTAGCGTCCATGGCCACCACCGCGTTGCTCGCGTCCTCGCTCACCCCCGTCGCGGCGGATACTCCTGCGGTGTCGGTGACCACCAGCGGGGGCGCCACCCTCGACGAGCTGGTCGGTCACGGTGGCCAGACATTACAATTCGGCACCCCGGGACAGGCACACCTGATCGCGCAGTACGCCGACCTCATCCCGGCGGACGCCGCGCACGGGTCGGACCCGGGGACGGGCGCGGGCGGGCACGCCGAATATCCGGGCAGCGTGGTACTGGCCGCCCGCAACGGAGTCGTGGCCGAATACGCGGCCGAGGGTTACAACCTGCGCTATGCCGACCAGCAGGGCGACGAGCTCCCCCGCGACCAGTGGATCCCCACCACCACCGACACGATCTACGACCTCGCGTCGCTGTCCAAGCTGTTCACCACCATCGTGGCGATGCACATGGTGGACGCCGGGACGCTGTCACTGGATGCGACGGTGGCCTCCTACATTCCCGCGTTCGCGCAGAACGGCAAGGCTGGCATCACGATCCGACAACTGCTCACCCACACCTCCGGCATGCCGCCGGATCCGTCACCGCCGTTGTGGACCTACTCGTCGCACCAGCAGATGGTCGATGCCATCTACGCCACGCCCCTGCAGGCCGAGCCCGGCAGCACCTACATCTACTCCGACATCAACTTCATCACGCTGCAGTTCGTGGAACAGACGATCACCGGCCGGGCCCTGGACGCGCTGGTGCACGACTGGATCACCGGGCCGCTGCACATGACCGACACGATGTACAACCCGCCGGCGGCGCTGAAATACCGGATCGCCGCCGAGGAGTATCAGCTGGTGCCCGACCGCGGGCTGGTGTGGGGACAGGTCCACGACGAGAATGCCTGGGCACTGGGAGGTGTCGCCGGGCATGCCGGCGTGTTCTCCACCGCGCACGATCTGGCGATCCTGTGCCAGACGATCCTGAACGGCGGCCAGTATGGCACCACGCGGATCCTGTCGCGCGACGCCGTGGAACAGATGATGGACCACGACCCATCGATCCCCGGTCCGGACGGGCTGGGCTTCGAGACCTACGAGCACTGGCTGATGGGCGCGCTGGCCACGCCGTTCACTATCGGGCACACCGGCTTCACCGGCACCTCGCTGGTGATCGACCCGACCACACACTCGTTCGTGATCCTGCTAACCAACAGCGTGCACCCGAGCCGGAATTGGGGATCCACCAACCCATCCCGACGCGCCGTTGCCTACGACCTCGCCCGGGCCATTGCGGTCCGCCCGCACCAAGAAGGGCAGGCCTGGTTCGCGGGCATGGCGGACAAGAGCGTCACCACCCTGACCCTGCCGCTGACGCTGCCGGCGTCGTCCACCCTGAGCTTCCAGCTGTGGTACGACACCGAGCCGGGATACGACTTCCTGCGGTTGCAGGCCTCCACCGACGGCGAGACCTGGTCCGACGTGCCGTTCACCATCGATGGCGCGCGGCTGTCGGAGCAGACCACCGGGGCGATCTCCGGCTACGAGGGCCACCAGTGGGTGCAGGCGCGGGCGGATCTGTCGGGCTGGGTCGGGCCGGTGCACCTGCGCTGGCGCTACAGCACCGACAACCTGTACCACGGCCGGGGCGTGTACGTGGACGATGTCACCGTCACCTCAGAGCAGACGACGATCTTCAACGATCACCGGCCCACCGACCAGTCGATGTTCCGGTCCGACGGGTGGGTGCGCAGCACGAACTAATCCGCGAGGCCGCCGGGGACCGACCAGGGACCCCCGCCCGGTCCGGCCGCCCCGCCACCGGCCAGACTCGTGCGGTGACGCCCAGGGACCCGCCCACCGGAACCGGCGATCAACAGCGGCTGCCGGTCGTCGTCTGGATCCTGTCGGTCATCGCGATCTGTGTCGCGGTGGGATTCGGCATCCTGGCTCCGGCGTTGCCGGTGTTCGCCCGCGAGTTCGGTGTGGGGCGCACGGCAGCCGCCCTGGTGATCAGCATGTTCGCCGCGGCCCGGATGGCGTCGGCGTTCGGCGTGGGCCGGCTGGTCGACGCATTCGGGGCCCGCCCGGTGCTGGGCATCGGACTGGTGATCGTGGCCGTCTCCAGCGCGCTGGCGGGGCTGAGCGGGGACTACCTGCAGTTGCTGCTGCTGCGGGGCGCCGGCGGAGCCGGATCGGCGATGTTCAGCGTCGCGGCCGCATCGGTGATGGCCACCCGGGTCCCATCGGAGGTTCGGGGGCGGGCCATGGGGGTCTGGTCCGGCTCGTTCCTGCTGGGCGGCGTGCTGGGCCCGGTGATCGGGGGCCCGCTCACGGCCATCAGCCTACGCACGCCATTCTTCTTCTACGCCGGGACGCTGGCGATCGCCGCGGTGGTCGCGTTCGGGGCGCTACCCCGTGTACCGCGCCGTGCCGCCGGTCCGAGCGCCCCCGAGAGCGCCACCGAAGGCATGCGGGAAGCCTTACGGCTGCCGGAGTTTCGGGTCGCGCTGGTCGCCGACCTGGCCGACAAGTGGGCGGTATCGGTGCGCACCGCGATCGTGCCGCTGTTCATCACGGAGGCCCTGCTGCTCAGCGAAGCGTGGAGTGGCTACGCGCTGGCGGTGGCTGCGGCGGTGAACGCGCTGTTGCTGTTGCCGTTCGGGCGCTGGTCGGATCGGCGGAACCGAGTCGGTGTGGTGTTCGTCGGCGGCCTGGCCGGCGCCCTCGGCATGGCCGCACTGACCGCCCCGCCCGCCCTGTGGCTGATGCTGGTAGGCATGGTGGTGCTGGGGGTGGGCGCCTCCGCGCAGGCGGTGGGCCCCAGCGCCATCCTGGGTGACGTCGCGAACGGACGTCGCGGCTCGGTGATCGCGGCCTACCAGGTCATCGGTGACGTGGGATCCATGGTCGGCCCCCTAGTCGCGGGCGGACTCGCCGACGCGTGGGCGTTCCCGGCGGCCTTCGGCGTCACGGCCGCCGTGTGTCTGGCTTCCGCGCTGGTGTCGGTCCGTCACCTTCGCGGTGGGCCGTCCCCGGCTTCCCCCGCCGCGTAGGCCGCCCGGATCATGCGGTGGGGCGACCGCGCGAGACCGTCGCGTGCGCCGCGATCACCAGCAGGGCGGCCGCGACCGCCGCTACCAGGATGCGCTGGGTCAGCCCTCCGGCCAACGGTGCCTGGCCGAGCAGCGACGCCTCCGGGGACTTCACCGCCTGCCCTGCCAGGAATGCCGCGCCAGCACCGGCCGCGACCAGCACCAGGCGCAGCGCGACCCGGGAGCCAGCCGCCAGCTGCCCGCTCCGGCGCAGCAGCAGCGTCGCCCCCAGCACCAGCACGACCAGCGCGATCGAGCCCCACCGATGCACCTCGCCCCACCAGGATCCGCCGGCCGCCGAATCACCCGACGGAAACAGCGCCGTCACCCACGAGGCCACCGCCGCGCCGGTGAGCAACGCGCGGGGCGTGCGAGCCGTCCGGGCCAATTGCGCCACCAGCAGCAGGATCCCCACCCCGAACAGCACCAGCGACAGCGGGAACAACCACCCCCAGTCGGTGTATTCGTAGCTGGACAGGGTCTGGGTGAATGGGTCTCGCTCGGGCAGCGCCAGCACCTGCAGCACTCCGAGCGCCATCGATGCCCCGGCGATCCACCACCGAGCGGCGCGGGGCGAGAGCACTCGGCGCGATGCCGGCGAACGGCGCCGCCCGGACCGGTCGGCCGGCTCGCGCTGGGCCGTGACCGACCCGTGCGGAGACGGAGCTGACGGCGGTCGCGGAGACGGAGCTGACGGCGGTCGGCTGGCCGGCTCCGCCGGGACCAAGTTGATCATAACTACGACCCTGCCCGATGCCGGGCCCGGACGCTATCGGGGTACCCCCCGATCCGGGGTGGGGTTGGGCCCCGATCTCGTGGTGGGCCCGCCGTGACCCGCCACAGGATCAAGCCACGGGGTCAGGCCAAAGGGTCAGGCACAGGATCAAGCCCGGGTCAGGCCGTTGCCTCGACCTCATCCAACGCCTCGTCCAGGGCGGACAGCAGCCGATCTGCATGCTCGGGCCGGAACACCAGGGGCGGGCGGACCTTCAGCGTCGCGCCGCTCGGACCGCAGGTCCCGACGAGCACCCGCCGGTTCCGCAGCGCGTTGCTCACCCGCCGGCTCGCCGCACCGTCGTCACCATCCGCATCGACGATATCGACCCCCAGATACAGGCCAGCGCCCCGGATCCCGCCGATGCTCCGGTGCCGGGTAGCCAGCTCGCGCAACCCGCCCAGCAGCAGTGCGCCGACCTCCGCTACCTGCCGCCGCAGTCCGTCCCGCTCGATCACGTCCAGCACCGCGAGACCCGCGGCGCAGGCCACCGGGTTGCCACCGAAGGTGTTGAAGAAGCGGGTCCGGGCACCGAAGGTGTCGGCGAGCTCGTGCCGGCACACCACCCCCGCGAGGGGGTAGCCGTTGCCCATCGGCTTGCCGAGGGTGACGATGTCGGGCACCAGACCGTGCCGCTCGAATCCCCACATCGCCGGTCCCAGCCGGGCGAAACCGGCCTGCACCTCGTCGGCGATCACCAGCCCACCCGCCCCGCGCATCACCTCGGCCGCGGGAGCCAGGATCGCGCCCGGCAGGATCCCGTCGCTGGCAAAGACCGTGTCCATGATCAGGGCGGCCGGCGCGTACCCGTTGCGGCGCAGATCCTCTGTCGCCTCGCGTACCTGCGCCGCCAGGTCCTCGGCCCCCGCCTGGTCGGCCACCGACGGGACCGTCACCGTTCGGACCCACGGATCCACCCCAGTCCCCAAGGAGGGCGAGAACCCAGCCACCGCACTCGTCACGCCGTGGTACGCGTGTCGGGAGACCACCACTCCGACGCCGCCGGTGGCACACCGCGCGATCCGGTAGGCCAGATCATTGGCCTCGCTCCCGGTGCAGGTCAGCACGACCCGGTCCAGCGAACCCGGGAGGTACCCGACCAGTCGCTCGGCGTAGTCGACGATCTGCTCGGTGAGGTACCGGGTGTGGGTATTGAGCATGGCGGCCTGGCGCGCCATTGCCTGCACCACCCGCGGGTGGCTGTGGCCCACGCAGGGCACGTTGTTGTAGGCATCCAGGTAGCGGGCGCCGTCCGGGTCGAACAGCCATACGCCCTCGCCGCGCACGAACTCGACCGGGCGGTCATAGAACAGCCGGTAGGACCCTCCCAACACGTGCGACCGCCTGTCCAGCAACGTATCTGGGTGATGTGCGCGCTGCGTCATCGTTTCCTCACTCCACTCCGCACTGAGCCCGCAGCAGGTCTGCCGCGTCCGTGCACCGCATCGTGGCCAGCCGCTCCAGGCTGCGCCTGGCCAATCCGCTGTTGCGCAGGATGTACCGCGGGTCGGCGTGCCCCGCCTGCGCGCGGCGGGAGGTGATGGCGATCGTCAACAGCAGCCGGGCCCGGATCAGATCCAGCAGCAGGTCGAACTCGTCGTGACGCAACGGCATCACGGCGTGATAGCCACGGATCACGTCTCCCGGGCCTTGCAGCGGCGGGCCCTGTTCGCCGATCTGGTAGGCGGCCGCGGTAGCCAGATCCTGGATCAGCGGGCCGTGCACCATGTCGCCAAAGTCGATCACCCCGACGACCTGATCCGTGTCGTCGCCGGTGAGCACGTTCCTCGGATTGAAATCATTGTGGATCAGTTGCCGACGGGCCGTGCGTAGAGCCGGTGACGTGTGCTCCCCAAAATGCTCGAAAAATCCGCTGACCAGCGCAGGCTCCGTGCGGCGCAACAGGTCCCCGAATCGACCGACGTGCTGGGCGTCCCACGCAAGACCCGTCGGCCGTACCCGCACCGACAGGTCACTCAGCGCCCGGTCCAGCCGGCCCAGGAACGACCCCAGCGACATGCGCAGCCGCCGCGTGCCGGAGCCGATCTGCAGCGGAGTGCCCGACAGGTAGGTGTACACCCGCACCCGGCAGCCGGCGGGCACACCGTCGGACGCCTCACACACCGCAGACGTCCCGCCGGCAACGGGACGACGCACCCGCGGCACCCGCAGCGACGGATCGCGTCCCGCGATGTGCAGCAGCACTCGACTTTGCAGCTCGGTGAACTCCGGTTCCTCCGCGGGGTGCACCACCTTCAGCACCCACCCGGCACCATCACGATCCACCAGGTGAAAGTTTCGATCCCGCTCCCCCGCCAGCGGTGTGGCCGTGGCAAGCAGTCCGAAGTATTTGTCCGCCAAGCGCTCCGCCTGTTCGGGAGACACCGGGGGCATCGGATCATCCAGAACTCGGCCGAGCACCGCCGTCCCTCCTCCTGCCCCGTCGCCGGGGAAATCTCGCCTCGCACGTTACGATGCGCCGATGGCACAGCCGGCGTTCCGTCCCGGAGTCACCCTGCAAGACATCCTCGACCGACCGGACTTCGAGCTGTACACCATTACCCCGGCCGCGCGGGCCGCCGAGACCACCGTGCTGGGCATCCACATGACGGATGTCCCGCAGCCGGAGCAATGGCTCGCGGACCGGTGGGTGCTGCTCACGGCCGGCCTGCAGGTGCGCGGTCGCCCGACGCAGCAACGCCAACTCATCCAGCGCCTGGTCGGGCAGGGAGTGGCCGGGCTCGGCTATTGCGTCGGTATCGCCACCCGGCAGGTCCCCGCGGCGCTGGTGCAGGAGGCGACCCGGCTGGAGTTGCCGCTGTTCGTGGTCCCGTACCACGTCCCGGTGCGCATCATCATCGCCGAGGTCAACAAGATGTTGCTGGAGGCCGGCGACGGCCTGCTGAACCGCAGCCTGGCCACCTACGACTACCTGCTGGCCGGTTTCGACTCGTCGCTGAGCACCAGCGCCTACCCCGAGCATCAACTCGTCGCCAACCTCAGCTCGCTGCTGGAGATTCCGGTCGAGCACTTCAACTCCGCGGGCCGGCACGAGGGCACCGGGTACCCGTTGTTCGACCTGGGCCCCGGAACGTTCGACCGGCTGTCGCGGCATTCCGTCACCACGATCTCGCACGGCACCGGCTCGTTCCTGGTCTGCCCGTGCACCATCAACGACCACCACACCGGGTGGCTGGTTGCCCGCACGCCCGCCACCGCGCCGCACGGGGGATTCGTGGCAGCCGCCATGAGCGCCACCGCGCGCCTGGTGGCCCTGTCCGTCGCCTCCAGAGCGCACCGACCCGCGGTGTCCCAGGCGCTGCGGGAGCACCTGCTGAGGTTGTTGCTGCAGCGGGACGGCGCTGCAGCCACCCCGATGAGCACCGCGGCGGACGCGACCCCGATCCGGGCTGCCGACGCGGACCCGGCACAGCACGCGCGTCTCGCGGCCATGCTGGGCGACCTGGGTTTTCGCCGCGGAGAGGATTTGCACGCGGTGGTGTGCCGGCCGCGGCACTCCGCGCAGACCCGCCCCGAATCGGTGGAGACCGCCCTGGATGACGCAGGCGTCCCGTACCTGATCGCGCATTCCGACCGTGCGGTGACGGTGATCGTGCAGACGTCCCGCGAACGCATGGCCACCCTGCTCGCCGGCACCGGCACCACGTTCGGTGTGGCCGGCCCGTTCCGCGACATCCGCTGCGCCCGGGACGCCGCCGAGCGGGCGTCCCACGCACTGCGCTGCGCCGACACCGGATTGCTGGCGCCCACCGAGAAGTGGCACGCGGGCGGCTATATCGACGCCGGCTCGATGCCGCTGTCGCTGTGGGCGGCCGGGCAGCTGCACCAGCCGGAGGCGGTGGCGCGGGCGCGGCGGCTCGTCGATGCCCTGCAGCGCCAGCCGTTGGCGCTCGAGGCGGTCCGAGAATACCTGCGGAACGCGCAAAGCATCCCGGCGACCGCCGAGGCCCTGCATCTGCACCCCAACTCGCTGCGTAGCCGCCTGCGCAGCGCGGAACGCATTTTGGGCGGCCCGATCCGAGAGCCCTTGGTACTCACCAGCGTCTACCTGGCATTCGCCATCCTCGAAGCGTTGTGACTGTGCCCGGCGCGAGCCGGCCCGGGCCGCCGCCGCGATGCCCGTCACACCCATTCCGCCGCGGTCTTGCCCGGCAGCCGCGCGAATCCAGCGGACTCGCCGCCGTCCACCGGGATCACCGCTCCGTTCACGTAGCTGGACTCGGCGGACAGCAGCCAGGCGATCACCGCTGCCACCTCCTCCGGCCGGCCGAACCGGCCCGCCGGAACCCGCGCCTCGATCTGCCGGACCACCGCATCCTCGTCCTCGGTCATGCGGGTCCAGATCTGCCCGGGACAGACGGCGTTGCACCGGATCCGGTTGCCGTACTCGACCGCCAGCGACTGCATCAGGTTGGCCACCGCCGCCTTGGTCGCGCTGTAGGCCGCCAGCTGATCGTGACCACGCAGGCCCGCAATGGAGGACACCGACACGATCGATCCGCGCGCTGCCAGCAGCTCCGGCAGCAGTTCCCGGGTCAGCACCATGACGCCGCTCAGATTGACCGTGAGCAGCAGGCCCATCTCCTCGTCATCGGTCGAGTCGAACGGCTTGCGGCAGGACATTCCCGCGTTGTTGACCAACCCGATCAGCCCCGCGCCGACCTCGGCGCGAACCGCCTCGATCAGCCCGGCCCGCTGCTCGGGCACCGCCAGGTCGCAACAGACGAATCTAGACCCGGGAGCGACCGACTCGACCACCCGTCCGGCGGCCTCGCCCCGCCCGCAGAACAGCACCCGTAGCCCGTCCCGGGCCAGCCGCTGCACCGTTGCCCGCCCGATACCAGAGGTACCCCCCGTGACCACAGCCAGCTGCGTCACCCGTATTCACCGGCCCGGCGGCACGCGCCGCACCCCGGGGATCGGCCGCACCGCCCCGTCACACGATCCACGCGTCGTCGACCTTCCACAGCAGGTACACCTCGTCGCCGGGCGCGCAGGTACTGCGATCGGCGGCGCCCTCCAGCACGACACCCCGGGTATCGGCGCCGATGGTCAGCCGAACCTTGCGGCTACTGCCCTGGTAGACGACATCGGCGACCACCGCGGCCACCCAGTCCACATCGGGCGACACATCTTCCGGGGGCTGGGCTCCCGCAGCATTACGGGGCTGCAGCCAGGCATGCTCGGGGCGGATCATCAGGGATACCTCGCCGCGCCGATCGGGCAGCGATATCCCCACCCGGAAGGCGCCGAACGGCGTCGTCACGGCTGCCTCGCCGACCCCGCGGGTGCCGGTGAGAATCGTGGACTCGCCCAGGAATCGCGCGCTGAACAGCGAGCTGGGCCGCTCGTACACCTCGTGCGCGGCGCCGATCTGGTCGACGCGACCGTCCTTGATCACCGCGATCCGGTCGGACAGCGCGAGCGCCTCTTCCTGATCGTGTGTGACGAACACCAGCGTCTTGCCGACCACCCGGTGCAGCCGCCGAATCTCCTCCTGCAGCTCGCCGCGCAGCGCCTTGTCCAGCGCGCCCAGTGGCTCATCCATCAGCAGCAGTTCGGGGTCGAAAACGACGGCCCTGGCCAGGGCGACGCGCTGCCGCTGACCTCCGGAGAGCTGATCGGGCTTGCTGGCCGCTCGCTCCGCCAGATGCACCAATTCCAGGGCCTGCCGTACCCGCTGGTTCCGTTCGGGCCCCGCGATCTTGCGCTGCCGCAGTGGGAATTCGACGTTCTGCGCCACCGTCATGTGCGGGAACAGCGCGTAGTTCTGGAAGACCATCCCGATGTCGCGCCGATGCGGTGGCAACGTGGTGACGTCGGTGCCGCGAATGCTCACCCGGCCCGAGGTGGGCGCGAGGAATCCGGCGATGATGTTCAGCAGGCTGCTCTTGCCCGATCCGCTGGGCCCCAGCAGGGTCAGCAGCTCACCGGGCTGCACCGCCAGGCTGATGCCATCGACGGCCGGGCGGGCGCCGCCCGGGTAGGACATCACCACATCGGTCAGCTCAATCTGCGCCTGCTCAGACACCGCGTGCGGCTCCCTTGCGTCGGACCACTCGGGTGGCATGGAATCCCACGATCGCCAACGTGCTCAGCACGATGACCACGGTGGCCGCCGCGGCGATGGTGGGGTCGGTCTCGCTGGTGACACTCACATACATCTCCACCGGTAGGGTCCTAAACGACGCGTCCTGGATGAACAGCCCGACGACGATCTCGTCGAAGGACGTCATGAACGCGAACAGCGCACCGGACAGCACGCTGGGCAGGATTAGTGGCACGGTCACCTGGGTGAATCGATTCCACGGCGTGGCTCCCAGGCCCGCTGCCGCCTTGGCATAGTTGGGATCCAGGGCGCGCAGCCCGGCAGTAACGGTGACGATCGGGAACGGTAGCGCCAGCACGGTATGCGCCAGCACGAACCCGGTGTAGGTGCCGACGAGCCCCAGCCGGAGGTAGGCACCGTAGATCGCGATGGCCACCACGATCCCGGGAAAGATCAACGGCGCCAACAGGAACCCGTTCAACAGGCCCGACCACCGCCGGCGCATCTTGACCAGCGCGATGGCGGCGAGGGTGCCCAGCACCGTCGCCACCACGGCGACCAACAGCCCGACGGTGAACGAATGGATGATCGCCTGACGCCACACGTCGCTGGAAAACAGGTTCCGGTAGAAGCGCAGGGACCAGCCCTTGGGTGGGAAGCTGAACGTCTTCGTCGCGGAGAAGCTGACCGGAATGACGATGAGCGTCGGCAGGATGAGCCAGATCGCCACGATGGTGCAGACGATCGTCAGCACCACCGGCTTGCGCCCTCGCGCTCTGCTGGCCGGCACGTCACACCCTCTCGATCGTGGCGCCGGAACCCACCTTGGCGGCTCCGCCCAGCGCGCCGAGGATGACCCCGGTGACGATGACCAGCACCACGGCGAGGGCGCTGCCGAATCCGAAGTCCAGCTGGTCGCCGATCTTGATCGCGATGTATTGGGACAGCAGGGCGTTGTGCGAGGAGCCGAGAATCTGCGGGGTGACGTAAAAGCCCAGCGATAGCACGAAGACCAGGAACCAGCTGGAGATGATCCCCGGGCGAGACAGCGGCAGATAGATCCGGGCGAATGCCACGTGCCGCCGCGCGCCAAGCCCCTGTGCGGCCTGCAGCAGCGTTCGGTCGATGCCCTGCATCGTGGAGTACAGCGGGAACACCGCAAAGGGCATGATGACCTGCGCCATGCCGATGGTCACCGCCACCGCGGAGCCCAGAATGTTGAGACCACCCAGATGCAGCGACTCAAAGAGATGGTCCAGCGGCCCGTTGGACTGGAACAGCACGTACCAGGCGAACGTCCGGGCCATCAGGCTGGTCCAGAACGGGATCAGCACGATCAGTGTCAGCACGGTCCGCCAGGACGGCGTCGCGATGGTCATCAGGTACGCGTACGGGTAGGCCAGCAGCACCGTCACCACGGCGACGATGACGCTGACCTCGAGGGTCCGCAGGATGATGACCAGCGAGGTGCGGTCGGTGAACACCGCCGCGTAGTGCTGCAGGCCCAGGGTCGGCTCGCTGAAACTGCGCCACAGCATAAACAGCAGGGGCGCGACGAAGACCGCCATCAGGACCACGACGCCGGGTATTGCCCCGGCGCCGCGGAACTTCTCGCGCCGGGCGATCCCGCCGGCGGTCTCCGTCACCCTCGTCATCCCTTCGTCAGCCCGTCTGGCCCACGCATCGGTCTTGCCATTGGTCGAAGCGGCACCGCGCTATCCGACGCTCCAGGCGCTGAACTTGTTGTGTGCCATGTCCCAGTTATCCGCCCACCACTTCTGGTTGCGCTGCAGCACATCGTATTTGTCCTGCTTGTCGAAGGTCATCGAGAACTTGCCGATGGTGGTGGACTCGGCGGGCACGGTGGCCTTGGTGTTGATCGGCGCGTAGGCGACCTGCTTGGCGAACTCGCTCTGCGGGCCGGCGCCGATCGCGTAGTTGATGAACTTGATGGCCTCATCGGCGTGTGGCGCGCCCTTCGGGATCGCCCAGACGTCGTAGGCGAAGACGCTGGCATTCCAGACCGGGGCATAGGGGGCGCCGTCGTCGACCGCGACGGACGCGCGGCCCGGCCAGGTGATGATCATGTTGACCTGCTTGCTGGACATCATCTGCACTGCCTCGGCACCGGTATTCCAGGTCACCAGGTCGCTCTTGATGGTGTCCAGCTTCGCGAAGACCTTGTCGAAGTCGATCGGGTAAACCTTGTCATTGTCATGCACGATCGACTTCATCACTCCCTCGACCACGTACAGCGGATCGGCTCCGATAGCCCGCTTGCCGGGGTAGGTCTTGGTGTCGAAGAACGCATCCCATGAATCCGGCGCCGGCTTACCGGCATAGGCCTCGGTGTTGTAGTACAGCACCACCCCGGTGCGATAGTTCGGCACACCGCAGTCGGTGACCTTGAGATTATCCGGAATGTCGGAGGTATCGATCTTCGACATGTCGATCTTCTCGAACAGCGTGCCGCATTCCTGCATCACGATCGGGACGTCGGCATCGACGACGTCCCAGGTGGTATTGCCGGCCTCCACCATTGCCTTGATCTTGGCGTAGTCGGTCGGCTGGTCGCTGGTCACCTTGACGCCGCTCTCCTGGGCGAATGGGTCGACCATGGCCTTGGTCATCGCATCCTGCGTGCTGCCGCCGAAGGCAACAAAGGTGAGTTCCCCGGACCCGGAACCGCCTCCACCACCGCTTCCGCAGGCCGCCATCGTCATGCCCAGCACCGCGGTCAGGCCGACCGCGGCCAGCACACCCCTGCGACGAGTGGTCCTTCCGATCATCTGCATTCTCCTGCCATCTTCCGTTACTGCATCGGCTACCAATTCAGTCTCGTAGCGTGCCATGTCCAGTCGATCACCCGCCCGCCCCGCGGATCCGCGATCGGCTACCCATAGTCGACGTCGGTGGCGTATCGGGGGTCGTCGTGCGCCCGCCAATACTGCTCCCGGATGCTGGTGGTGATCGGGCCGGGGAACTCGTCACCGACCGGCCGGTCGTCCAGGGTGCGGACCGGCATCACGCCGCCGGCGGTGGTGGTGAAGAACAGTTCCTGCGCGGAGCGCAATTCGGCCACCGGAAGGTCACCCACCTGCGCGGGAATGCCCGCCTCGGCCGCGATTTCCAGCACTGTCTGTCGGGTGATGCCCAGTAGACACCCGGTCTTCGGGGTACGCAGCACTCCGTCGACCACGGCGAAGACATTGAAACCGGGGCCCTCGGTGACATTCGCGTAGCGGTCCAGCAGGATGCCGGTCTCGTTTCCACGGTCCACCGCATCCCAGGTGGCCCGGATCAGGTCACCCCAGTGGTAGTTCTTCACCCGCGGATCCACTGCACGGTCCGAGATTCGCTCCACCGGGCTGATTACGGCCCGCACGCCGGCCTGTTGCTGCTCCGGGGAGAACACCCACACGAACGGCAAGACATAGGCGTAGAACTGGTTGGCGTAGGTGCGTAGATCGCGCGATCCGGAGGGCGACCACCCCCTGGTCACCATCATGCTCACGTAGGCGTCCCGGATCCCCGTGCGAGCCACCAGGTCCAGCAGGATCTGCCGCACCGCGGTCCGGTCGTGTTCCAGGCGCAGCCGCAGTTTCGAGGCGTTGTGCAGGAAGCGGTCCAGATGATCGTCCAGCCGGAAGAAGCGCCCATGCCAGACCGACACCACATCGTAGGTGACGTCGGAATGCGTGAACCCGCTGTCCACGATGGGAATTCGCGCCTCGTGGATCGGCACGACGGCTCCCTGGATGAAGGCCGCACCCCTGCCGAATCGCTGCCGGGCCGCCCCCTCGCCGGTCGTTCCCATGGACTCGTCAGCGCTCCTGCCGAGCTCGCCCCGTCCAGCCATCGACGCTGGTCCTCCGTTCGCCGCGGGTGTCGATCGCTCTCAGTGTGGCCCGCAACACACGACTCGGCTACCTCACTTTCCGAGAATCAGCCGACTCGACATTGGAGAACCCACGATAGACGTCCGCTCCCGATCCGGTCCGTGCGCCCCGGTGTCGGACCCGCGGGGAACAATGGGCGGGTGAGCGAGAAGACCCTGACCCGCATCGCGGCACTGCTGCGCAAGGCCGAATCCACCGACAACGAACACGAGGCCGACGCCTTCCTGCAGGCCGCACAGCGGCTGGCCACCGAGGCGTCGGTGGACCTGGCGGTGGCGCGGGCCCACACGATCAGCAAGGAGCGCCGTGCCACCCCCACCCAGCGCGAGGTCGTCATCGGCGAGCACGGCAGGCGTGGGCTGCGCACCTATGTGGAGCTGTTCCTGGCCATTGCGCGGGCCAACGACGTGCGCTGCGACATCGCCCGGGATTCGACCCGGGTGTTCGCCTACGGGTTCGACGCCGATCTGGACACCACCCATGCGCTGTACGCCTCGCTGGTCGTGCAGATGGTGCGGTCCTCCGACGAGTTCATCAAGTCCCGCCGGTACGCCACCGAACAGGTCGAGCGCTGGTCGGCGCAGCAGCGGCGCTGGGAACTCCGGCCGGTCAGCCCGATCACCGCCCGCCTGAGCTTCCAGCGGGCCTACGCCCAGCGGATCGGCCGGCGGCTGCACGAGGCCCGCCAGGCGGCCACCGACCGGGTGGTCGAGCGGCGCCCGACGGCGGGAGTGGCACTGGCCCTGCGGGACAAGGAGATCGAACTGGTCGACCACTATCGGGCACACACCACCGCCCGGGGTACCTGGCAGGGTTCCGCTGCGTCCGCCGGGCACTCGGCGCACGCCAGCCGGGCCGGCGACCGCGCCGCCCGCACCGCCCGGCTGGGAACCGAGCGGGAAATCGGCGGTGCGCCGGCGGGTATCGGACGGTGACGACGTCTCCGGCCGGGGCACGGCGGTGACGAAGCCCCCCGACCCACCCACGATCGGAGCCCTGCGGTGACGGAGCATCCGAGCACTGCCCCGAACCGGGCGCGAGACTCCCAGCGGGTGGCGCTGTATGCCGCCGAGGACCAGGTCGCGCGAATCCTGGACCGGTCGGCCGAGTTCCCGGTCGTCGAGGTGGCCGGTTCGCGGCTGACGCTGCCCCCGGAACGGCACTTCGCGGACCTAGGCTCCGTGCAGGCCTACATCGACGCCGTGTTGGCCCTGCGGTGGGTGCGGGACAGGTGGCCGCAGACGGCCGGCCGAGCGGTGACGGTGCGGGAACGGCGCAGCGCGTCGCGGGCCCACTACGAACCGGACACTGCCACGGTCGCGCTGCCGCTACACCGCGGCAACCGGGCGTGGGCGCTGCGCGAACTGGTGGTGCTGCACGAGATCGCGCACCACCTGGGTGACCCGGCCGACGTCGGGCACGGCGCGGCGTTTGCCGGGCGGCTGGTGGAACTGCTCGACGGAATCGTTGGCCCGGAGGCCGCCCTGCTGATGCGGGTGGCCATGGCCGACCAGGGGGTGGCCGTCGCCTGAACCCGCACCGGCCGGCTCGCCGCGCCGCTGGCTACAGTGCCGGAATGAGCCCGCCGAAGCCCGTCACCGCCGCGAACCATCTGGATCCGCAGGAATTCCGCCGCCAGGGACATGCGGTGATCGACTGGCTGGCCGACTACTACGAGCGCATCGAATCGTTCCCGGTCCGCTCGGCCGCCCGTCCCGGCGACATATCGGCCGCGCTCCCCGTCGATCCGCCGCGCGGCGGGGAGGGCATCGAGGCGCTGCTGGCCGACCTGGACGAGGTGGTCATGCCCGGGATCACGCACTGGCAGCACCCGTCGTTCTTCGCGTACTTCCCCGCCAACAGCTCGGGCCCCGCCATCCTGGGCGACCTGCTGTCCTCGGGGCTGGGCGTGCAGGGCATGGTGTGGGCCACCAGCCCCGCCGCAACCGAGGTGGAGACCCGGGTGATGGACTGGCTGGCCGCCCTGCTCGACCTGCCAGATCGGTTCCGCTCCACCGGATCGGGCGGCGGCGTGATCAACGACACCGCGTCGACGGCAGTACTGACCGTGCTGGTCGCGGCGCTGCATCGGGTCAGCGGCGGGCGTGCTCGCGCCGAGGGGCTCGACGGCCGGTACACCGTGTACTGCTCCACCGAGGCACATTCCAGCGTCGCCAAGGCCGTCACGGTGGCGGGTATCGGCGCGAACCGGCTGCGCCTCGTCGACACCGTCACCCCCGGCGGCCCCATGAACGTCGCCGCGCTGGCCACGGCGATGGACGCCGACGCGGACGCCGGACTGGTGCCCACCATGGTCGTATCCGCGGTCGGCAGCACCGGCACCGGCGCCGTCGATCCGACGGCCGAGATCGCGCCGATCGCTGCCCGGCACGGTGCCTGGCTGCATGTGGACGCGGCGTGGGCGGGGGTGGCCGCGGTGGCGGCGGAGCATCGCGCGCTGCTCAACGCGGGGCTGCCGCTGGCCGACTCGTACGTCACCAACCCGCATAAGTGGCTACTCACCACGTTCGACTGCGACGCGCTATACGTGGCCGATCGGAACAGCCTGATCGGCGCGCTGACCCAGACGCCGGAATACCTGCGCACCGCGCAGTCCGACGCCGGCACCGTGATCGACTACCGGGACTGGCACCTGCAACTGGGCCGGAGGTTCCGGGCGCTCAAGCTCTGGGCGGTGCTCCGGCACTACGGGGCGGACGGGCTAGCCGCCCACATCCGATCCGGTGTCGCGCTGGCCGACCGGTTCGCCGACGCGCTCGGCCGTGACGAGCGGTTCCGCATCACGCATCGGCGGCTCGGGTTGGTGTGCCTGCACGTGCACACGGGGCGGGGTGTCGAGGCGGACAATGCTGCGACGGCGGCGCTGATGCAGGCCGTGAACGACTCGGGCGCCGCATATCTGTCGCACACCGCGGTGGCCGGCCGCACGCTGCTGCGGGTGGCGGTCGGAGCACCGACGACGGCGCAGCACCACATCGACGCGCTGGTCGCCCAGCTACGAAGCGCTCTCTCGCCCGGCGGGTGATCCGCGGAGCCGCCGCTACCGCAGCCGGACCAGCCCCTCCTGCACCACGGTGGACAGCAGCCGTCCGTCCGCCGAGAAGAAGTGCCCCATACCGAGTCCGCGGGCCCCGGAAGCGCTGGGCGAGGCCGTGTCGTAGAGCACCCACCCGTCCATCCGGAACGGCCGGTGAAACCACATCGCGTGATCCAGCGACGCCATCTGCAGCCGGTCTATCCCCCTGGCCAGGCCGTGGTTGATCAGCACCGAGTTCAGCAACGTGAGGTCGGAGGCGTAGGCCATCAGGCACACCTGCAGCAGCGGGTCATCCGGCAGCACGCCGTCGGTGCGAAACCACACCTGAGTACGCGCCCCGGGCCGGGGGCCGCCCGACCGCGCCGACCAGGGCGGGTCGGTGACGTACCGGATGTCGAACGGGCGCGGAATGCTCGCCAGCGGCTGCAACGACTCCCGGGCGGGGGCGAGCCGCTCGGCATAGCTGGGCAGATCGTCCGGGGCGGGCACGTCCGGCATGGCGATGCCGTGGTCCACGCCCGGCTCCTGCACCTGAAACGACGCAGACATCGCAAAGATCGGCACCCCGTGCTGGATGGCCACCACCCGGCGCGTGGTGAACGAGTGCCCGTCCCGGGCGCGATCCACCTCGTAGACGATCGGAACCCGCGGGTCACCGGGGCGCATGAAGTAGCCGTGCAGCGAGTGCACGCGCCGCTCGGGCGGAACGGTGCGCCCGACCGCCGTCAGCGACTGGGCGGCCACCTGCCCGCCGAACACCCGGATCGGCGATACCTCCGGCGACCGGCCGCGAAACAGGTTGTCCTCCAGACGTTCCAGGTCCAGCAGGGCGACCAGCGCATCCAGCACCAGCTGCCCGCGGGGCACTCCATCGGAGTCCAGTTGTACGTGCGGCACGCTGACCACCGTAGGCCCCGGCGCCGGCCGCCCCGTCACCGCACTGATCACCGTTCCAGCCGCGTACCAACTCGGCCGAAATGTGACGGGGGTGACGGGAGATGCCGAGTTCGCACGCGCCGGCGACGCCGGTTGGTGCCCAGCGTCAGCGTCAGATGTCGTCGGCCCCGACGCGGTGCACCCGGATCAGGTTGGTCGAGCCACTGGTGTTGGGCGGCGAGCCGGCGACGATCACCACGGTGTCCCCGGTACCGAACCCATCGATGTGCAGCACCGCACCGTCCACCTGACCCACCATGGCGTCGGTGGAGTCGACGACCGGCACCACGAACGCCTGCACGCCCCAGGTCAGGGACAGCTGCCGGTAGGTGGTGCCCATGGGCGTGAAGGCCAGCAGCGGCAGCCGGGTGTGCAGGCGGGCCAGCCGGCGCACGGTGTCGCCCGTCTGAGTGAACGCCACCAGCGCGGCCACGCTCAAGCGCTCGCCGATGTCCCGCGCGGCATAGGACAGCACGCCCCGCTTGGTGCGCGGCACGTGCGTCAGTGGCGGCACCACCACCGACTCGTTCTCCACGGCCTCGATGATCCGGGCCATGGTCTGCACCGCGAGTGTGGGATACCTGCCGACCGAGGTCTCCCCCGACAGCATCACCGCATCCGCGCCGTCCAGCACCGCATTGGCCACGTCGGATGCCTCGGCCCGGGTGGGCCGGGAGTGCTCGATCATGGAGTCGAGCATCTGGGTCGCCACGATCACCGGCTTGGCGTTCTCCCGCGCGATCTGCACCGCGCGCTTTTGCACCAGCGGCACCTGCTCCAGCGGGAGTTCCACACCCAGGTCGCCGCGGGCCACCATCACTCCGTCGAAGGCCAGCACGATCGCCTCGAGATTGGCCACCGCCTCGGGCTTCTCCAGCTTGGCGATGACGGGGACGTGCGGCGCGCCGACCTCGTCCATGACGGCGCGCACCAGGTCCACATCCCCCGCCGACCGCACGAAGGAGAGCGCCACGAAGTCGACTCCGAGTTCCAGCGCGAACTTCAGATCGTCGATGTCCTTCTGGCTCATCGCGGGTACCGAGACGTTCATCCCCGGCAACGAGATGCCCTTGTTGTTGGAGACCTCACCGCCCTCGGTGACGGTGCAGATCACATCGCTGCCGCGGACCTCATCGACCTTCAGCCCGACCTTGCCGTCGTCGATCAGTAGCCGGTCGCCGGGACGGGCGTCGCTGGCCAGGCCGCCGTAGGTGGTCGACACCCGGTCGTGGTCGCCGACAATGTCGTCGACGGTGATGGCGACCTGCTCCCCGGTGGCCCACTGCACGGGGCCGTCGGCGAACCGGCCCAGCCGGATCTTGGGACCTTGCAAGTCGGCGAGGATGCCGATGGGCCGACCGGCGCCCTCCGCGGCGGCGCGCACCCGCTCGTACACCGCCCGGTGGTCGGCGTGGTCGCCGTGCGAGAAGTTCATCCGGGCCACGTCCATGCCCGCAGCCACCAGGTCGCCGAGGGCCTCCGGGCTGGAGGTCGCGGGGCCGAGGGTGCAGACGATCTTGGCGCGGCGGTTCATCCGGTGACCTTCCGAGTCGAGCGGGCGCCCACCGGCATGGTGAGCGCTGTCACATCGGTGAGCGTACTCGGCGCAGCTTGAACGATTCCGAAGGGCCCGCGCTCACCCATGTCGCCGTCCCGCCGGGTTCCGCTCAGGCCAGCGGCATCGCCGTCGGCTCCAGCGCGCGGGGCAGCGCCGAGGACCCGGCCAGATAGGCGTCCACACCCGCGGCCGCCGAGCGGCCCTCGGCGATCGCCCACACGATCAGCGACTGCCCGCGCCCGGCGTCTCCGGCCACGAACACCCCCGGAACGCTGCTGGCGTAGCTCGCGTCCCGGCGCAGCGTGCCGCGTCGGGTGACCGAGATTCCCAGCTCGCGCACCAGCCCGCCGGTCTCCGGCCCCGCGAAGCCCAGCGCCAACAGCACCAGGTCCGCATCAATGCGGGTCTCGGTGCCGGGCGTCGGCACGAAGCCGCCCGGCACCCGGGTGCCCTCCTGCAGATGGATCGCGCAGACCGCGCCGTCGCGCTGCTCGAACAGGGTGGAGTTCACGCCGAACAGCCGCTCACCACCCTCCTCATAGGGGGTCGCGGAGCGCAGCAGCAGTGGGTACGTCGGCCACGGCGTCGACGGGTCCCGGGTCGGCGGGGGCTGGCGCCGGATGTCCAGCTGGGTGACGCTGGCCGCGCCCTGCCGGAGCGCCGTGCCATAGCAGTCGGTCCCGGTGTCACCGCCGCCGATGATCACCACGTGCTTGCCGGCGGCCGTGATCGCCGGCTCGACCGGGGCGAGCCCCGCACCCGCCGGCTGCTCGACGGCCTTGTTGGATCCGACCAGGTACTCCATCGCCAGGTGCACGCCGGCAGCGTGCCTGCCGGGCAGGTCCAGTTCCCGGGGCACCGTCGCACCGATCGCCACCACCACCGCGTCGAACCGGGCCATCAGCTCGACCGGCGCCAGGTCGACGCCCACCTCGCAGTGCGTCAGGAAGCGCACGCCCTCGGCGGCCAGCTGATCCAGCCGCCGGTCCAGCACCGCGGAGGCCATCTTGTACTCCGGGATGCCGTAGCGCAGCAACCCGCCGATCCTGCTCTCCCGCTCGAACACCGTCACCGCATGCCCGGCGCGCCGTAGTTGCTGGGCGGCCGCCAGCCCGGCCGGACCGGATCCGATCACCGCCACCCGCCGCCCCGTCTCAAGCTCCGGCGGTCGCGGCGTCAGGCCGTAGCCGGCGGCAATGGCGCGGTCGGCGATCTCCTGCTCGATGAGCTTGATCGTCACCGGCTCGTCGTCGATGCCCAGCACGCATGCGCCCTCGCACGGCGCCGGGCACAGCCGCCCGGTGAACTCCGGGAAGTTGTTGGTGGCGTGCAGCCGCTCCGAGGCGTCCTCCCACCGGTTCAGCCGGACCAGGTCGTTCCACTCCGGGATCAGATTGCCCAGCGGGCACCCCTGGTGGCAGAACGGGACCCCGCAGTCCATGCAGCGAGTGGCCTGCTCGGCCGTGGCCTGTGCCGGGAACGGTTCGTACACCTCGCGCCAGTCCCGCAGCCGCTCCGGAACCGGCCGATGCTCCGGGGTGTGCCGCTCGAACCGCAGAAAGCCGCGCGGGTCAGCCACGAGTCACCTCCATGATCAGCTCGTCGGTGCGGGCGGCGTCCAGACCGTCGTCCGCGGCGCGCCGCCGGACCTGTAGCACCCGGGCATAGTCGCGCGGCAGGATCCGGGTGAACCGGCCGGCCGCGGTGGGCCAATCCGCCAGCAGCGAGGCCGCCAGCGGGCTCCCGGTGCGTGCCACGTGGTCGGCGAGCACCCCGGCCAGCCAGTCGGTGTCGCCGGCGTCGGGGCCGGCCAGATCGACCAGTTCGGTGTTCACCGCGGCCGGGTCCGCGTCCAGCAGGAACGCCATGCCGCCGCTCATCCCGGCCCCCACGTTGCGCCCGGTGGGTCCGAGGATCACCGCACGTCCGCCAGTCATGTACTCCACCGCATGGTCTCCGGCGCCCTCGCATACCAGCAGCGCCCCGGAATTGCGCACCCCGAACCGCTCCCCCACCACCCCGCGCAGGTATATCGCTCCCGAGGTGGCGCCATATCCGATGGTGTTGCCGGCAATCACCTGGCGGCCGGCGTCGGTGGGCGCCACCGGAGTATCGGGGTCCGGACGCACCGCCAGCACCCCACCGGACAGGCCCTTGCCGACGTAGTCGTTGGCGTCCCCGGTGAGGGTGATCTCGACGCCGCGGGGCAGGAACGCGCCCAGCGACTGTCCGGCGGTACCGGTGAGCTCGACCCGGATAGTGCCGTCCGGCAACCCGTCGGGGCCGCGACGCCTGGTGACCTCCGCGCCGAGCAGTGTGCCTACCGCCCGATCGATGTTGTGCACGTCGGTGTCGATCCGGACCGGCTCGCCGGCCGCCAGCGCGGGTTCGGCGGCGACCAGCAGCCGGGCGTCCAGGATGCCGGACAGTTCCTGTCGGGCGGGGGCGGTGCAGCGCAGACCGGCATCGGAGTCGGCGACCTGCAGCAACGGCGCCAGGTCGATGCCCCGGGACCGCCCGTCGGCGACGGCGGCCGACACATCCAGCAGCTCGGCGTGCCCGACCGCCTCGTCCAGCGTGCGGAATCCCAACTCGGCCAGCACCTCTCGCACCTGGTCGGCCAGGAACAGGAAGAAGGTCTCCACGAACTCCGGGGTGCCGGTGAACCGCTTGCGCAGCACCGGATTTTGGGTGGCGATACCTACCGGGCAGGTGTCCAGGTGGCACACCCGCATCATCACGCAGCCCGCCACCACCAGTGGTGCGGTGGCAAACCCGAACTCCTCCGCCCCGAGCAACGCCGCGATTACCACGTCGCGGCCGGTCTTCAGCCCACCGTCCACCTGCACCCGCACCTGGTCGCGAAGCCGGTTCAACCGCAACGTCTGCTGCACCTCGGCCAGGCCCAACTCCCAGGGCTGGCCGGTGTGTTTGAGCGAGGTCAGCGGCGCCGCACCGGTTCCGCCGTCGTGCCCGGCGACGATCACGGTGTCGGCGTGCGCCTTGGTGACGCCGGCGGCGACGGTCCCGACGCCCGGCTCGGCCACCAGCTTGACCGAGATGCGCGCCACCGGATTCGCGCAGTGCAGATCGAAGATGAGCTGCTTGAGGTCCTCGATGGAGTAGATGTCGTGGTGCGGCGGCGGAGAGATCAGGCCCACCCCGGGGGTGGCGTGCCGGGTAGCCGCGATCCACGGATACACCTTGTGCCCCGGGAGCTGGCCGCCCTCGCCGGGTTTCGCGCCCTGCGCCATCTTGATCTGGATCTCGTCCGCGTTCACCAGATAGGCGCTGGTGACACCGAACCGGCCGGATGCCACCTGCTTGATGGCCGACCGTCGGCGCGGATCCAGCAACCGCTCGACGTCCTCTCCGCCCTCGCCGGTGTTGGACCGTCCGCCCAGCCGGTTCATGGCGATGGCCAGCGTCTCGTGCGCCTCGATCGAGATCGATCCGTAGGACATCGCACCGGTGACGAACCGCCGGACGATCTCCGAGGCGGGCTCGACCTCGCCGACCGGAACCGCCGGACGCGTCCCGGTGCGCAGCTCGAACAGGCCCCGCAGGGTGCCGCCGTCCCGGGAGTCCGCGTCCACCGCATCGGTGTACCGGCGGAACACCGAGCGCTGCTGAGTCCGGGTGGAATGCTGCAACAGGTACACGGTCTCGGGATTGAACAGGTGCCGCTCGCCCTCACGGCGCCACTGGTACTGGCCGCCCACCTCCAGTCCGCGGTGCTGCAGCGCGGTGGGGTTCGGGGTGAAGGCCAGCGCGTGCCGGGCGGCCACGTCGGCGGCGATGCGGTCCAGGCCGGTACCACCGGTCCGGGTGACGGTGCCGGTGAAGTACTCGTCGAGCACCTGCTGCTGCAGACCAAAGCTGGCGAATACCTGGGCGCATCGGTAGGAGCCGATGGTGGAGATGCCCATCTTGCTCATCACCTTGAGCACGCCCTTGGTCAGCGCGTGCAGCAGGTTGGTGATGGCAGCGGCCGGCGAGACGTCGCCCAGCAGACCGGATTCCGCCATGTCCTCCACGGTTTCCAATGCCAGGTAAGGGTTCACCGCGCCGGCTCCGTAGCCGAGCAACAGCGCCAGGTGGTGCACCTCGCGGGCGTCTCCGCTCTCCACCACCAGCGCCACCCGGGTGCGAGCCTTGACCCGGATCAGATGCTGGTGCACGGCGGAGGTCAGCAGCAACGACGGGATCGGCGCGTGCTCGGCGTCCGAGTCGCGATCGGAGAGCACGATGGTGCCGGCACCGCAGGCGATGGCCTCGTCCACCTCGGCCCGCACCCGTTCGATGGCCGCCGCCAGCGCGGCGCCGCCGCCGGCCACCCGATAGTGCCCGGCGATCACCGCGGCCGCATAACCCGGCAGATCGCCATCGTCGTTGATGCCCACCAGCTTGGCCAGCTCATCGTTGTCGATCACCGGGGTGGGCAGCAGGATCTGCCGGCAGGACGCCGGACCGGCGTCCAGCAGGTTCTGCTCGGGTCCGATCACGCTGGCCATGGAGGTGACGATGGCTTCGCGCACCGCATCCAGCGGTGGGTTGGTGACCTGCGCGAACAGCTGGGTGAAGTAGTCGAAGATCATCCGCGGCCGATCCGAGAGCACCGCCTGCGGCGTGTCGTCGCCCATGGATCCGGTGCCTTCGGCCCCGGCTGTGGCCATCGGGGTCAGCAGTACCCGCAGTTCCTCTTCGGTGTAGCCGAACAGTTGCTGGCGGCGCAGCACCGCCAGGTGGTCCGGAACGACGTGCTGGCGGTCGGGCAGGTCCGCCAGGCGTAGCAGCCCCGCGTCCACCCAGTCCCGGTAGCGCTGCCCGGCGGCCAGCTCACGCTTGATCTCCTGATCCGGCACAATCCGCCCGGATGCGGTGTCCACCAGGAACATTCGGCCCGGCTGCAACCGACCGCGGCGGACCACCTGCGAGGGCGGGATGGGCAGCACCCCGGATTCGCTGGCCAGGATCACCCGGCCGCCGGCGGTGAGCCACCAGCGTCCCGGGCGCAGCCCGTTGCGGTCCAGCACCGCGCCGAGCAGGGTGCCGTCGGTGAAGGTGACGCAGGCCGGACCGTCCCAGGGTTCGATCAGCGAGGCGTGGAACTCGGCGAAGGCCTGCATGTCGGGGTCCATGCCCGGCTTGTGTTGCCAGGCCTCGGGAATCATCATCAGCACCGCGTGCGGCAGCGACCGGCCGGCCAGGTGCAGCAGTTCCAGGACCTCGTCGAAGGTGGCCGAGTCGGAGGCGCCCGGGGTGCACAGCGGGAACGTCCGCGCCAGGTCGCCGGGAATGGCGTCGGTGGCCAGCAACGATTCTCGGGCGCGCATCCGGTTCCGGTTGCCGCGGATGGTGTTGATCTCGCCGTTGTGCGCGATGTACCGGAACGGGTGGGCCAGCGGCCAGGCCGGGAAGGTGTTGGTGGAAAACCGGGAGTGCACCACGGCGATGGCGCTGCTGGTGCGCGGGTCGGTGAGGTCGGGGAAGAACGGGGCAAGCTGGTCGGTGGTGAGCATGCCCTTGTACACCAGGGTGCGCGAGGACAGGGACGGGAAGTAGACGGCGCAGCCGGCGGTGACGGAGTCGTGCTCGATGCGCTTGCGGGCCGGGTAGACCAGCCGGTCCAGCGCCACACCCTGCGGACGGGGTTCGCCGGTGGGCGCCGGAGCCGCCAGGACGAGCTGTTCCATGGCCGGCATGACCTCCAGGGCGGCCTGCCCGGCGCCGGATCCGGCGGGGTCGACGGGGACCGGGCGCCAGCCGACGAGGTCCAGGCGCTCGTCGGTGACGATGTCTTCGATCAGGCGCCTGGCGCGGGCGCGCTCACCGGGGTCGGCGGGCAGGAAGGCGATGCCCACCGCGTAGGCCTGGCCGGGCTCGCCCGCGGGGTCGCGCTCCGGCAACGGGAAGGGGCACACCGCGCGCAGCAACTCGTCGGGGATCTGCAGCAGCAGCCCGGCTCCGTCGCCAACGCACGGGTCGGCGCCCGCGGCGCCCCGGTGGTCCATGTTGCGCAGGGCGGTGACGGCGTCGGTGATCACGTCGTGGCTGCGCCGGCCGTGGATGTCCACGATGGCGGCGACTCCGCAGGCGTCGCGCTCGAAGGACGGGTCGTACAACCCTTGCGCGCCGGGCGATGCCGAGAACGGCAGTGCGTCCGGCCGGGTGGGTGATCCAGCGTGCGGCGCGGCCGATGGCAGCGCCGCCGGGTGCCTCAAGGCGGTCGGTGGAGTCGATGGCATGGCTACATCCCGATGGCGGTGGGTGCGGTCGCGTCTCGCCGACGGCAGCGCCGTTGCTACGAAGGGCGGGCATCACGAACCACGGGAACCGGACCGAAACCGGTCGTCGCACGGGGTCGGGATCGCCGAGGTGCCGTCGTGACCGGATCGGTCACCAGGACAGCACTGGCCTAGCGTGGATCACTCTACTGCACGAATCCGGTCCGTGAGAACAGCAGGATCGGCCCAGCAACAGCGCTGTCAGGGCAAGAGCTTGCGGAGCGTGTCCCGCCGCCGGGTCAGCTCTGCGGCGGCGTCGGCGGCCAGGTTCTCCACCAGGACCGGCCACGCCTGTAATGCCCGTTCCACCGCGGCAACCGCCCGCTGCCGGCCGAGCCCGCCATCCCACCCGGCCTTCGCCGCAAGTTGTTCGAACGAGTCGAGGCCCACATCCTCGAAGCGCCGGGAACCGTTCAGATTGAGCCCCAGGTCATCGTCGGGCAGGTACAGGACCGTCGGAACGATGTCGTATGCAGGGCTCAACCGCGCGTTGCGACCGTCAGGGTAGGTGAACGCCCAGTTCTTGGTGTGGGCATCGCCGTTGCCGACCAGCACATTCACGACGACTCGGTCGATCACCTCGCCGACCGCCTCCGGTGCGTCGAGGGCGGCGACGGCCCGGGCGACCGTTTCGACATTCGCCCGCTGGTACTTGCGAGAGGGTCGTATGTCCAGGACTTGGGCCAGCTCTTCGACGTGGACGCGGGCTCCCGACCGACGATCGAACCGCTCGACCAGCAGCGCCATGCCGCCGCCCCGCACCGCCCAATCGGGCAGGCCGGTGATCGCATTGATGTCGACCAGCCGGGTGACGGGCACATCCACACCCGATTCTCGTGCAAATTCCATCGCGGCGAACTCCGACTCCGGCACACCGTCGAATCCCGCCCGCCGGTCCGGCAATTTCGCAATCCAGGTTCCCGCGTCGCCACGCGCCGGTACCGTCAACCCCCTGTCGTGATCGGCGACAGAAAACTTCAACTGCACGCCGGCCAACGAGAACTTCAGTGACTGCGGCACGCTTGACGCCGAGTCCGTGAGCTCATCGGGCTCCTCGAACTCACTGGCGTCTTCTCCACGAGGAATCGGCACCACCCGAACCGCGCCCGGAAGGTCGTCGCCACCGATGCGCGCCAACAGATGAAACTCGCGGGCCTCCGCAACATGCGCCGACTGCGCAATGGCACGTCTCAGGATCCCTTCCGGAAGCAGGTTCGAAAACCATGTCGGCAGCGCTACCGACGCTGACGGTCTCCACGATGGACCACGTTGCTCGAAGACCTGCCCCAATATGGGCCGATGCGCTTGCCGCCAATACTGCTCAAACGAAACAAAGGTGGTCCGTTCGTTCGAGCGAGCCAGCCGTCCCACGGAAATCCACCCACGGTCGGGACCCTGCAGATCAACTCGCAGGTCAAAGGCTCCGTCGTTCGTCATGCCGGATCCGGAACCCAGAGGTCCTCCAACGGAGGAATGGCCCGATCGCCGAGTTCCAGCTTCCGTTCGAGGAAGCGATCAACCGTGTTCTGTAGAAGGCGTCCTCGATGAGTGACGAAGCCCTCGACATCACGACGCCGGAGCGCGGCAGCAGCCCCATCGTCGATGACATGGCTGGCCAGCACATCAGGGTCCTCGTCCCCGGTGGGGGCGCGGTCTTCCGGATCCCACAGTGCACGCGAGCCGAGATCGGACCCTCGGCCCACAGCGAGTACCGCTATCGCCTTGGCCCCGCTCCTGGAGAAGAGCTCCGGAAGGTCCAGCGGATCCCCGTTCGGTCGCCGCGGTCCGAGTTCGGCCAGCGCGAGCATCGCAAGTCGGCTCGCTGCGGAGCTAGCATTAAATCCCGTCAACTGCGTGTGGGGCGCCGTATCCGGGACCTGCCCAAGCAGGGCAGAAACGGCTTCGAACTCGCTCGGGGCGTCGGCCGGAGACACCCTGCCCGGGTTGACCGCGCGCACGGCCTGTCGCAATGCCGGGGTCTGGCCGGCCCGGCCGTAGCCGTGTGCCCATCCGCGCCAGATCCAGCGTTCGAGGAGTCGCTCGTTGGATGGCGCGGGCTGAGGATGCATGTGGTAAAAGGCGGCAAGAACCGGAAAGGGGAACGCTGACGGCACAAGTTCGACGTGCGGCACCCCCATGTGCTGCAATAGTCGAAGGGCACGGGAGAGCGCTTGGGCCGTCAGATCGAACCACTCCGCTGGATCCTCCTGTGATGAGAACTCCCCGTGCAGGTCACGCCCCACGTTGCCGCCACGTATCGCGAGAAGACTCTGAACGACGCGCTGCTCATCCAGATCGCCGAATCCCCTGCCGCGGAGTTTCTCAATGACCGCTGCCGAACTCGCATATTCGCTCTCCCCGCCAAACAATGCGTGGAAAACCTGGGCACGATTGATCGGTCTGCCGGCCGAATTCACTCGATCGAACACGTCCCTTAACAGGGCTTCGTCGTCCTGTTCAATGACGTAAGCCGGTATTTTATAGTCGCGTAGCGACCCGGCCATCGCGTCCGCGCGGTCCAATTCATCCGGCTCGAGGTCTGCCTCGTGATCCCTCAACCAGGCCAACAGAGTGCGGCTCTCCAGGGTTACCCGAACCGGCAGCCAGTACTGCGGAACGTCACGCCGCCCGGCGTGCGAGAAGCTACCGGTGCGCAGATCGAACCACACTTCAAACCGCGGATCCCGCGGCTGTCCCACCTCAGGGGCCAACGCGGCCACGAGCGTTGTCAACCGCTGCTGTCCATCAACGACCACCAGCGCGTCGTCCGCCGACGGGGCACTGACTCTCACAGAACCGAATTGAAGTTCGGCCGGTGGTGCCGATTGCCGCCAGAGCAATAGGGTGCCAACCGGGTACCCCTTCCACATGCTGTCGAACAGGTCCGCAATGTTTCCGCTGTCCCACACGAACGACCGCTGGAATCGGGGAATGCGTAATCGCCCCTCCAGCGCAATCCGAACAATCTCGCCCGGCCCAAAGGTCGTCGAGCTCGTCTGCTTCATCCGGCTGAGTTGTTGCACGGCCTCAGGATACCGGCCAACACCGACACATCGCCCATGCTCGCGCAAGGCAGGGTGCGATATTGTGCCACCGATTCTGGCAAAAACTTGTGCCCGATTCGCGGATTGAGTCCGCTACGGACGCACCTGATCCTCTCCCATGTCGTCGGGTAGATGGTCAGCGGAGTCGAGGCCATCGTCTGATCGATCGTAGGAACGCGAGCGATCGCCACGCCGGTCCGCCACATTGGTCGCGGCCGGCTCCCCCGGATCGACATCACCGTCCGGTGCCCCGTCACCGCTCGATCCCTCGTCGCCTGCCGCGACGTCCTCAGCAGGATTCTCGTCGTCGGCGGCGTCGGGTTCACCGCGAGCGCGCGCCGCCGATGCGCCGCGGCGGCCCGGCACGATGCCGTATACGGTCGCCGGATCCTCGCGGCGCAACCGTCGGGTGGCGATCAGGTAGATCACGGCGGCCAGGAACACCGCGACCGAGACGAATACGTTGACCCGCAGGCCCAGGATGTGATTGGCGTGGTCGATGCGCAGCATCTCGATCCAGCCCCGGCCGGCGCAGTAGCCGGCGACATAGAGGGCGAACGCCCGCCCGTGGCCCAGCCGGAACCAGCGGTCCGCCCACACCACCAGCAGCGCCACCAGCACGTCCCACACCAGCTCGTACAGGAACGTCGGATGGTAGGTGCCGCACAAGATGTCGGAGGACGACTTGATCCACTCGGTGGGGAACTCCCCGGTGCCGCACTGGGCGGCCGTCCCCGCCACTCCGTCCGGGGTGCGCAGGAAGACCTGCAGGGCCCAGGGCACCGTGGTGGGCGAGCCGAACAGCTCCTGGTTGAAATAGTTGCCCAGCCGGCCGATGCCCTGGGCCAGCACGATGCCGGGCGCCAGCGCGTCGGCGACCGCACCCAACGGGATCTTGTGCCGGCGAGCACCGATGTAGGCGCCCACCGCGCCCAGGGCGATGGCGCCCCAGATGCCCAGCCCACCGTTCCAGATGGCGAACGCGTTCCACGGGTTCTTGCCGGCGGTGAAATACAGCTCGGGATCGGTGATCAGGTGGTAGATCCGCCCACCGATCAGGCCGAACGGCACCATCCAGACGGCCAGGTCGGTGATGGCGCCGGGCCGGCCGCCGCGGGCCACCAGCCGCCGGTTGCCCCAGTACCCGGCCACCAGGATGCCGACGATAATGAAGACCGCGTAGGCGCGGATCGGCAGCGGACCGAGTTCCCAGACGCCGCGCGGCGGCGACGGGATGTCCATCGGCATGGTCAGGGACGTCGGCAGGGCGAACGGCATGGTCACGAGGCTCCAGATCCTGACGGGTCCGCCGGGCTGCGTCGCACCCCGGCGGCCAGTTCGCCGGCCAGCGCCGCCACCGCACGGGCGCCGGCATGGTCACCACGCGGGACGGTGCCCGGGACATGGTTGGGCCCGGAGGCCGCCGCCACCAGCGCCGACCCGACGATGACGGCATCAGCGAACGACGCGATCTGCGCGGCCTGCTCGCCGGTGCGCACCCCGAGACCGACGCCGATCGGCAGCGTCGTGCGCTCCCGGCAGCGCGCGACCAGCGCCGGCGTCCCGGTGGACACGGTGTCCCGCACCCCGGTGGTGCCCATCACCGCGGCGGCGTAGACGAACCCGCGGCAGGCGGCGACGGTGCGCGCGATGCGCTCCGTCGGCGACGACGGGGCCACCAGGAAGATCGGCGCCAGGTCGTGCCGGCCCGCCGCCGCCAGCCACGGCGCCGCTTCGTCGACGATCAGGTCCGGGGTGATCATCCCGGCGCCGCCGGCCTGCGCCAGATCGCGCGCGAAGGCGTCCACGCCGTACGCCAGCACCGGGTTGATGTAGCTCATCACCACCGGGACCACGCCCCGCGCGGCGATCCGCTCGATCAGCGCGAACACGTCGCGGGTGCGGAACCCGGCGGCCAGCGCTGCCCGCTGCGCGCTGGCCACCACGGGACCGTCGATCACCGGGTCGGAGAACGGCAGCCCGATCTCGATCCCGTCGCAGCCGCCGTCGATGAGCGCATCAAACAGGGCCGCGCTACCCGCCAGGTCGGGGTAGCCGGCTGGCAGGTACCCCACCAGGGCAGCGCGCCGCTCGCCCCGCGCGCGGGCGAACATCTGCTCCAGCACCGCGGCCGTCACGCCGGGCCCCCGGGGTCGGCGGCGGTGGCGGCGCCCGTCGCGGCGTTCAGCCCGAAGTAGTCCATCGCGGTTTCCATGTCCTTGTCGCCGCGTCCGGAGATGGTCACCAGCACCGACCCGCCGGGACCGACCTCACGAGCGACGTCCAGCGCTCCCGCGACGGCGTGCGCCGACTCGATCGCCGGGATGATGCCCTCGGTGCGGCTCAGCAGCGCGAACGCGTCCATCGCCGCAGTATCCGTCACCGCCCGATACTCGGCCCGGCCGATCTCGGCCAGGTGTGCGTGCTCCGGCCCCACCCCGGGGTAATCCAGCCCGGCCGAAATAGAGTGCGACTCGATCACCTGGCCGTCGGCGTCCTGCAGCAGGTACGAGCGGGCGCCGTGCAGCACCCCGACGGTGCCGCCGGTGATCGTCGCCGCGTGCCGACCCGTCACGACTCCGTCACCGCCCGCCTCACAGCCCACCAGCCGTACGCCCGGGTCGTCCAGGTAGGCGTGGAAGCTGCCGATCGCGTTGGATCCGCCGCCCACGCAGGCGACCACGGCGTCCGGCAACCGGCCGGTCGCATCCAGCACCTGACGGCGCGACTCCAGGGAGATGATCCGCTGAAAGTCCCGCACCATCAACGGGTACGGATGGGGCCCGGCCGCGGTGCCGAACACGTACATCGTGTCGGCGACGTTCGTCACCCAATCCCGGAACGCTTCGTTGATGGCGTCCTTGAGGGTCGCCGATCCGTCCGTCACCGAGATCACCTCGGCGCCCAGCAGCCGCATCCGCGCGACGTTCAGCGCCTGCCGGCGCACGTCCACCTCGCCCATGTAGATGGTGCAGCGCAACCCGAACAGCGCGGCGGCGGTGGCGGTCGCGACGCCGTGCTGGCCGGCACCAGTCTCGGCGATGATCCTGCTCCGGCCGGTGCGCGAGGTCAGCAGCGCCTGGCCGAGCACGTTGTTGATCTTGTGACTGCCGGTGTGGTTGAGATCCTCGCGCTTGAGCAGGAACCGGGCTCCGCCGACCTGCTCGGTCAGCCGGCGGGCGTCGGTCAGCGGGCTCGGCCGGCCCGCATAGTCGGCGGCGAGCCGGTCGAGCTCGGCGAGGAAGGCCGGGTCGCGGCGGGCCTTGTCGTAGTCGGCAGCCACCTCGTCGAGCACGGCGACCAGCGCCTCCGGCAGCCAACGGCCACCCATCGAGCCGTAGTAGCCGCGGGTATCCGGGTCGTGCGGGGTGTCGGCCAGCCCGTCCGACGGGCGGGGGAACGGCTCGGTCGCTGCGATCGGGGTCGCCAGACAGGGCGCCCCGGTGTCGGCGGGCGCGGGGCGGTCGTTCGCCGGGGGCTTCATCACCTGGACATCACCTGGACGCGGTCACCCGTGCTCAGTGACCGGGGCGGGGGCAGGCCGGGTGCGAACCGGCGGTGACGAGATCCGAGACGGCGCTGCGCGGATCCCCGCTGGTCACCAGGCCCTCCCCCACCAGCACGGCGTCCGCTCCGGCGCCGGCATAGGCGAGCAGGTCGGAGGGGCCGCGCACACCAGATTCGGCGACGGTCACGATGCCGCTGGGCAGGCCGGGCGCGATCCTGCCGAACGCCTCGCGGTCGATCTCGAAGGTGGCCAGGTTGCGGGCATTGATGCCGATCACGGTCGCACCGGCCTGCAGCGCTCGGCTCGCCTCGGCCTCGGTGTGCACCTCGACGAGGGCCGTCATCCCCAGGGACTCGACTCGCTCCAGCAGGCCGTGCAGCACGTTCTGCTCGAGGGCCGCGACGATCAACAGCACCAGGTCGGCGCCGTACGCCCGCGCCTCATGCACCTGGTACGGGCTGATGATGAAGTCCTTGCGCAGCACCGGGATGTCCACCGCCAGGCGCACCGCGGTCAGGTCGTCCAGGCTGCCGCCGAACTGCCGGCGTTCGGTGAGCACCGAGATGGCACGGGCGCCACCGTCCGCGTAGGTCGCGGCAAGCTTGGCGGGATCGGCGATGTCGGCCAGCGCACCGCGGCTGGGACTGCGTCGCTTGACCTCCGCGATCACCCCCACCCCGGGGGCGCGCAGCGCATCGAGTGCAGCCAGCGGCGGTGCCGCATCCCGGGCGCGCGCCTTCATCTCGACCAGCGGCACCGCCGCCTCGCGGACGGCGAGGTCGTCGCGGACACCGTCGAGGATGGCTTGCAGCACACTCACCCGGTGGTCTCCTCATTCGGCGCCTGGCGGGATCGGGCCGGGGCGTCGCGATGGCCGAGGCGATCGATGGGATCGGGGCGGCCGGCGGTCGCGTCGTCTGGCCCGTCGGGCGGGCCTATGGTATCGGTCCCGGCTGTGCCTTCGTGACCGGGTGCGGAGCCGGCCACCGGGGCGATGTCGGTTTCTTCGGCGGAGACCGTCGCAGCGGTGGGGTCGGCACCGGCATCCAGCGCGCGCCACCACTCGCCCGGATCCACCGGTCCGGGCCCCTGCTGAGCTCGCGCATGGTGCAGCGCCCGCTCGCGGCGCTGAGCGGGAGCGTCGTAGGCGGACCCCATCCGGCGGGCCCGGTCGGCACCGGTCGACACCAGCAGCCCGGCCAGCACGATCAGCGCCCCGCCCGCGATCGCGAGGGTCGGGCCGGCCACCACCAACTCCGCCGGGCCGGCGGGCGTGGCCGGGCGCTGGAGCTGCGCGGCGAGCAGCCCGTCGGGCGCCGTCGTCGTTGCCAGGCAGGCCCGGATCACCACCAGCAGCCCGCCCAGTGCCACCAGCACCCCGACGGCGCGGCGCACCGGCCCGCGGCTGGCGAACATCGCCCCGAGCCCGGCCAGCGCCACCAGAGCGACCGGGACCAGCTCCCCGAGCAGCGCCGATCCGGACGCCGCCATGCGGATCTGACCGGTGAGCGCATCATGGTACTCGCGTGCCCACCAGGTCAGGCCGGACGCGCCGGCGCAGCAGCCGGCGCCGGCCAGCGCGGCGACCACCAGCAGCGCCAGCCGGCGGCTCCCGCTGGAACCACCGCGCCGGCCGGTTCTGGCGGCGTCCGGCCGGACCGGTCCGCCCGGGGCTCCGGTCATGTGACCGCCCGCCAGGTGCTCGCGGCGGCGATCGCAGCCAGCACGGCCGCCGCCTTGTTCCGGCATTCGGCGTCCTCGTTCTCCGGCACCGAGTCGGCCACCACGCCGGCGCCGGCCTGCACGTGGGCGGTCCCGGCGCGCAGTACGGCGGTGCGAATGGTGATGGCCGTGTCCGCATCGCCGGCGAAGTCGAGGTACCCGACGATGCCGCCGTACGGGCCGCGCCGGGCCGGCTCCAGGTCGTCGATGATCTGCAGCGCGCGGGGTTTGGGTGCACCCGACAGCGTGCCGGCCGGGAAGCAGGAGGTGATGGCGTCCAGGGCGGTGCGGCCCGGCGCCAGGGTGCCCGTCACCGTCGAGACGATGTGCATCACGTGGCTGTACCGCTCGACGGTGAAAAAGTCCGTCACCTGCACGCTGCCCGGCGCGCACACCCGACCGAGATCGTTGCGCCCCAGGTCGACCAGCATCACGTGCTCGCTGCGCTCCTTGGAGTCGGCAAGCAGGTCCTTGGCCAGCAGGGTGTCGTCCTCCTCGGTGGCCCCGCGGGGCCGGGTGCCGGCGATCGGATGCATCGTCACCGCTCTTTCGTGCACGGTGACCAGCGCCTCCGGCGACGAACCCACCACGAACACCGGCTCACCATCAGGGGCCGGCAGGTGCAGCAGGTACATGTACGGGCTGGGGTTGGTGGCGCGCAGTACCCGGTAGATGCGCAATGCCGCGGCGGCGCCGTCACCGTCCAGCTGCGCGTCGAAGCGTTGCGACACCACCACTTGGAACGCGTCGCCGGCCCGGATGTGCTCCTGCGCGGCGAGCACGGCGGCACGGTAGTCGGCCGCCTCCGTGCGACGCCGGGCGACCGGCACGGGACGGTCGAAGCTGGCCGCGGGCAGGGCGACCGGCCGGGCCAGGGCACGCGCCATGGCGTCCAGCCGAGCCACCGCGTCGTCGTAGGCGGCGTCCACCCGCGCGTCGCTGCCGTCCCAGTTGATGGCGTTCGCGATCAGGGTGACGGTGCCCTCGTGGTGGTCCAGCGCGGCCAGGTCGGTGGCCAACAACATGACCAACTCGGGGGCGCCGATCTCGTCCGGGGTGCCGGCGGACCCGGCTGGATCGTTGGGATCCCGCTGGCCGACCCGCTCCAGGCGCCGCACCAGGTCGTAGCCCAGGTAGCCGACCAGTCCACCGGTCAGCGGCGGCAGACCGGCCAGGGGTTCGGTGTGCAGCACGCGCAGCGTCTCGGCGAGCACGGCCAGCGGATCTCCGCCGGTCGGGAGCCCGGCCGGGACGGTGCCCAGCCAGGTGGCCTGGCCGCCGGATTCGGTGAGAGCCCCGCCACTGGCTGCGCCGACGAACGACCAGCGCGACCAGGACCGGCCGTGCTCGGCGGATTCCAGCAGGAAGGTGCCGGCCCGGTCACCGGCGAGGGTGGCATACAGCCCGACCGGGGTGATCGCGTCGGCGAGCAGCCTGCGGGTCACCGGGATCACCCGGCGGGGGGCGTCCTTGTCCAGGGCCAATGCCCGGAACGTCTCGCGGTCGGGCATGGTGGCGCCGAGCGGTGACGGGTCGGCGGGCATGGATCTCATTGTGCCGGTGCGGGCGGGTGGCCCGAACCGGCAGGGTCGGGGACGGTGCCGGCGGCGTTTCGGGGCACCTGGCCAGCCCTTGCCCCGTGCGGTCGTTCGCTCCAACATCACCGTCGTTGCGAGTCAATCTGCGAGTATGCTAGCAATATAGCCATGCCGGAGCAGTCACCGAAGGTGCAGTTCAACGTGTACCTGCCGCCCGAGCTGGTGCGGCTGGTCAAGCACCGGGCCATCGACGAGAACCTGTCCCTCTCGGCGCTCGTCGAACGGGCGCTGACGGCCGAGGTGCGCCGGCCGCTGACCGGGCAGGACCAGCGGTGACGGCGCCGTCCGGCGGGCGCCCGCACGTGCGGGCGGTGCGTCGTACCTCCCGCCGCGATGAGTGGCTTCGCACCGTCGACGCGCTGGGCGGACGAGTGATCGCCGGGCGGGTGGGCGAGCACACCGTCGCGCTCGGCGCCGGGTATCTGGTGTTGCGCCCGGCGGCCGCCGGCCGCGTGCGATCGTCCGATAGCCCCGTCACCACTATCGAACTTGGCATCCCCGCCATCGCCCCCGGGATCCCCGACTCCGACTCCGACCCCCACTCAGACTCAGACTCAGACTCAGACTCAGACTCAGACCCCGACCCCGACCCCGACCCCGACCCCGACCCCGACCCCGACCCCGACGATCTGATCAGCGGTCCGGACGGCCTGGCCATCGCCCGGGTTCGGGTGCCCGGCTCCGATCATCGCGGCACGCCTGCGTCACCGGTGAGCGTCTGCCCGTTGTGGATGACCTCGGACGTACCCGGCGCGACGGCGGCGTTACGGTCCGCCGGGCTGATCGCGCGCCTCGCATCGGATGCGGGCGCCTGGGTGGATCTGGCTGCACCCGGCGGCGGGCTGGTAGCGGTGCACGCCGACCTGCCCGCCGGCCCGGCCGCGTGCCCGCATGCGGTGCTGGCATTCGAGGCTCCCGATATCGCCACGCTCGCCGCCCGGTTCCACGACCGCGAGCTGCGCGCAGACATCGTGGACGAAAGTTACGGACGGTCGCTGCGCATCGACGATCCGGACGGCGGCGTCGAGCTGTGGGTCAACGAGACGATCACGGATCTGTACGGCTACCGGCGCGGCGACCCCGAATGAGCTCCGCCCACGCCGAGCCGACCATGGCGGACGGCCCGCCGCCCGAGCGCACCCGCACCGTCCGCGAGCTGTTCGCCTCACAGCACGCGGCGCTGGCGGTCGGTGTGCTGCTGCTGGAATTCTCCGCCGGCCTGACGGTGTATGTCTCGGCCGCGGTGGTTCCCCCGGTGATCGCGGAGCTGCACGCCGCCGGCGAGTACCCGTTGATCGTCTCGGCCACCTCGGTCGGATTGTTCGCCTCGCTGGCGGTGGCGGCCCGGCTGTTGCGCCGGATCGGTCCACGGCCGGTGCTGGCAATCGGGCTGGCGACAACGGTGGCGGGCGCGGTGATCTCGGCCGTCGCCGGCACGGCTCTGGTCTTCGCCTTCGGCCGGCTGACGGCGGCGCTGGGCAGCGGCCTGCTGGGAGTGTTCGGGACGGCAGCGGTGATCGCCGCGGTCCCGCAGGCCTATCGGATTCGGCTGCTGGCACTGACATCCGCGATGTGGATCCTGCCGGGCATGGTGGGTCCAGCCGCCGCGGTGGCGGTGCTGCATGCCATTGGCTGGCGGTGGACGCTGCTGTTAGTGCTACCGCTGGTGCTGGCGGCGCGAATCCTGGTGGGGCGCGCGGGGTTACGCGCCTCCACGGATCCTCAGCCGGGAGACGACGACACTCGCCGGAGCCGACCGCTCGCGCTGTCCGCGTTGCTGCCGGCCGGCATGGCGGTGTTCGTCTTCGGCAGCGCCGGGCCGTTGGGATCGTGGTCGCTGCTCGGGCTGCTGTTGGCCGGGATCGGCGCCGTGGCGCTGCTACCCGCGGGCACACTGCGACTGGCCGACGGCCCTCCCCGGTTCCTGGCGCTGCTCGCGGTGGTGTCGGCGGGCTATTTCGGTGCCGATGCGCTGCTGACAGCCATCGGCACCCGCGCCGACGGCCTGGCACTCATGTGGGTATCGGTCGCGCTGGGCGCCTCGGCGGTGTGCTGGTCGCTGGCTTCGATGATGCAGCCCAGGATGTCCGGCTCGCACGGGCAGCGCACCGGGCGGGTGCTGGCGGCGGGCGTCGCGGTGATGGCGGCCGGCGCGATCGCAGTGGTGCTGTTGCAAGCTACCGGTGCGATCTCGGGTCCGGCGTTGCTCGCAGCCTGGGGCGTGACGGGCATCGGAATGGGCCTGGCCTATCCGATCCTGTACCTGCGGGCCACCACGGCAACCGCCGCACAGCCATGGGACGCCGGGACCCTGGCCACCGCGGTGCTGGTGGCGGAGAGCACCGGATCGGTACTCGGTGCGGCCATCGGCAGCGCTATCGTCGATGGGGCGCAGCGTCTCGGCGCCTCCGAGGCCGTGGGATTGCACACGTCGATGGTGGTGTTCGCGGCAATACTGCTGTTGGCAGCGCCGATGGCTGCGATTCGCAGCAGCCGGTCCACCCGGCCCGCCATGGTCGGTGGTCGCCGGTAATGCGATGGAGCGTCGCCGAGCTGACAGTAGGTTACTGAGGGTTACTGGGTGGCCGATTCGGTATTCCCGACCGGCCGCCGACCCAACTCGTCGTCCAGGCGCAGCAGGCCGGGCCCGTCATCCTTGATCAGCTCGATGCGGCCCACGATCTCCCGGACCGTGGCCTCCTCCTCGATCTGCTCGGACAGGAACCAGTTCAGCAGTGGGCGGGAGTCGAAGTCGTCCGCGTTCTCCGCGGCCCGCACCAGGTCGCGGATCGACGCGGACACCTTCTCCTCGTGGGCCAGCGCCGCCCGGAAGCAGTCCAGCACCGAGCCGACCTGTACCTGGGGCGCCTCGGTCGCGCCGATCCGGGCGTGGTTGTCCCGGTCGGTGACGTGATCGATGAACTTGTTGGCATGCACGATCTCCTCGTCGGCCTGATGGCGCAGCCACGAGGACATGCCGGGCAGGTCGCGGATCGTCATCTCGATGGCGAGTTGCCGGTACACCAACGAGGCCTGGAACTCCAGGGTGATCTGCTGGTTGAACGCGGCTTCGAGATCATCGGTGAGCTTCATGGCCCAACCGTAGCTCGACTCTGAGCCCGCGGTCGGTCAGCTCGGATCGAGCGTCAGCACCCGGTTCTCGAAGCACGATCGAGTGCCGGTGTGGCAGGCCGGCCCGGTCTGGTCCACCAGCACCAGCAGCGCGTCGGCGTCGCAGTCGTACCGCACCTCCACCACCCGCTGGGTGTGCCCGGAGGTCTCACCCTTGACCCAGTACGCCTGCCGGGACCGGGAGAAGTAGGTGGCGGCGCCGGTGGCCAGGGTGCGCCGCACCGCCTCGGCGTCCATCCAGGCCACCATCAGCACCTCGCGGGTGTCGTACTGCTGGGCGACGGCGCAGATCAGTCCGTCGGGGCCGAAACGCAGGTCCTGGACCGACGGCGATGGTTCCTGCTGCACTGGAGTGCCCGACCCGGACTGGGTTGCCCCGGCCGGCGCCGGTCCGCCGGCGGACTCCTGCGTCGCCGGCGCTCCTGGCGATCCTGCCGATGTTTCGATCACGACCGTGCCGCCTGCACCTGCCGCACCGGATAACCATGGTCGGCCAACGTCTGCTTGACCGCTGTGATCGACAGTGCCTGGAAATGGAACACCGACGCGGCCAGTACGGCGTCGGCGCCAGCCGCCACCGCCGCCGGAAAGTGCTCGAGCCGACCCGCTCCACCGGAGGCGATCAGCGGAACGGTGACGGCCTCGCGCACCGCGGCGATCATCTGGGTATCGAAGCCCGCCTTCGTGCCGTCGGCATCCATCGAGGTCAGCAGGATCTCCCCCGCCCCGGCTTCGGCGGCCCGTTGCGCCCAGGCCACGGCGTCCAGGCCGGTGCCTCGGCGTCCGCCGTGCGTGGTGACCTCGAACCCGGAGGGGCACGCCCCGATGGCCTCGTCACCGACCCGCCGGGCATCGATCGCCAGCACCACGCACTGGGATCCGAACCGGTCGGCCGCCTCGCCGACCAATTCCGGCCGGGCGACGGCTGCCGAGTTGATCGATACCTTGTCGGCGCCGGCCCGCAGCAGCGCGTCGATGTCGGCGACCGCTCGAACGCCGCCGCCGACGGTCAACGGGATGAAGACGCTCTCCGCGGTGCGCCGGATCATCTCGTAGGCAGTTTCCCGGTTGTCGCTGGTGGCGGTGATGTCCAGGAAGGTCAGCTCGTCCGCGCCCTCGGTGTCGTACCGGGCAGCCAGCTCGACGGGGTCCCCGGCGTCGCGCAGATCCACGAAGTTGACGCCCTTGACCACCCGGCCCTCGGAGACGTCCAGGCAGGGGATGACGCGGATCGCTACAGACACAGTGCCAGGGTACGGTGCAGCCGCGCGGCGGAGAGGGTCCCGGCGCGCCACCGGCAACTGGGTATCGGCGCCAGTGCGCTAGCGTCGTCCGGCAATGACGCCTGGCGGTGGTGACGGTGGTATCGGCATCGATGGTCCACACCGCACCGTGAGTGCGCTCAACGCATGCGCTTCCAGGCGACCCATTGGCGTGCGACGTAGGCGTTGCTGTCCTTCTCCTTCGGACAGCGGGTGCAGGCTCGGTAGCCCTGCTTCTCCAAACCGCCGGATTCGGTGTTGGGGTCCGGGAAGTCCACGTAATGGTGCAGGCCCAGTCTGCACAGCAGGCTCCGACGCATAGCACGCCTCCGGATCGAGATGTGGCTGGTATCGACGCTAGCGCCATGTCCGACTGGAGCGCGAGCACTCAAACGGTTACTGGCCGTCCAGCCGCTCCAGCACCGGCACGAAGGCCTCGGCCAGCCCGGCGTGCACCAGGTAGTACGACAGGCCGAACCGCTCCCGGCGGAGCTGCAATTCGTCGCACATCTGCGTCACGCTGCCCCGCAGCATCGCCAGCGAGTTCGCGGCCGCCAGCTCGGCCGCCGTGGCACCGACGAAACCCGCTACATCGCTGGGGATCTCATCTCCGATGGCGAACAGATTCGTCGCCAGCGCGATCTCGTCGGCGCGCTCACCCGCCCGGGCCCGGAGGTCCGCTACCTGTGCGCCGAACTCATCCCGTCCCAGCAGCGGCGGCGCGCCAAGGGTCACGATGTCGGCCTTGGCGGCAGCCAGCGCGCGAGATCGAGGCCCGCCGGCTGCCATCAGCACCGGAGTGTGCTGGCCGGTGCCGTCCAATTCGCGCAGCCGGTCCACCGCCTCGCCGACGGCCGCCAGGCGCTCCGCCGGCGTACCGAACGGCAACCCCATGTCCCGCACCGCATGCTCGAAGACCGGCAGCCCCGCTCCGATACCGCAGTCGAACCGGCCGCCGGTCAATGCCGTCAGGCTGTGCGCCTGCCAGGCCATCAGCCGGGGCGGGCGCAGCGGGCCGGCCAGCACGAAAGTTCCGACCCGCAGGCCGGTGGCACCGGCGGCGAGCGCCAGGGCCAGGAGCGGATCGCGCAGCTGCGGACCGTCGGGCGACATCAACGTGCCGTAGCCCAGTTCTTCGGCGCGATGCGCCGCGGCCAGCCAGGTGCCGCCGTCGCGGTAGGGCGCGGTCATCACGGCGAAGCGGAACGGGAGGGTCATCGTGCGCCTCCATCGGGTGCAGTCCCCGGGCGTCCCCGCCCGGTGCGGGCATCCACCACTCAACCAGAACCGGCGGCTATGACCCGGGCAGGGCGCTGCTGTTTTTCGCCGTCGAGATCGAGCAGCTCCGGCGTTTGCGCAGGTGAAGTGGATCTTGGTGCATGCCGGCCGCCGAAAAACGGCGGGCCGGGCCGGTGCCCTCCGCGCCGGGCGCCGTTCGAGTCAGGTGCCGCCCGTGACCGCTACCCCTGCCCGCCCACGGCGTCGAGCGCCTCGGCGAGGGTGAAGGCCCCGGCGTACAGCGCCTTCCCGACGATCGCGCCCTCCACGCCGATCCCGGCCAGGCCGGCCAGCGCCACCAGGTCGTCCAGCGACGACACGCCCCCCGAGGCCACCACCGGGGCCTCGGTGACCGCGCAGACCTGACGCAGCAGCGCAAGGTTCGGGCCCTGCAGGGTGCCGTCCTTGGTCACGTCGGTGACGACATAGCGGGCGCACCCCTGCGCGTCCAACCGGGCCAGCACGTCGAACAGGTCGCCACCGTCCCGGGTCCAGCCGCGCGCCGCCAGGGTGTGGCCCCGCACGTCCAGCCCGACAGCTACCTGCTCGCCGTACCGGGCGATCGCCGAGGCGCACCACTCGGGGTCCTCCAACGCGGCGGTGCCGATATTGACCCGCCGGCATCCGGTGGCCAGCGCCGCCGCCAGCGACTCGTCGTCCCGGATGCCGCCGGAGAGCTCGACATTCACCTCCAGCGCGCCGACCACCTCGGCCAGCAGTTCCGCGTTGGAGCCCCGGCCGAACGCGGCGTCCAGATCCACCAGGTGGATCCAGTGGGCACCGGCCCGCTGGAAATCCAGCGCCGCCTGCAACGGCGAGCCATAGCTGGTCTCGGTACCGACCCGGCCCTGCACCAGGCGCACCGCCCGGCCATCGGCGACGTCCACGGCGGGCAGCAGTTCGAAGGTCACGGGCGGTGAGCCTACTGGGCTGGGTCCGGCGCCCCACCGTCGGCAACACGGCGGTCCGCACCACCGCCGGCGCCACTGGCATCGGGGCCGCGGCCAGCGCCACCGGGCTCGGGCAGCCGGAGGAATGCCGTCACCGCCAGCGCCAGCACCGGCAGCGCGATCAGCACGGCCAGCGTCAGCCGCAGGCTGGTCGCATCGGCCAGGGCGCCCAGCAGCGGATTGGCGAGCCCGCCGATGGACACGGCCAGCCCGACCGTGACGCCGCTGGCGGTGCCGATCCGGTTAGGCAGATAGTCCTGGCCGAGCAGCACGAACACGGAGAACGGCAGGTAGGAGGCGATGCCGGCCGCGGCCACGGCGAGCATTGCCAGTGGCACCGAGCCGGCCAGTACCACCGCGGCCAGGGCGGGGATAGCCAACACAAACCCGGCCCGGATGCTGATCAGCGGGCTGAACCGATCGCCCAGCCAGCCGCCCAGCAGCGTGCCCACGGCACCGGTCACCAGGAACACGGTCAGCGCGGCCCCACCCACCACCTCCGACGCGCCGAGCTGGCGAATGAAGTACAGCGCGATGAACGAGGTGACGCCGAAAAACAGGATGGACCGGATGATCACCACGCCGGTCAGGGTGAGGAATGAGCGCCAGTCATCCCGACCGGTGGGCATCTCGGTGGCGATCCGGCGGCCGGCCCGACCGTCCAGCGTGCGACCGAGGGTGCGACTCAGGATCAGGGCCATCACCACCGCCGGCACCACCAGCAGCACCGTGCCGCGCAGCCCCATCCACAACAGCACGGGGGTGGCGACCAGTGACCCGAGCGCGTATCCGGCATTGCCGCCTAGCGCGAAGATGCTCATCGCGGTGTTGCTCCGGCCGGCCGCCTTCCGGGCCGCACGGGCGGCCTCCGGGTGGAAGGCGGCAATGCCCAATCCGGACAGGGCCACCACGATCCAGGTCAGCGAGTAGTTGGGCATCACCCCGGCCAGCGATACCCCGACCGCGGCCAGCAGCATCCCGGCCGGGATCATCCACCGGCGGGACCGGCGGTCTGCCCACACCCCGAACGCGGGCTGCGCCACCGACGACAGCACGGTCGCGGCCAGCGTGATCCCGGAAATCGCCGCGTAGCTGTACTGCCGCTCGGCCACCAGGAACGGGAGCAGCGCCGGGACCACGCCCTGGTACAGGTCGTCCATCACGTGGGATGCCGACACCAGCGCGACGCCGGGCACGTTGACCCGAGGGCGCGGGCGGCCCCGGCCCGGGGTCGCCGGATCGCCCGGTGCTCGCCAGTTCGCCACACCAGGCACGGTAGGCGGAGAAGATCATCGCCCGGCAGGCGGGACCGCGCGACACCAGTACGCCTGGGCGTCCCGGCCGATCCGGGCGATCACCAGGGTGCGGGCGATCCGGGTGTCGCCCGTCGGCCGGATCCGCCGCCGCAGCTCGTCCGGGATCACGGGGGTGCCGCGCTGCTTGATCTCCACGGTGCCGACGCCGTCCCGGCGCGCCCAGTCCAGCACCGTGCGCTCGGAATATGGCGCAGCGTCCGTGATCTCGAAGACCCGGACGCCCGGCGGTGGCACCGGCCCGGTCAGGTAGGCCAGGTGCGGATCCAGCAGGGACAGGCGGTGCCGGGAGGCGTACTGGCGCACCAGGTGCGCGCGCACGATGGCCGGGTCCGGGTCGACCAGATAGGCGCCGGGGGCGGTGACGGGGACGTCGTCGGGGTCCGCGTCGGTGAGCTGCTCGGCGATGCCGTCACCGGCCAGCACGGTCGCCCGGCGGCGCGCGGTGGCCAGCGGCGCGGGCCAGGATACGGCCTCGCGCACCGCGCCATTCCAGGAGACGATCTCGATTTCGCCGGGCCGTGCCAGCACGGGGTAGTCGATGCCCGGGGGCAGCCGGAGCACCGGTGGGTGGGCCGGGTCGGCGGCGTCCAGGGCGGCGACCGGCGGGATGGTGTCGGCGGAGCTGATCCGTCGGCCGGTGATGTCCCGGCGTGCGGGGTCGGCGTAGCGCAGCAGCCCGCGGGTGGTGACGGTACGGGCGTCGGCGCGCAGCAGCCGGACGGTCAGGCCGGCGCGTCGCAGGTTGTGCCGAGCCATCGACAGTCGCACCGGGTCCAGGTCGGAGCCGATGGCCGGCGGGCGGTCGGCCGGCTCGCCGGCGGTGAGCATCGCACCGGTCAGCGCGGCCAGGTCCGCGCCGATCGAGCAGGTGACGTCGTGCACGCCGGGCAGCCCCGACTCGGCGAGCCAGGCGGCGATCCGGCGAGCGCGGTGCGCGGCGACCGGTGGGGGCGGTGCCTGCTGCAGCGCAGTGTCTGTGAACAACCAGTCGGTGAACGGCCACCCGGAAACCCCGCCACCCCAGCGCTGCGCGGCCAGCCGTCGCAGCCGCACCGTCTCGGCCACCGCCCCAGCGTGCTCCCCCGCCGTCCGGCGCAGCACGGTCAGATCGGCAATCAGCGACGCGCCGCCCAGTGCCAGATCGGCGGCCACCCCGAGCGCGTCGTCACCGCTCGGTGAGCTCAGGTAACCGACCTCGTCGAGCGTGAACCGGAAGGCCATCACGCACCCCCATCACGCATGGATCATCTGGCCCAGCATGCGCAAAGTTCGCCCCACCAGCCGCTCCCCCGTCCCAAATCGGCCACGTTCATGCCTGCCGGCGAAGTTGATCCATGCGGAGACGGAGGCGGGGGCGGGGGCGGGGGCGCGGCCGGGCCCGGTTCGAGGCCGGGCACGATCAGCGGCCGGTGAAGGTCGCCTTGCCCGGCCCATCGGCGATGAAGCTGGCCATGCCCGCCTGCTGGTCCTCGGTGGCGAACAGCGATGCGAACGCCGCCGACTCGATGCGCAGCCCGGTCGCCAGGTCGGTGTCCATGCCGTCGTCGATGCACCGCTTGGCCGCCGTCAGCGCCGCCGTCGGACCGGCCGCCAGCCGCGCCGCGAACTCCGCCGCCCGCACGATGACATCCTCGGCGGGCACCGCCTCCTCGGCGATGCCCAACGCCACCGCCTCGGCCCCCCGCACTGGGCGACCGGTGAAGATCATCCGCTTGGCCGCGGCGGTGCCGATCAACCGTGGCAGCCGCTGGGTGCCGCCCGCCCCAGGGATGACGCCCAGGGTGATCTCCGGCACTCCGAGCCGGGCATCCTCGGCCACGATCCGGAAGTCCGCCGCCAGCGCCAACTCGAACCCGCCGCCCAGCGCGTACCCGGTGATCGCCGCGACCACCGGAACCCGCATCCGGGCGATCGCATCCAGCGCTCGGGTCAGCCCCTTGCCGAAGACCGCGATCTCGGCCGGGCCCAGTTCGGCCATCTCCTTGATGTCCGCCCCGCCGGCGAATGCCTTCGGCCCACCGTGCAGCAGCACCGCGCGGACCGCGAGGTCGGCGTCCAGTTCGTGCGCGGCGGCCTCCAGCTGGACGTGCATCACCGAGTTGATCGCGTTCACCGGTGGGCGGTCCAGCCGGATGATGCCAACGGCGCCATCCCGTTCGACGTGTACCAGGGTCTGGCTCATGGTGTCCTTCCGTGCGTCGTGGAGTCGTGCGACCGGCAGATCACCCACCCTGCGGGCATCAGGCATCTCCCGGGCGCGAACCAGGCGGGTCAGCCGGCGTAGGCGAAGAACCGGCCACGCCGGGCCTGCAGCGCCAACGCCATGCCGAACGTCTCGGACAGGGTCTCCTCGGTCAGAGTCTGCTCGATGGGCCCGGCCGCCACCACCCGCCCGTCCCGCAGCAGCAACACGTGCGAGAAGTCCGGCGGAATCTCCTCGACGTGGTGGGTCACCAGCACCGTGGCCGGCGCCATCGGGTCGACCGCCAGCGCGGACAGCCGGACCAGCAGGTCCTCCCGGCCGGCCAGATCCAGCCCGGCGGCCGGCTCGTCCAGCAGCAGCATCTCCGGGTCGGTCATCAGCGCCCGGGCCGCCAGCACCCGCTTGCGCTCGCCCTCCGAGAGCACCCCGAACCGCCGCTCGGCCAGGTCGGACACCCCCATCGCGGCCATCAGCTCGTCGGCGCGCGCGAAGTCGACCTCGTCGTAGGTCTCTCGCCACCGACCCAGCACCCCGTATCCGGCCGACACCACCACGTCCCGCACCGTCTCCAGGGGCGGCACCCGGGCGGCCAGGGCTGCGGTGGACAGCCCGATCCGGGGCCGCAGATCCGCGACGTTGACCGCGCCGAGCCGCTCCCCCAGCACGTGCGCCCTGCCGGAGGTGGGATGCAGCATCGCGGACGCCACCGCCATCAGGGTGGACTTGCCGGCGCCGTTCGGGCCCAGGATCACCCACCGTTCGTCCACCAGCACCTGCAGCGACACCGCGTCCAGCAGGACCGCCGACCCCCGGCGCACCGTCACCTCCCACAGGTGCAGGACGGCGTCGGGCGCGGGCCGGATCGACATGCTCACGGGGGCCATTGTGTCCCATGCCCGTTTCCCCGGCGCGGCACCTCGCGGGGGCGTGGCGGGGCGGCGGTTCTGCGGCGTCGCCGACACGACAGAATCGGGCCATGAGCCACCCCGCGGCCCGGCCATCGGCAGCCACCTTGGCCGTGTCGCCGAGCCCGTTTCCGGGGAGCCCGTTCCCGCTGGGCGCCACCGTCACCGACCAGGGCACCAACTTCGCCGTCGTCGCCGACGGGCACCCCACCGATGGCGGTGACGGGGGCTCCGCGGTGCAGCTGTGCCTGGTGGACCGGCTCGGCACCGAGCGCCGGCTGGCGATGACGGAGCTGACCTACGGCATCTGGCACACCTTCGTCCCCGGCATCGGGCCGGGCCAGCGCTATGGGTACCGGGTGGCGGCCACCGACCCCGCCAAGATCTTGCTGGACCCGTACGCCCGACGGGTGGATACCACCGACTACGACCTGGACGCGGCGGCCTCGGCCGGCGTCGACACGGGCGGACGAGTGCCGTTGGGGGTGGTCACCGCCCCGGTGCGCAGCGTGTCGGCGGCCCCGAGCATCCCGTGGGAACACACCGTCGTCTACGAGGCACACGTGCGCGGGCTCACTCGGTCGCACCCCGGCGTCCCGCCGGAACTCCGCGGCAGCTACGCGGGCGTGGCGCACCCCGCCGTGATCGAGCATCTGCAGGCCTTGCACGTCACCGCCCTGGAGCTGTTGCCGGTACACGCGCATGCGGACGAGCCACCGCTGGCCGCTGCCGGACGGCCCAACTACTGGGGGTATTCCACCCTGGGCTACTTCGCCCCGCACCCCGGCTACGCCAGCCGACCGGGGGCGGAGCTGGACGAGTTCGTGGCCATGGTCGACGCCCTGCACGACGCCGGCATCGAGGTGCTGCTGGACGTGGTGTTCAACCACACCTGCGAGGGCGGGCCCGATCGGCCGATCACTCTGTCGCTGCGCGGCCTGTCACCCGGCACCTACTACCTGCCGGGGCGGGACCTGACCGGCACCGGAAACACGGTGAATTCCGGTCCGCTTGAGGTGATCCGGCTGGTCACCGACTCGCTGCGCTACTGGGCCGGCGACCTGGGCGTGGACGGATTCCGCTTCGACCTGGCGCCGGTGCTCGGCCGGCCGGGCGGCGGGCCGTTCGACCCGGCCTCGGCGCTGCTGACCGCGATCGAGGCGGACCCACTGCTGAGCCGGCGCAAGATCATCGCCGAGCCGTGGGACGCCACCGGCGACGGCTACGCGCTCGGCCGGTTCCGGTCTACCTGGGCCGAGTGGAACGACAGGTTCCGCGGCACGGTGCGGGACTTCTGGCGCGGTGCCACCGGCGTGCGGGACCTGGCCTACCGGCTGTCCGGCAGCGAGGATGTGTTCGGTGACGGGCGCCGGCCGTGGTCCTCGGTCAACTTCGTCACCGCCCACGACGGCTTCACGCTGCGGGATCTGGTCTCCTACTCCCGCAAGCACAACCAGGCCAACGGGCAGCGCGGCGCAGACGGCAGCGACGACAACCGCAGCGCCAACTACGGTGTCGAGGGCGACGGCACCGCCGACCGTCCGCTGGACCCGTCGATCCTGGCGGTGCGCACCCGGCAGGCGCGAAACCTTGCGGCGACGCTGCTGCTGGCCACCGGAACGCCGATGATCTGTGCGGGCGACGAGTTGTGGCGCACCCAGGGCGGCAATAACAACGCCTACTGCCTGGACTCGCCGCAGGTGTGGCTGGATTGGGCGGCGCTGAGTCACACTGCGAGCGGTGACGGGCAAGCCCCGGCCGACCCGGCCCCGGCGATGCTGGCCTTCTTCCGGCGGCTGCTGCAGATCCGCGCCGACGCGCCCGCGCTGCATCAGGGCGAGTTCTTCTCCGGCCGATCGCCGGCCAGCGGCGACGGGGTTGCCGACCTGATGTGGTTCGCTCCGACCGGCGAGCCGATGACCGACGCCGACTGGTTCGACCCGAACCGGCACACCCTGCTGATGTGGCTCAACGGCCACGACGTGCGCGGGCACGGGCCGCACGGCGAGCCGCTGATCGACGACTCCTGGCTGGTGGTGTTGCATGCCGGCCCGTCGGATGCCGACGTCACCCTGCCGGGCGCCCCCTATGGCGAGGCGTACACCCCGGTGGTGGACACGGCCTCGCCGACCGGCGAACCGGCCGATGACGCGCCGGTCTCGGCGGGTGTCGCCATGACCCTCCCCGGCCGGACCCTATGGCTGCTGCGCGCCCACCGGACCAGCGACACCGCCTGACCGGGCTCAGTCCTGCGGCGTCGTCACCAGTCCCATCTCCGCAGGGCTGACCAGCAGCGGATGCACCGGCAACACCCGCACCGTGTAGCCCAGTGCCCCGGCCCTATTCAATGGGATCTCCGCCTGGAAGCACGGCTGCGCCGACGCGCCGTCACCGCCCGCCACGACCCGCATCGGCGCCGTCGTCACCTCGCTGAGCTGATGGTCCTCGCCGAGCCTGCCCATCACCGTCTGCACCCGCACGTCCTGATCGGACAGGCCCGCCAGGTCGACATACGCGCGCACCGTCATCGGGTGTCCCAGCGCCGGCTCGGTGTCGATGCCCGACACGTCGACCCCGGTAATCCGGATCCCCGGCCAGGCCGCCCGCACCCGGTCCTGCCAGGCGGCGAAGTCCTTCGCGGCGGTCGGGTCCCGGCGCATCACCCGGGCGTTGGCGGTCGCCGGGGCGTAGTAGTCCTGCACGTAGTCGCGCACCATCCGGGTCGCCTGTACCCGCGGACCGAGGTAGCTCAGGGTGTGCCGCACCGCGTCGATCCAGCCGTTCGGCCGGCCCTCCGCGCCGCGTTGGTAGAACAGCGGCACCACCCGGTCGGTCAGCAGGTCGTACAGCGCCGCGGCCTCCAGGTCGTCCCGCCGGTCCTCGTCGGTGACCTCGACGCTGGGGATCACCCAGCCGTCGTGCCCGTCGTACAGCTCGTCCCACCAGCCGTCCGAGATGGACAGGTTCAGCGCTCCGTTCAGCGCCGCCTTCATCCCGGAGGTGCCGGAGGCCTCCTGGGGTCGGATCGGGTTGTTCAACCACACGTCGGCGCCGGCGCACAGCACCGAGGCCATGGACATGGAGTAGTCCGGCAGGAACGCGACCCGGTGCCGGATCTCCGGGTCGTCGGCGAAGGTCACCATCTCCTGCATGAAGTGCTTGCCGCCGTCGTCGGCTGGGTGCGCCTTGCCGGCGATGATGATCTGCACCGGACGCTGGGCATCCAGCAGGATGGAGCGCAGCCGGTCGCGGTCGCGCAGCATCAGCGTCAGCCGCTTGTAGGTCGACACCCGTCGGGCGAATCCGATGGTCAGGATGTCCGGATCCAGGATCGACTCCGTCCAACCCAGTTCGGCCACGGTCAGGCCGCGCTGCAGCCAGGAACGCCGCACCGACTCCCGCGCCATGTCCACCAGGCGTGCCCGCAGCCGACCGCGCTCCTGCCACAGCCAGGCCGGATCCACCCGGTCGACGTGCGGCCAGCTATCAGCGGCGTCCAGGTCGGGTGAGTCGGCCAGTTGCTCGGCGATGGGACGCATCGAGCGGTCCTGCCAGGTGGCCAGGTGCACGCCGTTGGTGACCGATCCGATCGGCACCTCGTCCACGTCGTAGCCGGGATAGAGCCCGGCGAACATCCGGCGGGACACCGAACCGTGCAGCTTGGCCACACCGTTGGCGCGCTGCGCGAGTCGCAGCCCGAGGTGCGCCATGTTGAACCGGCCCGGGTCGTCCTCGGCGCCGAGCGTGATGACGTCCTCCGCCGGAATCCCGGGCAGCAGCCGCGACATGCCGTCCGGGGCGGCGTCCAGGTAGTGCCGAACCAGGTCCACCGGGAACCGGTCGATCCCGGCCGGCACCGGGGTGTGGGTGGTGAACACGGTGCCGGCCCGCACCGCCGCCAGCGCTTCCGGCACCGACAGGCCGTGTTCGGCCACCAGGGTGCGCATCCGCTCCAGGCCGGAGAACCCGGCGTGCCCCTCGTTCATGTGGAACACCTCGGGCTCGGCGAACCCGGTGGCCTCGCAGTACGCGCGCACCGCCCGGACGCCTCCGACGCCCAGCAGGATCTCCTGCCGGATGCGGTGATCCTGGTCGCCGCCGTAGAGCCGGTCGGTGGTCTGCCGCAGGACGTCGTCGTTGTCCTCGATGTCGGAGTCCAGCAGCAGCAACGGGATCCGGCCGACCCGCACCAGCCAGATCCGGGCATGCAGCGCCTTGCCCTCGGGCATGTCCACCGTGATGCGCAGCGGGCTGCCGTCCGGGCCGGTGGCCCGCTCCATGATCAGCGTGTGCGGGTCGTGTGCCGAGTACACCTCCTGCTGCCACCCCTCGGCGGACAGGGTCTGGGAGAAGTAGCCGAATCGGTAGAACAGGCCCACCGCGATGATCGGAACGCCCAGGTCGGAGGCGGACTTGAGGTGGTCACCGGCCAGCACGCCCAGCCCGCCGGAGAAGTTCGGCAGCACATCGGAGACACCGAACTCCATGGAGAAGTAGGCGACGGCGTCCGGGTATGCCACGCCGTGGCCGTTCGGGGCGGCCACGGAGCCGGTCCCGTCGGGCGCGTGCCCGCGCGACTCGGCCGACAATCCCGCCTCAGTGCCCCCCACAGTGGCCCCCGCAGCCTCCCGCCGGCGGGAGTACCAGCCCGGCGCCTGCAGGTACCCGGTGAGATCGTCGTCCAGCGCCCGCATCCGGTCCAGGAACTGCTCGTCGCCGGCCAATTCCTCCAGGCGTTGCACCGAGACCGCCCCGAGCAGCCGCAGCGGGTCCCGGCCCAGCCGGCGCCACGCATCGGGGTCGATCTGCTCGAACAGGTCCCGGGTCGCCGGGTGCCAGGTCCAGCGCATGTTGCGGATCAGCCGCTCCAGCGGGGCGAGCGCGGCGGGCGGCCGGGGCCGCACGGTCAAGGATCGGTATGCCTTCACGGAAATGTGCCAGTCTCGTTCGTCGGGGGCCCGGTGCGGTTGCCCTGCGCTGCGGCGCCGAGCCCGGGGCGCCATCGCAGGTGGTATCGATTCAGATGTAGCTTTAGATGGTGCCCGTTCGGTCGGTCGTCCGGCAACTGTGGCCCCGGCTGGTTGCCGACGCGGCGCCACCGTGCGGCACCGCCGACAGCCTCCCGACCCGCCCGACGCTACCGCGCCCGGCACCGGTGCGACACCCGGCCACCGGGCGTGTCGCTGGTCCCCTCCCGCCGTCGGTCGCGCGCTGCGTGGCCCTGCGACCCCCGGTAGGTTGACCTCGTGGTAGGACGCATCCCGATCACCGACGTCACCCCCGCGGTCGACTGCGGCCGCTACCCTGCCACCTCCTTCGTCGGGGCGGTGATCGAGGTGGCGGCCACGGTGTTCCGCGAAGGGCACGACGCGGTGGGCGCCAACGTGCTGTTCACCCCACCGGCCGGGGCGGCCGAGGCAACCAGGTCACCGGGTGCGGCCGCCACCGCACCGGCCACCGGGGCAGGTGTCCGCCGCCGGTCCTCGGCGCCGCTGCTGCGGATGACACCCGGCACCCCCGGCACCGACCGCTTCCACGCCCAGGTGGTACCGGACCGGATGGGCCTGTGGACCCTGCAGATCGAGGCGTGGAGCGACCCGCTGGCCACCTGGCGGCACGCCGTCGAGGCGAAGTACGGCGCCGGCCAGAGCGCCGAGGTGATGGCCAACGACCTCGCCACCGGCGCCACCCTGCTCGGCCGGATCGCCCGCCGGCCGGGTCACCGGTACGCACCGGCGATCCGGGCCGCCGCGGCCGCGCTGCGCGACGAACGCCTGCCGCTGGCCGAGCGGATCGGACCGGCGCTGGGCGGGGACCTGTGGCCGGTACTGACGGCCGAGCCGATCCGGGAGCTGGTCACCCGGTCGGAGCCCTACCGCGTGTGGGTGGACCGGCCGCTGGCCGAATTCGGCTCCTGGTACGAGTTGTTCCCCCGCTCGATCGGCGCCCAGATCCGCACCGACGGCACCCCCGTGCGGCATGGCACCCTGACCGACGCCGCCATCGCCCTGGACCGGGTCGCCGCCATGGGCTTCGATGTGGTGTACCTGCCCCCGGTCCACCCCATCGGCGAGGTCAACCGCAAGGGCCGCAACAACACCGTCACCGCACAGCCCGACGATGTCGGCTCGCCATGGGCCATCGGGTCGGCCGCCGGCGGACACGACGCGATCCACCCCGACCTGGGCACCCTGGACGACTTCGACGCCTTCGTGGCCAGGGCCACCGACCTGGGCCTGTCGGTCGCACTCGACCTGGCGCTGCAGTGCGCCCCCGACCACCCGTGGGTGCGCGAACACCCGGAGTGGTTCACCACCCGGCCGGACGGCACCATCGCCTACGCGGAGAACCCGCCCAAGCGCTACCAGGACATCTATCCGTTGAACTTCGACAACGATCCGGTCGGCCTGTACGCCGAGGTGCTGCGGATCGTGGAGTTCTGGATCGACCACGGGGTGACGGTGTTCCGGGTGGACAACCCGCACACCAAGCCGGTCAACTTCTGGGAGTGGCTGATCGCCCAGGTGCACGAACACCACCCCGAGGTGATCTTCCTGGCCGAGGCATTCACCCGGCCGGCGATGATGCAGACGCTGGCCAAGGTCGGCTTCAGCCAGTCGTACACCTACTTCACCTGGCGCACCGGCAAGGCCGAGCTCACCGACTACGCGGTGGAGCTGGTGGCGAACTCGGACTTCATGCGGCCGAATTTCTTCGTCAACACGCCGGACATCCTGCACGCCTCGCTGGCCTACGGCGGTCCGGCGATGTTTGCCATCCGCGCCGTGCTGGCCGCCACCCTGGCCCCCTCCTGGGGGGTGTACTCCGGCTTCGAGCTGTTCGAGGACGAACCGGTCCGGCCGGACTCCGAGGAGTATCTCAACTCGGAGAAATACCAGCTGCGCCCCAGGGACTTCGTCACCCCCGCCGAGCACGGGCGGTCGTTGGAGCCCCTGATCACCCGGCTCAACCACGTCCGGCGGGAGCACCGCGCCCTGCAGCAGATGAAGGGCCTGTGGTTCCACCAGATCGACAACGAGAACCTGCTGTGTTACTCCCGCCGGGACCCGCTGACCGGCGACACCCTGCTGATGGTGGTGGCGCTGGATCCACGCGGCGAGCACTGGGGCCGCACCGAGCTGTGGATGCCGGCGCTGGGCCTGGACTGGTCGTCGACGTTCGACGTGGTGGACCTGCTGTCCGGGGAGCGCTACCACTTCGGCCAGCGCACGGCGATCGGGCTGACCCCCGCGGTCCGCGCGGCGCACATCCTGCACATCCAACGCGACCGGTGACCGGACCGATGGTCACCACCGATTCCGCCGGCCGTTACCTCCGATCAGGAAAGGTCAGCATGGTCGAGCCCGGCAGCACGGACCCGCTGATGGCGTCGCAGCCGTCCGCCGCGGACTTCCCCCGCGCCCGGGCGATGCCCATCCAACCCGGCTGGTACAAGCGCGCGGTGTTCTACGAGGTGCTGGTGCGCGCCTTCGCGGACTCGAACGCCGATGGCACCGGCGATCTGCGTGGGCTGACCGACAAGCTGGACTACCTGTCCTGGCTGGGCGTGGATTGTTTGTGGCTGCCGCCGTTCTACCAATCGCCGCTGCGCGATGGCGGCTACGACATCTCCGACTTCCGCGCCGTGCTACCGGAATTCGGCACCGTCACCGACTTTGTGGCGTTCCTGGACGCGGCACACGCCCGCGGGATCCGGGTGATCACCGATCTGGTGATGAACCACACCAGCGACGCCCACCCGTGGTTCCAGGCATCCCGCACCGATCGGAACGGCTCCTACGGTGATTTCTATGTCTGGTCCGACACCGACACCGGCTACCCGGACGCCCGGATCATCTTCGTGGACACCGAGCCGAGCAACTGGACCTTCGACCCGGTGCGCGGCCAGTACTTCTGGCACCGGTTCTTCTCCCACCAGCCCGACCTGAACTACGACAACCCGGCCGTCGGCGAGGCGATGATCGACGTGATGCGGTTCTGGCTGGACCTGGGCATCGACGGGTTCCGGCTCGACGCGGTCCCCTACCTGTACGAGCGGGAGGGCACCGTCGGGGAGAACCTGCCGGAAACGCATGCCTTCCTGCGTCGCTGCCGGGCCATCGTGGACGCCGAGTACCCGCACGCCGTGCTGTTGGCCGAGGCGAACCAGTGGCCGGCGGACGTGGTCGCCTACTTCGGTGACCCGGCCGTGGGCGGTGACGAGTGCCACATGTGCTTTCACTTCCCGCTGATGCCGCGCATCTTCATGGCCGCACGGCGGGAGTCGCGGTTTCCCATCTCGGAGATCCTGGCGCAGACGCCGGCGATTCCCTCGTCGGGTCAGTGGGGCATCTTCCTGCGCAACCACGACGAGTTGACGCTGGAGATGGTCTCCGACGAGGACCGAGACTACATGTGGGCGGAGTACGCCAAGGACCCCCGGATGAAGGCCAACATCGGCATTCGCCGGCGGCTGGCCACGCTGCTGGACGGCGACCGCAACCAGCAGGAACTGTTCACCGCGCTGCTGCTCTCGCTGCCCGGATCGCCGGTGCTCTACTACGGCGACGAGATCGGCATGGGCGACAACATCTGGCTCGGCGACCGGGACGGTGTGCGCACCCCGATGCAGTGGTCGCCGGACCGCAATGCCGGGTTCTCCCGCTCCGATCCGGGCCGGCTCTGCCTGCCGGTGATCATGGATCCGGTGTACGGCTACCAGACGGTGAACGTCGAGGCGCAGATGAACACCACCGCCTCGCTGCTGAACTGGACCCGCCGGATGCTGGAGGTGCGCCGCCGGCACCCGGCGTTCGCCGTGGGCAGCCTGTCCGACCTGGGCGGGTCCAACCCGACGGTGCTGTCCTTCGTGCTGGAGTATTCCGGCGAACCGAACGACGGCAACGGCGGTGACGAAGACGACAGGACCGACAGGGGTGCCGAACGGTCGAACACCGTGCTGTGTGTGAACAACCTGTCCCGGTTCCCGCAACCGGTGGAGCTGGACCTGCGACGCTTCGAGGGTTTCGTACCGGTAGAACTGATGGGAGGGAATCCTTTCCCGCGGATCGGGGAACTCCCTTACCTGTTGACCCTGCCCGGACATGGTTTCTACTGGTTCGAGCTCATGCCGAACCCGGAGGTGTTGTGACCGGATGAGTCCCGACCTGCCCGCCACGCCGCCGGCCCCCCGCGATCCGCTCGCCCCGCGGACCGCCCCTGATCGCGGGACCGACGGTAGCCGGGCCCGCGGCCAGGATGAGACCACGGCGCTCACCGCGCTGCTGGTCGACTGGTTGCCGTCCCAGCGGTGGTTCGCCGGGCGTGGCGGCGGCGGTGAGGACGTCAGCGTGCTGGACCGCTTGCCGGTGGTCGAACTCGGCGCGACAGCCGTGGTCGAACTGGTGCTGATCGGAGCCGACACCCCGGCCGGGCCGGCGACTTACCAACTGTTGGTCGGCTGGCGGGCCGATCCGCCGGAGCGCGTCGGGCACGCCATCATCGGATCCGTCGGGGAACGGATCTGCTACGACGCGCTGCACGATCACGAGTTCACTAGCCGGCTGCTGGCCGCGCTGGACAGCGGCGAGACACTCGGTTCGGTGACGGCCGTTACCGAACCGGGCGCCGACATCGATCCGTCGGCCGGTGGCCTGGTGATCTCCGCCGAGCAGTCCAACACCTCGGTGGTGTTCGGCGACGCGGTGATCCTGAAGGTGTACCGGCGGCTGGATCCGGGCACCAACCCCGATGCCGAGTTGCACCGCGCCCTGCACGCCGCCGGCTGTGAGCACATCGCCGACCCCGTGGGAGAACTGGTCTGCCCGGTAAGGGGCGTGCCCACCACGCTGGGGCTGGCCACCCGGTACTTCGCCAACAGCGCCGACGGCTGGGCGATGGCCACCACGAGCGTGCGCGACCTGATGGCCGAGGGCGATCTGCACGCCGACGAGGTGGGTGGCGACTTCGCCGCCGAGGCACACCGGCTGGGCGAGGCGGTTGCGCTGGTGCACCGGGACCTTGCCCGGGCATGCGGGACGGACTCGCTGCCCGCGGACGGCGTCACCGCGCTGCTGGCTGCCATGACGGCGCACGCGGAGCGGTTGGCGACCGCGGTGCCACCGCTCGGCGAATACCTGGATGCGATCCGCGACACCTACCGACGCGCCGGCGACCAACTGCACGGCAGCCCGGTACCGGTGCAGCGCATTCACGGCGACCTGCATCTGGGGCAGGTGCTGCGCACCCTGCAGGGCTGGATGCTTATCGACTTCGAGGGCGAGCCGTCCCGGCCGATAGCCGGCCGCCGACGCATGCATTCGACGCTGCAGGACGTGGCGGGGATGGTGCGGTCCTTCGACTACGCCGCGCACCAACTGCTCATCACCGGAGCCTCGGACGCGCAGCGCGCCTACCGGGCGGCGGAGTGGTCACGCCGGAACCGATCCGCGTTCTGCGAGGGCTACGCCGGCGTCTCCGGCGCCGATCCGCGAGAACCGGCGCCGCTGTTCGAGGCGTTCGAGCTGGCCAAAGCGGTCTACGAGGTGGGCTACGAGCACGGTCATCGCCCGGCCTGGGCGCAGATCCCGCTGGCGGCCGTCGCCGAGCTGACCGGCCGCGACCCGGCGGCCAACTAAGGAGCCAGCCATGACCAACCCGCGCCGCGGCCCCCGGCATCACCGGGGCGGTGACGAGGGCGACCCAGCAGCCGGCCCGGCGGCGGCGTCGCCGGTCCCCGCGGGGACCCCACCGGAGGGGCCGCCTGGGACCCCACCGGAGGGCCCGGCTGGGACCCCATCGCAGGACCCGGCCCAGGCACCGACGCTCTCGTCACCACCTGCGGCGGCTGGCTCGGCAGAACCGACGGCCGCCGACTACGAGAAGGTGATCGGCGGCGACACCCGCAACCCGCACGCCGTTCTCGGCCGTCACCCACGGGCCGACGGATCCACCACGATCCGCACGCTGCGCCACCACGCCAGGTCCGTCACCGTGCTGGCCGGCGGCGCCGAGATTCCACTGCAGCACGCCTACGGCGGGATCTTCTCGGTGACCGTGCCCGGGGACATCGGCGACTACCGACTCCGGGTCGACTACGGCCCCGATGCCGTCTACGAAGTGGACGACCCGTACCGCTGGCTGCCCACCGTCGGCGAGATGGACCAGTACCTGATTGGCGAGGGCCGGCACGAGCAGCTGTGGCAGGTGCTGGGGGCCCACGTGCGCAGCTATCCGACACCCGGTGGCGACGTATCGGGTACCTCGTTCGCCGTGTGGGCACCGAATGCCCGCGGCGTACGGGTGTCGGGCGATTTCGACCAGTGGACCGGCGCCGGCACCCCCATGCGGATGATCGGCGCCTCCGGTGTGTGGGAGCTGTTCGTTCCGGGCGTGGGCGACGGGACCCGGTACAAGTACCAGATTCTCGGCCGAGACGGCGTCTGGCGGGACAAGGCCGATCCGATGGCCTACTCCACCGAGGTGCCGCCAGCCAACGCCTCGGTGGTGGCCACCGCGCGGCACGAGTGGCAGGACGACCAGTGGATGGCCGACCGCGCCGAGAACGACTGGGCGACCCGTCCGATGTCGATCTACGAGGTGCACGCCGGTTCCTGGCGGCAGGGGCTGACCTACCGAGAGCTGGCCGATGCGCTGGTGGACTACCTGGGCGAGACCGGCTTCACCCACGTGGAATTCCTGCCGCTGGCCGGACACCCCTACGGCGGATCCTGGGGATACCAGGTCACGTCCTACTACGCCACCGATGCTCGCTTCGGCACCCCAGACGACTTCCGCTACCTGGTGGATACCCTGCACCGCAACGGGTACGGGGTGATCCTGGATTGGGTGCCTGCGCACTTTCCGCGGGATGCCTGGGCACTGGCTCGATTCGACGGAACGCCGCTGTACGAGCACCCCGATCCGCGCCGCGGCGAGCAGCCGGATTGGGGCACTCTGGTGTTCAACTTCGGCCGGCCGGAGGTACGCAACTTCCTGATGGCCAACGCGCTGTTCTGGCTGGAGGAGTTCCATTTGGACGGGCTCCGGGTGGACGCGGTGGCCTCCATGCTGTATTTGGACTACTCCCGCGGCCCGGGCCAATGGCTGCCGAATGCCTACGGCGGCAACGAGAACCTGGATGCCGTGTCGTTTCTGCAGGAGACCAACGCGACGGTCGCCAAGCGGATCCCCGGCGCGGTGATGATCGCCGAGGAATCCACCTCCTGGCCCGGCGTGACCCGGCCCGCGCACCTGGGCGGGCTGGGCTTCGGGCTGAAGTGGAACATGGGCTGGATGCACGACACCCTGTCCTACCTCGGGCGGGACCCAGTGCATCGCGCCTGGCACCACAACGACATGACCTTCGCGATGATGTACGCCTACTCCGAGCGATTCGTGCTGCCGCTCTCGCACGACGAGGTGGTGCACGGCAAGGGGTCGCTGTGGGGCAAGGTGCCCGGCGACCCCTGGCGGCGGGCGGCCACGCTGCGCGCCTACTACGCCTACCTGTGGGCGCATCCCGGCAAGCAGTTGCTGTTCATGGGTGGGGAACTGGGCAACCCGGCCGAATGGAACGACGCCGCCGAGCTGCCCTGGCAACTGGGCGACCTTCCGCTGCACGCCGGGATCCGCGGGGTGGTCGGCGATCTCAATCGCATCTACCGGGCCAGCCCCGCCCTGTACAGCCAGGACTTCACCCCGGCCGGGTTCACCTGGATCGACGCGAACGACCGCGAGGGCAATGTGTTCGCCTTCCTGCGCTGGGGGGCGGACGGATCCGCGTTGGCGTGCGTGCTCAACTTCTCCGCCGTGCCGCACCGTGATTACCGGATCGGGCTGCCGCAGCCCGGAACGTGGCGTGAGGTGCTCAACACCGACGCGGCAATCTACGGGGGGTCCGGGGTGGGCAATCTAGGCTCCGTCACCGCCGGCGAAACCTCCCGCCACGGTCAGCCCTGCTCGGCCGAGCTGACCCTGCCGCCGCTGGGGGCGGTGTGGCTGGTTCCGGACGACACCGACTAGGCGACGCGGACCGACCGGACCGCGCGCATCGGGCACCGCGGGGTCCCCGTGGTCGCCCACGCACCGGCTGGGCCCTGCTGGGGGTGGCCGTGCTGGCCTGGGTGCTGGCCGTCCCGGCGGCGGTCGCTGCCGGGTTGACCCTTGGGCGCGGCTCGTTGGCCGCCGGAGTGGCCGGTGCTCCGCTGGCGGACACTCGGATCGATACCGGCGGCGTCGGTCTGGCCGTCCGGCGGATCCCGCAGTCCGGCCAGGGGCCGCACGCGGACGGCGAGGAGGCCCTGGTCGCCTCGGTCGTCTCGGACCTGCAGACGTTCTGGGCATCCGCCGTGCCACGGATCGCACACCGGGACTTCACCCCGTTGCGCGGTGGTGTCACTGCGATGGACTCGGCGGCTTCCGACGGCTCGGGTCCGTGCGTGTCCAGCCCGGGCCAGATTGTTGGCAACGCCTACTACTGCCCGAGCGACGACGGGATCGTCTACGACTCGTCCGCGCTGGTGCCGGTGCTGCTGAGCCGGTACGGGGTGGCCGGCCTGGTTGGCGCGTTCGCGCATGAGTTCGGTCACGCCGTGCAGGCGCGGATCGGGCCGACGCCGGAGCAGCGCACCGCCGATCCGGCCCGCTATCCGTCTCTGCTCATCGAGGCGCAGGGCGACTGCGACGCCGGCGCCTTCTTGGCCTGGGTGATCGCAGGCAAGGCGCCACACATCCACTTCGGCGACTCGGCGCTGCTGGATGCCGTGGGACCACTGCTGGATTTCGCGGACCCGGTGCAGGTGTCGCGCACGGATTCGACGGCTCACGGGCTGAGCCTGGACCGGCTCACCGCGGTGCTGCTGGGGTATCGGCAGGGGGCTGCCGCGTGTCACGCCATGACGGCGGATTCGCTGCACCCGACCCTGGGTGCGGTGCCGTTGCCCGCGGGTGGAGCGGCCGCTCTGGCCAAGCCTCGGTACGCCTCGACCGAGGCGGTGGTGGCCGCGGCGCAGGCGTCGATCCGAGCGTTCACCGGATCACCCGTGACCGCTGAGCCGGCCGCCGCAGATCTGGCGGCCGCGGCGCCGTATGGGCAGTTCGCCCAGGCGACCGTGCTGGCGTTGGCGGAGGGCCGCACGCTCGGTCCTGCCGGGCTCGCCGAGCTCGCTCGACCCACCGGGCTCACCGGGCTCACCGGGCTCACCGGACCCGGCGCCACGCCCGACGCCACGTTCGCGTCCTGCTTCGCGGGCGCCTGGACCGCGTCGGTGTTCGGGACCTCCACCGCCGGATCCCTGGGATCGTGGCCGGGAGACGCAGACGAGGCACTGGCGGCGGTTCGAATCGCCCGGGGCGCGACATTTGCCGACGCGGCCGGCTACGCCGACGGCTTCCACCGCGGGCTGGTCGCATGTCGATGACGGGCCGGTGGGTGGGCACCCCGCCGGGTGCCCACAGCGTGGGTCGATCTACCCGAGGGTGCCGCGTGGGGCGCGTCCTGGCGGCACCACTGATCCTGCTGGCGGCCACCGGGTGTGCCCAAGCGGCCAACCCAGCGGTGCCGTCCACTCCGCCGGCGCTGTCGTCACCGTCACCGCCTGTTCCATCACCGCCGGCGCTGTCGTCACCGTCGACGCGGGTCATCACCGTCACCAGCGCCGCGTTCCCGGTGGGCGGCCGAATCCCGGCCCGATTCACGTGTGACGGGGCGGGCACCCCGCCGCCGCTGGTCTGGTCTGGCGCACCCCGCTCGGCCCGCTCGTTCGCAGTGGTCGTCAGCGACCCAGATGCGCCGAACGGTACGTACACGCACTGGATCGTCGCCGGGCTGTCACCGACCACGACCTCGCTCGATGGCCCGCACCTGCCGCCCGGCGCCGTGCAGGCCACGACCTCCGCCGGTCGACCTGGCTACGCGCCGCCGTGCCCGCCCAGCGGAACGCACCACTACCGGTTCACGGTGCTTGCTCTGGATGTTGCCCAGCCGATCCCGGACGGCGCCGGACTCTCCGAGGCGCTATCCGGGATCGACGCCGACACCGTGGCGTCCGGCACGCTGGTGGGCCGCTACTCGCGACGGTGACGACCCGATCAGATGGTGGCGATCGCCGGGGCTCCCCGTCCCAGCATGCGCCAGGGGTCCACCGCAGGTGGATCAGCCAGGGATGCGCACCTCGACCAGATGCTGCACGCTCCGGCCCAGCCGAACGTCCCGCGTGACCAGCGTCGCGTCCAATGCCTCTGCCAGTGCCACGTAGAGCCCCTCATACACCGTGCACCTATCACGCAGATCCCACGCACGTCGCAGCAGCGGCTGCTCCGGATAGCGACGCATCCGCAAGACACGCAGATCGAACCGAGCCGCTTCGGCCCTCGTGTGGTCGATCTTGTTCCCCCGTAACAATCCCCGGAGCGTATTGGTGACCTCAACGTCCAGCAACGTGGGTGCACACGCACCCTGCAGGATCGCCGATCGTTCTGCCCCGGATGCCTCGCCAAGCAGATAGGCGGCCACACTCGAGGCATCCGTGACCCAGCGACTCACCCCCGACGGCCCTCGTTACGCGCAGCAACGATCTCCTGGGTGGCCACACCGCTGCGCCCACGCGCCCGAATCCGGTCGTCAAGTTCCTCCGGCGTCGGTGCCGTGGCCCACTGCGTCACCTCGGTGAGTAGGTATTCGCTCAGCGACTGACCCCTCATCGCCGCCCGAGACTTGAGCGTGCGATGTACCTCCTCGGGTACGTGGCGAATCTGGATCATTCCCATGCTTTCAGCATGCATCCATCACTTGCACATGTCAATGCCAGCGATGGGCAACGATGGGCCGCGGCACCAGGCAGTTCAGTGCCGCTCGATACAGGGCCGTCAGTACAGTGCCGCCGCCAGCGCGCGACGTGCCGTGACCACATCCGGATCGTCGGCAGCGAACAGCCCAAACAGTCCGAGAAGGTGCTCCCGGGCTCGCGCACGCTCGTCGTCTGAGCTCGCGCGGATCACGCCGATCAGCCGAGCGAACCCCGCGGCAGCCCTGCCGGCTGCCACGTCGGCGTCGGCCGCCGCGGTGGCCAGGTGGACGTCGGATGGATCGGCGTCGCTGCGTGCTACCGCGTCTTCGGATACGGCGCCCGCTCGCTCGAGGAACTCGGCCCACGCCAGGCCGGACTGGGCCTCGGCGTTGCCCGGCTCGGCGGCCAGAATCTCCCGATAGGCGGCTGCCGCGGCGGCGTGATCGCCTCGCTCCGTGGCATCCTGGGCCGCGGTCAGCCGCGGGTCCTCCGGCTCCGGCTCGGGCGGCCCGGCAGCCTCCTCGGCGGCCTTGATCCCCGGCAGTTTGTCCCGCAGGGCATCCAGCAGCGAGGTGATCCACTCCCGAACCTGTGGTTCCGGCAGTGCGCCGCTGAACGCGTCCACCGGTTGCCCGCCGGCGATCGCCACCACGGTGGGGATCGACTGCACGCCGAACGCCTGGGAGATCCGCGGGTTGGCGTCCACGTCGACCTTGGCGAGAATCCACGCGCCGTTCCCGGCGGCAGCCAGCTTCTCCAAGACCGGAGACAGCTGCTTGCATGGTTCGCACCAGGTCGCCCACAGATCGACCACGATGAGCACCTGGGTGGATGCCTGCAGCACCTGATTGAAGGTCGCCTCGGTGACGTCGACGATGTATGGCGAGTCGATGCTGCTGGTGGCCTCCGCGCCGCCCGTCGACTGCCCGCCCGCGGCCGGTCGGTTCTTGAGCGAGGACAGGTCCACCGCGCGCGCGAACGCGGCGGACATCGCGGCTTGGGCCGCCTGGCTGCGTGGGTCAGGTCGGGACATGCTCCTATCTTCACACGCACCGCCGCCAACCCCTTACGCCGCCCGCAGCGGCCAGGCGCCGTCCACAACCGCTGTCGGCGCACCGCCGGAACGCAGATACGCCTGGAACCGCGCCGCCCACGCCCGAGCCCAGTTCGCCTGCGCTCGATGCAGCATCGCGGGATCGGCGCCACCGATCATCGGATAGGTCTCGGCGATCGCTCGGGCGAGCTGACAGGCCGCTTCGGCATCGCCATCCGCGGAGTGCGCCCGGGCGGCCTCGACCCGGTAGTGATCGGTGGCCACCTGCAGGGTGCGCTTGCCTCGCCGGTACCGGTCGACCTCCCGGTCGATCACCAGCGGGTCCACGATGCAGGCACGCCGCCACGATGGCCGCTCGGCCAACGGCGCCAGACCGTGCCGGAGCGCCGCGCAGTCCATCAGGCTCAGGTCGTAGGCGGCGTTGAACACCACCAGCGGCAGGCCGGCGTCCCACACCCGCTCCAGCGCGGCCAGGATCTCCGGAACCGCCACCGCGGCCGGGGTCCCGTTCGCCCTGGCACGCTCGGTGCTGATGCCGTGCACCGCGGTGGCGGCCGCGGGGATGGGCAGCCCGGGATCGACCAGCCAGCACCGCGTCTCGTCGGCCACCGTGCCGTCCGGCCGGCAATGGACCACCGCGGCCGTGACGATCCGCGCCGTCGCCGCATCGGTGCCGGTGGTCTCCAGATCGAAACCCACTAACGTCCCGCGATACCAGGCCGGGGGCCACTGTTCGGGGTGTGGCAGGAAGGGGTTGTCCAGTGCTGTGGGCCGCGTCATGATCGTCTCCGGTTCCGTTCGCCGATGTTCTCGGTGGAACCGTAGGACAGGGGTACGACAGCGGGTCAGACGTCCGGGTTCGCACCCACGCACTCGGCAACCCTCGTCACGCCCGTCACCAACTTCGCCGACTGATCAGCGCGACGCGCGTCGGCAGGACGCCGGAGACGGTCAGCGCCATCCAGGTGGGCAGCGCCTCCGGCGGTAACCAGTGGGGACGGGCAGCACCGTCGGGGAGGTCAGATGCGGGCGGGCTCGGTGTAGGTGCCCCACTCCTCGCGCAGCGCATCGCAGATCTCCCCCAGGGTCGCCTCGGCGCGCACCGCGGCGAGCATCGGCGGGATCAGGTTGCCGGAGCCCCGCGCCACCTGGACCATGTCAGCCAGCAGGCGCCGCACGTCGGAGTCGTCCCGACCCGCCCGGCGCCGGGCCAGCAGCGCGTTCTGCGCGGTCTCCACCTCGCCGGAGATGCGCAGGATCTCCAGGTCGTCGCCCACGCCACCAGTCAGGGTGTTGACGCCGACCATCTTCTTGTCGCCCTTGTCCAGCGCGTTGGCGTAGGCGAAGGCGGCGTCGGCAATCTCGCCGGTGAAGTAGCCGTCCTCGATGCCCCGCAGGATGCCGGAGGTCATCTCGCCGATCGAGTGCTCGCCGGATGGCACGGCCTGCCGGGCGAAATCCTTGATACGGTCAAAGATCTGCTCCGCCTGCGCCTCCAACTTGTCGGTCAGCGCCTCGACGTACCAGCTACCGCCCAACGGATCGGCCACGTTGGTGACTCCCGTCTCCTGCATAATCACCTGCTGGGTGCGCAGCGCGATCTGCGCGCTGCGGTCCGTGGGCAGCGCCAGCACCTCGTCCAACGCATTGGTGTGCAACGAGTTCGTGCCGCCCAGCACGGCGGCGAGCGCCTCGACGGCGGTGCGCACGACGTTGTTGTCCGGCTGCTGCGCCGTCAGCGACACGCCGGCCGTTTGGGTGTGGAAGCGTAGCCATTGCGCGCGGGGGTCGGTGGCGCCGTACACGTCACGCATCCAGCGGGCCCAGATCCGCCGCGCGGCACGGAATTTGGCGATCTCCTCGAAGAAGTCCACGTGCGAGTCGAAGAAGAAGCTCAGCCCCGGCGCGAAGGTGTTGACGTCCATCCCGCGAGCGAGGCCTAGCTCGACGTAGCCAAACCCGTCGGCCAGCGTGTAGGCCAGTTCCTGCGCGGCCGTCGACCCTGCCTCCCGGATGTGGTATCCGGAGACCGAGAGTGGCTTGTACGCCGGGATGTTTTCGGTGCAATAGGCCATCAGATCGCCGATGAGTCGCAGGTGCGGCTCGGGGGCGAACAGCCACTCCTTCTGCGCGATGTACTCCTTGAAGATGTCGGTCTGCAGGGTGCCGTCCAGGGATTCGACTGCCGCACCTTGTCTTTCAGCCGCCACCAGGTACATGCAGAACACCGGGACGGCGGGGCCGGAGATCGTCATGGACGTCGTCACCGATGCCAGGTCGATGCCGTCGAAGAGCACATCCATGTCGGCGGCCGAGTCGATGGCGACGCCGCAGTGCCCCACCTCCCCCAGCGAGCGGGCGTCGTCGGAGTCGCGACCCATCAGGGTGGGCATGTCGAATGCGACGGACAGGCCGTTGCCGCCCTCGGCCAGGATCATCTTGTACCGCGCATTGGTGTCGGTGGCATTGCCGAAGCCGGCGAACTGCCGGATGGTCCACGGCTTGCCGCGGTACCCGGTCGGGTAGAGCCCGCGGGTAAAGGGGAACTCCCCGGGCCAGCCGATCCGCTCGAACCCGGTGACGGTGTCGCCGGGGCGGGGCCCGTACACCGGGGCCACCTCCAGCCCGGACAGCGTGGTGAAGTCCGCGTCCCGCACCCGGCCCGCGGCCTCAGCGGCGTCGTACCGCTGCTGCCAGCGGGCGCGACCCGATTCGACGTCTGCCGCATCGGTGACGGTGCGGTCGGTGGTGGCGGCGTCGGGGTGCTGCACGGTGGTCATCGGGAATCTGCCTCTCGAGCACGGGCGACGGCCGGATCGCGGTCGCCGCCCTGCGTGGCCGGACGATAGATACAAGGATATCCGACTATCGGAGGTCCCACTAATGCGGAGGCGGCTCGCCTCCGCGGCAGGCCCGCGCCCGTTAGATCAGGGCGGCCGGCGCTGCCCCCTGTATGCCGGACAACCGGGCTACAGCACCAAGCTAGATCGGGACCGGGACGGCGTGGCGTGCGAATAGCGGGCAACGGTTGCTGCGCTGTCGCGCTCGTCGCGCGGCAACCCGGACGGGTCGGCGCCCCGGAGGCAAGCCGATGGACGGGGAACGTTACCGTCGGGTATGACCGCGAACGCCTCCGCCCCGGCACTGCCCTTCGACCCGATCGCCAAGGCGGCCCAGACCTGGAGCGAGCGCATCGGCCCGAACTGGGCCATGGCGGCGGTGACGAACATCATGCGCGTACAGCAGATCCTGCAGGCCAGCGTGGACGAGGCGCTGCGCCCGCACGGACTGACCTTCGCCCGGTACGAGGCACTGGTGCTGCTGTCGTTCTCGCAGCGGGGCTCGCTGCCGATGCGCATGATGGGCGAGCGGCTGCAGTTGCACCCGACATCGATCACCAACATCGTGGACCGACTGGAGGCGGATGGCCTGGTGCGCCGGCTGCGGCACCCATCGGACCGACGCACAACGCTGGTGGAGATCACGGCCGACGGCAAGGACCGGCTGGGGCCGGCGACGGATGCAGTGATGGCCGCCGATTTCGGCCTGATCGGCATGGATTCGGACGACGCGTCACGGCTGTCGGAGCTGCTGACCAAGGTGCGGCGCGCGGCCGGCGACTTCGCCTGAGCGACGCCAGCGGCACGTTGCTCCGTCACGACCCCGTGCGAGCGTGACGCGACATCCCGACGCGCAACTGCCGGCCGCCGTCGAGCCCTGAGCCCCCACAGTAAAACCTGCACCTCGTGGGGATCTTGAACGCGTTTGCGCAGGTGAGGTCGACCTTGATCGCGTCGAGGTGCGATTCCTGACATCCATCGAGGAAGGCGCCGGACCGGCCAGCCGCACGCTCAGGTCGGCGCTGTCGAGGGATCTGCCGGCGCGCGCAACCAGTCGATCACTGCCTCGGCCGCCCGGTGATGGTCGGTGGTCCCGGCCACCACCGCGTCCGCCGCGGCGGCCAACTCGCGCCGCCCGTTCGATCCGCCCAGGGCCCGGCGCACCCGCTCCAGCACCACCGACTCGACGGCGGCGCCGGCTCGTCGGGCCTGCCGCGCCGCCAGCTCACCCGAGGTCACCAGGTGGTCGCGATGCTCGGCCAAAGCCGTGGCCAGCTCGTCCACACCAGTGCCGTCGCTGGCGACCGTGGCCAGCACCGGGATCCGCCAGGAGCCCGCGGCGGCGGTCCCCGACCGGCCCAGCGCCACCATCGAGCGCAGCTCGCGAATCGTCGTCCTGGTGCCCTCGTGGTCGGCCTTGTTCACCACCAGCAGATCGGCGATTTCCATGATGCCGGCCTTGGCCGCCTGCACCCCGTCTCCCATTCCGGGCGCCAGCACCACGACCACGGTGTCGGCCAGGTGCATGACGTCGACCTCGCTCTGCCCCACCCCCACCGTCTCGATGATCACGAACTCGAACCCGAGTGCCGACATCAGGTCCACGGCGGCCGGCGTCCCCGCCGCGAGCCCGCCCAGGCTCCCCCGGGAGGACATCGACCGGATGAATACCCCGGGATCGGTGACGTGGTCGGCCATCCGCACTCGATCGCCCAGCAGCGCCCCGCCACTGAACGGGCTGGAGGGGTCCACCGCCAGCACGGCCACGGTCCGAGCTGGTCGCGTGTCGTCGCCGGTGCGCAGCCGGCGCAGCAGCGCCCCGGTCAGGGTGGACTTGCCCGCCCCCGGCGCCCCGGTGATGCCGATCACCTGCGCCGCGCGCGGCAGGCCGGTCAGCTCCGCGGCGACCTCGGCGGCGGGCCGGCCCCCGTTCTCCACGACGGTCAGCAACCGCGCCGTGGCCCGGATCGATCCGGCGCGCGCCGCCGATACCAGCTCGGCCACGGACCCGGGCGCCGCGCCGGCACCTACCCGGCGGGCCGCAGGTATCGCCCCGGGTATCGCGGATGAGCCGGTGACGGGGGCGCCGGTGGGCACCGCGATCAGGCGTGCCCGGCCGGCACGGTCAGGATCAAGGCATCACCCTGGCCGCCGCCACCGCACAGCGCTGCCGCCCCGGTGCCGCCGCCGCGGCGGCGCAGCTCCATCGCCAGGGTGAGCACCAGCCGCGCACCGGACATGCCGATCGGATGGCCCAGCGCGATCGCTCCGCCGTTGACGTTCACGATGTCCTCGCTGATGCCCAACGCTCGCGCCGAGGCGATGCCCACCGCCGCGAAGGCCTCGTTGATCTCCACCAGATCCAGCGACGCCGGGTCCAACCCGGTCTTCGCGCACGCCGCGCGGATCGCGTTGGCCGGCTGCATCTGCAGCGAGGAGTCGGGGCCGGCCACCACGCCGTGCGCGCCGATCTCGGCCAGCCAGGTCAGCCCCCGCCGCTCGGCCTCCGCCTTGTCCATCACCACCACCGCGCAGGCGCCGTCGGAGATCTGCGAGGCCGATCCCGCGGTAATGGTGCCGTCCGGACGAAAGGCCGGCCGCAGCGCGGCGAGCGTCTCGACAGTGGTATCCGGCCGGATGCCCTCGTCCGCCGACACCGTCACCGATCCCCTGCGCCCCGCCACCACCACCGGCTCGATCTCCTCGGCCAGGGTCCCGGATGCGGCGGCCGCGGCAGCCCGCTGGTGGGAGCGCGCGGCGAACGCGTCCTGCTCGGCGCGGCTCAGTTCCGGGTCGTGGTTGGCCTTCTCGGTCAGCTCGCCCATCGGCACGTCGGTGAACACGTCCCACAGCCCGTCGTAGGCCATGTGATCGCGCAGCGTGACGTCGCCGTACTTGAACCCGGCACGGGATCGGGGCAGCAGGTGCGGCGCCAGCGTCATGGACTCCATGCCCCCGGCGACGACGGTGGTGAACTCGCCGGCCCGGATCAGCTGGTCGGCGAGCGCGATCGCGTCCAGCCCGGACAGGCACACCTTGTTGACTGTCAGCGCCGGCACGTCCATGGAGATGCCGCCGGCTACCGCGGCCTGCCGGGCGGTGATCTGCCCGCAGCCCGCCTGCAGCACCTGACCCATGATCACGTAATCGACATCGCCCGGCTCGACGGCCGCGCGCCGCAGCGCGCCCCGGATCGCCACCCCGCCCAGATCAGTCGCGCTGACCGACCCCAGCCCGCCCGACATGCGCCCGATCGGGGTTCGCGCCCCCGCTACGATCACCGTGCTCGTCATACCCCAAACGCTAGCGCAGCGCTCGCCGGTACCGTGAGGGCCATGGATGAGTTGGCGGCGCTCGACGTTCGGGCCGTGGATCACGTGGGGATCGCGGTGCCGGACCTGGACGCGGCGATCGCCTTCTACACGGGCACGCTCGGCGGAACCCTGGAGCATCGCGAGCACAACCCGGACCAGCACATCGACGAGGCGATGATCGCCTTCGACACCTCCGTCACCGCCTCCCGCATTCAGCTGATCGCACCGTCCGACCCCCAGAGCACGATTGCGAAGTTCTTGGACCGCAACGGCCCCGGATTGCAGCAGCTTGCCGTTCGGGTGCCCGATGTCCGGGCAGCGTCCGACACCCTGCGGGCACGCGGGCTTCGGCTGCTCTACGACGAGCCACGTCGCGGCACGGCGGGTTCGACCATCAACTTCGTGCATCCCAAAGACGCCGGCGGCGTGCTGATCGAACTGGTGCAGGCACCCGAGGGTCACACCGGCGGGCAGTATCGGGGCCTCGGGCGCGCATCCGACGGGGTGACAGCCGGGGATGGGACCATGTCCGCATGAGTTCCAGTGAGTGGCTTCCACCCCCGGTTCCGTTCGAGCTGGTCCGGCGCGGCTATTCCCCGGATCAAGTGACGGCACATATCGAACGACTCGAGTACGACCTGCGGATCGCCACCGCGAATCGCGACGCGACCTCCGAGCGGCTCGCGGAGCTGACGGCCCAGCTATCCACCGCCCAGGCGGAGGCCGACGCCCTGCGGGCGCAGCTGGATCGCCAGGCGCTGGAGCCGATGTCGCTGTCCGGCCTGTCGGACCGGATGCAGCGGATGATCCGAATGACGGAGGAGGAAGCCGCCGACATCCGCACGTCCGCCGAGGAATACTCGACCACCCAGCGCGAGCAGGCCGACACCGACACCGCCCAGTTGCGCGCCGCCGCCGAGGCAGAGGTGGCCGAGTTGCGCCGCCAGTCGCAAGCGGAGGTGACCAGGACCAGGGAGGAGTTGCGCGCCGGACGGGCCGCGCTGGCCAATGATCGCGCCTCCTTCGACGCCGAGCGGGACCGCACCAGAACCCAACTGTCCGAACAGGTCTCGGCACTGTTGGTGGAGGCGACGGCACAAGCCGAGACCACTCGGGGCCGCGCCCGGCAGGACGCCGAGGCGGCCACGGCGCAGGCCGAGGCGGAAGCCGACCGGCTGATCACCGAGGCGCGCACCGAGGCAGGGCGGCTCGGCGCAGAGGCTGCGGCACAGCGTGCCGAACTGCAGGAGGACTTCACGCTGGCGCTCAATGCCCGGCGCAGCGAGGCGCACCAGGCGATCAGCACCGCCGAGCAGACGTCCCGCGCCGATGCCGCGGCGCGCATCCAGCAGGCCGAGGCACACGCCCGTGAGGTGGTCGACGCCGCCAGCCGGCACGCCGAGGACATCACGCAGCGCGCCGCCGCCGAGGCGCACCAGCGGGTGCTGGACGCCGACGCCGCCGTGCAGGCGCTGACGTCGCTGCGCGCCGAGTTGCACCACCAGCTGGCCCGGCTGGGCGAACACATGGCGCAGGTACACGGCCTGGTCGATTCGGCAGGCCCCATCCTGACTCCGCCGCCCGAGGAGCAGCACCGCCCGCAACCCGACCAGTTCCCGCCGGATGCCGCGGGACGACCGACCGTTCCGGCCGGCTACGACGTCACCCCGCCGACCTGGCAGGTGCCGGAACGGCCGGTCGACCCCGCGGACCAACGCGCCGCCGACCAGGCGGTGACGGGGCAAGCAGCCGGCGCCCCCGAATCGAGCGAGGATCCCACCGACGACACGGGCGAAACCAGCGAGGCGGTGACGGAGCAACCCGACCACGCCCCCGAATCCGATACCGACACCCCGGTCGGCAACGCGGACGCCGACGATCCGGTCGCCGCCCGGTAACCGCTCAGGTCTGGGGCGCTGGGCGCCGATCCGAGGATCGGTCGCGGACCGGCCGTGACCCGCAGCGCCCACTGCCCGGCGCAGAATCAGGCCCGGTCGCCCGCCGACACCACCGCCAAGATCTCCGGCCCGCGCGCGAGATACCGCCGGGCGCCCAGCAGCACCAGACCCACGAACACCGGCACCCCGCAGACCAGCGCCGCCACCAGCGCGAGCCAGCCCCACGCCGGATCGACCGTCACCGCGGCGACCACCGCGCCGATGGCCGGGGACGCCGTCGCCGCTCCGACTCCCAGGACCGCCAACGCGGCGCCCGCCGATCGGCCCTTCTGGCCGGCCACGCTGGAGGTGAAGATCGAGGTGCGGCTCTGCGGCATGGCGTAGGGCAACTCCGCGGACAACCAGCACGCCGCGCCCAACGCGCCCAGCAACGCGCTCAAGCACAACCCGGCGGCGGCCGGCAGCAGGTCGGCGTGCCCGCGAGTCGCGACCTGCACGGCCAGCCCCGCCGCGATGATCGCGATCCCTGGGCCGAGGCTGGCCGCTGCGTGACCCAGCATCTCCCCCCGCGCCCGCATGGAATCGGCGTAGGCCACCAGGTGCAACCAGATCCCCGAACCCTCCACGCCGAGGTGGTTGGCGGTCTGGGCCCCCGCCAGCAACGACCCGAGCACCACCGCGAAGATGGCGCCTTCGCCCTGCACCACGAACGGCCAGGCCACGGCGAACAGCACCACCACGATCCACGGCAACCGACGGATCGGGTCGCGCCAGGCCAGCCGCAGATCGCGTGCGGCCACCAGCAGCGCCGTGCCGCGCACGCTGCTGGCCACGGCGCTGCCCAGGTCCCCGGCGCGTGCCGGGGTGCTGCCCGCGGTGGTGGAGGGCGTGGTCACCAGACTGCGCCGCAGTGCCGCATGCCACCACCACCAGCACAGCAGAAGAAACAGCGTCGCCGTGCCCACCGCGATGATCAACCGCCCCGTCGCCCCGTCCAACAGCGCCCCCGGCACGACCGCCAGCGCCCCCGGTGGGCCCCACAGCAGCGCCCGCGCCGTGCCCAGCGCACCCGTCGGATCGCCGCCGCGCTGGGTGTTCAGCAGGATCGACCCGCCGGTGTAGGCCACCACGACCGCGATGCCCACCGCCATGCCGAGGTCCCGGCCGCGCCGCGAAGACATCAGCGTCGCCATCGAGGTGGACGCCGCTCGGGAGCACACCACGCAGGTGACCATCTGAACCGCGCAGGCCAGCGCCGCCACCGGCAGCACGTCCCACCGCCGGCTGAGCCCGATCGCGGCGCCCACCAGCACCACCATGTTGAACACCGGCAGATAGCCGATCAACGAGCTGACCAGTAGCCCGCGCTGCAGCACCGCCGGCCGCAGCGGCAGCAGGGCGAACCGTCGGGGATCGATGGTCTCGTCCACCCCGAAGGCGATCAGCGGCGCCAGCATCCACGCCAGCAGCTGCCCGGTGAAGAACGAGCCGATCACCGGGACCGCCAGGTCGGTCTCGGTGCGCAGGGCAATGAATGTCGCGGCCAGCAGGCCGGAGATCAGCAGCCCGAACGCCAGGCCCAGGGCCACCGCCACCTTGCCGCGGGTGGGTGCCGCCCGCACCCGCCCGGTGGTCAGCGACCACTTCAGGCGGGCGAAGAGCGCAACCATTCCAGGTCCCCTCCCCCGCGATCGTCGGCGCCGATCAGGTGCAGGAACGCATCGTCCAGGCTGGCCGCGCCGCCCCGGACCGTGTCCAGTTCCCCGGCCGCGACGATCTGCCCGTGGTTCATCACCGCCACATGCGAGCACAGCCCCTCGACCAGCGCCATCACGTGGGAGGAGAACACCACCGTCCCGCCCGAGCCGGTGTAGCCGGCCAGCACGGTGCGGATCGCCCGCGCCGACACCGGATCAACCGCCTCCAGCGGCTCGTCCAGCAGCAGCACCGGCGGGCTGTGCAGCAGCGCGGCGGCCAGGGTGATCTTCTTGCGCATCCCGGTGGAGTAGTCGGCCACCAAGGTGTTGCCCGCCTCCGCAAGGTCCAGCACACCGATCAGGTCCACGCTGCGTCGCTGCACCACGGCGGCGTCCAGACCGCGCAGCCGGCCCAGATACCCCAGCAGCTCCGGGCCGGACAGTCGCTCGAACAGGCGCAGCCCGTCCGGCAGCACCCCCATCCGGGCCTTGGCCGCCACCGGGTCCGCCCACACGTCGACGCCGGCGACGTAGGCCCGGCCGGCGTCCGGTCGCAGTAGTCCGGTCACCATCGACAGGGTTGTCGTCTTGCCAGCACCGTTCGGTCCGACCAGGCCGAAGAAGCTGCCCCGTGGCACGTCCAGGCCGATGTGGTCGACCACGGCGCGTCCGCGGTACTGCTTGGTCAGCCCCCGCAACGCCACGGCCACCACGGCCGGCGGCGCGACCGAGTCGGGGTAGGCGGGCAGGTCGGTCTCGGGAAGCATGCCGCCAGCCTGCCATCCCCGAGTCGAATGCCCCGGGACGCGCCCTGCCGCGTCCCAGGGCATTCGACTCGGCTCTCGATAGGCTGCTGCGAGGCGCCGATCCGCCGGAGGGAGGGCCGGATGCGACGTTCGGTCGGCCTGGCGATCGGCGCCGTGGTGCTGTCGGTCACCATCGGGGTGCTGGTCGGACTGGTGATCCACGCCGGGATGTCCGAGCGTGCCGGCAACCGGCCCGGGTCGACGGGCGCGAGCACGTCCGGCGCGGGGAGCACGGATCGGCTCCCGTCCGGCGCGGGCGAGCCCGCGGACGCGAGCCCGGATGACCACGGCTCGTCTGCGGCCAGCATCACCTCACCGTGGCAGCAGTCGCTGACTCCCGTCACCGATGACTCCACGGACCCGGCCGCGTCCGCACCGACCGACGAGCCTGCCGCCGATCCGGGCGGTACCGGCAGCAACGCCCCGAGCACCACCGACCTGGCGCGCTCCACCGGCCGCGCCGCCACCACCTCTGCCGGTCCGACCCCACGGATCTCGTCAGCGCCGGCGACCAGCACCTCGAGCACGAGGGGTTCGGTCAGCCGCCCGGGCACCAGCACGGCTGGCAGCACCGTCACCGCCGATTCCAAGGCCGACGAGCCGGGCGGATCGTGCGGCACCCTCGGCGAGAAGTCCTCGACCCCGGCCGGCGCGACCCTGTACTGCCAACACGACCAGACCGACGGCAGCCTGCGCTGGCGGGCGGTCACCGACGGCGGGGGTTGCCTGGCCCAGACCATGACGGGGATCGGGCTGGACGGGCACCACTACGCCTGCCGGCGAGGCCCGGACGGCCTGAATCACTGGCGCCGGGTGCGCTGAGGCGCAGCAAGACGGCCGGAGGTGACCGGCAGCGGCTACACCGGCACGAAGACGCCGAGCAGGATCCAGCAGACCACCGCGCACGGCAGCAGCGAGTCCAGCCGGTCCATCACGCCGCCGTGGCCGGGCAGCAGGGTGCCCATGTCCTTCACCCCGAGGTCCCGCTTGATCAGCGACTCCGACAGGTCCCCCGCGGTGGCGACCAGCGCGACCACCACACCCAGCACGGCGCCCTGCCACCACGGGTGGTGCAGCAGCAGCGCCAGCGCGACGGCCCCGCCCACCCCGGCGATCACCACCGACCCGGCCAGCCCCTCCCAGGACTTCTTCGGCGAGATCCGCGGCGCCATCGGATGCCGCCCGGCGAGTACCCCCGCGGCATATCCGCCGGTATCCGAGCACACCGCGGCGATCAGGAACACCAGGATCCGAGCCATGCCGTCGTCCGGGCGCACCAGCAGGGTGGCGAACGAGGCCAGCCCGCCCAGGTAGACGGCCAGGAACACGGTGGCGGTGACGTCGGCCACGTAACCCTGCGCGCCCCCGACGAGCCGATAGAACATCACCGCAAGCGCGGTCAGCACCAGCCCGAGGGCCTGCGCGGCGTGCCCCCACCACCAGGTGGTGACCACGGTGGCCAGCACGCCCAGCGTCAGCGGCACCCATACCAGGGCGATGGAGCGGGCGCGCTGCAGCGTCCCGCGCATCTCCCAGATGGCGGCCACCATGGCCGCACCGATGATCACCAGGAACCCCGGTCGGAACAGCAGCAGGCAGGCGATGGCGACGGCGCCCAGCCCCACTCCGACACCGACAGCCATCGGCAGATCGCGCCCGGCCCGGGGGGTGCGCGCCGCCGGTGGCGGCGTGGCCGGCGATGTCCCGGCCCCGGTCGGCGGGGCCTGGTCCGGTGCCGAATCCTCCGGGCGGGTCACGGTCCGGTCTTCTGATCGCGGCCGCATCAGACCTCGAGCAGCTCGGCTTCCTTGTTCTTGACCAGCTCGTCCACCTGGCCGACGTACCGGTCGGTGACGCCCTGCAGCTCCTTCTCGGCGCGTGCCACATCGTCCTCGCCGACCTCGCCGTCCTTGGCCATCCGGTCGAGTTCTTCCTTGGCCTTGCGACGCACGTTGCGGATCGACACCTTCGCGTCCTCGCCCTTGGACCGGGCAACCTTGCCCAGTTCGCGCCGGCGCTCCTCGGTGAGCTGCGGGAACACCACCCGGATCACGGTGCCGTCGGTGCTGGGGTTGACGCCCAGGTCGGAGTCCCGGATGGCCTTTTCCACCGCATGCATCTGGGTGGCGTCGTAGGGCTTGATGACGGCCATCCGTGCCTCCGGCGTGTTGATGGTGGCCATCTGTGGCAGCGGGGTCGGCGAGCCGTAGTAGTCGATCATCACCCGGGCGAAGGTGTGCGCGGTCGCCCGGCCGGTGCGCAGGGTCGCGAGGTCCTCCTTGACCACCCCGATGGCCTTTTCCATCTTCTCCTCGGCCTCGAAGAGCGTTTCGTCGATCATCTGCTGGCCTCTCACGTGGTCGATGGCTGGGTCGTATGCGTCGGGGATTCCGCAGGGCGGTGACGAGGTTGTCGGGGCGGGGGTATCAGCGGGGGGTATGCACCAACGTGCCGACCGGTTCGCCGGCGACGACGCGGGCGATGTTGCCCTCGGTCAGCAGGTTGAACACGACCATCGGCATTCCGTTGTCCATGCACAGGCTGAAGGAGGTGGCGTCCGCGACCTGCAGCCCTCGTTCCAGCACCTCGCGGTGGGTGATCTCGGTGAACATTGTGGCACCCGGGACCTGGCGCGGGTCGGCGTCGTACACGCCGTCCACCGCCTTGGCCAGCAGCACCGCCTCGGCGTCGGTCTCCAGGGCGCGCTGCGCGGCGGTGGTGTCGGTAGAGAAGTAGGGCATGCCGACGCCGGCCCCGAAGATCACCACCCGGCCCTTCTCCAGGTGCCGGATCGCGCGCCGCGGGATGTACGGCTCGGCGACCTGGCCCATCGTGATGGCGGTCTGCACTCGGGTGTCCACGTGCTGCTCGCGCTCCAGGAAGTCCTGCAGCGCCAGGCAGTTCATCACCGTGCCGAGCATGCCCATGTAGTCGGCGCGGGCTCGATCCATGCCACGCTGCTGGAGTTGGGCTCCCCGGAAGAAGTTGCCGCCACCGATGACGATGGCCATCTGGACCCCGCCGCGCACCACGTCGGCGACCTGTCGGGCGACCGTGGACACCACGTCCGGGTCGACACCGACGCCGCCGCCGCCGAACATCTCGCCGCCCAGCTTGAGCAGCACCCGGCGGAGCGGGCGACGGGCCGTAGCACCGTCACCGTCTGGGCCGGGGCCCGGTTCGGTGGCCGCATCCGGCGGAACCGATGACGGGATCGACGACGGAATCGACGACGAAGCGCTCGATGACATGGCGTTCACCCTCCTCGCGGACGACCCGGAACACCAGCGCGGTCCCGGTCGGTAGCTGTCCGGCTGGTCCCGCGGCCCGGATCAGGCAGTACCCACCTCGAAGCGCACGAATGCGCGGACGGTGACACCGGCGTCGCCGAGCAGCGCCCCGACGGTCTTCTTGGAATCCCGCACGGAGCCCTGCTCGGTCAGCACGGCCTCCTTGTAGAAGCCCTGCAACCGGCCCTCGATGATCTTGGGCAGCGCAGCCTCCGGCTTGCCCTCCTCGCGAGCGGTGGCCTCGGCGATGCGTCGCTCACTGTCCACCACCTCGGCGGGCACGTCCTCCCGGCTGACGTAGCGGGCGCGCAGCGAGGCGACCTGCATGGCGGCGCCGCGGGCAGCCTCGGCGGCCGCGTCCCCGTCCCCGGTGTAGGCGACCAGCACGCCGATGGCGGGCGGCAGATCCGCGGACCGGCGATGCAGGTACACCGCGGTGGGGCCGTCCAGCTTGGCGACCCGGTTGAGCACCAGCTTCTCGCCGATCTTGCCGGACAGCGCGGTGATCGCGTCGGCAACGGTGGAGCCGTCCAGCTCGGCGGCCAGCACGCCCTCCGGGGTCCCGTCGCTGGCGGCGGCGACCTCCGCGATCCGGCCGGCCAGCTCCTGGAACTCGGCATTCTTGGCCACGAAGTCGGTCTCGGAGTTCAGCTCTATCAGCGCGTCGCCGCTGGTGGCGATCATGCCCTCGGCCGTGGTCCGCTCGGCCCGCTTGCCGGCATCCTTGGCTCCCTTGATGCGCAGGATCTCCTGCGCCTTGTCGAAGTCGCCCTCAGCCTCGTCCAGGGCCTTCTTGCAGTCCATCATCCCCGCGCCGGTGAGGTCGCGGAGCCGCTTGACGTCTGCGGCGGAGATGTTCGCCATGTGTGTTCCCTCGTGTTGTGGATGTGCTGGTGTCGGCGGACCGGCGCCCGGACGCGACCCGACAGATCGCGCAGCGCCGCGTGCCTACCCGCCGGGGCTCGCGGGTGCACCCGCGAGCCCCGGCGGGCCGCACGCGATCAGCCCTCGGTGGTGACTGCAGCCTCTGGGTCGGACCCCGCCTCGGCGGCGGCTGGAGCGGACTCGGCGGCGGAGGCAGCGGGCTCGGCGGCGCCCGGCTCGGCCGGTGCGGCAGCCTCGGCCTGGGCGGCGGCCTGCTGCTCCTCGTGTGCGGCCAGCAGCTCGCGCTCCCACTCGGCCAACGGCTCCTCGCCGGCGGCGACCGCCGCTCCGCCGGAGCGGGCCAGCAGTCCCTCGGCCACCGCTTCAGCGACGACCTTCGTCAGCAGCGCGGCCGACCGGATGGCGTCGTCGTTGCCGGGCAGCGGGAAGTCCACCTCGTCGGGGTCGCAGTTGGTGTCCAGCACCGCGACGACCGGGATGCCCAGCTTGCGGGCCTCGCCGACGGCGATGTGCTCCTTCTTGGTGTCCACCACCCAGATCGCGCTGGGCACCTTGGCCATGTCCCGGATGCCGCCGAGCGACTTGGCGAGCTTGTCCTTCTCCCGGGTCAGCAGCAGCACCTCCTTCTTGGTGCGGCCGGCGAACTCACCGGACGACTCCATGGCCTCCAGGTCCTTGAGTCGCTGCAGGCGCTTGTGCACGGTGGCGAAGTTGGTGAGCATGCCGCCCAGCCAGCGCTGGTTGACGAACGGCATGCTGACCCGCGTCGCCTCGCTGGCGATGGCCTCCTGGGCCTGACGCTTGGTCCCGACGAACAGGATCGTTCCGCCGTGCGCGACCGTGTCCTTGACGAAGTCGAAGGCCCGGTCGATGTACGACAGGGTCTGCTGCAGGTCGATGATGTAGATGCCGTTGCGCTCGGTGAGGATAAAGCGCTTCATCTTGGGGTTCCACCGCCGGGTCTGGTGCCCGAAGTGGACGCCAGCGTCGAGCAGCTGGCGCATGGTGACGACGGCCATGACGGTTCGGTCGTCCCTTCCTGTTGTGGCGCCGTGTAGCACCGGGCGCGACGGAGTTCGACTCCGGGCGTGCACCCATCACTGACGGCGCGGTTTCGGTTGTCGCCGCCGGCCCGGTGGCCGGTAGCCCTGACGCCCTCGACGAAACCCGCCCGACCCAGGCACCGCGCGGTGCAGGTTCGGGACCTCGGGCCCGCCGACCGGTGGGATCGCGCCGTAGTGCATCGCGGGCGACCAGCTCCGGTTCCAGAGCGTGCGAAGTCGACCCGTGCAGGCACGGGCCGCAGGTGCAGCATACGCGACCCGGACGGTGGAGCGCGAACCGCCGATGCCGGTCCGGGCCTCGCGCCTGGACCGTGTCCGGCACCGTCGCGATGGCCACGGGCGCCGATATCCCCCTGTCCGGTTCCCATCCACAATCCGGCGGAGCCGGCCGGCATCCGACGCCGGACCGAGCCAGCATCGGAACCATGCGCGTGGCAGGCGTGGCCGTCGTGGTGGTGATCCTGGGTGCCTTGACCGGACCGGTCGGGGCGTCGTCCGCCGGGCCGACCCGGCCGCCGCACGCGGGACCAGCCGGGCCACTGTCCTTCCGGACGGCCCTGCAGCCAGCGACGGGACCGGCCACGACCGGTCCGAATCCGGCGACGGCGAGCAGTCCGGAGCAGGCCTTCCAGCTGCCGGTGCCGCCCCCGCCGGTGGTGCTGAGCCCGTTCCGGCCGCCCGAGCATCGATACGGTACGGGCCATCGCGGGGTGGACCTCGCGGCCCCGGCCGGCACTCCGATCCGGGCCGCCGCGGCCGGAACCGTGGTGTACGCCGGGATGCTGGCAGGCCGCGGCGTGGTGTCCGTCCAGCACGACGGGGGGCTGCGCACCACCTACGAGCCCGTCGACGCCGCGGTGCACCCCGGCCAGCGGGTGACGTCCGGTCAGGCGCTGGGCACCCTGCAACCGGGACATCCGTCCTGCGCCCCTGAGGACTGTCTGCATTGGGGCGCCCGGCTGCCGGACGAGACCTACCTGGACCCGATGTCGCTGCTGCACCCGTGGCGGGTGGTGCTCAAACCGTGGGACCCGGGGTGATCATCCGACGGTCGAACGGGCTCAGTACGGCGCGTAGCCGAACACGTAGACCCCGTCACCGTTGGACAGTCCGTCCCAGAACGCCTGCGAGGCATCCCAACTCAGGTGGATACAGCCGTGCGAGGCCACCGACAGGCTGCCCTCGTGGAACGCCACTCCCCCGACGAAGAACACCGAGTTGGGCATGGGTGCGTCGTTGAACAGCGACGAGCGGTGATCCTTGTCCTTCCAGTACACCGCGAACGTGCCGGTCGGGGTGCGATAGCCGGGGCGACCGCTGGTGATCGGCACCGGGCCGTAGCCGATCTGGCCGCCGGACTGCAGCCAGGCGGTGCTGGTGGACAGGTCCACGCAGGCACGGGCGCTGGCCGGGCACGGATTGTCCTGCGCCGCATCGGAATCCCCGGCATCCGACGCCGGGGCGGCGTTCGGATCGGTGACGACGAGGGTGAACGGCGCCCCCGCACCGTTGCGTGTGGCATCCCCGGCGTAGCGCACGATCACCTGGTGCTGCCCCGCCGGCAGATCCGCCAGCGTCAACGCCGCGTGCCCGTTCGCGTCCAGGTCGGCGGCGTGGTCGGCGCTGTCGTAGACCACCGAGCCCTTCCCGCTGGCGACCGGCTGGCCGCCGCTGACCACGTCGAACCCAATGGCCACGTCCTGCCCCAGATCGACGGTGACGGTCTGGTTGACGGTCACGGTGGCCCCGGCGACGGTCAGGCTGCTGATCTCGGTCGGGCGCCGGTCCACCGTGACGCTGACGGTGGCTGCGGCGGCGCGATGCGTGGCATCGCCCAGATAGCGCAGCTGCACGGCCGTCGTTCCGACCGGCAGCCCGCCCAGTGCGGTGGACGCCCGACCCTGCGCGTCCGCGGTAACGGTCCGGGAGTGGTCGCGGTAGCTGACGGTGGTGGCGGCGCCGGTGACCGGAGCGCCCGCGCTGGTGACGCGAAAGGTCAGGGTGACCTTCTCGCCGTAGGTTGCCGACACCGCGGAGGACGGCGCAGCGATCGAGGTGGCCGCGGGGCGGGGCGGGGTGCTCGGGCTGGTGCCGGTGGACGGGGAGCCGGTCGCCGCGGTCGGATTCCCGCCGGTGCGCGAGGTCGCCGGATCGGCAGAGTCGCTCGGCGCGGAGCTCGCGTCACCGCTCGACGACCCCGCCCCGGCCCGATCGTCACTGCGGGGCGGCGTCGACCCGGTGTCGCCGGAGCCGCCGGACGATGCCGCCACCCCGGAGTCTGTCGGGACGGCGGTCCGGTAGGTGATCGGAGCAGGGGCAGCCGTGGCGCCGATCGACGCTGTGGACGGTACCGACGCCTGGCCGACCGCGTGCGGTGACGGTGCGCAGGCCGCGGCGAGCGCGAGCACCGTCATGCCGGCGAGTGCCGCGAGGACCGGACGACGCCGGCCGCTCGTCGTAGCGCGTTGCATGGCGCACCACCATCCCGTCCATCGAACCGTGCGGAATGTCCCGAACACCCCGCCGTCGCGATGACGCAGAGTGTACGAACCAGGTTGCGCAGCGGAGCCGGATTACCAGCGTCGGTGCCGAATCGTGATCCTTTGCGTGTCCGGTGCCCGCGGCCGAGCGGCAATACCCGCGCGAGGAGGCTGCCGGGCAACCCATGCCTGCGGGGGCCGGGGCTCGGGGCATGGGAGTGGACAGGCCGATGCGCCGATGCGCCGATGCGTGCACGCGCTGGCGCTTCCTCACGCGCGGGGGTGGGCCTGCCGATACACCGCCTGTAGCCGCTCGGCCGACACGTGCGTGTAGATCTGCGTGGTCGCCAGGCTGGAGTGTCCGAGCATCTCCTGCACGGCGCGCAGGTCCGCGCCGCCCTCCAGCAGGTGGGTGGCGGCGCTGTGCCGCAGGCCGTGCGGGGCGAGTTCCGGGGCGCCGGCGATCGCCGCCGTGCGGCGATGCACCACGGACCGCACGATCCGTGGGTCGATGCGCCCCCCGCGACGCCCCAGGAACATCGCCGTCCCCGAGTCGGGCGTGATCAGCATCGGGCGACCGTCGGTCAGCCAGCGATCCAGCGCCACCGCGGCCGGGATCCCGTAGGGCACCGTGCGTTCCTTGGCGCCCTTGCCGAATACGCGCACCACTCGACGAGTCGGGTCGACGGACCCCAGGTCCAACCCGGTCAGCTCGGAGACACGCAGGGCGGCGCCGTACAGCAGCTCCAGCATGGCCTGGTCGCGCAGCGTGATCGCGGCATCTGCGGGATCGGCAGCGCCGGCGGGCTCGGTCGGATGAGGAATCGGTGCCCGGTCCGCGGGCTTGGTCGAGCCCCGTGGCCCGGCCGGCACCGTGGACGCCGCCGAGCCGGGTGGCGCGAGGCCATCAGCCGCCGGGCCGGCCAGCATGGCGGCGGCCTGATCGGCGCGCAGCACCTGGGGCAGGTGCCGGGGCGCGCGCGGCACGGCGAGCCGGGCGGCCGGGTCGGCGGCCAGCCGCCCGGTGCGCACGCACCAGGCGGTGAACGAGCGGGCGGCCGCAGCGCGACGAGCCAGGGACGATCGGGCCGCGCCGCTGCTGCGCAGCCGCGCCAGCCAGCTGCGCAGCACGGGCAGCGTCAACGCGGACAGATCGGCACCGCCGTAGCGCCGCAAGTGCTCCAGCAGAGAGTCGACGTCTGCGGTGTAGCCGGTGACGGTGTTAACGGACAGGCCCCGCTCCACTGCCAGGTGCCGACGGTAGCCGGCGAGCGCACCGGCCATCGCCGGTTCCGGCACGTCGGGCGCCGTCGCCGACGTCGCCATTCGCCGTGTGCCCGTCGCACCCCGTGCGACCGGCGCGTCCCTGACCGGCATGGCTGTCATGCCTTCGACGGTGCCGCCTTCACCGCAGCCCGTCAAGCGACGCGCCGACCACCCGGGGGGTGTGCTTGGCGGCCATCGGCGCGCTCTTTCGGGTGTTCCCCCACAGCGCCGAGCCCACCGTCAACGTGCGGGCTTCGCTTCGGCAATCTTACGGACGACCGCCGAAGTCGTGCGTCCACGACGACGATCTAGGGTGACCTGAAGCTTCGCGCCCTCAATCACGTCACGAGGCACTCGAATGACCTTCCGCGGCGTCTCGGGCGGCGGGTCCGGCTTCGTGCTCATGGTGACGTCTCCTCGGGTTGCTGCCCGTCATTGTCCTCAATGAAGTCGAGCGAGTCCACCGCCTCGGTCATCAACGCTTCCTCGATTGCGCGAAGGTTGGTCAGGTCAGTCATGCCGGCGATGAAGTCTGAGTCCTCTCTGGTGGCGAGCCCTGAACCGGCCAGAGCGTTCATGGCGGCGCGACCGCGGGCGCGCCGACCCATATCCGCTTCGGAGGCGAGTTCTTCGGCCCACTGGAGGCGGCGAACCCACTCCTCCCGTCCAGCTCGACGATTCTGCCGCCACGTCGCCAGTGCCGTGCCTCCCAATGCGGCTGCCGCGGTGATGAACGTGATCAGCACCGTCCCCCACCACGGTGTTGCTCCGGTCATCTGCCGATCACAGCCTCATCCACAGATGGGACCGCTGGGATGGCGCGCGGGATGGTGCCGGCGCGTCACGACGCCGACCAGTGATACGAGTTGCCCGCACCACTGCGACCTCTGCTGCTGTGGTCCTCACACCGCGCACCGACCCCACCCGCCGTCGTGCTTCACCGCGAGCCCGTCAAGGTGCAGCGTCGCCAGCGCACCTAGCACCTCCCGCATTGATAACCCAGCCTCGACCGAGATCTCATCGACCGTCGCCGTGCCCCGCGCCGGCAACGCCTCGTGCACCCGGGCCGTCAGCAGATCGAGCCCGTCGGTGGGCCTGCTGCCGCCGCGATGCACCGGGGCCGCCGGCTGCAACGGCCCCAACAGGCCGACCACGTCGCCCGCGTCGGTGACCAGCGACGCCTTCTGGTCCCGGATCAGGTCGTGGCAGCCCACCGACATCGCCGAACTCACCGGGCCCGGCACCGCCAGCACCTGCCGGCTCAGCCCGCCCGCGGTGGTGGCGGTGTTCAACGACCCGGACCGGCGGCCCGCCTCGACCACCACGGTGGCCTCGCCGAAGGCGGCGATCAATCGGTTGCGGACCAGGAATCGGTGCCGAGCGGGCACCGCGCCCGGCGGGTACTCGGACACCACCGATCCGCAGGCGGTCGCCGCATCCAGCAGAAGGCGGTGCGCGACCGGGTACGCGCGATCGATCCCGCAGGCCAGCACCGCCACCGTCACACCGCTCGGACACTCCCGAGCGCCCGCCGCGGTGCCGGCGTGCAGCGCCCCGCGGTGGGCGGCCGCGTCCACCCCGAACGCCGCCCCCGACACCACCGTGACCCCCCGATCGGCCAGGCCGGCACCCAGATCGGAGGCGACTCGCACGCCGTAGGGCGTCGCCGACCGAGACCCCACCACCGCGGCCGACCCCCGCCTGGTGACCGGCCAGCGATCCCCCCGCCGATACAGGGCCAGCGGCACCGCGGCGTGCACGCACCTGTCGTGCGGCCGCACGTGGTCCAGGCCCATGAAGCACTCGGCCGGCCATTCCAGGTCGTCCGGCCCCAGCACCACGGCGCCCGCCGCTGCCGCGCTACGCAGGTCCGCCTCGGCCCGCGCCGTCAGCGCAGCCGCATCCAGCGCCCCCAGCCGCGCATCCACCACCTGCGCCACCGACTTCGGTGCGCTCCGGCCGGCTATCGCCTCCCAGGCACCGCGGGCGCCCAGCCCCGCGACGAATCGCGCGACCTGCTCGGGCACCGGGGGCTCGCAGCAACGCAGCAGCCCGGCCAGCGCGACACGGTAGGGGTCGAACTCTCCCCCGCCGGTGTCGTTCGCGGTGACATCGTCACCACCCCGCGTCACCGCCCGGTCTGCACCGCAATTCACGCCGCCTCCCCGCATCGCAGGGCCAGCGCCATCGCGACGTCGGCCTCGCTGGGTCGCCCCCGGTCGGCCAGGTCGGCCGCCGTCAGCGCCAACCGGAGCACTCGGTCGAACCCGCGCGCCGTCAGCCGGCCCAGCCGCATCGCCCGCTCCAGCAGTGCCGGGCGCCCCAGCCGACCGACCCACAGCTCGCGCACCACGCCACTGGGCGCCTCCGCGTTGCATCCGTAGCCGAAGGCCCGCCATCGATGCGCCGCGCGTTCTCGCGCCAGGGCCACCCGCTCGGCGATCGACGCCGAGGACTCCTGCGGACCCACGTCGCCGGCCAACGCCATCAGGTCGACCGCGGGCACGTCCACCCTGATATCCACCCGGTCCAGCAGCGGGCCGGACAACCGACCCAGATAGCGCCGTCGCACCCCCGACGGACAGGTGCAATCCACGTCTCGCGCGGCCGCACATGGGCACGGATTCGCCGCCAGCACCAACTGGAAGCGAGCGGGGAATCGCGCCATGTGTTTGGCGCGCATCACCAGCACCGTGCCGGACTCCATCGGCTGCCGCAGGGCGTCCAGCACGGTCCGCTTGAACTCCGGAGCCTCGTCCAAAAACAACACCCCGCGGTGCGCCAGGCTGATGCTGCCGGGGCGGATGTCACCCGATCCGCCGCCCACCATCGCCACCAGGGAGGCCGAGTGATGCGGATCCACGAACGGCGCGCGGGTGATCAGCGGAGTGGCCGGGTCGAGCATGCCGGCCACCGAGTGGATGGCCGTGACCTCCAGCGCCTGCTCCTCGGTCAACGGGGGCAGCAGGCCCGGCAGCCGGGCGGCCAGCATGGTCTTTCCGGCACCGGGTGGGCCGATCATCGCCAGGTGATGACCGCCCGCCGCCGCCAGCTCCAGCGCGAACCGGGCCTCCGGCTGGCCCAGCACCTCCGCCATATCGGGCAGCGCCCGGGATCGGACCGGCGGATCGTCGCCCGGTTCGACGAGCATGTCCGGGACGCCCCGACAGTGCGCCACCAGCTCGCCGAGGCTGGCGACGCCGCGCACCCGCATACCGCGGGCGAGGGACGCCTCCGCCAGGTTCTGCGTCGGCACGATCGCTTCCCGCCGACCCGCCGACACCGCCGCCAGCAGACAGGGCAACACTCCGGGCACCGGCCGCACGCTGCCGTCCAGGCCGAGCTCTCCGACCAACACCGGCCCGGTGATCGACTCGGCCGTCACCACCTCCGAGGCGACCAGTAGCGCCACCGCGATCGCCAGGTCGAATCCGGCCCCCCGCTTGTGCAGGCCCGCCGGCGCCAGGGACACCGTGATCCGCTTCTGCGGCCACGGGAAGCCGGAGTTCTGCACCGCGGCGCGGACCCGATCGCGGGCCTGCGCCACCGCCGTGTCGCCCATGCCGACCACCGCCATCCCGGGTAGACCGTTGGCGATGTCGGCCTCCACGTCCACCACGTGGCCGGCCACGCCCAGCAGCGATACCGCGGCGGTGCGCCCCAAGCCCATCAGAACGCCTCGATCACGTGCTCGATCTGCGGCGCCGCGCCATCCGGGATCAGGATGCCGATGACGTCGAACCGAGACACCGTCCAGTGGCACGGCTTCATCGACGACAGCCACAGGAACGCCAGCCGCCGGATGCGCCGCCGCTTGCCCCGGGTGACGGCCTCCAGCGGCGTGCCGAATCCGGTGCCGCGGCGCGTCTTGACCTCGCAGAACACCACCGTGGAGTCGCCGTCGGTGGCGACGATGTCGAGCTCGCCCTCTGCACAGCGCCAGTTGCGCGCCAGCACTGCCAGGCCCTGCTCGGTCAGGTACTCGGCCGCCAACTGCTCCCCGCGCCGGCCCAACTCGTCCTTCGCGGCCATCCCCGCACCCCCGTCACCGCTACCCCTGGCTCGCCGGCCGCCGCCGACGGCGACCACAGCCAGCATGGGGCGAGGCCAAGCCCTGGGCTGGCGGCGTTCGCAGAATGTGGATGGAAGTCGGACAGGGGGATAACCCGTGGCACGTGTGATGTCTCAGGACATGGGTGACCCGTGGCACACAGGGCGCCGGCCCGTGCGGGCCGTGCGCTGGGTGCGTTACTCGATGCCGTCCGGTACCCGCAGATCGGGCTTGTCCAGTTCCTCGACGTTGACGTCCTTGAACGTCACCACCCGCACGTTCTTGACGAACCGGGCCGGCCGGTACATGTCCCATACCCAGGCATCCGACATGCGCACCTCGAAATACATGTCGCCGCCGGCATTGCGGACCTGCAGGTCCACCGCGTTGGCCAGGTAGAACCGCCGCTCGGTCTCCACCACGTACGAGAATTGGCTGACGATGTCCCGGTACTCCCGATAGAGCTGCAACTCCATCTCGGTCTCGTACTGCTCGAGGTCCTCAGCGCTCACGCCGCCCGTCACGCACCTTTCACGCTCGTGTTGCGGACCCACGCCCCGCTCGCGGTCGCGTTCCCCGTTCATCATCCCCCACCGCGGCGGCCACCGATGGCCCCGACAGGCGCCAGCTACGCCGGTGCAGTTCGCAGGGTCCGAGCTCGGCTAGGGCGGCCAGGTGTTCGGGTGTCGCATAGCCCTTGTTGACCGCCCACCCGTAGGCGGGAAACCCGGTCGCGTAGTCGATCATCATCGCGTCCCGGGTGGTCTTGGCCAGCACGCTGGCGGCCGCCACGCCGGCGCAGCGCAGGTCGGCCTTGATGCGCAGATGCACCGGAATCGGCCGGGTATCGGTGACGGGGACCTCGACGGGAACCGCCGTAGCGGTGACGGGGATTTCGGCGCCGGGCCAGCCACCATCGGTTCCGACAACCTGGCTGCGGGCAGCATCGGTGCCGCAGGTAGCGGTGTCGAACAGCGCCCGCTGCGCCGGGGCGTTGAGGTAGTCGTGGTTGCCGTCCAGCAGCACGGCGTCGACCGGTGCGGACAGCTGCTCCAGGGCCCGCCAGGCGGCCGTGCGCAGGCCAGCCATGATGCCGTGCGCGTCGATCTCGGCCGGGCTGGCATGCCCGACGGCCCATTCCAGGGCCCACCGACGCACCGGCGCGACCAGCCTGTCCCGGGCGGCCGAGGTGAGCAGCTTGGAGTCCCGCAGGCCCGCCGGCACCCGGCCGATCGTCGACGTCACCACCACCACGCCCACCGTCACCGGCCCGGCCAGCGCTCCCCGCCCGACCTCGTCCACGGCCGCCAACCTGGTGCACCCGGATCGCAGTAGTTCCTTTTCCACCCGCAGGTCGGGCCGGTGCAGCCGAGTGCGCGCCGTCGTCGTAACGGTGGCGCGCCGAACCTGGGTGGCCGTCATCGGAGGTGCCGCGAGCGACGCCGGAGCGGGGGACGCGCGTCGCGACGAAGTCGCAGGGCGGAGGAGCGCAGCGCGGAGCGAGCGGTTCGGTGCCGCGAGCGACGCCGGCGGGAGAGCCGTCGCACGCCCCATGCGCCGAGCAGGCTCAGGGCGAACGGCGCGACCGCCGGCATGGTCCCGGAAGGCGCGATCGTGATCGTCGCCGCGCCGAGCGCGCCGTTGGAGGACGACATGATGTCCGGACTGCCGACCGAGCCCCATCGGGACGGCGGCATCACGATCGCCACCGCCTTGCCGATCACGTCGTCCACCGGGATCGGGCCCTGACAATGCACGTTGGGCGACGGCACCAGGCCCCGGCATTGGTAGGAGGAGTCCGCCGAGTCGGACCGATGGTCGCCCATCACCCACACCGTGCCCTTGGGCACCGTGTAGGGCCCGAAACATCGAAACGACTGGAACTGGGCCGGGTTCGCGGGATCGCGATCGCAGCTGGACTCGCCGTCGACCCACGCCCAGGTGGGTTTGTCGGCGTCCATGAAGATGTACGGCTCGTGGAGCGATGTGCCGTTCACCTGGACGCGCCCCTGGGCGTCGCAACAGCGGATCGTCTGCCCACCCACGGCAATGACGCGCTTGACGTAATCCTTCTCGTTCGGCGGGGCAATGCCGACCACGGACCCGAGCGCCTGCCCGACCTTGCCGATCCAGGTCGAGGGGCCGGGAATATTGGCCTCCGGGGTCCAGGTGGCCGGCCCCTTGAACACCACCACCTCGCCCTGCTCGGGGTCGCGGAAGTCGTAGAGCATCTTGAACGCCAGGATACGGTCGCCGCCGCTGGTGACGCCGTGCAAGGTGTGCTCCATGGATCCCGACGGCACGTAGTACACGCGCGCCACGAACGTCTGGATCAGGAACGTCAGCACGAACGCGATCACGATCAGGATCGGCAACTCGATCCACCAGGGCCGCTTGGCCTTGCTGTTGCGCTTGCGGGACAGGTCCCGCCAGTGCCGCACCTTGGCACCATGATGGTCCGACGCCTCGGGGTCGGCACCCGACTCGACCCCGGCGTCGCCTCCGGAGTCGGCCTCCGACGTGGCGTCCGCGCGGACTTCGGATGTCTCTGCGGCGACGGATTCGGCGCTGGTCCCGGGGTCGCGGGACGGATCACCGGGATCGGCTGGCACGCCCGCCGACGGTTGGGCGGGTTCGATGGGTTCGGCGGGCTCGGCCGGCGCCGCAGGCTCCTCGGGGGCACGATGACGCGGCCCGCTCACCGGTTCCGACGGCTCGATCGCCGGGGCGCCAGGTCTGGCGTTCTGCGACGAGGTCACCGGATTTCCCCCGGGCGAGGTGCGCTCACTCATCACCGATCAGGCTACGGGGTGTGATGTTGGCTCGGTATGAGCCCGCGGGTGGCGCGTCGGCGATACCAGCAGCGATGCGCGGACCGGCGGCGCCACCAGACGGTGACCACCATCGACGGGGACGCGCAGATCCCCTGGACGGCGGGTCCCGGGATCAGCGGGCGGTCTCGCGCTTTTCCTTGATCTTGGCGGCCTTGCCGCGCAGGCCGCGCAGGTAGTACAGCTTCGCGCGCCGCACGTCACCGCGGGTGACGACCTCGATCTTCTCCACGTTCGGCGAGTGCACCGGGAAGGTGCGTTCCACGCCGACGCCGAAGCTGATCTTGCGGACGGTGAAGGTCTCCCGAATGCCCCCGCCCTGCCGGCGGATCACGTGGCCGGCGAAGACCTGCACCCGAGAGCGCGAACCCTCGATGACCTTCACGTGAACCTTGACCGAGTCACCGGGGCGGAAGTCGGGAATGTCGTCGCGGAGCGATCCCGCGTCCAGCGCGTCCAGCGTGTTCATGATGACCTCGTCGACTTCCTGCGTCGTGCAACTCGTGGGCTTTCACGCCCGGCCCGGGATGGGACGGGCGGCAGTCAGCGCCGACGACCTGTGGGGCCGGCGGCTGACGTACTGCGGGTTCTCACCGATGCGCGCTTGCACTGATCCGGCGCTCGGCAACCGCTCCATTGTGCCAGACGAGGCCGGCCGAACCGAAATCGGCGCTCAGTGGGCCACGGGGTCGGCTTCAGGCGCCGGGTCGGTGTCGAACGCCGCGTCGATCATCGCGCGATGCCGATGCAGGATCCACCAGGTCCCCAGCGACACCACGGCCCCGGCGCCGCCGGCCACCGCAAACACGGTCGTCAGGCCGAACGCCCCGCCCAGCGCGCCCCCGGCCAGCGTGCCCAGCGGGATGCCGCCCCAGATGACCGTGCGGTAGGCGCCCTGCACCCGGCCGAACAACGCCTCCGGGATGATCGCCTGGCGCACCGACATGATCTGCACATTGAACGCCGACACGGTCCCGGCCGACACCGCGAACATGATCATGCCCACCGCCGGCAGCTGGACCAGGGCCATCACCGCCAGCGCCAGCGAACCCACCAGGTCGCACAGACCCATCGCGCGCGGCCGACCGAGCAGCCGGGTCAGCCGGGGGCTCAGCACCGAACCGATCACGGCGCCCACCCCGGCGACCGCCAGCAGCACCCCGAAGCCGCGTTCGGACAGGCCCAGGTTCTCCAGGGCGAACAGCACCATGATCCCGTTGACCATGGACTGCAACAGGGCGGCGGCACCCACCGTCACCATCAGCGTGCGCAGCAGGCGGTGCCTGGCCAGCCAGCGCAGCCCCTCGGCCATGTCGGCCCGCACCGAGGTGCGCCGGGCCCGCTCCGGCCGGAACCGGCCCGCCACGATCAGGATCAGCCCGGCCGCCAGCAGGTAGGCGCCGGCGTTGCCCCACAACGGGATCGACGCCGCGATCGCGAACAACCAGGCGCCGATCGGGGCACCCAGGAAGATGTTGCCGACGCTCTCGGCGGTGGTCAGCAGGCTGTTGCCGCGTTCGAGTTGGGAGCGGTCGATGACGGCGGGCAGCATGGCGCGGGCCGCGCTGTCGTAGATCGTCTCGGCACACCCCAGCAGGAACGCCAGCACGTACAGCAGCGGCAGCGACGCCAGCCCCGTCGAGACCGCGACCGCCATGCCGGCCAGCAGCACCCCGCGTCCGATGTTGGCCGCGGCCATGGCGGTGCGCCGGTTGATTCGGTCCACCAGCGTGCCCGCGGGCAGCGCGAACAGCAGCCAGGGCAGGAACGCCAGCGATGCCAGGGCCGAGACGGCGAGCGGGTCGCGGGTGAGCGTGGCGGCCAGCAGCGGCAGGGCCGCCTGCAGCACGCCGTCGGACAGATTGGAGGCGCTGCTGGAGGCGAAGAGTCGCCAGAACGGGCCACCCAGCCGAGACGATCCCTTCTGGGTTCGCGGGTCGGGCGCGATGGTCGGCTGGGCGCTCGGTGGCATCACCGGTGGTCCTGTGGGCCGTCCGGCACCACGCCCTGGGCGTCGTCGTCCGTCACTTCCCCGGTGGGGTATCCGGGATGCTCGGTCGGCGTGGTGTTGATGGTCAGCACCACCCGTCGAGAACCGGGCGCTCCCGCGATGAGCCGGTACCGATCGATGAGCTCGTCCAGGTCGGCGTGCAGGGCGCTGACCTGCTCGGGGGTCAGGGCGAGCCGAGTCTCCATGCGGCGCACCGAGTCCCGCCACTCCTGGGGCCATTCCCGGGCTCGCCGCATCACCTCGATCGCCCGCCGGGTCTCGTCCAGCAGCTGTTCCTGCACCACCAGGTCCAGGGCCGCACCGCTGGCGGCATCCTCGGCCAGGTCCAGCACCGGCAGGTTCCAGCCGCCGGGGACCGGGCGCCAGAAGCGCTCCCGGCCCGAGCCGGTCGTGTCGTCCTCGACGATGAACCCGTGCCGGTGCAGCTGGCGCAGGTGGTAGCTGGTGGCGCCGCTGGACTCGCCGAGCGCGTCGGCCAGCTGGGTCGCGGTGGCGCGACCCCGGTCGTGCAACTCGGTGAGCAGCCGCATCCGGAGCGGGTGCGCCAGGCCCTTGAGCGCAGCCGGGCCGACGATCAGTTGCTCTCCGGCCGCCTGCTCGGCACCGGCCGGTGTCACGTCCTCCGTCACGAATGCAAATCTATCTTTGCATACTCTTCTTTGCAAGGATTTGTTTGCAGATCCTCCTTGCCGACCGATGGGATCCTCCGAGACATGGCATCGGGCACGGGGCCGGCACCGACCGGCACCAAGTCGGCACCGACCGGTGCTGGGCCGGCACGGGGCCGGCACCGACCGGCACCAAGTCGGCACCGACCGGTGCTGGGCCGGCACCCGCGAGCCAGGAGTCAGTGCGAGCGGCGTCGGCGGCGCTTGGCCTCGCGCGCGGCCCGTTCGGCGGCGACCCGCTCGGCCAGGCCGGGTGGCGGCGCGACGCCGAGGTCGAGCAGCACGTCCAGGTCGGCGGTGTCACAGTCGTCGGCGGTCAGGGCAGCCAGCAGGTCGAGCCGATGCGCAGCGGTGCGCCGCAGCGATTCGTCCCGGCGCCAGCGGGCGATGGCGGCATGGTTGCCGGACAGCAGCACCTCGGGCACGCCCAGATCCCGATACGAGGCGGGCCTGGTATAGACCGGCCCCTCCAGCAGCACCGGCCCGTTCGGGCCGTGCGAAAACGAGTCGTCGCCGGCCGAGTCGGCGTTGCCGAGCACGCCGGGCAGCAGCCGGCCGATGGCCTCGACCATCACCAGGACCGCCGCCTCTCCCCCGGCCAGCACGTAATCCCCGATGGACAGCTCGCGGACCGTGACGGTGCGGGCGGCGCCGGTCGCGACCCGGGCATCGATGCCCTCGTACCGGCCGCAGGCGAACACCAGGTGTGGCTGCGCGCTCAGTTCGGTGGCAACCCGCTGGGTGAACGGTTCCCCGGAGGGGGTGGGGATCACCAGCGTCGCATCCGGCGCCAGCACGTCGTCCAATGCGCGACCCCAGACGTCCGGCCGCATCACCATGCCGGGCCCGCCGCCGTAGGGGGTGTCGTCCACGCTGTGATGTGGGTCGGTGGTCCAGGCTCGCAGATCGTGCACGGCCAACTCGATGATCCCGTCACCGATGGCCCTGCCGATCAGCGATTCCGACAGGGGTGCCAGGTACCCGGGGAAGATGGTGACTACGTCGATACGCATCTGCCGACCCTGTGACGCCGGGCGTTCAGGCGAACATGCCGTCGGGCGGGTCGATCACGATCGTGCCGCGATCCAGGTGCACCTCCGGCACGATGGCAGCCACGAACGGCACCAGCTCCTCGCTTCCATCCGGCCGGGTGACCACCAGCACCGGCGACGCGGGGGGGTGCAGGATGTCCGTCACCGTCCCCAGATCGTCGCCGTCGATGCGCAACACCCGCAGCCCGACCAGCTGGTGGTCGTAATACTCGTCGTCGTCGCCGAGTTCGGGTAGTTCGTCGGCCTCGATCTGCAGCAGGGTGCCGCGCAGCGCCTCGGCCGCATCCCGGTCGTCGACGCCCTGCAGGTGCATCAGGGTGATGTGCCCGGAACGGCCGGTGCGTTCGACGATCAGCGGACCGTGCTCGGCCGGGTCAGTCAGCAGCACGGAGCCGGGGGCGAATCGTGCGTCCGGGTCGTCGGTGCGTACCTGCACGGTAACGTCACCGCGGATCCCGTGCGGACGCCCGATCCGCCCCACCACGATCAAGGATCCGCTGTTTTTTGCCGTCTCGATCGCGGCCGGCCCGCGTTTCCGCAGGTCGCGGTGATCTTGGTCCGATCGAGACGTCATTTTCCAGCACTTCCCAGCATGGGGATCACCACCGCCAGCGCACGCCCGTGGCTCGCACCGGTGACGGCTATCGACGGTCCGTGTCGACGACGTCGACCCGCAGACCCCTCCCGCCGACGGCGGTCATCACGGTGCGCAGCGCGGTCGCGGTTCGACCGCCTCGGCCGATGACCTTGCCCAGATCGTCGGGGTGCACGTGCACCTGCAGGGTGCGGCCCCGGCGGCCCGTGGTCATCTCCACCCGGACGTCCTCGTCGTGCTCGACGATGCCGCGCACCAGGTGATCCAGCGCCTCTTCCAGGGTGCCCACGTCGATCAGGCCTCGTCGGTGGCCGCGGCCTCGGCGGGCTCCGCGGCCGCCTCGGCGGGTGCCTCGGCGGTGTCGTCGCTGCTGGCCTTCTTGGCGGGCTTCTTCTTCGGCGTGGTCGCTGCGGAGGCGTCGTCGCCACCGATCGCGGCCAGCGCAGCCTCGTAGCGGGCCCGCTTGTCGACCTTCGCCGGCTGCGGCTTGAGGGTGCCCTCGGCGCCCGGCAGACCCTTGAACTTCTGCCAATCCCCGGTGACCTTCAGCAGGGCCAGCACCGACTCAGTCGGCTGCGCGCCGACTCCCAGCCAGTACTGCACCCGCTCCGAGTTGATCTCGATGAGGCTCGGCTCGGCCTTGGGCTGGTACTTGCCGACCAGTTCGATGGCCCGGCCGCCGCGCCGGGTACGGGAGTCTGCAATGACAACACGGTAGAACGGCTCACGGATCTTGCCGATGCGCGCGAGCTTGATCTTGACAGCCACGGTGTGCGGTGTACTCCTTGCGATGTGTGACGGGCGGCCGTCAGGCTGACGCGGTCCCGTCGTGCGGCGGGCGCCGAGGTCCGCGTGGGGTAGCGGTCGTCGGCACACCAATGGCGGCCGCGCCCGGTGAGAGGGGCCGGATGCGACCGTGACGGATCACATTCTGCCAGAGAGCGCAGGCGGCTCAAACCAGGCGTCGCATTCGGTGGTCAGCACCCCGGCGCCCTGTCGTCTGCTACCTGATAATATTGTCAAGTTATAAGCTGGTACTTTGCTCCGCCAAGCCTTCGGCGGTCGAGAGGAACCCGTGTATCGCAGCAATCCACCCGATCACCGCAGTCCGCCTGGTCGGGATCGATGACAACGCCGCTACACGAACTCAAGGCAGAGTTCTTTCGCACCCTGGGTCACCCGGCCCGCATCCGGGTACTGGAACTGCTGGCCGACGGCGAACGATCCGTTGGCGAATTGCAGCCCGATGTCGGGCTGGAGCCATCACATCTGTCTCAACAGCTCGGCGTGCTGCGTCGCGCGGGTGTGTTGATCAGTCGCAAGCAGGGCACCACGGTCTTCTATAGCCTGGCCAGTCCCCTGATCGCGGATCTGATGGCGGCGGCGCGTGCAGTGCTGACCGAAATGCTCAGCGACCGGATGGGCCTGCTGGATGACCTGCGCGAGGATCCGCGGTGAACCACACCGAAGGGAGCCAGGACCGTCAGCACGAAGCACCAGGTCCGATGAGCGAAGCGCGAAGCGAACAATCCGGCGTGAGCGACGCGGCATGAGGTGGCTAGGGCGCATCCGCCGGATTACTCGAATCGCTGAGCCGGCGCCGGAACGACCAACTCCGGCGATGCAGCCGCCCGCCGGCGTCCGCGGATCGCTGCAACTGCGGCATGTCGATGCCGGCTCATGCAACGGATGCGAGATCGAGATCGCCAGCGCCTTTGGACCGGTCTACGACGCGGAACGCTATGGCGCGCGGCTGGTCGCCTCACCGCGTCATGCCGACGCGCTGCTGGTGACCGGGGTGGTCACCCGAAACATGGAACAGCCGCTGCGTAACACCAGGGACGCGGTACCGGAGCCGCGCCTGGTGATCGCCGTCGGCGACTGCGCGCGCAACTGCGGCGTCTTTGCGCGTGGCTACGGGGTTGCCGGTTCGGTCCGCGATGTCATAGGCACCGATGTGGAAGTCCCCGGTTGTCCTCCCTCCCCCGACCAGATTGTCGCCGCGCTGCGGTCGGTGACGGGTCGATGATCCCGGGGTCGTCACAGCCGAGCGGGACCACCGCGACCCAGTCGCTGCCGAAGCCGACGAGCGACGCCGCGGTGGCCGATCGCGGCGCCGCGGCCATCGTGTCCGGGGCGCTCACCACGGCGGTCGGTGCAGCGGGGATCGCGGTCGGGATCGCTGCGCTGGGGGGCTCGACCGCCGTCGGACACGTCGACTGGCTATTTCCCCTGGTCGGAGTCGACTGGCGGCTCACCGGACTCGGCGGATTCTTCGCCCTGCTGACCGGCGCGGTTGCGTTGGCCGCCGGGTGTTACACGGTGGGTTATGCCCGCGCCGAACGGATCGGCCGCTTCCCGCTGGCGATGCTCCCGCTGTTCGCCGCCGCCCTCGTCGCCGTTCCGCTCGCCGGCTCGGTCCCGACGTTCCTACTGGCCTGGGAACTCATGGCTGCCACATCGACCGTGCTGGTGCTGGCCGACCATCGTCGAGCGGCGGTCCGAGTAGCAGGTCTGCAGTATGCGGTCCTGACCCATCTGAGCTATGCCGCCATCCTGGTGGGTCTGCTGCTGCTCGCGGCCGTGGCCAAGACCGCCGACCTCGGAGCGTTGACGGGCGCGGCCGCCTCCCTGCCAGCGGGGACCCGCACGGTCGTCTTCCTCGCCTGCCTGATCGGCTTCGGCACCAAGGCAGGACTGGTCCCCCTGCACGCGTGGCTTCCCCGGGCACATCCCGAGGCCCCGAGCCCGGTGTCCGCCCTGATGAGCGCAGCGATGGTCGCCATGGGCTGCTACGGGGTGCTGCTGGTCGCCGTTGGCATTCTCGGCCCCGGCCCACGCTGGTGGGGATTGCTCGTTCTGCTGGTAGGCATCGGGTCGGCGGTGTTCGGCGTGTTGCACGCGTCGGTGACCTCGGATCTCAAACGGCTGCTCGCTTACTCGACGACCGAGAACATGGGGCTGGTCATGATCGCCGTCGGTGCCGCCATGGTGCTGGCGGGTTCAGATCGGCCGGACATCGCGGCCATCGCCATCACCGCCGCCCTGATCCACCTCTGCACGCACGCCGCGTTCAAGACCCTCGCGTTCCTCGCCGCCGGCTCCGTCTTGGTTGCCACCGGTCTGCGGGACCTGGACCGGCTCGGCGGCCTGGCCCGCCCGATGCCCGCGACCACGATCGGATTCGGCATCGCCGGGCTCGGCGCCGCCGGGCTGCCCGTCGGTGCCGGCTTCGTCAGCGAATGGCTGCTGCTGCAGAGCCTGATCCACTACCCGCGCGGCGCTGACACCGTCATGGCGCTGGTGATCCCGCTGGCCATGGGTGCGGTGGCGTTGGCGATCGGGCTCGGCGTGATGACCATGGTGAAGGCATTCGGCGTGGGATTCCTCGCGCGAGCGCGATCGCCGGAGGCCATGCGTGCCAGGGAGGCCCCGCCGACCATGCTCGCCGGGATGGGCATCGCCGCGCTCGCGTGTCTGATCCTGGGACTGGCGCCGGGCTTGCTGAACCCAGCAGTACGGGCGGCGGCCGCCGACCTACCCTTCGCGGCGGTACCCATCGGCGCGGCGATGCTGCGGCTGCCCGAGGGTCTGGGCAGCATCGCACCAGGCCTGTTGGCGTTGGCGCTGGTGGTGGCCATTGCGCTGGCCACCGTGCTGGTCCGTAGGCCGACCCAGTCCCGTCCGGTCGAGCGCGCCCTGTGGGCGTGTGGCGCGGACACGTTGAGCCCGCGGATGCAGTACACCGCAACCTCCTACGCACAGCCGCTGCAGCGGGTGTTCGACCCGATCCTGCAGCCGGAGACCGAGTTGCGAGTCGGCACCGCACCCCAGTCCCGATACGTGATCCAGCAGGCGTCGTATCGATCCCGTGCTCAGGATGCCATCGAGCGGCGGATGTACCTGCCGGTGGTGCAGGGCGTGCGCACCCTGTCGTCCTGGGTGCGGCGCGCGCATACCGGCAGCGTTCAGCTGTACCTCGCAATGGGCGGCGCAGGGCTGCTGGCGACGTTACTGATCACCCGATGAGCGGCCTGCCCCTGCTGGTCGCCGCTGCGCAGGCCGCCGGTGTGCTGCTCGCCGCACCGTGGGTGATCGGGGTGATGCGGCAGGTGCACGCACGGCTGCAGGGTCGGGTGGGCGCCGGCATCGGCCAGCCCTGGCGCGATCTGCGAAAGCGCATGCGTAAACAGCAGATTCGACCCACTGGCACCACCGTCGTGTTCCTGATCGCCCCGGCCGTGATCGCCGGCAGCGCGCTGCTGGTGGCAGCGGTCGCCCCGCTGATCACGACCGAGTCTGCGCTAGATCCGATCGCCGATCTGTTTGCCGTGGTCGGGCTGCTCCTCATCGGCACGGTGGCGCTGAGCCTGGCCGGTCTGGACACCGGCACCGCGTTCGGCGGCATGGGTTCCAGCCGCGCCATCATGATCGCGGCACTGGTCGAACCCACCCTGCTGCTGGCGGTCTTTGCCCTGTCGATCCCGGCGGGATCCTCCAATCTCGGCGCGATCGTGTCGACCACCGCGCGAGACCCGGCACAGATCCTGACCGTTCCGGGTGCGCTGGCCTTCGTGGCGCTGATCATCGTCATCGTCGCCGAGACCGGCCGACTGCCCGTGGACAACCCGAGCACTCATCTGGAATTGACCATGATCCACGAGGCAATGGAATTGGAGTACGCCGGCCCGCGCCTGGCCCTGATGGAGTGGGCAGGGGGTATGCGCCTGACGGTGCTGCTGGCACTGTTGGCCAACCTGTTCTTCCCCTGGGGAATTGCCGAGCCCGGAGCGGGGGCGCTCGCGGTGCTGGTCGCCGCGGGCGCGATAGCAGCCAAGGTGGCCGTGCTGGCCTGCATGCTGGCCGCCGCCGAGGTCTTCATGGCCAAGCTGCGGTTGTTCCGGGTCCCCGAACTGCTGGCCGGGTCGTTCCTGCTGGCTCTGATGGCAGTCGGCACCTCATCGCTGCTGCTCCCGGCCGGCGGCTAACAATGCCGGGACAGACCGAAACGGTGACGGTGACCACGGCGGCGGGAGCGCTGCTGCTGACGGCGGTGCTCATCGTGTGGCGGCGCGAACTGCGCGCCATGGTGCTCCTGCTCACGTGCCAGGGTGTTGCGCTGGCGGCGCTGCCCATCATCGAAGGGATGCAGCGGGCCGAGGCCGGCCTGGTGAGCATCGGCCTGGTGGTGCTGACCTTGCGTGCGGCCGTATTGCCGTTGGTGCTGGCCCGATTGGTGACGGCGCACAGCACCGCTCGCAGGGAAGGCAGACCCGTGATCGGCACCGTCGCCAGCCTGCTGGTCACGGCCTTGCTGATCGTGCTGTCTTTCGCCATGGCACGACCGATCCAACGGCTGGCCGACGGCACGGACGCGCCCGCGGTCGGAATGGTCTTGGCGGTGGTGTTCATCGCCCTGTTCACCATGGCGACCAGGCGCCGGGCGCTCTCCCAGGCGGTGGGCTTTCTGATGCTCGACAACGGCATTACCGGGATCGCATTCCTGCTGACCTCCGGCGTCCCGGTGATCGTGGAACTCGGGGCATCCCTGGATGTGTTGTTCGTCACGCTGGTCCTGGGCCTGCTCGGGCGCGCCCTGCAGCGCACCTTCGGTGACACGGATACCCACCGACTGCGGGAGTTGCGCGACTGATGACCACCCTCCTATTGGTGCTTCCGGTCGCGGCACCGGCCGCCGCCGCGCTGCTGGCATTCATCTCCGGTCGGCATCGGCAGGCAGCCATGGCGGCCTGCGCAGCAGCGGTGATCATCGCGGCCTGCGGCGGCCTGCTGGCGGTGAGCCAGGCCAGCATGCCCGACCACGCATTCGGCGGCCTATTACGAGCCGACGCGCTAACGGCCACCCTCCTGATCATCATCGGCACGGTCGGTATTCCGGCGACCTGGGCCGGCATCGGCTACCTCGCACAGGAGATCGCCGGCGGACACTCCACGCCGCGCCGGGTGCGCTGGTACAGCACCCTGGTCCCCGCGTTCCTGGGGGCCATGGCCCTCGCGGTGGTCTCCGGGAACATCGGGCTGACCTGGGCGGCCGTCGAAGCCACCACGGTGATCACGGCATTCCTCGTTGGCCACCGGCGAGGCAGGGCCGCGCTCGAGGCAGCCTGGAAATACGTGGTGATTTGTTCGGTGGGCATCGCGCTGGCGCTGCTGGGCACCGTGCTGCTGTACTTCGCGGCAGTGCATGCCGGTGTTCCCGCAGAGCACGCGCTGGATATCGAGACGCTGCTGCACCATGCCGGGAGCCTGGATCCCGCCGTCACCAGGACCGCCGCCGGGCTGTTGCTGATCGGCTACGGCGCCAAGGCGGGGCTGATCCCGTTCCACAGCTGGCTGGCCGACGCGCACAGCCAGGCGCCGGCGCCGGTGTCGGCCCTGATGAGCGGCGTATTGCTGGCGGTGGGCGCATTCGCCCTGCTGCGCGTCAAGCCGGTGATCGACATGGCCGTGGGCACGGGCTTCCTGCGCGGCGGCCTGCTCGTCGTGGGGTTGGCGACCGTCGCGTTGGCGGCGCTGATGCTGGTCGGCCAGACGGACTACAAGCGGATGCTGGCGTACTCGTCCATGGAGAACATGGGGTTGGTTGCGATCGCCGCCGCAGTGGGGAGCCGGCTGGCGATGGTCGCTCTGCTGCTGCACGTGCTGGCCCACGGCATCGCCAAGACGCTGCTGTTCCTGGCGGCCGGTCAACTACAGCACGCACACGGATCTACTGCCATCGCCGCGGTACGAGGCGTACTCGCGCGCTCCCGCCTGATCGGTGTGGCAATGGCCATCGGCGTCGCGGCGGTGGTCGCGCTCCCGCCCTTCGGCCTGTTCGGCAGCGTGGTGTCCATCGCACGCTCGCTGGCCGAGGCCCGGCTCATCTGGGTGCTCGCCGCGCTGGCGATCCTGCTGGTGATCGCGTTCGCCGGAATGGCCGAACGCACCGTCACGATGCTGCTGGGCAATCCCGATCCGGACGCCCCGGCCATCGCGGTGCCGCGTTCGCTCGCGACGGCGCTCGCCGTCGGGGTGATCGCCTGCGTGGCGCTGGGCATCACGATGGGGCCGCTGGGTGGCCTATTCGCCGGGGCGGCCGACATCGTGGCGGTGCCCGGGTGAGGTCGAACCCCGTGCCGGAGCAGCCGATCAGCCGGACCGCCCGATCCGTGACGCCCGACGAATTAGCGACCCATGGTGCGCAACTGCTGAACGACGGCTTCCGGCTGGCGCTGGTCGCCGCGCACGACGACGGCCCGCAGTTGCGGGTGGTGTACCTGTTCCTGAACGGCCAGCCCGATCGTCGAGTGGAACTCACGGTGACGCTGCCGTCCGGCAACCCCACGATTCCATCGCTGGCGGCATTGTCGTACCCCGCGTCGCGTTTCGAGCGGGAGCTGCACGACCTGTTTGGCATCGTTCCGGCGGGGCACCCGATGCCCCGACGCCTGGTGCGGCACGCGCATTGGCCGGCAGGCTGGCATCCGTTGCGGTCGGGCGCCGGCGTCGCTGCTCCGTTCGCCAACGTGGAACGGTTCCCCTTCGTCACCGTCGATGGCGATGGCGTCTACGAGATTCCGGTCGGTCCGGTGCATGCCGGGATGATCGAACCAGGACACTTCCGTTTCTCAGTAGTGGGCGAGACGATCCTCAAGCTCAAGGCGCGGCAGTACTTCACGCACCGCGGCATCGAGGGCCTGTTCACCGGGCTGGACCCAGTCCGCGATCATCGGGCCGTCGAGTTGGCCGAACGGATCAGTGGCGACACCTCGGTCGGGCATTGTCTGGCCCATTGTCTGGCGGTCGAGGAGGCGCTCGCGCTCGCACTGCCCCCGCCGGCCGGACAGCTCCGCGCGCTGCTGCTGGAGCTGGAGCGGTTGTACAACAACGTCACCGATCTCGGGGCGCTGGCCGGCGATGTCGGCTTCGCGCTCGCCCAGTCACACGCCGGACGCATCCGCGAGCACCTGTTGCGGATCAACCAGACCGTCACGGGACATCGGTTGCTGCGCGGTGCGATACGCCCGGGCTGGGTCGGTCTGCGCGAGCTGCCCGATGTGCGGCAGCTGGCTGCGCTGGCGCTGGACCTGGCCGACCTGGCAGCGGCCACCCTGGCCAAATCCGTGGTGCACGAACGCTTCTCCGGAACCGCAGTGCTGCGACACCGGCAGGCTCTCGATCTGGGGTGTCTGGGTCCGGTGGCACGTGCCAGTGGGCTCAATGGTGACGCGAGGGTCGACCATCCATTTACCCCGCTGGATATTCGTCCGGTCACAGCAACCGGCGGCGATGTGCTGGCCAGGTATACGGTACGACGCGACGAGGCCGCGCAGAGCATCGCACTGATCACCGAGATCGCGGGCCGGGTGACGGCGTTGTCCTACCAATCCCGGAATCCGACCGGCGCGCGACCCGCCCCGCGAACATCGGCGACCGATCCGGGCCGGGCGACCGGCGTGGGCATCGTAGAGGGCTGGCGCGGCGCGATCGTGCACCGAGTCGAGATCGGCGCCGACGGGAGACTGGGGCGCGCCAAGATCGTGGACCCTTCCTGGTTCAACTGGCCAGCGGTGCCGGTCAGCCTGACAGATACCATCGTCCCGGACTTCCCCCTGGTGAACAAGAGTTTCAACCTGTCCTACGCCGGAAACGACCTATGACGCTGCATCCCCGTCCTGCCGCCGTGTGGCTGTCCTGGTCGTCGGGAAAGGACTGTGCCTGGGCGCTGCAGGCGTTGCGATCCGGGCACACCCCGGCGGGCGACGTAGCGGTGACGGGGCTGCTGACCACCGTCAATGCCGACGCTGACCGGGTGGCGATGCACGGCGTGCGCCGGTCGCTGCTGCGGGCCCAGGCCGACGCGGTGGGGCTGCCGCTGCACGTGGTCGAGCTGCCGTGGCCCTGCCCGAACGAGACCTACGCCGAGCTGATGGGTGCCGCTGTTGCTCGGGCGGTCGCCGAGGGGGTGACGGGCATCGCATTCGGGGACCTGTTCCTGGCCGACATCCGCGCCTACCGGGAGGCGCAGCTGGCCGGCACCGGGATGCAGCCGCTGTTCCCGCTGTGGGGATTGGACACGACCGAGCTCGCCCGGGACATGATCGCGTCCGGGCTGCGGGCGGTGACGGTCTGCACCGACCCCACGCGATTGTCCGACGAGTTCGCGGGGCGACCGTTCGACGCGGAGTTCCTGGCCGCGCTGCCGGCCGGGGTCGATCCGTGCGGGGAGAACGGGGAGTTCCATACCTTCGTCACCGACGGCCCGCCGTTCGCGTCACCGATTTCGGTGACCGTGGGCGATGTCGTTCGCCGGGCAGGCTTCTGCTACGCCGACCTGGTGCCGGCCCAGTGACCTGGACGCCGCCCGAGTCGGCGCGGTCAGCGAATTCGGCGTGCCAGCTCCGGCCGTGCGGGCAGCGCCTGCGGATGCAGCGCGGCGGCCAGCGCTTCGACCCCATCAACCAGTCGGGGGCCAGGGCGGACGAACGCGGCGTCCGCATCCACCGCCCACACCTGGGCGTCCCGGGGTAGTCGACCCGCCGTCAGCAGGTGACGGGCCTGCTGCGCCGCGGAGTCGAGGTGAAACCCACATGGCGCAACGACGATCACATCAGGCGCGGCCGACTCGATCTCTCCCCACGACGTGGTCTCCGATCGCGTGCCGGACGCGCCGGCCACGCTGATCCCACCGGCGGCGCCGACCATGTCCGGCACCCAGTGCCCGGCGGCGAACGGCGGGTCGATCCATTCCAGGAGCGCGACCCGCGGCCGGGGCCGGCCGGCGACCGCTCTCGCGACCCCGGCGAGCCGATCTCGCAGCGCGACCACGAGATCCGCCGCCTGCGAGCTCCGTCCGATGGCCTCGCCGACCACCGTAATCGACTCGATGACCTCCTGCAGCGTGCCCGGGTCGATGGTCAGCACCCGGCCGCCGCAACCCAGGTGCGCCAGCGCCTCGTCGACGCCGGCGGTGCTCACCGCGCACACCTCGCACAGGTCCTGGGTCAGGATCAGGTCCGGGTCGATGTCGGCGAGCGCGCCCTCGTCCAGGTGATACAGGTCCTGACCGGCCGCCAGCCGCTGCCGGACCTCCGCGTCGATCTGCGCCGGCGACAGACCGGCCGGCAGCGCACTGCCGGAGACGATGCGCCGGTTCCGGACCGCCGGTGGGTAGTCACAGTCGACGGTCACCCCGGAGAGCTCGTCACCGCCACCCAGCGCGAACACGATCTCCGTGGTGGATGGCAGCAGCGACACGATCCGCACTCCGGCGACGCTACCGGTCCGATGCTTGGCTCAGCAGGCCACCCGGCGGCGGGTCAGGGTGCCGCCAGCGTGCCAGCCACCACGCGGCCGGAGCGGATCACCGCCAGCGGCCGGCGCAGCGCCTGAAGGTCCTCGCCCGGATCCTCGGCGAACACCAACGCGTCGGCCCGGGAGTAGGCCGGCTCGCCCAGCCACTCGCGGGCGTCGTGCCCGGCGGCCCGCAGCACCGCCCGGGGGTCCATGCCGGTGCGGGTCAGCGCCACCAGTTCGTCGACGATCCGGCCGTGCTCGATATATCCGCCGGCATCGGTGCCCGCATGCACCGGAATGCCGGCATCGACTGCCCTGCCGAAGGTCTCGTCACTGCGTTCGTACAGATCCAGCATGTGTTTGGCGTAGGCCGGGTAGCGAGTCGCCGCATCCGCGAAGGATGGGAAGTTCGCGATGTTGATCATCGTCGGCACCAGGTGTACCCCGCCCGCCACCATCTGCTCGATGGTCTCGTCGGTCAGACCGGTGCCGTGCTCGATGCAGTCGATCCCGGCGGCCAGCAACCCGGGCAGTGCGTCCTCGGCGAACACGTGCGCCGTCACCCGCACCCCGGCGTCGTGCGCGACGGCGATGGCCTCGGCCAGCACGTCGTCCGGCCACAACGGGGCCAGGTCGCCGATCGACCGGTCGATCCAGTCCCCCACCAGCTTGACCCAGCCACTGCCACGCGCTGCCTGCCGCCGGACCTCGTCCACCAGGTCGGCCGGATCCTCCAGGTCGACTGACAGGTCCCGGATGTAGCGCTTGGGGCGGGCAATGTGCTGGCCGGCCCGGATCAGCACCGGCAGATCCGCCCGGCTCGCCAGCGACGAGGTGTCCACCGGCGATCCGCAGTCCCGGATCACCAGCACTCCCGCGGCGAGGTTGCACCGGGCCTGCCGCTCCGCCTCGGCCAGCGACACCGCGCCGGTGGCGGAGTACCCCACGTGGCAGTGCGCGTCAACGAAGCCGGGCAGCACGAAACCACTGATCTCGGTCACCGGGCCGCCAGTCGGTGCGGACGCCGGTGCACCGTCCGCCCACCAGAGATCGATGGCGTCACCGGTCGCGGCGTCGATACCGGTCACTCGCAGCGAGCGTCGATCCTCGGTCATGACCCCCATCTTGTCAGCCGGCCATCCGCGCTGCCGGAGCCGCCCGCGGGAACCAGTCGTCGCGAGCATCGTCCGCCTCGAAGATGCCCGACAAGCACGACAGTGAGATGCTCGCGCCATGCCGGATGTAGCGCCGAGGCGCCCGCCGATCGTGCGGTCACTGGGCATCTCGTTGGCGCTGCTTGGCCTCGCGATCGTGCTGCTGGCGGCCGTCGAGGTCGGCGTGTCCGTGGCCGCGTCTGCCGGCCCGCTGTGGATCATGCTGCAGCTGCCGCTGGCGGCCCTGGTGTTCCTGGTGACGGGGCTGACGGCGTGGTGGCGGCGGCCCGGCAACCGAACCGGCGCGATCATGGTCTGCGGCGCGGTGGTGTTGCTCGTCAACGACCTCAGCACGCTGTCCGTGCCCTGGCTGGTCGCGGTCGCGGTCGTCTCGGCCACCGTGATGCTGGCGCTGCTGGTGCACCTGCTGCTGGCCTTCCCGTCCGGCCGGCTGCGCGGCGCGGCGGCACGGTGGACGGTGCTGGCCGGCTACGGCGTCTGTCTGGTGTTACAGATCCCGCTGTACCTGTTCGACCCGGATGCCAGTCCGGGCGGAATGCTCGCCGTCGCGCGGCTTCCTGGCGTGCAGCTCGTCGGAACCTGGGTGCAGCGCGGGTGTGGCCTGGCGGTGATGGTATCGGCGGCGTTGATCCTGGCGACCCGGTTCCGACGCGCCGGGCGGCGGCAGCGCCGGGTGATCGGGCCGCTGTACGTGTACGGGATCGCCGCGGTGCTGGCGGTCCCACTGATCGGCACGGCGCTGCCACCATTGATCGGCCTGTCCGACGACCTGATCACCCTGCTGCAGGTCGCCGAGATAGCGCTGGTCCCGGTCACCGTGGGCCTGGCCATGCTGCTGGGAGGCTTCGCACGGACCGGCGAGGTGCAGGAACTCGGTACCTGGCTGGCCGCCGCCGGCGAGCGCCCTGCCCTGCGGGACGCCCTCGCTCGCGCGCTGGGCGACCCCTCGGTCCAGCTGTCGTTCTGGGCGTCGTACACGGGTGGTTACGTCGATCAGGAGGGCCGGCCGGCCCTGCTCGTCGGCTCGGACTCATCGCGGGCGGTGGCCGAGATCGACGCCGACGGTCGGCCGGTGGCAGCCATCCAGTACGACGCCGGATTGATCGAGGATCCCCACCTGGTGGCCTCTGCCGGGCAGGTGGTGGTGCTGGCCCTGGACCGGGAACGGCTGACCGCCGAGTTGCTGGCCAGTCGCCGGGACCTGCACCAGTCCCGGGCACGCATCGTGCAGGCCGGGGACGCCGCACGACTGCGGATCGCGCAGGACCTGCACGACGGCCTGCAGGCAGAGCTCGTCCTGCTCGGCGTTCAGGCCCAGGACCTCGCCGACATTCCGGGCGCCACCAAGGACGTGGCGGCCGCGGCGACCGGTCTGCGCAAGCGGATCGACGGCGCGGCGGCGAGCCTGCGCACGGTCGTGTACACCGTGATGCCGCCACCGCTGACCGATGGTGGGCTGATTCCGGCGGTGGAGGACCTGGTCGACCGGTTGCGAGTCCCCGCCCGGCTGGAGGTGGACGTCGACTCGGCCGCGACACTGCCGGAGCCGGTGCAGCGCACCGCCTATTTCGTCGTGGCCGAGGGGCTGTCCAATGCCATCAAGCACGCGCATGCGGAGCAGATCGGGGTGCGGTTGGCGGACTGCGGCGGAGTGCTCACCGTCGAGGTGTCCGACGACGGTGACGGTGGAGCCCGGATTGGCGGCGGGCGGGGCCTGAACGGGTTGATCGACCGGGTGCAAGCCCTGGAGGGCCGGCTGACGGTGCACAGCCCGCAGGGCCAGGGAACGCGGCTGGTGGCCGAGGTGCCCCGCGGGTCGTGATCGGCGCACTGACCATCAGCCGGGCGCGCCGGGTCGCTACTTTTTCGGCAGCTTGATCTTGGACAGGTCGAAGTCCGCCGGTAACTGGTCCAGCCCGGGGAAGCCGCCCGGCAGCCCGGCGCCGGGCTGACTGCCGGGCAACCCACCTGGCAGTCCACCCGGCAGCCCACCGGGGAAGCCGGCCGGCATCCCGGGCAGGCCGCCACGAACCTTCGGCGGCGTCGGGCCCCGCCCGCCCTTGCCCTTGCGACCCTTGCTCCCCTTGCGACTTTTCGCCGATTTCGCGGCCTTGCGCGCCCCGGGGAAGCCGAACCGGCCGGCCATCGAATTCATCATCTTGCGCGCCTCGAAAAACCGGTCGACCAAGGCGTTCACCTGGGACACGGTCGTTCCCGACCCCCGGGAGATGCGCTGCCGGCGCGAGGCGTTGATGATCTTCGGATTGGTCCGCTCCTCCGGCGTCATGGACCGGATGATGGCCGCGGTGCGGTCGATGTCCCGATCGTCGACCCCGGCGAGCGCCTCCTTCATCTGGCCGGCGCCGGGCAGCATGCCCAGGATGCCCTGCAGCGGACCCATCTTGCGGATCATCAGCATCTGCTGCAGGAAGTCGTCCAGGGTGAACTCGCCGCCCATCATGCGGGAGGCCATCTGCTCGGCCTGGTCGGCCTCGAAGTGCTGCTCGGCCTGCTCGATCAGGGTGAGCACGTCGCCCATGCCCAGGATCCGGGAGGCCATCCGGTCGGGGTGGAAGGTATCGAAGTCGTCCAGCTTCTCGCCGGTGGACGCGAACAGGATCGGCACGCCGGTGATCTGCCGCACGGACAGCGCGGCGCCACCGCGGGCGTCGCCGTCCAGCTTGGTCAGCACCACGCCGGTGAAGCCGACTCCGTCCCGAAACGCCTCCGCGGTGGTGACGGCGTCCTGGCCGATCATCGCGTCCAGCACGAAGAGCGTCTCGTCCGGCCGCACGGCATCGCGGATGGCCGCGGCCTGCGCCATCATCTCGGCGTCCATGCCGAGTCGACCGGCGGTGTCCACGATGACGATGTCGAACATCTTCGAGGTCGCCTCGGCCACGCCCGCGCGGGACACGGTCACCGGGTCTCCGACGCCGTTGCCGGGCTCCGGCGCGAACACCGTCACCCCCGCCTGCTGGCCCACCACCTGCAGCTGCGTTACCGCATTGGGCCGTTGCAGGTCGGCGGCTACCAGCAGCGGAGTGTGGCCCTGCTCGCGCAGATGGCGCGCCAGCTTGCCGGCCAGCGTGGTCTTGCCCGAGCCCTGCAGTCCGGCCAGCATGATGACCGTCGGCGGATTCTTGGCGAAGATCAGCCGACGGGTCTCACCGCCGAGGATGGCGATCAGTTCCTCGTTGACGATCTTGATGACCTGCTGGGCCGGGTTGAGCGCCTGGGAGAGCTCGGCATCGGCGGCGCGCTGCTTGATGGCGGCGATGAACTGGCGCACCACCGGCAGCGCGACGTCGGCCTCCAGCAGCGCGATGCGGATCTCGCGGGCGGTGGCATCGATGTCGGCCGGGGACAGCCGGCCCTTGCCGCGCAGGCCGGAGAATACGGCGGACAGCCGGTCGGACAGGGTGTCGAACACGTCGGTGGGCCTTCTTGGTGTGCAGTGATGGGCAGAGATGATTACCTGCGTGGGACGGAACGCGCCCGACCCACCCTGACGAGGTTATCGAAGGCCGCCCGTCACCGCGCCCCGCCGACCGCAACCGGCAGCGGCGGGTCGTAGGCGTGCCCGCCGTGCACCGCCAGATCCAACCCCACCGACTCGTGCTCGGGGCGGGCTCGCAATCCGATCGTCACCCGGACGGCGAGCCCGGTCAGTGCGGTGGCCGCACCGGACCATCCGATCGCCACCAGCGCCGCGATCAGCTGCGCGGCCAGCTGTGCGAAGCCACCCCCGTGCAGCAGCCCGCCGGTAGTGGCAAAGACGCCGATCAGCACGGTGCCGACCAGCCCACCCAGCAGGTGCACGGCCACCACGTCCAGCGAGTCGTCCAGGCCGAGCCGGTACTTCAGGGACACGGCGGCGGCGCACAGCAGGCCCGCCGCGGCGCCGATGGCCAGCGCTCCCGCCGGATCGACGAATCCGGCGGCCGGAGTGATGGCGACCAGCCCGGCGACCGCGCCGGACGCCGCGCCGACCCCCGTGACGTGCCCCTCCCGCCGGTGTTCCACGATGAGCCAGCCCAGCAGGGCGGCGCTGGCCGCGACGCAGGTGTTCAGCCACGCCACCGCCGCCAGGCCGTCCGCGGCACCGGCCGATCCGGCGTTGAACCCGAACCAGCCGAACCACAGCAGCCCGGCGCCGAGCATCACGAACGGCACGTTGTGTGGCCGGGTGGACGGGTGTGTCCAGTCCCGGCGCCGGCCCAGCATCAGCGCCAGCACCAGGCCGGCGGTGCCGGCGTTGATGTGCACGACCGTGCCGCCGGCGAAGTCCAGCGGGGCGGCGAGTGCCGCGACCGGGCCGGCCGCGGACAGCAGTCCGCCGCCCCACACCATGTGCGCCAGCGGGAAATAGGCCAGCGTCACCCAGAGCACCGTGACCGCCAGCCAGGCGGAGAATTTCATCCGGTCGGCAACCGAGCCCGAGATCAGGGCGACAGCGATGACGGCGAAGGTGAGCTGGAACGCGACGGCGGCCATGCCGGGCACCCCGGCGCCCGACGCCCCGTCGCCGGACAGTGACTGTGCCGCCAACGATCCCAGGCCGACATCGGCGAACGGATCGCCGATCAGGCCACCGGCGAGATTGCCGGAGAACGACATCGAGTACCCCCACAGCACGTACACCACGCCGACGGTGCCCATCGCCGAGAACGACATCATCAGCATGTTGACCACGCTGGTGCGGCGCACCATGCCTCCGTAGAACAGTGCCAGGCCGGGGGTCATCAGCAGCACCAGCGCGGCGCAGACCAGGATCCAGGCGGTGTTTCCGGTGTCGATCGGTCCGTCGGGCATCGGGTCCTCCGGGGAGCGGGGCCGGCGGCTGGTGTTCGCTCGCGTGCCGGCCGGCGGTCGGTGACGGGGATCAGCGTGCCGGGGCGGTGTTTCGACGGGCCACACCCGATGTTGCACAGCGGTGAACAATCCGCGCGCGGTGTTTCGGTCCGGTTACGTTCGGGCCGTGACGGTTCGCTCAGCGCTGTGTCAGCGCTGTGTCAGCGCCGGGCGAGCTCCAGGACGTCGGCGATCTGTTCGCGGGCTATCGCCAGGTCCGGCGGCGGGAACAGCGCGACGTGTGAGGCACCCGCGGCCTCCAGGCCGGCGAGGTGGGCCCGAGCGTCGTCCATGGTGCCGATGGGACCGAATTCGTTCCACCACTCGTGCGGCATGTCCGCCAGGCCGTCGGCACCGCGCTGGGCGTACCGCGCCAACAGGTCGTCGGCGAACGGCAGCGCCCGCACCGCGGGGCCGGGCTGGTCCAGCAGCCCGGCCAGCCAGGGCGCCATGGTCCGCTGCGCCTCGCGCCGGTCGGGCATGATGCACGGGCTGGCGAACACGGCTGCGACGAATCCGTCCGGACGCCCAGCCGCCTCCAGCGCCCAGCGCAGGTAGGCCGGTCCGGCGCCCTCCGCGAGCACCACGCCGTCCGCGGCCCGCCCGGCCAGTTGCATCGATCTGGTCCCGCGCACCCCGGCCAGCACCGGCGGCGCGGGTGACGGAGGCGCCGCGAGGGCCACCTTCTCCAGGGTGACGTAGTCGCCGTGCACGGTGACGGTCTCGCCGGCCAGCAACCGCCGAACCGCCATCAGCACCTCCTCCAGCGCCGTCAGCGGCGAACGGGGGCGCACCCCCATTTGCCCCATCCAGGACTGCACGCCGTGCCCGATGCCCGGGATCACCCGGCCGGGCCCCAGCTGATGCAGCGTGGCGAATTCCATAGCGGTCATGGCCGCGGTGCGCACCACCGCGGGCAGGATGCCGATGCCGACGGTCAGCCGTTCGGTGACGGACAGCGCCGCGGCGGCCAGGCTCGGCCCGGAGGTGTAGAAGCAGTCCTCGATGATCCAGAGTTCGTCGGCACCGCCGGATTCCAGCCTCCGGGCGAACTCCAGCACCGCATCGGCCGGGAATGTCCGGTCGAAGCACATGCCGATCCGGGCCCCAGCGCTCGATTCTTCGTTCACGGCAACAGATCCCTTCCGGGTCGGGTCAACATCGAGAGCACGCCGCGCAGCACCTGTTCCCGGGTGGGGCCGGGCAGCACGTCCAGCAACGCGTTGATCGCTGCCATCCGCCGCGGCAGCGCCAGGGTGCCATCCGCGCCGATCAGGCCCAGCGCCGATGCAGCCGCCGCGAGCCCGCCTGGCGAACCGAGATCGGCGGCCAGCACGCCCTCGATTACCTCCGGCGGGAACCTCGGCTCCGGCATCCCTCGGGCGGCCCGTACCGACTCGCGCAGTGCCGCCACGAGTTCCACCTCGTGCCCGGCGTTCGCAGCGGTAACGGTCAGGTGCAGGCTGGCCGGGATCACGGCGCCCGCATTCGCGAAGGAAAACTGCGGCTGCACGTAGTACCCGCGCTCGGCCATCTCGTCGGCGATCGTGAACACGCTCGGTCCGCCCGGCATCGCCGTCACCGCCAGCAGCGTGGCGTCCGGTTCGGCGACGAGGCGCAGCCCGTCGATGCCCGTCACCGCTTGACGAATGCCCTGGACGGCGCGCGCGGTACGCTCGGCGATGCTGCGATACCCGCTGGCGCCCAACCGGTTCAGCACCGCCCAGGCCGCCGCGATTGGCCCGCCGGATCGGGTGGACTGCAGGGTGGTGTTCAGCATCGCATAGCCCGGCCAGGCCGTGGACACGAAGAACTGCGCCGCCCGCAACTCGGCGTTCGCGTGCAGCAGCACGGAGGCACCCTTGGGCGTGTAGGCGTATTTGTGTAGGTCCACCGACAGGCTCGTCACCCCCGGAACCGACAGGTCGAACGGTGGCACGTCACGGTCGGCGATCCCCGGAAAGCGCTGCCAGCAGCCGAGGATCCAGCCGCCGATGCAGGCGTCCACGTGGCAGCGCACCCCCCGCGCGGCGGCAGCGGCGGCGATCTCGGGCACCGGATCCAGCACGCCGTGCGCATAGGACGGCGCGGACGCGACGACCAGCACGGTGTCCGGACCGATGGCGGCGGCCATGGCGGCCGGGTCGGCGCGCAGCGTGGTCGGGTCCACGTCCACTACGTCGGCGGCGACCCCCAGGTAGTGCGCGGCCTTGTGGAACGCGGCGTGCGCCGACGAGGCCAGCACCATGCGCGGCGTGGTGAGGTGCTTGCCTGCTTCCCGGGCCGCGTCCCGAGCGGCGGCCACGGCCAACAGGCAGGATTCGGTGCCGCCGGAGGTGACGGTGCCCACCGTGGCCGGACCCCCACCGAGCAGCGCGGCCGCGGACGCGACCAGGTCCCCCTCCATGGCGGCGAGCGACGGAAACGCGGTGGGGTCCAGCGCATTGGCGTGCATGGCGGTGGCATGCGCGGCGGCGGCCAGCTCGTCCAGGCCGGGGATGTCGGCGTCGTAGACGTACGCCAGCGTGCGGCCGCCCCGGGTGGGCAGGTCATGAGACTGCAGGGCAGCCAGTTCGGCGAGCACCTCGTCGTCGGTGCGGGCGGCACCGCCCGCACCCGCCTGCTCCGGCGTTGTCGTCACCGCTTGCCCCCCACCATCCACCGGCCCTCCGGTGTCGCACGGCCGTTCGGCGTCGGCCCCGTCATCGTCGTCACCGCCGATCTTTCGGCATCACCGTTGTCTGCGCCGGGCTGGGCGGTTCCGATTCCACCCGACGCAGCAACGGTAGTGGCACGACCACGAGCACTGCCGGGATGATCGTGAAGCCCACTGCGATCGCGATCACCGCCGAAGTGGGCTGCACGCTCGCCCCTCCGCCGGACACGTAGGACCCCAGCGCCAGCATGCCGCCGTAGATGCCCGGCCCGAGTGCGAGGCCAAACGTCTCCCCCGCCGTCCACACCCCGGCGAACAGGCCCGCCCGCTTGCCGCCGGTTCGCCGTTCCTCGTCGGCCGACAGGTCGGCCAGCAGGGACAACGGGAAGACCTGCTGCCCCGCGTATCCGATGCCCACCAGCACCACCAGGACGATCACCGGCGTGGTCGCTGGGCCGGTGTCGACGTCCACGCCGGCTGGTTGAAAGATCGGCACATCCCGGGCCCGATCGCTGGTCAGAGCCAACACGGCGATCCCCGCCGCACCCGCGGCGAAGATGATCGACGCCGCGACGTAGCAGCGCACCTTCGACCACCGCGATGCCAGCGCCTGCCACACGGGCATCACCAGCAGCGCCGGCCCGACGAACGCCGCGAACAGCACCGAGGACATGCCCTTGGACCCCAACACCTCCCGCGCGACGTAGTCGACCCCGGCCAGCATGGTGCCGATCCCGACGGCCTGCACGATGAACACGATCCACAGCCGCGCGAACCGGGGCATGGCCCGGACCGCGGCGACCGTATCCCGCCAGCCCGACGCGCTCGGTCGGACCTCGCCGATCGGCGCCTTCGCCGTGCCGACATACGACCACACGGCCCCGACCGCGATCAGCGCCCCGATCGCCAGACCCATCATCCGGTAGCCGTTCACTCCCCCGGCCGCGTCCCGGATGGCGGGCGCCCCCGCCCCGGCGATCAGGATGGCGATGGCCAGCACCGCAATGCGCCGGGTCATCAGCCGGGTGCGCTCGGCCCGGTCGTCCGTCATCTCCGCCGGCAGCGCCACGTACGGAACCTGGTAGAGCGCATAGGCGGTGGCCGCCAGCAGGAACATCGCGACGACCCAGGCGGCCGTACCGGCGGTACCAAACCCGGGGTGGGCGAAGATCGCCGCGAACAGGACCGCCAGCGCGATGCCGCCACCCAGCAGATAGGGCCGACGGGCTCCTCGCGGGCCTCGGGTCCGGTCGGAGATCCGCCCGGCGACGGGGTTGAAGATGACGTCCCAGGCCTTGGGCAGCAGCACCAGCGCACCGGCCAGCCCGGCGCCGATGCCGATGGTGTCGGTCAGGTAGGGCAGCAGCAGCAGCCCGGGCACGGTGCCGAATGCGCCGGTGGCCAGCGACCCGGCCGCATAGCCGACCCGCACGCTGCGCGGCAGCCGGGCACCCGGCGACATGGTCACAGCGGAAGCCTGCCAAAGATCACCGACACCGGCATCCGGAACACTCCGGCGCCTATCAACTCTCCCTGCGCTGATCAACTCGGCCAGATTGTGACTGCTGTGACGCAAGATGCCGAGTTCGCCCGCGGCTGCAGAGTTGATAAGCGCCGCGACGCGCGGTCAGTCGCCGAGCAGGGCGTCCACGAACGCGGCGGGCTCGAACGGTGCCAGGTCGTCCGGACCCTCGCCGAGCCCGACCAGCTTCACCGGCACGCCGAGTGCCCGTTGCACAGCCACCACGATGCCGCCCTTGGCGGTGCCGTCCAGCTTGGTCAGCACGATGCCCGTCACGTCCACCACGTCGGCGAACACCTTCGCCTGCACCAGCCCGTTCTGCCCGGTGGTGGCGTCCAACACCAGCAATACCTCGTCGACCGTCGCCTGCTTCTCGACGACCCGCTTGACCTTGCCCAGCTCGTCCATCAGGCCGGTCTTGGTGTGCAGCCGGCCGGCGGTGTCGATCAGCACGGCGTCCACCCCGGCGTCGATCCCCTGGCGCACCGCGTCGAAGGCGACGGCGGCCGGATCCGCGCCCTCCGCGCCCCGCACCACGGCGGCGCCGGAGCGCTCCGCCCAGGTTGCGAGTTGCTCGGCGGCCGCGGCCCGGAAGGTGTCGGCCGCGCCGAGCACCACGGAGCGACCGTCGGCGACCAGGACTCGGGCCAGCTTGCCGGTGGTGGTGGTCTTGCCGGTGCCGTTGACGCCGACGACCAACGCCACGGCGGGACGGCCGTCGTGCGGCAGCGCGCGGACCGAGCGGTCGGCGTCGGTGCCGACGGCGTCGATCAGCACCGAGCGCAGCAGGGCGCGGGCGGCGACCGGGTCGGCCACCCCCTGCGAGGCGACCCGCTCCCGGAGCGTGGTGGTGATCTCCGACGCGGCGCCCGCGCCCAGGTCGGCCAGCAGCAGCGTGTCCTCGACGTCCTGCCAGGAATCCTCGTCCAAGTCGCCCGCGCCGAGCAGGCCCAGCAGAGACTTGCCGAATACCGACTGCGAGCGCGACAGCCGGCCGCGCAGTCGGGACAGCCGCCCGGCGGTGGGGGCGATCTGCTCGACGGGTGCGGCGGAATCCTCCGGCGCGGACGGCGCGGGTTGCGGGGCGGTGACGGGCTCTGCGGGCGCGACGGGTTCCGTCGGTGGTGCCTGTTCCGGCGCAGCGGTCGAGGCGGTGACGGCGTCGTCGGGGGTCGCAGGTTGGGCGGGAGCCTGCAGGTCGTCGCCCACGGTGGGCGGCACGATGGTGTCCTGGTCCGGGACCGCCGGGGGTTGCCCGGCCGGGGTGGTCACCGGCGCCGTGGCCGGCTCCGTGACCGACTCGGCGGGTTTCGTCACCGACCCGGCGGGTTCCGTCACCGACTCGGCGGGTTTCGTCACCGACTCGGCGGGTTCCGTCCCCGGCTCGGCCGGTTTCGTCACCGACTCCGCGGGTTCCGTCCCCGACTCGGCCGGCGTCGTCGTCGGCCCGGCCAGTGGTCGCTCCTGGGTCGCAGTGCCGGCACCCGCCGAGAACGAGATCGACCCGCCTGCCTTGTATCCGCCGCCCTTCGGCGGTGCGGGCTGGACCCCCTGCTCCCCCTCGACGCTCGGCGTGCCGGTCGGGGCCAGCGACACCTTCCGACGCCGACCCAGCAGCAATCCGACGATCAGCGCAATCAGCGCGACGGCAACAACAACGATGACGACCCAGATCCACCAGTACACCCGACCATCATCCCAGAGCCCCGGACCGGCCACGAACCTTCGCACGCGAGCGCAGGGCCGGCACGACCCGGCCCGGCTAACGTCGGGCCACCGAAGCGAGCCGAACCGGGCCGGACAACACCGCCGAACCATCCGGTCGCTTGAGGCGAAGGATCCCGGTCAGTCCCGGTCGAGGAGCCGGTCAGTCTCGGTCTCAGCGCCGGTCAGTCCCGATCGAAGAGCCGGTCGACCACCCGCCGGGCGTGTCGGGTGGCCCGCCGGTAGTCGTCGACGAAGGTTCCGGGATCGGTGTCCGCCGAGTACCCGCACGCCCGCGCGATGCCGGCCAGCACCCGGCCATGGGCCGGGATCTCGTCACCGGGCCGCCCGGTCACCAACATGATCGCGTTGCGGGCCCGGGTCGCCGCGACCCAGCCGTCGACCAACGCGTCGGCGTCCTGCGAGGCAAGCAGCCCGGCCCGTTCGGCGGCCCGGATCGCCGGGATCGTGCCCGGGCGGCGTATTTCCGGCACCGCGCCGGCATGCCGTAGCTGCAGCAGCTGCACCGTCCACTCGACGTCGGTCAGCCCGCCCCGACCGAGTTTGGTGTGCAGGGTCGGGTCGGCGCCGCGGGGCAGGCGCTCGGCGTCCACCCTGGCCTTGATGCGGCGCACCTCCCGGACGTCCGCCGCCGGCAGCCCACCGGCCGGGTATCGCACCGACTCCGCGGCGGCCAGGAACTCCGTCGCCAGCGCCTCGTCGCCGGCCACCGCGCGGGCCCGTAACAGCGCCTGCCGCTCCCAGGGCTGAGCGTGATGGAGCCAGTACTGCTGGTAGGACGCCACGGTGCGCACCAGCGGTCCGCCACGGCCCTCTGGGCGCAGGTCGGCGTCGATGCGCAGCGGCGGATCCGGGCTGGGCCGGCCGAGCAGCCGGGTGGCGAGTTCGGCGATCGCGGCCGCGTCGGTCAGGACCTGCCCGGGGTCGGCGCCCGGCCGGGCGGGCCCGGCCACGAACAGCACGTCCGCGTCGGAGGAATACCCCATCTCGGCGCCGCCGAACCGGCCCATGGCGATCACGGCGAGCGTGCCGGCCAGACCCGCCGGGTGACCGCCGGGCGTGCAGCGGCGGCCCGAATCCCCGTCGCCGCTGGGCTTCTCGTCGCCGTCGGGCCGCGCGTCCGCACCGCCTGTGGCAGCCGATCCGGCTCCCCGCTCGGCCGCGATCTGGCGTTGCGCCGCCAGCACCGCGGCCTGCACCACCGCGTCGGCCACCGAGCTCAGACCCGCGCTGACGGTGCCGAGATCGGCGACGCCGAGCAGGTCGGCACAGGCCAGCCGCAGCATCTCGTGCCGGCGGGCGGATCGTGCCGAGTCCGCCGCGGCGGCCGTGTCACCCGCCCGATCCGCCCGGGCCAGCAGCGCCGCCGCCGCAACCGCGGACGCGCCCGCCGCATCCGGACCGATCAGGTCGGCGTCGTGCACCAGCAGCCGGAGCACCTCGGGCGCTCGCTGCAGCAGGTCGGCGACCAGCCGGGAGGTGCCCAGCAGCCGTGCCAGCCGCTGCGCCACCAGCCCCTCATCCCGCAGCAACCGCAGGTACCACGGGGTGTCGGCCAGCGCGTCGGACACCTGCCGGTAGGCCAGCAACCCGCCGTCCGGGTCCGGGGCGTCGGCGAAGGTGTCCAGCAGCACCGGCAGCAGCGTGCGCTGGATGGCGGCCCGCCGGGACAGTCCGTCGGTGAGCGCTGCGATGTGCCGCAGCGCAGGCTGCGCAGCCACGAAACCCAGTGCCGCCAAGCGTGTTTCGGCAGCCTTGGGGGTCAGCCGCAATTCGTCGGTCGGCACCGCGGCGACCGCGGCCAGCAACGGCCGGTAGAAGAGCTTCTCGTGCAGCCGGCGCACCGCGCCGGCGTGCCGGGCCAGTTCCGCGTCCAGCGCACCGGTCGCATCGCGGGTGCCGCCCGCCAGCGCCACGACCCCGCTGGCGCGCGCCAGCCACTCCCGGTCGACGGCGTTTGCCGGCAGGTGGTGGGTGCGGCGCAGGTGTTGCAGTTGCACCCGGTGTTCGATGTGCCGCAGGAAGCGATACGCCTCGGCCAGTTCGGCGCCGTCTTGCCGACCGACGTAGCCGCCCGTGGTGAGTGCGGCCAGCGCGGCCAGAGTGCCCGGCACGCGCAGAGTTTCGTCGACTCGCCCATGCACCAGCTGCAGCAGCTGCACGGCGAATTCGACGTCCCGCAGGCTTCCGGCACCAAGTTTGAGGTCCCGGTCCCGGTCGGCGAGGGGCACGGCGTCGGCGACCCGGCGGCGCATGGCCTGCACGTCCGGCACGAATGAGTCACGGTCGGCGGCCGACCACACGCCTGCCTGGGTCAGGGTGACGAACTGCTGCGCCAGGTCGCGGTCGCCGGCCGCCGCCCGCGCCTTGAGCAACGCCTGGAACTCCCAGGTCTTGGCCCAACGCTGGTAGTAGGCGGCGTGCCCGGCCAGGGTGCGCACCAGCGGCCCGGCTCTGCCCTCCGGCCGCAGGCCGGCGTCCACCTCCCAGGCAACCTGGTGGCAGATGCGCATCATGTCGGTGGCCTGAGCGGTGGCGGTGACGAGCATCGTCGGGTCGGGCTCGCTCGGACTAGGCCCCGCCGGACTGGGCGCCTCCGGATCACCCGGCCCCGCCACGAAGATGACGTCGACGTCGGACAGATAGTTCAGTTCCTGCGCGCCGCACTTGCCCATGGCGACCACGGCGAGGCGCACCGGCGCGGGGCCGGGATGGGCGGCGCGGGCCAGGTCGAGCGCGCAGTCCAGCAGCGCGTCGGCCAGCACGGTCAGCGCATCGCAGACGGCGGACAGATCCGGGCCGGCCGCACCGGGTTCCACCGCCGGTGCCAGATCCGCGGCGGCGATGACGGCCAGCCTGGTGCGGTAGGCCGCCCGGACCGGAGTGATCGCCTCACGCACCGGCAGGATGGTGCTGTCCGCCCGATGAGCCGCCGCGTCCAGCGCTTGGATGCAGCGAAGCGGTGACGTGAGCTCGGGAAAGGGTGCGTCGTCGGCGATCTCGACCCAGTCGGCCGGATGTGCTACCAGGTGGTCGCCGAGCGGCTCGGAGCCTCCGAGCAGGCCGAGCAGTCGACCGCGGAAGCCGGGATCCTCGTGCAGGGCCAGCAGCATCTCGTCGCCGGACTGCGCGGCCGCCAATCGGGCCAGCTGCCGCAGCGCGAGCTCCGGGCGGCCCGCGCGGGACAGCGCCGCCAGCACCGGGTCGGAGTCCGCCTCGACACGCGGATCGAGGCCCTCATCCGAGCCAGTGCCGGTCACTGGATCGGTCCCGGTTCCTGGGCGGGTTCCTGTGCGAGCGTCCTCGCCGGCTTCCGAGCCGAGGCTCACGCCACGAGGACCCTCCCCGTCGATCCGTAGACCGACGGCCGCCAGGTCCGACCGGATGGCCGGAGTGTCTGGCAGGCCGTAGCGCGCCAGGGTGCGCGGGCCGCGTGCGGCACGTGCCATCAGCCGGACTCTGTTGCGCCCGGTGACCCGTCGGCATCCCGGGGATCCGTCGGATGCCCAGCGACCGAGAGGCCAGCCGCACCTCCGGCGCCCGAGGAGCCAGCGGCGTCTCCGGCGCCCGAGGAGCCAGCGGCGTCTCCGGCGCCCGTGGGCCCTGCCGGCTCGCTGGTGACCAGCGGGAGCCGCGGTCCGGCCCGTCCTGTCGGGGTGCCCGGTACACCGTCCCGGGCCAGTTCCACGAAACGGTGAGCGAAGGCCCGCCACACCTGCCCCATGAGTTCCTCGGCCTCGTCGAGCATTGGCCCGAAGCGTGCCGTCCGAGGCACGGCGGTGCGGGCCGCCGACCCCTGCTGCGATGCGCCGCCCGGTGCGTCGCCGTCGAGCGCCCCCCAGCCACGCAGCACCCGCGCCGTCGCCTCGATGTGGAACTGAATGCCCCAGGCAGCCGCCCCGACCCGGAAGGCCTGGTTCGGGTATCCGGTGGAGGACAGCAGCAGCACCGCCCCCGGGGGCAGACCGTCGACCACATCGTAGTGGAACTGCATGACGTCCGGACTCAGTGGAAGCCCCGCGAACAGCGGATCCGATTCAGCCGCATCGCGTTTCGCGGCCAGGTACGCGCCGATCTCCGGGCCGTCCGCGCCGCGCCGCACCCGCCCTCCGGTGGCCACGGCGAGCAGCTGCGCACCCAGACACACGCCGAGGGTGGGTGTCCCGGCGGCCGCCGCGGCCCCGAGCAACCTGCGGGTCGCAGGCAGCCAGGGGGCGACATCGTCGTCCTCGGCGCCCATCTCGCCGCCCATGCTGACCACCGCGTCGACGTCGGAAAGGTCTCGCGGTACCTCGTCGCCGGCGTGCAGCCGGAGCACCGTGAGCGTGGCGCCTGCCTCGGTCAACCAGTCGCCGAGCAGCAACGGCGGATCGGCGGGGTCGTGTTCCAGCACCAGGATTCGCGGCCGGTCCGGCTGCGCGTCGCGCACCACCAGCGCGTCTGTCACCGCGGTCTCTGTCACCACAGGACCCGTCACCGCAGGACCCGTCACCGCAGGACCCGTCGCCGCAGGACCCGTCACCACAGGGTCCTCCGCGTCGTTGCCGCTCACCACAGGCCCGGCCCGTCCACCACGACGCCGTCCGCCTCCACTACGGCGCCACCGTCCGGAACCGGAATCGCCGGGGCCTGATCGGAGGTGTCGATGATCACCGGGGCGTGGTCGGAGGCGCCCTTGCCTTTGCGTTCGTCCCGGTCGATGCGCGCGCCGGTCACTCTGCCGGCCAACGCCGGCGAGGCGAGCAGAAAATCGATGCGCATGCCCTCGCGGCGCGGGAAGCGCAGCTGCTGGTAGTCCCAGAAGGTGTACACACCGGGCCCGGGTGTGTGCGGGCGGACCACATCGGCCAATCCCGCGTCAATCAGCGCGCCGAACGCCGCCCGCTCGGGCTCGGTGACGTGTGTGGCTCCCGCGAAAACGTCCACGTCCCAGACGTCCTCGTCGGTCGGGGCGATGTTGAAGTCTCCGCCCAGGACGAACGCGGCACCGGCATCCGCCACCAGCACACCCGCCGCGTGCTCGCGCAGCGCCGCCAGCCAGGCCAGCTTGTAGTCGTAGTGCGGGTCGCCGACGGCGCGGCCATTCGGCACGTACAGACTCCAGACCATCACCCCCGCACAGCGGGCGCCGATCGCCCTGGCCTCGGCGACTGGGGGGTCACCGAACTCGGGCGCCCCGGGCAAACCCACCTGCACGTCGGCCAGGCCGACGCGACTGGCGATCGCCACCCCGTTCCATTGCGAGAGGCCGTGTCGGGCGATCTGGTAACCGGCGGCCGCGAATCGCTCGGCCGGAAACCGGGCGTTGTCGATCTTCGTCTCCTGGATGGCGAGCACGTCGGTGCCGGTGCGTTCCAAGAAGCCGATCACCCGGTCCAGCCTCGCCCGCAGCGAGTTGACGTTCCAGGTCGCGATCCGCATGGCCGCTCAGCCCAGCACCGGTGCAGTCGGCGGCGCCTGCACGAAGAACGGCAGCGACCAGTTCGGCCGGGTGTCGCCGTCGATCCGAGTCCGCCAGACCAGCACGCGCCCCGCAGGCAGCGGCAACCCGGTGTTGAAGTACAGCACCACCTGTGCACGCGGCGGCAGCGCATGCCGCGGCACCGCCGCCCCCCGGAAGTTCGGCTCCTCCACCTGCAGGGTCTGACCGAACCGCATGACGTTGGAATTCGCACCGGGCTGCGCACTGCCCAACTCCACGGGGCTGCCGTCGGTGTTTTCCAGCACGATCTCGAACGCGTACTGCTCGTTGATTACGGCCGGGGCGAAGCTCATCACCACGACCAGGGCGAACGCCGAGGTAGTGCCCTTGGCGTGGTCCCGCCCGATCACCTGCAGGCCGCCGCCGACCACCTGCAGGCGGTTCAGCGGGTCGGTGACGGCGTAGTCGGCCAGCAGCAGCGACACCGTCGCCTGGTCGAATACGTCACTCATCGGGCACCTCCTGTGGTGATCGGTCTGTGGTGATCGATCGGGGCCCCGGCCCGGCGACCGACTGCCCCTGCGACGCCGTCACCGCCGAGGCCGTGCCGGCCGATCGAGCATCACACCGTGTGGTCGTCATGCCTCGATCCTTCCGCACGGCGGGTCGGGCGTGTGCGGCACGTCCGGCTCCGGTCGAGCGAGCGGCATCGAGCGAACCGGGTCGACACCGCCTGCCAGCGACGGCACCAGCGCCGATCCGGCCGTTACGATGCCCGGATGACGGGGCCGAATCCACCATCCGACCCGACCGCGAGCGGGCGGGCGGGCCGCTCCCAGACGCCATCCCAGTCCCAGGGCCGACCAACGGGTGCCCAGCCACGGGCGCTTCGGCAGGTCGCGCTGCTGGTGGTCGGGATGGGCGCCGCGATGCTGGCCGTCGGGCTGGCCCTGGTGGCGACGGCGCATGACGGCAGTTCGACACGCATCGTCGGCCTCGCCCTGTGCGGGGTCGGCGTGCTGGATCTGCTGTCTTCGGGTGCGTTGCTGGCGGTGGCCGGGCGGCGCGCGCAGGGAGAGGGGTACGACGGCCAACCGGTGACGTATCAGCCCGGGGACCGCCCACCCGGGATGCTGTAGCCGACGTCGTGGCCCGGTTCGGGTGATCCGGTGCGGCAGGCCCGCTCTTGTCGGCCGGCTCCCGGCTGCTGGACCTGCTCACCGGAAGTCCCGGGACGGCAGCGAGACGATCATGCCGATGGCGGCGATCCGGTCGGCGACGATGGAGATCGCTCCGCCGTCCCGCTCCACCACGCCGCGGATCAGCAGTGCCGTGGCGCCCCGCGCCACTCGCCGGTAGCGCTGCCACAGCCCGACCGAGCAGATCACGTTGACCATGCCGGTTTCGTCCTCCAGGTTGATGAAGATGACGCCGGACGCGGTGGCCGGGCGCTGCCGGTGGGTGACCATGCCAGACACCAGCACCCGGGTGCCGTGCTCGATGTCGTGTAACCCAGCGGCGGTGACGACGCCGATCTCGTCCAGCCGCGCGCGGGAGAACTCGGTCGGGTAGGCCTCCGGGGAGATGCCGGTCGCCCAGATGTCGGCCACCGTGAGTTCGACATCACTCATGCCAGGCAGGGTCGGGGCGTCCAGGCCGGCCAGCGTCCCAGGCAGCATGCCGGGCCGGATCGCCGCGGATGCGCCGGCCGTCCAGAGCGCCTGCCGCCGATCTGGTGTCGTTCCGCTTGTGCGCCCAGCGTCCTTGGTGTCCGGCCCCGCACCGTCTGCACCCGATCCCGGGCCCAACCCGTCCAGTGCCCCCGCGGTAGCCAGCGCCTCGGCCTGCGCCGCCGTGATCGTCACCGCCGACATCAGCGATTCGACGTCTTGGTAACCGCCCTCCGGCCGGGCGGCGACGATCTTCTCGGCCAACTCGTCACCGATGGTCCGGATACCCGACAGCCCCAGCCGCACCGCGGGCGTGCCATCGGGTCCGGACTCGAGCCCCGCCGGCGCGCCGGAGGCGTTGATGTCCGGGCGGCGCACCGTCACGCCGTGTCGGCGGGCGTCGGCCACCAGGGACTGCGGCGAATAAAAGCCCATCGGCTGGGCCCGCAGCAGCGCCGCACAGAACGCCGCCGGATGGTGCAGCTTGAGATAGGCCGAGTAGAACACCAGGGACGCGAAGCTCATCGCGTGCGACTCGGCGAATCCGAAGTTGGCGAATGCTTGCAGCCGTTCGTAGATGGAATCGGCCAGCTCGCCGGTGATCCCCTTCTCGGCCATCCCGATATACAGCCGGTCGCGTAGCTGTTCCATCTTCTGAGTGGATCGCTTGGCGCCCATGGCTCGGCGCAGCTGGTCGGCCTCGCCGGCGTTGAATCCGGCCACGTCGACGGCCAGCTCCATCAGCTGCTCCTGGAACAGTGGAATGCCCAATGTCTTGTTCAGCGCACGTTCCATGGCCGGATGCTCGACGTAGGGCTTCTTTCCCCAGGTGCCGTTGCGTTTGGCCTCCCGGCGCTGGATGTATGGGTGCACCGAGCCGCCCTGGATGGGGCCGGGCCGGATCAGCGCCACCTCCACCACCAGGTCGTAGAACTCGCTGGGCTTGAGCCGGGGCAGCGTGGCCATCTGCGCCCGGGACTCCACCTGGAACACTCCGACCGAGTCGGCGCGCTGTAGCATCTCGTACACCGCCGGCTCCTCCTTATCCAGTGCGGCGAAGTCGATCTCGATACCCTCGTGCTCGCGTACCAGGTCTCGGGCGTAGTGCAGGGCGGACAGCATGCCCAGCCCGAGTAGGTCGAACTTGACCAGGCCGATGGTGGCGCAGTCGTCCTTGTCCCACTGCAGCACGGTGCGGTTTTCCATGCGGGCCCACTCCACCGGGCACACTTCGGCGACTGGCCGGTCACAGATCACCATGCCGCCGGAGTGGATGGACAGGTGCCGGGGAAAATCCTGTATCTGCTGGGCAAGTTCGAGAACGTCGACGGGAATGTCCAGACCACTGGCGGAATCGTCAGGTCCAGGGTCACCAGGCGTCTGGGCGGCCAGCGGCGTCCACCCGTCCAACTGCTTGGAATAGGCATCCTGCTGACCCTGCGAATACCCCATGGCCTTGGCCATGTCTCGCACCGCCATCCGCGGCCGGAGGGTGTTCACGTTGGCGACCTGCGCAGCCTTGTCCCGGCCGTATCGTTCGTAGACGTGCTGGATCACCTCCTCCCGGCGGTCGGACTCGATGTCCACGTCGATGTCCGGCGCTCCTTCCCGCTCCGGCGCCAGGAAACGCTCGAACAGCAATTCTTCCTTCACGGCGTCCACCGTGGTAATTCCCAGCGCGAAACACACGGCCGAGTTCGCGGCGGAACCCCGCCCCTGGCACATAATGTTGCTCTTTCGGCAGAACTCGACGATCTCGTGCACCACCAGGAAATACCCCGGGAAATGCAGTTCCTCAATGATCCCCAGTTCCTTGTCGATCTGCGCATAGGCAGTCGGGTTCTGCTCCCGCGAGCCGTACCGGCCGAACGCTCCGCTCATGGTCAGCTCGCGTAGGTAGCTGTTTTCGTCGTGGCCCGCTGGCACGTCGAACGGCGGCAGATCGGGGGCGACCAGGTGCAGGTCGAAGGCGCATTCGGCGCCCAGCGCGGCGGCGGTGGCGACCGCTGTGGGGTACCGGGCGAACAGCTGCGCCATCTCGGCGCCGGAACGCAGGTGGGCGCCCGGTCCCGCCGGCAGGTACGGGTCGGCCCCGGCCAGGTCCCGCCGGGCACGAACGGCAGCCATCGCCGCGCCTGGTCGAGCGGCAGCCGGGGCGGCGTAGTGCGCGGCGGTGGTTGCCACGACCCGCAAACCCAGCTCGGCGGCGAGATCGGCGAGCGCATCATTGTCCTCGTCGTCGGTCGGCACCAGATGCCGGGTCAGCTCGACCACCACGTTGGTGGTGCCGAACCGGTCGACCAACCGACAGATCTCCCGGCGAGCACCATCCGGACCGGCGGTGGCAAGCGCCCGTCGCACGGCGCCCTTGCGGCACCCGGTGAGGATCAACCAGTGCCCGCCGGCCGCCTCCGCCAGGACGTCCAGGTCGTAGATCGGGCGACCCTTGGTCCCACCGGCCAGCTGCGCGTTGGTGATTTGCCGGGACAGCCGCCGATATCCCTCCTGACCCCGGGCAAGAACCAGCAGGTGCTCACCCACCGGGTCGGGAACTCCCATCTGGGGCTCGGGCAGCCCGAGTGAGAGTTCGGCCCCGTACAGGGTTTTCAAGGGTGTTCTCTTGGCCGCCTCGCAGAACCGGACGACTCCATAGAACCCGTCGTGATCGGTGATGGCCAGCGCGTCCAGTCGCAGTCGCAGCGCCTCCGCGACCAGATCCTCGGGAGTGGACGCGCCATCCAGGAAGCTGAACGCCGAGTGGCAATGCAGTTCTGCGTAGGGCACCACCGGTGACGAGTCGTCGAGGAAGGCCGGATCGAATGGTGGTGCCAGACCGGTGAGGTGCGGTAGTTCGTCGGCTGGTATCGCGCGCAGCATCGTTCCGTCGCGAGACGGCCGGCCGGCCATCACCCGAGAGAGTTCCCGCCACGGCACCCGCGGGTTGGACCAACCCATCAGCCCGGCCCCGTTACCGCTCGCTCAGCCGCCAATTGCTCAACCAGCGGTAGTTCAGCCGTCGATTGGTCAACCATTAGCCGCCCGGCCGCCGGTTGCCCTGCTACCGCCCACCCGGCCGCCAGTTGCCCTGCTATCAGGTGCCCGGCCATCAGTCATACACCGCCTCGATCTGCCACCCGCGGGTGCCGAACTCCAGCAGCACGGGCGGGCCCTCGTCGAGGACCACCTGCATCCGGGCCCACCGCTCGGCCGGTGCGGTGACGGGCCCGGTCCACCACCGCTCGTCCAGCAACCACGGGCCTGCCCAGGCCCGTACCCGGTTGCCGACGATGGCGGCGGGCGCGCCGGTCAGCAGCCCCCGGCCGGTGACGACGATCTCGTCGCCGCCGAGCCCCACGACCGGAGCCCTGGAGACCTGCCCCGAACCCGGCGCCGATCCCGTGGAGCGACCCAGCCCCGCCGCATCCAAAGACCGACCCGGCGCCAACGCCGGAGTACCGGAAGGCCGGCCGGGCTCCGCCCGCAGGCCCGGCACGTCGCCGGCCGGGGCCCCGGTGGCGGTCGCGGGTGCCGGCGCCGGCAGCGCCCCGGGCCAGGGCGCCGTCGGATCCCGCTCGGGTTTTCGCTCCTCGCCCCAGGCAACCAGGGTGACCCGATCGGCATGACCACGGCCGCCCGAGACCACCGGCGACAGCACGGCTTCCGGCCCAAGCAGGCCCTGCACCCGAGCGAAGGCCCAGCCTGCCCGGTGTTCGTCCTGCCCATCCGATCCCCATAGGCCGTACTGGATCAGCCCGGCGCCGATCGCCTCCACCGGTTCCAGTCGCAGCCGAGTGATGGCGCCAGGCCGGGCGGATGCGCGGCCGGTCAGCCACCCGTCCAGTTGCCAGCGCAGCCGGTCGGCGGTGGCCGCCGCCGTCAGCGGGCGGGCGCACCGCCAGATCCGGGTCAGTGTCGTGCCATGCTCCGTGGTGGCGGTGATGGCCAGTCTGCTGCAGGCCAATCCGGCATCGGCCAGCCTGGCGTGGAAACGTTCGGCCAGTGCCCGAGCGGCAAAGGCCGCGGTATCGACCCGGTCCAGCGGCGGATCGCAGGACTGTTCCACGGACAGGTCGGCATCGATGGGGCGGCGGGAGACCGCACGTTCGGCCAGCCCGGCGGCCAGCCTGTGCATGACCGTCCCGTCGGCGCCGAACCGCGCTGCGACCTTGTCGGCCGGAAGAGCGGCGAAGGCTCCCGCGGTGGTGATGCCCAGCCGGTGCAGCAGGTCGACCAGCTGGGTGCGTTCCGGTGGGGCGATCGCCGGATCTCGCGCCAACTCGGCCAGCGGAAGCCCGGCACAGAAGGCTCCGTCACCGCCGGACGGCACGATGGTGGACCGCCGCGCGGCCAGCACGGCAACGGGCAGCACGTCGGCGATACCGATGCGGCACTCCACATCCAGCGATTCGACCGTGTCGATCAGCCGTTCCGCAGCGGCCACTTCCGAGCCGAAATATCGTGCGGGACCGCGGATCCGGCAAGCGACCAGGCCGGGCCGCAGCACCTCGATGCCGGGGGCGATGGCCTCGATCGCGGCTGCGACGGGCTCGAACAACCGAGCGTCCCGGTCGACGTCCACCGCCAGCACCGCCAGGTCGGGACAGCGGGACTGCGCATCGCGGCGGCGCATGCCCACCCGGATGCCCTCCATCCGCGCGGCCGCGGTGCACGTTCGAACCCGGTTGGCGTGGAATACCGCGGCTGGACCGGTGGTCGGCAGTCCGGCCTGTCGGGCGGCGGCGACGGCCGGCCAGTCGGGGCACCAGAGGGCCGCGGTGCGTGAGGGCGACGGTGGGACGGGCCGACGCTCCAGTACCTCGATTGATATTCCCTGTGTCGCAGCAGTTATCGCGAGGGGTGTCATCGTGCACCGACGCGTGGGAAGCGGATGGTGGCGCGTATCATCAGCCGCCGCCCCGAGGGAACCGGGTCAGAACGGCGACGGTCTCCGCCAGATGGAACGGCTCACCGCCCCATCCGGGGAGCAGGCCCATCGGGTCGGGCACCCTCCTCGGGGGCCCGCAGCCGTCGCTGCTTCCGGGCAGTGACGGGGCCACCGCCACCAGCGCACCCCGCGGGTTGTGGAACTCCCAGCCGTCGGACCCGGGCGAAACCCGGAACCCACCCTCGTGCATGAGCATGTGGTGGTGCCTGCACAGCAGCACCAAGTTCTCCAGGTCGGTGGGCCCCAGCAGCGACCAGTGCTGCACGTGATGGGCCTCCAGATGACCCCGACGATGGCAGCCCGGGAACCGGCATCCGCCATCCCGGATGCGCAACGCGCGGCGCTGGGCCGGGGAGATCGCCCGGGTCTTGCGCCCGAGTCGCAGCGGCTCACCCTCCCCCACGTGATGCAGGACGGCGACCAGGGCGGCATCGCAGGCGATCCGCTGGGCCGTACGCCGATCCACCCCCGGCCCGTTCTCCAGATGGCATCGCGCGCGGGCCAGGATGGTTCCGGATGCGGTGTGGCGCCCGGACTGTCGCCTGGTCTGCTGGTGAACCCGGCCGACGTCCGGCGCCTGCTCGGTGCCGGGTTCTGCCACGGGCACGGCTTCCGCGCCTACCTTGGCACAGGGTTCGTCATGCGCATCCCGGGTCTCCGCCGGCGCGTCCCGACACTCCGCAGATTCGGCGTCAGATTCGGTCGGCTCGTCCTCGGAGTCCGCAGGCCGCTCGGCGGACTCTACCGGCCGCTCGGCGGACTCTACCGGCCGCTCGGTGGATTCCACCGGCTGTGCCGATTCGGCGCCACCGATGAGTTGGTCGAGGTCGGCGTGCAGGATCAGCAGGTGTCTGTCGTCGCCGGAGCTGTCCACATTCCCGGCCGCCAGCGCCCGGTGCGCCAGTGCCACCAGCATGTCGGCACCGACCGTTCCGAGCGGATCGGCACCGGTCAGTGCGGCGCGTTGCCGGTCGGTGGCGGTCGGCCAGGGCATCTGACGGCGCTCGACCTCACCGGCAGCATCGCCGCCGGACGGGTTCGCATCACCAGAACCATCGTCACCAGAACTCCCATCACCAGAACTCCCATCACCAGAACTCCCGTCACCGGAACTCCCGTCACCGTCGTCGCCGACCGCATCGGAACAGGACTCTTCCGGCGCTCGTACGACGTCGTCACTGGAACACTCCATGGCCGCGACCAGGATGGCGCCCTCGTCGGCGGGCAGGCGGGTCGTCATGACGAGCATCCCGTCGTCGTCCCAGCGCCAGACCACCCGGCGTTTGCGCTGCTGGCTCCATCCGTCGGTGCGCCGGTAGGAACGAACCGTCCGTTCCAACTGCGAGCAGGTCTGCACCAGCGCCTGATCCAGCAGCACCTCCTCGTCCACCTCGGACGCCACCTGGGCCAGGATGCGCACCTTGGAGTACGAGAGACGCCCGGCCGCGAACGCCGCATCCACCAACGGCAGCAGGGGCAGCACCCGCGCGATCCGGACGTACTCCCGCGCGGTACCAGGTGCCACCGAGCACGTCCACGACAACCACGCCGCGCACGACTGCAGACCCGCCTCCTCCCAGCCGCGCTTCCGGTCGAACTCCTCGATCAGATGCAGCCACTCGCACAGGGAGGACGCGAGATCGGCAGCCATCGAACGGATCCGGGTCTCCAACGCGGGAGGGCAGCTCGCCTCGTTCCCGTGCGCTCCGCTTCCCGAGGTGGCGCCGTCCGTGGCCCCGTCCGCGGTACCGTTACCGCTCCCGGCGCCATCGCCGGCGGCGACTGCGGGCGACCGGGAAAGCGTGCGACGCCTTCGCCGGGGTCCGGCGCCGGGTGACCGCCCCTCGGGACCCAGCGACCCTCCCTTGGAACCCGGCGACCGCCCCTCGGGACCCGGCGGCCGCCCGCCCGAGGGACCGCGTGCTGGTGCCGGGTATCGCGTCGCACCGCCCGGGCCATCGCCTTGCTCGGCGCTGCCCGCCGCAGGCTGTGCCCTGGCGATCGACGGGACACCCTGCGCACCCCACCGTTCCAGGAGATGAGCCGGCGCGCTCTGCCAGGCCATCGCCAACTCGCCGGGCTCCCACAGGCTGTCCATCGCGTCCTCCTCCAACGAACCGATGTTCATCAGGCTAGGACGTAGGTACGACAATCACTCTTTCCTGCTACCAACGTGTGTTCGATGTGAATGGAGTCAACAACTGCCCGAATTGCCACCCACCCGATGTCCGAAATGTCGAAGCACGTGCGACGCGTCGGCCCCGGCAGAGAGCGCGGATGTCCGGCCAGCGCTTCCGGCAGTGCACCGTCCTCCTGCAACGCCACCGTCCTCCTGCAACGCACCGGCCTTCCGACAACGCACCGGCCTCCCGACAGCGCACCGGCCTGGCCGTCACGCGAAACGGTCGCGATCCGGCCGGGCATGGACCTATCGACATCGGCGCACGACGCTCGTGCAACGCCGCGCGCCGGCAATCGGGCCGAGCCCACCCCGCCCGCGCACCCACACCGGCAGGCCACGCACCCCGCGAGCAGGACCGAAGCCCACCCCGACCGCGCAACCGTCACTACTTCTCGTGCAGATTGGCCATCCCCGCGTCCTGCTCGGTCTCCCGCGCGTTCCACTTCTGCTGGGTGCTGCCATCGCAGTCCTGAACCACCACCTTGAAGTAGTAGCCGTGGAACATGTCGGCGTCGGAGCCGAGCGACAGGCACCTGCCCTGGCCGTCCTTGATCGTGTACTTGTCCGCGTACAGCAACTCGTTGCCCGCGCTATCCAGCTTCTGATACCTGGTCCACCACTGGTCGGGGTCGCCGGATTGGCACGCGGCGACCGTGGCATAGCTCCCCGTCTGCGACGGGCTGGTCAGGCAGAACGTCGAGCCGCCGGTGCACGCCCCGTCACCACCACTGGGGCACTGGACCACCCATTGGGACGCGGTGGGCGGGGTGGCATCCGCGGGATTCTCGGAGATGGCCGGCAGCGGCGTGAAGACCTGGTCCCATGGCGCTTGGCTGCCCACATCCTTGCCCTGCTTGTCGGGGATCTGCATGCACCCGTAGGCGATCAGGAACGTCGACGTCACGTCGTGATCCGTCACGTCCAGGCACCGGCCGAACTGGAAAAAGTTGACCAGCTGCCCGTTACCGGCGCCCGCTCCCCCGGCCCCCACATACGGGGAGGGGATCCATGCCTGGACGGGGTCGTCGTAGCTGCCCGAGCAGGTCCGCAATTCGACTCCGGTATAGGGCGGGGTGGGCGTCGGGGTGCCGGCCGCACCGAAGCAGTAGTCGCTCAGGCTCTGCTGGTTGGGGTCCGACACCCGGAAGTGGGAGTCGTTGTCGAAGCCCCACATCTCGATCCACGGCGCCTGGTTCTCCGTCCCACACGGCCCCAGGATCAGCGGCTTTCCGCTGCTGCCTTCGGTCTTCAGGCATAACGGATTGCCGTCATCCGATGCCACCAGCTGGATGCCCAGTTGGTCCGCGTAGGCGAACTTCTGCGAGTCCGGCACCGGGTCCTGGCACGGCTGCAGACTCACCGAGGCACCGTTGACGGCCGGCAGCGACACGGTCAGGCAGTAGTTGATCGAGCCGGAGGGGTACAGCCGGATCTGCCCTCCGGGGATGGTGATGTCGGTGGTGTGCACGACGTAGGTGGTGGTCAACGTCCGGCTGTCGCCGGTCCGCCCGTCCGTCCCGGTGGACTGCAACAGCACGAAACTCGGGATGTACACGCCTCGGGACGGGTCGGCCACGCCATGGCCCGGAACGCACACCATCCTGTTGGCATCCAACCAGTCGTCGTCGGTGTCGTGGCCGACCGGATTCTTGGTGTAATAGCCGATCTCGACCGAGTAGCTGGAACCGATGGCCTGGCCGGCGGCACCCATCAACGGTCCGCCCAACGGCCCGCACGGCAGCTTGCCCACGTCCCCCTCGTCCCCCGTGCCGGACTGCGAGGCCCGGATCTGGCCCAGCGCCAGGTCGATCCCGGACTCCGCCGCCTGCAGCGCCCTCCCCCGCCCGGAGTCGAACGTGGTGGTGTGGGTTTGGGTGATCACCAGCGGGACCATCAGAGCCGCCAGCGCCATCCCGACCAGCACCACCAGCATCAGCATGGGCATCGAGCCTCGATCGTCGCGACGTAACCCGGCGCCCCGGGCCGCCAAGCGAGCCACCCGGCAAGTCACAGAGCAAGTCAGAGAGCAAGTCACAGAGCAGGTCACAGAGCAGGTCACAGAGCCATACCGGTGACGAATGATCATGCCCGCCCCTCCTCCGCACAGATCTGCCCGGTGGTGATCGATCCGGAGTTGAACGCCGTGAACGTCACATCGGACACCGTCGTCGTCACCCCGGTTCGGCCAGTTGCCTCGGCGATCAGGTGGAACTGCAACTGCTGGTAGGGAATCGCCATGCCAGCAGGGCGTGCCGCATCACTGCTCAGCGACAGCGTGAAGGGTGCGACCGACGGGTCGGCCGACAGCCCCGATGCCAGCGGCAGCCAGGACGTCACCGTGGACGCCGTCCCGTCCGAGGACACCGACCAGGTCCGCTGCTGCAACTGGCCGGCCGTGGCGTTCAGCCGGACCTGGGTGCAGGTGCGGGCACCGCTGTAGGTGCTCAGCCACTCCACGTACCAGTCGTCGCCGGACTGGCCCGGCGTCGCGATCGCGGACGCATACCGGACGGACGTGTCGAGCCGGTTGAATGCGATGCTCAGCTGAGAAGAGGTGTCGGCCAACGCTTCCGACTTGCTAGACGCGTTGTACATCATCACCACGGCGCCGGTGAACATCGTCATGAAAATGGTCATCACCACCAGGCCGACCACCAGCTCCAGCAGGCTCAGCCCGGAATCGGAGCGCGCCGCATGCCGGACAAGGCGTCGCAGCCCGGAGCACCGTCGGGCAGCGACCGGCCCGGCCGCAGCCGGGATAACCCGGGTGATCGCGCGGCCCTCCAGCGGGCGCGGGCTCCCGGCCATCACACGACCTTGATGGTGAACGTGGCGGTCACGCTCAGAGGCGTCGCGCCGCCACCGGAGTCGGTGACGGTGACCTTCGTGGTGTTGTTACCGACCGAACACGGCGCGGTGATGGTCAGCAGCGACCCGTTGAACTTTGTGGTGATCGGACTGGTCACGGTGAATGTCAGGCTCGCGATGTCGCTGTACCCGGAGACGTAACCCGCCAGATTGACCGTCCGCTGGGAGTCGTACTTGCAGTTGCCGCCGCTCTTGCTGATCGTCTGGTCGGGAATGCTGATGTCCAGCACATACCAGGTGAATTGCCGGGTGGCCACGGTCCCCGTCGTATCGGTGACGTTGACCGTCACGATGCTGGTGCCGGCGGTAGTCGCGGTTCCGGAAATGTTTCCGGACGCGTCGATGCTCAGCCCGGCCGGCAAACCGGTGACGGTGATCTGGCACGGCTGTGACTGGCAGCTGAAGGTCAGCTGTCTCGACACGCTGGAGCCGCGCACGGTTCGCTGATTGCCCGGGGGGTCCAGCGTCGGCTTGGGGTTGATGGTCCAGGTAAATGGCGCGGTGTCGACCGATGCGCCCGCCTGCGGTGTGGCCCGAACGACGATGCCGGGCCAGGTGCCGGTTGCCGTCGGGGTCCCGGTAATCAGGCCGGTGGAGCTCATGCTGAGCCCGGGAGGCAAAGGATGTGACGGGTCCGGCAACGAGAAGGCGCACGGCCCGGCCGGGCTGCAGTCGGCGGTGATCTGCAGGCCGGCCGACGAGGCGATCGACAGGGGTACCCCGACGGTCCACACCTGGTCTCCGGGTGAGGTGATGGTCTGGGCGGGACCGACCACCCAGTTGAACTGGCTGGACGCCGAGAAGCCGCTGGCGTCGGTGATGGTGACGGTGATGTTTTGGAAGAACTGCTGGTTCGCCGGGGCGGTCCCACTGATCAGGCCCGTTGCGGGGTCCAGCGTCAGCCAGTCGGTCGGCAGGTTGGTGGCACTGAATACGCACGACCCGTCGGGGCAGGTGGTTTCCAGCTGCCAGGCGACCGCCTCGCCGAAGTTGCTGGTCTTGTCTCCCGGCGGCACCATCGTCGGGATGTTGTACACGCTCCAGGTGAACGGCGCGGATTGCGCGATGGCGCCACGGGAGTCGGTCAGCAATACGATAATGCCCGGATAGTCGGCGATCTCGGAGTCGGCGGTGCCGGAGATCTTCCCGGTGGCAGGGTCGATGTGCATCCACTCGGGCGCGTTCTGCAGCGCGTAGGTGTAGGGCGCGGTGCCGGATGAGCCCACCGCGCGGGCGCTGAAGTACCCGCCCAGACCGACCGTGGTATTCGGCGGCGGGCTGACCGCCGGAGGCGGGTTGACGGTCCAGCCGACGGTGATCGTGTCCGTGGATCCGGCGGTCGCGTCGGTCACCAGGAATGTCACGGTACTGGTGCCGGTCACGGTCGGGGTTCCGGTGATGGTGTTGCCGGCCAGGGTGAGGCCGGCCGGCAACGTGCCGCTATCCACGGAGAACACGGCGCCACCCGAGCCGCCGGTGGCGGTCAGCGTCAGCGGTGTGATGGCGGCGCCCACGGTGGCCGTCTGCGGCCCCGGGTTCTGCGCCTGCAACGGCGGGTAGGTGACAGTCCAGTCGAACGAGGCGGAGTCGGTGCGCAGGAAGGCGTCGGTGGCGACCAGGGTGACGTGGAACACCCCGCCCTGCGTCGGGGCGCCGATGATGCGGCCGGCCGCGACGACGGCCAGCCCGGGAGGCAGGCCGGATCCGGCCCAGGTGATCGGCGGCACACCGCCGCTGAATCCGCACAGGCCGCCGCTGCCGACGATCTCGAGTTGCACGTCCTGGCCGACGGTGCCCGCCTGCGGCTGGCATCCGGAGACGCTCGGCGGTGGCGGGGGCGGATTGCGGAAGTAGAACATCGGGTCGGCGTCGCCGCTGAGCATCACGGAGGTGATGTAGGAGCATCCCCCGGCGGGGCAACTGGAGTCGGTCCAGGCGATCGCGACGACCACTCGCAGGTACTGCCGGAGGGTGGCGTCGGTGGCGACCCGGGTGTCGGCGCAGTCCGGCGTGCCGGCCACCGCGTCGTCCGTGTCTGTGTCGGCGGCAGCATCGGCGGCGTCCAGGTGGCACCACTGCTGGTAGAAGCTCACCTGGTAATCGATGGTCGACATGGTGCGGGTCACCGGGACGGTGGGCAGGGCCGCGCAGCTGGTGCCGATGGTCTCCGCCGAGCACGGAATCTCCCCCGCACCCGTCGCCGCATCGGTGGAGAATGCCTGAACCCCGACGGTGGACAGCCATGGCTGCACGGTCGCCGGCGCCTGGGCGAATTGCCGTTGCACGCTGGTCTTGTCGCGTCCGGACAGGGCGCCGGCGGCGGACAGCCCGCGCGCCTGATCGGCCTCGTCGGTGGCGATTCGCACCGCACCCTGGGTGGCGCGCTGATGAGCGGTGGACTGCATGGCCGACACGAATAGCGCCGTCAACGCCACCATCAGCACGGTGATCAGCCCGATCGCCATCACGGACTCCAGCAGCACGAAACCGTCGTCGGTGCGTCGATTTCGGCGCCCGATGCCGTGCCACGGCCGGCGCGCGGCCGGTGTCCCCGAGGTGGCGGGGCGCCGTGCGGGCCGCGTCACCGGTCGCACCTGCCGCTCCTGTCGCTCATCGGAGCCGTCCCTGCCCGAGGCTATCCGCCGAGCTGCTTGCGCAGGGCGGCCTCGTCGTCGGGGGTCTGCGGGGCGACGAATACAGCCAGCTGCACCGTCATCGTCACCGCCGTGTCGTCCGCGGCCCCCGCTCCGCCGGCCGGCACCGTGCCGGTGGACTGCACCGTGCCCTGCGCCGTTCCGGTGGCCCGCGCGGTCCCGGACGCCCGCTCGTCGCCGCTCGAGGACACCGTGGTGCCCGGCGCCCCGGACGGTTGCGCATCGCCCGGCTCCCCACCGGGTCGATCCGCAACCTCCGGGGCAGGTGCAAACTGCACCGAGGACACCAGGGCACCCCTCGGGCCCTGAGCTTGGATGGCGTGCAGGAGGGTCCGCTGGTCGGCCAGCCGCCCGGTGGCGGCCACCGTCACGGGAATCGTGTACAGGCTCGTCGCGGCGGCCGGCGCGGCCGGTTGGGTCGATGTGGCCGCACCGGGCGTACTGGCGGCATCCGACGCATCGCCGGATCCGCTCCCCGCGCCGGCAGAGCCCGCAGCATCCGACCCCGCCGTACCAGCCGTCTCTCCGGTCGGCGCCGCCTTCGGGGCGCTCGACGCCTTCACCACGGTCGGCACGCCGATCACGATGCTGGTCAGCGTCACGCCAGCGTCGGCGGCATCGCGAGAGAGCTGCCGGGTGAACGCGTCCAGGCCGCTGCTGGTCGGCAGTTGAGCGTGCAGCGTGTCGAGCTGGCGCAGCAGATCGGGCATGCTCGCGCTGTCGGCGCGCAGCTTGTTCACCTTGATCTGCAGCACGGTGTTCTGGTCGCTGGCCGACTGTGCCTGCGCCCGAACGGAGTCGGCATCGTCCAGCTTTGGACCGATCAGCATCAGCCAGGATCCCGCCGCCAGCAGCACGGCGACCAGCACGCCACCGGCGATCCACCAGCGGCTCTGTCCCGCCGTGCCGGTCATTTCGCCGCCTCCGGCGCGTCGAACCGGTGGGACAGCAGCGCGTCGGTCAGGGTGAGTTGCAGGCTATAGCTGGTGCCGGTCTCGGTGGCCTGGTTGGACAGCGGGTAGGGCTCGAACACGCCGGGCGCAGCCTGCAGGGCCTGCACGTACCCGGCCAGGTCGGTCAGCGTCGCGCCGGTCCCGGATAGGGTGACGGTGCCGATGTGCGTGGCACCCGACAGGTCGAGACTGCCGATCCCGCCGGCGCTCCCGGAAGAGCCGGAGGCGCCAGTAACGCCAGCCGCGGAGATGGTGACGGACATCTGGGTGATGGTCATGGTCTTGGGCAGGGCGCTGACGATGGATCCGACCAGCACGCTCGTATCCACGTCGCCGGCCATCAGGGCGGCCAGCTGATCCTGCACCTGGCCGATGGCGCCCCGCACCACCGTCACCGACGAGTACTTGCGCTGCTCGGACATCAGCGAGGTGGTGCGCTGCTGCTCGGCGGCCAGCCCGTCCTCGGCGTCGCCATGTTGCCAGACCGCATAGCCGAAACCGCCGCCGCACAGCAGTAGCACGGTGGCAACACCGGCGATCACCATGCGCCGCACCACCACCAGCCGGCGCTTGGCGATCAACTCCGGTGGGGTCAGGTCGGCGACGATGCCCCAGCCGGGCATGGTGTTCTGCTGGGTCCAGGGGCTGTCGACGGCCTTCATGCTGCCGCCCCCATCGCGAGGCCCACGGATACCGCGGTGGCACTCAGCTCGCCGGCGCCGGGGTCGACATCCTTGCTGGAATATCGGTTGCGGATGTGCTGCATCGGGGTCACGACGCCGGACGGGATGCCGTGCTGGTCGGCCAACGACTGGGCGAGACCGGGCATTCCGGCGCCCCCGCCGGTCAGCCCGATGCGCTCGATCGGCGCGCCCGGGGCGCCGGTGGTGTAGAAGTGCACCGATCCGCGGATCTCGGAGTACCACGGGCGCAGGATGTCTCGGATCACCCGGGAGACCTCGTCGTCGGCGGTGATGCCGACGGTGCGCTTGGCCTCCTCGGCCTCCTCGACGGACAGGCCGATCCGGTCGGCGAGCCGTTCGGTGATCTCCTCGCTGCCGTGCCCGACGATGCGCACCACCTTGGGGGTGCCGTCGGCGTGGATGATCAGCGAGGTGAGCTGCGCCCCGACATCGATGATCATCTCGACGCCCTGGTAGCCGGAGGCGGTGGAGCGCAGCGCGGCGAACGCCGCGAGGTCCACCCGGGCCACCTGCAGCCCGGCGCGCTCCACGGCGTCCACGGCGGCCAGCACGGGCTTGCGCGGTGCGGCGATCAGCAGACCCGGAACGGTGTTCGTTCCCGGGTCTGCCGGTCCGACCGGGCAGAAGTCGATGAGTGCCTGGTCCACCGGAATAGCAATAACCTCGCGCGCCTGGTAGGGAAGGGCTGCGCGGAGCTCGGCGACGGGGAGGTCGGGCATGCTGAGGTCTCGGACAACGACCTGCTGGCTGGTGATTCCGAGGACGACCTTCCGGTCGTTGAGTTTGTGCGCATGCCACATCTCCTTGATGGCGGTGGTGACTGCGAGAGGATTGGTGACGGCGCCGAGGGTCACGGCCCCCGGGGGTAGTGGCGCCGAGCCCAAGCCGTGCACGGTGACCGAGGGCCGTCCCTCGTGGGTGCCCGGGGCCAGCACGGCGGCGCGGACGGCGGTGGCGCCGATGTCCAGGCCGATGACGTGCCCGTCGGAGTTGACCAGGCCCACCCGGTTGATGCCGTTCACGCGGTGCTTCATGGGGGTGGTCTCCTTCCGGGGCGGGTGGTGCGGGATGTGGGTGAGAGCTGGCGGTACTGGAACGTGCGAGGCGTAGCGGAAAATGCTTGTCGGTGCTGGTGGTTCTGGTGATGCTTGGGTCTGCTGGTACGGGTTACATCGGGCGGTACGACTATCGGTGACGGGGGATCACCGATCCTGCGCCGTACCGCCCGACGCCCCCCTTACCGCCGGCTACTCAGATGAGCCGGACGTATCCATGGCGAAACGATTCCGAAATCTAGCGTTCCGCCAATGCGCTCAACAGACGGACGCCGCCGCGGCGCCGACGTCGCCGCCCTTCGAACTATCGTAGTTGTACCACTGATCCCCGTGACCGCTGGCGTTCTGCGCGCAGATCTTGTACGAGGTTGTGTTATTGACGATCGTCATCTCCGTTCCGCTTGAGAGGTTAATGACGGCACCGGTTCCGCACGCACCGGAAACATCGATCGTGGCGGCTGTCCCATCCGTCGTCGTGGCATCAGGGTATACACCCTTGTCCGTAAAGCACTGCTCCGCGACCACAACCGCGTTGCGGACGTCCGACGCGGTCGCCTTGTCGTGGGAGCTCTTCTGGTAGTTCAGGTAGAGCGGAATGGCGATCGCGATCAGGACACCAATGATGACCACGACGACCAGCAACTCGATCAGGGTGAATCCTGCCTGGTCGTGATCCTGCCGGTATTTGTTGATCCGTTGTAGCGATGACATTTTGAGCCTCCCAGCTCTCAGAGGATTATCGGAGTTACGTCAACTGCCCGGGATGCCCTGGCAGTCGACGGGTCAGCCGCCGATCGAGCCGCCGGTGGTGCTGTCGTAGGTGTACGTCTTGTACTTGCTCGCGGCCGCAGCATCTGCGTGACCGGATGTATTCCAAGCCGCCATCTGGTATCCGGTCGCCGCGCTCGTGATGCTGAGCCCAGTACCGTCAGACAGCACGATCGTCACGCCGGTGCAGCCTGCCCCGCTCAGCGCGGTCGTTGCGTCCGCTCCGGTGGCGTAGGTCGCAGTGGCCAGCGTCGGGTAGTGGCCGAGATCGCCGTTGCACTGCTCCATGACCGTCACGGCGTTGCGGAGATCGGAGTCGGCAGCCTTATCATGCGAGCTCTTCTGGTAGTTCAGGTACAACGGGATCGCGATCGCAATCAGAATACCGATGATGACCACGACGACCAGCAGCTCGATCAGGGTGAACCCCTTCTCGCCCTGAGCTCGCCTGGCCCGGATGGACTGCAGAGTGGAACGCATTGTCAGCCTCCTTGGCTGTGTTCGGGCTCGGCAGGAGTGCCGATCTCGGGACCGTCGGCCGGGAGTGGCCGCGCGGGTACTGCGGTGGTGCTGGCGCTGCTCGGTACTGCTGGGCGCTACACGGCCCGGCGCCCCGAACGCCGGATATCACTGGGCCATCGTCGCGGCGAATCAGTGTCGAATGAAGCAAGGAAGAAACGATTAGACAGACAAATCGGGCTTGAAAACGGCATCTGGGAGAGTCGTCGATCAGTTCACTGGGCAATGTTCTGGTAGATGGTGAACATGGGCAGGTACAGGCAGATCACCATGGTGCCGATCACCGCGCCCAGGAGCACCACCAGCAGGGGCTCCATGGCGGAGGTCAGGGACTCGGTGGCGGTCTGCACCTCGTGGTCGTAGTAGTCGGCGAGCTTGTCGAGCATGTCGGTGATCTGGCCGGTCTCCTCGCCGACCTCCATCATCTGCACCACCATCGGCGGGAACAGCTCGTGACCCGCCAGCGGCACCGACATCGGCTGGCCGATTCGCACCGCCGTCTTCACCTCGTCCATGGCCTGGCCGATCACCGCGTTGCCGGCGGTGCCGCCCACCACGTCCAGCGCCTGCAGTACCGGCACACCGACGTGCAACAGGGTGGCGAGGTTCCGCGCCCACCGGGAAATGGCCAGCTTGGTGAACAGCGACCCGAACACCGGCAGCTTCAGCTTCAGCGAATCCACCTTCAGGTGGAACGCATCGTTGTCCCGATAGGTCTTGCGGTACAGCTTGAATCCGACGCCGACCACGATGAGGAACAGCGGCCCCGCCCACCACATGTTGTGTGACAGGGTCACCATGATCTGGGTGGGCAGCGGCAGGTTCCCACCCAGCTGGGCAAACATCTTCTCGAACACCGGCACGATGAAGATGATCACCCCGGCGCCCAGCAGCAGCGAGAAGCACAGCACGATCACCGGATACGTCATGGCGCTCTTGATCTTCGCGCGCAGGTTCGCATCCGCCTCGTACATCTTCGCGACCCGGGACAGCGCCCCGTCCAGGAAACCGCCGGTCTCCCCCGCCTTGATCATGTTGACCATCAACGACGGGAAAACCTCGGGGTGCAGCCCCATGGCCACCGACAGCGTTGCGCCGGACTGCACATCGCTGCGCACCCGGCCCAGCGCCTTGCGCAACGGCGGCTTGGCGGCCTGCTGCTCCAGGATCGCCAGGGACCGCAGCAGCGACAGGCCCGACGACGTCATGGAGGCGAACTGCCGGGAGAAGACCGCGAGATCCTTGAGCTTGACCTTGCCGCCCAGCCCGGGGATCTTCAGCTCGCGCTGCAGGCCCTGGCCGGTCGCCTGCACCGAGATTGGCACCAGCTTCTGCGACGCCAGGGTCTGCAGCGCCGCCTCCGGCGAGTCGGACTCGATGGTGCCCTTGACCGGTTTCCCGGTGGCGTCCATCGCCTTGTAGGCGAAAGTGGTGGGAGTTCGGGACGTCATAGTGGCCATGGCGCCTACACCACCCCGGCCAATCGGCTGAACTCGTTCGGGTCCTGGGCCATCTCCAGCGCGACGTGCTTGCTCACCAGCTGTTCCCGGAACCGCTGCGCGAGGTGCTGGTCGAAGCTGATCATCCCCACGTCACCGCCGGATTGCACGTAGCTGGGGATCAGGTGCACCTTGCCCTCGCGGATCAGCGACCGAATGGCCGGCGTGGACACCATCACCTCGCACACCACCACCCGTCCACCGTTCCGGCGCGGCAACAACGCCTGCGTCACCACACCTTCCAGTGCGTTGGCCAGCTGGGCACGGATCTGCTGCTGCTGCTCGTGCGGGTAGATGTCGATAAGCCGGTCGATGGTCTGGGCGGCCGACTTGGTGTGCAGGGTGGCCAGCACCAGGTGGCCGGTCTCGGCGGCGGTGATGGCCACCGAGGTGGTTTCCAGGTCGCGCAGCTCGCCGACCAGGATGATGTCCGGGTCCTGGCGCAGCACGTGCTTGAGCGCGACCGCGAAATCCGCGGTGTCGGTGCCGACCTCACGCTGGTTCACCACGCAGCTGCCGTGCTTGTGCAGGTACTCGATCGGATCCTCGATGGTGACGATGTGCCCGGAACGGGTCTTGTTGGCCACGTCCAGCAGGCTGGCCAGTGTGGTGGACTTGCCCGAGCCCGTCGGCCCCGTCACCAGCACCAAACCCCTTGGCAGCTGGGAGAACTGCTCCACCGAGTCCGGCACGCCGAGGTCGGTCAGGCTGCGGATCTTGTGCGGGATAGACCGGAAGGCGGCACCGACGGAGCCCCGCTGCCGGTACACGTTGACCCGGAAGCGGCTGACATTCGGTAGCGCGTAGGCCGAGTCGAGCTCATTCTCCGCCTGGAACCGGTCCCACTGGTCCTCGGAGAGCATCGAACGCACCAGGCGCTCGGTGTCGGCCCCGGTCAGCGGTTCGAGGCCAGCGATCGGGTGCAGGCTGCCGTCAATACGGATGCACGGGGCGATGCCCGCCGTCACGTGCAGGTCGGACCCGCCGCGCTCGACCATCGTGACCAGCAGGTCGTCGATGCCCAGAGCACCCGGTGATGCACCGTCGGCACCGCCGGACGCCGAATGGCGACCCGACATGTCGGGCAGGGCAGCGATCGTCGACACGGGTGTGTGCCTTCCAAGACTGGATGGAATGAGAAAGGTCCCCGACGTGCCCCCGACGCAGGCCCCCGTGCCGGCACCGCAGACAGTAACAGCAGCGCGAGGGGGTAGATAACCTCTGCGGGAAAAACCACCCGGTGGAATGACGGACGCTTTCCCTGTCGTGGAGGCGTTTTTCGGGCCGCGTCACGACCCGGCCGCGACGTCTCCCAGCACGCCGGCGCACGCCTATCCGCTCCGTATGCCTTATGCCGCAGCCGTTATCCTGTGCTGTCTGGGCAGCCATGGGCATCCTCACCCTGCCGCAGTAGCCTCTGCCGGGAATTCACACCCGGCCGCCCGGACCCTGGAACCGTCACGGACCGTAGTCGCTCTCGAGGCCAAGAGCGGTGCGCGCCATCACCCGAGAGGACTACGGTCCGTAACCATCGAGCATGATGACGTCGCTGCGGTGGCCCCGGCATCCCGCCCGCGGTGGGCCGCCGGTCGCGACTCCCCACTAAGCCCGAGAACCCGGCTACGCTCGTGACTCTGCGGCGGTCCTCTCGGACCGTCGCCCCGAGCCCAGGAGCCGGCATGGATCCAGCCACCCACATCTTGATGGTCGCACTGCGTACCCGCGGCATGGACGAGCAGTCGCTACAGCGCGCCGTCGACGCCGCGGAGCGCAGCGGCCGACCATTGCAGACGGTGCTCGTCGACGACCAACTCGTCACCGAATTCGAGCTCGCCTCCGCGGTCGCCGACGCCTACGGGCTGGAGGCCGTGGAGCTCTCCGCCATGACGGTGGACCCCGACATCATGGCGCTGCTGCCGCTGCCGCTCGCTCGCCGGCATCAGATAGTGCCGATCTCCGCCACCGATACCGCCGTCACCGTGGCATTGGCCGATCCGGGCAACGTGCTGGCCATCGACGACATCCGCGCCGCCACCGGACTGCAGGTGAATCCGGTCGTCGTCACCGGCTCGGACCTGGCCCGGCTGCTGGACCGATATACCCGCAGCAGCACGGATCTCGACGAAGCGGCCGCCCAGATGGCGGCCGACGACGCCGCGTCCGACGCGCTGGTCGACGTCAACGACGATGCGCCCGTGGTGCGGTTTGTCGCCACCCTGCTGGAACGGGCCATCACCGCTCGCGGCTCGGACATTCACCTGGAGCCCAGCGAGGACGACATGCGGGTCCGGTTACGCATCGACGGCGTGCTGCACGAGGTGGACACCGTCCCGCGGCGCATCCAATCCGCGCTGATCTCCCGGCTGAAAATCATGTCGGGGCTGGACATCACCGAGCGGCGCGTGCCCCAGAACGGCCGGATCACCATGGATGTCGGCGGCCGGCACGTCGATCTGCGTGCCGCGACGCTCCCGACGGTGTGGGGCGAGAAGATCGTGCTGCGCATCCTGGACACCGGCGGCATCGACCTGGACCTGCGCAAGCTCGGCTTCACCGACTACAACTACGGCCGGTTCTCGGGCAGCTTCCGCAAACCGCATGGCATGGTACTGGTGACCGGCCCCACCGGCTCCGGCAAGTCCACCACCCTGTACGCGACGCTGACCGAGATCGCCCGCCCCGAGGTGAATGTCATCACCGTGGAGGATCCGGTGGAGTATCGGATCGGCGGCATCAACCAGATCCAGGTCAACGTCAAGGCGGGCCTGACCTTCGCCGCGGTGCTGCCGGCGATCCTGCGCTCCGACCCGGATGTGGTGCTGGTCGGCGAGATCCGCGACCGGATCACCGCCCAGTTCGCCGTGGAGGCGGCACTGACCGGCCACCTGGTGCTGTCCACCCTGCACACCAACGATGCTCCGTCGGCGATGACCCGGCTGGTGGAGATGGGCATTGAGCCGTTCCTGGTGGGATCCTCGGTGGATGCGGTGCTGGCCCAGCGGCTGGTGCGACGGCTGTGTGAGTGGTGCAAGCAGCCCTACCGCCCCGAGCGGGACGAGCTCACCGCGGCCGGCTGGCCCCGGGAGACGTTGGGCGAGCCGGAGCAACTGTTCCGGGCGGTGGGCTGCCGGTCGTGCTCGAACACCGGGTATCGCGGCCGGCTGGCCGTCAACGAGGTGATGCCGGTGTCCGAGGAGATCGAGCGGCTGACCGTCAGCCACTCGCCGGCCAGCGACCTGGCGAAGGCGGCCCGGGCCGAGGGGATGGTGCCGCTGCGCGACGACGGCCTGAGCAAGGCCGGCCAGGGGCTGACCACCCTGGAAGAGGTACTGCGCGTCACCGTGTGAGTCATCCCCGAACGGGTGATGCCGTCCCCGTCAGGGTGAACTTATTCCTGCTACAGGCGCATCTGACTCACCGACTGTTACCGTCTGGCCCAGAGGCTGGCCGGGCTGGTCCGAAGTGACCAAGCGTAACCGGCCATGGATACGGACGGTGATCGCATGGCGTTCCGGTTGCGGGCCCGATCCGGTACGCCCGCACCGGGAATCCATGGAGTCATCACCGGTCTCGACCTGGGATCCACCGGAATACGCGCGGCCGTCCTCGAGGGTGCGCGCCGATCCCCCGCCGGTGCTCCGAGCCCGGTGCGACTGCTGGCCGCCGTGCTGCCCCCGGGAGCCGTCGTCGAAGGGGTGGTGCACGATCCCACGGCGGTGACGGCGGCGTTGCGGCATCTCGCGGCGGAGAACGGGCTGCGCGGGCACCGGGTAGTGCTCGGTGTTGGAACCCCGCACTTGGTGGTGCGGCCGCTGACCTTACCGGCGATGCCGGCGGACCAGCTGCGCCGCGCACTGCCGTTCCAAGCACGGGACGTGCTGCCCATCCCGGTCTCCGACGCCGTGCTGGACTTCAGCCCGCTGCCGCGGTCCGGTCCGGAGTCCGCCCCTGTTGCGGGGTCGGCGGGGCCAGGCCCGTCCGCCGGCCCGGTGCCGGGGTTGTTGACGGCGGCCCCACGAGCGGCGGTGCTCGCGGCAGTGCAGGCCGTCCAGGCGGCCGGCCTGACTGTCGCCCGGGTGGACCTGTCGCCGTTCGGGCTACTGCGATCGATCGGCTCCGCCGGCCCGGTGGTGGAGGCGTTGGTGGACATCGGATCCGACCTGACGACGATCGTGATCCACCGGCACGGGGTGCCTCACCTGGTGCGCGTCATTGCTTTTGGCGGCCGACGGTTGACCGACCGAGTCGCGGACGCGCTGGGCGTGCCGGCGGCCGGAGCCGAGGCGGCCAAGAGGGCGGTCGGCGTGCTCGGCGACAGCATGCCGGCGCTGCAGCTGCGGGACGAGCTGCGCCCGCTGCTGGCGGAGCTACGCACCTCGCTGCACTATTTCGTCGGCACCGTGGGCAGCACCGTGGACCGGGCGCTACTGACCGGCGGCACCTCGCGGCTGCCCGGCCTGCTGGACCTGCTGGCTGCCGAGCTGGGCATCGGCGTTCAGATCGGGATGCCGTTGCGACACTTGGCGGTCGGGGCTGTCGTCCGGGCCGACGCCAGGCCGTGGGGGGCAGGCGGAGCGGGCACCAGTCGTAGCGGTGACGAGGTCGGCGGGGGGCCGGCCAGCGCGGTGTCGGTGGGTCTCGCGCTGGGCATCCCCCCGGGCGCGGCGCGATCCGGGGTGGCGGCGTGAACAGGGTGTGTTGCGGCCCGCTGCGGATCGAGACCGGGCCGGCGGCCCGGGATCCGCGAGACACGGTGCCCCCGGCGGACCGGGGTGCGCAGCCGGCTCCGACACGGCGCCCGGTCTCGGTGCCGATGTTCAGCCGGCTCCGGCTCCCGCGGCAGCCGCCGGCATCATGGGTCGGCGGCATGCGTCCGAGCTCGTCCCGATAGCCGGCTGCACGCTGACGCCGGCCAGGCCGAGCGGCGCTGACCACGTCCGTCGGCGAGGCCGCACCGGCAATCCCGAATCCTCCTCGTCAACCACACGACGTCGACACGTTCAGTAACATGTCGATAACCGTCCGTATTCGTGTGGTGCCCTGCGCACCCGGGGACAAGAGGAGCGCTGTGCACATCGGCCGCGTCGTTTGCGCCGTCTCCGTGCCGCGCCAGGGGCGGCCACCGAGCGCGACGTCACCGCTCCCACGCAGGTCCGAACGACGATGGGCGCCGTGGTGACGACGCCGGAAGGCACCACGGATTCGGCACGACCCACCGTTGAACAGGTCGGGCCAAGCGGCCCTCCGATTCCATCACCGCCCGCAGCCGCCGTAGCCTCCGTGCCTGGTCCAGGCCTGGTAGCCGCACCGGGCATAGCGATCTCCGCTTCGCGCGAACCGGATGACGTGGCATCGCATGCCCGGCCCCACCACGAGGCTCCCTCGCTCGGGCGGGGCAATCGGGCATCGCGCCACTGGCCGGCACCTCTGCGCAGACGCGGCGCGGCCCAGCCCCGTGGGATGGATCCGAGCCCGGTCAATCTGTCGATCCTGCGCCGGCAACCCCTCGATGGCGACAGCGATAGTGAGAGCGACAATGCGGAGGAAGAAGAGGAGTCCTTCGACGACTCTGCCGAGATGGATGCCGCACTTTTCGATCCGGGCAGTCCCCCCTACGAGCACGAATCGGATGAGCACGAATCGGACGGGGCCGAATGGGACGGGGCCGAATGGGACGGGGCCGAATCGGACGGGGCCGAATGGGACGAGGCCGAATGGCCGGACCTCCGATTGGACGACAGCGAAGCACTGGACTCCGACGACATTGCACCTCCAACGAGAAAGCGGGCCAAACGCAACCGTGACGACAGCTCCGATGACGCGGATCTACCACGCAAGCTTCGTAAGCCTCGTCATGGCGGAATCGATCGAGCACGATCCGTCAGCTTTACCGCTGACGAGCTGGCCCAACTGCGGCTCGAACTTCGGGACGCCATCGAGGAGGCACTCGCTGAGCACACCGTCGGTCCGGTGAGCACGCTGCTCGACGTTTCCAAAGTGCTTGTCGACTTCGTCGACGCCCACCGGGAGGATCAGAGGCCCTACACGGCGCAGACCGGGCACACGCTATCCAATCTGGCGCAGTCGGTGGTCGGCCACTCCGAGTCCTATCCGGTGCTGCGTAAGGCGATCGGCGATTTGAAGCGACTCGGTGCCGCAGACAGCGCCATCATCAGGATGCTGATCGCCACCGACGTCCGGGCCTTCGACGCAGCGTTCAATGACGCTATTCTCGGCACTCGACTCGATCCGGAGCAACGCGCGTCCTATCGAGCCAAGATGTGGCGCATGGTGCAGGTCTGGTTACTGGAGGCGGCGCGCCGGCGATCCGCCGGCGTCATGAACGCGGTTAACGCGCGCATCGCGCTGGATTCCCCAACAACAACTGCCCAAGATGTATTCGGCACCCAAAACGTGATGAGTCATGAAGGTGCGTCCGGGAAGTCGCAGCAGAACAGCAAGGGCAAGGCGACGAGATATTCCAAAGAGATTCAGGTGGTGGGCAGACTGCTCGCCTACCATGGCGGCGACATTCTGCTGTTGCTGCTGCGCGATGCGATGCGCAGATTCCTCGCCGATAGCGCCCAGCTCGACGAATACGCCGAATCAAAGGCACAGTGGGATGAGGCGGCTGGGGCTCGTTCACGTAAGAACCCCACAACGCTGCCCTTGAAATTGCACGAGACACGAGGCCTGGCAAAGATTCTATTGTCGACACCGCAGCGCGACCTGACGCGCGCGTTCGTGGACTTCGTATCACAGCACTATTCCGGCGAGAAGGTCGACCAGGAGTCTCGTCCCGAGCACGACGCCGGCACGCCCTCCCGCGCCATCACCTGGTTCGACATGTGGTTGATCAACAAGGCGGCGTCAGCCGGACATCAACGCGCGCTGGACGCCCTCGACTCGAGCCTCGATGCGCCCACATCCGGCGAAGAAGACGAGCGCTCCTCGACTGATGGGTCCACGTCAGATGGGTCCGTTGAACCGGACGATGACGAGGGCTCCGACATGGAATATGACCTGGACCTGGACACCAACGAGCCCGTCACGATCATGACCAGGGGCCTGCGTCCTCCAGGGCCCGGGCACGAAGTCACGTCTGGCCGGTACGTGGCAAACCTGCGGACCGCGCGCACCATCCTGGGCGGCCAGGAGATGCTCAACGATCTGCGCATGCACAGCGATCAGCACTCGCAGCACGTCGACTTGTGGATGGACAGCTACGAAGCGGCGCTGTCGATCGTCAGCCATCTTCAGGTGTGCTTCGAGTCGCCAGACGAGTTCGCCGAGTGGGTGCGGGGGGTGCTGCTGGCAACGACCATTCCGCAGCTGGAAAAGGCGTTGGCGCGGGGCGACGAGCGGATCGGTGCCTACCTCATCCGTCGCGACCAGGCCGCAGCGCAGGTTGATGCGACGGTGACCAATAGTCCAGCCGAGGTCCGCAAGAGGATCCGGGGCCGAATCCTACGTGGAGAGTCCACCGAGCCGTTGACCAAAGACGAACGGCTGGACCTCACGTCCCGTGTCCTACGAAAGTTCTTATCCGCCGACTACCCCGAACTGACGGGTCCCGACCTGAAGACCCTGCAGCGAGCTCGCGCCACGCTCAGAGGCGTCTGGCGGGTCTATCGCGGCATCGAGACCGTGCGCGACCCGGGTGCCAGCGGCCTCAACCTCTTGGCCCTTGCAGAGGGCAGGGGATCCGGGGGTGGGCCGCTGACCATTCGGGACCTCGTGGTGACCTTCAACCTGATGAGTCCTGGCGGGGTGGCGCAGGATCCTTCACTCTCCGACGTACCGTTGCAGGAGATGGCGAAGGCCGTTCAATTCCGCGGGCCCACCTCGAGCAGAATCCGCGCGCTGCTCACCACGATCAACGGCGACGACGGCGAAGCCGCCCAGCGGGCTCGGTTGCGGTTGCGGCACCTGCTGTTCGAATTTGTCACGGATCATTTACACGGCAGCAGTCTCGACACGGATGGCGAGCCTGACGTTTCGTTCGACGGCCAACAGGGACCCGACGATGGGACGGCCGAAGAGACAGCGCTGGACGCGGTGGGTCACCGCTTCACGATCGGCCGGGCGTCGGGCGTGAACAATGCCTGTCTGATCGATACCCTGGTGCAACTGGCGAAGGGTGTTGCCCCGCAACTAACTGTGGGGCTCGACGTCGAGGAGGTGCGCGGGAACCTGGTCGATGCCGGGCTGGCCGGCGACGGTGAGATGCTCGACTTCTACGGGAACGATGGTGATGCCGTGGTGACGACCTTCACCGCGCAGTTCCAGTTCCGCGTCCAGGTCCTGGAAATTCGCGATGGGCGGGTGATCTTGCACCCCATTCGCGGCGCCCAGGGTCCTCTGCAGTACATGCTGCATCACGGGCTGCACTTCTGCCCCCTGACATTGCGGGGAGACGATCCACCCACGCAAGACGATTTCGATGCTGATTCTGACCACGGCGCTGATCTCTGACAGTGCCACCGCACTATCCCTGACGCTGGCGGCACCGGCGGGTCGACACCGTCACCCTGCTCTAGTCTCCCCCGACGAGGCGGGATACAGAATCGCACCGCCCCCCGCATCGGCCGCCGGCGCGTTGCTCCCCGTCTGCGCTCCCGATGCCCGAGTGGCGTGTTCGACGCTGACGCCGATCCCGCTGGAGCGCAGCAACAGGGTGGCCGAGCCTCCTGCACCGGACCGGCGCCCGCCGACCCGCACGTCGAGTTCCCGGTCCCGCAGCCGCCCGTGCCCCTGGCCGATCCCCGACCAGCGCACGTCCGTCACCGTCAGGGTCAGATCGGCGCCGGGCCAGCGACCCATCACCAACAGGACCGCGCCCTGCTGCCGCAACCGCCCGGTCAACACCCGTTGCCGGGCCGGCGGTAGGTTCGCCGGAGGCACGGTGGCGATCACGTCCACCCCGTCGATCAGTACCGAGATCACCTGCAGCACATCAGGTCCGGGGTCGGGGATCAAGCCCAGCCGGCCCAGATCCACGCCCATCTCGGCGGCCGCCAGCACCCCAAGCCGGGGCATGCCCACCACGGCCGCCCAGATATCGGGTGGGGCGGCCAGCAGCGACAGCAACAGGCTGGTGGCGCCGCCGGCGGAGGCGGTGCTGGCCAGGCCGACCACGCTGCCCCGCGGGATGCCGCGCTGCGGCAGCACCTCGGCCAGCGGACCGGGCGCGGCCAGTACCCCGGTCAGCGGACCGGACGCCCCCAGCACCTCCGACGCCGGACCGGACGCTCCCAACACCCCAGACGCCGGCGAGCCGCCGGCCACGCGCTGCGCATCCAGGGCCCCGTCACCGCTGGAGGCCCCGGCACCGCCCGAGGCGTCGACCCAGCCCGGTCCACTTCCCCCGTCCATGGCGCCTAGTCGGCGGCGCAGGTCGGCCACCACCTCCGAGCGCTCCCGATCGCGCGCCGAGGCCCCTGCACGCGGCTCCGCCGACCTTCTACCGAACACGGGTTCGACTGTAATCATCGCGCGCCGACCTGTCGAGCCCGTCACCGCTCGTCGATGTCGTACACACGCACCGCCGGGCACCCCCGACCAGCACGGCACCGGTCAGACGGTGCGTAACCAGTTCTCCAGCAGCGCCGCCCCCGCGTCACCGGACTTCTCCGGGTGGAACTGGGTGGCCCACAGCGGGCCGTTCTCCACCGCCGCCACGAATGCATCGCCGCCGTGCTCGGCCCAGCTGACCACCGGCGGGCGCAGCGGCCCGGTCTCGGCCAACTCCCAGGCGCGCGCCGCGTAGGAGTGCACGAAGTAGAACCGGGTCGCCGGATCAAGGCCGGCGAACAGCGCCGAACCCTCCCCCACGCCCACGGTGTTCCATCCCATGTGCGGCACGATCGGCGCCTGCAGTCGCTCCACCGTGCCGGGCCATTCGCCGATGCCATCGGTGCGCTGCCCGTGCTCGACTCCGGTGGCGAAGAGCACCTGCATGCCCACGCAGATGCCCAGCACCGGACGGGATCCGGCCAGCCGGCGGCCGATGATTCGATCCCCGTGTACCGCCCGGATGCCGGCCATGCAGGCGGCGAACGCACCCACCCCCGGAACGACCAGCCCATCGGCGTCCAGCGCCGCGCCGAAATCGGCGGTGACGTGCACGTCGGCACCCACCCGCTGCAGGGCGCGCCGGGCCGAGGCCAGATTGCCCGACCCGTAATCCAGCACCACGACCCGCTTCACCGCGACATCTCCTGTGTCGGCTCCTGTGTCGGCTCCTGTATCGGCGCAGTACTCGCCGAGCCTCGCGCGCTCATGAGGCCGGGAGTAGCCAGAGGACCCCGGCGCCCACCAGCAGCACCGCGAGCACGATCAGCACGATGGCGGCGCCGCGATGGTCGGTGCGCCACATGGACACCGCGCCCGCGCCAAAGAAACCCGCCAGCGGGAACAGCAGGTAGGGAACCCAGCTCATCTGCGCCCCCTTCGTTCGCTCCGCGCTCCGCAGCGCGGGCCTGCCACTGCGTGACGACGGCCCAGCGCCGCTCCGGCGTCGCTCACAACATCCCTTTGGTGGAAGGCACGCCGCTGACCCGTGGGTCGGGCTCGATCGCCGCGCGCAGGGCCCGGGCCACCGCCTTGTACTGCGCCTCGCAGACGTGGTGCGGGTCGCGCCCGTAGAGCACCCGCACATGCAGCGCGATGCGCGCGTGGAAGGCCAGCGAGTCGAACACGTGCCGGTTGAGCACCACCGGATAGCTGCCGCCGACGGTGAAGCCCAGCACCGAATCCGGCTCCCCGGTGTGCACGCAATACGGCCGGCCGGAGACGTCGATCGCGGCATGCGCCAGGGTCTCGTCCATCGGGATGAAGGCATCGCCGAACCGGCGGATCCCCGCCTTATCGCCCAGCGCCTGCCCGATCGCCTGGCCCAGCACGATCGCGGTGTCTTCCACCGTGTGGTGCGCGTCGATGTCGGTGTCGCCGGATGCTCGCACCGACAGATCGAGCCGGGAGTGCACCCCGAACGCGGTCAGCATGTGATCGAAGAACCGTACACCGGTGGCGATCTCGACCTGGCCGGTGCCGTCCAGGTCCAGTTCGACCAGCACGGACGACTCGCTGGTGGTGCGTTCGATCCGGGCGGTGCGCGATCCGCGACGGTCGGCGTCGGCGGCGGTCGGCGTCATCGTTCCTCCTCGGTGTGGCCGGCCGGCCGGGGGCAGGCGGCCAGGAATGCGTCATTGTCCCCCGGGGTGCCGATGGTGACGCGCAGGTAGCCCGGGATCCCGACGTCGCGCAGCAGCACCCCGCGGTCCCGGAACACCCGCCAGGCGGCCGGAGCATCGCCGAACGGCCCGAACAGCAGGAAGTTCGCATCCGAGGCGACGACGGTGAACCCGGTGCGCCGCAAGGCCTCCGCGGTGCGCTCCCGCTCGGCGACCAGGGCGGCCACCGAGGCGAGGGTGTCGTCGGCATGGCGCAGCGCCGCGCGGGCCGCGGCCTGGGTGAGCGCGGACAGGTGATACGGCAGCCGGACCAGCGCCAGTGCGTCGACCACGGCGGGCGCCGCGGCCAGGTAACCGAGCCGGCCACCGGCGAACGCGAACGCCTTGCTCATGGTGCGGCACACCACGAGTCGCTCCGGGAACTCGTCGATCAGCGAGACGGCGCTGACACTCCCGCACACCGCCGCGAACTCGGCGTACGCCTCGTCCACGATCACCATGCCGGAGGCGGCCGAGGCCAGTTCCCGGACCTCGTCGACGCTCAGCGCGCCGCCGGTGGGATTGTTCGGGCTGGTGACGAACAGCAGGTCCGGGCGGTGTTCCCGGACGACGGCGGCGGCGGCCGGCACATCCAGGCCGAAGTCTTCCCGGCGCGGCGCCGAGAGCCACTCGGTGCGGGTGCCGGAGGCGATGATCGGGTGCATGGAATAGGACGGCTCGAACCCCAGCGCGGTGCGGCCCGGGCCACCGAAGGCCTGCAACAGTTGCAGCAGGATCTCGTTGGATCCGTTGGCTGCCCACACGTTGGCGGCGGTGACGGGGATCCCGGTGCTGCGCGCGAGGTATCCGGCCAGGTCGGTGCGCAGCGCGACGGCATCCCGGTCCGGGTACCGGTTCAGGGTCTGCGCGGCCCGCCGGACCGAGGCGCTCAGGTCGGCCACCAGCGCGCCCGAGGGTGGGTGCGGGTTCTCGTTGGTGTTCACCCGGACCGGCAGGTCCAGTTGCGGGGCGCCGTAGGGGGACTTGCCGCGCAGGTCGTCCCGCAGCGGCAGGTCGGCCAGGGCAACCCCGGCGCCGGGAGCAGGTCCGTCACCGGCCTCCGCTGCCACCGGCCCGCCGGCACCGTTCGCGGATTCCCGACACGGCTTTCCGGCCGAATCGGCACCGGAACCGTGTTCCGGATCCGCGGGTATCGGGGGCGCGGACATCGAGGTCGCCGCGTCGGGGCCGGCGCCCCGGGGCACATCGGGATCCGCCAGCCGGGCCGTGACCGCCTCGCCGTGCGCGGGCAGGTTCTCCGCGCCGCTCAGCGTGCCGATCGCGTCGGCCACCGCGGCCAGCGCGGGCCGGTCGTACTCGATCACCTGCACCGACTTGAGGAACGTGGTGGTGTTCAGGCCGGCCGAAAACCGTGCGCTGCCGGAGGTGGGCAGCACGTGGTTGGAGCCCGCGCAGTAGTCGCCCAGCGACACCGGGGAATACGGCCCGACGAAGATCGCGCCCGCGTTGCTGATCCGACTCGCCACCGCCGGGGCGTCGACGGTCTGGATCTCCAGGTGCTCGGCGGCATACGCGTCGGCGACGGCGATCGCACCGGCCAGGCTGTCGACCAGCACCACGGCGGACTGCGGCCCGGTCAGCGCGGCGCGCACCCGGTCCGCGTGCCGGGTGGCGGCAACCATGCCGGGCAGCAGCGCGTCGACCGCGTCGGCGAGCCTGGCCGAGGGGGTGATCAGGACGCTGGCGGCGTTCGGGTCGTGCTCGGCCTGCGAGATCAGATCGACGGCCACGTACCGCGGATCGGCGGAATCGTCTGCCAGCACGGCAATCTCGGTCGGCCCGGCCTCGGAGTCGATCGCGACGATGCCGCGCAGTGCGCGCTTGGCGGCCGTGACGAACACGTTGCCGGGGCCGGTGATCACGTCCACCGGTTCGACGGTCTCGGCGTGCCGATCGGGCGCGCCGCTGGATGCCGCCTCACCGCTGGTCGGTGCGCTTGCCGATACCTCGTCACCGATATTCGGCGCGCTGCCGTAGGCCAGCAGCGCGATGCCCTGGGCGCCGCCGGCCGCATAGACCTCGGTGACCTCCAGCAACTCGCACGCAGCCAATACCGTGGCGTCCGGCCAACCGTCACCTCCCCGCTGCGGCGGAGAGGTGACGGCGATCTCGGCGACGCCCGCGACCTGCGCCGGCACCACGTTCATGATCACGCTGGACGGGTACAGCGCCAGTCCGCCCGGCACATACAGCCCGACCCGGCGCACCGGAACCCAGCGCTGCGTCACCGTCGCGCCGGGCGCTAGGACGGTGCTGGTCTCGACCGGAAGCTGCGCGGCGTGCCCCCGCCGGGCCCGGTCCATCGACTCCAGCAGCGCCGCCCGCAGCGCCGGGTCCAGCTCCCGGGCGGCCCGGGCGATCACCTCGGCGGGCACTCGCACCGTCGGCGGGCGCACCCCGTCGAAGCGCTCCCCGGCATCCAGCACCGCGGCGGCGCCGCGAGCCCGCACGTCGGCCAGGATCGGGGCGACCGCCTCGTCCGCCGCATGGGCGGTGCCGGTCGCGCGGGGCAGCACATCGCGCAGGCCGGCAGGGGCGCCGACCGCACCGGTCAGGTCGATTCGTCGCAGCATCTGGCTCGGTCCGGGTAGGGGGCGGGGTTACCGAGAAAGAGTAGAGCCCACCTCCGCCGGGCCGGTGTGCAGCCCGAGCCCGGCCGTACCGTCGACCTCCGTCTCCGCGTTCGCGTCGGTGACCGTGCCGGTGCCCGTGGCCGCTCCCGTGCCGGTGTCTACGGCGGTGTCTGCGGCGATATCTGCGGCGATATCGAGACCGATGTCCAGCGCCGGCGCGGAGTGAGTGAGCGCGCCGACGGCCAGGAAGTCCACTCCGGTCGCGGCCACCTCGGCGGCCCGCTCCAAGCTCAGCCCGCCGGAGGACTCCAACAGCACGCCGGGGTATCCGGCGCGGGTCAGCCGGACCGCCGCGGCGGTCTGCTCGGTGTCGAAGTTGTCCAGCAGGATCGACCCGGCGCCGGCGGCCAACGCCTCGGCCAGCTGGTCCAGCTCGTCGACCTCGACCTGCATTGGCAGGTCGGGCCGCGCTGCGCGGACCGCGTGGATCGCGGCCGTCACGGAGCCCGCCGCCGCGACGTGATTGTCCTTGATCAGCACCGCATCACCCAGGCCCATCCGGTGGTTGGTCCCGCCACCGCAGCGCACCGCGTACTTCTGCAGGGTCCGCAGGCCCGGGACGGTCTTGCGGGTGTCCCGGACACGGGCCCCCGTGCCGGCTACCGCCTGCACCCACCGGTGCGTCACGGTCGCGACGCCGGAGAGCTGGCACAGCAGGTTCAGCGCGGTCCGCTCGGCGGTCAGCATGGCGGTGACGGGGCCGCGGATGCGCAGCGCGGGGGCGCCGGGGCGCAGGGTGGCGCCGTCCGGCAGGCCGTCCAGCACCGTGAACGGCGAGCTGCCGAGAGCGGCGGTGACAGTGTCCAGCACGGCGCGCGCCACGGGTCCGCCGGCCAGCACTCCGGCGGAACGTGGGGTGAAGGACGCCTCGGCGATGGTGCCGGCCGGCACGGTGGCGGCGGTGGTGGCGTCGTCGCCGAAGGCGAGGTCCTCGGCGAGCGCTCGCCCGACCACGGCGGCGACCTGCGCGGCGTCCAGGCCGGCGTCGTGCAGCGCGGCGCGGGTGTCGGCCGTCCAGACGGCGGGGTCGGCGAAGCGGGCGAGTTCCGGACCCGACAGGTCGCGGCGTTCGGGGGTCACACTTCTGGTCGGGGCCTCGGTAGGTGTGTGCTCGGTGGCCGGGGCCCGGGTGCTCGAACTCGCGCCAGTCACTGCGTGGCTGGTCGCGCGCTCGCTGACCGGACCCGTCCCCGTCGGGCCGTCGGTGGCCGTGCCAATGATCGCTGTCGGGGTCGGCATGGCGACCTCCTTAGTTTTCGTCCTATAGTCGATAACGACTCCTATGGTAGCAGCGGGAAGGGTGCGGACGGCGTGAGAACGATCACCGAGGTGCTGGCGGCAGTGTTCACGGTGCGCCCGGGCGCGCCCGGCGACCCGGCGCTGCATGTGTTGCTGTGGCGCCGCGCCCTGGACCCGGACGCGGGGCGCTGGGCGCTGCCCGGCGGCACCATCGGCGGCGACGAGGACGTCGAGGCATCGATGGCCCGACAGCTCGCTCAGAAGGTGGAGCTGTCCAGGGTGGCGCACCTGGAGCAGCTCGGAGTGTTCTCCGATCCGGCCCGGGTCCCGGCAGTGCGGGCGGTCGCGGTCGCGTTCCTCGGTCTGGTGCCGACCGATGTGGATCCCGAGCTGCCCAGCGATACCGCCTGGCACCCGGTGGACGCGCTCCCGGCGACCGCGCTGGATCACGGCGCGATCGTGCTCCGGGGGCTGGATCGGTTGCGCGCCAAGCTGTCCTACACCAGCATCGCGTTCGCGTTGAGCCCTGCGGAATTCACCATCGCCGAGCTCCGGCGGATCTACGCCGCGGTGCTGGGGCACGACGTGGATCCCACGAACCTGCAGCGGGTGCTGTCTCGGCGCGGGGTGCTGCTGTCCACCGGGCGCACCGCCCCGTCGGGGTCGGCGGGCGGGCGTCCGCCGGCGGTGTTCCGCTTCGCCGAACGGACCCTGCAGGTGACGGACCCGTTCGCGGCCTTCCGCCCGCCGGGCGCATGACGGCTCTACTCCCGCGCGCTGATCAACTCGGCCAGATTGTGACGAGAGTGACGGGAGTAGCCGAGTCCGTACGCGGCTGCCCGACACACGCGGCCGCCCCAGAGACACGCCGCGGTTCCGGGCTGTGAGTCCCCGACAAACCGGCGGTGCCGGGTCTGAACACCACCACGAGGCCGTGGCCGCAAACGCGCCGTAACGTCGCAGTCGTGCTGGAACAACCGATGTACGCCATCGACGACGACCGGGTGGTCGAGCTCATCCGCGCCAACCCGTGGGCCCTGCTGATCAGCGAGCCGGACCACCCGGGCGGCGACCCGGTGATCAGCCACCTGCCGGTGCTGCAGGATCCGGACGCGACGGGTCCGGTGATCCTCTCGCACGTCGCCAACGACGACGCCGGGTTCCACGGGCTGGGCACCCGGCGGGCCACGGTCGTCGTCCAGGGCGCACACGGCTACATCACCCCGGTCTGGTACCGGGCGACGCCGTACGTGCCGAGCTGGGATTTCCTGGTGGCACACCTGCACGGCACGCCGGAGCTGCTGTCCGCCGAACAGACCTACCGGGTGCTCGACCTGACGTGCCAGCGCATGGAGTCCGAGCGAGACCCGTCCTGGCAGCTGTCCTCGGTGACGGAGTACGCGCAGCGGATCGCGCCATGGGTGACGGGGTTTCGGCTGGTGCCCGACCGGATCGTGGGCAAGGCCAAGATGAGCCAGGACAAGCCGCCGGAAATCATCGAGCGCATCGTCGAGGCGCTGCGCACCGACCCGTTCCACGCCAACCCGGCGCTGGCCGAGGAGGTACTCCGGGCGAATCCGGGCGAGCCGCGCTGATCACATCGGCTCACGCCTACGAACTCGGCCGGTTTGTGACGGGTGTGACGGGGGTGGCCGAGTTGGGACGCGGCTGTCGCGTTGATAAGCGCGGTCACAGAGCGGCGGCGCGAGATCGGCGTTCGGCCAGCGCCGCCTGATCGGCCAGCGCGCTGCGCGCCACGTCGGGTAGCACGTCGTCGGCGGCCAACTCCCACACCCGGGCGACGACCCCGGCGCCCAGCGGATACTCCGGCAGGCACCACCGGGCCAAGCGCATCGCCCGAGCCGGTCCACCGGCCTCGAGTGCGCCCGGCAACCGATCGAGCAGCTCGTCCACCAGCGGGGCGAGCAGCTCATGCTGATGCGGCTGCCACAGCGCGACCGCCAGCATGGGCAGCGCCCCGATCGGCACCGCGTCGGTGGACAGCAACGCGTCCAGCGCGGTCCGCTTGGCATGCACGCTGCCGACCGCCGCCCGGGCCACCGTCGCCGACCGGTCGGCATCCGGATCGGGATCCCGAGCGCGTTCGGCCGCGATCTGGGCCTCCCCGACCGCACCGAGCGCCACCAGCCGGGTGAGCGCCTGCCAGCGCAGCGCCTGGGGCGCGTCCGTGCCGGCCAGCAGCCCGGCGAGCGCATCGGTCTGCTCCGGTGTGACGGCGGAGCGCGCGACGCCCTGCCAGCCGGCCAGCCAGTGCGGCGAACCAACCGTCGCGCGTGCGGCGACCTCCCGGCAGGCCGCGCAGAGCACCGAGAACGCGGCGGTCCGCCGATCGTGCGCGGTGAACCCACCGGCCGCCTCCACCGCCTGATCGATCGTCGAAACCAGCGCCGCGTCGTGCGGTTCGGTGATCACCATGGCGGCTAGTGCGGTCACCGCGGCGGGGCCGTCCAGGTCCGCGGTGAACACCATGTCCGACACCAGGTTTCGCACGGTATCCCGGCTGCCCGGAGCCGTCAGGGTGTTCCCGTGATCCAGCAGCGCCCGCAGCGAGCTCGGGTCCGGCCGGCACGCCAGGTAGGCCCCGAGCCCGTCGCCCGGCAGCAGCACCTCGTGCCGGGGCGGCGCGGGGACCAGCGGGGTGCGCGCACCGTGCACCTGCGCCCAGATCTCCCCCACCGCCACCAGTCCCGCCTCCGTCGATCGGTACCGGCCAATCCGCAGCCGGTGCCGGCGCAGCACAGCCCCGGCACCGGTAGGATTCGGCGGCGGGGCGACGCGGTCGGCGGTCTGGACCAGCACCGCACCGCCGGATCCGCGATGCACGCGCACCGTGTTCACCCCCGCGCTGCGGAGCCACTGCGTCGCCCACTGCGAGACATCGACCTCGGTAGCCCGGTCCAGCTCGCCGAGCAGCGCGTCGATGCCCACGGATCCCCAGGCATGCCGAGCAAGGTAGCCGCGCAGCCCCGCCAAGAATGCGTCCTCGCCGATCAGGTCGACCAGCTGCGCCAGCAGGCACGCGCCCTTGGCGTAGGTGATCGCGTCGAAATTAGCTGCCACGGCCTGCATGTCGGGCACCGCCCGGCTGACCGGGTGGGTGCTGGGCAGCCGGTCCGCGCGGAGCGCCGTCGCCAAGTGCGTGGCATGTCCCCGGGTACTCCCGCCAGCCAGTGGCGCGAAACTGCGCAGCGCCCAGACCGCGGCCCAGTCGGCGAACGACTCGGACAACCACAGGTCATCCCACCAGCGGGGCGTCACCAGGTCCCCGAACCACTGGTGGCTGAGCTCGTGCAGTAGCACCAGGGCGCGCCGGACCCGTTGCGCGACCGACGGTTCGGAGCGGTAGAGCACCGCATCGTTCCAGGTGATGCAGCCCAGGTTCTCCATCGCGCCCGGTTGATCGGGCAGGAACACCTGGTGGTAGCTGCCCAACGGGTAGGGCACGCCGAAGGCCCCGGAAAACGCATCCAGCCCGTGCGCGGTGAGGGCGAACAGGTCCGGGGCGGCGACGCGCAGGTCGGCGGCCAGGCTCGCCCGCGCGTGCAGTCCCAGGGTCACGCCGCCATGCCGCCCCATCACGGAGGCGAACGGGCCGGCACACAGCACGACCAGGTAGACCGGGATCGGAGGCGTCGGCGCGAACACGGTGCGGCGCACCCTCCCGCACCCGGCGGAGTCGTGTGGTCCAGCGCGCGGCCCAGCGCCCGCTGGACCACACGACTCGGGGGGCGGAGGCGGAGCCGGTGACGTGGTGGACAGGCAGGTCCACTCGGCAGGCGCCGTCACCTCCAGCCGGATCACGCCACGCAGGTCGGGCTGGTCGAAGCAGGCGAACATCCGGCGGGCGTCGAACGGCTGGAACTGCGTCCACGCGTACACGGCACCGTCCGCGGCATCGACGGTGCGGCACAGCCCGGCCGCCGCGGTGCCGGCGGTGTGCACGGAGGTAACGGCGACGGTGTTGCGGGCGGCCGGATCGGGGATCAGCAGCCGTTCCGGGCCCCGCACGGATGCCGAATCAAGCTCGGATCCGTTGTGGCGCACCGAGAGTACCCGGTCGGCGATCAGGTCCAACCACAGCGGGGTGCCGGGCCTGGTGCAATCGAAGTCGATCTCGGTGGTCGTGCTGAAGGTGCCGTTCGCGGCGAACGCGGACAGGTCGACCTGCACCCGATAGCCGACGGATTCGATCACCGATCCGCGGGCGGCCGCCTCGGCCGCGGTCAGGCCGGTGGCCAGTCGCGGATCGGATCCGGCCTCCTCCGTCGCGACCGCACCGGCCGCCCCGGCCGGACCGGTTGCTGGTGTCACGGGTGCCGCTCGTCGGCGCCGCCGGACGCCCCCGGGTGATGGCAGGCGGCCAGGTGCGACGGTGACGATTCCTGTGCCTGCAGACCCGGCTCGGTCTGGGCGCAGATCTCGGTGGCCCGCCAGCACCGAGTGCGAAACCGGCAGCCGGACGGCAGCGCGATCGGGCTGGGAGTCTCGCCGGCAAGCAGTCGCCGGCCGAAGTGCGGGCGGGCCGCCGGGTCGGGTTCCGGGATCGCCGACAGCAGCGCCATGGTGAACGGGTGCGCGGGGGTGCCGAACACTTCGTCGTGGGTGCCACGTTCCACGATGCGACCCAGGTACATCACGGCAATCTCGTCGGACACGTGCGCCACCACCCCGAGGTCGTGGGCGATAAACACGTAGGACAGGCCAAGCTCATCTTGCAGGTCGGTGAGCAGGTTGACGATCTGCGCCTGCACCGACATGTCCAGGGCGGAAACCGGCTCGTCCAGCACCAGGATCGACGGCTGCAGCGCCAGCGCGCGAGCAATCCCGACCCGCTGGCGCTGCCCGCCGGATAGCTGGTGCGGCAGTCGGTCGGCGAACCCCGAGGCCAGCCCCACCATGTCCAGCAGCTCCGCGATGCGGGCGGCCCGGCGTCGGCGCGGCACCAGCTCCGGGTGGATGGACAGTGGTTCGGCCACCAGGTCGGCTACCGTCAGCCGCGGGTCCAGCGACGTGTAGGGATCCTGGAAGACCAATTGGATGTCCCGCCGGGCCCGGCGCAGCCGGGAGCCGGTCAGGGCGTGCATGGGTTTGCCCACTACCTCGATGGTGCCGGCGGTCGGTCTCTCCACCGCGACGAGCAACTTGGCGACGGTGGACTTGCCGCTGCCCGATTCCCCGACCAGGCCCAGGGTCTGGCCCCGCCGGAGGGTCAGCGACACCCCGTCCACGGCCGTCAGAGTGCCGCGGCCACCGCCACCCAGGGCGCCGCGGATCGGGTAGGTCTTGACCAGGTCCGCGACCCGCAGCACCACCTCGCCCGGCCCGGGAGCGGGGGTGCCCGATCGCAGTGCCGCCGTCACGACTGCGCCCCGGGCGTCAACAGGTGGCAGGCGGCCATCCGCTCTCCTGAACCGGGGGCGCCACCGGCGTCGGAGGCGAGACCGCCGGCCTCGTCACCGATCTCGGCACGCGGGCTGCTGGTCTCGTCACCGATCCGGGCGTCCAGCCCGCCGGCCTCGTCACCGATCGAACCCGGCAGCGGACCACGCCACCGCACCACGGGGGGCCGCGTTCCGCACACCGGCATCGCCTGCGGGCAGCGGGACCGGAACGGGCAGCCGCTCGGCGTGGCGGACGGATCCGGCGGGCTGCCCGCGATCGCCGGCAGCCGCTGTCCACGCAGCTCCGGCCGGGGGATCGAGCCGAGCAGCGCGCGGGTGTAGGGATGCGCCGGTGTGCCGAACACCTCGGAGGCGCTGCCTTGTTCCACGATCCGGCCGGCATACATCACGGCGATCTCGTCGGCGGTATTGGCGACCACCCCCATGTCATGGGTGATCATCACCAGCCCCATGTTCCGCTGGGTCTGCAGGTCGGCCAGCAGGCGCAGGATCTGCGCCTGGATGGTGACGTCCAGCGCCGTGGTCGGCTCGTCGGCAATCAGCACCTCGGGGTCCCGGGCCAGCGCCATGGCGATCATCACCCGCTGCCGCATGCCGCCGGAGAACTCATGCGGGAACGCCCCCACCCGAGCCCGGGCGGCCGGAATGCCCACCTGGTCCATCAACTCGACGGCCCGGCGGCGACCCTCGGCGCGCGACATGCCGCCCTTGCGCCGGCAGCCCTCCACGATCTGATACCCGACCGGCAGCACCGGATTCAGCGCCGACAGCGCGTCCTGGAACACCATCGCCACCCGCGCCCCGCGGGCGGCGCGACGGACCGACTCCCGCGCCCGCACCAGGTCGACACCGGCCAGCCGGATCGACCCGCCGACGATGCTGGCGGTGCGTGGCAGGATCCCCATGATCGCCCGCGCCGTCACCGATTTGCCGGAACCGGACTCCCCCACCACCGCCAGCGTGCGGCCGCGGTGCACCTGGTAGTCCACCCCGTCCAGCACCGTCACCGGCCCCCGGGCGGTACGGAACTGCACCCGCAGGCCGGCGACCTCCAGCAGCGGCGGATCCGCCTGCCGCACGGCCACATCCGCCCGCGGTTCCACCGTCCCGGTCACGACGTCATCATCCAGCGTCACGTGCGGCTCATCCCTTGGCCCTCGGGTCCAGGTGGTCCCGCAGCGCGTCGCCCAGCAGCACCCAGGCGAGCACCGTCACCGACAGGAACAGAGACGGGAAGATCAACAGGTGTAGCTCGGTGGTGAAGTAGCGCTGCGCGATGTTCAGCTGCACACCCCAGGAGATGGTCGGCGCCTTCAGCCCGACCCCGAGGAAGGTCAGCCCGGCCTCGGCGGTGATGATGCCGCCGACGGTCAGGCTCAGCACCGCCGCCAGCGGCCCCATCGAGTTCGGGACCACGTGCCGCAGCAGAATGCGCAGCGTGGAGGCGCCCATCTCCTTGGCGGCGGTGACGTATTCCAGGCTGGAGGTGGACAGCACCGAGGCGCGGGCGATCCGGGTCAGGGGCGGCCAGGAGAACAGCGCCAGCACCGCGGACACCGTCACCACGTTCCGTGCCGTGATGGTGTTCAGCAGGATGATCATGCCGACCAGTGCCGGGAAGCCGAAGAAGACGTCCATCAGGCGACTGATCACCGCGTCCACCCAGCCGCGGTAGTAGCCGGCCAACGCGCCCAGCACCACGCTGATCACCAGCGCCGCGGCGGTGACCAGCAGCGCGATCAGCAACGACGCCCTGGTGCCATACACCACGTTGGCGTACAGATCGCAGCCCTGGATGTCGAAGCCGAAGGGATGCCCCGCCTCCGGGGACGCCCCCGACTTGATCAGGTCGCACACCCGCGGGTCACCGTGCCCGAACCAGCCGGCGAACAGGCCCGGTGCCAACGCGATCAGGCAGATCAGCAGGACCAGGGTCAGCGGGGCCAGCACCCGTGGCCGATGCAGCATCGCCCACCGGCGCCGCCGCGGCGCGACCGGTGGTACCGGTTCGGCCGGCACCGCCGATTCCGGCACCGGTTCCAGGAGGTGGGTGGGGGCGTCAGGCAAGGCGGATCCTCGGGTCCAGCACGCCGTACAGCAGGTCGACGAGCAGGTTGAGCAGCAAGAACACCAGGATCATCAACGTGCCGATGCCCACCACGGTGGCCCCGTTGTGCTGGGCGATGCCCTGGAAGATGGCGAATCCGAGCCCCGGCATGTTGAAGATGCCCTCGATCAGCACGCTGCCGGACAGCAGATAGCCCAGCGAGTAGCCCAGCACCGACGCGACCGGCACCAGCGAGGTACGCAGCACGTGCCGCACCACCACCGTGCGGCGGTCCAGGCCCTTGGCGACGGCGGTGTCCACGAAGTCGCTGCGCAGGTTGTCCATCACGCTGGCCCGGGTGAGCCGGGCGATCTCGGGCACCAGGAACACCGCCAGCACCCCGCCCGGCAGCAGGTAGGACAGCGGCCAGCCGTCGGCCACCCCGGACGGCGGCAGCAGCCCCCACTTCACCGCGAACAGCACCTTGACCACGTAGGCGATCACGAAGTACGGCACCCCCAGCAGCACCGTGGTGATGGCCAGCGTGCCGGTGTCCACCGCCCCACCGGACCGGATGCCGGACAGCGTGCCCAGCAGGACCCCGATCACGCCGCCGCCGACCCAGGCGGTCAGCGCCAGCTTCATCGTCACCGGCCAGCTCGCGGCGATCAGATCGCCCACCGCCCGGCCGTTGAGGTCGGTGCCGAAGTCCCCGGTCAGCAGGCGCCGCATGTACTGCAGGTACTGCACCACCAGCGGATCGTCCAGGTGGTACTTGGCCCGGATGGCGGCGGCCACGGCGGGCGGGATCGGCTGTCCCGGGCCGGCAATCGCCTGTACCGGGTCCCCGGGCAGCGCGTAGACCGCCAGGAAGATCAGGAAGGTGGTGCCCAGCAGCACCGGGATCATCGCACCGATGCGTCGCAGCACGTAGTGCCACAGCACTGACGCAGACTCCTTCCCGTCCGGCGGTCCCGGGACCCGATGGGTGCCCAGGCCCCGCTCAGACCACCAGCACCGCCCGGACGACGAACACCCGCCCAGGCGCCGACCTCACGCCCGGGCGGGCCGCCGGGTCAGCCGCCGACCACCACCGCGGCCAGATCCGCGCCGCCGAGCAGCTCGGGCTGCACGTGGGAGAGGTTCTTCGCGTGCAGCAGCCCGCCCACCGGGTAGTACAGCGGAGCGATGGGCAGGTCCGCCAGTGCCGCCTTGGACGCCTCTTGCACCTTCTGGGTGAACGCGGCGTCGCTGGAGGCCTTCATCGCCTCATCCAGCAGCGCGGTGACCTTGTCGCTGGAGTACGCGCTGGCATTGAGCACGCCCGGGGTGAACAGCGCGGACACCTCGCCGTACAGGTGCGCAATGTTGGTGCCGCTGTACAGCAGGAACGCGCCCTTGAGGCTCTTGTCGGCGAAGTTCTTGTACAGCTGGTCCACCGGCTGCGTTTGCGCGCTGGCGTCGATGCCGAGGTTGGTGCGCAGCTGGTTGGCGATCGCCCCCATCACCGCCTCGTTGGTCGGATCGCTGTAGCTGTACAGGGTCAGTGGGCCGGACCAGCCACCCGCCTCGGCGAGCAGCGACTTGGCCTTCGCGACATCCAACGTGCAGTACTGGCAGTCGGTCTGGCCGCCGCCCGGCAGGCTGGCCGGTGCCACGCCCTGCGCCGCCGTGGCGTTGCCCTTGAGCAGCGCGTCAATGATCGTCTGCCGGTCGATGGCCAGCGACAGCGCCTCGCGCACCTTGATGTTGTCGAATCGGGAATCCCAGGTCGGGAAGCCGAGGTACACCACGGCCGGGTAGTTGACGTCCACCACCTGGTCCCCGTATTGGGCCTTGGCCTGGGTGAGGTCGTTGCCGTCGATCAGCGCGAGATCGATGGCACCGGCCTGGAAGTCGGTGTAGATGGCCGTCGAATCCTGGTAGGACTTGATGGTGATCGACTCGGCGTGCGCGGGATCGGCGCCGATGTAGTTCGGGTTGGGCTTGAGAACCACCTGCTGCGCGCCCGCCTTCATCCCGCCGTCGGTCACCATGTAGGGGCCGTTACCGATGGGGTTCAGGTCGAACGCGGCGAAGTCCTTGGCGGCCTCGGTCGGGATCGGGGCGAACGTGGACCCCGACAACCGGCTGGGGAACAAGGCGTTCGCACTGGCCAGCGTCACCTTCAGGTGCAGCTTGTCGACCACCTGCACGCCGGAGAGCGTGGTGGCCGTCGGATCGCCCTTGGCCGGGTTCATGTCGGTGTAGCCGGCGAAGATCGACATGTCGGGGTTGCCGGTCATGGCGTTCTTCGGGTTGGCGGTGGCGTTCCACGAGTCGGCGAACGACTGGGCGGTGACGGGTTCGCCGTTGGAGAACTTCCATCCGTCCTTGAGAGTGATGTTCCACACGGTGCCATCGGAGCTTTCGATGGAATCGGCGACCGCGTTGACGACCTTCCGGGTCGCGGGGTCGACGACGGTCAGCGGCGTGAACAGGGCGCTGTTGACATTGGATCCGCCGGAGTTGCCGGGCATCAGGTGCTGCAGGAAGTAGCTGGTGACGCCGAGCGTGTACGACCCGCTGGGAGTGACGGCGCCCGGTGCCGACGCTCCGCCGCTTGCGGAGCCACTTGCTGGGGCGGTGCCGGAGCCCGACGCTGTGCCCGCCGCGGAGCCGGCGGCGGAGGTCTGGGACGGACCGGCGCCGGAGGACCCCGCGGTGGTGCCGGGCTGGCTACCCCCGCTCGGCGACTCCGAGCCGCCGCTGGAACATCCGGCCAGCGCCAGCGCTGCGGCGGCGAGCACGGCAATGCCGGCCGCCACGCGGGGACCGACTGCGGATCTGGACATGGTGATGCCTCCATCGGGGGCCGGCCGGTCGGGCGTCGTCCGACCGGCGGTGGTCGTGAGTCGGCCCGGCTGCCGGTAGCAGGCCGGACAGGGTGGCCGTCGGTTGGTTCAGGGTCCATTGCCGGCTCCGGCACGGCATCGTTGCGGTGCGCAGAGTTGACGGGAGCGCCTTGTGATATCCGACAAGCACGGTAACAGCGGCCCGCCCCGGACCGGTGTTGACCCGGCAGGACGGCGGCCATCGACCCTTCGAGCTGTGTCCCAACACAAGATCCGCCCGTCGGGTTGCAGGCCGCCACGATGCCCGATGCGAGCGGATCTCGCATGATGAAGCGGCACCGGACCGAGGCTGGCCCGGTTCGGCAGGATGTCGGGCACCGGGTAGGGAGCGAGATGACGATCGACAGCCAGTTCGCCGGCGGCGCGGGCGCGGGCCCCGGACCGACGGTGATCTTCGGTGCCACGGTGGTGCCGATCGTGGGGCCGCCGATACCGGACGGAGTGGTGGTCTTGGACGGCGGCCGGATCACCGCCGTCGGTGGCCCGGACACACCGGCGCCGGATGGCGCCGTGCGGATCGACGGCTCCGGCGGCCTGCTGCTGCCCGGTTTCGTGGATGCACACACCCACATCGGCACCCTGGAGCAGGGCGAGGGGTGGGCCGGTGACGATCACGACGAGTCCACCGGCCCCGTCACCGCGCAGTTGCGCGCGATCGACGCCATCAATCCGGCGGACGCCGCCTTTGCGGACGCGCTCGCCGGCGGCGTGTTGGCGGTCGGGGTGAACCCCGGCTCCTGCAACGCAATCGGCGGGCAATCGGTGGCGCTGCGCACGGCCGGGCGCACCGTCGATGAGATGTGTCTGCGATCCCCGGCCGGGATGAAGTCGGCGCTGGGCGAGAATCCGAAGAAGGCCTACGGGGACAAGGGGCAATACCCCATGACCCGGATGGGAACGGCGGCAGTGATCCGCCAGGCGCTCGCCCAGGCGGCTGCCGATCTGGCCCGGCAGCGCGCCGACGGTGACCCGCTGGAGCCGGTGGACCTGGGACGGCGCGCCCTGATGGCGGTGCTGGCCGGCGAGATGCCCTGGCGGCAGCACGTGCACCGGGCGGACGACATCGCCACCGCGATCCGGCTGGCCGACGAGTTCGGCTACCGGCTGGTGATCGACCACGGCACCGAGGCGCACCTGCTGGCCGACGTGCTCGCCGAGCGCGGCATCCCGGTGCTGTTGGGCCCGCTGCTGGTGGGCAAGGTGAAGGTGGAGCTCCGGCACGCCGAGTTCCGTAATGCCGCGGTGCTGGCCCGGGCGGGTGTCGAGCTGTCGCTGGTGACGGACCACCCGGTGGTGCCGATCGGTCAGGCGCGGGTGCAGGCGGCGCTGGCGGTGCGGGAGGGCCTGGACCCGGAGGCGGCGCTGCGGGCGCTGACCCTGAACCCGGCCCGAGCACTGGGCGTGGACGACCGGATCGGCTCGATCGAGCCCGGCAAGGACGCGGACCTGGTGTTGTGGGACGGCGATCCGCTGCAGCTGCCCAGCCGGGTGATGGCGGCGTTCATCCGTGGCCGGCGGGTGTTCGGCTGATCGGATCGCCAGGCGAACGGCGCCGGCGCGGCGGGTGGATCGCCGACACCGGGGAGTGCGCTTAGCACAGCGGGTCGGTCCACCAGCGCAGTGCGGCCGGCAGTTCGCTGATCCAGCAGTTGATGTCGTGCCCGCCGTGGTAGCGGTGCTCGCGCACCGGGTATCCCCGGCCGGCGAGCGCATCGACCATGCGCCGGTGCGAGCCCAGCATGGCCTCGCCCTCCAGGGCGCCGATGTCCAGGCTCACCCGGACGCCCGCGCCGGGCCCACGACGCTCGGCACCGGCCACCATCCCGGGCAGGATCTCCTCGGTCCCGCCGTCCCATCCGGCGAACCAGAATGAGCCCGACTGGCTCAGCGCCGCGCCAAACAGGTCCGGCCGGGACCAGGCCGCCGCTACCGCGGCCAACCCGCCGAAACTCTTGCCGTGCACCGCCATTCGCGTCGGGTCCGTCGGCATGCTGACCTGCTCCCCCGCCCAGGGCAGCAGTTCGTCGGTGAGGAACTGGGTGAACTGCGGGTTTGCCGTCAGCTCCCGGTACCGGGTGGCGGTGTCCAGGGCCTCCGGCAGGATCACCGTCATCGGCGGGATGAGCCGGTCGGCGATGAGGTTGTCCAGCGTGCTGGCCAGCGGCACCCACTCCACCCAGTCCCGCCCGTCCAGCATGACCAGCGCCGCGGGATCCGTCGCCCGAGGCCCGCTGGGTGGCCGGTAGATCCACACCCGGCGGGTGTTGCCCAACACCGTGCTCGCCAGCCGCTCGCAGCTCAGCGCGCCGGTCGGGACTCCGGGTCGCGGCTCGCACCAGGTGCGCGGTGTGGCACCGGGAAGCGCGAATGTCGAGTAGCGGCCGGTCTCGGCGACCGGGTCGGCTGGATCGGCGGTCAGGGTGAGCGGGTCACGATTCCGCGGATCGGGCCGGAACCCCGCGGAGCGCATCACCGATTCCGGTGTGCCCGCCGCCGGCAGGTCGGTCAGCGGATCGCCGGGCGAGAGGATGTACCGGCCGCGCAGGTCGTCGTCGACGAGGTAGCTGCGGTAGCTGATGTCGGTGTCGGGCACCGGTTTCAGCACGTTGTTCGGGATCTCCCACCACAGCGCCGGTCCGCCCATCACCATCACCGGCTCGACCGGCCCGGCCAGCCCGGCGTCGTCCACACCGCGGCGCCACAGGAACGTCACCCAGCACCGGCCGCCGCCAGCCGGTTCCACCAGCGGGGTGCCCGCCCGCTCTGCCTCATCCCAGAATTCGGCGACCACCCGCTCGCGCAGCACGCCGACCGCGCCGGCAAGATCCCGCACCAATCGGCCGATCCGGGGTGCCGCGTCGTTCGTCGGCGCCATCGTCACCGCTTCTCGCTGCGCAGTTGGGCCGCCGTGGCCACAATGGCGCCGTACTGGGTGGCGACCAGGCTGCGAATCGGGTGCGCGGCACACTGCTGCTCGACCAGATCGGCTGCTGCGCACCATCCCTCGAACACATCGGCAAGTTCGGCGCGGCGCTCCCGGATGCCGCGGGTGGCGTTGCCGATGGCCAGCTCACCGTCCAGCGCACGCAACAGCATGCCGCCGTAGCGCAGCCGGAAGGAGGTGACGAGGTCGGCGAGCGAGAACCGCTCGGCCACGGTGGCAGGGCGCTGGCAGTCGGGCTGCTCGGCCCGATCCCGGTTGGCCTGGCCGATCCGGGACAACGCCGGAATGAAGTACCGGCTGGCGCTCAGGTACGGCGAGCCGACCGCCCGCAGCGACGGCATCACCCCGTCGAGCACCCGCTGCAGCAGCCCGATCGTCTCGTCCATCCGGGCGCCCTGCTCGCGCAACAGGTCGGCGTAGGACTCGTCGGTGACCGTGGCATCCGAGCTGTCCGGATGGCTCCAGTACGGCACCTCGGAAAACAGCGTCAGCGTGCCGTACCGCTCGGCGTAGCCGCCGGATCCGTCACCGCCGCGCAGCTCCGCCGGGTCCCGGCCGGTGGCCACCGCGTGGTCGTAGATCGGCTTGACGCCCAGCCCCTGGAAGATGGCGTCGGCGAACGCCACGATCTCCGGGCTCTCCGGCTCACCCCGGTCCAGCGGCACGCCGACGCTGCCCGGAATCTCCTGCAGCACCGGGTACAGCGCCGGCAGGGGGCGCGAGAGGTAGTAGTACGCCCCGCCCAGCTCGCTGTTGTGCAACGAGACCATCAGCTCCGGGCGCAACTGGTCGATCAGCCGGACCAGCGCGGCGGTCTCCGGCAGGGTGGCATCGAAGTACAGGCTGCGGTAGTCGACAGGAAAGGTCCACTCGATCTGTTCGTCGCCCGCCGGGCGAAAGAAGTGCCGCGCGTAGTGGGTCCGGGTGAAGGGGCCCGCCAGCCAGCCCTCGTTGAGACGCAGGCCATCCGGGTCGATGCAGGAGATGATGGTGAACGTCAGGCCGAGCCGCTCGCGCAGCGCCGCGTCGGCCGCGAGTCGCCCGGCCAGGTGCAGCGCCGTCAGGCCGCCCACGGGCTCGTTGGGGTGTGGCAGGCCGAAGACCAGGGCATGCCGCTCGCCGGCACCGATCTGCACGGCGTGGATGGGGTCGCCCAGCCGCGAGGTTCCCACCCGCCGACGCGTCACCGTCTCGGGATGGCGCTCGGCGATCTCGGCCAGCGCCCGCTCCAGGCCGTCCGCCCCGAGGAATCGCCGATGCTCCGGGACGGTCGCCATCTCCGATGTGATCCAGTCCTGCATGCCGCTCCGATCCGCGCTGATGGGCCGCGCGGCCACCTCCGCGCCGGGCCCGCCCAGTGTGCCCCGCACGGGCCGCGTCGGACATTGCCGCCGGTTCCCAACCGGGCTGCGGGGTGCTGTGTGATTCCACAATCGCGGCGGGCCGCCGCCCCGGTGGCGACGATAGGGTGCTGCCATGCCCGCCGCTCGATCCAGCACTGCCACCCGGCCGGATCCGGAGCGCGTCGATCGCCCGGCGATCACCGGCGCCGGCTCCGCGGCCGGCGCCGACCCGCCGCAGAGCACCCTGGGCCAGCTGGTGGAGAGCCTGGGCCTGCGGGTCATCGAGGTGCTGGTGGCACCGCGGGGCCTGAACATTCCGGTCGGCGAGACGGTGGTGCACGGCCCGGGCGAGCCGGTGCCGGAGCGACGGGGCGGGGTGTTGCTGGCCACCGGCCACCGGCTCGGGGCCCGGGATGCCGCCGCCGAGCTGCGCGAGGTGGCGGACGCCGGCTACTGCGCCATGGTGATCAAGACCTTCGGCGGCGACGCCGCGCCGCTGATCGCCGAGGCGAACCTGCACGGCGTGGCGCTGCTGAGTACCCCCGACGACATGTCGTGGCGGCACCTTGACTCGCTGCTGGCGGCTGCCACCCCGGTCGGCCAGGGCACGGATCGATACGCCTCCGTCGGCTCGGGCGACCTGTTCGCGCTGTCCAACGCGATCGCCGGCGCGCTGGGCGGCGCCGTCACCATCGAAGATCCGCACGGCCACGTGCTGGCCTATTCCAACCTGCCGCACCAGGGGATCGACGAGATCCGGCGCAGCGCGATCCTGGGCCGGCAGACCCCGGACCGGCCCACCAACCGGGAGGAGTACCAGGCCGTCTTCGGGCACGACGGGGCGGTGGCATTCCCCAGCGCGACGCCCGAGCACGCCGGTCGCATCGCCGTCGGGCTGTGGGCCGGCAGGCGCCCGCTGGGCATCATCTGGGTAATCAGCGACCGGCCGCCGCTGGTGTCCAATGCCACCGACCTGCTGGCCGATGCCGCCGGCGTGGCCGAGCTGCAGCTGCTGCGGATGCGCGGGAACCACGACCCGGACCGGGGCCGGCGCACCGAGACGCTGCGCGGCGTGCTGGACGGGCGGGTCGACGCGGCATCCGCGCGATCGGACCTGGGCCTGGACTCCGTGGGGAGCGGCCGGATCCTGGCCATCGGTCCGGCGTCCAGCGCCCCGGGAGCGCCGACCGTGCCGGCCCGGATCGTGGACGTGGTGACCCTACTGTGCGACGGCTGGGATCCCCGGTCGCTGTGCGTGGCGATCGACGAGACCGTGTACGCGCTGATCCCCGCCGGGCGGGATGCCGACCGGGTGCGCCGGCTGGGCGCGGAGATTGCCGCCGCGGCGCGGCGTTCCGCGGACCTGGAGGTGCTGGTGGCGGTCGGGCCGACGATCGACTCGGCCGACGCGGTACCGCTCGCCCGGGCGATGGCCGACCGGGTGCTCTTGGTGCTGCGTGGCCGGGATCGGGGTGCGCCGCTGCCCCCGATAGCCGGAGCGCGGGACGCAGCCGGGTCGGTGGCCTGCGTGGAGGACGTGCAGCACACGGTGGCGCTGCTCACCACCGCCGACCGGCTGCGCCCCGGCGAGGAGTTGCTGCTGCCCTCGGTGCGAGCGCTCCTGGACGGCGACGAGTCGGGCGGCACGCCGTACGCCCGGACGCTGCTGAGCTTCGTCGGGTCGATGGGCGACTATGCCCGCACCGCAGCGGAACTCAACGTCCACGAGAACACCGTGCGGTACCGGGTACGGCGCGCGCAGGATCTGTACGGGGTCTCGTTCGACGACCCGGACACGCTGCTGGTGACCTGGCTGCAGCTGCGTCTCGCCGAGATCCGCCGGACCGGCCGGGCCTGATCGTCCCGACCGGCTCGGCACCGGCCCGCTCGGCACCGCCCCCGCCAGGTTGCATCGGGCCCTGCCCGGGACGAGGGCTGCCAGGGGCTGCCAGGGGCTGCCGGGGCCGCCCGGTCAGGTTGGGTCGACGGCTGCCGGGCCGTGTCCTCGCTGCGATTTGTGGGACTCCACAACCGGCCGGTCCAGAGTTCCCGGCGACGCACGATGCCAGCCGGGCGCGCGCCGCCCTACCGTCGGGGTCCCGGGCGGCGCCCACCGCGCCGCCTCTCGGGTCCGTCACCGGTGGGCGTTCGCACGCCTCGCCGCAAGGGGGTTGGTCGCCATGGCTGTTGCCGCTCACCGCGCGCTGCTGCTCCGCCGGGTGCGGGTCGGACTGGGCGGACCGACTCGCGACGTACGACTGGCCGACGGCACGGTGACGGCGATCGAACCGACCGGGGCGGACCCCGACGGCGCCGAGGTGATCGACGGCCGCGGCGGCACCCTGCTGCCGGGCCTGCGCGACCGGCACGTGCACATGTCGCAGTGGGCGGTGGCGCTACAGCGCATCGATCTCTCGTCCGCCGGCTCGGCCGCGGACGCGGTTGCATTGACCGTGCAGGCAGATCGGCACCGCACCGGCCCCACGCCGGATGTGCTGCACGGCTATGGGTTTCGGGACGGGCTGTGGCCCGACAGCCCGCACAAGGACATGCTGGAGGCGGCACTGCCGGGTCGCGCCGTAGCGCTGGTGTCCAACGACCTGCACTGCGTGTGGCTCTCCCCCGCGGCGCTGCACGCGATCGACCTGGACCATCCGACCGGGCTGCTGCGCGAGGACGAATGCTTCGACGCCCGCGCCCGGCTTCCGGAGTTCGGTGACGATGCCGTGGACGCCTTCGCGCTCGACGCTGCTCGGCGCGCCGCGGAGAGAGGCGTCACCGGCATCCTGGATTTCGAGTTCTGCGACACCATCGCCACCTGGACCCGCCGGCACCGCATGGCCGGCGGCCTGCCGATCCGGGTGGAGGCCGCGATCCGCCGGCCGCTGCTGGACAGGGCGATCGCCGATGGGCTGCGCAGCGGCGATAAGATACCCGGCACCGACGGCATGCTCACCGTGGGACCGTGCAAGGTGCTGATGGACGGCTCGCTGAACACCCGCACCGCACTGTGCCACGAGGCCTACCCGGGCATCGCCGATCCGGATCGCGCGCACGGCATGCTGACCCAGGACCCGGCCGAGCTCACCGAGGCGATCCGGCGAGCGGCGGCGGCCGGAATCTCGTTCGCAGTGCACGCGATCGGCGACCGGGCCAACACCCTGGCGCTGGACTGCTTCCAGGCCGCCGGCTGCGGCGGCCGCATCGAACACGCACAACTGGTGAGCGGTGACGACGTCCGCAGGTTCGCCCCGCTCGGCGTGATCGCCGGTGTACAGCCCGCCCATGCCGTGGAGGATCGCGACATCGCCGATGCGCTGTGGCTGACCCGGACTCACGATGCCTTCCCGTTCGCCGCGCTGGCGAACGCCGGGGCGGTGTTGGAACTGGGATCCGATGCCCCGGTGTCCCGGCTGGATCCATGGCATGCCATCGCCGCTGCGGTGGTGCGTAGCGACGACGAACGCCCGCCGTGGCATCCGGAGCAGTCGCTGACGGTGTCGCAGGCCGTAGCGTGTTCCACCGGTGGCGCCACCGCCCCGACCGTCGGAGCGGTGGCGGACCTGGTGCTCGTCGACCGGGATCCGGCCGAGACCGCACCGCAGTCCCTGCGGGATGTCCAGGTGTGGGCAACGCTGGTGGCCGGCCGGTTCACGCACCGTGCGGACGCGATCCGCTAGGACCCTCGGCGGCCTGATCCGGCGCCGGATTAGGCAATCCTATCCTTTCCGACATGAGTATTCGGGCTGGATTAATGGCCATCACCGGCCGGGTAAGGAAAGCCTTCGTTGCACCGGACGGTTCCGTGCGCGCCATTTTCTTCGTTTGTTAGGGTAGCCTGCATTACCTGCTCAGCCCCAGGCATTCTCCGAGGACAGGCCCGCCTTCCTTACCCCTTTTTCAGGTAAGGCAACGCTTGCTGGAAATGCGTCGAGAATTGCGTCATCATATTCACGTGACCACCATTGACCGCGAATTCCTCGCTCAGCAGCAACCCGAGAGCGTCGGGTTGTCCAGCCGGCTGAACTGGCTGCGTGCCGGGGTGCTGGGCGCCAACGACGGCATCGTGTCCACCGCCGCGCTGGTGCTGGGCGTGGCCGGGGCCACCACCAACCACACCTCGATCCTGCTGGCGGGGTTGGTGGGGCTGTTGGCCGGTGCCATGTCGATGGCTGCTGGAGAGTACGTGTCGGTCTCGACCCAGCGCGACAGCGAGCGGGCCGTGCTGACCCGCCAGCGCCGACTGTTGCAGGCCTCGCCGCAGAAGCAATTGGCCGCGCTGGCCGAGGCTTATCAAGCCAAGGGCATCGATCGGCAGCTTGCCTTCCAGGTGGCCGAGCAGCTCACCGCGCACGATGCGCTCGGCGCCCACGCGGAGGCACGGCACGGCATCGACCCGGACGAGCTGACCAACCCATGGCATGCCGCGGTGGCCTCGTTCGTCTCGTTCACGGTGGGCGCGCTGATCCCGCTGGCCGGCGTGCTGGTCGCGTCCGGTGCGTGGATCACGGTCGCCTTCGTCACCGTCGCACTGGCCCTGACCGGATCGGTGAGCGCCCGGCTCGGCAACGCGCCAGCCGGACGAGCGGTGCTGCGCAACGTCGGCGGCGGGCTGCTGGCGATGGCCATCACCTTCGGGCTCGGCACCCTGGTCGGAACGCTGCTGTAACGGCAGCGTTGCTGTAATGGCTCCGCGGCTGTAATGGCTCTGGGCGGCACGGCCGACCCGAGACAACCCTGCCGGCACGGTGGCTCAACCGGGGATCGTCGTCACCGCCCGGTCGGCTCCAGATCACCCAGCGAGCGCACCACCATCGCGGGTGCCACCACCGATTCCATGAATACCGTCTCGGACCGCTCCCGGCGCTCCCCCACCGCAATCACGTCGCGCAGCAGGTCGTCCAGCCGCACGGTGAAACGGAATTGCGGCACCGGCCCCAGCACCCGACCGCCCCGCACCAACCTGGTGGCGTCCCTGGTCGTCCCCGTCACCAGCGCCTGCCGCGGCTGCAGCACCCGCACGTAGTCCACCCGTTGCACCCACACCCCGTCGCCCAGCACGGCGAGCAGGTCGGCGTCGGCGCTCGCCCCGGCATCCAGCAGCAGGTGACTGGCGGCGGGACCTGCGCCGAACCGCCAGCCCGGCGGCACGGCATGCCCGGTGCCGGCCACGCCGTCCCGGGCCGCCGTCGTCCGATCGTGCACGCCGGCCAGCGGAACCCCAGCCCGGAGCAACTCGACCGGCATCTTGGTGGCGCCCTGGCAATCGAAACCCGTGGGCATTCCGGACGGGTCGGCGCCGTCGTCGTGCAGGCTCACCAGCGGCGAGAGCACCTGCTGCCCGAACCGGTCGGACAGCGGCGACGCGCCACCGGACAGCTCCCGGGCACCGACCGCCAGCTGCGCGAAGGTGGCCAGCAGCGTGGCGACCGCCTGTGGCGCCAGCAGCACCCTGGGCGCGGACGGCAGCTCCTGTGCCGTTCCGGTCGGCAGGTCGGCCAGCACCCGGTCGGCCAGCGCCACCGGGTCGATCGACGCCGAGTCCCGGTGCAGCGCCTTGCCGTAGCTGGACACCCCGTCGCGCGCGGCAACCACCATCAACCCACACCGGGTTCGACCCTCGTGCCGCAGCAGCCCGCCGGCATCCGCCACCACGTGCTCGCTGACGGAGCGGGAGACGGAACCGCCCAGGTCGACTCCGGAGCCGAGCCGATCGCGCACCGACTCGAACCACCCCACCCGGTCGGCGGCGGAGTCGGCGGCCGTAGCAGGGTAGTAGCTGGAGCGCTCCCCGGGATCCGGCCCGGCATCGGCCATCTCGACCGGTCCGGACGGCGGCAGCACGGACAGCGCCGCCGTCATCCGATCACGCAACCCGGCCAGTGCGTCCAGGTCCAGCGACTCGGCCAGCACCCAACCCTCGCGGTCACCCCGGCGGCAGCAGATCCGCAGCCGCAACCGTTCCTCCGCGTGCTGGTAGACGATCCGGGAGGCGCCGAATCTGGTCACGTCCTGCCGGTCCAGCTCGGCCTGGACGCTGGTCCCCGCACCGAACATGTCGACGACGGCGGCGATCCGATCGGGCTCCAGGGCGGCGCCCGCCCCGAGTCGAATGCCTGGTGACGCTCCATGGCGCGTCACCAGGCATTCGACTCCCGAACCCTCCTCGCTCACCGCGTCCCCACTCGAACGTTGCGGAACCGGGCCGGCACCGTGCCATGCCCGATGTGCGCGACCTGCAGGGGTTCTCCCTTGTTACAGGAGGGGATGCCGTACAGCCGGAATTCGTCGGGGCCGCCGATCGCATCGCAACCGGCCCAGAACCGTGGCGTGACACCGGAATAACTACAGTTGCGCAGCATTCGCCCCACCTTCCCGTCGCGGATCTCCCAGCCGACCTCCGCCCCGAACCGGAAGCTCATCCGCACGTCGTCGATGGACAGCGTGCGGTTCATGTCGATCAGCACCCCCCGCTCGGTACCGGCCACCATCTCGGCCAGCGACGACTCGCCGGGCGCCAGACAGACATTGGTCATCCGGACCAGCGGCACCCGCGCCCACCCGTCCGCCCGGGATGCGCCGGTGGGCGCCTCGCCGATCGCCGCCGCACTCTCCCGCCCCGACAGATAACCCCGGAACACGCCGCCGCGCACCAGGTCCACCCGCTGCCCGGGCACGCCCTCATCGTCGAATCCGAAGGTGCCCAACCCGCCCGACAGGGTGGCATCGGCGAACACCGTCACCAGATCGGACCCGAACCGGAAGCTGCCCCGGCGCTGCGGAGTGGCGTAGGTCGCGCCGGACAGGCTGGCCTCGGTGCCGAGCACCCGATCGGCCTCCATGGCATGGCCGGCCGTCTCGTGCACCAGCTGGGCCATCTGGGTGCCGGACACGATCAGCGTGGTGGTCTCGGACGGGCACTGCGGCGCCGTCAGCAGCGCGCTGGCCTCCTCCCCCACCCGCCCGGCGTTGCCCAGCAGGTCCAGCCCCAGCACATGCTCATACCCACCGGTGGCGAAATCGCCGCGCTGGCCGCGGATCGCGCGGGGCACGCTCTGCGGGTAGCTGCGCCGCTGCACATCCCCGCCACCGGTGGCCGTGGCCAGCAGCCCCGCCCCGCTCTCCGTGATCGCCTGCTCGATCACCGCGCCCTCGGTGTTGGCGAAAACCTTGCGGTCCCGGAAGAAGTCCATGGACGCCTCGGCGGTCAACCGGCAGCCGCCGGACGCGCCACCGGACATCAGCGCGGAGGCCTGCAGCAGCAGGTCCACCTTGTCGCCCAGTGGGACCGAGAACGGATCGGTGACAACGGGACTGGACCAGCAAGCGCGGGTGGTGACGGGATCGCCCAGCCCCCGGCGCCCACCGCCGGCGCCGGCCGCCGCCCTGGCCTGACCGACCGCGCCGTCCACCAGGACGGCGAGTGCGGCCCGCTCGGTCCTGCTGGTGGCGGCGAACCCCCACTGGCCACCGATCAACACCCGCAGGCCGATGCCCGCCGACTCCGAATCCACCACAGGACTGACCCGCCCGTCTTGCACGTGCAGCCCCTCGTGCCGGCGGTACACGACCCGGATGTCCGCGTAGGCCACGTCGGACGGGAGCAGGTCCAGCCCGTCGGTCGCCAAGTCGCGCACCAGATCACACCCGTCCAGCGACGGCCGTCACGGCCCGCTGCCGGCCCTTGATCGGAATGCACAGCGGCCGCCCGGACACCGGATGCGTCACCACCTGCGAGGTAATGCCAAACACCTGGTGAAAGATCTCCGACGTCAACACCTCCGCCGGGCTGCCCTGGGTCACCAGGGCGCCGTCCTTCATCACGAAGATGTGATCGGCATACTCGGAGGCCATGTTGAAGTCGTGTAGCACCATCGCGATGGTCTTGCCCTGCTCACGATTGAGCTCGGCCAGCAGATCCAACACCTCCAGCTGGTAGGCCACGTCCAGGAAGGTGGTCGGCTCGTCCAGCAGGATCAGGTCGGTGCCCTGCGCCAGACACAGCGCGATCCAGGCGCGCTGCCGCTGCCCTCCCGACAGGTGGTCCACGAACCGCCGTCGCATGTCCGCCATTCCGGTGACATCCAGCGCCCAACCGACGATCTCGCGGTCGTCCCGGCTGGGCGTCTTGAGCGCACCGCGGTGCGGGTGCCGGCCGAACCACACCAGGTCCTCGACCGTGATGGATTCGGGGGCGACCAGCATCTGCGGCAGGATGGCCATCCGCCGGGCCACCTCGCGGGTGGACAGCCGGTGGATGTCCTGTCCGTCCAGCACCACCGAGCCGGCGGCCGGCGCCAACAGCCGGGACAGCGACCGCAGGGCGGTGGACTTGCCGCACCCGTTGGGCCCGATGAGCACGCTGATCTGGCCGTCCGGGATCCGCAACGTCAGATCGTCGACGATGACGATCTTCTCGTAGGCCAGCCGAACGTTGGTGGCTTCCAATCGCATGGAGCTCATCACCTTCCACTGGTGGTCGAACGGGCCAGCTTCGCCAGCAGGTACAAGAAGTACGGGCCGCCGATAAACGCGGTCACCAGGCCGACCGGGATCTCGGTGGGCGGGATCAGGCCGCGACCGATCGCGTCGGAGACCAGCATCAGTGTCACGCCCACGGCCGCCGAGCTGGGCAGCAGTGCCAGGTGCCGACCGCCCACCAGGCTGCGGGCGATGTGCGGGGCGATCAACCCGATGAACCCGACGGTGCCGGCGACCGCCACGCTGGCCGAGGCCAGCGCCACCGCCAGGAGCAGCACGAGGCGCCGGGTGCGCTCCACCGGCTCTCCGAGCCCGGCCGCCAGATCGTCGCCGAGGCCCAGCACGTCCAGCCGGCGCGCATACAGCACGATCAGCGGAACCAGCACCACCACCCACGGCAGGAACTGCCAGACGTCGGACATGGATCGCCCGAACAGGCTGCCGGTCAACCAGATCAGCGCCGCGTTCACGTCCGGCGGATTGCGCACGATGAGCAGCCGGATGATCGCCTCGCACAGCGCCGATACCGCAATGCCGACCAGCGCCAGTCGCACCGGCGAGGTGCCCCGGCGGTAGGCGAACACATACACCAGCAGCGCGGCCAGCAGCCCGCCGACGAAGGCGGCCACCGGGATTGCGCCGGTGGGCGCCATCGGGAACCACAGCAGCATCAGCATCGCACCGACCCCGGCGCCCTTGGTGATGCCGATGATGTCCGGCGCCGCCAGCGGGTTGCGGATCACGCCCTGCAGCACCGACCCGGACACCGCCAGGCCGATGCCGACCAGCCAGCACAAGATCACCCGAGGCGAGAGGAACTGCAGCATGATGTGCGTCTTGCCCGGATCGGTTGCCCCAACAAGCATTCCGACCGCGTCGCCGACGCCGATACCCGCGGTGCCGATTCCGAGGGTGACCACGGACAGCACCAGGCTGATGGCCACCAGCACGAGCGGTACGGTCCAGTGCCGAGTGCTGCGTCGGGCGTCCGCCGAGTCCAGTGCCGCCGCGGTCGATCGGCGGGGAGTGGTCGTCGTCATCCGGAGACCTTCTGTCGACGGGCGAGCATGATGAAGAACGGTGCGCCGATCACTGCGGTGACGACACCGGTGGGCGACTCGAACGGCCAGCGCACGAACCGTGATCCGATGTCGGCCCACAGCAGCAACGTGGAGCCCATCAGCGCGGAGAGCGGGATGATGACGAAGTGGTTGGTGGTGGCCGCCAGCTTGCGGACGATGTGCGGAGTGACCAGCCCGAGGAAGGTGATCGGCCCGGCGACGGCCACCGCGGCACCCGTCATACCGACGATCACCACGCCGCCGAGTACCCGGGTGCGTTCCACCTTCGCGCCGAGCCCACGCGCCATGTCCTCACCCAGGCCCAGTAGGTTCAGCGACGAGGCGAGGGCCATGGCCGCGACCATGCCGATCACCGTCCAGGGCAACAGCGTCCAGACATCCGTGGCCTTGGCGAAGTTCACCCCGCCGACCAGCCAGAAGAACACGTTGTCGGCGGTGTTGTCGTTGAAGATGATGAATGCCTGGGTCAACGAGGTGACCAGCGCCGCGATAGTGACGCCGGCCAACGCCAGGCGCACGTTGCTGGTGCGGCCGGTTCCGGCGCCGGCCAGCAGCAGCACGATCAGGCCGATCACCGCCCCACCAACGATGGCGGCGGCCACCAGCGGCAGCCCACCCATCGTGGGGAACGCGACCAGCGCCGCGACCACCACCATGGCCGCGCCCGCCGAGACGCCCAGGATCTCCGGCGCCGCAATGGGATTGGCGGTGATGCCCTGCATGATCACGCCACCGACGCTCATGTTCGCGCCGACCAGCATGGACAGCAGGGCGCGCGGCAGCCGGATGGCCCGCACGATCAGATCGGCGGGCGTGGACCCGCCCAGGAACACCGCGGACAGCGCCGCCCCGAAGCTGATCGCGGCGGTACCGATGGACAGGCTCAGTCCGAATCCGATGATCAGCAACACGATGCAGGAGATCACGATCACCAGCACCCGCGATCCTGAGGTCCGCCGGGGCGCCGCGCTGCCCACCTCGGGTCCGTCGATCACGCTGGTCGCCATGGGCTTTCCATCCTTATCGCCGGAGCGTATCGGTCATGGTCGGTCCGCGAGTGTGGCCCGGCACGTGGGGTGTGCCGGGCCACAGCACCGGTCCTAGCTTCCGCCGAGCAGCTTCACCACCTCGGCCGCCACCACCTCGGACGCGGTGATGCCCTTGGCCCGAGACCACAGGTTGGAGTCCACCCGGAACACCTTGCCGTCCTTGACCGCCTGGATCTGGCTACCCACCGGGTCCTTGGCCCACTGGTCGAAGATGGTCGGCGCCTTGTCCGTCGAGGCCACGAAGATGATGGCCGGGTTCTGCGTCACCAGCGTTTCCTCGCTCTCCTCGGCCTGCGGGTTGCTCGGGTCGGCGGGCAGCAGGTACTTCAGCCCGAGCCGGATCAGCACACTCGGCAGGTAGCCTGCGGCGTTGTGCACGGTCACCGATTTGTCGCTGCCCACTCCGAACAGCACCGGTGGCAGGTCCTTGGGCAGTTCCGCTGCGTACTGATCCAGGGTGGCGGCATTCTCGGCGATCCGGTCGGCCATCTCCTGGCACTTGTTCAGTGCCAGGGCGACCGTGCGGGCCGCGTCCAGGTTCATCTCCAGGGTCGCCTTGTTGGCCGGCAGTTCGACGGTCGGCGCGATCTGGGACAGCTGCGAGTAGATGTCCTTGTGCCGGGAGCTGTCCGCGATGATCAGGTCCGGTTGCAGGGCGGCGATGTTCTGCAGGGACGGCGACTGCCGGGTACCGACACTCGTGTAGCCGGAGACCTTGTCGGCGATTTCGGGGATGATCCGGGACGAGTCTCCGTCGTCGGCGATGCCGACCGGCTTGACGCCGATCGAGGCCAGGTCGTCAGCGAAGGAGAATTCCAGCGCCACGATCTTGCTGGGCGTCCCCGTGATCTTGGTCTCGCCCAGATCGTGCTTGATGGTGCGGGTGTCCTTGCCGCACTGAGGGTCCAGGTCCGCGGCGGCCTGCCCGGTGGACGGCGCCGGGGCCGACGACGACTCGCCGCCGGAGGCCGCCGACGGTGTCGGGCTGGCGGCCGAGGTGCCACCGGAGGATGTGGTACTCGGCGGCGTGCTGCTCGAGGAACCGCTGCCCGACGACCCGCAGGACGCCAGCACGACGGTCAGCGATGCGACGGCCCCGACGGCAATTCGCCGGAGGAGATCCGATCTGGTCATGATGCCTCTCTCGATGACGACGGGATGTGCTTCACGACCGGGGACACGGCGAATCCGGCCCGGCCGCCCACTAGATGTGACAGCTGTAACAAGGACCGTAGCGACGGCTACAACGAAGGTCAATAGGTGTCGCCGATGCTTCATGAATTTTGTGCCGGGCCCGGCACATGGTGGTCGGTTCCGCGTTCTGACGGTCGACGCAGTGGCCGGACGAACGCATCCGGATCAGTCCTGTGTCCCGGGGGCGCAGTGCGTCACCCGGCCTGCGCAGACCGTCAGCACGCGCTCGAGTCCCGGCCAGTCGTCCGCCGACACGGCCAGCGGATCGGCGGACAGCACCGTGATGTCTGCGGCGGCGCCCACCCGCAGCATTCCCCGCTCGGGCGGCGCATGCGGGTCCGCCGGGCCCGCATAGGTGGCGGGCGCGGTGCCGGCCGCATGCAGTGCCTGGACGGGCGTCAGACCCTTGCCGGGCAACGGCTCCTCCTGCGAGCCCGGCATCCTGCGCAACACCCCGGCCGCCATCTGGACCAGCGGGTCAGCGGCGCGCAGGTCCGCCGCGGCCCGCCAGTCGGAGCCCAGCAGCACCGGCACGCCGGCGTCGGCGAGTTCCCGGTAGGGCGCGAGCCGGGCGATGCCGGCCGGCGACAGGTGGCGGCGCAGCCGGGCGGAGTCCTCCAGCACGTCGAACGGCTGCACCTCGGCGGCCAGGCCCATCGCCGCCAGGCGCAACAGGTCGCGCCGACTGGCGGATCGCAGGTGCACCACCCGGTGCGGCACGCCGGCCGCTGGCCCGCCGTCCAGGGCGCGCTGGAAGATGTCCACCGCAACCCGCACATCGCCGTCACCGAGGGCATGCAGCGAACACCCGATACCGGCCCGATGCGCGGCCCGCACCCACCGTACCCCGACGTCCGGGCCGGGATCGCGAAACGACGGGCTGGCCAGGATCGGATCGCCCTCGTCGTCTGTGTAACCGTGACCGCCGACGAACAGCTTCAGCCCGGTGAAGGTGATCAGCTCAGACCCGGTGTCCGGTCGCTTTCCGGCGAACTCCGCCCACCGGCCCAGAAACGGCCGCGCGCCCACTCGTACCGGTAGCCTGCCGTCCTCGGCCAGCGACCGCAGGGCGGTGACGTCGGTGAAGCTTCGTTCCACGTAGGTGCTTTCGCTACCGGGGTCGGTTGGCCAGGTGGCGATGTCGTGGGCCTCCGTCACCCCCAGACCGGCCAGGTACCGCACCGCGGCCGCCACCTCCTCGGTGGTGCGCGTGGGGCCGATGGGCGGCACGATCCCGGCGGTGGGCTGAGCGCGGGCGGCCGCGCCGCGCAGCACCCCGGTCGGCTCGCCATCCGGCCCGCGCACCACGTCGCCGCCCGCGATCGGCGGCAGCTCGGACAGCCTCATCAGCCCGGCGGCCGCCGAGTTGCAGATCGCCAGCGACAGGTCGGCGCTGGTCAGCAGGCACGGCACGGTACCGGTCAGCGCGTCCAACGCCTGCCGGGTGGGTAGGTCGCGCTCCGGCAGTTCGATCGGGTTCCAGCCGCCCCCGAGAATCCAGTGCGGCGCGGTCACCAGGGCGGCCGCCCGAGCCAGTTCGGGCAGCAGCGCATCGGGTCTCATGCCACGCCAGCCGACCCGCCAGAGCGACGCACCCGCCCACCCGAGATGCGTGTGGCTGTCCACCAAGCCGGGGATCGCGACCGCATCGGCCGCCCGGATACGCCGGTGCGCCCGCATCCGGCCGGCGGCCGCACCGATGGCCACGATCCGACCGCCGCGGATGGCTAGCGGGCCGGGAACGGTTTCGGCGGCGGCATGCGGGCGAACCAGCACGCCCTCCACGACGAGGTCGGCGATCCGGCCGTCGTCGGTCTGGTGTGGGGGCGGCACGGCGTTCAGGAGCACTCCTGCGCGGAGCCAACCGGTGACTCGGCGGCCACCAGGCCGTCCGGCGGCTCGGCCGGCCCGTCGTAGATGTTCCAGGGCAGCTGCTGGTAGTCGTTCTCGCACGGCAGGCCATGGGTGAGCAGGTACTCGCCGCTGGTCAGGTCGACCAGCGAGGAGATCACCGTGGAATACCGGTCCAGCTCATGGTCGCGCGGATCCGGGTGGCAACACACGGAATTCGGCCGCGCGAAGTGATCGCTCATGGTGGCGCGCACGGCGGCTCGGAACTCCGTCACGTTCTGCGCCGAGCGGGCCCTGCGCAGCCCGGACTCGATCTTGGGCACCCGGTAGAGCGAGTCGACCGCGAACGGCTTGTAGCTGTCCTCGATCTGCGGGGGTATGCCGGCCTGGAAGTGGTTGGCGTGCACGATCATTCCGTCGGTCGGATACATCCAGTTGTGCCGGCCCGACGTGGTCTCGATGTCGATGGCGAAATCGTCCCGATGGGTCATCAGCAGGTTGGTGTTGAAGCCCTGACGAACCCGGAATGCCGCCGACAGCGCGTCGTACATCGTCCAGGATTCGAGCACCTTGCGGCGCACGAACGGGCCGGGCACGCCCAGGCCCTTTCCGAATGTGCCACCGATACCGTTGGCGTTCAGGGCGAGCCCCGCGGAATTGGCACCGTGCCGACCGACCTGACCGGCCTCCACCTGGCAGATGATGGTGGGCTTGTCCGGCTGCACGATGCGCAGCACCAGCACGGTGTCGGCGGTCTCGTGCCGCCAGTCCCAGTTCTGCCCGGCGAAGACGTGACCGAACGGGTTGGCCTCGGGCAGGATCGCGAAGGACGAGCAGCCCTCCTCCTGCTTGTCGGTGGTCGCGGCGGTAGGGGCAGACCCGGCGTCGGCGAATTCGCCCTCCATGGAGGCGAACACGGCCGGCCGGGATAGCTCACCACGGCCGTTCAACGCGAGGATCTCGCGCAGGCTGTGCCCGGAACCCTCGGCGATTCCCTGCATCTCGTCCATAATCCCGGGCAGGTAGTCCTCGATCAGCGGGATCCATGCCGGGACACGTTCCAGTACCTGCTGCCAGTTCAGCCCGGTCGTGCGCACGAAGGACTGGGCGTAGAAGTCCACGGCAGCGTCGATCTGGCGGCGGGCCTGTTCGCCGTAGCTGCGACCGCGCTCTCGCCCGTCCGCGCCGGAGATCTCGATCAGTGGAATGGCGGTCATGTTCACGTCTCCTTGTCACGACGGGCGCGGCCCCGCGGGGTCGGGTTCTGCGGTGTGATACCGCGGCTGGCGGCCGGCACACCGCGGTAGCGTCCGTACTGGAACCGCGCTCGCGCAGGGCCGCCGACAGCGGTAGTGTAGGAGCCACTACAACGGAGGTCAATACTGGTCGTGGATACTACAAGAGCGCACTCACCGACCCTCGCCGAGCGGGTGGCGGCGCGCTCGGATGCGCTCAGCCCCACCGAGCGGCGGATCGCAACATTCCTGGCGAACCATCCGGAGGAGGCCGCGTTTCTCTCGGCCGAGCAGGTAGCGGCCCAGTGCGGGGCCTCCGACGCCTCGGTCGTCCGAACGGTGAAGAAGCTCGGTTACGCCGGGCTGCCAGCGCTGCGACAATCGTTGCGCGCCAAGGTCGAAGCCATCCTCACGCCGGCCGGGCGGCTGCACAACAGCCTCGCCAGCCTCGGCGATGCCGGCGGCAGCCTGGTGCACGCGGTGATCGCCGACCAGATCGCCCTGCTGCAGCAGGCCATGGACACGGTGGACGCGGCAGAGTTCGACCGGGCGGTGCAGATGATCGCCACCGGCGGCACCACTGTGGTGGTCGGCATCGGGACGCTGGGCGACTTCGCCGAGTACCTGCGGCTCAAGCTGGTCCGCCTCGGTCGCCCCGCTCGGACCGTGCGAACGACCGGGTTCCTGCTGGCCGACGACCTGATCGGCATGACCAGCGGTGACGTGGTGCTGCTGATGGTGCACTCATCGGCCAGCGCCGAGACGATGGCCGTGCTGGAGCGGGCCCGGGAGGTCGGCGCTCCGGTCATCCTGATCACCAACGCGATGGGCGAGGCGCTCGCCGAGTGGGTGGACGTCGTGATCACCGCCCCGATGGGCAGGCCGGGAATGTTCTCCGGCTACACCTCGACTCTCGTACTGCTGGAGGCATTCGTGTTCGCCGTTGCCAATGTCGACGCGGAACACTCGCTGGCCATGATGGCCACCATGAACCGGCTCCGGGAGCGACTGGCCGGCGGCAAGGTCGGCGGCATGGGGGTGCTCCGGCAGGCGCTGACGCCGCACCCGGCGGACGGATGAACACCGTGCACGTCGGGCCGGCGCTGGGAGTGCTCATCGCGGCGCTGGCCCTGTCGACCGCCGGCATCATCTGGATCAGCGGGGTCGGACGGCCCCGGCAGATGCTCTACGCCTCCGCCCGCGCCGTGCTGCAGCTGGCCGCCGTCTCGCTGGCGATCGGGCTGGTTCTGCGGTCGCTCCTGCTGACCTGCCTGTTCCTGCTGGTCATGATCGTCATCGCCTCGGGGACCGCGGCCCGCCGGATCACCGGCTCGCTGGGCCGACGATCCTGGTGGGCGGCCGTTCCGATCGTCGCCGGGTCGGTGCCCACCATGGCGCTGGTGCTGGCCAGCACGGTCGTGCCGCCGGAGCCGATCGCGGTGCTGCCGATCCTGAGCATCCTGATCGGCAACGCGATGATCGCGACCTCGATCGCGGGCCGCCGGGTCGTCGAGGAATTGCGCGCCCGCCGCGGTGAATACGAGGCGGCGCTGTCGATCGGCCTGCACCGGCGCGAGGCGGCGACCATGATCGGAAAGCCGGCGGCCGCCCTCGGCCTGCTGCCCGGCATCGACCAGGCCAAAACGGTAGGCCTGGTCACCCTCCCCGGCGCCTTCGTCGGTGTGCTGCTGGCGGGTGCGTCCCCCTGGCAAGCGGCAGCCGCCCAAATCCTGATCCTGATCGGGGTGCTGATGACCCAGTCGATTGCCGTGCCCACCGCGGTGGAACTCATCGCACGCGGTCGGCTCCCCATCGGCCGGACCGCGCTACCCGAATAGGGTTGGGCGAGAAGGAGGTGACGGGGTGGCCTTCGACGCCGCGTCCGGCGGACGGACGACCGCTGACACCGTCGGAACACCGGAGATCCCCGATGCTGGACCCGCACCGGGACTCGAAGCAGGACCCGCACCGGGACTCGATGCGGGACTCGAACCGGGACTCGATCGGACCATTGCGGCCGCCCCACTGGTGCACGCCTGGTCGTCGTTTCTGGCATCCGGCGCGACGCCCTTCACCATCCCCGGTCACAAGCGACTGGCTGGCACCGTGTCCGCCGACCTGGCCCGGATGCTGGATGCCGACGTACCACTGTTCGGTGGGCTGGACGCGGTCAAGCTGACCGCCGGGGTACTGCCCCGGGCGGAGCACCTCGCCGCGCGGGCCTGGGGCGCTCGCTGGTGCAGGTTCTCCACCGGAGGATCCACGCACCCCAACCAGGCCATCGTGTTGGCCGCCGGCCAATCCGGCCGCAGTGTGCTGGTGTCGCGCACCGCGCACCGGTCGACCCTGCTCGCCCTGGTGCTGGCCGGGCTGCGCCCGGTCTGGCTCGGTGTGGACTGTGATCCGGCGACCGGGATCCCGTTGGGGCTGAACGCGAACCGGATCGGCGCGGCGGCCAGGGAGCACCCGGACGCCGTCGCCGTACTGTGTGTGGAGCCGGGCTACTTCGGCACGGTCTCCGCTGTCGCCGAGCTGGCGAGTGCCGCGCACCGGGCCGGGCTGCCATTGATCGTGGACCAGGCCTGGGGCGCACACTTCGGCTTTCACCCGGACCTGCCGCCGCACGCGGTGCAGTCCGGAGCGGACGCCATGGTGATCAGCATGCACAAGTCGCTGCCGGCGTTCAGCCAGGCGTCGGCGCTGTTCGTCGCCTCCGACCGATGGGACCACGGCCGACTGGAGCGTGCCTTCGAGGCCGGCAATACCACCAGCCCGGCGGGAGCGATCTTGGCATCCATCGACGCCGCCCGGGCGATGTTGACGCACCCCGGGGGCACCGCCCTGCTGGATCGGCTCATCTCCGTGGTGGCCCACACCCGCGACCGGCTGCATGCGGCGGGCATCGACACGGTCAATCCTGCGACGTTTCCACCCGGCCGGTACGACCCGGCCAAGCTGGTGATCCGGACCAGGTCCATCGAGCGCAACGGCAATGACATCGAGGCGGAGCTGGTGCGGGGCGGGGTGCCGGTGGAGATGGCCGACGCGGACACGGTGATCCCCATGATCTCGCTGCTGGACGACAAGCAGACGCTGGACCGGCTGGTCGCCGCGCTTCTCGCGGCCGTGCGGCACGCTCCGGCCGCGCCACGGCCGGACGATCCCGAGACGTTGACCGCGATGCTGGCCAGCTGGCCGATCCCCGAGCAGGCGCTGACCCCGCGGGAGGCATTCTTCGCCGACGTCCGGCCGGTGCCGGTCACCGAAGCCGCCGGCCGGATCTGCGCCGAGGTGATCGCGCCGTACCCGCCGGGCATCCCGGCGCTGGTCCCCGGCGAGTTGATCGATGCGGCCCGGCTGGAGGTGCTGCGGGATGCCGCGGCCCGCGGCACCAGGATCGCCTACGCCGCCGACGCCTCGCTGGACACTATCCAGGTGGTGGCCGGCCCGGCCCGCTGAGCGGGCACGGCCCGGCCCAACCGGAGGTCGCCGCACAGCGCGCGGCCCCGGCTCGGCACCACGATCAGCCCTGCTCGGCGAGCTCATCCTCCTGGCCGGACCGGCTGTACACCTCGGCCTCGAACTCCTCGAGCATCTCCTCGCACTCGGTGACCTTGGCCTCCGCCTCGGCCCGGCCGGGCGCCGACATCCAGTCCCTGGCAACCACCTTCGCCAGCCACCGGCGCAGCTTCTCCAGATCCTGCCGGATCTCCTCGGCCTCCTCGAAGGTGTAGTTCTCCCGGAAGCGCTCGAACTCGATCTCCTTGAAGAACTTGGTCTCGCACTCCTCGACGATCTCCGCGTACTCCTTTTGCGATCCGGCCACGAAGCCGTCCACGATCTTCTGCCGCTCCACCGGCTCCAGGTCGGCCAGCACCGCGAAGAAGCTGGTCCCGTCGAGCTCGGCGATCCGGCCACGCACGGCGTCCAGCGCCCCGCGTACCTCCGGCAGGTCCGGCAGCACGCAGACCGCCTGCTGCAGGTAGAACGCACCCAGTCGCTTGAGGTCCCGCCACACCGCCACCCGCGCCCTGCTGGACTGAGTCGGTACCCGATAGGCCAGCAACAACCAGCGATGAACGGAGGCGGGGGTCTCGGGGCGCGGCGTCACGGCGTCAGCCTAGCGACAGTCGGCCGGTTGACACATCCAGCGCTCTGTAACTAGCCTTGCGATGAAACATTCGCTACACACCACGAAGGGAACGCGCCACTGTGAACGCCGTTACCTGGGGACTGGTCGCCGCCGTTTTCGTCGCCTGCATCGTCGAAATGGTCGAAGCCACCACCATCGTGCTCGCCATGGGCTTCACCCGCGGCTGGCGCTCGGCCATCGCCGGCACCATCGCCGCCCTGATCGCGCTGGCCGCCTTCACCATCGCCGCCGGCTACGCCCTGGCCACCTGGCTGCCGGAAGCCGCCCTGCAGCTGGCCATCGGCACGCTGCTGCTGATCTTCGGCCTGCAATGGCTGCGCAAGGCCATCTACCGATCCTCCGGCCGCAAGTCCCTGCACGACGAGGACGCGATCTACGCGGAGGAGGTGGAGGCCGCTCGCAAGGCCGGCGACACGAAGTCCGGCATCGACATGTTCGGCTTCATGGTCTCCTTCAAGGGCGTGTTCCTGGAAGGGCTGGAGGTCGTGTTCATCGTGCTGACCTTCGGGCTGTCCGCCGACAACGTCCCGGCCGCCGCCTACGGCGCCGCCGCCGCCATCGTCTTGGTTCTCGTCGCCGCCGTCATCGCCCGCAAACCGCTGTCCATGGTGCCCGAGAACACCCTCAAATTCGGCGTCGGCCTGCTGCTGACCGCCTTCGGTATCTTCTGGTCCATCGAGGGCCTGGGCATCTTCCGCGACGGCCACCACAGCCTGGAGTTCCCCGGCGCCGACCTGGCCATCCTGTACTTCCTGGCGGCCGTCATCGCCCTGTCCTGGCTGCTGATCACCCTGCTGCGCAAGCCCTCCCGCAGCGCCAGCCGCGCCGACACACCAACGGCGAGCACGCCCAGCGACCCGCCGCACCACACCAGCGGTGACGACGCCGCCGACAGCACTCAGACCACCGACACCCTCACCCCGGAGGCCACCCGATGAACCCCGTCTGGCGATTCCTCAAGGCCTTCGGCCAGTTCTGGTACGACTTCATCATCGGCGACGACTGGAAGATCGCCGTCAGCGTCGTCCTGGCGCTCGCCGTCACCCTCGCCCTGTACAAGGCCGGCCTCGCCGAGGGTGCCGTCACCGTGATCGGCGGACTACTCGTCCTGGTTGCCTTCACCCTCGCCCTGGCCATCGACATCCGGCCCAAGACCAAGAAGTAGCCCCCGGGGCCCGGTATCACGGCAACAGAGAATTCCTGGCCTCCTCGCTGGGCCGCAGTCGACCCAGGTCCGGCCGGCTGTCCCAGGCGGCCAGGAAGGTGTAGACCGCCACGGCGGCCAGGGGTTCGGCCACCAGGGCGAGCGGTGTCGCCAGCCTGGGGGCGGCCGTCACGAGCGACTCGTGCCCGGTGGCGCCGATCGAGGCCGGATCGACGCCGCTGGCCAGCAGCAACCCGATCCCGAATGCCACGGCCGCACCGGCGGACGCGCCAACGAACAGCGCCAGCAGTGTGACGGAGCCGCGGATCGCCCGCACCCGCCACGCGGCCACCGCCGCCACCAGGCCCACCGCCAGGCCGGCGAGCACGAAGATCGCCAGCGCGACGAACGGGTGATAGTCGGCCGTGGGCAATGGAAGGTAGGCACCGTTGGCGAACACCTTGGCCTGCTGACCCGGCGCCACGATCGACCAGACCACCCCCTGCCCGACCCCCAGCAGCACCAGGCCACCGACGATCACCGCTGCCGGCCGCCACTCGGCCGCCAACCCGAGGGCGGACAGCTCCGACGCGGGCGGTGCCGTGGCCGGCTCAGCCGGCGGAACGGGGTCGGTCGGGTCCATCCCGGCCGACCCCGTCGGAGTCGGATGTGGCGGGGTGGGCCCTGCGGGTTCGCTCATGCCAGACAGTCTGCCCCGAGCAGCGCCTTCAGGTCCCCCATCAGCGCCGACGTCGCCGTCACCCGCAAACCGTCGTCCAGCGCCAGGGTGGTCTCCTGCGAGCTGCCCAGCAGCCGCAGGTGCACCGCGGTGGTGCCGGGGTGCGCCGAGAGCACCTCTCGTAACCGGTCCACCACCGGGGCGGTGCATCGGGCGGTGGGCATGCTCACCCGCACCGGCCCGCGGCCGGTCGCTCCGGACAGGTCGGGCACGATCACCTTGTCCGCGTGCAGCGATAGCCGATCGTCGGAGCGGGAGATCCGCCCGCGCACCAGCACGATCGCGTCCTCGGCCAGTTGCAGCGACACGTCGGCATAGATCTTGGGGAAGAACGCTACCTCCACCCCACCGGTGAGGTCCTCCAGGGTGGCCGACGCCCACGGGTCGCCCTTCTTGGTCAGCCGACGAGACAGCCCGGTAATGATCCCGCCGACCGTCACCGTCGCCCGGTCCGGCACGGTGCCATCCAGGATGTCCGGGATAGAGGTATCGCTCTGGGCGGACAGCAGGTGCTCCACCCCCGCCAGCGGGTGCCCGGAGACGTACAGGCCCAACATCTCCCGCTCGAAGGCAAGCAGCAGCTTGGAATCCCACTCGGTGTCCGGGACGGTGATGGCGAACGCGTCGCCCACCTCCTCGGCGCTCATCTCGCCGAACAGATCGAACTGGCCGGCCGCCTCGGCCCGCTTGACGCTCAGCACCGAGTCGATCGCCTCGGCGTGGATCATCAACAGGCCCTTGCGGGGGTGGTTCAGCGAGTCGAAAGCGCCCGCCTTGATCAGCGACTCCACGACCTTCTTGTTGCACACCACCGCCTCGACCTTGCCCAGGAAGTCGGCGAAATCGGTGTAGGCGCCCTTATCTCGGCGGCAGCGGATGATCGACTCCACTACCCCGGTGCCGACGTTGCGGATCGCCGAGAGTCCGAACCGGATGTCGTTGCCGACGGTGGCGAAGTTCCGCTCGGAGGCGTTGACGTCCGGCGGCAGCACCGTGATGCCCATCGACCGGCACTCGGCCAGGTAGATGGCCATCTTGTCCTTGTCGTCGCCGACCGAGGTCAGCAGCGCGGCCATGTACTCGGCCGGGAAGTTCGCCTTCAGGTAGGCCGTCCAGTAGGACACCAGCCCGTAGCCCGCCGTGTGCGACTTGTTGAACCCGTAATCGCAGAACGGCAGCAGGGTGTTCCACAGCGCGTCGATGGCGCCCTGGGAGAACCCATTGGTGCGCATGCCGCCGGTGAAGTTCTCCAGCTGGGCGTCCAGCTCGGCCTTCTTCTTCTTGCCCATCGCGCGGCGCAGCAGGTCGGCCTGGCCCAGGGTGTAGCCGGCGACCTTGCGCGCGATGGCCTGCACCTGCTCCTGGTAGACGACCAAACCGTAGGTCTCGTCCAGGATCTCGGCCAGCGGCGCCGCCAGCTCGGGGTGAATCGGCACCACGGGCCGCCGGTTGTTCTTGCGCTCGGCGTATTCGATGTGGGCGTTGGCGGCCATCGGACCGGGCCGGTACAGGGCCAGTACGGCGGCGATGTCGCCGAACGCGGTGGGGGCCATCTGCCGCAGCAGCGCCCGCATCGGTCCCCCGTCGAGCTGGAACACCCCGAGAGTGTCGCCGCGGGCCAATAGCTGGTAGGTGGGTCCGTCGTCCAGCGCGAGGGACGCCAGATCCACCGTCACCCCTCGGTTGGCCTTGATGTTTTCGATGGCGTCGTCGATCACCGTCAGGTTGCGCAGGCCCAGGAAATCCATCTTGAGCAGGCCGAGCGTCTCGCAGGTCGGGTAGTCGAACTGCGTGATGATGGCGCCGTCCTGTGGGCGCCTCATGATCGGAATGTGATCGAGCAGTGGCGCGGAGGACATGATCACGGCGCAGGCATGCACGCCCCACTGCCGCTTCAGCCCCTCCAGGCCCCGGGCCGTCTCGTAGACCCGCTTGACCTCCGGGTCGGACTCCACCAGCGCGCGGAACTCGTTGCCCTCGGCGTACCGCTCGTGACTGGAGTCGAAGATCTTGGCCAGCGGCACATCCTTGGCCATCACCGGCGGCGGCAGCGCCTTGGTGACCCGGTCCCCCATCGCGAACGGATAGCCCAACACCCGGGAGGCGTCCTTGAGGGCCTGCTTGGTCTTGATGGTGCCGTAGGTAACGACTTGGCAGACCTTGTCCTCGCCGTACTTATCGGTGACGTAGCGCATGACGTCGCCCCGCCGGCGTTCATCGAAGTCGATGTCGATGTCGGGCATGGACACCCGGTCGGGGTTGAGGAACCGCTCGAACAGCAGGCTGTGCTCCAGCGGGTCCAATTCGGTGATCCGCATCGCGTAGGCGACCAGGGATCCGGTAGCGGATCCGCGCCCCGGGCCGACCCGGATGCCGTGCTCCTTGGCCCATCCGATCAGGTCCGCGGTGACGAGGAAGTAGCCCGGGAACCCCATCTTGAGGATCATCGCGACCTCGTAGTCCGCGCGTTCGCGGACCTCGGTCGGGATGCCATCCGGATAGCGGAACGCTAGCCCGCGCTCCACCTCCTTGACGAACCAGCTCTCCTCGGTCTCCCCCTCGGGAACGTCGAAGCGGGGCATCAGGTTGGCGCTCTCATCGAAGGCCACCCGGCAGCGCTCGGCGATCAGCAGCGTGTTATCGCATGCCTCACGTAGCGAGTACTTCTCGTCCCAGGTCGCCCGCATCTCGGCGGGGCTCTTCACGTAGTACTCGTGGCCGTCCAGCTTGAAGCGCTTCGGGTCGTCCATGGTGGAGCCCGACTGCACGGCCAGCAGCGCCTCGTGCGCCGCCGCGTCGGCCTCGCGGGTGTAGTGCAGGTCGTTGGTGGCCACCAGCGGCAGCCCGAGATCCTTGGCGATGCGCAGCAGCCCGTCCCGGACCCGCTGCTCCAGCTTCAGGCCGTGGTCCATCAGTTCGACGAAGAAGTTGCCCTCACCGAAGATGTCCCGGAACTCCGCGGCCGACGCGACGGCCTTGCCGTAGTCCCCGAGCCGCAGCCAGGTCTGCACCTCCCCGGACGGGCAGCCGGTGGTGGCGATCATCCCGGCGGCGTATTCGGAGAGCAGTTCCCGGTCGGCGCGAGGCTTGTAGAAAAAGCCCTCCGTGGAGGAGCGGGACGCCAGCCGGAACAGGTTGTGCATGCCCTGCGTGGTCTCGGACAGCAGCGTCATGTGGGTGTAGGCGCCACCGCCGGAGACGTCGTCCTCCCCGCCGTCCGCCCAGCGCACCGGCTTGCGGTCGAACCGGGACGTACCGGGGGTGAGGTAGGCCTCCATGCCGATGATCGGCGTGATGCCGGCGGCCTTGGCCTGCTTGTAGAAATCGTGCGCGCCGAACACGTTGCCGTGATCGGTCATGGCGATGGCCGACATGCCCAGTTCGGCGGTGCGGGCCATCAGGTCGCCGATGCGGGCGGCCCCGTCCAGCATCGAGTACTCGGTGTGCACGTGCAGGTGGACGAAGGAGTCCTGCGAGGAGCTTCCCGACACGTGCGCCCCTTCTCCCCAGTTCCCGGCTCTATCGAATTCCGGCAGGGGCCGATCTCGATGCCCGCACGGAGCTGCCGGCCGCGGCCGGAACCCCGTGAGGACTCTAGTTCTAGCACGGGGGACGGACGGTCCAGGGATGCCTCGCGGGGCCGTCCGCGACGCCACGCGGATACACCGAAGACACACCGAAGACACGCCGACCGGCACACCGCAGCACGCCGGTCACGTCACCGCCCCCTAGCTCAGCTCAGGGCGCTCACGAAGGCCGGCGCGTTCGGGCTGCCGACGCCGGTGACGTCGTCCCAGCCGGTACCGGTGGCCAGCGAGCTGTCCTGGTTGAAGGTCACGTTGAACAGGGTGCCGCTGTACCGGCTGCCGTAGAACAGCGCCATGGAGTTCGGGTCGTCGGGCACCGGGTTACCGGCGCCGGCTGGCGGTGCGGTGACATCGTGCAGCGCCACACCGGGCAGGCCGTACAGGTACTGAGAGGCCAGGCCCATCGGTGCAACCCCGGCCTCGGCCCTGGCCTGGTCGACCAACGCCGAGATGCCGGCGAACAGCGGCGACGCGAGACTGGTGCCGCCGTACGGCTCGACCTCGGGGGACGTGTCGCCGGCCGACAGATCGGTGATGTAGACGTTCATGCCGGTGTACGGATCGGCCAGCATCGAGACGTCCGGCACCGCGCGGTGGGTGCCGACCACGCCGAATCCGGCCGCGGTATCGGAGCCGATCGCGGCGGATTGCCAGGGCTGCGCGGCGAAGTTTGCGCTCAGCCCGCCGCCGGCGCCGCCCTGGAAGCCGAGGTCGGCTGCCGTGGTGGCGTCGTAGGTCGTGCAGTCCTTCAAGCCGGTGCTCGGGTCCGTCACCGACGTCGCGCAGGAGGCCAACCTGGACAGCTCGTTGCCCCACCCGGTCTCGAAGGCGTAGCCGTTGTCGCCGTTCAAGAACAGGCTGGTGCCGCCGACCGCCGTCACCCACGGCGAACTGGCCGGGTAGTCCACGCTCGCAACGCCGGTGTTGGCCAACTCGTCGCCATTGTCGCCGGAGGAGAAGTCCAGCCCAATGCCCTCGGCTGCCGCCTGCATGAAGATCCGCTCATCGCGGCTGGCCTGCCCGGGTGCCGCCAGGTCGGTGGACAACCCCCAGCTGTTGGTGACGATGGTGGCCACGTGGTGCACGACGATCCAGTTGATGGTCTGGTCCAGATCGGCGTAGTTGTTCGGGGCCGCCATCAGCACGATCTTGGCGCCCGGTGCCATCGCGTGCACGGCCTCGACGTCCAGCGTCACCTCGGCCTGCCAGCCAATCGGGTCTTGGGCCGGGGACTCCTTCTTGTTGACCGTGCCCAGCGGCGAGATCACCTGGAAGTTCGAGGAGTTCAGTGCCGGCAGGCCGGAGGCAGCCGAGAAGGCGTTGGCGTCCTGCAGGATGGTCGGGCTGCCGTAGGCGTCCACGATCGCCACCGTCTGGCCGGATCCGTCGATCCCGCTGTCGATGACCTGATCGACGCCGTAGGCCTTCTGCAGTTGGTCGCCGTCATAGCCGCAAGGAATGAATCCGGTGAAGGTCTGCGAGGAGTTGTCCGTGAAGTCCAGCGTCTTCGTCGTGTTCATGTCGCCGCACAGCACGTCGTACACCACGGCGGTCTTCGGCCCGGAGCCGGCAGCGCGGGCGATGTCCGGCCGGTAGGCGGCGGCACTGTTGAGGCCGGAGATGAAGGCGATGTTCCCGCCGCCGGCGGTGGAGACGGTGGGATCGGATGCGTTCGCCTGGTAGGTCTTGCCGCGGTAGCGGTAGTTGTTGATCGCGACATGGAAGGCCTTCTGCACCGTCGCGACCGACCCGCTGGCGTGGACGTAGAAGTTGTTGTCCGCGACCGCGCCGACCGTCAGGCCCCGCGCCCGCAGGTAGTTGGACACCGCCCGCACCTGCTGGTCCGTCGGCGAATACGCCGCGTCGAACTGCGCCTGGTTGAGCCAGGAGTGATAGTTCCGGCTGCCCTGGGTGTACTGCGCGCGCAGCTGCCGCTTCAGCTGGCCCTCGTTGCGCAACCGCAACCAGACCGTCAGGTCCAGTCGTTCGCCGGAGTCCGCCGGGCCCAGCCGCTGAGCGACCGCTACCCAGCCGGGAGTATTGCCCGACACGGCGCTGGTGCGGCCCGCCGGCTGGGCGGAGGCCGCCGGAGCGACGGCCAGCAGGACCGTTGCTGCGGCCGTGCATGCGGTAGCGAGTAGGGCGATTCGTGGGGTGATACGTGAGCGTTTCACGTGCGTTGCGTCCGTCGGGTGGGCGGGCGCACCTCCCTTCGAGACGGAGTGTTGGACGGATCTGTCCACGGCGGATCGTAGGCCCGCCTCGGCCGCTCGGCCACTACCAGATTTCTGTGGATTCCGTTGGGGCACCGCCGTCCTCCGCCCACACCGCTCGAACCGGGACACATCGCCGGTCGCATGCCGAAGCGGCCACGCTCCGGGTAGCGTTTGCGCTGTGACGATCCCCGATCTTCCGGCCGACCGACCGATCCCGGACACCGATGATCTGCGGCTGCTGGCCGAGCTGATCAACAACGCCTACATCCCGCTGGCGAACGCGGCATGGAACGCGCGGATGAGCCAGGCGGAGGCGGCACTCCGGCTGGTGTCGATGGCCGAGCGTGGACTGCCGCTGCGCCTGGTGGCCGACGGCGACCGGCAGCAGCTGTGGCACATCGCGCAGTCCGGTCCGGCGACGAGCGGGGTCCCGCTGACGAGCCATCAACCGGCGCCCGCTACGGGCGCCCCGCCGGTGCCGGGGCCTGCCGAGGCATCGATGTCCGGCCCGCAGCCGCCGGTGGCCGTCCAGCTGACGACGGCGCCGCCGGTGCCGGTCGTCGCGCCGCCGGGCATGCCGGCGCCGGCATCGTCACCCACCGGAGCCGCTGCGACGCCGGGGGTACCGGCACCGGTGCTGTTGCCGCCGGCCTCGCCGGTGCCCCCGCACGAACAGGCGATTGCCGGTGCGGTGCCGCTGGGTCAGCCCCCGTTCGGACAGCCGGAGGCGCCGGCGTCCGGGCCGGTGCCGGCCGCCGAACCGGCTCCCGACGCCCCTCCGGTCGGCAGCCCCGCGCCAGACACCGCAGAACCCGGCGGTGCGCCGGACGCAGGCTCGGCCTGGGGACCGGCTGGCAGCTCGTCCTGGGCGCGCGTCGACGAGGCGCCGGCGGTGCCTGCCGAACCCCCAGCACCACCCGAAACCGCAGCACCGGCCAATCCGCCGTCATCGGCGAGTCCCGTGACACCGGGGCCACCGCGCTGGGAACCGCAGCATGTCACCGGACCGGGCGGCGAGCAGCTGACCGTGACGGTCCTGGCGGTCCTCGACCCGGGCGACGCGGTGCTCACCGACGCCGGATACCGGATGGAACCCGGCCAGCGCGCGGTGCTGGTGCACAGCTCGGTGCAGAATGCCGGCCAGGCGCACTACTACCCGGTGGGCGACGCCAACCTGGTGCTGGAGACCGACGCGCACGTGCTGCTGGGCCGGGCCAACGTCGCCGTCGCCACGCATCCGGCCTTCGGGGTAGGTGTCGCCCCCGGCCGCACGGCCGACGGCTGGTCGGTGTTCCTGATCCCGTCCGAAACGGTGCTGGCCGGACTCAAATGGTGCATCCGGCCGGACATCCCGCAGACCATCGTCGGCTGGCCGATCGCGCCCTGATCCCGCGGGGGCCAGGCCGACGTTCCCCCGGCGAGCGCGCGTCACGAGCGGATGGGCCGCCCGGTCTCTCGCCAGGTGTACAGATCGCGCAGTAGCGCAATCTCGGCGCCGTGATGAATGAGCTCGCGATGGATGTGCAGCACCAGCGCCGCTATGCTGCTGTTCTCGAATCCCGGCTCTCGACAGTTTTCCGCCAGCTCGTCACCGGTCAGCGCCGTGATACCTGCCACCCAGGTCGCATACTCCTGATCCAGCCTGCGCAGCGCGTCGACGGCCCCGACTGGGAAGACGTAGGTGTCGAAGTCGACCTGCGGTCCTCCGAAATAGCGCGCGTTACGCCACCCGAGGACGCCCACCAGGATGTGCCCGATGCGCCACGCGATGGTGGTCACCGGCGCCGGTATGGGTGCCGGGTAGGCATAGTCGATGACGTAGTCGCCGCCGCCCGCCGCCGTCGGGGTGGTCGCCTCGGCACGTGGGCGGACACTCCAGCAGCCCGGCACCGGTTCCCAGAAGTACTCCTCGTCGGTCAGCCCCTCCAGCCGGGGCCGCAATTGCGCCCGCCAATGCCAGGTGATCTGCTCGGCCAGTTCCCGACCCCAGTCCATGCCAGTCTCCTTCCGGTTACCCGGTGGCGCGCAACAGGTCCAGGGCGTGGGCCAGGTCGTCCGGGTACTCGCTGGTGAACGTCACCGACCGGCCGTCCGCAGGATGCGCGAAGCTCAGCGACCGGGCGTGCAGCCACTGCCGGGACAGCGATAGCCGCTGTGCCAGGGCCGGGTCGGCACCGTAGGTTCGGTCGCCCACCAGGGGGTGACGCACCGCCGCGAAGTGCACCCGGATCTGGTGGGTCCGTCCCGTCTCCAGGTGCACCCGCAGCAACGTCGCAGCCGGGAACGCCTCGATCGTCTCGTAGTGCGTGATGCTGTCCCGACCGCCGGCCACCACGGCGAACTTGTAGTCCGCCTTGGGGTGTCGCCCGATCGGCGCGTCGATCGTGCCGGATGTGGGGTCCGGGTGCCCCTGCGCGATCGCGTGATAGACCTTGTCCACGGTGCGCTGCCGGAACGCGTCCTTGAGCACCGTGTAGGCGTGCTCGCTGCGCGCCAGCACCATCACCCCGGTGGTGCCGACATCCAGCCGGTGCACGATGCCTTGCCGTTCCGCCGCACCGGACGTGGTCAGGGTGATGCCGGCCGCCGCCAGCCCGCCGAGCACCGTCGGGCCGGTCCAGCCCGGGCTGGGGTGGGCGGCCACCCCGACCGGTTTATCCACCACCACGATGTCGGCGTCGGTGTACAGCACCCGCAGACCGTCGACCGGCAGGGCGGTGACCGTGGGCGCGGCGGGCGGGTCGGGCAGGGTGAGTTCCAGCCAGCTGCCGGAATCCAGCGGTGACGAACGTCCGAGCGGCAGCCCGTCCACGGTGACCTCGCCGGCGTCGAGCATGCCGGCCACTCTGGTCCGGCTCAGGCCCAGCAGCCGGGCCAGCCCGGCATCCGCGCGCAGCCCGGCCAGGCCGTCGGGCACCGGAAGGCGGCGGAACTCACCCATCGGTCCGGCGGTCCCCGGGGTCGTTCCCGCCGGTCCCGTCACCGGCCTCGCCCGCATCTGCACCGTCACCGCCGGCGATCCCGGTCACCCCGTCACCGACTCCGCCTCCACCGGTCTCGTCACCGTCTGGATCCCCACCGGTCCCGTCACCGTCTCGACCCGCATCGGTCCCGGCACCGGCCGTGTCTCCACCGTCTGGCTGCGTCGCCGCCGTCCTGGCGCCCTTGCCGCGGTGCCGCCCGCCGTCGAAGTCGTAGCCCAGCAGCGCGATCAATACCAGCATGACGCCGCCGATGGTGATCGCCGAGTCCGCAGCGTTGAATGCCGGGAAGCGCTGCGCATCCGGCGCGAACACCGAAATGAAGTCGACCACGTGGCCCTGGAGGAATCCGGGCGCTCTGAACACCCGGTCGGTGAGGTTGCCCAACGCCCCGCCCAGCACCAACCCCAGGCACACGGCCCACGGTGTGGAGCGCAGCCGAGGCGCCATCCGCACGATGAAGGCGACGACCGCGAATGCGATGATCGCCAGCACCCAGGTCATCCCGGTCGCCATCGAGAACGCCGCCCCGGCATTGCGGATCTGGGTCAGATAGACCAGGCCGCCGAGGATTCGGATGTTCTCCCCCGGGTCGATGGTCGCCACCACGACCGCCTTGGTGATCACGTCGACGATCAACACGGCGACGGCGATACCGATCAGCAGCAACGCCCGCCACCACGCCACCCGCCCGGCCGGGGCGGGGGTGTCCGGCGGCGCCCCGGGCGCGTCCGGGTCCCGCGGGGCGCCGACTGGGTCGGTGGGCTGGTGCGTCGTCACCGGTCCAGTCTTGCAAACTCACCCGGGCTCGCCGGACCGCCGCCCGTCCCGCGTCGCCGATCGCCCGGCAAACCAGTCGGCCAGCGCCCCGCCCCTGGCCACCGCCCGCAGCCGCCGCTCGGTCGCCGCCCGCACCCGCTCCGGAGTGACGATCAGCAGCTGGTCGCCGGCCTGCAGCCGGGTCGTCCGGTCGATCGTGACGCCCGCTCCGGCCCGCAGCACCAGCGCCACCACTGACCCGGCAGGCAGCCGCAGCTCGGTCAGGTACACCCCATGCATCCGCGACCCGTCCGGGATGCGCACCTGCAACACATGCGCGCCCATCTCCTCCAGCGGTGCGACGTCGATGTGCACCTCCTCGGCCTCGCCGCCGTCCCCCACCACCCTCAGGGCGCGCGCCACCGCGGGCAGCGAGGTGCCTTGCAGCAACGTGTAGATCACCACGGCGACCACGATCACGGCCACCAGCTCCGCGCTGTGCGCCTGGCCCAGGGTGAGCGGGATCAGCGCCAGCACGATGGGCACCGCGCCGCGCAGCCCCGAATAGGACAGGAAGACCTGCTCGCGCCACGGTAATCGGAATGGCAGCGCCGCCGCGATCACCGACAGCGGGCGGGCCAACACCAGCACCATCAGACCGATCAGCACGCCGGGCACCAGGGCGGCGGGCAGCTTGGTCGGGTCGACGTACAGGCCGAGCAGCACGAACAGCCCGATCTGCGCCACCCAGCCCAGTCCCTCGGCGAACGACAGCGTCGAGGCCCGCTGCGGCAGCGCGCTGTTGCCCAGCACCAGCGCGGCCAGGTAGGTGGCCAGAAACCCGGAGGAGTGCGCGAACTGCGCCACCGCGTAGGCGCCGCCGGCGACCGCGATGGTGGCCAGCGGGTACAGGCCGTTGGCGGGCAGGGCACCGCGGCGCAGCCACCAAGATCCGGCGAAGCCCAGTGCCAGGCCGACCGCCGCGCCGGCGATCAGCTCGTAGACCACCAACAGCGGGTCGGTCCAGCTGATCTCGCCGCCGCCTGCGAACAGCAGCACCGCGATCACCACGGGAGCGTCGTTCAGGCCGGACTCCAACTCCAGCGCGGCGGCCAGCCGGGGCCGAACCCCCACCCCGCGCAACACCGAGAACACCGCGGCCACGTCGGTACTGGACAACACCGCACCCCAGGTGAGCGAGGTGCGCCAGTCGAAGCCCATCAGCAGGTGCACCCCGGTCCCGGCCACCGCGATGGACACCGCCACGGACACCGTCGCCAGGCACGCCCCCAGCCCCAGCGCCGGCCGCACGGTGGCCCACCGGGTGGTCAGGCCACCCTCGGTGAGGATGAACACCAGCGCCGCGAGGCCGAGATGCTCGGTCAGCAGGGTGTTGGAAAAGTCGATGCCGAACCCGGCGTTGCCCAGCAGCATGCCGATGCCCAGGTACAGCAGCAGGGTGGGCAATCCGAACCGGCGCGAAACCCGGACGGCGACCACGGCCAGGATCAGTACCAGGGCGGACAGACCGAAGGCGGCGGGGAGTCGGACGTCCACCTCATCACCCCCGCGGGTCGTTGGTCCGGTCGGTCAGCTGCTGGTTCGGGCGACCGCGGTTCGGTGCCGCCCGGCACCCATCCCCAGCGCGGCCAGCAGCTCCAGCGTCATGGTGGACCGGTTGAAGGTATAGAAGTGCAGCGACGGGACGCCCAGGTCCAGCAGCTCGCGGCACATCGCCAGGGCGTGCCGCAGGCCGATCGCGCGGCCGGCTGCCGGATCGCCCTCGACGGTGCGCAGCCGGTCCGCCAGCTCGGGCGGCACCGGCTGCCCGGACAGCCGGCAGATCCGGGCCAGCCGCGCGGAACTCGTCACCGGCATGATGCCCGGGATGATCGGGACCGACACGCCGGCGGCGGCCACGCGGTCCCGCAGCGCGACATAGTCGGCGGCCGAGAACAGCATCTGGGTGATCACGAAATCCGCGCCCGCGGCGACCTTGCCGGCCAGATACCGGGTGTCGCTGGCCAGGTCCGGCGACTGCGGGTGCCCGGTCGGGTAGGCGGCCACACCGACGCAAAACGAACCGAGCGAGCGGGTCAGCGACACCAGCTCGTCGGCGTGCTGCAGGCCACCGGGTGTGGCCACCCAGGGGGCCAACGGGTCGGTCCCCGGTGGATCGCCGCGCAGCGCCAGAATGTTGCGGATGCCGGCTGCGGCGTAGGAGCCGATCACCTGGCGCAACTCGGCGACGGTGTGCCCGACCGCGGTCAGGTGCGCGACCGGCAACAGGGTGGTCTGCGCGGCGATCCGCTCGGTGACCCTGATGGTGCGATCCCGGTGCGAGCCTCCCGCCCCGTAGGTGACGGACACGAATGCCGGGCGGTGCGCCTCCAACCGACGGATCGCATGCCACAGCGCGGATTCCTCGTCACCGTCGCGGGGCGGGAAGAACTCGACCGAGAAGTGCGGTCCCGAGGTGGCCAGCTGCTCGCGCACGGTCACCATGGCCGAATCCTATCGGCCGCAAGGGGGCTGCCCGGACGGCCGGCGGGTGCGGGCCGGGCGGCGGTGACAGGCCGGGCAGCGGTGACGGCGGCGGCGATGAGGACCGATGCTCTGCTGTCTCGAGCTGTCTCGAGCTGTCTCGAGCTGTCTCGAGCTGTCTCGAGCTGTCTCGAGCTGT
>CALANS010000181.1 GCA_937926105.1 uncultured Actinomycetes bacterium | reverse complement strand
TACTGGACTGCTCGGAGGTACTGGACTGCTCGGAGGTACTGGACTGCTCGGAGGTGCTGGGCTGCTGGGAGGTGCTGGGCTGCTGGGAGGATGCGTCGCTGGAGGTCGGGGCATCGCTGGAGGTGGTGGGCGCCTCGTCGCTGCTCGCGGGTGCCTGGGACGAACTCTCTGCCGCCCCCTGCACGGTCAGCGACGTGGCGCAGCTCTCGACCTCGCAGGTCGAACCCTGCGGGGCCGCAGCCGTCTTCAGCGACACCTCGCCGGTGACGTCGTCGTTCACGGTCACCTGGAACGACGTCGTCGCGTACTGGCCGGGCGCCACATCGGACCCCGGCGTCCAGCTCAATGTGCCGGCATCGGCGTCCACGCTGATGCCGGCGGCGGCCAACTCGTCGGCGGATGAGGCGATCGCAGCATGCTCCAACAGACCGGAGATGTCGTCGACCACCGTCACCGGCTGGGCCTCGGCGCCCGAGGTGGCGTTGTTGACCACCTGCAGGACGTAGGTGAGCTGGTCGCCGGGCTGAACGGTCGCCCCGGCCTTGAACGCCGTGAGCTTGAGCGCCGCCGTGGTCGCGTCCCCGCCGGGCAGCCCGCCCGCGGGCGTGGCCGCGACACCGGCGGTGACGGTGAACGTCGACGTCGCCGCGGCCGAGGCAACCGTGCTGGTGACGGCCATCGCGACCACCAGGGAGATGACCCCTAGCAGAGCGGACGCGATTCGCCAGATCGGGCTGCGACGAGTTGTTGGCTTCCGATGCCTGGACATGTCCTGCTTCTCCCCACCGTTGCGGTGCCGACCGGCTATCACCCGGCCGGGTTACACCTGATCCCGGAGTTCTATCACTGTCCGTGCCGATCGCTTGCGCGCGGGCACGATCTCCCGCACTGATTCTGCACTACCGACAGTCCGCCTACCTATGCCCACCCGAGTGAACCGACAACACTAACGGGTGATTTCTGACGAGTTCATGAGTGGATTGAGCTACCGAATGTCGCGATCGGTCCGCTCAAATGCCTGCCACGAGACACTGGTGCTCGTCATCGATGACACTGCGACGGCGCGACCCGTACGGTGATCTACCGACCGAATGACTCTAGTCGACTACTGACTGTTACTAGACGATGGAGCGGTGACGGAGTCGGCGGGCGCGCGCGAGCAGGAAGGTTGCCAGGCCCGCGACCAGCAGCACCGCGGCGGCCACGGTCACCACCAGGAAGAGGTCCATCCCGGGGCGGGAGCCAGGTCCGGCATCGGATCCGGCGGGCTCCGCCACGGAGCCGGCCGACCCTGCCGAGGTGCCTGGCGCGGTCGCGCGACTGTCGCCGGCCGACGATGCACCGGGCCGCTCGACTCCGGTGGCGCGCTCGCCCGCTGGCGGGCGGACCTGGGCCGGTCGTTGCACACCGGCGTCGCGTGGCTGGCTCGAAGAGGACGGTGCGATGGCGCTGGACGTCGGTGGAATCAAGGAGATCCAGACGCCGCCGGAGGTCGGGGTCGGGGCCTCACCCCGCGAGGCCAATGCGCTCGAGGTGGGCGGGATCAGCGAGATACCCGTGCCGGTCGACCCGGAGGCGCCCGAATCATCCTGAACGGCGGCGGCCGTCCCCGCAGTGCCGATCAGCAACACGACGACCACTGCGATCAGTGCGGAGGCGGCCCGCGCCATCAGCGACCGGGTAGAACCCGCCGCTCCCCGTCGCTCGGTCGGGTCGATCCCCGCGCCGCCGTCACCCCCTGTGCTCACGGGTTCGATTGTTGCGTACCCACCGCAAGCAAGCCCAGCCACGGACGAGTGAAACGATCTCCCCATCCGGGTGGTTCAGCCGGATTCATGACTGAACGTATCCGGCCGATCACGCGGCATCACCTCTGCGTGATCATGCTGCACCCATGCGGAGCAGACGGTTAGTGCCCGTGGTCAGGGCCGCCGCGTGCCGGCCCTACCGGAGCCCGCGCCCGCTGGGCGGCCGATACCATGCCTTTCGTGACCATCCGCCCCATCGTGATCTGCGGCGAGCCGGTGTTGCACCGGCCTACCCGCCTGGTCACCGATTTCGACGACGAACTCGCCGCGTTCGTGGACGATCTGTTCCAGACCAATACCGCCGCGCACGGAGCGGGGCTGGCCGCCAACCAGGTGGGCGACGACCGCCGGATCTTCATCTACGACTGCCCGGACGACGAGGGCATCCGACACCGAGGGTACGTGGTCAACCCGGTGATCGAGACCTCCGAGATCCCCGAGACCATGCCGGATCCGGACGACGACTTCGAGGGCTGCCTGTCGGTGCCCGGCGAGAACTTCCCCACCGGACGTGCCCAGTGGGCGAAGGTGACGGGTGTGGACGTCGAGGGCACGCCTGTGCAGGTCGAGGGCACGGGGTTCTTCGCGCGGTGCCTGCAACACGAGACCGACCATCTGGACGGACACCTGTACCTCGACCGGCTCATCGGCCGGAACGCCCGGGCAGCCAAGAAGATGGTGAAGGCCAGGGGCTGGGGAGTTCCCGGACTGAGCTGGATGCCGGGGACGGACCCGGACCCGTTCGGTCACTGACGTCGTCGAGGTCGAACGCCTCGAGACGTCGAACACCTTAAGGCTCAGCTCCGGCGCCGCGCGGACCCATCCGGGCGGGCACTGGTTTGGCCCGCACCCCGCGCGGATACTGTCAAGGGGTGGGATCGGATCCGTTAGCGCCGCTGGTCCGGCCCGATCACCCCGCTGGCGACCACGACATCGCGGACTTTGCCGGAGGTTCGGCGCAAAAACCCTCGTCACCGATCTCGGGAAATGGTGCTGCCGGGCACCGGTCCTCCCTGGTGGTGGTCGCCAATCGACTGCCGTTCGACCTGCAGCGCCAGCCCGACGGCAGCACCACCGCGCAGCAGGCACCTGGCGGGCTGGTCACCGCACTGGCGCCGCTGCTGTCCCGCCAGCACGGAGCCTGGATCGGCTGGCCCGGCAGCGCCGACCTCAGCCTGGAACCGACTGTTGCGGACAACGTTTCGCTGTACCCGGTGACGCTGTCCAGCGGCGAGGTGGCCAGCTACTACGAGGGATTCTCCAACGCCACACTGTGGCCGCTCTACCACGACGCGGTGGTCGCTCCGGAGTTCCACCGACAGTGGTGGGAGACCTATGAACGGGTCAATCGTCGGTTCGCGCAGGCGGCTGCCGAGGTCGCCGACACCGACGGCATCGTCTGGATCCACGACTATCAGTTGCAGCTGGTACCCGCGATGCTCCGTCGCCTGCGCCCCGATGTGCGGATCGGGTACTTCCTGCACATTCCGTTCCCGCCGACCGAACTGTTCATGCGGTTGCCGTGGCGCGCTGAGATCGTCAGCGGTCTGCTGGGCGCCGACGTGGTCGGCTTCCAATTGCCCGGCGGTGCCCGCAACTTCGTCCGTCTGGCCCGACTGCTGACCGGGGCCGCCGTGTCGGGCAGCCTCATCGAGCACGATGGGCGCACGGTGCGAGCGGCCGCCTTCCCCATCTCGATCGACTCGGCCAGCCAGGCGAAACTCGCTGCCTCGCAACGCGCACGGGACGACGCCGCCCGAATACGCGCCGATCTCGGCGGACCGCGCCGGCTGATCCTGGGGGTCGACCGGCTGGACTACACCAAGGGCATCAACGTGCGGCTGCGCGCCTTCGGCGAGTTGCTCGCCGAACGGGACCCGTCGGTGCAGGACACCGTGCTGGTGCAGATCGCCACGCCCAGCCGGGAGCGGCTGACCTCGTATGCACGCATGCGGGAGGAGATTGAGCGGCAGGTGGGGGCGCTCAACGGCGAGCACGGCCGGATCGGGCGGCCCGCGGTGCACTACTTGCACCACTCGCTGCCGCGCGAGGAGTTGGCGGCGTTCTACGTGGCGGCCGACGTGATGACGGTGACGCCGCTGCGGGACGGGATGAACCTGGTCGCCAAGGAGTATGTCGCGTGCCGGGCCGACGGTGGCGGGGTGCTGCTGCTGAGTGAGTTCACCGGCGCCGCCCACGAGTTGCGCTCGGCGGTGCTGGTGAATCCCTACGACACCGACGGGGTGAAGGAGGGCCTGCGGACCGCGTTGAATATGCCCGAAGGCGATGCGCGGCAACGGATGCGGGCGCTGCGCCGGCAGGTGCTCTCGCACGATGTGGATCGCTGGGCGTCGTCGTTCCTGGGCGCGGTGCGCGAACATCGGGACCGGATTGCCACGGCGGCGGGCCGGTTGCCCGCCTCAGTGGTGCGCGCGGCCCGCCGGGTTGCCGGCACCGAACGGCTGCTGATCGCCAGCGACTTCGACGGCACCCTCGCGCCGATCGTGAACCATCCGCCGGACGCCCGAGCGGTGCCCGAAGCACTGGAGAACCTGCACGCGATCGCGGCGCTTCCGGACACCACCGTGGCCGTGGTGTCCGGCCGGTCGTTGGCCGACCTGCAGGCGCTGATCGGCGACCCGGGCCGGCTGTATCTGGTGGGCAGCCACGGCGCCGAACGGCGACTGCCGCCGGGAGCCTCCGCCGGAGGCGTGGGTCCGCGTGCCCTGACCGACGCCGAGTCCTCCACCCTGGAATGGCTGCGCGGGGCGCTGGAGGGAATTCGCGAGCGGCACCCGGCGGTCCGGCTGGAGCCCAAGCCGGTGGGCGTCGCCGTTCACCTGCGGCAGACCGACGACGCCGACGCCGCCGCCGCCGAGCGGGAAATCACCACCGAGATCAGCGCGGATCCGGCCATCCGAACGATGCGCGGCAAGAAGGTGGTCGAACTGTCGGTGGTCGCCGTGGACAAGGGCTCGGCGCTGCAGACGCTGCGCGCGATGACCGGCAGCACCGATGCCGTGTACCTCGGTGACGACGTGACCGACGAGAACGCGTTCACCGCGCTGGGCCCGCACGATCTGGGTGTGAAGGTGGGGCCGGGAGACACGGCGGCCCGACTGCGGGTGGAGTCGCCCACCGCGGTGGCCGACCTGCTGGGCGTGTTGCTGTCGGCGCGGGTCGCCCGGGCACACCGCCGGGAACAGCGGGCCAGCCGGCACCGGTAGTTCGGACCTGACCGGGATCCGCTGGAAAGTGTCGCCCAGATTCGGCGAGCGCGGCATTTCCCCAGGTGGCGGTGATCTTGGTCTGATCTGGACGGCAAAAAGCAGCGGATTCACCCGAGCGGTTACCTCCGCGAACGCCTCGACTACATCCGCGGCGGACCGGAGGTGGCGCCGGGCACGAACGAGGTCGGCAGCACGACCCGCCGCGGCTCGGCGTGCACCGCGGGGTCCAGCAGCAGTCGCGCCGCGTGCCGGCCCTTGTCCACCACCGGCTGCTGCACGGTCGTCAGCCGCGCCTCGAACGCCCCGCGAATGCCGTCGAACCCCGTCACCGATACATCCTCCGGCACCCGCTGGTGGCGACTGTGCACCGTCTGGATCGCCCCCAGCGCCAGCACGTCCGAGGTGGCGACGATGGCCGTGAGCCCTGGATCCAGGCCGAGTAACTCCTCCGCGGCCGACGCCCCGGCCTGCACCGTGTGGTCGAACCGCTCCACCACCGGGATCCGGTCCCAGGCCACCCCGGCCGCCGTGAAGCCTTCCCGAAGCCCGGCCAGGCGATGCCGCTGTACGTGATAGTGCGCGGCCTGCTGGCGGGCCAGGTCCACCGGCCCATCCCGATGCGCCCGCCCCAGCCGCATGCAGATCACCCCGACCCGGCGATGACCCAGCGTCGCCAGGTGCTCGGCCACTTGGCGGCTCGCGGCGGCATCATCGATCCCCACCATCGCCGCGCCCGGCACGCTCGGCTGGTCGCACACCACGGCGGGCAACGGCCGGGCCAGCACGGCTTGCAGATGCGGGTCGTCGTCCGGCATCGAGTAGGCCACGAATCCGTCGACCGCGGCGCTGGCCACCGCCGCCACGTCCTCCGAGTCCGGGCTAGCGGGAACCAGCAACAGCCCGATCCGGGCCTTGTCGCACTCCAGGGTCAGACCCTCCAGGAACGACACTGCGGCGGGGTCGCGGAAGGCGTAGGAGAGCTGCTCGGTGAGCAGCAGGCCGATCGCACCGGCCCGCCGGGTGCGCAGCGAACGGGCGACCGGATCCGGGCCGGCATACCCCATCCGGCGGGCGGTCTCCATGATGCGGACGCGCAGTTGCGGGGACAGCTGGTCGGGCCGGTTATAGGCGTTGGACACCGTGGTGCGCGAGACGCCCAATTCGGCAGCCAGCGAGGCCAGCGTGGCCGCCGGATGCGATCGTGACGCGCGCTGCATGGCAGAACCGTAGCCTCGCCGGAGCTTTCCGGTCCCGGTGGGTCCGCCGACTCCGGACCGCTCCGCCTGTTAGCCCATCCGAGTGAACCTTCCGCACCTGGGAAAGCGCTATCCCGACCGCGCTTGCCTGGGCGGTGTCCGGGCCGTAGCGTCGGGCCCAATACCTCCTGCAAGGGTGCCCCGGGTTGTCCGAGTGCCCGGCCGACGACAAGGACGTGACCATGGCAGAAGTGACCTACGACGAGGCTTCCCGCATCTACCCGGGCAACCCACCGGTACGCGCGGTGGACGGGCTCAGCCTGGACATCCACGACGGTGAGTTCCTGGTGCTGGTCGGGCCGTCGGGCTCCGGCAAGTCCACCGCGCTGCGGATGCTGGCCGGCCTGGAGGACATCAACGAGGGCCGCATCCTGATCGGTGGCCGGGACGTGACCAACGTGCCCCCGAAGAACCGGGACATCGCGATGGTGTTCCAGAGCTACGCGCTCTACCCGCACATGACGGTGGCCGAGAACATGGGCTTCGCGCTGAAGCTGCGCGGGGTGCCCAAGCCGCAAATCGCCGCCAAGGTGCGCGAGGCCGCCGGGCTGCTGGACCTGGAAAAGTACCTGGACCGTAAGCCGAAGGCGCTCTCCGGTGGTCAGCGGCAGCGGGTCGCGATGGGCCGGGCGATCGTGCGGGAGCCGTCGGTGTTCCTGATGGACGAGCCGCTGTCCAACCTGGATGCCAAGCTGCGGGTGGAGACCCGCGCGAACATCGCCGAGCTGCAGGCGCGGCTGGGCACCACCACCGTGTACGTGACGCACGACCAGGTGGAGGCCATGACGATGGGTCACCGGGTGGCGGTGCTCAAGGACGGCGTGCTGCAGCAGTGCGACACCCCGCGCACCCTGTACGACAAGCCGTCCAACGTGTTCGTGGCCGGGTTCATGGGGTCGCCGGCGATGAACCTGCTGACCGTGCCGCTGGCCGCGGAGGGCGCCAAGCTCGGCGATACCACGGTGGCGCTGCCGCGGGATCTGCTGTCCGAGGCGCATGCGGCGGGCCTGAAGGAGATCGTGTTCGGCGTCCGCCCGGAGAACATCACCCTCGGCGGTGACGGGGTCCCGGTGACGGTGGATCTGGTCGAGGAGTTGGGCGCCGACTCGTTCGTGCATGGGCACGGCCCGGACGGCGATCGTCTGGTGATCCGGACCGAGGCCCGGGTGCACCCGACGTCCGGCGCGGTGGTTCGGGCGTCGGTGACCGACGCCGAACACATCCACGTGTTCAACCCCGAGACCGGCGAGCGGCTTGCCGCGTCGGCAGAGGTTCCGGCGGACTCGGTACAGGTGGCCGGGGCGCAGGCCTGAGGTTGACCGACCAGGGGCGGTGACGGGATTCCCGTCACCGCCCCTTGGCCATCAGCCGGCGCTTATCAACTTGCTCGGCGCCTCCCAACTCGGCAACTTCCGTCACACCGGTCCCATTCCGGCCGAGTTGATAAGCGCCGTCAGGCTGTCAGGGCGGGAGTGCGGTGCTCCGGCGACGGCCGGGCTGCCCAGCCGCGGCGCGCCCTGATCCTGCCCACCAGCCGGCAGCCCAGGTAGATCGCGAACGAGATCGTGGTGATGTAGGGCGAGATCGGCAGCCGCCCGCCGAGCGCCAGCATGATGCCGCCCACCATGCTCACCGTCGCGAACACCACGGACAGCACCGGGACCCACAGCATCGAGACGGTGACGCGCATCGCCGCGGCGGCCGGCGTCACCAGCAGCGCCAGCACCAGCAGCGCCCCGATGGTCTTCACGCTCATCGCCACCGTCAGGCCCAGCACGATCATGAACACCGGCGACAGCAGCCGCACCGGAACACCGCGTGCGGCCGCGATCTCGGGGTCCACGGTGGCAAACATCAACGGGCGCCACAGCACGGCCAGCGCCGCCAGCACCACCACCGAGACCACCGACAGCCAGATCAGCCCGGGGTCGTCGATCGACACGATCTGCCCGGTCAGCAGCCCGAACTTGTTGGCAGCCCTGCCCTTGTACAGCGACAGGAACAGCACGCCCAGGCCCAGCCCGAACGGCATCAGCACCCCGATGATCGAGGAGCGCTCCCGGGCCCGCACGCCGAGCGCACCGAAGATCAGCGCCGCCGCCAGCGACCCCACCACCGATCCGGCGACCACGTCGACCCCGATCAACAACGCCAGCGACGCGCCCGCGAAGGACAGCTCGCTGATGCCGTGCACCGCGAAGCTCAGGTCGCGCATCATGACGAAAACCCCGATCAGGCCACCGATCAGCCCCAGCAGCGCTCCCGCAATGATCGAGTTGTGCAGCAGCGCGATCAGCGCCCCGTAGTCGGAGAAGTTGAACACATCGTCCACGGAGGAGATCACGACGGCTCCCCCGTCAGGACATGCTCGGGTATGTGCGGATCGTGTTGCGCCGCACCGGGGTCGGTGGCTGCCACCACGATCACCCTGCCCTGAGTGTGGAACACGTCCACCGGCGCACCGTACAGCTCGCTCAGCCCGGCCGAGGTCAGCACCTCGTCCGGGGCACCGAGCCGGAATCGGCCGCTCGCCAGGTACAGCACCCGGTCGGCCGCGCCGAGTACCGCGTTGATGTCGTGCGTCACGAACAGCAGGGCGGTGCCCCGTTCCCGGCGACGGGCGTCCAACAGCGACACCACGGTCTGTGCCTGCGCGAGATCCAGTGCGGCCAATGGTTCGTCACACAGCAGCAGCGCCGGATCCCCGGCCAGCGCCTCGGCGATCCGGACCCGCTGCAGCTCGCCACCGGACAACTGCGACACCGGAGCGTCGCCAAAGGCACTGGCGCCCACCGACTCCAGCAGCTCCTGCACCCGCCGGCGGGCCCGAGCCACGCCGACGATGCCCGTCCCCCACCGGTGCCCATCCACGCCGAGACGTACCAGGTCGCGGGCGCGGATCGGGGTGACCGGATCGATCGCGATGCGCTGCGGGACGTAGCCCACCTGCCTGCTGCCCCGCCGCACCACCCGTCCCGCCACCCGGACGGTGCCCGAGGTCAGCTCCTGCTCGCCCAGAATCGCTCGCAGCATGCTCGTCTTTCCCGAACCGTTCGCGCCCAGCACCGCGATGAACTCACCCGGCGCGACCCGCAGATCGAGATCGCGCCACAGCACGCGGTGGCCGTGTGCCAGCGAGGCACCGGCCAGTTCGAGCGCCGGGGTCAGGGGTGCGGTCGGCGTCGTCACTGCTGCTCCACCCGGTCCAGCGCGGCGGCGAGGCGGTCGATGGTCGCCCGCATCCAGTCCTGATAGTGCTCCCCGGCCGGCAGCAGTTCGCTGACCGGCACCACTGGAATACCGTTCTGCTCGGCGGCCGCGTGCACCCGGTCGGTCTGGGCGCTGGTGGACTGATCGTTGTACACCAGGGCGTCGACGCGATGGTCGGTGAACAGCGCGAGCACCTGGGAGAGTTGCGCGGGAGTGACATCGACGCCCTCCTCCACGGCCTCGCTGAACGCCTCGGGGGTGACGTTGTCCAGCCCGGCCGACTCGGTCAGGTACAGCGGCAGCGGCTCGGTCACCGCCACTGCGGCGTGCGGGTGGTGTTGCCCGATCCGCCCCAGGGCATCGCGCAGCGGGTCCAGCCGGAGCCGCAATTCCGCCAGATTGCCCTGAAACTCGCTCCGGCCGGCGGAGTCCAGCTTGGTGAACTCCTCGGCGAGCCGGTCGGCGACCGCCGCCACCGCATCCAGGTCGTACCAGACGTGCTCGTTGTCGGTGATCGGGATATCGGAGGCGGCCGCCTTGGCGACGTCCACGGCGGTGACGACGATCGGGTCGGAGCCCGCGGCCCGGACCATGCCGGCGATCACATCGTCGTAGCCGCCGCCGTTCTCGATGACCACCGCCGCCCGGGACACGGCGAGCTCGTCGCGCCCGCTGGGCTGGTAGGTGTGCGGATCCTGGCTGGGGTCGCTGATCAGCGAGCGCACGTCCACCCGGGGGCCGCCGATCTGGGCGGCAATGTCGCCCCATACGTTGGTAGAAGCGACCACCGGGATGGGGTCATCCCTCGCGCCCGCGGTCGAGCTGCTCGGTGCGGCGACAGACGAGCAGGAGGCGGTGACGAGCGTCGCAACGAGCAGCCCGACCAGAGCGCGGATGGTCGAGCCAGGGCGCACAACCAGCAGGCTCGGACGCGGAGCGCGCATCGGTGCCTCCTGGGTAAGTGGTCGCACCCAGCATACCGATATTGAGAACCGCTCTCAACAACATTTCCGCCTTGTGAGCCCCACGTGGCGTTATGGCGCCACCACAGACTCACAAGCCGAGAGGGAGCACTCAGCTCGCGCGGCGGCGTCTGGCCACCTCGGCGAGCACCACCCCGGCCGCGACCGAGGCGTTTAGTGACTCCACCTCGCGCGCCATGGGCACCGACACCGTCACGTCGCAGACCGTTTTGGTCAGCCGAGCCAGGCCGCGCCCTTCGGAGCCGACCACCAGCACCAGCGGGCCAGTCGCAAGCTCGAATGTGTCGGTGGTGACGGTGCCGTCGGCATCCAGCCCGGCGATCATCAGCCCGGCCGACGCCCATTCCTTGAGGGTGCGCACCAGGTTGGTGCAGCGCGCCACCCGCAGCCGGGCGGCGGTACCGGCCGACGTGCGCCAGGCTGAGGCCGTCATCCCCGCGGACCGCCGCTCGGGCACCAGCACCCCGTGCGCCCCGAAGGCCGCCGCGGATCGGACGACGGCGCCCAGGTTACGCGGATCGGTCACCCCGTCCACGGCGATCAGCAGAGGTGGCTGCCCCGAGTCCCGGGCCAGCGCCAGCAGGTCCGCCGGGTCGGCGTAGTCGTAGGGCGGCACGGCCAGCGCCAGGCCCTGATGCACCGCGCCGGCGGTGAGCTTGTCCATCTCGGGGCGGGAGATCTCCAGCAGCGCGATGCCGGCGCGGCCGGCGATCTGCACCGCCTCGGTCACCCGCTCGTCGGCGGACACGCCCTGTGCGACATACAGTGCGGTGGCCGGCACGCCGGCACGCAGCGCCTCCACCACCGGATTGCGCCCGACGACGGTCTCGGGAAGGTCCTTGCTGCGCCGGGTGCCCCGGCCCCCGGTGACCTTGGTGGAGGCACCCCTTGCCGCCCGGCCGCCGGCCCCCTTGCCCGACATGGCCGCCTTGCTCGCGGCCGCCGCCCGGCGCGCCGCCGGGTGCCCCTTGCGCACCTCGGCCGGCGGCGTCGGCCCCTTGCCCTGCAACGACTTCCGCGGCTTGCCCCCGGATCCGACGGTGGCGCCCTTCTTGGTGCCCGCCTTGCGGATCGCCCCGCGGCGGCGTGAATTACCTGCCATCTGCGCTGCCTGCCGTCCTCGTCACCGCTGGGGGCCCGTCACTGACCACACGGGCCCGTCCGGCGTGTCCTCGATGGCGAATCCGGCGCGCGCCAACCGGTCCCGGATCGCGTCGGCGGCGGCGAAATCCTTCGCCTGCCGGGCCGCGGTCCGCTCCGCCAGGAACTCGCCCAGCAGCGCACCGGTGGCGTCCACCAGCAGGTCGGCGGGCCCGGCGCCGGCATCGGCCCAGGGCGCCGCGAACGGGTCCAGGCCCAGCACGGCCAGCATGCTGCGCACCGACCCGGCCTGCTGCAGGGCGGCATCCCAGTCGCCCGCGGCCGCCGCGGAGTTGCCGGCCCGCACCGCGTCGTGCACCACCGCCAGCGCCCGGGGCACCGACAGATCGTCGTCCATCGCCTCGGCGAACTCCTCGGGCACGTCTGCTACCGACACCTCGCCGTGCGCGGCGGCCCGGCGCAGGAACGCCTCGATCCGCTCGAACGCCTTCGCGGCGTCGTCCAGCGCCTCGGGCGAGTACTCGATCGACGAGCGGTAGTGCACGCTGGACAGGTAGTAGCGCAGCGCGATCGGGCGGACGGAGCGGGTCAGCACCTCCACCCCGAGGGTGTTGCCCAGCGACTTGGACATCTTCTCGCCGGCCATCGTCACCCAGTAGGAGTGCATCCAGTACCGGGCGAACGGCAGGCCGGCGCCGTGCGCCTGTGCGGCTTCGTTCTCGTGGTGCGGGAAGACGAGATCCAGCCCGCCCCCGTGGATGTCGAACTCGTCGCCCAGGTAGCTGCGGGCCATCGCGGTGCATTCGATATGCCAGCCGGGCCGGCCCGGACCCCACGGCGACTCCCACGATGGCTCACCGGGTTTCGCGGCCTTCCACAGGGTGAAGTCGGCCGGGTCGCGCTTGTGAGCCCCCACTGTGTCGTCCGGTTCACCCTGCTGCATCTCGTCCAGGCGCTGCCCGGACAGGAACCCGTAATCCGGATCCGTGCGCACCGCGAAGTACACGTCACCGCCCTCGGCGTAGGCGTGTCCGGCCGCGATGAGTTCGCCGATCAGGGCCTGGATCTGGGGGATGTGCCCGGTGGCGCGGGGCTCGATGGACGGGCGCAGGCAGCCCAGCAGGTCGTAGGCGTCGGACGCGGCGCGCTCGTTGAGCGCCGCCCACTCCCACCAGGGTCGCCCGGCGTCGGCGGCCTTGGCCAGGATCTTGTCGTCGATGTCGGTGACGTTGCGGACCTGGGTGACCTCGAAGCCGCGGTAGACGAGCCACCGGCGCAGCAGGTCGTAGACGACGCCGGCGCCGCGCAGGTGCCCGATGTGCGGCTTGTTCTGCACGGTGATCCCACAGTTGTAGATCGACACCGTGCCGGGACGCAGCGGCTCGAACGGCCGCACGGAGCGGGTCGCGGTGTCGTACAGGCGCAGGGTCACTCGATGATCCTACGGGGAGCGGCCGGGGCGGCGGCGGGTGCGCCGTCAGTCTGACAATGTCTGAAAACCTGCCCCTGGATTATCGGCCCGCCCCGGCAGCAAGCACCTGACCTGCAGCGATGTGAATCGCTGTGCGGAGGTTGTCGATCCAGAGGCAGGTTTTCAGACTCGCCCGGCACTCCGGCGTCGACCGGTCCCCGCCGGTGCGGTGTGATGGAGCCCAACAGCCGCACGCCACCCACGGAACGGAGCACGCCATGCCTGAGCCAGGAGCGCACGTCACCGCTGAGATCGCCAGCCAGCCGGAGGTGTGGACGCGCGCCGCGGACCTGGCGCACGAATCCGCGGCGGTGCTGCCGCAGCCCGGCGAGCGCGTCGCGGTCGTGGGCTGCGGCACCTCGGCGTTCATCGCGCAGGCCTACGCCGCCTATCGGGAGGCGGCGGGACAGGGCGTCACCGATGCGTTCGTCGCGTCCGAATTTCCGGCGGACCCCGCCGGGCGCGGCTACGACCGGCTGCTGGCGATCACCCGATCCGGCACCACCACCGAAGTACTGGACCTGCTCGGCCAGCTGCACGGCGCGCAGCGCACCCTGGCGGTGGTCGGCGCCCCGGATACCCCCGGCGCCTCCGCGGCCGACGACGTGCTGCTGATGCCGTTCGCCGACGAGCAGTCCGTGGTGCAGACCCGGTTCGCGACCTCCACGCTGGCACTGCTGCGCGCCGGCCTCGGGCAGGATCTGGCTCCGGTGATCGGACAGGCCCGGAGCGCCCTGGAGGCGGCACTGCCGGCCGGCTTTGCCGAGACCGAGCAATTCGTGTTCCTGGGTCGCGGGCCCGGGGTGGGATTGGCCAACGAGGCGGCGCTCAAGATGCGCGAGTCGGCGTTGGCATGGGCGGAGTCGTATCCGGCAATGGACTACCGGCACGGGCCGATTTCGTTGGCCGAACCGCACTCGCTGGTCTGGCTGCTGACCGAACCCCCAACGGGACTGGTCGAGCAGATCACCGCCACCGGCGCCCGGGTGCAGATCAGCGAGCGCGATCCGATGGCCGAGCTAGTACTGGCGCAGCGGACGGCCGTCGCGCTCGCGCTGCACCGAGGGCTGGATCCGGACACGCCTCGCAACCTGACCCGATCCATCGTGCTGACCGACGCCTCGACGAACGGAGCCTGATCCGATGCCGCTGGTCGCCAGCTCCGACGTCGTCCTCCCGGCACGGCATGCCGGACGGGGGGTCGGCGCGTTCAACGTCATCCAGCTGGAGCATGCCGAGGCACTGGCGGCCGGGGCCGAGCGAGCCGGATCGCCGGTGATCCTTCAGGTGTCGCAGAACGCCGCCCGCTACCACGGGGCGCTGGGGCCGATCGGCCTGGCCACGCTGGCGGTGGCCCGGGCGTCGAGCGCTCCGGTGGTGGTGCACCTGGACCACGCGACGGATGAGGCACTGGTCGATGAGGCGATCGCGCTGGGCTTCACGTCGGTGATGTTCGACGCGTCGGCGCTGGACTACGCCGAGAACGTCGGCCGTACGGCGGACGTGGTGCGCCGGGCGCACGATGCCGGGGTCTGGGTGGAGGCGGAGCTGGGTGAGGTCGGCGGCAAGGACGGGGTGCACGCGCCCGGGGTGCGCACGGATCCGGGCGAGGCAGCCGCGTTCGTCGCAGCAACCGGTATCGACGCGCTGGCAGTCGCGGTGGGATCCTCGCACGCCATGACCGAGCGGACCGCGGCGCTGGACTTCGAGCGGATCGGCGAGCTGCGGGCGGCGGTGCCGGTGCCGCTGGTGCTGCACGGATCGTCTGGGGTGGCAGATGCCGATATCGCCCGGGCGGTGACGGCGGGGCTGACCAAGGTCAACATCGCGACGCACCTGAACGTGACGCTGACCTCGGCGCTGCGCGGGTATCTGGCCGAGCACCCGGATGTGGTCGATCCACGCAAGTATCTGGGCGCCGGCCGGGATGCGCTGACCGCCGAGACCGCCCGGCTGATCGGAATCATCGCCGGCTCCGGCTGATCACTGCGGCATCGGCAGCGGTGATCCTCTGTCGCCGAGCAGTCACGGTCTGTTAGCGTCCTCTCGTTGGTTTTTCGTGCAGTACCACGGCATGAGGCGGCGCGGATGTCGGCCACACCCTGGGGAAGCCCCCCACCCGGACCCGAGCGACACAGACGCCGTACCCGGCGGCGCCCGCGCCCGACAGGTGCCGCCGCGCATCCGGCCACGATCCCCCGATCCGCGCCGCACCCTCGCCGCCTCGTCACCGCCATCGGCGCTGTCGTGGCGCTGGCATCGGCGATCCTGCTCGCCGGCCCACCGGCGATCGCGGCAACGCCCCCCGACACCTGGACGCAGGTTCCCACTCCGACGACTCCGCCGGCGCGGGCCAACGCGCTGATGGCCTTCGACCCGAATCTGGGCAGCCACGGCGAGACCGTGCTGTTCGGCGGCAACGCAGAGCCCCCACTCAACGACACCTGGACCTTCGACGGCACCACCTGGACCCAGGTCGAGACGCCCGTCAGCCCACCAGTGTTCGAGGGCAACGGCCCCATCTTCACCACGACCGCGAACATGGCCTACGACCCGAGCATCGGCAAGATCCTGCTCTACGGCATGGCTATCGAGGACGGACAGACGGTCGTCGAGACGTGGACCTTCGACGGCACCACCTGGAGCCAACTCTCCCCCGCCACGAACCCGACATTGCAGTTCGGCGCCGCCATGGCCTACGACCCCTCGCTCGGAGCCATGGTGCTGTTCGGCGGGGTGAATCGTCCCGGCGCCGTCAACGCAACCTGGACCTTCGACGGCACCACCTGGAGCCAGCTCTCCCCCGCCACCAGCCCGTCGGCGCGGTTCGGTGCCGCCATGGCCTACGACCCCACCCTCGGCCGGATGGTGCTGTTCGGCGGGATGCAAGGGGCCACCGCCGACACTCAGCTGAACGACACGTGGACCTTCGACGGCACCACCTGGGTCCCGGTCGATACGCCCGGCGCCCCGTCAGCCCGGGTCGGGGCGCTGCTGGCCTACGACGCGGCCGATGAAACGCTGGTGCTGTTCGGCGGGCTCGAGATCTCGGCCGATCAGGCGACCGGCCTCGTCGACACCTGGACCTTCGACGGCTCTACCTGGACGCAGCAACACCCGGCGACGAGTCCGTCGTCCCGCATCGGCCCGTCGATGGCCTACGACGCGGCGGCCCGGGAACTCGTGCTCTTCGGCGGCGCCAGCGTCGACGGCGCCACGACGACGGAACTCGCGGACACCTGGGTGTACCGGCCGGCCACGGCACCCGCCGCGTGCCCACCGGTACCGTTCAGCGACGTCCTGGTCGACAGCCCGTACTGCGCCGACATCGCCTGGCTCAAGGCGCAACACATCACCACCGGTTACCCGGACGGCACGTTCCACCCGACCGGCGACGTCACCCGGCAGAGCATCGCCGCGTTCCTGTACCGGATGGACAATCCCGACCAGGCAGCACCTCCCTGCAGCGTCGCGCCGTTCCCCGACGTCCCGGTCGACAACCCGTTCTGCGGGGACATCGCCTGGCTCAAGGCGCAACACATCACCACCGGTTACCCGGACGGCACGT
>CALANS010000180.1 GCA_937926105.1 uncultured Actinomycetes bacterium | reverse complement strand
GCAGGAGGTTGAAGATGGCGATGAGTGCGTTGCCGATGGCGGCCTGCATCAGCAGTAGTTCCGTCACGGTGCCAGGTGAGATCAGCTGCGCTGCTCCGCCCAGGATCAGGGCGAGGGCGAGCGAGACGATGGGGCCTGCGGCGGCGACGAGCGCGGACGCTACGGGTGTGGATGCGTCGCGGTCGAACTCGGTCTCGCCGCCGAGCCCGGCCACGACGATCCAGCGCACCCGAAGTCCGCAGCGGCGTCCAACCGCGGCGTGACCGGCCTCGTGCAGGAGCACCGACGCCGCGAACGTTGCCGGAAACAGCAGCGCGGTGGGCCAGTGCGTCGCCCCCAGATGCGGATAACGGCCGGACAGGACGCCGCTGTAGAGGAGGGTCAGCCAGGCCGCGAGCAGAAGTGAGCCGGCGGTGACGCGCACGGGTATCCCGCTGATGCGCGCAAGCTGCCTGCCCGGAGGCGCCGCGCTCGTGACCGCTATCGCGTCAGTCATCTGGTGACGATCTCAGTTGCCCGATGGGACGATGCCGCCGGCTTGCCAGGTCGCCCAGGGCAGGTTCCAGTCGCCATACCCGTCCCAGGACGGCATGCGGGATCCGCCGGTGTTGGCGTAGGTGACGACGTCGCCGAGCTGGGAGAACTGGTAGAACCATTTGGCGTCGTTCACGTTGAGATTCGTACAGCCGTTGGACGTCGAGCGGATGCCGATGTTGCCGCCGTTCCAAGATGCCGCGTGGGCGTACTCGCCGGAGTTGGTGAGGCGCACCGACCACGGCACCATGAGGTCGTAGGGGTCGGCCGGGTTGTTCGACACCATCCGCACGGTCCCCTCGGGGCGGAGGGTGGCTTTGCCGGGGACCTGCTCGCCCTTCTGCATGACCACCTTCGTACCGGTGTAGGTCGGGGTCTTGGCCTTGCCGCAGGACACCGGCATGGTGCGAATCGTCTTGGCGTTGGAGGTCACGGTCATCTTTTCCGCCGTGCAGTCGACGGTCGAGACGTTGGCCGGGCCGGTACTGATCGACAGGGTCAGGCTGTCGTCGAAGGCCAGTGCTTTGCCGGCGGAGAGTCCCTTGACCGGAAGGTCCAGAAAGATCTTGGCGTTCGCCGGCCAGTATCGGCTGAGCCGGTAGTGGGCCTCCAGCGCTTGCCCTTTCCGGCCGGATTTCTCCCAGTACCAGGCACCGGCGGCGGTCTTGCCGTTGACGGTCACTTTGGTCGCCTTGTCGAATGCGCTGGCGTCGGTCACGGCGCGGTCGACGTAGGCGATGATCGGCATTCCGACGCCGTACACGCCTCCGTCACCTTCCAGCAGCGACACGTGCACCGGCGCAGCGTTCGCGGCAGCCGTGCTCGGCGACGCCGATGGTGTCGAGGTGGTTGGGTCGGTCGAGGGTGAGGTCGCGGAGCTGGTCGGCGACGTCGCCGTCGCAGTGGTGCCGTTACCGGTGCCGGTGCTGGCCGAACACGCTGACAGCACCAGGGCTGCGCACGCAGCGAGCGCGGCGGCGAGGGCGATTCGGTGGCCGCGACCGGGTCGTGGGGTCGGTCGACGATTGACTACTAGGCGCATTAGTACAGGGTAGCTGACGGCCTGCCCTGCCCTCGGCAGCGTCGTATGAGCCACTCGCCACACGCCATGCAACATGGCCTTCAGCGACCTCGGTTGGGGGCGTGGTCGGGCGGGTGATTGATCGCTCAAGGCTGACGTTCCGCACTTCTCGATCACGTTTTTGCCCCCCACTTCGACGGTGGTCAACGTGGTTCGTGGTGGGTGGCGGTCTGGCGGAGCAGGATTTCGCCGGCGTCGGCTGACACGGTCTCCATCTGGCTGATGATCGCTTCGAGTCGTTTGCGGTTGGCAATCCAGGCCTGATAGAGCTGGGCTTGATCCGCGGTGAGGCGGCGGCTGATCGTCTTGCCCGCGACCGCCCGGCTCCACTGGAAGTAGGGCCCGTGGCGTTGGGGCGGGTCGGCCTGGCAGCGGCAGCCGGGTTTGCCGCAGGAGGTCTCACGCGCGACGAGGCTGCCCGGGCTGATGAGGCCGATCTCGGCCAGCTCGGCGGCGAGTTTGCGGTAGCGGGCCTGGTAGCGCTCCAGTTGGCGTGTCACGCGTGCCCTTTCCCGATCCTCGCCTGTCAGCGTTTATGCTGACCGATAGGAGTGCGGGTGTCAAGGAGGCGGACGATGAGCGCGCCGGGACCGTTCGAACTGCACAGCCGCACCCTCGGCGCGCTGCCGGTGGTCAACCTCTTCCTGGCCCGCATGCACCTGGGCGAACTGCTGGAGCGCCACCTACCCGGCAATGACGCCCGGCTGCGGTTGGACCCGGCGGTGGTGATCGGGTTGCTGGTGCGCAACATCATCGTGGCGCGCCGGCCTACGCGCTGGGCGAGTGGACCGCCGGCTACGACCGGGCCCTGCTCGGGCTCGGTGCGGGCCAGGTGGGCGCGCTCAACGACGACCGGGTCGGGCGCATGCTGGACCGGCTCTTCGACGCCGACCGGGCCAGCCTGATCACCGAGACGGTGCTGGGCGTGATCGGCGAGTTCGGTATCGACTGCTCCCAGCTGCACAACGACTCGACCACCGTCACCCTGACCGGCGCCTACCCCGGCGCCGACGGGTACGCCCGCGCCGGCAAACCGACCCCGGCGGCGCGGCGCGGTCACAACAAGGACTTCCGCCCAGATCTGAAGCAGCTGCTGTTCATCCTCACCATCTCCGCGGACGGGGCGGTGCCGATCGCCTACCGCACCGCGGACGGCAACACCAACGACGACGTGACCCACATCCCCACCTGGGATCAGCTGTGTCGCCTGACCGGCACCGCCGGGTTCCTCTACGTCGCGGACGCGAAGCTGTGCTCACGCGAGGCGATGGCCCACATCGACAGCCATGGCGGCCGGTTCATCACCCTCGTGCCGCGAGGACGCCGCGAGGACAGCTGGTTCCGGGACTGGGCACAGACCCACGCCCCGGCCTGGGTCGAGGCCGAGCGCCGTCCCGGCACCCGTGACGGTGAGCCCGACCAGGTCTGGCGCACCTTCGAAGCGCCGGTGCCCTCAAGCGACGGGTACCGGGTGATCTGGGT
>CALANS010000179.1 GCA_937926105.1 uncultured Actinomycetes bacterium | reverse complement strand
CCAGGTAGGCCAAAGTGAGCAGCACCAACTCCCCGCCCACCGCCACGAACGACAGGGCCAGCGCGAAGGTCGCCCGGGCCATCGAATCAACCACGAAGACCGCGATGCCGGCCGCGACAGCGATCACGGCCAGCGCGGCGAACACCGCGATCCCGGCCGCGCTCACGCCGCCGCCCCGGCCGCCGCGAGGATCGACACGGCCAGCAGCTGCAGCAATGTCACCGGTAGCACAACCAGCCATGCGGCTCGCATCAACTTCTCCGGCCGCCACACCGGAATCCGGTGGCGCAGCCATACCAGCGCCGCCAGGATCACCGCGGTCTTGATCACTGTCCATGCCCACGGCGCCAGCACCGGGCCGGCGCCGCCGCCGAAGAACAGGGCGACCGCCATCGCCGACCCGACCACCAGCAGGGCGTATTGACCAAGACGCACCAGCAGCCGGGCCGGCCCCGGCTGCTCGGCCAGCACGCCGCCGGCGATGTCCGTCCCGGCCGGGTGGGCGAACGGCCCCCAGAGGCTGAACGCGCCCACCGCGCCGATGAACACCGCCGCCGCTATCGGCATCTGCGCCACGAACCACAGCTGTTTCTGGGCGGTGACGATGTCGGTCACCGACAGGCTCCCGGCCGCGACCGCCGGCGCGGTCAGCGCGAACATCAACGGCAGCTCATATGCCAACGCCTGCGCGAGGAACCGATACCCGCCCACCAGCGGATGCACGCTGTTGGGGCCCCAGCCGGCCAGCCACCACGCAACCCACAGCACCACGTCCATCGCGTTGAACCACACCAGACCCACGGTCGGTGCGGCCACCACACGATCGCCCAGCGGGACGACGGCGACCATCGCGAGTGCGATCAGCAGCGGCAGCACCGACCCGGCCGTCGCGAGCAGCCCATCCGCGGCGGTCGTGGCCCGGCGCTGGGCCAGCAGCAGCCGCGAGGTCTCCCACACGGGGCGCAGCAGCCGGGCCGACAGCGACACCGTGCGGCTGCGCGGATCGACCGCGGCATCAAGGGCCCCGGCCGCCACAGCCGCGCCGATGACCATCAGCGCCGCCGCGACGACCGACCATCCCGCCGCTACCTGCACGGCGGTCATGTCGGCCCCAGTTCGTCAGTATCGGGGTCGAGGCTTGCCACCGCCAGGCGGGCGTCGGCCACGTGCAGGCCCGGCATCAGCCGGGTCGCGGCCCGCAGCAACGCGGCCGACCCCTCGGCCGGTGTCCCTCGCGAGGTCTCCGCGGGTGCGATCACCTCGCCGTCCAGGGCGGCGGCGGTTTCGGACAGCCAGGTCAGCGTCCGGGCCCACGCGTCACCACCCCCTGCCGTCGCGCGGGCCGCCGGACCGGACAGCCCCAGCCGGGCCACCTCGCGGGCATCCAGTTGGCCCACGCCGGCCAAGCAGCGACGCAGCCCCCAGGACCGGCGCACCCGCCCGGCGAACCTGGCAAATGCCCGCCCCCGCGCGGCCGCGCCGCCCGGGTCGAACCCGCTGGCCAGGAGTTGGTCGCGCAGCCGGCGGGCCTCCGCGGCCGCCGCCGACCAACCGGCCACCTCCAGCAGCCGCGTGAGAGAATCCAGGTGGGCGGCGGCGCGGCGCGGCGGCTCCGGATCCGCCCACAAGCCCGGCCCCAGCCCGTCAGCGGCGGTCAAGACCCGGGCGGAGGCGGACTGCAGCACGTCGCCCTGCATCTCGGTGTCCACGAGCAGACCGGCCGGCCACGCCGGCAGCACCGGGCCCAGCGGGACGTGCAGCACGTCCAGCTTCAACCCGTCCCGGTCCGGTGCCCGATCGGCCATCATCAGCCCGCCCGGCATCTGCATCCCGCCGTGTCCGGCGTGGCCCGCATGCTCCCCATGCCCGCCACCGTGGCCACCGTGATTACCGTCTTCTGCCACATGCCCGACGTGATCCGCGCCGCCACCCGCATGCCCGCCCGCCCCGGCGACGTCCTCCCGCCCCGCGGGTGCGGTGTGATCACCGTGCCTCGCATGGTCGTCGTGTCCGGCTGCGTCAGCGTCGTGGTCGCCGTCGTGCCCGTGCTGATCCGGCGCGGTGTGACTGTGCCCCGGGCGATGGTCCGGGTGCTCGCCATCTTCTGTCGCGTTGCCCGGTGCGTGCCGGGCGCCGCTCTGCCGGCCGCACCGCGCGCCCAGTGTTGGCCCCTGTGTCAGCTGGCGCACTCCCGCCTCAAGGACAGCCGGGGCCGCCGCCGGATCGAGCACGGCCAGACGCGCCCGGGGCGCCGGAATCTGTTCCCACACGCGCTCGATCGCCGCGCCCAGTTCCGTCGACGGCGTGCCGGCCACCACGAGCAGGTCAGCGTCGGCCGGACTGCGAGCCAGCACCCCACCCGACACGGGCAGATGTGCCTCGACTGCCAGCCGCTGCCGGGTGCCGCCGGGGGCGGTGACCAGCAGCACGTGCGGCCGGCGCGCCGCCCACCGCGCCAGCCGGGCTTGGGCGGCGAGCCTCATGTCCATCGCAGCGCGCCCTCCCGCCAGGCGTAGATGACCCCGGCCATCAACAGCGCCAGGAAGATGAACATCTCGGTCACCGCCGCCCCGCCCATGGAGGCGACGACCAACGCCCACGGGTACATGAACAGCATCTCCACGTCGAACGCCAAGAACAGCAACGTCACCGGATACCAGCGGACGTGAAACCGGGACAGCGCATGCTCCGACGGGATTTCGCCCGACAGGAAGGCCGGCACCTCGGCGCGGCCGCCCACCGCGGACATCCGGTGGGCGGCCCACACGATCCCAGCGACCACCAGGCCCGTCGCGATCGCGGCGACCATGCCGGCAAAGCCGTCCATCCAATGCACCGCCTTCCTCGCGTCACCCGCCCGCTCCGACAAGCGGCGTAGTCATATGCGCTGCCGCGGACCCGACAGTGACCCGGTCGATGCTTCAGCGTGGGGCGAAGCGCCGCAACCGCAGGCTGTTGGTCACCACGAACACCGAACTGAAGGCCATCGCCGCGCCGGCGATGAGCGGGTTGAGCAGCCCGAGCGCCGCCAGCGGCACCGCGGCCACGTTGTAGGCGAATGCCCAGAAAAGGTTGCCCTTGATCGTGGCCAGGGTGCGGCGCGACAGCCGGATCGCGTCCGCCGCCGACCGCGGATCCCCGCGGACCAACGTCAGGTCGGAGGCCTCGATCGCCACGTCACTGCCGGTGCCCATCGCCAGACCCAGGTCGGCCTGCGCCAGCGCAGCGGCGTCGTTGACACCGTCACCGACCATGGCCACCACCTTGCCCCCCTCCTGCAGGGACCGCACCACGGCGACCTTGTCGGCCGGCATCACCTCGGCGATCACCTCCGTGATGCCGACCTGGGCGGCGACGGCCTGGGCAGCGCGGGCGTTGTCGCCGGTCAGCAACACCGGCGTCAACCCCAGCCCGCGCAGCGCCGCCACCGCCTCGGCCGAGGTGTCCTTTACGGTGTCGGCCACCACCGCCACACCGCGCACCGCGCCGTCCCAGCCGATCCACACCGGGGTGCGCCCCAGTGACTCCGCCCGGGCTGCCGCCTCTACCAGCCCGGCCGGCACCGTCATCGACCCGTCGCATTCCAGCCAGCCGCGCCGGCCGGCCACCACCGCGCGACCACCGACCAAGCCAGAGACACCCAGACCCTCGTGCGCGGTGAACTCCGTCACCACCGGGAGCCCGCCGCCGTCCGTGTCGCCAGCCCTGGCCGCGGCGGTGATCGCCGCCCCGATCGGATGTTCCGAGCCGTCCTCCAACGCGCCGGCGATGGCCAGCAACTCCTGGGGGTCCTGCCCGTCCGCGGCCTCCAATCCGACCAGGCTCATCCGCCCGGTGGTCACCGTGCCGGTTTTGTCCAGCACCACCGTGTCCACCGCCCGGGTGGACTCCAGCACCTGCGGCCCCTTGATCAAGATCCCCAGCTGGGCGCCCCGCCCGGTGCCCACCATCAGGGCGGTCGGTGTCGCCAGCCCCAGCGCACACGGGCAGGCGATGATCAGCACCGCGACCGCCGCGGTGAACGCCGCCGTGACGCCGCCACCCACCAGCAGCCACACCGCCAGGGTGAGCAGCGACAGGCCGATGACGACTGGCACGAACACCGCCGACACCCGGTCCGCCAGCCGCTGCACCGGCGCCTTGCCGTTCTGGGCGTCCTGCACCAGCCGGGCCATCTGCGCCAACTGCGTGTCCGCGCCGACCCGGGTCGCCCGCACCAACAGCCGGCCCCCGGCGTTGACCGTCGCACCCACCACGTCGCTGCCCGGGCCGACCTCCACCGGCACCGGCTCACCGGTCAGCATCGAGGCGTCCACCGCCGAGGTGCCCTCCACGACCTGGCCGTCGGTGGCCACCTTCTCCCCGGGCCGCACCACGAACACATCCCCGACGGCAAGCTCGCCGACCGGTATCCGCCGCTCCGCGCCGTCGCGGATCACGGCGACCTCCTTGGCGCCCAGATCCAAAAGGGCCCGCAGCGCCGCCCCGGAACGGGACTTGGCCCGCGCCTCCGCGTAGCGGCCGGCCAGGATGAACACTGTCACCGCGGCGGCGACCTCGAGGTAGATGTGGCTGGAGGCCTGGCCGCGACCCGGAAACAGGTCGAAGCCCATCCGCATGCCCGGCATCCCGGCCTCGCCGAGGAAGAGCGCCCACAGCGACCACAGCCACGCGGCGCCGACGCCGACCGACACCAACGTGTCCATGGTGGCCGCCCGGTGTCGGGCGTTGACCCACGCGGCACGGTGGAACGGCAACGCGCCCCACGCCACCACCGGTGACGCCAGCGCCAGCGACAACCACTGCCAGTTGTCGAACTGCAACACCGGCACCATCGACAGGACCAACACCGGAAGCGCCAGCACCGCCGAGACGATCAAGCGCTGCCGCAGCCCCCGGGTTTCATCCGGTGCATCCGGTCCACCCTCACCTGCCTCGTCGTCCCGTCGCGCCGCCGGTAGCTGCGCGGTGTAGCCGGTCGCCTCCACGATCGCCACCAGGTCCTGCGGGCTCACCCCGCCGCCGTAGCTGACCTTGGCCCGCTCCGTCGCGTAGTTGACGCTGGCCTGCACCCCCTCGAGCCTGTTCAGCTTCTTCTCCACCCGCGCCGCGCACGAGGCACAGGTCATCCCGCCGATGAGCAGCTCCACCTCAGCGCGCGGCCCGGCGGCGGGGTGGGTCACCGCCTGCTCAACGGTCATCGCATCTCCAGGTGATAGTCCCCGGCCTCGTCCAGGGCTCCCGCGACCGCCTCGACGCCGAGCGGCCCCTCGCTGGTCACCGTCACCGCCGACGCCCCACCCGGGGCCAGATCGACGTGCACCCCGGTGACCCCGGGCAGAGCCGTCAACTCCTCGGTGACCGCGTGGACGCAGTGCTCACACGTCATCCCGGTAACCGCGTAGGTGCTGGTGTTCATGATGTGATTCCTTCCACTTGTCGTTTAGGTGCGCGGACTCTTCCGCGCACCTGCGATTGCCTCACGGTTCCGGTTGTTACGCCCGCACCAGGCGGGCGATCGCGGCCGAGGCCTCCCGGACCTTCTCCTGAGCCTCCGCTCCTCCCCTGGCTGCCGCGTCGACGACGCAGTGGCTCAGGTGCTCCTCCAGCAGGCCCAGCGACACCGCCTGCAACGCCCTGGTCATCGCCGACACCTGAGTCAGGATGTCGATGCAGTACTGCTCCTCCTGCACCATGCGCTGCAGCCCCCGGGCTTGACCCTCGATGCGGCGCAGCCGCCGCAGATAGTCGTCCTTGCGGTTGATGTAACTCGGCGGTCCAGCCGCCACAGACTCCGTGCCCATGCTGTCCTCCAACCCGTCCTTGAACAATGCCGACACTATACCCCCCTACCGTATCCTGTAAGAAGTGCACGCCTGATGACTCCTGGACGATCCTCGGCTGGGGCCGGCCGGCGGCGCGGGCGGGCGGCGCATCCCGGAGGCGTGGGCTGACCTGCGGATGTTCCGGTCGTTTCGCCCTTTGACCGTGCCTTACCGGTAGCGTGTCGTTCGGGGTTGTCGGGATCGCCGGCCGGTGCCGACCGGATCCGGGAGTCATGTCGAAGTGGTCAAGCGGCCCGCTGTCGGCGCGACCGTCGCCCTATTGGTGTCCGGCGCCATGGTCATGGCGGCCGGGTGTTCGAGCGCGAGATCGAGTGACGTGACCGTGACGGTGACATCGACGGTTTCGTCCGCTTGGAGCGGCTCCGAGAAACCGACGAGTCCACCGAGCCCTTCGGCCGGCGGACGGGGTACGGAGAGTTCGCCGGTCGGGCATCCGTCCGGGATCACAGGAACGCACACACCGGCTGGTTCGGCACCGACAGCCAGGGACCCGGTCGGGCCGACTCCGACCACGGCGTCGACCAGTTCACCCGCTCCCTCCGGCGTGCCCGCCATCGATACGTCGAAGGACACCGTGGTCTGGGCAGACAACTCGATGGTGCCCCACCTGTTCTTTCACTCGTTGGTGATCGACCCGAAGCGCGCGTTCAGCGACGTCGAATCCGGTTCCGGTTACCTGGACTACATGGTCACCCAGTCGGAGTTCGCCAAGATTCTTCCGCAGTTGTATCGCAACGGGTAAGTCCTCGTCAGTACCCATCAGCTGGCCACCGTGGAGGCGGCCGGGCAAGTGAAGCCGAAGGCCCTGCGGCTCCCCGAAGGCAATAAGCCCCTGGTGATCTCCGTCGACGATGTCTCCTACTACGAATACATGGAAGGTGACGGATTCGCGACGGAACTGTTCGTCGCGAAGGACGGGCGGGTGCTCAACCACTACGCCGACGCGCAGGGCACGACCCACGAAGGCCCGTACGACGTCATGCCGATGATCGACGACTTCGTACGCGAGCATCCCGACTTCTCCCACGACAGCGCCCGTGAGGTGGTGTATCCGGCCCGCCGTGACCAGCCTTGCCGTCCGCCGTGCAGCGCCCTCACGCCTCCCGATGAGCTGGCACACTGGAGTGCTCCATCGGTACCTTTTACAGGGCGGAGAAAGTTTCCCATTGACTGTAGGGGACAGCCCAGTCCCAGATGTAGTCGGCTTGTGTCATGGGCACGCCGGTGTCTTCGACATCGACAGGCACGCCGTAGTAGACCATGTTGTAGAAGGCCTCCGCGTCCTTCAAACTCATGTTGACGCAGCCGTGGGAGACGTTCTCCTTTCCGAGCAGACCCTTGTCAGCGACTTCCTGGTTGGCGTGGATGAATTCGCCATTGTTGTTCATGCGCACCGCCCAATAGGCTTTGAACCCGCAGTAGCCGTATTTCGGGTTGCACATGACTTTGAGGTCGAGTTTCTCAGTGATGACGTGAATTCCGCTGACCGTGGTGCGCCCGTCGTCAACCGATTTTGGTACGCCGTAGGAGACGGGAAAGTTCTTGATGACCTTGTCGTCTTCTACGACGAGGAGGCGGTGGGAGGAAACGTTCGCAACGACTTTCAGAGCAGGTCCGATAGTGAAGTCCCGGGAGATGTCGTCCCGGCCCCAGTTGCGGCCGTAGTTTACTCCGTACAGATTTGCTTCCAGGTGCACCTTGGTCCCGGCGGGCCAGTAGTCCTTAGGTCGAAAGTGCACGCGGGATTGTTTGGTGCCGTTCCCTTGGATGTCCTCGTCTTGCATCCAGCCCCACGAGCCTTCGATGTGGACGGGTTTGCCTTTGGCGTCGATGGCGGTGACATGAAGGTTCCTCTCGGCCGCAGGCCTGTTGGCGACCTGCCCGGCGAAGGTCACGACGATCGGAGCCGCGATCCCGACGGTGTGGCCGTTGGGGATTTGGATCGCTGCCCGCATAGTTTCTTTTGGTTGAACGGTGGTGAAGGCGCCGGCGATTGGTTGACGCACGCCGTCGGCAGATGTGGCGGTTCCGGTCAGGGTGTATCTGACCCCATATTTCGGGCGGTCGGTCGCGGTCCAGGTGTGTTTGTCGGCAGCGATCGTGCCGGGAATGATCGAGCCGTCGGCGCCGGTAAGCGTGACCTCGTCGATTTCGGCGTTGAACACAGTCACCATGATCGCGTCGGCGGGGGCGACGTCGGCGGCACCAGCCGGCGGGCTCATTGTCATCCGCACGGTCGTAACCGAGCTCACCGGACCACTGCGCGACGGGTCCGTGGCGGCACGCGGGGTTGCATCTCGGCTGGACGTCTGTCCGGCCGGGCTGGCGGGGTCGGTGGTCGGAGGAACGGTTACCGTCCTGGTTACGGCACCTGTGCCCTGCGTGGAGCAGGCGGCAAGGCTGGCGGTAGCCGCCAAACCCAGGCCACCGAACAGCGCTTGGCGGCGAGAGATCGTAGTCATTGCTTCCTTGACATGCGCGTAGGAGGTGGCAGCTGTGAAACCGCTGGCTAGACCCGGCTAGATGCCGGCTACCGATCGGCTCCACTATCAGCCATAGTACAAGGACAACGCTCCGGCATCGAAGGTTGCGATCAGGCTGCCGCTGCCCCGCGCCATTCGTAAGGTGTGTTGAGACCATTCAGCACTGGAGCGTCTCAACACACCTTGCGAATCGGTGGGGCCTGCCGATGCCGCAGGTCGCCGACGACGACCGCCTGCCAATCGCTGGGCAGCCGCGCACTGCACGCAAAATATGTGTAGCGAGACTTCGCAAGATCACTCGCAACCTGTCTTGAGATTTCGCAAGGTTCGGTGAGACCGGGACAGACAGACATCAGATGCGCAGCGCAAATCGGACATCCGCCTAGGTCAGACCCGACACAGACCCGTGAATAGGTGGCCGGTGGGCACACCGGTCACCGTCGTGCCCGCCGCGACGGTTGTTGATCGTGGGGTCAGGCGGCCGGTGGTTGGTCCAGGACGACGGTGTGCCCGAGCCGCTCCAGCTGGGTGACCAGGCGACGGGTGTGGGCCTGCGCGTCGCGTTTGACGCGCCAGTCCGGACCGAGGTCGTGGTAGGGCTCGTCGCGTTTGAGCATCCAGTACGCCGAGACCAGGATCGAGTGCGCGACCGCGACCTGGGCCCGTCCGTGTCCGCGCCGCTTGGTCAGCCGGGCGTGCTGGACGGCCAGGTAGTTCTTGCCCCGCATCCTGCCCACCGACCCGGCGGACTCGGCGAGCATGTGGTTGAGCCACTTGTTGCCGTGCCGGGCCCCGACCGGGGTGCGTTTCCCGGCCGACTCGGAGATCGCCGGTGCCAGGCCGGCCCACGCTGCCAGATGCGACGCCGACGGGAACCGCGACATATCACCGCCGGTCTCGGCGATGATGACCTGCGCGACCTTCAGCCCGACACCGGGGATGGTCTGCAGCAGGCTGATCTGGTGCGCCCACGGTTCGGTCGCGTGCTCGACCAGGTCATCCAGGTCGATCAACGCCGCCTCGACCAGGTTCAGCCGGCGCAGGATCGACCCGGCCAGCCGGGCGCGGTGCTCATCGAAGCTGCCAGTCAGCGCCTCGGCCAGTTCCGGGATCTTGCTGCGCAGCCTTCCCTTCGCCAGCTCGGCGAGCTTGCGCGGGTCACGTTCGCCGGCGATCAGCTCCGCGAGCATCGCCCGCGCCGACACCGTCTTCAGGCTGGACACGACCGCGGACAGCTTGATGGAGGCGTCCTCCAACATCAGTTCCAACCGGATCATCTCCCGGGTCCGGTCGGCCAGCAGCTGGTCGCGGTAGCGGGTCAGCAGCCGAAGCCGGCAGATCGGCGGGGGCGGCACGAACGACGGCCGCAACAGCCCGTGCTCGAGCAGTTGCGCGATCCACTCCGCGTCCTTGACGTCGGTCTTGCGGCCCGGCACCGCCTTCATGTGCTGCGCGTGGAGCAGCCAAACGTCCATGACCTCTTCCAGGCAGTAGAACGGCGGCTTCCAGTACGTCGAGGTCGACTCGATCGCGGCGATCGTCACGCCCTCGGCCACCAGCCAGTCCCGCATCACGCCCAACGAGCGGGTCATCGTCGAGAACGCCCGCGTCACCGCCCGCCGCCGACCCGCACTCTCGCCGGGGGTCCGCACGCACGCCGTGATCGACGCCTTGCCGACATCGAGCCCGGCGACACGGTCGAACATCACTTCCATCGCGACCAGCTCCCTTCTGCAGCCGGCGCAGGCCCGGGATCGGGCCGGCGGCGTCGTCCGGAAGGTCTTCTGCCAGGACACAGACCCACGCGCTCAACGGCAGCAATCAAACGGCACCCGAAGACCCCGCGCCATACGCCTCACCGGGCTCAACGACCCGCACCAGTGTGTTCCGGCGTCGCCGGACGACTCCCGCATTCTCATCCCCAGACGGAGCGATCGTTCAAGATCGCAATCCGATACACCTCTTGCACTACGGTAACGATCCGATAACGCCGTGGCAGGGAACGGCCGGACCTGACACCCGCTACCAGTGTGATGGGGCTGCATAAGCTCACCGCCGGGGATGGGTATACGTACCTGACCCGCCAGGTTGCCGCGGGAGATTCGACCGAGCGCGGGT
>CALANS010000178.1 GCA_937926105.1 uncultured Actinomycetes bacterium | reverse complement strand
GAGTGAGGATGTGATCGCCTCGCGTGGCCAAGTCCGGGATGGCCGACGCGAGGCCCGCCGTCAGGCGCCGGGTGATCTCGCGCAAGAACACGCCGGACTTCGTGACCGGGTCCAGGAACGTGACATCAGGGTCGGCCCAGATGTTCGCACCGTCGTTAGCGTCTGCCCACGCGGCCGCGAGCGTGTCGAGCATCTGGTTCGCAAACTGAGGTGGCGTGAACACCTCGTCATTCGAAAGATTCGCGATACACGTCAAAATATCCGGGTTATGCCCGCGAAGCGCGAACGATGCTTGCGTCATGCTGTCGCCGCCGCAATCTCGTCCACCGTCATGGACGAATATGTCCGCGTCGGGGCGAACAGATCGTCGTTGCCCAGCCCGGCAAACAGGGAGTCTTCCGACGCGGTGTTTCCGAGCGTAACCCGGCTTGCCAGATTATCGAACCGAAAATCACGGCGCTGGAATAGGCCCTTGCCGAGGTAGCCCCACTCGGGGAACGTGATCGGCTGCCGGTCGGGCATCGTCATGGTGAGCGCGTCACCCTGCACGATGTTCACCGACAGCACAGCGCGCGCAGCATCGGCCCAGACATCGCCTGGCTCAACCCCAAGGAACGAGTCGAAAACGGCTGCAAGGTTCCCGCGGCACTCCGCCGCGTTGTCAGCCAGCAACTCGATACCGTACGTGCACATCACCGCGAATAGGGCGTAGTGGCGGTTCTCGAAATCGCCGGCGCCGTAATGGGTCCGCACTGTGGCCAGTTTTCGCTTCAACACCGGGATCAGGAAGTTCCCCGAGCCGCACGCCGGTTCCAGCACGCGCGAATCGATGCGCATCGACTCGTCCTTGACCAGATCAAGCATGTCTTCCACCAGCCAGGACGGGGTGAACACCTCGCCGTGGTCGGCAACCCGCTGCTTCGATTTGACCAGTTTCTCGGTTGGCTCCGTCATCGTCACCGCATCTTCCGTTCCCACATTGCCGGGGATGTCGCCATCCTTGGCTCGCGGTAGGACACAGCGCGCACTGTCTCCCGCATCGAGCGGCACTGTCGGCACTCTGGCGTGCGGTGACTCTCTCGGCCACCGTGGGATTGCCCAGGGCGCTGAGCCCGGAGGAAGTGCGCGCGAGACGCGGCCGGACGACCGCGTCGCGCGGGCTTTGCGCTATTTTGCGACCGCATAATCGCGACGCAATATTGGCGGCCCCGCGGCAGGCTACGGTGAAACATCAGCGGTCACCTGTCGGCGCCAGGTAGTTGTACACCGTGGCGCGGCCGATCCTGAAGTCGCGGGCCAGGGCGGTCTTCGGTTCGCCGGCGGCGGCGCGGGCGCGCAGCTCGGCGACCTGCTCGGGAGTGAGGATCGGTTTGCGGCCCTTGTAGGCGCCGCGCAGCTTGGCCTGGGCGATGCCCTCGCGCTGGCGTTCCTTGGATAGGGCCCGCTCGAACTCGGCGAAGGCGCCCATCACGTTGAGCAGCAGGGTGTCCATGTTGGAGTTCCCGGCCGGGGTGAACGTGAGGTGCTCCTTGACGAACTCGACGGTGATGCCCTTGTCGGTCAGCTTGGTGACCGTGGCTCGTAGATCGCCGAGGTTTCTGGCGAGGCGGTCCATGGAGTGCACGACTAGGGTGTCGCCCTCGCGCACGAAATCCAGCGCCGCATTCAACTGCGGCCGGTTCACGTCCTTGCCGGAGGCCTTGTCCGTGAACGTCTTCTCCACGTCGATGTCGACGAGCTGCCGGTCGGTGTGCTGATCGATGGTGGACACGCGCACGTAGCCGACCCGCACGCGCCCACCCCGCTTTCGAATCCACCACTGCCGCACAGCCCGCTGCCGTCCAGATGGACTCTATGGGATCGGCCGACGAGTGTCTATCAATGCTGATCGACGCTTCACCTGGAACCGCGCCATACCCGTCATGAATCTGTGTACTTGGGGTATGCCCCAACCCAACATCCACGCCAACCTCCCGGTTTGGACCTGGTCCCAGGGCTCTTACCTGCACCTCAATGGGACTGGACGGACCTCGGGCCGCGGGGACTTGTCGTCAGCAATTTTGGGCGTGCGCGAGCGTACAGCTGCCCAGTGGTCGCTTGACCCGTCTGCCGTAGCCCGGTGGTCATCAAGGCGGCGCTCGGGGGGAGCGAGAAAACGGCATGGTCAGTTTCCTCGCAGCGCCTTGATGAGCCGAATGGCGTCTGCGCGAGCCGACTTCGGCTGCCTTACGAACCAACGCATAAAGACTGCCATCGTGATCGTCAGGAATACCAGGATGAGCGTCGTCACGAGCGGCATGCACTGCACTGCGGCACAAATGGCGCCGGCCGCCGCGATCTTTGAGAGTTGCATGAAATCGCCTATCTTTTGGGCATAAAAAAAGCCCGCGTGAGCGGGCTTGAGAGGATGAAAGATTGGTTGTAGCGGCAAGGATTAGGGCAGAGCTGTGCTTAGGGAGGTCGCATTTTCAGACCTCCCTCCGCGGTGCAGAGTTCCGTTCAGTCGGGTGTCGTTGAGTGACTCCGGCGCTGAACTCGCAGGGGGGCGCGTTGCGGTAGCTTCCGTGACCTTGCGGCAGTGACTACGTCGCCCAAGCGAAGCTGGATGGCTCTCGGTTTTGACGACCGAAGTGGAATGAGATGACCACGATGGATCCAGGAGCGAATCGTCGCCGGGCTGACGTCAACTAGCTCAGCGGCCCTCTTGATGTCGACGATCGCGTCGTAATACTTCGGACGGATACGGTCGCTGGGACGTAGCTCCACCTGGTAGCGATCTTCGCGGCGAGCGTGACCGGTTGCCTTGCGTCGGTCTTTGATCTCGTCATATGCGGCTAGGACGTCGCGGCCGTCGAAAACATTGGACAGACCGTGCTTTCCGACTGGGTGGATATAACCGCGGGCGACCCAACGCCGCACCGTCGCCTGCGTGACGTGGAGCGACTCGGCAACGTCGCGAGTCGTAACTCGTCCATAACGCAGATCGTCAATGGGCTCGTCAAACTCGTCGTATGCAAGCTGCCGCAAGGTTAAAGGGCGCGGTCCGGGGCGCTGCCTGTACTTGAGTCTTGGCGCAAGTCGTAGCGGTGATATCGCGGTCGGAGGCGAAAGCGGTGGGCGGCTGCTCGGTTGTTTGTCTACAGTCGCTGACTGGTCGGGGGTATAGCGATCTGCCACCGGCTTAGTAACCAGGCTCAAATGCGAGGAGACCCACTCGCCGTTCGCCCGTAACAGAGCGACAACCTCGACAGATGGCAAACCCATTAACCGGGCAAGTTCGTAGACCCGCATGAAGTCCACGATAACCGCGTGACAATGCAACGCAAGGACAAGGCGGGCCAGCGGGATCTTGAGCCTAGTACGCACAAAAGCCCCGACGCTAAAACTGTCGAGGCTTCTCTGGGGCGCACTGCGTCCGACTCACTTAATGATGCCACACCGCGGTGCTGGATGGCGGGAGCCTGCTTTCTCGGTGTGTCAGCTCGGAGTTCGTCGCAATGTGAGCCGGGG
>CALANS010000177.1 GCA_937926105.1 uncultured Actinomycetes bacterium | reverse complement strand
CAGTTTGATGCCGGAAAGGTCCGCGACCGGCACCCAGGTCGGCACGCTGGTCGGCTTCTCCGCGGTCATCTCACCGCGCTGGACTACGCGTGCCACGAACACCAGCTCGACGAGCCGCTGGGTGCATGCCGGATCGGTCACCTCGAGCACGAACGCGCAGCGCTGGGGGTCAACCACGAGCCCGGTCTCTTCCTTCACTTCGCGCCGGGCGCAGGCGACCATGCTCTCTGCCGCGCACGGCCTGCCGCCCGGCAGCACCCAGTCCCCGCGGTCGGCGCGGCGCAGCAGCAGTATCTCCCGCGGGCGCATCACTGCCACGGCACATCGCAGCAGCACGGGTGTTTCACCGGGTTCCGGGTCCGTTTCCGCGGGGGAAGCGGTGTTGTCGAACGAGGTGAGGCGCCATCCGGCGCCATCCCAATCTAGGACGGCCCACGATGCGGTGTCGACGACCGGGTCGATGCCCGGCTTGATACCGGTGAGGATCGCACGGATGACGGCGTCGTGGGTGACGATCGCGACCGTCATATCGCCGCGTGCCCAGCGATCCAGCCCCTGGCTCGCCCGTGCGTGCATGGCGACCGCTTCCTCCACGCCCGGCGCCCGGTCCAGGCTCCCCCACTGCGCCACGACGTCGTCCTTGACCTGCGCGGTCCACGGCCCGTAGTCGCGGTCGAGGAACGCCGGATCGGTGGAAAGACCCACACCAGCGGCCTCGGCGATAGCCGCGCCGGTGGCGACCGCCCGCTGCAGGGGGCTCGTCACGACGACGACGGGGTGGCAGCGCCGCAGCGCCGCGGCGGTAGCGCGCACCTGTGTCAGGCCGATGTCGTCGAGCTCCGGATCTGCTCGGCCCCGGAGCCTGCCCTCCGCGTTGAGGACCGTGCGCCCGTGCCGTACGAGAATGACGCGTGCCGGACCGGTGGTCGTCACAGTTTTCCCCTACCCGTCGTTCGCGGGTGCGCCGCTGAAGGCAGGGACTGTTGTCGGGGAATCCGAGGTTGGGTGCGGCGAGCCCCACCGCCGCTGCGCGGTCGGTGACGCATGACCCCACTACCGCCAGTATGGCACCGAATCGACATATCATGCACGCGCCGCGAGGAACAATGCCCGCGCAAACTACGTGCCGCCCAAACCTAATGCTGCAGAGGGAGAACTCGCCCCGTTGAACTTGCGGCATAGCAGGGTCAAGACCTACGCGAGTGGCATCGTCAGATTGATCGCAGCCCCGGCTCACGCATAGCCCGTCCATAAGCCGATCCCTTGCGGACACTCGTGCCGCCCGGCTCGTTAAGCCGAGGCGGTCACGATTCGTCGCCGGTCGGGTATTCGAAGTGGTCCGAGCTCTCGACCGCTACTACGTAGGTTTCGGCCTTGGTGTGCTCTGCGAACCCGTCGGGGGCGTCCGCGATCGGCCAGGCTTGTAGCGCGGAGGCTGCATTGTGCCCGTCGACGGTATTGCAGCCCTTCAACGGCCCATCGGGGTCGGTGAGCACGGACAAGTGATAGTCGAGGTGGTCACGGAGGAAAACACTCATCGCCGCCGGGTCACCAGATCGGAGGGCGTCTTCGAATACCCGCCACACTGCGGTGAGTCGGATCACCGCCTCGGCGTGCCGCCACCATTGGGGGCACCATGCTCGGTGGCGGCCGTCTTCGACGCGGCGTCGGTAGAACGGCAGCAGCCAGGCGTGTACCCACCCGGGCAGGTCGGGGAACAGATCTTCTGCCGGGGCGTCCGCGCTTTCAGCATCGGCCCGGTTCAATTCGACCGTCATTAGATGTTCACCCTCACTCCACCAGGTTGCGGGTCGCCGTCTGCCGCGGCCTCGTTGAGAGACTTGCGGATGGCGTCGGCGTGTTCGGTTTCCATCCAGGGGATCGTGCGGCACAGCGTGGGCCTGGATCCGGCGCCGATGACGATGGCTCGGCCGCGTGGCAGCGCCCCGATGTCGGCCGGGTCCATGATCCGTTCCCGGGTGTGGCTGGATGTGCGTGACGGCCCCATGCCTCGGCTGGAGGACTGGTAGCTGCGGGTCGGTTTTTCCCACTCCCCTATCAGTGTCGAGAGATCGGTCAGGAAGTTGCCGCCGCCGACGCCGGAGCCGACGACCTTGATCGTCGCGGCCGACCACAGTTTTTCCATGCCCGCTTTGCCCCACACGTCTTCGCCTTGCGCCCAGGATTGCAGGATCGTCATAGGGATTATTCCGCGAGACCCGAAGTGGGAGTACAGGTTCGGTAGTTCGCTCCACCGGCAGATGTTGGCGGCCTCGTCGAGGGCGAGCAGCAGCGACACTGGGAGCCTGCCGCCCGGCTGGGCCTGTGAGTATTCCTCTGCGGCCTCGGTGATCGCCACCGTCAGGGCGGTCATGATCGGTCCGGCCGAGCCTTGCCCTTCTTTGGAGAGCAGGTAGATCGTCTGCGCGGGGTCGCGGACGAACTCGGCGGGTGAGAACTCGGGGCGGCGGCGTCGGCCGGGGGTGACCCACGCCATCGTTTCCGGGTTGGTCATGAACCGCACCATCGTGCGCGCGGTGCCGTACACGCCGTCACGCTGCTTGTCGGGGCTGTTGATGTGGTTGGCGACCGAGGAGGCGGTCAACGTGAAGTGGTGTGCCGCGAGAATGTCCGCCGGGGTCGTGTCGGTGGGCCGGGTCAGCCACAGGTACACGTCGGTGAGCGACCCCCCGGCCTTGCGGGAAGCTGCCAGGAGCAGTCCGGCCAAAAGCTCTTCGGCGGCCGAGTCGAAGAACGCATCCACCCTGGATCCCGGCGGCCGCGCGGCGGCAGCCAACGTGTGGGCCATCTTCGCTGCCGCCAGCTCGCCCGTGACGTACGACAGCGGATTCCACCACCATGACGGGCTCTCGCCGACGATCTGCTGCGGATCGAACACCCACGGCTCCACGACCCGCCTATCGGCCGTTTCGATGCGGCGCACGCTGCGGGTTGCGTCGACCACGTCCCTTTTGTTCGACGTGACCACCACAGCGCCGGGTGCTTCGACGATCGCCGGGATGACGCGGGATGTGGTCTTGCCCTGGCGCGGCCCCCAGATGTCGACCGACACGTCCTCCCAGCCCTGCCACACGACCGCTCCCCCGGCGACCGTGCGGCCGATCCGCAACCCCGGCGTGCCGGCCATGCCCAGCCGGGCGGCGGTCGCCCGCGCCTGGACTGTCGTGATCGCGGCGATATCCCGGCCGGTGCCCATCAGCCGGGCCGCGCCATCGCCGCGCAGCCGGCTGGCCCTCACCCGCCGGAAGATCAGCAGTGCCACGACGCCCAGCGCCGCGACCACCGTGACCTGCATGGCGAGGAGAACCCATGTGGTCGTCGTCCACGCCGTATCGCCGCGGGCCAGCGCGGCGATCATGTCCACCGGCGAGGCCGGCGGTTTGCTTCGCCCGTCGATGGCCGCCGCCCCGTGGACCGATATCCACATCACCAGCAACGCGAGCACCAGTACGCCGACGCCGATACCGATGAGGATCGCGTTTTCCGTCTCGGCGGTGCGCCGCCTGTTTGCCCCGGACATGATCGGCCCGCCTACTGCCAGCGCTTGTTCGTGTTGTGCAGTGCCCGCTCACTGTCCACCAGCCGCACCTGTACCGGTATGCCGGGCCGGGAGCCCACCTTGATCAGGATCTTGCCGAGCCCCGGCGGGGCGGAGTGGGCCCCGCCAGCCACGTTGAACGTGGACGGCGCCGACCATGACGTGATCAGGGCTTGCTCCTTGCCGGTGAGGTTCACGCCGGCCGCGGCGAGCAGCGGCAGCTCCTTGCCGGGTAGCCCGGCGACGATGACCATGCCCGCCCGCTCCACGAATCCCGCTGCCTTCTGCCGCTCCGACTCCGAGGTGAGCGACATCAGATCCGAAATGGTGTGCGTGCACATCGCCTGCCCCACTCCGTCGGTTCGGTTCAGCCGGGTCAGTGCGTCGATGCGGTCGACCATCGCCGGCCCGGAGCGAAGTGCCCGCCACAACTCGTCCATCACCACGAAGTAGTGGCGCCTTTCCTCCAGGCCGGCGTCGGCCAGGACGTGGTGGCCGGCGACCGCACCGAAGCCTGTCGACCAGCACGCCAGAAGCGCCGCGCCCTGCAGGTCGGAGTCGGTGTCCGCGATAGCCGACACATCGAATGCGACAGGGCGATCACGGTGCATCGCCACCGCCGTCGGTTTCGCGAA
>CALANS010000176.1 GCA_937926105.1 uncultured Actinomycetes bacterium | reverse complement strand
GACGGCGTCGGCGAGGGTGTTCATCCCGCGCTCGAGCCCGCGACGCGCTTCCTCGTTGAAAGCGATCAGCTTGGCCATGAGGTGTTCAATCCTCCAGGTTTTCCCTGGCTCAGGACCTGGTGGGCCCGGAGCACAGTGACAGCAGGGTTCCGGTCGACTGCGGCGCCCGCGACGGACGGACCGCATCCGCCGGGCATGGACCCGAACGGGGACGATCCTCGCCGAACCGACCTAGCACTCGGACACCCCGAGTGCCAATATCGAGTCTGGCACTCTCTGGGTGAGAGTGCAAGCGCCCGGGAGCTGGCCCCCCGCTGCATGGATCAACATCGCCGGCATGCACGAACGTTGTCCCACCAGTCACACCATTCACAAACCGGCGAACTTCGTGCATGCGGCCGGGTCGGGCGGGCCGACGAAGGGGGTACGAGTCAGCGCAGACCTGCCCGAGCGGCCGCTGCCACCGCCTCGGCCATCCGGTCGATTCGCGGCGAGCGCAACCGCCAGGCCTGCCAGTACAACGGCACGTCGATGTGCTCCCGCCCCGCCAGGTGCACCAGCGCCCCACCCGGCACATCGACGAGCTGAGCCACCGGCACCATCCCCCAACCCAGCCCGGCGACCACCGCGGCCAGGAATCCCTGTGACGAGGGCACCACGTGCACCGGCGGGCCGGCGCCGGCACTCGCGCGGCGACCACCTGCGGTGGCGTCGTCACCGGCTCGTTCACCCCCAACGCCGTGCCGCTCCAGGAAGGCGTGCTGCAGGTCGTCCTTGTCGTTGAACCGGACCACCGGCAGGCGCGCCCAGTCGATCCGGCCGGCGCGCCGGTAGGTCCCGCGCAACGCAGGAGCGGCCATCGGCAGGTACCGCATGCTGCCCAGCGGCCGGATCGCGCAGCCCTGCACGGCGACCGGGTCGGAGGTGACGGCGCCGATCACCTCACCGGAGCGCAGCAGCGCGGCCGAGTGGTCCTGGTCCTCCACGTGCAGGCGCAGCGTGACATCACCCCAGGCCGAGACCCTGGCCAGCACCGGCGCGAACCAGGTGGCCAGTGAGTCCGCGTTGATCGCGACCGCGAGGTCGACGGTCCCGTCGCCAGCCGGCTCCAGTTCGGCGAGGGCATCCGCCTCGAGCACGGTCAGCTGACGGGCCATCCGCACCAGCACCTGCCCCGCGTCGGTCGGCGTGCACGGCACGGTCCGGCGCAGCACCGGCCTGCCCACGGCCGACTCCAGTGCCTTGATCCGCTGACTGACCGCGGAGGCGGTGACGTGCAACGAGCGGGCGGCCGCCTCGAAAGTACCGGCGTCGACGATGGCCAGCAGCGCGCGGAGCTGATCCGACTGCATGAAGCAATACTAATGTTTCTTCAGTTTTCGTAGTTTGGCTTCAGGTTGGTCGCGCCCTACCGTCGGTGACGTGCCCTCCGTGACCGACGCCCTCCCGCTCCTGCTGGCCGGCCTGGCGACCGGGCTGTCGCTGATCGTCGCGATCGGTGCGCAGAACGCCTACGTACTGCGCACCGGCTTGGCCCGCTCGCACGTGGGCGCCGTGGTGGGCATCTGCATCGGCGCCGATGTGCTGCTGATCGTCGCCGGGGTGCTCGGTATCGGGGCGCTGGTCACGCGGATGCCCACCGCGCTGATGGCGCTGCGCTGGATCGGGGCGGCGTACCTGGTCTGGTATGGCATCCGTTCGCTGCTCGCCGCCCGGTCGGCGCACACGCTGGCCGCAGCGCAGGCGCCGGCCCGGTCGGTGGTGCTGACCATCCTGGCGCTGACGTTCCTGAACCCGCACGTGTACCTGGACACCGTGCTGATGCTGGGCAATCTGGCCAACCAGCACGGCCCGGGCGGGCGGTGGTGGTTCGCCGTCGGGGCATGCGTGGCGAGCACCATCTGGTTCGCCGGGCTGGGATTCGGTGCGCGAGGCGCCTCCCGGTGGGCTGCCCGGCCGGCGGTGTGGCGCGCGCTGGACATACTGATCGGGCTGACCATGCTGGCCGTGGCCGCGCTGCTCGTGCTGGATGGAGGGCGGTGACGTCGCCCCGCGGCGCCCGGTCCGGTCAGGGCAGCCGGCCCCAGTCGCGCAGCGCCTGCACCAGACCGTCCGTCACCGGCAGGTCTTCCACCTCGTCGGGCCACACCCAGCGCAGATCGGCGGCATCGGACGCGGCCACGGCCCCGTCGGCATCGCCGTCGGCGACGGCCGCGTCGTAGTCGTAAATCTCGTACACCGCATCGTCCGGGCCGGGCAGTTCCGTCCGGCCGGCCAGCTCGCCCACGCGCACGACAAGCCCTGTTTCCTCTGCGATTTCGCGCATCACGGCCTGCTCGTCGGTCTCGCCGGGCTCCACCCGCCCGCCGGGGATCGACCACAGGCCCTGCGCCGGGGCATGACCACGCTGAACGAGCAGCAGCCTGCCATCGTCGTCGGTGATGATCGCCCCGACACACCGCACCCTGTTCGCGCCCACCGCTCCAGCCTGCTCCGCGCCGCCGGCCGGTCTCGCGCCGGGGTCGCCGGCGCCGCACCGCTACAGCACCGCCTGCGTCGCACCGCTACGGCACCGCCTGCGCCGCACTGCCACGGCACCGCAGGCGCCACAGGCCCGGGCCGCCCACAGGGTGATGCCCCGCAGCGGCACGGCCATCACCCGACTAGTGCTACCCCTCCGCCAGCGCGCGGCGGGCCGCGCCGATCAAGTCCCCGCAGCTCGGGTAGCGCAACGACGGATCCGGCGCCATGGCCCGGGCCAGCACCCGGTCGATGGCGGCTGGCACGTCCGCCGCGGCGGCCAGCGACGGCAGTTCGCCGCGGAAGTGCGCGGTGATCACGTCGGGCACGGTCCCGGTATAGGGCGGATCACCGGCCAGCGCGCAGAACATCATGCAGGCCAAGGAATACTCATCGCTCGCCGGACCGACCGGATGCCCCCGAAGATGCTCGGGTGAGGCATAGCTGGGCGAGCCGAGGAAGTCGCCGGACGCGGTCAGCTGCCCGCCGGGGCCGCGACGGGTCAGCCCGAAGTCGGCCAGATAGGCGACTTCGGTGCCGGTGGACTCGGTCCGGGCGACCAGCACGTTGCCGGGCTTCACGTCCAGGTGCACGATGCCGTGCGCGTGCAACGCATCCAGCGCGGAGGCGACCTGGCCGAGCAGCGCCATCACCCGACGCGGTGCCGGCGGGCCGGACCGGATCAGCTGCGAGAGGTCTGTGCCGTCCACCAGGCGCATCGCAATGAACAGCACCGGTCCGGCCTCGCCGACGTCGTAGAGCGGCACGATGTTCGGGTGGTCGATGGCCGAGGCGGCGCGTGCCTCCTCCACGAACCGGCCGCGGAATTCCGGGTCGGAAGACAGTGCGTCGCTGATCACCTTGAGCGCCACCGGCCGGCCCAGGCGCTGATCGGTGGCCCTGTACACCACGCTCATCCCGCCGCGACCCAGCAGTTCCCCTACCGTGTAATGGCCGAGGCGCATCCCGGTCAGCTCAGACATCACGAGGTCCGAGCGTAGCGACCGTGCGCGCCGTTCGGGAACCGTGACCGCCCGGCTCCACGGCAGCCGACGGTGCGCACGAAACGCCCGGAATACCCGTTCGGGCACTACTCACCGTGATCATAAGGACGTACGCTGCATACACGGCGGCGCCGAAGGTGATGTCTCGACCCGTGCTGTGCCCGTTCAGTGCCAATCGGAGGAACCATGGCGGCCCCCATGCTCGCTCACCAACACGGCGTTCCCAGCGAGGGGCGAGCCGCCACGACCTTCGACCGGGATGTCCAGGTCGAGGAGCCGACCAAGATCGTCCCGGTCTCGGGCCTGCTGGTGGGATCCGCCAGCGACCCCGCCGAGGTCGAGGCCGACCTGTTGGCCGAGCGCGCGATGTCCGCGCTCCACCGGTCGGAGTCCGGGACGGCATCGGCTGCGGGGTCTGTTACCGCAGGCCCCCACCGGGCGCTGCGACGCAGTGCAACGCCGGACACCCAGGCGGTGGTGGGAGCCGAAGGCGGCGCCGTGCCCGCGGACATCGGTGAGCGGATCCAGCGCTCCCGCGCCGGTGGGCAGCCGCTGGCGCCGGAACTGCGTCGCCGGATGGAGACCGCCTTCGACACCGATCTCGGCGGAGTCCGCGTGCACCATGGGGACGAACCCGGGTCGCTCAACCGCGCACTGTCCGCTCGGGCGTTCACGGCCGGGAGCGATATCTACTTCGGCGAGGGCGTCTACCGGCCGGGGACGCCGGAGGGTGTCCACATCATCGCGCACGAGATCGCCCACACGCAGCAGCACGGCGCCGGCGCCACACCCTCCGTGGGCCGGCTGCGACGGATCCTGCAGACCAGGCAGCAACTGGAGGCGGCCGTCGGAAAGGCCAAGAGCGACGTCAAGCTCGGCGGGCTCACGTTCAAGGCGATGGGCACCAAATACAAGGCGATCCTCGCGGAACTGGACGCGTACCACAACCGGATCAATCGGACGCAAATCCAGCCAAACACCGCCCCGGGCGAGGTTCGGCTGCTCGACGAGATGCTGGAGCGGGTCCAGACTGCGTGCGGGAAATACTTGCAGGACCACACCGAGGGCGACGATCGGGCCAGCTGGATCTCGGACCTGCGCGACAAGGCGGGCGTGGAACGCCAGATCGTCGCCACCTTGGGCGGGCAGGCCGGGGCGCTGGCCGGCAAGACCTGGGTCGAAGCGCTGCCGAAGGTGGGCGGCGCGACCGGGGGGCTGGATGTCCCGACCGGTGTCACTCCGGAGCGCCAGCAGGATCCCGGCCTGGAGGGCAAGGTCGTCAAGGGAGGCACCATCCAACCCTCGCTCGACCCCACCAGGGGCCCGAGCGGGACGGCGACTCCTCTGGCCAAGGGCGCCTCGGTAATCATCCACGAGACCGAGAGTTCCCGGTACGTCTACGTGGAGACCTACACCCCGAACGAGAAGCTCGGCACTTTCGCGGTGCAGGCGTCGGGATACACGCTGTCCTCCAACGTGAAGGCAGGGTCCACCAAGCACAAGAAGCTCGACAACGACGTCCCGATATTCACCAGGGAACCGAACGTGAACGACGTCAACCAGGGCGCCATCGGGGACTGCTACCTGGTGGCCGCGCTGGCGTCGATCGCGGCGATAAACCCGCGTGCCATCTACGACATGATGCGGGACAACGGCGACGGCACCGTCACCGTCCGGCTGTACTCCATCGTTCCACCCCCTGGGCAGACGGCCAGGTACTTCACCATCGCGAAGTCCGTCGTGTCCGACGAGCGCAAGTCGTCTGGGGCGCTGTGGGTACCGTTGCTGGAGAAGGCGTTCGCAACCCTTGGCCAGGGCGCCGACAAGAGCACCATCGGCTCCAAGTCGTACGCGCAGATCGGAGACGGCGGCCACTCCGATAGGGCCTTCCACATCCTGACCGGTCAGGCTCCGCAGGCCCAGGGGCAGGTCAAGTCCACCAACTTCGACATGATCAACGCGTGGGGCGCCGGCCAGATCCTCACCATGGAGAAGAAGGGCGTCGACAAGACGGAGGCCTACACCAAGATCTACGGCAAGGACGCCCGCCTGGCCACCGCCTTCTTCGTATTCGCGAAGAAGCACGGCGAGGCAATGAACAAATTCCGCACCTACGAGGAGTTCGACGAACTCGTCAAGCGAGAACACCTCGCCGCCGAGGTCGCCGGTCCGCTGCTCACCGACATGCGCCGCCAGGTGCCCGGTCGAAGGGGCTCCGGCATGTACACGCCGTCCCAGACCGACCTGTACGACAGGATTCGCGATCGGATCGCCAACGGCGGGTATGTCGCGGCCGGCACGGCCAAGGAGATCAAACTGGAGAAGGGCGGCGGAAAGGGCAAGGGGCACAGCGGCGGTGAGGAGATGGGCGAGGGCCTGGTCGGCCAGCACGCCTACAGCATCACCGCCGCACGCGAGATCACCTCGACCTCGGGCGTCACCCGAAAGTACATCCGGGTCCGCAACCCCTGGGGTGACGACTCCTCGGTGGAGGGGCGTGGCCGGGTGTACAAGGAACTGGACGACGGCACGCTCGACATCGAGACTGACCCGGCGACCCTGAAAGCCAAGGCGAGGGCCGAGTTCGACATGGAGTTGACCGACTTCACCAAGCACTTCGAGAAGATCTACTGGAGTTGATCAGGTGCCCCTCACTTGGCTCACCGCGCCAGACACGGACGCCTGGCCCACCACCCCCATCGATGTGCCCGGCACCTGCTGTCACCTCAGCCTGCCTGCCGGATGGACCCCCGACGACGCTCCCGCCGAGGTGGACGGGGAGTCATCTTTCGCGTACCGGGGACCATCGCCGGTGGAGTGGCTGACCGTCCGCTACCGGGAGACCGAGGCCGCCGGTGAACTAGCGAACTGGATAGGGGTCGTGCTGCGCTCCATCGGGTTTCCGGTGATCCCACCGGGCCGGGTGCTGATCGATCTACCGACGCTCGACGAGTGGACCGGCGGCGAGGTGGATGAGGAGGATCTGGCGCGGTGGGGAGTCGACGAACTCCGCGCCCAACAGGGCAGCGCCACCTGGCGCGGGGATCCGGACGGTCCGCGTCGGCTCCGGCTGTACACCGTGCTGGCCAAGCGGGGTCGGCAGTCCTGGCTGATCGCGCTCAGCATCGAGACGGCGACGGTGCCGGGAATGCCCTTTGACGAGATCGCGGGCAATGATCACGCTCGGGCGGCGGCGGTGCTGTCCGGGATGGTGCTGGAGCCGCCGGAGGGACCGCCCGGACCGTAGGGCTCGCGCATGACTGACGACGGAGGGCCCGCAGCTATGGCACTTGGCAGGACGTCGGCCACCGACGGCTGCCCGGTCGAGCGGCGCGTGCTGAACGGGCCCAACCTGTACTTCCCGTCACCAACCATCAAGCTCACCCTGGACGCCGGCCAGGCCCTGGCGGCGGGCTCTGCGGATGTGCTGGGCTGGCGCATATCCCTGCGGGTGTTGGGCACCGCCGTGGGACTACCGGGATCTCCGGCCCGACGGGACGCGATCGCCGAGGTCGCCGCCGCCCTGGTGCGCCGGATCGCCGCCCGGATCCGGCGCCGGGTGCCGGCAGTGGCCGAGCCCGGCGAACACGACAGCGTGATCGTCGCCTTCCCGTTCCGCTCACGCGGGACCGCCGAGGCACTGTCCGCCGCCGTGGCCCGCGCGTTCGCCGATATCACTACGGGGGCAACCACTGTCGGCGCCGCGTTGACCACTGCCGGCCACGCCGTGGCCGGCGTCGATCCCGGCGAGGAGGTCCGGCCGTTGCGCCCGGCGATCCCCGTCGTCGCCGTCACCGGCACCAACGGCAAGACCACTACCACCCGGCTGATCGCGCACCTGCTCGCCGCCGGCGGGCACATCCCCGGCTGGTCGTCCACCGACGGCATCGTGATCGACGGGACCACGGTGGAGACCGGAGACTGGTCCGGCCCGGGCGGAGCGGCAAGGGTGCTGGCCGAGCCGGCGGTGACGGTGGCGGTGACGGAGACGGCGCGTGGCGGCATCCTGCTGCGCGGCGTGGGTACCGCGTTCAACGACGTGTCGGTGGTGACGAACATCAGCGCCGACCACCTCGGCCTGCTGGGTGTACACACCGTGGAGCAGTTGGCACGGGTGAAGTCCGTGGTGCCCCGGATCACCAAGCCGACCGGCTGGGCGGTGCTGAACGCGGACGACGAGCTGGTGCTGGGGATGCGAACGGTGACCCGGGCCCGGCCGTGGCTGTACTCGACGGACCCGGGCAACCCGCACCTGCGCGCGACGTTGGAGGCCGGCGGGCGAGCGATGACGGTGCTGGACGGCATGGTCGTGGTGCTGCGTCGCGGGCTGGACCCTATCCCCGTGGCGGCCCTCGCGGACATTCCGGTGACGCTGGCCGGGGCGGCGCGGGCCAATGTGTCCAACGTCCTCGCGGCGGTGGCCGCGGCGCTGGCGATGGGCGCCTCTCAGCGAGCGATCCGGCAGGGGCTGGCGAGCTTTGCTTCCGACGCCGCGCACAACGCGGGCCGGCTGAACGTCTACGGCGTGGGGGCGGTGACGGTGCTGCTGGACCTGGCGCACAACGAGGCGTCGCTGGCCTCGCTGCTCCAGGTCGCGGGGGCGTTGCGGGTGCCGGGCGGGGTCTTGGCGGCGGTGGTGTCCACGCCGGGTGACCGCTCGGACGACGCGGTGCACGCCATGGGGGCACTCGCGGCCCACCGGGCGGAGCGGCTGGTGGTGGCGGGAAAATCGAAGTACCTGCGCGGCCGCGGACCCGGCGAGCTGGAGGCGGTGTGGCGGGCCGGCGCCGCCGAGGCCGGAGTGGGTGAGGTGCCGGTGACCGGTGACGAGGTGTCGGCGCTGGCGGCGGTGTTGGACGGGTCGCTCCCCGCGGGTCGGGCGGCAGCGGGGACGACGGCAGGGACAGCTGGGCTCGCCGGGCCGCTGCCGGACGGGTCGGTGGTGGCCGTCTGCGCCCTGGAGCAGCGCCCCGGGCTGATCGAGGAGATCGTCCGGCGGGGCGGCCATGAGCTCGACCCGGCGGAGATCGCCAAGCGAGTGGCGGCGGCCCGGGGCTGACCGCGCGCGCCGCTATGCCCTTGCCCGGTCTACCCGGGCAAGGGCATAGCGAGGGCCGGGGCCACCATCGAGCGGAACGGTAGGTCACAGGTCCGCCCGATTCGCCCGGCCCTGGCGTCCCTCGATGGGATGCCCCTCGGGCGCCGGGGCAGGATGGGCGGTATGCGTTCCGTCGATGAGCACCGCCGCGTCGTGGCCGACCTGCTGGCCCGCACCCACCCCGTCGAGCTGCCGCTGGCCGAGGCACTCGGGAAGGTGCTGGCATCCGACGTGATCGCCACCATCGACCTGCCGCCATTCGCGAACTCGGCGATGGACGGCTACGCGGTGCGCGCCGCGGACGTCGCGTCCCTGCCGGCGCAGCTGCCGGTCTCTCGCGACATCCCCGCCGGGGCAGGCGATGTCGGCCCATTGCGGGCCGGAACCGCGGCCCGGATCATGACGGGCGCACCGATCCCGGACGGCACCGATCTGGTGGTGCCGGTCGAGATGACCGACGCCGGCACCGCGCGGGTCCGGATCGATCAGGCGCCGGGCGCCGGCATCAACGTCCGCCCCGCCGGCGACGATGTGCGCGCCGGTTCGCTGGTACTGCCGGCCGGCACGGTGCTGCACGCCGCGCAGGTCGGCGCCGCCGCGGCGCTTGGCTACGCCAGGCTGCCGGTGTACCGACCGGTGACGGTGCTGGTGCTGTCGACCGGTTCCGAGCTCGCCGAGCCCGGCTCCGACCTGGCGCCGGGGCAGATCTACGAGTCGAACGGCGCGATGCTGGCCGCCGCGGTCACCGAGGCCGGCGCCCTCGCCCGACCGGTGCACTTCGTCGCCGACGACGTCACCGCCTTTCACGCCGCCCTCGCCGACGCGCGCCAGGGCCCCGAACCCCCAGACCTGGTCGTCACCTCCGGCGGCGTGTCGGCCGGCGCGTACGAGGTGGTCAAGGACGCGCTGACCGGCGCCGGGGTCGAGTTTTGCAAGGTCGCGATGCAGCCGGGCATGCCGCAGGGCGCCGGCCTGGTGGACGACCTGCCGTTCGTGACGCTGCCCGGCAACCCGGTCAGCTCGTATGTGTCCTTCGAGGTGTTCGTGCGCCCGGCGATCCGGTCGGCCATGGGGTTCTCGTCACCGGACCGGCCGGTGGTGCGGGTCCCGCTGTCGCAGCCCCTGGATTCCCCGGCGGGTAAGCGGCAGTTCCGCCGGGCAACGCTGGACGCCGTGGCGGACACGGTCGCACCGATCGGGGGCGCCGGATCGCACCTGCTGGGGGCACTGGCCGGTGCCGACTCGCTGCTGGTGGTGCCCGAGGGCGTCGAGCACCTGGACGCCGGCGAGGTGGTGGACGTCTGGCTGCTGGACGGCTGACCCGTCTGCGCGGCAACCCCGGCCCGCCGCGGAGAACCCACCAACCGACGAGGCCCGGTACCGTCGCAAGCATGAGCACCCTGGACGACTGGGCCACCGACGCGGCGGTCGCGCTGGGCCTGCCCGCGGACTCGCTGCCGCGACAATTGCGCGAGGAGTTGCTGGACCTGACTCGGGACGTCGCGCACGGGGTCGCTCGTCCGGGCGGCCCGCTGACCACCTACCTGGTCGGCCTGGCGGTCGGCGCGGGAATGCCACCTAGTACCGCGATCACGCGACTGTCCGATCTGGTCGCCGCCCGGGCCGACCAGGACAACGATGCCGACGACGCAGCCGGAGGACCCGCATGAACCTGCTCTCCTGGATCCTGTTCGGCATCCTGGCCGGCTGGTTGGCCGCCGTCGTGGTGCGCGACCAACGCCCGCGCGGCTGCCTGACGAACATGGTGACGGGCATCCTGGGTGCGCTGCTCGGCGGTTTCGTCTACCGGCTGGCGACCGGAGAGCCGTGGACCTACCGGTTCGACCTGGCCAGTTTCGGGGTGGCCGTGCTCGGCGCGATCGCGCTGATCCTGATCATCAACCTGGCCACCCGAAGGATTCCACCGCGGCGCTGATCGTGCGCGATGGGCCGCGACGCGGGCTCGGTGGCGACGCCGCGACCAGCGCGGCCGACTCCCGGAGCGCACACTGGGGTCATGACCGGCAAGGACACCCACGACGACATCGGCGGCGACCCGGTCTGTTGGCTGAATCGGGTGTGCGAGAACTGCGGACGGTTCATCGGTGACGAGTTCGCCGCGCAGTGCGAGCACTGCGGCGCGGCCCGCTACGACGATGCGCCCGCATCCAGAGCAGACCCGAAGTTGCCATCTCCGATCCGCCCGAGCCGGGCCCCCGGCGGCGCGCAGTAGTCCGGTACGAAGCCGCCTTGTGTGTCCCAGGTGTCGCTATGGCGCCACCTCAGGCACACAAGCGGGGATCGGACGAGCCGGGCGAGCCGGCGAGTCAGCCGGTTTCCAACTCCTCCGCAGCGCCGGCCTGCGCCACCTTGCCGATCGTCTCCAGTTCGTCCCACACCGCCCGGGCCCGATCCACGCACAGCACCACCAGGTCCCCCGGATTGGCCAGCGACACCGCCGCGCGGGTCGAGGAGATCTCGTCCAGCACGACGTCCAGCGCCCGCACCCGGCCCCCGTCGGCCTGCGCCCGACGCACCCCCTGCGCGATGAGCTCCGCCGTCTCGCCCGGCTGCCGGCCGCGCAGCCGGTCGTCCTCCCGCACCACGATCCGGTCGAAGTGCCTGCCGGCCTCGGCGCCGAGGTCGATCATGTCCTGATCACGCCGGTCCCCGGCGGTGGCGACCACGCCGATCCGTTGCGGCCGTTCCAATCCCGACGCGTCGTCGAAGAACCGGTCCACAAAGTCGCCCAGCGCCACCATGGCCGGCGCGTTGTGGCAGTAGTCCACGATCACCTTCACGCCCTGCACCTCGATCATGTTCATCCGCCCCGGCGCCTGGTAGTAACTCGGCGTGAACGAGCGCAGCCCGGCCCGGATGTCGTGCAGATGTGCCCCGGAGCAGTACGCCGCCGCGGCCGCCGCCATCGCGTTCTGCACGTTGAACAGCGCCTTGCCGCCGAAGGTGGCGGGCAGCAGATGCGTATAGGCCAGCGGCATTCGGCGCCGGCCGTGCACCAGCACGATCAGATCGCCCAACTCTCCAGGCTCCAGCACCACGGCCTTGCCGCCCCGCCGGCAGTGGTCCTCGATCATCCGGTTGCGCGGCCGCAGCGAGAACCAGGTGATCTCACCCGAGCAGACCCGGCGCATTCCAACCACCAGATCGTCGTCGGCGTTCAGTACCGCATCACCGCTCTTGGGCACCGCCTCCACGATCACCTGCTTGACCTTGGCCAGTTGCTCCACCGAGTCGATCCCGCGCAACCCGAGGTGATCCGGCGCGACGTTGAGCACCACCGCGACGTCGTTGCGCTGATATCCCAAGCCCTCTCGCAGGATCCCGCCGCGCGCGACCTCGAACACCGCGAAGTCCACACGGGGGTTCTGCAGCACCATCCGCGCGGACCGCGGCCCGGATGCATCCGCCCGGATCACCAGCCGGTCGTCGATCACCACCCCGTCGGTGGAGGTCATGCCGACCTTGCGCCCCATGCCGCGGAAGATGTGCGCGATCATCCGCGCGGTGGTCGTCTTACCGTTGGTCCCCGTCACCGCCACGATCGGAATGCGGGACGCGCTGCCCGGGGGGAACAGCAGGTCGACCACCGGTTTGGCCACGTACTGCGGGTCGCCGACCGTCGGGTGAGTGTGCATCCGAAAGCCCGGCGCGGCGTTGACCTCGCAGATGCCGCCGCCGGTCTCGCGCACCGGCTGGGTGATGTCCGGGCAGAGGAAATCGATGCCGGCGATGTCCAACCCGACCACCCGGGCCGCCTCCTCGGCGATGTCGACGTTGTCCGGGTGGGCCTCGAAGGTACGGTCGATGGCGATCCCTCCGGTGGACATGTTGCCGGTCAGCGCCAGCTTGACCATCTCGCCGCGCGGCGGCACCGAGTCCATCTCGAAGCCTTGCGCCCGAACGAGTTCGACTGCGGTGGCAGTCACATTGATGCGGGTGAGCACCTTCTCGTGGCCAACGCCACGTCGCGGGTCGGCGTTGGTGATGTCCACCAGCTCGGCCACGGTGTGAGTGCCATCGCCGATCACGTGCGCTGGCACGCGTTCCGCGATGGCGACCATGTTGCCGCCAATCACCAGCACGCGATAGTCACGACCGCTGATGAACGACTCGACGATCACGTCGCCCCGGCGGGATTGGTCGTAGGCGTCGGCGAACGCCGCCGTCACCTCCTCGTCGGAGTTCAGGTTGATGGCGACCCCGCGCCCGTGGTTGCCGTCCAGCGGCTTGACCACCACGGGATAGCCGATACGGCGGGCGATCCGCACGGCATCCCCCGCACTGCGCACCACCTCGGACGCCGGCACCGGCAGCCCGGCGGCGGCCAACAGCCGGTTGGTGAGTTCCTTGTCGGAGGCGATGTCCACCGCCAGCGACGAGGTGAGGGACGTCATGGTGGCGCGGATCCGTTGCTGGTGCACGCCCTGGCCGAGCTGCACCAGAGACGCAGAATTCAACCGCTGCCAAGGGATGTCGCGACTGGTCGCCTCCTCAAGTATGGCCTGGGTGGACGGTCCGAACGCGACCCGCTGGCTGGTGCGCAGGAACGAGTCGTGCTCGTCGGCGAAGTCGAAGCCCTGCTCGGGAACGATCAGGTGGTTCACCAGCCGGACCGCCAGCCGGCCGGCCAGGGTGGCGACCTGCTCGTCCAGGTAGCCGTAGATCACGTTGTAGACCCCGCCCTCCCCGGCGGAGCGGGTCTTGCCACGGGTGATCTCGTGCCCCGCGGTGCGCTGCAGTTCCAGCGCGACGTGCTCGCAGACGTGGCCGGCCCAGGTGCCCTCGCGCAGCCGCTCCACGAATCCGCCGTCCCGGCCGCGGGAGCACTGGTGGTCGGCCAGTCCGGGCAGGGCGGCGAGCAATGCGTCGGTGAAGCCGGGCAGCGTGTCGGTGGGCTCCTCCTCCAGGGCGCCGATGTCCACCACCATGCGAACGGCCTGGTCGTAGGAATAGTAGTTGGGCCCGCGGTACACCCGGATCTCCCGGATACGCACCTCGCGGGGGAGGTCGCCCACGGGCGGTGACGGAGGTTCCATGGGCTGATTCTGCCCGCAGACGGGGCGCGCCGCCGGGTGAGCGCCGGCCCGCGCTCAGCCCCTGCCCACGCGGGCTACGCGGGTCTACGCGGGTCTACTGCGAGGCCTGCGGCCGGCGGCGCAGCTCACGAGTGGTCATTGCCGCGCCCTCGGCGGCGATCCGCCGCGGCCGGGTGCGCGTTCCCGCGGGAACGTCCGCCAGCGTCGTCACCGCCGTGAGCGCCGAGGTATCCGCCAACCCCGGCGCGGAGCGCAGCCGGCGCGCGGTCAGGTCGAACACGGCCCCGCGGGGCAGGGTGTGCAGCCGCACGTCGGAGAGCATCAACGGCTGCGTTCCGGTGGCGGTGTACGCCGTGGTGATCATGTCTGCCCCGTCGACGATCGTCACCACTCCCCGCCCGATCACCTCCAGCGTGCCGTCGGGCCGCACGACCGCGGCGGTGTCCTCATCGATGCCGACGCCCAGCTGCGCCGGGTTGGCGGCGACCAGGGCGAGCAGCCGGCCGAACCGGTTGCGCTGGGTGAAGTGCTGGTCGACGATCACCCCCGGCAGCAGGCCAAGTCCCTGCGACACCTGGCCGACCCGGAACTTCGGCGTGGCACCGCCGGTGCCGAAGGACACCATGTGCTCGGAGCACACGCTGGCGCCCGCGGAGGTGCCTGCCACCAGCGCGCCCCGCCGGTGCGCGGCCCGAATCGCCTCGCCCAGCGGGGTCCCTACCACCAGGGCAGCCAGCTTGGTCTGGTTGCCGCCCGTCATGAACACCCCGGTGGCGCGATCCACCGCCGCCACGACGTCCCCGTCACCGCTCTGCGCGCGGCTCTCCGGCCGGATGCCGACCACGTCGGCAACGCCCAATCCGGCGAGCAGCTGCAGGTAGGCGTGAGTGATCTCATCGCCCAGGGATGATGCCGTGGACAGCACGACCAGGCGTGCTGCCGAGCCGCCGGCGAGTGCGACGACCTGGCGCAACACGATCATCGCGCCGACCTTGTCCTCCGCGCCGCCAATCGGCATCACGACACCGGGTTCGGTCACTCGCTGGGACTGCTCGGCCACCGCACCACGGTAGACGCTCCGGCGGTCCGGATCGGGCGGTGACTCGCAAACCTCCGTCCGTCCCGTGCGACGTTGTTAGTCTCGGTCGGTGCCGGGAGCGCCCGGCGGAGGAGGACGTGCCATGTCGGGGAGACGCACAAGCCGCACGATCGCCGCCGGACTGCTGGCGGCAGCGATGACGCTGGCGGCCTGCAGCACCGCCATCGTCGGCACCCCCCGGGCCGGCGAAACACCCCCGCCGACCCCACCCAGCACAACCAGGACGCCGCCCGAGACGTCGACGACGACCTCCTCACCGATACGCCCCACGCCAGCGAGCGACACGTCGCCCTCCCCGTCGGGTACCACCTCGCAGCCGCCGGCCAGCACCACGAGTTCGTCACCGACCATGCCGCCGGCCGGCTCGACCAGCCCGATGCTCGGGCACCACGACACGGTGTCCCGGCCCGAGGTGACCGCCGGCGGCGCGGTCACCGTCGAAGTGCCCACCCTGCCGACCAGTTACGACGTCAACAGCTACACGTCGACCGGCTACATCACCGAGGTGGCGGCGCTGACCCAGCCGTCGCCCTACCTGGTGGACCCGTATGGGGCGGTCGCGCTGGACACCGACGTGATGCACGGCACCGCCCTCTACACCGATCCGCAGAAGGTGGTGTACGAGATCAATCCGAAGGCCGTCTGGTCCGATGGCGTCGCGGTCAGCTGCCGGGACTTCTACCTGGAATGGCTGGTCAACACCTCCCAGGCGACCGACCCGAAGGACGACGGCAGTCTGGCCTTCGCGGTGTACCCCAACACGCTGTACCACCAGGTCAACCGGCCGCGGTGCTCGAACGGCGGGCGCACCGTCACGGTCACCTTCTCCACTCCCACCGCCAGCTGGCAGAACCTGTTCACCGGGCTGTTGCCCTCACATATTGCGGCCAAGGACGCCGGGATCGCCAACATCACCACGATCGGCAAGAACGCCACGAAGGGTCGGGTGCTCAAGCTGGCGGCGGCGTACAGGAAGGACTTCGGCACGCTCACGCCGGACAAGGCCGTCTCCGCCGGGCCTTACGTCGTGGCCTCCGTCGCCGACACCGAGATCGTGCTGAAGCGAAACCCGAAGTGGTGGGGCAATCCCGCGGGTCCGGAGTCCATCCGGCTGGTCGCGACGGCGGATCCGGCGGCGGCCGTGCAGAGCCTGCGGAACGGCGAGGGTGACGTGGCCAGCGTGACGGACCAGGACCCGTCGCAGGCCGATCGGCTGCAGCCTGCGGACGGCATCACCCGGACGGACCAGATCTGGCCGGTCAGCGAGCACATCGAGTTCAACATGCGCCGACCACTGTTCACCGGCAAGGCCGGAAAGGCGCTGCGGCAGGCCATGTTCCAGTGCGTCGACCGGACGGCGATCCTGGACAAGGTGGCGCGCCCGGTGAATCCTGAGGCGGCTCTGCTGGGCAATGTGATGGTGGCGCCGTGGGATCCGGCCTACACCGATCACTACCGTCAATACCGCAGCGCGAACGCGGCCAAGGCCAAGAGTCTGCTGCAGCAGGCGGGCTGGACGTTGGGGAAGGATGGCGTGTTCGAGCACGGCTCGACCAAGGCACACTTCACCCTTGGCGTGCTGCCGAAGGCCAGCCGTACCGCGATCGGCGCGATGATCACACAGGAGTGCGCGAAGGCCGGTATCGACATCACCGTCGCCGATCTCGACGCGAGCAGGCTGTTTTCCGGGAAGTTCCAGGCGGCGCTGTTTGCCTGGTCGGCGCCGATCAGTCCAGCGGACTACGCCTACACCTACGTCGGCAAGTCCGGTGGAAATACCAGCGGCTACAGCAACCCGAAGGTGGATGCGCTGTTCGCCGACATCGCCTCCGACGTGAAGCCGCGGGACGAGACGGGGCGACTCAACGAGATCGACGAGATTCTCGCCGGCGATCAGGTGGTGCTGCCGCTGTACGACTGGTCGGCGGTGAACCTGCAGAGCGAGCGGGTCCACACCACCGTGACGAACAACTACTTCTGGGGTGGGCTGGTGTGGGACGCGTACGCCTGGGCGGTGGGCAGCTGATCATGACCAGCGCCCGACGCATCGGATAACCGTTGATCGGTACGGGCTACGCGCCGGTGGGGTGGCCGCACTCGGAGCAGAACCTGACGCCCTCGGACAGCTCGGTGCCGCACTCGGTGCAGAACGTGGTCGCGGCGAGCTTGCCACCGCACTCCGGGCAGAACTTGCCGCCGTCGACCTTGGCCTGGCAGTGCGGGCAGCTCAGCGTGGCCCTGGTCGTGAGGTTGAGGTTGGAGGTCCAGTCGGTCTCCCAGACCTTCTCGCGGATCTGCTGCACCTGCGCCTCCGCCTGGGCGCGGGAAATCTCCTCGGCAACGCTGGGCGAGCAGACCAGGCACTGGCCGATCTCGTGGTTCCAACAGACCGGGACGCAGACCCAGTTGCCGCAGCCGCGGCACTGTTTGAACTGGTCCCGGACGGCGTCCACCGCGGCGGCCATGGCCTTGTCCTTGGCCTTGGAGTTGGTGCCCCGGTCGTACGCAAGCTGCTGGGTGGCATAGGACAGCTCTTGCAGCTTGCCGCCGAACAGCGAGCCGACACCGCGGAGCAGCCCCCTGCCGCGCTCAGCCATGTTGTTCTGGAACGGCGAGCGGTAACCGTTGCCGCACCTCTCGCAGACGAACTCGAACTGGAACCCGTTCTCATTGGACAGGTCCCGTATGTTGTCGGTGAACCCGATGATCTCGCTCACGAGTCGTGATTGTGCAGCACGGCCGTTCGCTTCGCTAGCGAATCGGGGAATCGGGGTCGGGGTCGTCACGGCCGGGAATCCGCCAGCGCTACTGCCTTCCGTGCCCGCACCCGCAACGCCATCGCCTCGACCGCGGCCGGGTCTTTGACGTCAGACGAGATCTGCTCGGCCTGTGTTGGTGCACCGGAATCCGCGAGGCCTGGTGGTAGCAGATCACCCCAACTGGCCGGACGCGCGTTCCGGATGCACCCGGATCACCACTCGCCGATCCCGGATCATCGCCGCTCGGTAGTCCGCCCAGTCCGGGTGCTCACCCGCGATCGTTCGGTAGACCTCGTCCAGCAGCGGCAGCGCCGCCGGCTGGTCGACGATCTCCGCGCGCCCGTCGATCTGCACCCACGATCCGTAAAACGCATCGGTGAACACCAGCAGCGAGGCGCGCGGGTCCCGGCGCAGGTTCACTACCTTCGCCAGCATGGCCCGGCTGGAGACGACGACGGCCCCGTCCAGCACCCCGCTGTTGACCGGGGAGGACTGCAGGTCGCCGGATGCCCGGCGGGTGGTCAGCACGGCCCGGTGATGCTGCGCTGCGAACGCGAGGGCGGCGGTGATGTCCATGCCGCCCAGTGTGGCGCGCCGCTCGGGGCCAGCCCCGCCCGGGTCGGACGCTACGGTGAATGTTCGCGCACCACCATCCCGCACGGAAGGACGCCATGGCCTCCCCGTCTGCCGCCCGGCATGCCCTGGATCTGGTGCGCGCGACGGTGCCGCCGATGCACCCGGGCGGCCGCCCGGTGGTGGCCGCCGTCGCCGGGGGCGCGCTGGGGCTGCGGGCGCTGCTGCGCGGCGTGGGCCTGCGCCGGGTGGGGTCCGTCGCCGGCCGGGTCGGGCTGGCCGCGGCCGCCGGCTCGGCGCTGTTCTTCCGGATGCCCCGCCGGGTACCGCCGACCGACACCGCCCTGGTGGTCGCGCCCGCCGACGGCGTCGTCGCACAGATCGTGCAGGCCCCTCCGCCGCCGGAGGTCGCCGGAGGCGACGAGCCGCGTACCCGGGTGTCGATCTTCCTGTCGCTGCTGGATGTGCACGTGCAGTTCGCCCCCGTCACCGGCACGGTCCGGGCGGTGCACTACCACCCGGGCAGCTTCCTGTCCGCCGACCTGGACAAGGCCTCCGAGGCGAACGAGCGCAACTCGCTGGTGGTCGCGCCCATCGTCGGCGGTGACGATGTAGTGGTGACGCAGATCGCGGGGCTGTTGGCCCGTCGAATCGTGTGCGACGCGACCGTCGGCGGCTCACTGCGCACCGGCCAGGTGTACGGGCTGATCCGGTTCGGGTCCCGGTTGGATACCTACCTGCCGCCCGGTGCGGAGCCCCTGGTGCGCATCGGGCAGCGCGCCGTCGGCGGCGAGACGGTGCTGGCCCGGCTTTCGGGGGCGCGCCATGTCTAGCGAGGCGCCGGAAATCGCCGTCCAGGTCGAACCAAGATCACTACTACCTGCGGAAATGCGGCGCCGCGTCAGTCTGGCCGTCGAAAAACGGCAAGATCGCGCGGCAGCCGTGGCCGCCGGAGCGTTCTGATGGCGGCCCCCGCCGTGCGGTTCCTGCCCAACGCCATCACCGTGCTGGCGGTGTCCTCCGGCCTGACCGCGGTCGCCTTCGCACTGCAGAAGTCACTGCCGGGGCATTTCACCTATGCGATCGGCGCCATCGCACTGGCCGCCATCCTGGATTCGCTGGACGGCCCGGCAGCCCGGCTGCTGCGTTCCACCAGCAGGATCGGCGCGGAACTGGATTCGCTGTCCGACGCGATCTCGTTCGGAGTCGCCCCCGCGCTGCTGCTGTACATCTGGCAGCTGGAGGGTCACACCCTGGGCTGGGCGGCCTGCCTGGTGTACGCGGTGTGCACGGTGCTCCGGCTGGCCCGATTCAACTCGTTCCTGGATACCGCCCCCAAACCGTGGGCGAAGGGATTCTTTACCGGGGTGCCGTCGCCGGCCGGGGCGCTGCTGGCCACCGTGCCGCTGCTGATCACCATCCGGTTCGGGGACGGGCCGTGGTCCAGCCCATGGGCGGTCGGAGTCTGGGCGATCGCCATGGGCCTGATGATGGTCTCCCGGATCCCGACGATCGCGCTGAAGTCGGTGCGGGTGCCGCCGCGTCTGATCGTGCCGCTGCTGGTGCTGCTGGTGATCGGCGTGGCCGCGCTGTTCTACGAGCCGCACCTGATCCTGCTGATCGGCCTGATCGTCTATCTGCTGCATCTGCCCTACGCCGGGTGGAAGTACCGCTACCTGCGGCATCATCCGGAGCTGTGGGACGGCGAGGACCGGCGGCGGGTGGCGCGGGCCAATCGGCGGCCGCTGCGGCTGGCGGTGCGGATGCCCCGGCGCCGCCGGGTGGCCGGGCGAGCATCCGACGGCAGCCCGCTATCCCGGCAGCGTCGGGTGGGTGCCCGTCGGGTGGTGCGGATGCCGCGACGGCGCCGTTATCGGTGACGGGAGATCGTCGGTCGTGCCCCGTTCTCCGGGTTCACGTACCCGTTCCGGAGCCCAACTCAGCGATCGAGTGCTTTGCCTCCCGCCCGGCGGCGGCACGATGCAAAGGTCAGACCCGGATGCCCAGCCGGCGTGCGGCCCGGGTCTTCTGCCGACTGGCGCGCAGCCGGCGTAACCGGCGCACCAGCAGCGGTTCGGCAGCCAGCGCCGCAGGGTTGTCGATGATCTGGTTGAGCACCTGGTAGTAGCGGGTCGCGGACAGGCTGAACATGTCGCGGATCGCCTGCTCCTTGTTGCCGGCGTACTGCCACCACTGGCGCTCGAACTGCAGGATGTCCAGCTCACGGCGACCTAGGCCCTCGGGGAGCGGCTCCTCGGTGTGCCCCGCCGCGCTCGCTGCATCCATCCGCCGACCCCTCCCGTCCTGCCGCACCCGGCGTGAATCACACCCGTGTCATTCACCGGGCGTCCCCCATGACACCATGCCGGGGCCCGCCGGTCCAGTTCGGCGCGCGGTGTCGTGCGCGACACGCCGCAGTGTTTCACGGAGGCTCGCGTTCTGCTCCGTCTCGCGGAGCAGAACGCGAGCCGGTGGGACTCGCCACCGGCGACCACCATTGCCCGGGCCGAGGGATGCCCTGCGCACCCGGTTCGAGGCCTCAGAGTGCGGCCGGGCGCCGACTCAGATTGCGGTCGGGCGCCGACTCGCGTACCCCGTCGCCGCCTCGAACCCGGCGGCCAGGCCCAGCAACTCCCGCTCGCCACGGTGCCGGCCCACCAGTTGCACCCCCACCGGCGTACCGGCCGCGCAGAACCCGGCGGGCATGGCGATCGCCGGATGGCCCGTCACCGTCACGTGGCATACCGGGCGCATCCAGCCCAGGTAGTCCGGTTGGGGCTCGCCGGCCACCATCTCGGGGTATTGGATGTCCGCGGAGAAGGCCGGCAGCGGGGCGATCGGCAGCAGCAGCGCATCGAAGCCGGCACCAGCAGGTTCCAGGAATTCGCGCATCCGGTGGAACAGGGTGGTGCGCAGCACGGCCGCCCGCCCGACCTGCGGCCCGGTCAGCCCCCGGCCCTGCTCCATGTTGGCGTACAGGCTGGGGCGCACCACCTCCCGGTGGCTGTCCAGGAATTCGCCGAGGGTGGCCTCGAACTGCCAGGCACGCAGGGTCCGGAAGCACTCGTCGGCCCCGGCGAAGTCGGGCGAGGCCTCCTCGACGATCGCCCCGGCGCTCTCGCAGGACGCGGCCGCGGCCCGCACAATCCGCGCGACCTCCGGATCCACCGTCACCGCCCCACCCAGATCGATGGAGAACGCGATCCGCCTGCCGGCGAGACCACCCTCCGGCACGGACGCGAACGACGAGCCGGGCTCCTCCAGGGACATCGGCGAGCGCCGATCCGGGCCCGCCATCACCGAGAGCAGCAGCGCCAGGTCGGCGACGGTGCGTGCCATCGGGCCCTGCACCGACAGCCCGACGAATCCGTCGGCGGCGGGGTACACCGGCACCCGCCCCGCGGACGACCGCAGCCCGATCACGTTGCAGTAGCCGGCCGGCAGCCGCAGCGAGCCGCCCATATCGTTGCCGTCTGCGAGCGGGTGCATGCCCGCCGCCAGCGCGGCGGCCGCCCCGCCGGAGGAACCCCCGGCCGTGACGGACAGGTCGTAGGGGTTGCGGGTGATGCCGAACACCTCGTTGAAGGTGTGCCCGCCGGCGGCGAACTCCGGGATGTTGGTCTTGCCCAGGGTGATCACCCCGGCGCCCTTCATCCGCTCGATGACCAGGTCGTCGGCGTCCGGGATGAAATCGGCCCGGGTGGTGGAACCGAACGTGGTGGCGATGCCCTTGGTCAGGTGGTTATCCTTGTGCGCCACCGGGATTCCGTGCAGTGGTCCGAGGAATTCGTCGCGAGCGGCGGCCTCGTCCGCTCGCGCGGCCTGCTGCAGGGCGAGCTCGGGGGTATGGGTGACGATGGCGTTGACGGCCGGGTTGACGGCGTCGATGCGTTCCAGGTGAGCAGTGACGACCTCCCGGGCGGAGACCTCCTTCGCGCGCAGCATCGCGGCCAGCTCGGTGGCCGGCCGGTAGTACAGCTCGGTGGACATCGCTCCTCCTCCGGTTCGACCGATCCCCGGTGCCTCGTGTGTCTGAAGGGGCGCCATGGCGCGCGCTCAGACACACGACTCGGACAGGCCGGGGACGCGGTCCTCACAGCATGGCGCATCCCGAGCGCGGACCATTCGGCAAGCCCTGCCAAGATCCGCCCGCCGGCCCGGGCGAGCGGGAAGGCACAAAGGCATGGGGTCAGACCATTGACAGAGCCGCTCTCCGGCAGCATGATCGCGCCAGGGGTCATTGCCGCAGGCCGCGACCCATCGACGGATCGGGGGCGGTGAGACACGGCGGTGACGGGGATATCGAGGACGGCGCCCGGTGCCGCGAGCGCCCCGCTGCCGGGGATCGCCGAGAAATCCCGTCCGACCTCCGACGTGGCCGGACCGAACTCCGTCCCGACCGCGTCGGACTCCGACCCGGCCGGTCTGGGGTCCGTGCTGCTGCGGCCGCTGCGGGCGCACGCCTTCCAGACGTGCGTGGAACGTCTGGCCGCCGCCATCCAGCTCGGGGTCTTCCCGACGGGCACGCTGCTGCCACCGGAACGGGAACTGGCCGGCCGGCTCGGGGTGTCCCGGGCGACGCTGCGCGAGGCCATTGCGGCGCTGCGCTCCGCCGGGATGGTCGTCACCGCTCGGGGCCGGGGCGGCGGCACCACCGTCGACTATCGGCCCCCGGAGCCGGGACCGCTCCGCTCAGGGTGGCTGGCCGAGCGTCGACCCGACCTGATCGAGGCGCTGCAGTTTCGGCGGATCGTGGAGCCTGGAGCCTGTTACGTGGCCGCCGGCCGTGCGCTCGGCCCGGTCGAGCGGGAGCGGTTGGTCGGGTTCCAGCAGGCGGTGCGGCAGGCCACGGACAGCGCCGCGCTTCGGCAGGCCGACTCCCGGCTGCATCTGGCAATCGCGGCGGCGTCCGGGTCGGCGATGGTGATCGACGCCGTCACCGACGTGCAGACGTCACTGCACGAGATACTGCTGGCCATCCCCGTTCTCGGCCGCACCATCGAGCACTCCAATCATCAGCACGCCACCATCGTGTCGGCAATCCTGGCCGGCAATCCCGCTGCGGCCCGCCGCGCCATGGAGCAGCACTGCGACGACACCGCCGCGCTGCTACGCGGCCCGCTGGGGCTGCCGCCGGATGAGCCGGACTCGGTACCGGCGATCACCCCACGCCAGCAGCCGGCCCGCCCACCACCCGCGGGATGCCCGCCCGAGTCCACTACGGCCAGAGCAGGAAGGACGTCAAGCCCACAACCATGAGCACCCACACCACCGCCCGCAACTCCCGGCTGCTGACCACCGAGGCGCTGCTCGCGCAGATCGACTCCGGCGAGATCGACACCGTCATCGTGGCCTTCACCGATATGCAGGGCCGGCTGCAGGGCAAGCGGCTGCATGCCGAGTTCTTCCGCGACCACGTGCTGGGGCATGGCACCGAGGGCTGCAATTACCTACTGGCCGTCGACGTTGAGATGAACACCATCCCCGGCTACGCCATCACGTCCTGGGAATCCGGCTACGGCGACATGGCTTTTCAACTGGACCTTTCCACCATCCGGCGCCTGGTGCACCTGCCGGGCACCGCGATGATCCAGTGCGACCTGACCTGGATGGACGGCTCTCCGGTGCGCCAGTCACCACGCACCATCCTGGCCGCGCAGGCCGCCCGCGCCGCCGAGCGGGGCTTCACGGCGCTGGCCGGCACCGAACTGGAGTTCATCGTGTTCGACACCAGCTACGAAGACGCCTGGCGCTCGGGCTACACCGCGATGACTCCGGCCAATCAGTACAACGTGGACTACTCGATCCTGGGCACCACTCGGGTGGAGCCGCTGCTGCGAGAGATCCGCAACACCATGTACGCGGCCGGCACCACCGTCGAATCGGCCAAGGGCGAATGCAACTTTGGCCAGCACGAGATCGCCTTCCTCTACGCCGATGTGCTGACAACCGCCGACAACCACGCGGTGTACAAGAATGTCGCCAAGGAGATCGCCGCCCAGCACGGGCGCTCGATCACCTTCATGGCCAAATACGACGAGCGGGAGGGCAGCTCCTGCCACATCCATCTGTCCCTGCGCGGCGCCGACGGCGCTGCGGTGTTCTGGGACTCCGGCGCCCGCTCGACGATCTACGATCATTTCATCGCCGGGGTGCTGGCCACGATGGCCGACTTCACCCTGCTGTACGCGCCGAACATCAACTCCTACAAGCGGTTCGCTGACGGATCGTTCGCGCCGACCACCATCGGCTGGGGCAACGACAACCGTACCTGCGCGGTGCGACTGGTCGGGCAGGGAGCGTCGGCCCGGCTGGAGAACCGGGTACCGGGCGGTGACGTGAACCCCTATCTGGGGCTCGCGGCGATGCTGGCGGGCGGCCTGCACGGGATCGAGCGCGAGCTGGAGTTGGAGCCGGAACTGGTGGGCAACGCCTACACCTCCGGGCATCCCCAGGTGCCCCGCACGCTGCGCGACGCCCGGGAGGCGTTCGCCGGCTCGGCGCTGGCCCGCGCCGCGTTCGGTGACGACGTGGTGGAGCACTATGTTCATGCGGCCGACACCGAACTGGCCGCGTTCGGGGCCGCCGTCACCGATTGGGAACGCCGCCGCGGCTTCGAGCGGCTGTGAATCGGACAGGAGAGCGGGCGCGCATGGGCACGTTGATCACGGTCGATCCGGCGCTCACCTCCGGGGCGGGTGGGATGCACACGGTGCTCAACCCCGCCACCGGAGCGCCGATCGGTGAGGTCCCGCTGGCGGACGCCGCGGAGGCCGACGCCGCCATCGAGCGGGCGAATGCCGCGTTCCGCAGTTGGCGCGGCATCGCACCGGGCGAGCGGGCCCGGCTACTGCGCGCCTTCGCCGCCGCAGTGGACGCGCACCTGGACGAGTTGGCCCAGTTGGAAATTGCGAACTCGGGGCACACCCTGGGCAACGCGCGGTGGGAGGCCGGCAACGTCCGCGACGTGCTGAACTACTACTCTGCGGCACCGGAACGCCTGCTGGGCAAGCAGATTCCCGTCCCTGGTGGGGTGGATATCACCTTCCGGGAGCCACTCGGCGTGGTCGGCGTGATCGTGCCGTGGAACTTTCCGATGCCGATTGCGGGGTGGGGTTTCGCGCCGGCGCTGGCCGCCGGGAACACGGTGGTGCTCAAGCCCGCGGAGCTGACCCCGCTGACGGCGCTGCGGCTGGCCGAGCTGGGTCGCCAGGCGGGGCTGCCGGAGGGGGTCTTCACGGTGCTGCCGGGCCGGGGATCCGTGGTCGGGCAACGCTTCGTGGACAACCCGCTGGTGCGTAAGGTGTGCTTCACCGGCTCCACCGAGGTCGGCAAGCAGATCATGGCCGGGTGTGCCACCCAGGTGAAACCCGTCACTCTGGAACTGGGCGGCAAGAACGCGACCATCGTCTTCGACGACACCGACCTGGCCGCGGCAGCGGCCGCGGCACCGTACGCCGTGTTCGACAACGCCGGCCAGGACTGCTGCGCCCGATCCCGGATCCTGGTCCAGCGCACCGTGTACGAGCGGTTTCTGGACCTGTTCGGGACGGCGGTGACGGGAGTCCGGGTGGCCGACCCGTCCTCGGCGCGGGCGGAGATGGGGCCGCTCATCTCCGCGGCCCACCGGGACAGGGTCGCCGGATACCTGGCCGGAGTCGACGTCGCCGTCACCGGCAGTATGCCGACCGGTGAGGGACTCGACGGTGGCTTCTGGTTCCCGCCCAGCGTGGTGCTGCCCGCGTCGGCCGCCGACCCGGTGTGGCGCGAGGAGGTGTTCGGCCCAGTGGTCGCGGTGTTGCCGTTCGACGACGAGGACGAGGCGATCGCGATGGCCAACGACACCGAGTACGGCCTGTCCGGGTCGATCTACACCGCCGACATCGGGCGGGCGCTGCGGGTGGCGCGCGGGGTGGAATCCGGCAATCTGAGCGTGAATTCGCACTCGTCGGTGCGGTACTGGACCCCGTTCGGCGGCTACAAGCAGTCCGGCCTGGGCCGGGAACTCGGTCCGAACGCCACGGACGCGTTCACCGAGGAGAAGAACGTGTTCATCGCAACGGGACCCTGATCGTGTCAGGTTCGCCGGATTTCCGCCGAGACTCGAGCGCGGTTGCGGCCCGCTATGTCCTTGCCCGGTCTGGCCGGGCAAGGACATAGGGTCCGTCCAGACACCACTCCACCCGCCCCAAAACCACCTTAAATAGCTACGAAAGGGACACGCATCGACATGGCAGGACGACTGGACGGCCGGGTCGCCGTCATCACCGGCGGATGCTCCGGCATTGGCCTGGCCACCGCCCGGCGGTTCGCCGCCGAGGGCGCGCGCGTCGTGATCGGCGACATCGACAACGAGCGTGGGCCCGAGGTCGCCGCCGAGGTTCGCGGTGCGTTCGCCCGCACCGACGTTACCGACCCGGCCTCGGTCGCCGCCCTCTTCGCGCTGGCCAAGAGTTCGTACGGCAGCGTGGATGTCGCCTTCAACAACGCCGGGATCTCGCCACCGGACGACGACTCGATCCTGACCACCGGGTTGCAGGCGTGGCGCCGGGTGCAGGAGGTCAACCTGACCAGCGTCTACCTGTGCTGCCAGGCCGCGCTGCCATACATGCTCGAGCAGGGCCGGGGCTCGATCATCAACACCGCATCCTTCGTCGCCGTGATGGGCGCCGCCACGTCGCAGATCTCCTACACCGCGTCCAAGGGCGGCGTGTTGGCGATGTCCCGCGAGCTCGGGGTGCAATTCGCCCGGCAGGGCGTGCGGGTCAACGCGCTGTGCCCGGGACCGGTCAACACTCCGCTGCTGCAGGAGCTGTTCGCTTCCGATCCGGAGCGGGCTGCCCGCCGACTGGTGCACATCCCGATGGGCCGATTCGCCGAGGCCGACGAGATCGCCAACGCGGTGGTGTTCCTGGCCTCCGACGAATCCAGCTTCATCACGGCGTCCCAGTTCTTGGTCGACGGGGGCATCTCCGGCGCCTACGTCACCCCGCTGGACTGAACCAGACGATCATGGCGAGGTCCAAGCCGGTCATCGGGATCAGCACCTACCGGGAGCCCGCCGACTGGGGCTCCTGGCACCAGGTCCCCGCCGATCTGCTGCCGGCCGCCTACGCGCGCGCCGTCAGCGCCGCCGGCGGCGTTCCGGTGCTGCTGCCCAGCTACCCGGATGCCGACGATGCGCTGGCCGCGTTGGATCGCGTCGACGGCCTGGTGATTGCCGGTGGCGCGGACGTCGACCCGGCCCGCTACCGGCAGCAGCCCGGCCCGCACACCGCTGGATGGCGGGCCGACCGGGACGCCGCCGAGTGGGCGATGCTGGACGGCGCAGCCGGCCGGGACTTGCCGACGCTCGGGGTGTGCCGGGGCATGCAGATGATGGCCGTGCACGCGACAGGATCGCTGCTGCAACATGTTCCGGATGTCGTCGGCCATGACGTGCACTCCCCCGGACCCGGCGTCTACGGTTCGGTGACGGTGCGCACCGTGCCGGGTAGCCGGCTGGCGAGCGTGCTGGGCAACCAGGCGATGGTGCCGTGCCACCACCATCAGGCCGTCGCCGATCATCCGGGGTTGCTGGCGGCGGCGCACGCCGAGGACGGGCTGTTGGAGGCGATCGAAGACCCTGACCGGTCGTTCTGGCTGGCGGTGCAGTGGCATCCCGAAGTCGGCTCCGACCTGCGGCTGTTCACGGCGCTGGTGGGTGCGGCACGGCGGTGACGCTGGCGACGGTCACCGACACCCCGGGCGGTCACTGCTGAGCAGCGTGCCGCCCGGCACCCCAGGCGGCCGGCGCCCACTGGCTACCGCGATCGCGCGGCGGATCACCGGATGGCCGAAGATGGGGCGGTGAACCTGACCGAGCTACAGGGCGCCGCGCGGGCTGCATTGGACGACCTGGTGTGGGCCTACTACCAAGCCACCGCGGACCCGGACGCGATGGCCGCCGATGCGACGCCGGGCCTGCCGGATCGCGACGCGGCGGCCTGGCAGACACTGGATCTGATTCCCCGGGTGCTGCGTGGCGCCGGCGCGCCGGATACATCGGTGACGTTGTCGCCGGACGTGCACCGCGGCGGGGCTACGCTGCGTACCCCCGTCATGGTGGCGGCCAGCGCCGGCCACGGCATGGCGCACCCGGACGGCGAGGTCGCCACCGGCGGCGGGGCGGCCCGGTGCGGCGCACTGATGGTCTACTCCAACTCGGCCACCGTGGAGGTCGCGGCGTTCGGCGCGTCGACGACGAGCCCGTGGTGGGCGCAGCTGTACCTGCAGCGCGACCGGGGGCGCAGCCGGGAGTATCTGGATCGGGCGGTGGCGGCCGGGGCCGGCGCCGTCGTGCTGACCGTGGATCTGGCCGGAACGGCATCCGGCGCTCCGTTCCGGCAGACGGTGCAGTCCAGGCTGACGGCGCTGCCGGGCAACTTTCCCGGGATGACCTGGCAACAGATGTCCGCCCAGTACGAGGGCGGGTTGACGCTGGACGATATCGGCGAGATCGCCTCGTACTGCGGGCTTCCGGTGCACGTGAAGGGTGTGCTGCATCCGACCGACGCGGTGCGCGCAATCGGGGCGGGCGCCGCCGGGGTGATCGTGTCGAACCACGGCCGCCGCCAGGTGGCCGGGGTCATCCCGACCGCGAGCGCGCTGCCGTCGGTGCTCGACGCGGTCGCCGGGCGGGCTCCGGTGATGGTGGATGGCGGCATCCGGTCCGGGGTCGACGTGCTGCGCGCGCTGGCGCTGGGGGCGTGTCTGGTCGGGGTGGGACGCCCGGTGCTGTGGGGGCTCACCGCCGGCGGGGCCGACGGGGTGGCGTCGGTGCTGGGCGGGCTCACCGCCGAACTCGTCCAGGCGATGGCCGCGATGGGCGCCACCACCCTGAACGACCTGGACCGGGGCATGGTCCGTCACCGATAACCTGCCGTCTCGTGAGTCTGAGGTGGCGTGATGGCGCCACCTCAGACTCACGAGCGCGAACTAGGCTCGGGCCGTGCGCATGCAATTCTCGTCCGGCCCGGACCCGATGGACCTGCTCACGCTGCCGTGGTCGTCGCCGCTGGCCAGCTGGCCCGCCGACCTGCTGGTGAGCCTGCCCCGCGGCATCTCCCGGCACGTGGTGCGCTTCGCGCGGATCGGCGGCATCGTCTACGCCATCAAGGAGATCAACCAGCGCCTGGCCGAGCACGAGTACCAGCAGCTGCGTACCCTGGCCCGCACGGGGGTGCCCGTGGTCGAAGCCGTCGGCGTGGTCGCCAATCGCGCGACGCCGGGCGGGGAGGCATTGGACGCCGCGCTGGTCACCAAGCACCTGCGCTTCTCGTTGCCGTACCGGGCGCTGTTCTCCCGCCGACTGGACCCCGATCTGGAGCCCAAGCTGTTGGATGCGTTGGCGGAGTTGCTGGTTCGGCTGCACCTGGCCGGATTCGCGTGGGGCGACTGTTCGCTGTCCAACACGCTGTTCCGGCGGGACGCCGGGGCGCTGGCGGCGTATCTGGTGGATGCCGAGACCGGTGAGATCCGCACCCAGCTCTCCGACGGCCAGCGGCAGAACGACCTGGACATCGCGGAGACCAACCTGGCCGGCGAGCTGCTGGACCTGGAATCGTCCGGCCTGCTTCCCGAGCACGTCGACCCGGTCGAGACCGCGCTGTCGGTGCTGGAGCGGTACTCCCACCTGTGGGCGGAGCTGACGGCGCCTCAGACGATGGGCGAGGACGAGTGGTGGCGGATCGAGCAGCGGCTGCGCCGGCTCAACGACTTGGGTTACGACGTCGCGCAACTCGATGTCGCCGAGGTCGACGGCAACCCGCACGTGATGGTGCAGACCCAGGTGGTGGAGGCCGGGCACCACCGGCGACGGCTGATGGAGCTGACCGGGCTGGAGGTGGTGGGTGAGAACCAGGCACGGCGCATCCTCAACGACCTGGACACCTTCCGCGGGCAGGCCGTGATGCCCGAGACGCAGGTGGACGAGTTGACGGTCGCGCGGCACTGGATGAGCGACGTGTTCGAACCGGTCATCGAGGCCATCCCACCGGAGTTGGGCGAAAAGCTGGAGCCGGCCGAGGTGTTCCACGAGGTGCTCGAACACCGCTGGTTCCTGTCCGAGGCTGCCGGGCACGAGGTGAGCATGGAAGACGCCACCCGCTCGTACATGGCTAGCGTGCTGCCGTTCCGGCCGGACGAGAAGGCCGTGCTGGAGCCGGATCTGCTGGGGTTGGGGATGCTGGAGGAGGTGCCGGACCTAGAACGATAGCGGTGACGGGCCGGCCGGGCAGCGCCATCGCCGGGATAAGCGCCGCGATCGTGATGCCGGTCGCCCACCAGAACGCGGTGTGGAAGGCGCCGGCGACGCCGTCCCCCAGCAGCGAGGCCAGCACGACGGCCACGATCGCGGTGCCGAATGAGGCACCCACCTGCTGGACGATGCGGGTGTTCATGGTGGCGTGCTGGATACCGGCCGGCTCGATGTCGCGATAGGCCACCGACATCGGGGGAATCAGCACCGCGCCGACCCCCAGCCCCCGGATCAGCAGCACCGTCGCGAGCCAGATCAGGTTCGTGCCCGGCCCGGCGAAGGCGAACGGGACGGTCGCCGCCGCGGTGAGCAGGAGACTGCCCATCGTCACCCATCGCGCCGAGAACCGTTCGACCAGCCTGCCCACCACGAATCGGGCTGCCAGAGCCCCGGCTCCTTGCGGGATCAGCAGCAGTCCGGCATCCAGCGCGCTCTCGCCCCGCAGCCGCTGGTAATACAGCGGTAGCAGGAACATTGCGGCATACAGCACCGCCCCGGCCGTGAACAGCACCGCGGCGGCGCTGCCGAGCGAGCGCAATCGCAGCGGGCGCACGTCGACGATCCGCGGCCGGTCGCCTGGGAGCGCAGCCCGGGCGACGAAGGCGATCAGCAACACAACGCCGCCCAGCAGTGGAACCAACACCCCTGCGTACCCCAGCCCGCCCGACCGGGCCAGCTGGGAGAGCCCGAGCAGGACCCCGGCCAAGGCCGGTGCGAGTAGCGCCAACCCGAGCAGGTCCATCCGCGCACCACGGGACGACTGGCCGGGGCGGTCGTCCGGCAGGAATTGTCGTGCCAGCAGCAACCCGACGGCGATGAGCGGCACGTTCACCAGGAACATCCAGCGCCAGCTCATCCAGTGCAGGATCATGCCGCCGACCACCGGCCCGAGGATCGGGCCTGCGGCGATCGGGATGGTGACGGCCGCCATCAACCTGCTGGTGGGCCGACCGCCGGCTGCCCGCACCGCGAGGGTCTGCATCAGCGGAAAGATCAGGCCGGCGCCGCAGCCCTGCAGGATCCGGAAGCCGATCAGGCTGGCGGGATTCCAGGACGCCGCGCACAGCACCGAGCCGGTCACGAACAGCAGCAGCGCGGCCACCCAGACTCGCTTGCCGCCCCAACGACCTTCTGCCCATCCCGTGAGCGGAATCGTCACGGCCATCGCCAGCAGGTAACCGGTGGCGACCCACTGGATCGTGTCCGCGGCCGTGTTCATCTCCACCGCGAGGGTGTGGATGGCCAGCGTCACCATCGTCGAATCGAGGATCGCCGCGATCCCGCCGACGATCAAGGCAGTCAGCACCCGGCGCACCTGCGGCGACAACGCGGGCTGGACAGGGAGCGCTGTCGTGGTCATGAGCACGCGTCCTCTATAAGAGTTACATTCATCTCTTATGAGAGTAGGCGAGCTTGATAAGGAACGCAACCTTTTCTTATGCTGGGATCGTGACGACAGCCGAGCCCGCGCCCCGCCGGCGGCGGCGCGGGCACGAGCTCGAGTCCGCGCTCCTCGACGCGGCCTGGGAGGAACTGGTCGAGGTCGGCTTCGCGAACCTGACGATGGAGTCCGTTGCGGCCCGCGCCCGCACCGGGGTCGCGGTGCTCTACCGTCGCTGGGAGAACAAGGATCGACTGGTGCTGGCGGCGCTGGAGCACTACCGCCGGGCCCGCCCGATCGACATTCCGGACACCGGATCCCTGCGGGGCGATCTGCTCGCGGTGCTGACGGCAATGAGCCGGGCGCGTGCGAGCTTCTGGGCCATCGCGTCGGCGGCCGCATTCTCCGGCCTGTTGACCGACACCGGTCTGACGCCCGCACAGGTCCGCGACACGATCCTCGGCGAGGACCCCCCACAGCCGGGGGCGACCCTGGGGATCTCCCGCGTCCGGGTGATCTACCAGCGCGCTCACGACCGCGGCGAGATCGACCTGGACGGCGTCCCGCCGGCGGTGCTCGCCCTGCCGTTCGACCTGGCACGGCACGACATGCTGATGGACCTGCGGCCCCTACGTCCTGCACGTATCCGATCGATTGTCGACGAGCTCTTCCTGCCGCTCGCCAGCGGCGGCGGGACGGACCGGGATTCCCGGGCGGCCCGCCGGGGCCACCGCCCACCCGCGGGCTAGGACGATCCGCCGCGAACCGGCCCTACAGCGCCAGGCCGACGTACTTGGTCTCCAGGTATTCGTCGATGCCTTCCGGTCCGCCCTCACGCCCCAGGCCGGAGGCCTTGATCCCGCCGAACGGTGCCGCGGGGTTGGACACGATGCCCTGGTTGATCCCCACCATCCCCGACTCCAACCGCTCGGCCACCGTCACCGCTCTGCTCAGATCCCTGGTGAACGCGTAGGACACCAGACCGAACTCGGTGTCGTTGGCCAGCAGGATCGCCTCGTCGTCAGAGGCGAAAGTCGTGATCGGTGCAACCGGCCCGAAGATCTCCTCGGCGAACATCCGCGCCGTAGGCGGCACCTCCGCCAGCACCATCGGCGAGTAGAAGTACCCCGGCCCGTCGAGCGCCCCGGACCCGGTCAGCACCCGGCCGCCGGAGGACACCGCGTCATCGACCAGCTCCGTCACCTTCGCCACCGCGGCGGCGTCCACCAGCGGCCCCACCTGCACGCCATCATCGATGCCCCGCCCGATCGTCAGCGCGCCCATCCGCTGTGCCAGCCGCTCTCCGAACTCGGGGGCCACGCTCTCGTGCACGATGAACCGGTTCGCCGCCGTGCACGCCTCGCCGATGTTGCGCATCTTGGCCAGCATCGCTCCGTCCACCGCCCGGTCCAGATCCGCGTCGGCGAACACCAGGAACGGGGCGTTGCCGCCCAGCTCCATCGACACCTTCAGCACTCGCTGCGCCGACTGCGCGATCAGCGTCCGGCCCACCTCGGTCGACCCGGTGAACGTCAGCTTGCGCAGCCGCGGGTCGGAGATGATCGGCTCGGACACCGCCCCCGCATGCGAGGAGGTGATCACGTTGACGACCCCGTCCGGCACCCCGGCCTCGATCAGCACCTGCATCAAGGCCAGCGTCGTCAACGGCGTCTGCGCGGCCGGCTTGACCACCACGGTGCACCCCGCCGCCAGCGCGGGACCGATCTTGCGGGTGCCCATCGCCAGCGGGAAGTTCCACGGCGTGATCGCGTATACCGGGCCCACCGGCTGCTTCATGGTCAGCAGGCGGGTGCCACCGGACGGCGCCACCGAGTACCGGCCGGCGATCCGCACCGCCTCCTCGGAGAACCACCGGAAGAACTCCGCTCCATAGGTCACCTCACCGCGTGCCTCGGCCAGCGGCTTGCCCATCTCCAACGTCATCAGCAACGCAAAGTCATCCGCTCGAGCGTGCAACAACTCGAAGGCCCGCCGCAGGATCTCGCCACGCTCGCGGGGATCCGTCGCCGCCCACGCCGGTCCCGCCGCGACTGCGGCATCCAGCGCCGCGATCGCCTCCGCCGGTGACGCATCCGCTACCGCCGCGAGCACCTCGCCGGTCGACGGATCTTCGACCTTCACCGTGGCATCCGTGTCCACCCACCGGCCACCGATCCGAAGCCCGGTCGGCACCGCCGACACCACCGACGCCACCTGCTGTCCAGTTACCGCCATGTTGACCTCCGCGACCAATCGACCGACCCGCCGACACCATCGTTGCACCTGTGGATCGGCTCACCCAGGCGGGCGGCGCGCTCGCCTGTGCGGGTCAGAGTGCTCAGGCGGTCGGCTCGGCGACGAGGGCGCGCAGCCGGGGCAGCACCTCGGCGCTGTACAGCCGCAGGAACCGTGACTGGTCGGGACCCGGGGCGTGGAACACCAGGTGGTTGAAGCCCAGATCCAGGTAGCGCTTGATCCGTGCCACATGCTCATCCGGATCGGTCGACACGATCCACCGAGACGCCGCCCGCTCCGCCGGCAACGCATCCGCCAAGCGCTGCATCTCGATCGGATCCTCGACATGGGTCTTCTCCTCCGGCGAGAGGGCCAAGGCCGCCCAATGCCGGGTGTCCTGCAGCGCCCGCATGCCATCGGTGTCGAACGAGACCTTCATCTCGATCATCAAATCCAGATCCGACAGCTGCCGACCCACCCTGCCCGCGCCATCGGCCAACGCAGGCAACAGCGTGTCCCGATACAACGCAGCTGCCTTACCCGACGTCGTAATGAAACCATCGGCCACCCGCCCGGCCAGCCGGGTGGCCGCCGGACCCGACGCCCCGATATACAACGGCACCGGCGTGGCCGGCCGATCGTAGATAGTGGCCCGATCGGTGGAGTAGAAGGTGCCCTCGAAGCTCACCCGCTCCTCAGCCCACAACCTCTTGATCAACGTCACGGCCTCCTTCAGCCGCGCGAACCGCTCCTTACCGTCCGGCCAGGCCAACCCCAATGCCACCTCATTGAGCGACTCCCCCGACCCCACGCCCAACACCACCCGACCCGGGAACAGACACCCCAACGTCGCGAACGCCTGCGCGATCACCGCGGGGTGATACCGAAACGTCGGAGTCAACACACTCGTACCCAGCGTCACCCTGGACGTACGAGCACCCACCGCCCCCAACCACGGCAACGCCGCCGGAGCATGCCCACCATCATGCCGCCACGGCTGAAAATGATCCGACACGAAGACCGAATCGAACCCGGCCTCCTCCGCCTGCACCGCAAAATCAGCCAACTCCACCGGCCCGAACTGCTCCGCAGACGCCTTATAACCCAACCGCATCATCGCGACACTCCTTTCATGTGATTCCGGCCCTGCTGGGGTGCCGGCATGGCCGATCAGTCGTGATGGGCCGCCAACTGTCTGATGCTGCACATGGCGAGATAGCCGGCCGTCATGGCGGCCCGGGAGCCGACCGTGTCGACCGTCAAGAACTCCTGCGGCGTGTGGTAGCCACCTCCCACCGGTCCCAGCCCGTCGACGGTGGGTATCCCCAGCCGGCTGACGAAAGCGCCGTCGGAGCCGCCGCCGGTGGTGATGGCCTTCACCTCATCGCCCAGCATGCGGGCGATGATTTGCAGTTGCCCTGCATGGGCGAGGGCTTCAGGCCCCGGCGTCATCGGCGGGCGTTCGCCGAGTACGTCGTATTCTGCGGACGTGCCCGCCACTTGGGTATCCCGGACCAGCAGGTCCATCGCGTCGGACACTCGCTGCGCGGTCTGGAGGTCGGGAATCCGGACGTCGACGTCAACGCTGGCGATGTCGGGCACGACGTTGATGCGGCTACCCCCGCGCACCAGCGCCGCGGTGACGGACAGGAACCGTTCGCGATCGTCGAGTTGCTGCACCGCGAGAATCTTGTGCGCCAGCTCTTCGATGGCGTTGGCCCCCGACCACGGTTCCACGCCGGTGTGTGCCGGACGACCGTGCACGGTGATCCGGTACCGGCGCAGGCCGCGACGGCCCGTGACGATCTCCCCGCCTGGCCTACCCGGCTCGAAAACCAGTGCCAGCGCTGCACCCTCGGCGCTGCGCTCGATGTGCGTGCGGGACCGGAGCGATCCAGCCTCCTCGTCGGGGGTGCACAGCACCCGGAGGTTGAGCCCCTGCATCCCGCCGGTCGCCGCAAGCGCGGCCTGGACGGCCATCAGCGCGGTGACGACGCCGCCCTTCATATCGGCCACGCCGGGGCCAGTGGCACGTCCCTGTTGCACCTGGAAGGGGCGCTGCGCGGCCGTTCCGGACGGAAACACGGTATCCAGGTGCAGCAGCATCAGCACGGTCGGCGCGTGGTCGGAGACGAGGCGCTCCGCCCAGAGCAACGGCTGTCCGGCATCGGTCCGCATCACCTCCCCGGTCACCCCGAGTTCCGCCCACCACTGCCGCGCCAACTGGACGGCACGATCCAGGCCGCCGATGTCTTCGGGGCTGGTATCGATGTTCACCAGATCGGCCAGGCGCCGCAACGACTCCGGCAGCATCTCGGAACAGTGTTGTTGGATCTGCTTGAGCAGGTGCAGCGACGGCTGGTCGGCTCCGCGTAGCGCAGTCACATTCATCGATCCTTACATTCCGGTCATGATCCAGTGATACCTCTGGACGGCCCATTCACGGTTTGGCACACCACATCCGAGCGACCACAAACATCCCGATACCGGCTAGTGCCGCGCAGACGGCCACCATCCACCACGCGGCGGTGAACGAGAAGTGTTCGGCGATCAGGCCGAACATCAGCGGCCCGGCGCCGGCGCCAACGAAGACACCGACCTGCGTGATGCCGGTCGTCACCGCGGCGGCGGCGGGATAGCGCCGGACGATCAGCGCATTCAACAGCCCGGCCCATCCCCACCCGGCGCCGAACGCCACGAGCACGCCCGCCACCACCAACACCGGGACCGCCGTGCTGACCATGATGATTCCGGCAGTTCCGCCCCACAGGCAGACGGCGACCGTCCGCAGGCTGAGGTGGACGCGATCTGAGCGCCAACCCAGCACGACCCGCACCAGCAGACCGGTAGCGCTGCCTGCCGCCAGCAGCACGCCGGCGGCGGACTCGCTGAAGCCCACCGTCACCCCGTAGGAGGTGACGAAGGCGGCCACCGAATTCGACGTCACCACACCGAGGCCGCTGGCTACCGAGATAACAATGAGGTCGGTGCGGGAGGTGCGGGACGTGATGCCGGTGCTGCTGTGGCGACCGCTCGGTACGATCACCGGTCGCGGCCGTCGGGGAACCGTGATCGTCGCGACCACCGCAACGGCCGCGAGCATCCAGAAGGTCGAGCGCCACCCCCAACCGGCAGCCACCGTCGGCACCGCCATCCCCGCCAGTGTTGCGCTCGCGGGGACACCTGCCTGTTTCAGGCCGAACAGCAGTCCCTGGTGGCGACGGCGACCTTCGACCGCGATGGCCAAACTGGCAGCCGGATGGGCCAACGCCTTCGCGGAGCCGCTGAGCACCAACAGGATGGCCAGCAGTTGCCAGGACTGCGCCCAGGCTGCCAGGCAGGCGCTGGTGACGGCGGTGATCGCCGCCGCCCAGCGCATGCTCGGCGCCCAGCCCCATCGCTGCGCCCAGGACCCGCCCAGTACCGAGGTGACCGACGACGCCGTCAGCGAGGCGGCCACGATCGCCCCGAGTGCAGCTGCTCCGAATCCCAATTCGCGCTGAACCTCGACGGCGACCGCGCCAATCAGAAATGTCGGTAGTTGTGCAACCACCAGCGACAGGATGCTGTGCGCCGCCAGTTCGGGCCCCGGGATCCGATTCCGCATGGCCGCGGCCGACCGCCGCCTCGACGCGTCTCAGCGCAACCAATCCCGAGGGTCCGTCAAGGAACACAGGTCGACCACCGCGCCCGCCACCACGCGGGTGCCGAGGGTGAGGTCTGTCAGGCTGACGTGCTCCCCCTCCTGCGGCGACCATCCCGCCTGCTCCCCCTGTCGCACCCTCCCGGAGGGCCCGTAGACGACGGTGGTGATGCCGTGCTGATTGAGGGCGGAGGAGTCCATGTAAGCCGTCCTGCGCCGATAGGTGGGCTGTTCGCCAGCATAGGTGACGTAGTTCTCGTGCACCGCCCGCGCTACCGGCTCGTCCGGCGCTATTTCCGACGCCTGGTGGGAAACATAGAACTCCATCGCCACGTCCAGCGTCGGGTCCTCCTCGCGGAGCTCTCGGAGGAACTGCCCGAGCTCGCGTTGCACGGTCACTGTGCGCATGCCGGGTGTCGTCCTGATGCACAGGAACAGGTCACAGAACACCGGAGTCCGGGAGACCCGCCAGGGCCATCCCCCGTTCACCGAGGTGATGTCGCACGCGGGCCGGATGCCGTCGAAGGCATGCCTGTCCCGGTAGGCATCCATCCAAGGCCGTAGCCGTTCGATCACCTTTTGCATCTGGTAGATCGCATTGACCGCGGTCTGCGCATGCTGGGTATGGGCCATCGTTCCCGTGGTCGAGAGCCGTACCCAGTTCACTCCGAGGTTGCTCAGGCCGATGGTATTAGTGGACGGCTCTCCCAGGATGCACATGTCCGCGTCCACGCCGTGAGCGAGCGCAAATCCCGTGCCTGTGCCAAATCCTCGATACTCCGGGCCATGAAACTCGCCTACGGGCGCGCGCTCGATCTCGCCGGCGACACCCAGGTACAGGACATCCCCGGCCAGCCGGGTGTCGGTCCGGACCAGTGCCTCCAGGATCCCGAAATACGATGCCAGCGCATTCTTCATGTTGTGTGCGCCGTTGCCGTACAGCCACTCGTCTTCCACGATGACGGCCTTGTTCTTGTAACCGATCCCGTGCAGTTCGGGCTCCACGCCGGTGTACGAGGTGTCCAGGTGACCGTTCAGCATCAAGGTCGGCCCGCCGCCGGTCCCGCGCAGCGTCCCCACCACGTTGGCGCGATCGTCGTCGAATTGCTGGATGCGCGCATCCACACCGATGCCCTTGAGACGTTCGCAGATGAAGTTGGCCGCTGCCAATTCGTGACCGGTTGCGCTCGGTATCTCAACGATGTCCGCCAGAAAGTCGCGGACCAGATCGGGGTTGATGGCAGAGACCACCTTGTCTCTGATGGCGGCATTGTCGTTCATGCTGTCAGTTTCCTTCGCTCAGTGGTCGGGCCAGCTTGCCGTGGCCCGGTTCTCCCATGACTGTGCGGTCCCGGTAGACGAACTTTCCGCGGACCATGGTGTGTAACGGAACTCCTCGTGCGGATTCGCCGTGGTACGGCGTCCATCCGCACTTCGACAGCGCGTTGGCGTCGTCGAATTTGATCTCCAGGTCTGGATCGACGATCACCAGATCGGCGTCCGCTCCGGGAGCAATGGTGCCCTTCTTGGGGTACAGACCGAAGACCTTGGCCGGGTTATAGGAAGCCAAACGTACTGCGGCATCCAGGCTGATGCGCTCAGTCCACACGCCCTTGTCCAACAGTTGGCTCAGATAGTCCTGCAGTTGTGGAACGGCGCTCGGCGCCTTCCACATGTTCTGCCACCCCGGTTCCTTCTCCGCGAGAGTGTGCGGACCGTGGTCGGTACCCAATACGTCGACGGTCCCATCGGCGATCCCGGCCCACAATGCCTCCTTGACATCGGGCGGAACCCAGCGGCCCAGCGCTCTTGGCCCGTTTCGCTCGATGAGTTCCCAATCGCCAAGGAACAATGCAAACCCGTTGACCTCCGACGTCACCGGGCGTCCTGCCGCCTTGGCCTCACGCACCATGGCAACACTCTGCCGGGTGACCAGGTGCAACACGTGCAGCCGGGTTCCTACCGCCTCCTGCAGCAGCAGCAGGTTTTGAATGGCGGTGTTCCAGACCAGTCCGTCGTAGCAACGTTGCGCCTCGGCATACGCCAGCGGCCCGTATTGGTCTCGCGCCCAGAACCGCTGTTCAAACCGGTCCATCAACTCCTGATTATGCGGATGGATCATCAATGGCCGACCGGTCTTGGCGACATTCTCGAAGATCTCCAGCATGTCGCCGTCGTGCGTGACACCCAACCCAGGCATGTGGGGGTAGCTACGCTTGGTGTCCACGACCTGGAACACCTTGAATCCCAGAATTCCGGCTGCCGCCAGCGGCTCCACCTCGCTGGCAATGGTGGGTGCCGGGTTGACGTTGTAGTCCACCAGTGCCTTGCTGGCGTACAGCTCCAGCATGGAGCGGTAGCGCTCAAGCGAGTTCAGCGGCGGGTCGACGTTCGGCATGCCGACGGAGGTCGTCACGCCACCGGCCGCCGCTGCCCGCGTCGCCGTGGTGATGTCCTCCTTGTGCGTGAATCCGGGCTCACGGTGATGGGAATGAGTATCGATGAAACCCGGCAGTACCAGCTTCCCGCGGGCGTCAACGCGATCGGCGTCCCCCGATGGGCTGGTCCCGACGGACACCTCGACGATGGACTCACCGTCGACGACGACGGTGCCGTCCTCCAGCAGACCGTCCGGCGTCCATACCGTCCCGCCCTCAATGATCACTCTCTTGTCAGCCACGTGGCTACTCCTATCCTGGCACGTCGGTGTGCTCTAGAGCTTTGCGATGACCTGCTCGGCGAAGAGGTCCATCTGGCGGTGCAGGTGCTCCACACTGAGGTAGATGAACTTCATTTCGAAGTGCTGTACGCCGGCGTCGAGGTACTCGTGCACCTGGTCCCGAATCCGGGCCGGGTCGCCCAGTAGTGCGCTGGCGGTCGCTCCGTCGTCGGTGGCGACGGTGAAGCCATGCCGGAAGGTTTGAAAGGTGGGTCCACTGAACTCCCGGGCTCGAGCGTCGTCCGTGTCGATCGCGGCGTAACACTCCTTGGCGATGACGAACCCGTCGGTGGATCGACCATGAGATGCAACCTGAGCAAGCACCTTCGGTACCTCGGCGCGGTAGTCGGCCGGGGTCAGCCAGGTCGGGATCCAGCCATTTCCGAGTTCCCCGCAGATGCTCAGTGACTTCTCGCCCTTGCCGCCCAGCCAGATCGGTAGCGGCGTCTGAATGGGTTTCGGGTTGATCTCGGTCTCGGGCAGGGTGACGAATTCACCGTCGAATTTTGGATTCGCGCTCTCCCAGACCTCCCGCATCAACCGCAAGTACTCGGCGGTGCGCTCGTACTTCTGCGCCCGCGGGACATTGACCACCTCGAAGTCGAGTCCGATCCTGCGTAGCGCGCCGACGCCCGCGCCCAGGATGAGCCGTCCCCCAGAAAGCACGTCGATCATGGCAATTTGCTTGGCCTGCACGACCGGATTCCGGTAGGGCGTGCACAAGATGGCCGAGCCGATATTAATTCGGCTCGTCACCGCCGCGAGATAGGCAAGCACCGTGATGGTCTCGTACATCTGTGGAGTCGTGTCGTCCTTCAGCAGGTCGATGGCTCCGCACGACACGTGAGATCTGTCCATCGATTTCGTCCAGCTGATGAAGTCGTGCACCCACACCGAGTCGTAGCCGGAGTCCTCCGCGCGCATCGCCGTGGAGGACACCGCCTCGACGCTTGCCAACGGGCCCGCCACCGGCAGGCGCACACCAAATTTCGGCATACCTGTTCATCCCTTCCATTGTTGATCCCCCGCGGTTGCGGCGAGAACGGCTGTCACCGCCGATAACTGAGCAACTCCTGCCCATCTATGACAATTCGGTTGTTCAGCGGTTCCTCAGCAACCTCCGCTCGACCAGCTCGAAGATCCACACTATGAGGACGGCGGTACCGACGATCAGGATGATGAGGGCGTCCAGCCGGTCGAACATGAATCTGCTGCCGAACGTCATCAGGAGCCCGCCGAGCCCCACAATCGAGATCAGCATCTCGCCGAACACTGCACCGTTGAAGCTGCGACCCACGCCCATCCGCGCGCCCGCCAGAATCAACGGCAGGGCACCAGGAATGATGACTCTCCGCAGCATGACCCACCCGGAGCACTGGAACGACAAAGCCATCTCGCGCAGCGCTGGATCCAGCTGCTTCACCCCTGCTTGCGTGTTGACCACGATGAGGAAGAAGGTGAACAGCACGACCGTCACCACAATGCTTTCCCGCCCGGTGCCGAATACCAGCACCAGAGCTGGGACGATCGCCGACACCGGTGAGCTCATCATGACATCGACGTAGGGTCCGAAGACTTCCTCCAGGAGAGGGCTCATCCCCAGCGCTATTCCACATGCAATCCCGGCGATCAATGAGATGGCTAGGCCGATGGCGATGGCCAGCAGCGTGTCCGGCACGGCATCACCGAGCCGCCCGGACGTCACGATGTCCCACATGGCCACGAGCACGTCGGACAGCGGCGGCAACACCAGGAACAGGTGCATCCGTCCCAGGATTTCCCACAACGCCAGTAGTGGGATCATCGTGATGAGAATGGGAGCGCGGCGATAGATCCAGCGGGCCGACCGGACCAACCAGCCACGCCTTGCCGCACCCGTGAGTGCCGCGTCTTCTCGTATCCCGTTCGCCGCTGTGAGGTTCATCGCGGGGTCCCGACACCGGGGCTATGCAGCATGTGGCGCAGGTTGGTCACGATCTCGGCAAACTCCGGTTCATCGCGGATCGAGGCCTCTCGGTTGCGATCCAGCGGGATCTCCACCACCTCCATGACCTGACCGGGATGCGCCGACATCACCGCCACCCGATCCGAGAGGTACACCGCCTCGTCGATCGCGTGGGTGACGAAGACCGCTGTCTTGCGATCCCGGCTCCAGACGGTGAGGAGCTCGTCCTGCAACGTCGCCCGCGTCAGCGCGTCCAGCGCACCGAAAGGTTCGTCCATCAACAGGATCGCCGGCTCCACGGCGAGCGCCCTCGCGAGTCCGACCCGTTGCTGCATCCCGCCGGACAGCGTCCGGGGATAGTGCTTGGCAAATGCGGACAGCCCCACCGTGGCAAGGGCCTGCTCGGCGAGCTCGCGGCGCCGATCCTTCGGAATACGGCGAACCTCGAGCGGGAACATGATGTTCTCCACGACCGACAGCCACGGCAGCAAGGCGAAGTTCTGGAATACCATCGCGCGGTCGGGACCGGGCCCGCGCACTGGTTCACCGGCGATCGTCACCGATCCGGTGTCCGCCTCGATCAGCCCGTCGATGATCCGCAACAGGGTGCTCTTGCCGCAGCCGCTCGGCCCGAGGATGCTCAGGAATTCACCTGCCCCGATCTCCAGATTCACACCAGCCAAGGCCTGCACGCTTTCACCCGACGAGGTGACGAACTGTTTGCCCACGTCCTGGATGCTGATCGCGGGAGTGTCGATCGATCGCGCTAGCGTTGCCAACGTGTCAGTCTCCGTTCCAGCAGTTTGACGATCTGCAGTAGGCACAAGCCGACAAGCAGAATGACGATGACCACGGCAAACATCTCGGCCGCACGGAATCGCCCTCGATAGAAGTTCAGCAATTGTCCGAGTCCGACGGAGACGATGATCAGTTCGGCGACCACCATGCCGACGACCGCTCTGGCCGTGCCGAGCCGGACGCCGGCCATGATCGCCGGCATGGCGGCGGGCAGTCGGACCCGACGGAAGGCCAGCAGCTCCTTGGCGCCGTAGGACCGAGCCATCTCGATCAGGTCCCGGTCCGCGTTCTCCACACCGACCTGCGTATTAATGGCCAACGTGGCCAGGCAGAAGATGAAGACCAAAGCCACCCGAGCCGCTAGGCCGATACCGAAGATTCCGATCATTAACGGGATCAGCGGCGCCAGCGGCGCGGTCAGCAGAATCCGCAGATAGACCCCACCGAGATGCCGAACCGGTTCGAAACGACCCGCCAGCAACCCGAAACCGATTCCAACCACCAGGGCAAGACCGTAGCCCAGAGCAAACGCCTCCAGCGTCGTCGCCACGGCCTGCCACGTAGAGAGCTCACCGATGATGCGGACGAACGCGCCGGCCACCGCCGACGCGGTGGGGAATGTGAGCGGGGAGCCGCGGGCCTTGGCGGCCCATTCCCAGACGCCGATGAAGGCTGCGAACACGGCGATCCGCAGCGTGATCACTAGAATCTTGGGTGGCCGGCGGGACATGCCGGAACGGCGTGGCGTCATGGCTCATCATCTCCGATCCAGCGCCACACGCGCTCCGGCGTCAACGGAAGACGCACTCGTTCCGGCCACCGGTTGGTCGCCGCCGCCAGCGCCGAGCACACGGCAGCTCCCACCGGATTGAGCGACCCCTCACCGATGCCCTTGGCACCGTACGGGCCCACGCCGTCCCGCCGCTCGGCCAACAGCGGCGTCCACCGCCGTGGCATGTCCGTGCTCCGCGGGACGCGGTAGTCCACCACGTTGGGGTTGGTCAACTCGGTGTCGTCGTACAGCAGTTCCTCCATCAAGGCGCCGCCCATTCCCTGCGTTGCCGCCCCCAACTCCTGGGCCTTGGTGGCCTGCGGGTTGACTGCGAACCCGACATCGCCGACCGTCACCAGATGATCGACGGTCAGCGATCCCGTGGTGGGATCCACCGCGATGTCAACGCCGACCATGCCGATCTCCCAGAATGGCGGCATGGCAGCAAGTTCTCCGACTCGACGGACGACACCGGTAGCCGTCACCTCTCCGGCTCCCGGGCCGAACCATTCGTCGACGACGTCACGGTAGGGCAGCTTGTCGTGCCCCGGGGCCGAGACGAAACCGTCCCGGATGTCGATCTCCCCTTGGGGGCATTGCCAGTTCTCAGCCGCCATCTCGCGCAGCCTCAACTGGACCTGTCGACAGGCATCCTGCGCAGCCAATCCCACGATGGTGGTCGTCCTGCTGGCGTTGGTGGTCCGCTCCAGCGGGCTGGCCGCGGTATCGGACTGGACGATGTGCACGTCGTCGAAATCGACGGACAGTTCTTCGGCCACGATCTGGCTCAGCGCGGTGGCGCTGCCCTGCCCCATCTCGACCGCACCCGTCGCCACTCGTACCGAACCGTCGGACAGCACGGTCACCGACACGATCGACGCCGGATAGGCGCCCGCGTCCGAGGCCGAGCAGGCGATGGCGGATCCGTGCCACGTTTCGTGGGACTCGTCGATCCGGTTGCCAGGACGCTCCGACAGTGCCTGCTTCGCGAGTGTCAGGTCCGCCGCAAGGTCGGCGTCCAGGCCGCGACGGTCCGGCATCAGCTGTCCTCCCGGCGGCACCAAGTTCCGCCGGCGCAGTTCGTCTGCCGGCAACCGTAGACGTTGCGCGGCCAAGTCGATGTTGTATTCGCCGGCCAGATTCGTCTGGGGGGCACCGAAACCACGGTAGGAGGAGGCCGGCACGGTCGTGGTGTAGACGAGACGGGCGCGCACTCGCAGGTTCGGTATGCGATAGGGCCCGAAACACCGGTGAACGGCCTTGTCCAGAATCGACGGGCTGCTATCTGCATAGGCACCGGTGTTGAAATCGATCGCGAAGTCACGCGCCAGGATGCGGCCATCTCGATCGAATCCGGTGCGCACCTTGACATCGCCGGCGTCGGTCCGGGTAGTGAGAATCGACTCCTCGATGCTCAGGACGAGCCGGACCGGCTGTCCTGCCTTCCACGATGCGACTGCCGCCAGTGGTTCGACCTTGGTCCACGACTTGGAGCCGTAGCCTCCACCGACATACGGCGCCCGGACCTGCACGGCCGCAAGCGGCAGTTGGAAGATCTTGGCCAGTTCCTGGCGGACCATGAAGGGGTGCTGCGTCGACGACGTGACGCGCAGCGTGCCTGCGGTGTAGCTGGCAATCGCGCAGTAGGGCTCCATCGCGTAGGCGTACAGCATCGGATAGGTGGACTCGGTCTGCACCACAACATCGGCCTGGTCGAACGCGGCATCGACATCCCCCCAGCCGAAGTCTGTCTGGTGCGCAATGTTTCCTACGACGGATTCCGGCAGCGTCTCCCAGAAGACGCCGCCTCCACCGGAGTAGGCATGTTCGTGTATCTCCGGTGCGTCGGCTGCCAGCGCATCGGCCACGCTGACCATGGGGCGCAGGTCCTGGTAGTCGGCACGCACCAAATCGGCCGCCTGGTGGGCAGTTCGAGCGTCGCGGGCGACGACCACGCAGATCGGCTCGCCGACGAATCGGACCTTGTCGATCGCCATGACCGGGTGGTCGGTGATGATGTGGCCGTAGAACGGTCGCAGACCCCGCAGATCCGCTCCCGTCACCGCGCACATGACCCCAGGGACAGCCAGCGCCGCCGAGGTGTCGACCCCCAGCAGACGTCCGTGCGCGCGGGTCGACCGCGCCACGGCCGCATGCAACATTCCCGGCTCGGCCAGATCGACGGTGTATTTCGCGGCACCGGTGACCTTGGCTCGGCCATCCACCCGTGGCACGGCCCTGCCCACGACTCGGAATTCCCGACGACTCGTCACGAGGACTCCGCGGCAACATCCAGGATCGCGTCGACGATCGGTCGATACCCGGTGCACCGGCAGATGTTGCCGTCCAGGTACTCGACAACCTGCTCCTCGGTCGGATGTGGATTGCGCTCCAGCAACGACGTCGCCATCATCAAGAATCCGGAGGTGCAAAACCCGCACTGGTAGGCGTAGCGCTGCAGGAAGGCCCGTTGCAGCGCGCTCAGGTCATCCCCGGTCGCCAGGCCCTCCACGGTGCGCACCGTCCGGCCGGCCAGATCGACGGCCAGGTAGGTGCACGCCGATATCGGGACATTGTCGACCAGGACGCTGCACGCGCCACAGACCTGCATGTCGCAGCTCACCTTGGTCCCGGTCAGCCCCAGTCGGTCGCGGAGGAACTCTGCCGCCGTCTCCTGAACGGGTATCGCGGTCGACACGGGTCGTCCGTTGACCGTGACGTCGATCGCGACCTTGCCGGTGGCGTCGGTGCCGGCGCTCATCGGCGCGGCCCGATCAGTGGCTGCACTATGCGCGCGGCCAAAACGTCCACCAGGTGCCGGCGGTATTCCGCCGACGCGTCACTGTCCGACATCAGATCCACGCCGGCCAGCAACCGTTCCGTCGACAACTCGTCCGGGGAGTCGGCGTCCAACCAGACCGGCTGGTAGGTCGCGGCGCCCACCACCATCCGCCACCCGCTGAGTCGGCCGACGACGCACACGCCGACGATGGGACGCTCCTTCGGTGCGACCCTCTGGTACTCCTGGAAGTCCAGGTCCCGTAGGTCGACACGAACGGACGTCACCAACTCGTCGGGCTCGATCGACGTGGCCAGCGGACCCAGAATGAGCTCCTGCACCGGAATGAGGCGGCCGCCGCGCGGGCCCAGCACATCGACCGTTGCTCGCGCCGCCACCAGTCCGGTTGCGAGATCGGACCGTGGATCGGCGAAGCACAGGTTGCCGCCGATGGTGCCCTGGGTGCGTACCCGGGTGTTGCCGATCTGGCCGGTCAGGGCGGCAAGCATCGGGAAAACATCGAGCACTGTCTCGCTGCGAGCGACCTGGTCGTGGGTGCACCCGCTGCCGATGACCAACTCGTGCTCCGTTACCGATATTTTGCACAGCTCCGGAATCCGCTTGAGGTCGACGAGATGCTCGGGAACGACCAGGCCCAACTTCATCGCAGCGATCAACTCGGTGCCGCCGGCATACGGTGTGCTGTCCTCGCCCAGCAGTGCCACGGCGTCAGGAAGCGTCACCGGCCGCGAGTGTCGGAATGCCTCCGTGATCAATTCCTGCCTCTTCCTGTGATGGGACTCCTGGCCGCCACGTCACTTTCGGCGGCGCCCGAGAGTCGGGCGGCGGTGACCGACGTGTGGGGTGCCGGTGTCCCGAGAGATGCTGGCACCTCCCGGGAGACTGGCAGGCTCACTGCCCGAGACCCTCCAGGAATTGCAGATCGACATAGTCCGATGCATCCGTGCTGGCCTCGGCCGGCAAGGTGCCCAGTTCCTTGTTGGTCTTGATGGCGACGTCCAGGGTGGAGAAGAGCGCCTTGCCGCCGTCCGTGACCCACAGATCGCGGTCGACGTACTCCTTGACCAGAGTCTTCAAATAGTCGGGCTTGTCGTCGGGGAACATGGCTGCCAACTCGTCGGAGGCCCACGACTGATCGCCCTTGATCTTGTTGGCCGTGTCCACCGAGTGCTGCAGGACGGCGGAGGCCAGGTCCGGGTGGTCGGCCAGCCACGAGGTGGAGGCGACTAACGCTTGAGATGCAAAGGGCACGTCCCGGTAGTCCAACAGGACGTGGAACTTTCCGGCCCCCTGTTCTTGCAGGCTCAGCGCATCCGACAGGAAGAGAACCGTTGCATCCACCTGACCGCTCATCATGGCCTGCGCGCGATTGGGCGATCCGGGGATGGTGACCAGGTTGGCCTTGACCCCTGCGTCGCTCAAAGTGCCCTTGAGCAGCGGCGTCCCGGTGGAAACGTCACTGTGGATCGCGACGGTCTTCCCCTCCAGATCGGCCGGCGAGGTGATGTCGTCGTCGGTGACCAGGACCCAGTCGTTCCCGATGGTGACGCCGAACATCTTGATATCGGCGCCCTGGGCGATGGCCAGCATCGGGCCGTTCACGCCGATAGCCAGCACGTCGACCTCGCCCTGTAGCAAGCCCTGCATGGCCAGCTCAGAGTTCTGAAAGAAGACCTCTTTGACGGTGTAGCGTTTGGCCGTCTTGTCGGCCAGCAGGGTGGTGCCATAGGCAGGCTGGGTGGCGGAGGCGAAGCCGATCTTGATGGTGCCCAGATCTCCGGCAGGGTCAGATTGCTCAGTACCCTCACTTGAGCCCGCGCCGGGGGATGCTGGCGCGTCGGTCTGGCTGGAGTTGGCAGTGCCCGGAGCGGATCCGGGCGTCTGCCCGGTGCTGCCGCTCGCAGCGTCTTCACCGCTACCGCTCCCGCAACCGCCCAGCGCCATCAGCGCCACCACGGCAATAGCGATTGTGATCCTTGCGTGCATGTCGTTTAGCCTCCGGGATATTCCGCTGGACGTATCACATATGAAACGACGACTCACGATCTGCCCCGAACCATAGGGGGACCCACTAGACGTGTCAAGGGTCACTCCCGCGCATTCCGAGACAGCACACTTGTTGCGAGGGCGCGATCTGCGGCGCACCGCTTCAGCACTGCTAGCATCCCCGCACCATCCCTCGAGCGTCCCGATGGGACTGGAGGTACGTACGAAGGAGAACCACGATATGAGTAGTCCGGGCGCGAAGTACCAGGCGCCGGCCGCTGCTTGCGCGGCGCAGGTCCTGCTCCGTCTGATTCGGAGTCAGGGACCGTTAACGCTGGCGCAGCTCAGCCATGATCTGCCGCAAACGAAGTCGCTGATCTACCGGGTGCTCACCGAACTGGAGGCGGAATCCTTCGTCAATAGGGACACCACCGGACGCTTCCGACTGGGAGTCAGCGCATTCGAGGCAGGCCCCGCCTACCTCGTGCAACACCACATCGACCAGATGGTCCGAGAATCCCTGCAGTGGCTCAGCCACGAGGGCAACGTGACTGTCAACCTTGGGGTTCTGCGGGGCACGGAGATCCTGTACCTGCACAAGCAGGTCAGCCCCGACGCGTACGTCAGCATCTCGCGCGTGGGTGGAAGGGTGCCTGCCAACTGCATTGCCATCGGCAAGGTCCTGCTCGCACAGTTGACCGACGACGAGGTACTCCAGCGGTACGGACCGGTAACCTCACTACCTACCATGACATCCCGGTCGATTTCCGATCTGCCGGGCTTGCTGCAGGAGTTGAACGACATCCGTCGGCAGGGTTATGCCGCAGACCGGGGCGAAGCCGCGATCGGGCGGTGCGGGCTCGCCGTCGCAATCGCTTCTGGCGCCGCAGGTGACGACGCGACCGCCATCAGCCTCTCGGCCGAGGAGTCGGACTTCGACAGCAGATACGCCGCATTGCTGCAGTTGCTGGAGCGGGTCAAACAGGTCATGGAGCGGGACGCCAAGGCCCGGCAGTCGATGCTGGCTACCGGGGCATTCGAGTGATCTGGACGCGGAACCGTACGGACGCCTCCGCCGATCGGCCGGCCGGCGTGATCGGGCCGGCGGGCACATGACAGCATTCCTTCCCCCACTGCGGGTTCCGGTGCCGGGCGGCGAGCTGACCGTGCATCAACTGGGCGGCGACGAGCGCTGTCAACGCACCCTGATCGCGCTGCACGGGATCACCGCGAACGGGATGTCGATGCGCCCGTTGGCCCGCGCGATCGCTGCCACAGACTCCGGACTGAGAGTGCTGGCACCGGATCTGGCCGGCCGCGCCTGCAGCAACGCCGTCATCGGGCCGTGGGGCATCGGCCGGCACGCCGAGGACGTCATCGCCATCGCCGACGCAATAGATGCAGAGCGGGTGACCGTGCTGGGGCACTCGATGGGCGCTTACGTGGCCGCCGCCGCGGCATCCCGGCGCCCGGAACGATTCGACCGGGTGGTGTTGGTGGATGGCGGGATCGCCTTCCCGCCACCGCCGGGCGCGGACATCGACACGCTGCTCACCGCCGTCATCGGGCCGGCGATGACACGGCTGTCCATGACGTTCCCGAATACCGATGCCTACCTGAGCTTCATGGCGGCGAATCCGGCCGTCGCCGAGGTGCGGAACGCGGGCGGCAGCGCGGCCGCAGACCTGCGTGCCTACCTGGAGCACGACATCGTGCACCGACCGGATGGGACTCTGGCCAGTTCGTGTGCGCTAGAGGCGATCCGGGTTGATGGTGGGGCGGTGCTGACCGAGCCCGAGACGCTCACCGCGGCTCCGTCCCTGGCCGTGCCGGCCACCCTGCTGTGGGCGCCGCGTGGATTGATGAACCAGACGCCCGGGCTGCTGACCGCCGAGGCGATCGAGGCGGCACGGCTCCCGAACACCGTCACCGTCACCGCCGTGCCGGACTGTAATCACTACTCGATCATGTTCGCCGAACATGCGCTGGATGCCGTGCTGCGCGGCATCCTGGGCTGAGTCAGCCCAGCACCGCCCGGAGCTGCAGGGCGAGTCGGATCTGCAGGGAACGATCCGGTCCGGACCAGCTGGCACCCAGCAGGGTGCCAATGCGGGACAGGCGCTGCCCCACCGTGTTCGGGTGTAGGTGTAGCCGCTCGGCGGTCCGTCCGAGGTGGCTTCCCGCACCGAAGTACGCCTCCAACGTGGCGGCCAGGTCGGTGCCGCGGGCGGCGTCGTAGTCCAGCACGGGTCCGAGAGTGTCGGTGACGAATCGTTCCCGCGCGCTGCCGCCCGACAGCACCACGCCCACGAAGCCAAGCTCTGCCATGGTGGCGCCCTGCCCGGTGCGCCCGAGCGCCAGCATCGCCGACAGGCAGTCCCGCGCCACGGGGTAGGCGGTCGGCAGATCGATCACGGTGCCGGAGGTGGCCCCGGGCGAAGGGGTGCCGGCCGCGCCCGGCCCCCCGGCCGCCGCGTGACCGGCGGCATCGGGCTTCGAACCGTCCATGGCGGTGACGGAGTGCCGGATGGTGCCCGCGGCGTGCCCGGCCGCCGTCACCGGCCCACCGAGCGATCTGCTCAGCTCCACCGAGACCTGCCGCGCAAGCGCTCCGGCGTCCGTCCCCGGCAGCAGCAGCACGATCGAACCGTCCAGCCGTGCCGATAGTCCGCCGTGCCGCACCGCCAGGAACGCGGCGGCCTGCTCGCTGTCGGTGCGGTGCCGAGGCACCGCACACGCCACCACAACCATCGGCGCGTCCACGTCCACATCCAGATGCGCCGCGCGGGAGGATGTTTCGGCGGGATCGAGCGCCGCACCCTGCAACAGGTCCTCCAGCAGGTCCCGCCGGCCACGGTTGGCGGCGTCCGCGACCTGCCGACCGAACAGCAGCAACAGCGCGGTGACCAGTGCCCCGCGCTCCAACACCCGCAGATCCGCGGGCCCTGGCGTGCCGTCCCTGGTCAGCACCAGCTCGCCCAATACCTCCGAGCCGGCGAGCACCGGCACGCTCGTCACCCCTGGTCCACCCGTCCGCGGATCCGGCGCGGGCATCGTCACCGTCACCGTCCCGCCCAGCAGTTCAGACAGTTCGGCAGCCACCTCGGTGACACCACCGCCATGTAGCACCAACTCGGCGAGCCGATCGTGTGCCCGCACCGCCAGTTCGGTATCCCTGCCCTGCCGGAGCAGCGCGGAGTTGGCCTGCTCCAACGAATTCAACGCCGCTCGGGTCTCCGCCAGCAGCCTGGCGTTGTCCAGCGCGACCGCGGCGTGCGCGGCCAGCGAGGACAGCAGCGCCACCTCGTCCCGGCTGAACGCCTTCTCGTGCCGGTGGGCGGCGAACAGCACCCCGATCACGGTGGCCCCCAGCTTCAGCGGGACGCCCATGATCGACACCAGACCCTCGTCGATCACGGCGCTGTCGATGTCGCTGGTGTGCGCCACCCGATCGTCGGCCAGGTAGTTCGTGGAGGAGAACGGCACGCCCTGCTCGGCGACCAGGCCGCCGAGGCCCGCCCCGAGCGGCAGCCGGACCCGTTGGAACTCTGCGGATACCGACCCGTCGGTGACGCGCATGTAGGTGTCGCCGGCGGTCTCGTCATTCAGGCACAGGTAGGCGACGTCGCGACCCAGCAGGGTGCGGGCGCGGCGCACGATGGCGGCGAGCACGTCGTCGACGCTGGACAGCGCCGCCAGGTCGGAGGCGGTCTGGAACAGCGCGGCCAACTCCGCCTCCCGCCGACGGTGCGCTTCCAGTTGTGCCCGCACCTCCAGCGCCACCCGCTTGGCGTCGTCCAGCGCGGCGATGTCCTCGGCGGGCAACCCCTGGGCACGGGCCTCCACCACCGGGTGCTCGAACTCGACCGGGTCCGCGCCGCGCGCGAGGAGTTCCAGCAGGTGGGCGTATCCGAGCGGCACCGGCGTGGCGGCCATCGTGCCACCGCGGCGAATCAGCGAGCGCCCCAACCGCCGTCCAGCACCAGGTCGGAGCCGGTGATGGAGTCGGTGCCCGGCCCGCACAGGTAGGCCACCGCAGCGGCCACCTCATCCGGCTCGATCAGCCTCTTGATCGGCGAGGAGGCCAGCATGACCTCGCGTACCACCTCGGACTCGGGAAGGTGGTGCGCCGCGGCCTGCTCGGCAATTTGCCTTTCCACCAGAGGGGTTCGCACGTATCCGGGGTTGACGCAATTGCTGGTGACGCCGCGCTCGGCGCCCTCCAGCGCCAGCACCTTGGACAGCCCCTCCAAGCCGTGCTTGGCGGACACGTAGGCCGACTTGTAGGCGCTGGCGCGCCGCCCGTGCGCCGACGAGAGGTGCACCAGGCGACCCCAGCCGCGCCGGTACATGCCGGGAAGCACGGCCCGGCACAGCGCGAAGGGCGCCACCAGCATGATCTTGATGATGGTCTCGTAGGTCGCCAGCGGAAAGGTCTCAACCGGTTCGACATGCTGGATGCCGGCGTTGTTCACCAGGATGTCGACCGAGTCAGCGATATCGGCCACCGCGTCCGCGACACCGGCCGTGTCGGCCAGATCGACTACCAGCGGGCGGGCACCGACGCTCGCGGCGACCGCGGCTACCCCGTCGGCGTCCCGATCCAGGGCGATGACGCGCACCCCGTCGCCGGCCAGCCGACGTGCCACCGCCGCACCGATCCCACTGGCGGCGCCGGTCACCAGCGCCGTTCGCCCGACCAGGGACCCGGGCGTCGCGGACGCAGCCCCGGGCAGCGTCGACCGGGACCCGGCGAGGTCCGGGGCGGCATCTGGCGGCGTCATGCCTCAAAGACTACGGCGCCGCGCCTCCGCGCCGGATGGGGCATCGACCCACTGCCACAGGCATTCGATGTGCCGCTGCCACGCCTCGCGACGGCAGGTGCCGATCAGCCGGCGGCGGGTTCCAGCACGAAGACCGGGATGGTCCGCGAGGTGCGTTCGGCGTAGTCGGCATAGTCCGGGTACGCGGCCACCGCTCGCCCCCACCACAGCTCCCGTTCGTCGCCCGACAGCTCCCGGGCGCGCAGCCGGTGGTGCTCGGTACCGTCCTGCACGTCGAGATCCGGATGGGCGAGCAGGTTGTGGTACCAGACCGGGTTCTGCGGTGCGCCGCCCATGGACGCGACCGCAGCGTAGTGACCGTCGTGCTCGACGCGCATCAGCGGCACCTTGCGGAGCTTGCCGGTCTTGGCGCCGCGCATGGTCAGCACCACCACCGGCATGCCTCGCATCGTGGTGCCTTCGGTGCCGCCGGACGACTCGTACAACGCGACCTGGTCACGGGTGCGGGCACTGGGGCTGGGCAGGTATTCGTCTTCGTCCACGCCGATGGCAACGCGCCGCCGCGCAGAACATTCCAAGCGGATCCAGACCGAGCGGATCCAGACCGAGCGGATCCAGACCGACCGGCATGACACCACACCGGCGCGGCCGTCCCACGGGCGATTGTGGAGCGGGAGGAGCCCCGCTATATCCGCTGCCACCGCCACCGACTGCCGGCCGGGACGCACTTGATCGTCATCCCGTACCCGTCGACGCCGGTCAGGCCGTGGTGCTTCGCGGCGCAGTACTGGCCCGCCCGGTAGCAGTTCCCGGACGGCGAAGTCGGGTGACAGCCGGCCGGGACGACCGCAGCCGGCTTCGTCGACGTCGGCGCCGACTTGGTGGTCTTGGTCGGTGCCTTGGTGGTCGGTGCCTTGCTGGTCGGTGCCTTGCTGGTCTTCGGCGTGGTCTTCTGAGCCGGTTTGCTAGTGGCCGGTGCCTTCGAGGTCTTGGCCGCGGATGACTTGGTCGCCGTGGTCTGAGCCGTGGTCTGGGCCGTGGCTCGAGCCGTCGTCGTGAACGCCGCCGCCGTAGGGGACGCCGCCCTGGTCGCCGAGCTGGTTGCCTCCGGCCTGGACGTGGCTGGGGTCGTCGGCACGCCACGAGATGTGCTTGACCTCGGCGTGGTCGTCGCGGGAACGGCTGCCGATGTGGCCCGCGAGCTGGTGACGGAGTCTACGGTCGGGACGAGCTGGCGGACCTGCGTCGTCTTCCCGGAAGTCTGCTCGACGTGCACGGGCGGCGGCGAGCAGCCGACCAACACGATCAGTCCAACCACCATGCCGAGTGTTCGTCGCAAGCCGAGACCGTCCTCCCACGCATCCCGACCAAGGACAGATCTACCAGGGACCGGCGGGGCGCGCTACACCCTCACCCGCCCGAGGGACCCACCAGCTCCTGCCGCGACGACGACAGGGACAGTCCCACAGCGCCTGCGAGATCACCTGACGGAGCGACGATGTGGTGTGGCCACAGCGAATGGCTCCCGGATTGCTCGCCCTCGACCTCTCGACCGAACCCAGGTACGACACTGGTCGTGGCCGTCATGTGCTGGTCAGTGTCACTATCCGTACGAGCCGCCTGTCGGACTCGAACCGACCACCTGCGCATTACAAGTGCGCTGCTCTACCAGATGAGCTAAGGCGGCGTGCGCCAACAGTCTAAGGGGCGGGAGCCGACGGGGGCACCGGACTACGCTGCGGGGTTCGTCTCCAACGGTGGGCGCACCCGATCGGCCGCAAACGCCGCGGCGACCGAGGCTCCGGGATGCGCCTGCGCCTGCCACGACCGCGGTGCGGCGGTGTCCCGCGGCACCGGGTGTAGTCGCTCGCGAGCGCCGACGGCGTAGGTCGGAGTGGTTCCGCTCATGGCGCAGGAGAAGGGCATCGATTCCTCGGTTTCAGTGGCGTAACGCTGACCTGGTGACCATCTCTCCTTCGTTGGTGACGAACATCCGGGAATCGCGCCACGATCCGGCCGCAGACGCGTACGATGGCGGGTCAGCCGGGCGGACGACCGATCCGATCAAGCCGTTCCCGGTAGGCGATGACGGCCTCCCCCGAGGTGGCCACGCCCAGCGATCCGCGTGCCGAAGCCAGTCGTCGGTCCGCGGAGCGACGGGACAGGTGCAGCCGGGTGGCGGCTTGGCCAAGCGTCATGCCGACGGCCAACAGTTCCAACACCTGCCGCTCCTCGGTCGACAGCGCGGCGGCCGGGTCGTCTCCCACCCGATGATCCAGAGTGCCCAGGTGCCGCAGGTCGTCGCAGAAGGCGTCGATCACGTCGCGATCCGCCCGGGCGTGCGCGATGAGCCCGACGCCGACCACTGCGGCCAGCATCGCCGCTCGGGCGTCGTCGGCGCCGCGAACCGCGCCGGCCAGCACCACGTCCGTCGGCACCGCATCCGCCGGTCGGGCATCGGATAGTGGACCGGTCGGCAGCTCCCACCCCGACAGGACGCGCCAGCCGGCCGATCGAGCGTCCGCCACGGCCGCCGTCATCGCCTCAACGGCGCCCTCGACCACCACCAGCGGGCTCATATCAGCGGACGGTACCGCCATGATCACCTCCGCCGCTTGCTCACCCGGCGCCGCCGCTGATCAACACGGCCGATATGGGACTGGTGTGACACACGATGCCGAGTTCGGCCGCGCCGCGCACGTTGATCAGCGCCGCACGGTGGCCGACGCCGGAGGATGGTCGGTCGCCGTCAGCCCACCGAGGCGACCGAGGAGCCCTCGGCGGCCCCAGCGGGCACCGGGTCGGGGGGTACGGCGATACCGCCCAGCAGCCGCCGACATTCGACGGCCGATACACCCATCAGTGGCGCCAGTGCGGAAATGGCCCCGTGATCCAAGGTGACCGTCCGCACCGGGATCCGGGCGCCGCCCCGCTGCAGTCGCAAGGCGAACCATCGCCGCACCGGAGCCAACCGCGGATCCGTGCTCTGCTGCACGCCCTCCACATCGACCGTGATGGGCGTGGCCTCCGCACCCACGCCGTAGCCGGAGCTGCGTTCCGCCCCGGCGAGCAGCGCACCGGGATCTTCCCCGAGCGCCCTAGCGATCGCCCAGAACACCTCCACCCGCAGCGAGCGGTGCCCGGTCTCGTAGTTGGCGAGCGCGGCCTTGGTCACCAGACCGCTGGTGCGCTCGGCGACCTCCGCCTGGGTCAGCCCCTGCCGACGGCGAGACTGTCGGAGCATCGCCGCGATCACGTTGGCGAACGCCGACTGCGTCTCCTGCCCGGACCGACGCGACATGGCGACAGCCTTCCGTCCCAGCTCCGGCTCGCTTGCCCGGAGGAACCCGGCCCCGACCGGGCCCGGTCACGGTGGCCGGGCTCGTTCCTGTGGTGCTGCCGATCACTCGGCTCCACCGCTGACCGCGGCGGGGTCGCGGACCGATCCCGGTCCACGGCCCCGCCGCGGGTACTGCAGGCGCTCAGTGCCGCCGCGGCTTGCGCCGAACCACCGTGCCGACCACCAACATCAGGGCACCGCCACCCAGCAGCAGGAGGGCCAGCCAGCCCAAGCCGACGGTGTTGACCCCGGTGTAGGCCATCGTCGAGGACGTCGGCAACACCGTGATCGTCGGTGTGGTCGGCGTTGTCGGCGTCGTCGGCGTTGTCGACGGGATCTCCGAGGAGGTCGGCTGCACCACGATCGTCGGCGGGATGTTGGCACAGGCCGTCGCGGTCAGCGTGTCGTCACCGGAGGTGACGGCGCCTTCGTTGAAGAACCCGTGTCCGGCCCCGGCGTCCGAGCAGACCAGCGCATCATCCGGAACGCTGATCGGCACGGTCGCCGTCACCACCACGCGGTAGGTGTCCATCGATCCGGCCGCCAGCGATCGACCCGTGGCCAGCACGGCCCCGTCACCGCTGCCGGTCCATCCGTCGATGTCCCGCGACGCCGTCGCACCCGTCCCGTCCAGCGCCGAGTGCATCCAGGATGCCTGCTGGTCGGACACCGCGACATCGGCCGGGAATCCGAGGGTGTCGCGCAGGCTGTACACCAGGTCGGTATCGGTGGACGGGTTGCTCACCACCACGTCGTAGGCCACGATCGACACCCCGCTGCCCGCGGAGGTCACCGACGCGACCTTCTTGGTGATGGTCGGGCTGACCGGGGCGGCGCACGCTGTCGCCGTCGAGGTCTGGCTGCCCGCGGTCAGGTTCGCCGTGTTCAGGAACCCGGTTCCCGTCTCGCCCGCATCCAGCGTGCAGTCCCGGTCCGTCTCCGTCGCCGAGGTACCGACGCTGGCGAGGACCGTCACCGTGTAGCGCTCCTGGGTGTGGGCCGCGATGATCCGGTCGGACACGATCTGGGTGTTCGGGGCGATACCCGTCCAACCGTCGTCGATCGTTGCGTCCTTCGGACCGTCGACGCTCGCCGACCGGACCGTGATGCCCGCCCCATAGCTCAGGGTGTCATCCAGGCTGTACCGACCGGAGTCGTCCACCGACGGGTTCGTCACCGTCAGGTCGTAGACCACCGTCCAGGTGCCGTCGGCGTTCTGCGTCACGCTGGAGACCGTCTTGGCCACGTTCACCGCCGGGACCGTCGGGATGTTCCCGCAGTCGTTGTCGGTGACCTCGTTGTTACCGGAGGTCGCCGTGGCGGTGTTGAAGAACCCGTGGCCCGGACCAGTTTCCGTCGAGCAGGTTGCGTCCACTGGCGCGATGTCGTCCGGCACGGAGGCGTTCACCACGACCGTGTAGGTGTCGGTGTCGCCTGCCGACAGCGCGCGCCCCGAAACGATCTCGGTGTGCGTGGTGCCGTCCCAGTGGCTGTTGACGGCGATCGGATCGCCCGCCTGATCCACACCGGCGACGGTGCCGCCGTTGACCGTGACGTCCGCCGGGAACTGCGGAGTGTCGCTCAGGTCGTAGGACAGCGTGGCGTCCTCGGACGAGTTGGACACCGTCACGGTGTAGGTGACATCCCAGGTCCCGTCCCAGGCCCCGTTGGCCCCGGCGTGTTGCATCGCCGACACGAAGGTCTTGTCGACTTCGGGCATCGCAGGCTCGGAGCAGGCATAGGCATCCTGCGATCCGGCACCGGCGTCCACCGCAGCCAACGCCCCACCGGCGCCCCGCAGCGGCTGTACCTGCTGCTGCGGACCGGCCAGGCCGACATGGGAGTTGTTGCCGAAGCCGCCCGGCTGACCCGGCTGGCCGGGCTCGCCCGGCTGGCAGGCGGTCGCCGGAATCGGATCCGTGCCCGTCGAGGAGGCCACGGACGCATTCACCGTCACCGTGTACGACGCCGTCTCACCGGCACCCAGGAATCGACCCGACGCCACCGCCGTGACATCGGCACCGTTCCAGTCCTTGTTGGCACCTGGTCCGGTCACGCCCGCCGAGTTCACCGTAATCCCATCGCCGTAGGCCAGGGCATCGGTGACGTCGTACTGCGTGGCCAACTCGCCCGACGGGTTGGTGACGACGATGTCGTACACCACGGTCCACGTCCCGTCCGCATGCTGCGTGGTCGACGCCACCGACTTGGTGATCGTCGGCGTCGGCACCTGCGGAATGTCCGTGCACGCGCTGTCCTGGATGGAGTCGTTGCCGGAGGTGACGGTGCCGACGTTGTCGAACCCGTGCCCGGCCGTCTCGTCCTGGCAGGCCAGCGTGCCCGGATCCTGGGTCGGCGGCACCGCCGCGTTCACCAGAATCTGGTAGCTCTCGCTGTCCCCGGCCGCCAGGTCCCGAGCCCCACCCGTCGCGGTGATGATCGACAACGTGCCACCGGACAACTCGCCGGCACCACCGCCCACCACCTCCGCGACCGGGCTGTCGTCGGCACCCTGCGAGGAGGTCACCTTCGCCGACCCCACCGTCACACCCGCCGGGTAGGCCGGCGTGTCCGACAGCAGGTAGTACAGGTTGGTGCCCACGGTCGACGGGTTGGTGACCGTGATCGTGTAGGTCACGTCCCAGGTGCCGTCCCACGCCCCGTCCACCAGGTGCTGGGTGGCCTCGCCCGCGGTCTTGTCGATGGTCGGGGACACCGGCTCCGAGCAGGCCGACGAGTCCGTGGACTGGCCGGAGGTGGAGACGGTCTCGGTGTTCAAGAACCCGGTTCCGTCCTCACCCTGACCCAGTTCGCAATCCCGATCCGACGACGTCGACGTCGTCTCGACCGTCGCCGTCACGGTCACCGTGTAATGCAGCGTGGTGTCCTTGGCGATGATCGCGTCGGTGGCGATCACGGTGTTGCTCACGCCGTCCCAACCAGATATCACCGCACCCGACGGGTCGGTCACCGATGCCGACTGCGCCTCGATGTCCCCGCCGAAGTGCAGCGTGTCGGACAGGTCATAGAAGGTCGACATCGTCTTCGAGTCGTTGATCACGGCCAGGTCGTAGACGATCGTCCACGTGCCGTCGGCGTTCTGCACCGTCGACGTCACCGTCTTGTTCGGCGCCGCCAGCGGCAACTTCGGAATGTCGACACACGCCGAGTCGTCGATCGAGTCGCTGCCCGAGGTGACGGTTCCGACGTTGTCGAACCCGTGCCGCGCCGTCTCGTCCTGGCAGGCCAGCGTGGCCGGATCCTGCGACTGCGGCACCGCCGCATTCACCGTCACCTGGTAGGTGTCGGATTCACCGCCGGCCAGATTCTGGTCGTCGATGATCGACAGCGTGCTGCCGTCCCAGGTCCCGACCGGCGTCAGCGTCCCGCCTGCGGAGTTGCTGGCCGAGTCGACCACCGCCGAGTTCGCTGTCACCCCAACCGGATACGCCGGCGTGTCGGTGAGCGAGTACACCAGGTTGGTGCCCACGGTCGACGGGTTGGAGACCGTGATCGTGTAGGTCACGTCCCAGGTGCCATCCCAGACCCCGCTCGGCATGTGCTGGGTGACGCCGATCGCCGTCTTGACGATCTGCGGCGACACCGGCTCCGAGCAGTCGTGCGTCTCGTTGCCGCCGTGGCCGGAGCTCAGGGTCGCCGAGTTGAAGAACCCGGATCCCGGCGTGCCGTCGGTGCTGCACTGCCGATCGGCGGTGCTGGCATCCGTCGTGACGGTCGCCGTGATGGCGATCGTCCAGCTCTCGTGCGCGCCAGCGGCCAACGGGCGATCGGTTGCCAGCGTCACCGTGCCGGTGCCATCCCAGGCCTGACCGGGATCGCCGGCCGGGTCCGTGATCTCGGCGCCGGTGATGGTGATTCCGGCCCCGAAGCCCGGGGTGTCGGTCAGGGTGTACGTCGCACCCAATTGGCTGTCCGGGTTCGTCACCGCCACGGTGTAGGTGATCGTCCAGGAGCCGTCGGCGTTCTGCACCGTGCTGGCGACCGTCTTGTCCGCGTGGGCGACGGGGTGCCAGGTGTTGGTCATGGTGCAGGTGACATCGGCTCCGTCGGCCAGGTTCACCTTCGTACCGGTCAGGCTGTAGCTCGACTGATCGTTGGCGTTCACACAGGTCCAGGCCGAGGCGGCGGTGTAACCGTCGGTCACGTGGCTGGACGGGTCGGCCGGCGACTCGGAGAGCGTGTAGTCCACGCTCGCCTGCACATCGGCTCCCGGGCCGGTGGTGTCGTCGATGCCCGGAGCGTCGATCACCGGAGTGGCCGTCCCGGCGGCCGCCGTCAGCTGCCAGTCCGCCGAGGTGGCGGTGCCGGTGCTGCCGTTGACCACGTTCTTGACCAGGGTCAGGTGCGGCGCCACCGGGTTGGTGGTGTCGCAGTCACTCTCGCAGGTCGGGACGTCACCAGGAACGACGGTGTTGTCGATCGTGGTGATGCCGCCGGCGGTCAGGTCGGCACGGGATTTGACGGTCGCCGAGTAGGTGATCGTCTCGGTGTGCCCCGCGGCCAGGCCGCTGGCCACCACCGACAGCGTGGGCCACCCGGAGGTGTTCGCCGCCAGCTGGGCGGCGTTGCTGGAGGTGAACACCGTCGACGTCGACAGGTCGGTGCCGGCGATTGCCGAGGCCAGCGAATCGGTCAGGGCGGTGCCGGAGTAGTCCACCGAACCGGTGTTATGCACCGAGATCACCCAGGTGAGAGTGTCGTTCGGCTGCACCGCGGTACCGGTGTGGCCGACCACCGAGCCGTTCCGGCTGACCGTCACGGCCTTGGACACCGCGACCGAGGGGGCCACCGGGTTGTGGGTGCTGCACTGGTCGTCCTGGCCCTGGGCCGGCACGCAGTCCACGCCGTCGCCCGGCACCACCACGTTGTCGATGGCGGTGACGGTGCCGTCGTTGAGCGCCTGCTGGCTGACCACCTTTGCCGAGTAGGTCAGCGTGACCGTCTGGCCGGCCGGTAGACCCGCCGCGGTAGCGGTGGCGGTCACCGTCGTAGAGCCGGAGTCATAGGACACCGTCATCCACGCCGTGTTGGACGAAACGAACGGCGACGCCGACGGATCGAGGTCGGTGCCGGCCAGTGCCTGCGCGACGTTGTCGGTCAGCAGCACGCCATCGGTGAACGGCACGCTGGAGGCGTTGCGCACGGTGATGGTCCAGGTCAGCTCGTCACCGGGCTTGACCTGCTGGCCATCCCAGTTCGTGGCGGTGCCGTTGACGACCTTGGTCACCGACTTGGAGATCTCCACCTTCGGCGTCAACGGGTTGTGCGTGGAGCAGTCGCCATCGCAGGTGGGGCCACCGGCCGGCAGGGTCACCGTGTTGTCGATCGAGGTAATCGCCGGCGGCCCGTTCAGGGTCTGCTGGTCGACGACCGTACCCGAGTAGGTGATCGTCACCGTGCTGTTCGCCGGGATCCCCGCCGTGCTCGTCTTGCCCGACACCGACGAGGCAGCCGGAGTGAGCACGAGGTTGGCATCCGATGGGTCAACCGTGAACGCGCCCGACGCCAATGGGTCGAAGTCCGTCCCAGCGACGGTCGAGGACAGGTCGTCCGAGAACAGGTCACCGGTGTAGGGCACCGACGAGGTGTTGGTGACGGTGATCGTCCAGGTCAGCACGTCGTTCGGCTTGACCAGCTCACCATCTCCGCCGATGGAGGTGCTATTGCGAGTCACGTCCACCGACTTGGACACCGTCACGTGCGGCGTCAGCGGGTTGTTCGTGGCGCAGTCGCCGCCGCAGGTCACCGGCGGCGCCGGGGCGACGGTGTTGGCGATGTGCGTCACGCCTCCGGCGATCAGGTCGGCCTGCGACTTCACGGTCGCCGTGTAGCTGACGGTGACCGTCGTGTCGGCGGGCAGTGCATTCGCGGTGCCCGTCAAGGTCGGGTCCGAGAAGGTCGCCACCACCGACGGATCCGACGACCAGGTCGACACCGTCGAAGTGTCCAGGGTGGTACCGGCGATCGTCGAGGACAGGTCGTCGGAGAACAGATCACCGGTGTAGGGCACCGACGAGGTGTTGGTGACGGTGATCGTCCACGTCAGCTCGTCACCGGCATTGACCTGCTGGCCATCCCAGTCGGTAGCCGTCCCGTTGACGTCCTTCGTCACCGACTTGGTGACGTTCACGTGCGGGGTCAGCGGGTTGTCGGTCGAGCAGGCATCGGCGGACGCGCAGCTCGGCACGGTGCCCTCGGGCACCACCGTGTTGGCGATGTGCCTGACCGGGCCGGCATTCAGCTCCGCCTGCGACTTCACGGTCGCCGTGTAGCTGACGGTGACCATCGTGTCGGCGGGCAACCCGTTCGCGGTGCCGGTCAGGGTCGGCGACGTGAACGTCGCCGTCACCGAGGGATCCGACGAGACGAAGGCGGTGCTGGCATCCAGGTTGGTACCGGCGATCGTCGAGGACAGGTCGTCGGAGAACAGGTCACCGGTGTAGGGCACCGACGAGGTGTTGGTGACGGTGATCGTCCACGTCAGCACATCGTTGGCGTCGACATCCTTGCCGTCCCACGGCGTTCCGTCCTTGCTGACGGACTTGCTGATCTCGACCTTCGGCGTCAGCGGGTTCTCCGTGGTGCAGTCGCTGGCACACGTCGCCGGGCCGGACGGCACCACCGTGTTGTCGATCGTGGTGATCGAGCCGGCGTTCAGGGCCGCCTGATCGACGACCGTGCCCGAGTACGTGATCGTCACCGAGCTGTTCGCCGGCAGGTTCGCAGCATCACCGGTCAAGACATGCGTGACCGTGTCATAGGACAGCGTCACACCGGCACCATTCACCTGGAACGAGGTCGGTGCATTGGCCAGATCCGTCCCGGCCAGAGCCTGCGACACGTCGTCGGAGAACAACTGCCCCGACGGGATCGTCACCGACCCGGTGTTGCGCACCGTGATCGTCCACTCCAGTGTGTCACCCGGCGCCACCTGAGCGTTGTCACCCGGGTTCCCATTCACCGTGACCGACTTCGCCACGGACGCCTTCGGCGTCAGCGGGTTCTCCGTCGTGCAATCACCGGCACACGTCGCCGGGCCCCGGGGCGTCACCGTGTTGTCGATCGTGGTGATCGATCCGGCGTTCAGGGCCGCCTGATCGACGACCGTGCCCGAGTACGTGATCGTCACCGAGCTGTTCGCCGGCAGGTTCGCAGCATCACCGGTCAAGACATGCGTGACCGTGTCATAGGACAGCGTCACACCGGCACCATTCACCTGGAACGAGGTCGGTGCATTGGCCAGATCCGTCCCGGCCAGAGCCTGCGACACGTCGTCGGAGAACAACTGCCCCGACGGGATCGTCACCGACCCGGTGTTGCGCACCGTGATCGTCCACTCCAGTGTGTCACCCGGCGCCACCTGAGCGTTGTCACCCGGGTTCCCATTCACCGTGACCGACTTCGCCACGGACGCCTTCGGCGTCAGCGGGTTCTCCGTCGTGCAATCACCGGCACACGTGACCGGGCCGGACGGCACCACCGTGTTATCGATGGAGTCGATGTTGTTGTTGTTCAACGTGGTCTGGTCGAGCACCGTACCGGAGTAGGTGATCGTCACCGAGCTGCCACCGGCCAGTCCATTGCCGGTGGCGACGCCGGACACCGTGTGGGTGGTGTCGTTGTAGGTCACGTCGATCGGCGCGGTCGTCGGGTCCACGGTGAACGCGCCCGGAGCGGTGGGGTCGAAGGTCGTGCCCTTGAGGACGGAGTCCTGGATCAGATCCGTGAACAGGCCCCCGGTGAAGGCCACCTCGCCCGGGTTCTGCACGGTGATGGTCCACTCGATGGTGTCGCCGGGCAGCACCTGAGTGTGGTCGTAGCCAACGACGCCCACGCCTGCGCGCGTCACCGTGACGGACTTGGCCACCGTGGCCACCGGGTCACAGACCTGCACGTCCTTGCTGGCCTGCTGGCCGGTCTCCGTGATCGTCGCGGTGTTGGTGTAGGTGACGCACTTTCCTGGCGTGCCGGGCTTGTCGATGGAATAGGTGAAGTCCTTCGATCCGTCGGCGACATCGACCGTACCCAGGGTCACGGGGTTGGCGGGGTCGGTCTTGTCGTCCACCACCGTGATGGTGCTGTTGATCTCACGGGCCTGCTGGAAGGTCACATCGACCGGCGCGCTGTCGGCGTGCTGGCTCTGACCGCTGCGCTGCCACGACACGGTCGCGGAGTTGGTGCCTCCGGTGTAGTCCGGCTGGCCGGTGAAGGTGCAGGTGTAGTCGAAGTCCTTGCTGCCATTGGCCGGGATCGAGGCGTTCACCCCGCCGGTCACGGCACAGAGCGCACCGCCGCCCACCGTCGGCGTGTCCGTCACGGTGGTGGTGACGGCGATGTCGTTCGGGTTGCTGACGGTGATCTTTCCGGTCATCGTCCAGTTGCTGTCGGTGTGGCCGTTCGGCGTCGCGGTGACGGTGTAGTTGAAGGTCGCGGTTCCGTTGCCGGACACGGTGATCTTCGTCTGGTCAACCTTCTTCTCGATCTTCCACAGGTCGGTCCGGTCGTAGCTGGCCGTGGCGTCCTTGGTCACCGTCAGGGGCTGGAACTGCTTGGTGTTGGTGATGGTGCAGATCACATTGTCGCCGACACCGAGGGTGATCTGGTTCGGCGAGGTGAAGCTGCCACCATCACACACCCAAGCGTCGCCCGGCAGATAGCCGGTCAGCCCGCCGGACTCGGACAGCGTGTAGGCAACTCCGGCCTTGACGTCGGCGCCGATGCCGGCGTCGGCGGTGGTCGGGGTGCCGTCGATGACGGCGGTCGTGCCATCGGTGGCCGTCAGGGTCCACTGGTCGCTGAATGCACCGTCCCCGTTCAGGTCGACGGCCCACTTCTTCAGCGTCAGGTGCGGTGCAACGGCGGTGTTGGTGATGGTGCAGGTGATGTCCTCGCCCGGCTTCGGTGTCACCGTGCCGTTGGCCTGGCTCCAGTCATCGGCGCCAGTGCAGGTCCACCCTGACGGCGTGTACCCGGACGGGCCGTCGGTCTCGGAGAGCGTGTAGGTCACACCGATGGTGACGGCTTGGGCGGTGACCGCGACGGAATTACCGTCGCCGGAGAACCCATCGGTGCCGCCGGCGGCGTGCAGCGTCCAGTCGCTGGCCTTGGCGGTGCCGCCGGTGTTGCCGTTCTGCACCTTCTTCACCAGCGTGAGGTGCGGGGTGGGCGGCGGCTGCTTGTTCGTGACGACACAACTCAACGTCACGCCCGCCTTCGCCTGGAACGACAGCGTCGGGTTTCCGTTCGTGTCCGTGCCGGTGCTGGTCTGTACGGGTTTCCCGTCGACCAAGCAGGTCGCGCCGACGAACGAGTAGCCGCCCTGGAGCGACTCGGTCAGCGTGACGGTTGGTGTCGTACCGCCCTGGATCGTCACGTCGGCGGAGGTGAAGCCGTTGACACCGTTCTGCTCGGCGGTCGGGTCGAAGTCACCGATCGAGCTGCTGGAACCGGTGATGGTGCCGTCGAACTGCCAGCCGTTAGCCGCAGCCGGGTTCGGCGTGATCGGGTTGCCCTGCCAGTCCTGGATCTGCTTCTGGACGGTCAGCTTGCCCTGGCAGTTGCCGGTGGCCAGATCCTTGAAGGTCTCGGCAAAATCGCCGGCCGTACCGAGGTAGTAGTCAGAATTTACCGTCGGCCCGGAGATCGACCGGATGTTCTCGTTACCGCCGTCCACGCCGATCCCGATCGCGACCAGTCGGCTGCCCAGGTTCTTGATGGCGTTGGCCGAGTAGATGGCGTTCTCCACCGTGGCGAACCGGGTCGTGTTGTTGCTGCCAGTGCCGTTGTGGTCGGTGGTCGGGTTGCCGTCGGTGAGCACGACGACCAAGTCGTACGGCTGGAGGCTATTGGTGATCTCGTCGTTCGCGACCTGCCACAGGCCCTGGTCCCAGTTGGTGCCACCGCTCGGGTTATTGATGTTGTCGGTCACGAAATCCAGCGCGGCCTGCTTGCCGGTGTCCGTGGACAGGTCAACCGCTGGCGTCAGCGTGCCGTGGCTGCCGGCAGTGGCCGAGAAGGTGTACATGGCCAGCTGCGACGGAGTGCCGCTCAGCGCGTTGATCACGCTGTTGGTCGCATCGACCAGGTCGGATTCCTTGCTGCCGCTATCCATCGAGCCGGACTGGTCCAGCACCAGGGCGATCCTCAGTCCGCACTGTTGCGGCGCGGGCGGGTTGCCCAACGATGTGGCCAGCTCGCCAGAGAACGGGTTGCCGCGAGTCCCGCTGTAACTGTTGGGGTAGTACGAGCGGTCCAACGTGTCGCTGTAGGTGCCGTCGTCACTGTGACTGCCGGGTGGCGTAGAGGTGTCGCCTGGCACGTCGTAGGTGTACCCGGCGACAAGCGTGCCGGTCTGGAAGAAGTAGTCCGTCGAGGTATTCGTCGACGAGCTGCCGTAGTCCAACTGCGGATTGGTGTACCAGCCGTAGGGGTAGGTCGCGGTGACGCCCGGCGGGGTCTGCTCGGTGACGCGGTACTGGTAGCCGGCGGTGACCTGGATGGTGCAGGTGCCCGCACCGTTGGAGATGGTGCAGGACTTCGCCGCACCGCTGCCCGAGGTCGGCGTCGCGGTGAACACGGCGCCGTCCGGCAGCGGGTCGACCGTGCTCGTACCGGTCCGCACGCCACCCGCATGCACCACCAGGTTCGCGCAGGCCGACGGCGGGGTAATCGTGCCGTAGGCAGTGTCCTTCATCGCGGACGTCATCTCCTGCGACTGACGCGATCGCAGGTTAATCGTGGCGAAATTGGTCGACGGCGGACAGGTGGCCGTAACCCCGGCCAAGGCAGTCAAGTTCAGTGCGAACTCAACGAATTGCTTGTTGGTGTTGACGGCATACTTGAAAGTAGAAGAACTCACCGAGCAAGTCGCGCTGTCCCACTCGCTGCCATCCCATGTGGCGCAATCCCGCAGTGTGAAGTCGCCGTTGTTGTTCTGTACCAGGTTGTACCGGACGTCACCGACGGTTCGGTTCGGGACGTTCACGGTCCCGTCGATGCTGGGAATGTTGGGCTTCTGATTGAGCTCCACCGTGTAACCGATCGATCCAGTGGACGCTCCGCGAGTGAAGGCGAAAATACCCCAAAGGTTACCGCTAGTGACCTGGCTGTAGGCATAGATCTGATCGATGTCAGCCTGACCGGACGCAACGCCGGATCCGCCCGACCACGTCAAGGGGTCATCGTTTTCCTTGGACCCATTGGATACCTGAGTGTTGTCACCCAGGCCGTCCTTGCCGACCGGCTGGTTTCCAGTGGCTGCGCTTTCCCAGTCAATGTCGCCGTAGTTGTCGACACCGCAGTCGCCGTCAACCTCGAAGTCGCCGACCATCGACGTGCTGCTCGCCTCGCCTGTGAGCGGACAGTTGGCTCCGGCCGTCACGGTCTGCGGTGTCACGGAGTCGACGTTGAGGTTCTTGCTGCCCTTGCCCTGCAGGTCCGTCGATCCCAGCGTCAGGTGCGAACTACTCGAACTCGGCGCGGTGGCACCGCCGGCGGTCTCCTTCACCGGCGCGGTGCTGCTCGAGGACGAGGCATCAGTGTTAGAGGTGTTGGACTGCTGAGCGCTGCTCGATGCCTGCGACGTCTGTGTAGGAGCCGGCTCGGAGGTACTGGACTGCTCGGAGGTACTGGACTGCTCGGAGGTACTGGACTGCTCGGAGGTACTGGACTG
>CALANS010000175.1 GCA_937926105.1 uncultured Actinomycetes bacterium | reverse complement strand
GTCGGCGCGAAGCGTCAGGTCCGGTGAACGGAGCGCCGAACGAACCATTCGGCACTCTCCACGAGGCGGCAGCGGACGCGGCGAGGCAGTCATCGCCGGGCCAGGACCAGCGGGAGTTGCCGCGGCAGCGCTCCGACCAGGACGCCCCACGGCCCACCGTTGGGGACCTGGTCGACCAGGCGGCCGACGCGTTTGTCGAGTATCGGCAGGGCGTGCCTGGCGCGATCGACCGGCTGGTGCGGCTGGTCACGCCACTTTTGTGGCACACCGCCCGGCACTGCGGGCTGAGCGCGGCGGAGGCGGAGGACGCCGTGCAGCATGCGTTCCTGACCCTGGTCCGCCGGGCGGACTCGATCGCCGATCCGCGTGCCGTGGTGCGCTGGCTGACCGTGACCCTGCGCCGGCAGGCCTGGCGCGACCGGGCCGCCGCCTCCGCCGCATCCGGCGGCGAGCCCACCGAGCAGGACCTGGCACCGGTGCCGTCGGCCGAGTCGCTGGCGCTGCTCTCGGACCAGCGACAACGCTTGTGGGAACACGTGCAGGCGTTGCCGCCGCGGTGCCGCCGGCTGATCGCCGTCATCGCCTTCTCGCCCCGCCCCGATTACGCCGCACTCGCCGCCGATCTCGGGATGCCGGTCGGCTCCATAGGACCCACCCGTGGCCGTTGCCTGGCCAAACTCCGCGCCCGCCTGCAGGGAGAGGAATCGGCATGACCGACTCGACACACCCCGTTCCCGCCGGCGACGAACCCGCGGATCGCGCCGACCTGGAGCTACTGACCGACATCCTGGACCTGCACGAGGACCTGGATCCAACGCCGTCGATGCTGCCGGACCTGGTGTTGTTCGCCCTGCAGGACGAGGCGCACACCCTGGACCTGGACGCCGAGCTGGCCACGCTGATCGAGTCCGAACTGGCCGTGCCCACCGGTGCCCGGTCGGTCGAGCTGGCGCGGCGCATCACCTTCTCCAGTGACCACCTCACGGTGATGATTGCCCTGGCACCCACCGGCCACGGCAGTACCCGACTGGACGGCTGGGCGGCCCCCGGCGGGGGCCTGCAGGCCGAGCTCCGCACCGATACCGGCGTGCTGACCACCACCTGTGATGCGTCCGGCCGGTTCGCATTCGACCAGGTGCCGCCCGGGATGGCGCAACTGACCCTGCTGCCCACCGCCGACTCCGACCCGGCGGTTCGTGTCCCGGTGGTCACACCGGCGGTGAACCTGTGATGCTGTACGGGTGACCCCACGCCCCCGGCATACCCGGCCGGCGCGCCGATCGCCGGATGCCGAGTCGCTGCTGGAGCGCGCGCGGATCGCGGGTGATCGCGGGCGGCCGCAGCAGGCGGTCTCGCTGTGCCGCCGAGCGCTGGCCGCGGCGGGAGTGCCGCAGCCCGGCGGCGCGGCTGCCTCCGACACCGGGGCCGCCACGGCGGCGACCGGCTCGCGCGGGGATCGCCGGCAGTCCCTATGGATCCGCATCGTCATCACACTCTCGTACAACCTGGTGGAGTTGGGCCGGACGGCCGAGGCGTTCGCCCTGCTCGACCAGGCCGCCTCCGCCGCGGACTCGGCGGACCAGTTCGCCCTGCAGGCCTCCCGGGGACTGATCCACCTGCGGATCGGCGACGCGGCCGCGGCGATGTCCGACCTGAGCTCCGCGATCGATGGCATGCATGACCGCGACCTGGAGGACCTGGCCCGCACGCTGCTCAATCGCGGCGTGCTGCACATGATGGCGGGCGACCTTCCCGCGGCGCAGGCCGACACCACGCGCGCCGAAAGCGCGGCGGCGGGCGCGGACGCGGGCACGGTCGTGTTCATGGCCCGCCATAACCTCGGGTACCTGCGTTTTCTGGCCGGCGACCTGCCCGGCTCGCTGCAGGCGATGGACGAGGCACAACAATTGGCGCCCGAGCAGGCCCTCGGCGTGCCGACCCTGGATCGAGCACGGGTGCTGCTGGCGGCCGGCCTGCTGGGCGAGGCTCGGGATTACGTGGACAGCGCCATCGGCACCTTCACCCGGAACCGGGCACGCGCCGACCTGACCGATGCGCTGCTGGTCGGCGCCGACATCGCCATCACCGGCGGGGAGCCCCCCCGGGCACGGTTGCTGGCCCGGCGTGCCGCCCGGATCAGCGTCCAGCGGGGCAACGCGGCGGTCGAGCTGCTCGCGCGGCTGGCGGAGCAGCGGGCGGAGGCCGCCGCCCGTCGCGCGGCCCGGCGATCGGGGCATCCGGCCAGCGCGACGCGGTGTCGCGCCGCTGCGGTCGCCGCCGAAGCCTTGGCGCAGGAGCTGCGGGATGCGGGCCGGAACACGGAGGCGGCCATCGCGACCCAGTTGGCGGTCGAGGGGCTGCTGGACGCGGGTGACGTGTCCGCCGCCGACGAGCTGTTCCGGACCGCCGGCACCGCGTCGGGCGCCCTGCCGCTGGCGGGTCGGCTGCAGGCGCAGCTGATGGCTGCCCGGATCGCGCTGTCCTCCGGCCGCCGCGCGGAGGGCGTGGCCCGGTTGCGTCGTGGACTGGACGACCTGGGGAGGTTCCAGGCGCTGCTGGGCTCACAGGACCTGCAGACCGCCAGCGCGGTGTGGGGTCGGCAGCTGGCCTCCGCCGGCCTGCGGGCCGCCGTGGATACCGGATCGCCCGCGCAGATCCTGCAGTGGCTGGAACGCTCCCGGGCGGCCAGCACCCGGCTGCCGCATATCCGCCCGCCCGCCGATCCGGCATTGGCCGACGATCTCGGTGTGCTGCGGATCGCCGAGGCCGCCGCCCGGTCCGCGCTGCTGGCCGGCGCCCGGGATGTCGGGCGGGAGCGGGAGATCGCCGAGCTGCGCCGCAGGATCCGGGCGCGGACCTGGACCCTGGGCGGCGCCGGAACCGCGTTGCGGCCGCCGTCGCTGCGCAGCGTGCAGCGCCTGCTGGCCGATTCTGCCGGTGCCGGCGCGCCCACTGTGCTGGCCTACTTCCATGGCGCGGGCCAGGTGCACGTGCTGCTCATCACGGCCGGTCGCGCGCGGTACCTGCCCCTGGCACCGTTGGGCCGGTGCGAGGAGCTGAACCGGATCGTGGCGGCGGACCTGGATCTGTTGGCCGCGGACCGGGTCGCCGCGCCGCTGCGCGCGGTGGCCGCGCGGTCGCTCTCGGCGGCGCTGGGCGAGCTGTCCGAGCGGCTGGTCGCGCCGGTGTTGCGGGCGGCCTCCGGGCCGGTGCTGGTCTCCGGGGCGGGTCCGCTGTCGGCGGTGCCGTGGCCGCTGCTGCCGGCGTTGGCCGGCCGGTCGGTGACCGTGACCACCTCGGTGTCCGGCAGTATCGCGGGCCTGGCGCCCCGGCCGATCGCCTACCGGCGGGGTGTGTTGGCGGTCGCGGGTCCGGAGGTGGTGCGCGCCCCGGATGAGGTGCACGCGGTCGTCGGCTGCTATCCGGACGCACGTGCCCTGACCGGTGCCGCGGCGACCGGGTCGGCGGTGCTCGGCGCGATCCCGGCCGGTGGGCTGCTGCACATCGCCGCGCACGGCCAGCACGAGTCGCACAGCCCGCTGTTCTCCTCGGTGGTGCTGGCGGACGGCCCGCTGTACGCCTACGACATCGCCCCCAACGGCGCCCTGCCCGACCAGATCGTGCTGTCCTGCTGCGATGTCGGGCGCAGCGCGGTGCGCGGTGACGGCGAGCCGCTCGGCCTGGCGGTGGCGCTGCTCCGCAGCGGGGTGCGCACGGTGGTGGCCGCGGTGGCGCCGGTCGCCGATCGCGCCGCCGAGGCGGTGATGACGGGGTATCACGCTGCGCTGGCCGCTGGGCGGCCGCCGGCCGCCGCGCTCGCCGAGGCGCTGCCGCTGGCCGGTGACGCCCCGGCCCCGTTCTGTTGCTTCGGCGCCGGAGCCGGGCCCGGCATTGCCGACGCGTCTGCCGCACCGAGCGGGCCCGCCGTGGCAGCGGCGCACGGGGCGGTGCGCTAGCCGATGGCGTGGGTGTTGTTGGCCGTCGGGCTGCTGCTGATCGTGCTGACCGCGGTGTACGTGGCGGCCGAGTTCTCCCTGGTGACGGTCGATCGGGCGGCGGTGGACCGGGCGGCAGCCGGTGGCGGGCGGGCGCGGGCGGTGCAGGCCGGCCTGCGCCGGCTGTCCACCCAGCTATCCGGGGCGCAGGTCGGCATCACCGTCACCACCCTCGCGCTCGGCTACGTGATGGAGCCGTCGCTGGCGGCCCTGCTGGCCGGCCCACTGCGGGCCACTGGCCTGTCGGAGGTGGCAGCCGCCTCGGTCGCCGTGACGGTCTCGCTGGTGCTGGCCACTGCGTTGTCCATGGTGTTCGGCGAGCTGGTGCCCAAGAACATCGCCATCGCACAGCCGCTGCGCACCGCGGGACTGGTGATGGGGCCATTGCGTGCCACCACGACCGTCAGCAAGCCGCTGATCTGGGCACTCAACGGCACCGCCAACGGCGTGCTGCGCCTGCTGGGCATCGCCCCGCAGGAGGAGCTTCGGTCCACCCGGTCGGCGCAGGAGCTGGCCTCGCTGGTGCTCCGGTCCGGGGCGCAGGGCACCCTGGAACAGCGCACCGCGCGGCTGCTCGCCCGGTCGCTGGCCTTCTCCGGCAAGACCGCCGACGACGTGCTCACCCCCCGCGTCGATGTGGAGTTCGTCCGCGCCGACGACCCGGCCGGCACCGTGATCGAGGCGGCGCTGGCCTCCGGGCACTCCCGGTTCCCGGTGATGGGCACCGACGCCGACGACGTGGTGGGGCTGGTGCATCTCAAGCGGGTGGTGGCCGTCCCACCGGACCAGCGAGCGGATGTGACGGTGCGGGCGCTGATGGTGCCGGCACCGGTGGTTCCCGGCACGCTGCCGCTGGACGACGCGCTGGAGCTGCTGCGCGGGCGCGGCCTGCAACTGGCGGTGGTGGTTGACGAATACGGCGGCACGGCCGGCGTGGTCACCCTGGAGGACGTGGTGGAGGAGCTGGTCGGGGAGATCGCCGACGAGCACGACCCGTCCGAGCGCCGGCCGGTCCCGCGGCCGGACGGCACCTGGCTGCTGCCCGGAGCGCTGCGCCCGGACGAGATCGCCGACCTCACCGGGGTGGGGCTGCCCGAATCCGGGTCCTACGAGACGGTGGCCGGACTGCTGATGGACCGGCTGGGCCGGCTGCCGCGGGTCGGCGACGACGTGCTGGTGACGGCGGTGCTGGCGGCGGACCGCCCATTGGGTGCCCTGCCCGGCGACCGGGCAATGGCCGTCGATCCCGACTCCGACCTGCCCCGGCCCGTCACCGCCCGGCTGACCGCCCGCCGGCTGGACGGCCGCCGGCTGGCCGAGCTGCAGCTGTCCGCGGCGCACCCCGGTGAACACGATCCGGACGCGCCGCACCGGGACAGCGGTGCCGAGCACGACGAGGCGGGCGGCGACTCGAACGGACCGGCAGCAGGGCTGGGAAACGAGCCGGGAACACGGCCCGGTCCGGGCGACGGGAGATCGCGATGAGTTGGCTGCTGCTGGTGGTTCTGGCACTGCTGGCGGCATCGGCGCTGTTCGTCGCGGCCGAGTTCTCCCTGGTGGCGGCGCGTCGCACGCAGATCGAGCCGCTGGCGGTGACGAGTGGCCGCGCCCGCTCCACGCTGGCCGCGATGCAGGATGTCTCGCTGATGATGGCGTGCGCTCAGCTGGGCATCACCGCCTGCGGGGTACTGCTCGGCGCGGTCGGCGAACCGGCTGTGGCCCACCTGCTGGAGCCGGCGTTCGCCGCCATGGGGCTGCCGACAGGCGCCGTCGCGCCGACGGCGCTGGTGATCGCGTTGGTGCTGGTGGTCTCGGCGCATGTGGCATTCGGCGAGATGGTGCCCAAGAACATTGCGCTGGCTGGGCCGGAGCGGGTGGCGATGGCTCTGGCACCCGGTTTGCGCTGGCTGACGCGGGTGCTCGGGCCGATCGTGAGCGGCCTGAACCACCTGGCCAATGCGGTGGTGCGGCGCCTCGGCGTCGAGCCCAGCGCGGAGGTGGCGTCCACCTTTACCCGCGCGGAGGTGGCGGCGCTGGTGGCGCAGTCCGCGCGGGAGGGGCTGCTGGACCCGGAGGACGAGCAGCTCATCGGGTCGGCGCTGGACTTCGAGACGGCCACGGTCGCGGATGTGCTGGTACCCGACGCCGAGCTGGTGACGGTCGGCCCGGCGCCCAGCGCCGCCGACGTCGAGCGGGCGTGCGCCCGGTCCGGATTCTCCCGGTTTCCGGTGCTGGCCGACCCGCCATTCGGCGGTGACGGCCCCTCCGGCGACACCCCGTCGGAGGGTGCGCGCTTCGCGGGGTTCGTGCACGTCCGAGATGCGATGCGGGTGCTGGTGGACCGACGCAACGATCCGCTGCCCGCCTCGGCGATCCGCACCTTGCCCGTCACCGCTCCCGACGTGCCGCTGCGCACCGCGCTGGATCTCATGCGGTCCCGCCGGGCGCACCTGGCACGGGTGGTCGGGCCGGACGGGCCCGTCGGGGTGCTGATGCTGGAGGACGTCATCGAATCCCTGGTCGGCGACGTGGTGGACGCCACGCGACGCGGGGCGGCCCGACCGCCCGCCGGACCGTCGCCGGGCGGGGCCGCGCCGATCCGCTGATCTAGGCTGAGCCGTATGCGGCGCCGCATCCTCGGGATCGAGACGGAATTCGGAATCACCTGCACCTTCCGGGGGCAGCGTCGGCTGAGCCCGGATGAGGTGGCGCGCTATCTGTTCCGGCGGGTGGTGTCCTGGGGCCGGTCATCGAACGTGTTCCTGCGCAACGGCTCCCGGCTGTACCTGGATGTCGGCTCGCACCCGGAGTACGCCACGGCCGAGTGTGACGATCTGCCCACCCTGATCGCGCACGACAAGGCCGGTGAGCAGATCCTGCAGGATCTGGTCGCGGACGCCGAGTCGCGGCTGGCCGACGAGGGGATCGGCGGCGACATCTACCTGTTCAAGAACAACACCGACTCGGCCGGCAACTCCTACGGGTGCCACGAGAACTACCTGATCACTCGCGCGGGGGAGTTCTCCAAGATCGCCGATGGGCTGATCCCGTTCCTGGTGACCCGGCAGCTGATCGCCGGCGCCGGCAAGATCGTGCAGTCTGCGCGGGGCACCGCCAGCTACCACCTCTCACAGCGGGCCGACCACATCTGGGAGGGCGTGTCCAGCGCCACCACCCGGTCCCGGCCGATTATCAACACCCGCGACGAGCCGCACGCCGATGCGGAGAAGTTCCGCCGGCTGCACGTGATCGTCGGCGACTCCAACATGAGCGAGACCACGACCATGCTCAAGGTGGGCTCCGCGGCGCTGGTGCTGGAGATGATCGAGGCAGGTGTGCCGCTGCGGGACTTCAGCTTCGAGAACCCGATCAGGGCCATCCGGGAGATCTCCCACGACCTGACCGGACGCAAGCCGGTGCGGCTGGCCGGCGGCGGCGAGGTGTCGGCGTTGGCCGCCCAGCAGGACTACTACGCGCGCGCCGTGGACTTCGTGGCGCGTCGGGGTAGCGACCCCGTGACCGACCGGGTCCTTGGCCTGTGGGGGCGAGTGCTGGACGCGGTGGAGTCCCGCGATATGTCCAGCGTGGACACCGAGATCGACTGGGTGATCAAGAAGAAGCTGCTGGACTCCTACGCCCGGCGGCACGACTTGCCGCTGGACCACCCGCGAATCGCCCAGCTGGACCTGACCTACCACGACGTGCGGCCCGGCCGGGGGCTGTACTCGTTGCTGGCCGCGCGGGGCCAGGCGGCGCGGGTGGTCGACGACGCCGAGATCGACAAGGCCACGGTGCAGCCACCGCAGACCACCCGGGCGAAGCTGCGGGGCGACTTCGTGGCGGCCGCCCAGGATGCCGGCCGGGACTACACCGTGGACTGGGTGCACCTGAAGCTGAACGACCAGGCGCAGCGCACGGTGCTGCTCAAGGACCCGTTCGAGGCCGTCGACGAGCGGGTGGACCGGCTCATCGCAGCGATGTGACGGCTGCTCCGTCACCGCCGTCAGCGCCACTTGCCGCCACCCATCACCGCTAGCCGCCCCGTCACCCCCACTTGCCGTCACCCATCACCCCCGCATGGATCAACTTCCCTGGCATGCACGAACGTCGTCCCATCAGCATCACCCGTCACAAATTGGCCACGATGATGCCTGCAGAGGAAGTTGATCCATGCGGAGGGGAGTGGGGCGATCGGTGACGGGGATCGCACATCGGGTCGGTCCGTGTGACACCCTGTCAGACGTGCCCGTCTCCAAAGCAGAGCGCCTGCTCGACCTGGTGATCGCGCTGCTGAACTCGCGTTACTACCGCACCGCGGCATGGATCAGGGAGCGGGTGGCGGGCTACGGGGATGCCGCCAGCGACGACGCGTTCTCCCGGATGTTCGAGCGGGACAAGCAGGAACTGCGCGACATGGGGATCCCGATCGAGACCCAGCCCGGCGGCGACGGATACCGCATCCGCCCGGGGGAGTTCGCCCTGCCCGAGATGTCGTTCACCGCGGCCGAGTCCGCGGCCCTGGCCGTAGCATCCCGGCTGTGGGAGACCACCGTGCTGGGTGAGGCGGGCTCGGCGGCGATCCGCAAGCTGCGGGACGCCGCGGACCAGCCGCTCGACGAATCCTCAGCCGACGACATCCCCGCGGACGGCGGTCCGCCCGGCACCGGTGCGGCCGACGTCACGCGGCCGGACGGCGACGGATTCGGCCGGCCGAGCGCCGGATTGCAGGCTCGCCTGCGCACCTCGGAGCCGGCGTTCGGCGACCTGTTTGCCGCCCTGCGGGCCGGCCGCGCCGTGCGTTTCGACTACCGCACCGCCTCCGGCGCCCGTCCGGAGACCCGGTCTCTGGAGCCATGGGGCATGGTCAGCTACCACGGTGCCTGGTACGTGGTCGGCCAGGACACCGTGCGGGGCGCTCCCCGGACCTTCCGACTGTCCCGGATCAGCGGACCGGTGACGACCGCCGGCCGGGTCGGGGCGGTGACGGTGCCGTCGGGTGTGCGCCTGAAGGACCTGGTGATGGCCAGCGCCGGACCCGCCGAGTCCCGCTCGGCGCTGCTGCGGGTGCGGTCCGGCCGGGCGGCGGGCGTGCGGCGCGGCGCCACCGTGGTGCATCCGGCGGACCGGGCCGACGGCTTCGACGAACTCCAGGTGCCGATGCCGGCCCTGTGGGATAGCGCCCGGCGAATCGCCGGTCACGGCCCGGACGTGGTGGTGATCGACCCTCCTGACCTGCGGGACGCGGTGCTGCACCTGCTGCGCGGCGCCGCCGGCCAGCTGTCCGGCGACCCCTCGGGGCACTCGGTGCAGGCGACCTACGACGACGAGGCGCGGCCATGACGACCAAACCGCGCCGCACCGGGGGCGAGACGGCCACCGAACAGGTATCTCGGATGCTTGCCCTGGTGCCGTACATCGCGCGCCGGCCCGGGGTGTCGATCGCCGAGTTGGCCGCCGAGTTCGGGGTGGGGTCCGCCCAGATCACCGCCGACCTGAACCTGCTGATGGTCTGCGGCGAGCCCGGCTACTACCCGCACGAGCTCATCGACGTGGTGCTCGACGACGAGGGCGGCACCGTATCGATCGCTTACGACGCCGGCATCGAACGCCCGGTCCGGCTCAGCCCCGATGAGGCCGTCACCCTGACCGTCGCGCTGCGGGCGCTGGGGGACCTGCCGGGGCTGCTGGACGCCGACGCGGTGCACTCGGCGCTGGCGAAGCTCGAGCAGGCCGCCGGCGGACCGGTGCCGGTCGTGGAGGTGACCGCCGCCGATCCGGTGCCCGCGCTGGGTGCCGTTCGGGAGGCGGTGGATCGTCAGGTCCGGCTGTGGATCCGGTACTACACCGCGTCCCGGGATGAGCTCACCGAGCGGGAGGTCGACCCGATCCGGTTGCTGCTGGTGGACGGGCATTCGTACCTGGAGGCCTACTGCTACGCCGCCGAGGCGGTGCGCCGATTCCGGGTGGACCGGATCGAGGCGATCCGGTTGCTGGACATTCCCGCCCAGCCGCCGCTGTGGGTCGACGAGGAGGTGCCCACGGCGCTGTTCACCCCGGACCGGAACGCTGAGCCCGTGACGATCCGGCTCGCGCCGTCGGCCAAGTGGGTCGCCGAGTACTACCTGATGGACGAGGTCACCGAGCTGGACGACCCGCCGGGCGAACTGCGGGTTCGGTTGCGGGCGGTCAGCGACGAGTGGCTGGTGCGGTTGGTGCTCTCGCTCGGCGGCGCCGCGATCATTGAGGACCGGCCCGACCTGGCATCGGCGGTGCGGCAGCGGGCGGCGGAGGCGCTGTCCGGGTACCCGGCGCGGTGACGACCCGGTCGGGCGAGGTGGCCGTGTCACCCAGCGAGAGCGCCGGCCTGCGTAGGATCGGCGACACCACCGCCCGTCCCGACCCCCGTCCGTAGGGAGTTCCACCGTGTCGTTGTTGCGCCTCCGCAGGCCCAGGCGACCCACGGACGGCTCGATGACGCTGCGCGAGCACCTCTACGAGCTGCGTCACCGCCTGTTCCTCGCGGTGTTGGCGATCTTTCTGGGCGCGGTGGCCGGCTTCATCTGGTACTCGGTCGGCATCCCAGCGATTCACCTGCGGCCGCTGGGGGAGATCCTCACCGAGCCGTACTGCGCCGTGCCCCCACCGACCCGGGTGGAGTTCCCCGGTGTCGAATGCGGGCTGCTGGCCACCGGCCCGTTCTCAGCCTTGAACATCCGAATCAGTGCGGCGATCATGGCGGGCTTCCTGCTGACCTGCCCGGTGTGGCTGTACCAGGTGTGGGCGTTCGTCGGCCCCGCCCTGTACAGCAAGGAGAAGAAGTTCGCGCTGACCTTCGTCGGTTGCGCCGCCGCGCTGTTCGCCGGCGGGATGGTGCTGGCCTACCTGGTGATTCCCGAGGGCCTGAAGGTGCTGCTCGGATTCGGTGGCGATTTCGTGTCCTCCGCGCTCGATCCGGAGAAGTACTACTCCTTCCTGATCGGCATGATGCTGATCTTCGGAGTGTCGCTGGAGCTGCCGTTGCTGCTGGTGATGCTGAACTTCGCCGGCGTGATCAAGGGTGCGAAGCTGGCCCAGGCTCGGCGGTATGCGTTCTTCGGCATGGTGGTCTTCGCGGCGCTGGCCGTGCCCGGCAACGACCCGGTCAGCATGGGTGTGCTGGCCGTGGTGCTGTGCATCCTGTACGAGGCCGCGGTGCAGGTGTCCAAGGCCCACGACCGTCGCAAGGCCAAGTCGGCCGCCTCCTCGTTGGCGGAGTTGCCCGACGACGTCGCGTCCGCCCTGGAAACCGGCGACGCCGCCGGCGTGGCCGCGAGCCTGGACCTCGGAGCGCCCGAGCCCGTCGGTGCGCCGACGTCGGTGGCCGACGAGCCCGAAGCGCGGGCGGGATCGGCCGGTGGGGACTCCGGGCCCGGCGGGAGCTCGGCCGGGCCACCTGCTGATCGCTGGACCGACGCCACCTGACGGAGAGCCGGCGCCCGCTCAGACTCGAGATGAGGGGTCCGGCTCGGCAGCGCCCCAGGTCACACCGCACGCTAGGCACGTGCCCGGTCTAGCCGGGCAAGTGCCTAGCGCCGGGCCAGCCCACCCCGGAGACCCGGATCGGATCGCCCGATGTGACACGCTGGGAGGCGTGCCAGCCGTCGAGGATCCCGCGTCACCGGCATCGCCCACGGACCGGAATCCCACGCGCGGCGAGCGGGCCACATACCGCCGCCTGCTGCGCTTCGCCGCCACTCGACCATTCCGGCTCGACGAGTTCCAGCTGCAGGCGTGCCGCGCGCTGGAGGACGGGGCCGGAGTGCTGGTGTGCGCGCCCACCGGCGCCGGCAAGACGGTGGTCGGCGAGTTTGCCGTGGCCCGCGCGCTGGCGACCGGCGGTCGGTGCTTCTACACCACACCGATCAAGGCGCTGTCCAACCAGAAGTACGCCGACCTCGCCGCCGAGCACGGCCGGGAGCGGGTCGGCCTGCTGACCGGCGACACCTCCGTCAATCCGCACGCGCCGGTGGTGGTGATGACCACCGAAGTGCTGCGCAACATGCTGTACGCCGGATCCGACGCGGTGCACGACCTGTCCGCCGTGGTGCTGGACGAGATCCACTATCTGGCGGACCGGTTCCGCGGCGCGGTGTGGGAGGAGGTAATCCTGCACCTGCCCGCCTCCGCGCAGGTGGTTGGCCTGTCGGCCACCGTCTCCAACGCCGAGGAGTTCGGCGACTGGCTGCGTGAGGTGCGCGGCGAGACAGCGGTGATCGTCGACGAGGTGCGTCCGGTGCCGCTGTGGCAGCACATGATGGTCGGCCGCCGGCTGTACGACCTGTACGCCGGTGACGGGAATCCGGGGCGCATCGACCCAACACTGGACCGCGCCATCCGGGACGCCGAGGCGACCGCCGAACGGTTCGGCTCGCCGCGGTCCGGGCGGCACGGGCACCGGCGGGGCCCGGGGTGGCGACCGCCACCCCGGGTGGATGTCGTCGAGCGGTTGGACGGGGCCGGGCTGCTGCCAGCGATCATGTTCGTGTTCTCCCGGGCCGGCTGCGACGCTGCGGTCGGTCAGTGTGTGCGGGCCGGGCTGCGGCTGGCCACCGACGCCGAGCGCACCCAGATCCGTGCCGTCGTGGACCGGCATACCGCCGAGCTGACCGCGGACATGAGCCAGTCCGACCTGGCGGTGCTGGGATTCTGGGAGTGGCGCGACGCCCTGGAGCGGGGCGTCGCGGCCCACCACGCCGGCCTGCTACCCGCCTTCAAGGAGACCGTCGAGGACCTGTTCGTCACCGGTCTGGTGAAGGTCGTCTTCGCCACCGAGACTCTCGCGCTGGGCATCAACATGCCTGCGCGGACGGTGGTGCTGGAAAAGCTCGTCAAGTTCAACGGCGAGGGGCACGCCGACGTCACCCCGGGCGAGTACACCCAGCTGACCGGCCGTGCCGGCCGCCGCGGCATCGACGTGGAGGGTCATGCCGTGGTGGTCTGGACGCCCGGTCTGGATCCACGCACCGTTGCCGGCCTGGCCTCCACCCGCACCTACCCGCTGCGCAGTTCCTTCGCGCCCAGCTACAACATGGCGATCAATCTGATCGCGCAGCTGGGCCGCGAGGCTGCCCGCGAGTTGCTGGAACGGTCGTTCGCGCAGTTCCAGACCGACCGGGCGGTGGTCGGTCTGGCTCGGCAGGTGGACCGGAACGAGCGCGCCGCCGCCGACCTCGCCCGGTCCGTCGCGTGCGAGCGGGGGGATGTGCAGGAGTACCTCGACCTGCAGGGCCGGTTGGCGTCGGCGGAGCGGTCCGCCGCGACCGCCGGATCGGCCCGTCGGCGGCGAGCGGCGGCCGATGATCTGCTCCGGCTGCGCCGCGGCGACGTGATTCAGATACCGGCGGGCCGTCGCGCCGGCCTGGCGGTGGTGCTGGATCCGGGCGTGGATTCCGGCGGAGTGGCGCGCCCCCTGGTAGCCACCCAGGGCCGGTGGGCCGGCCGGCTGTCGGTGGCGGACTTCCGTGGTGCGGTTCCGGTGCTGGGCCGGCTCCGGCTGGCCAAGGTCACCAATCATCGGGAGCCGAAGGTGCGCCGCGACCTTGCCTCGGCTCTGGCCGGGTCCGGGATCACCGCCTCGCCGCGGGGCGGTGGGCGGCGCGGTGGCTCGGATGGCTCGGATGGCTCGGATGGCTCGGATGGCTCCGGGTCCAGTTCCGGCTCCGACGCCGACCTGGCTGCGCTGCGCCGGGCGGTCCGCTCGCATCCCGTGCATGACTGCCCGGACCGGGCCGAGCACCTGGCGCAGGGCAGGCGACTGAACCGGCTGCGTGCCGAGACGGCAGCGCTGTCCGCTCGAGTCCAGGGGGCGCGGAACTCGCTGGGCGCCCAGCTGGATCGGCTGCTGGCGCTGCTGTCCGACCGGGGCTATCTGACGAACGACCGGGTCACGGACCCGGGGCGGATCCTGCGGCGCATCTGGTCGGACAGCGACCTGCTGGCCGGCGAGTGCCTGCGCCGCAGACTGTGGGCCGATCTCGATGCGCCCACGCTGGCCGGTGCGGTCTCCACGCTGGTGTTCCAGGCCCGGCGGGAGCCGACCGGTGGGCGCCGGGCTCTCGCGGGCCCGCTGTCCGAGGCGGTGCGGGCGGTCTACGAGGTGTGGGACGAGCTGATCGCCGACGAACGGCGACACGGCTTGCCGCCCACCAGGGAACCCGATCCGGGCGTCGCGGCCGCTATGGCTACCTGGGCCGGCGGCGGCAGCCTGGCCGAGGCCCTGCTGGCGGCGGCCGCCGGCGGCGTGGAGCTGTCGGCGGGCGACTTCGTCCGGTGGTGTCGGCAGGTGATCGATCTGCTGGACCAGTTCCGCGGCGCTGCGCCCGGCGAGCTCGCCCCCAGGGCGGAGGACGCGGTGCGCGCGGTCCGACGTGGGGTGGTGGCGGCGGGAACCGAGTGACGCCAGCGGGGATCCGCGATCCGGCCGATGCCGGGTCGCGCACATCGGCGAATGCCTGACAAAGCGCGCGGTGATGCGTAACGTTCGTGCGAGCGGGTCGCGCTCGGCGCGCCCTCGCGTCGTGATTGGATCACCTGACGGTGCGGCGTCCGAGCCGTGACCAGAGGCAGGAGGCACGTGATGAGCACGCCGTACGGCCAGGGGGGACCCGGCGAGCAGCCAGGGCAGCAGCAGTGGCCGGCGTACCAGCCGCCCGCGACGGGGGCCGAACAGCAGCCCGCGCAGCAGCCCGGATACGAGCAGTACGGGCAACAGCCCGGCTATCCGCAGCAGCAGCCCGGGTACGGGCAGCAACCGGCGTATGGGCAACCGCCTGCGGCACAGCCCACAGGCTACGAGCAGCCGGGGTACGGGCAGCAGCCGGCTTACGGCACCGGTGGCACTCCCGCGTACACGCCCGCGCCGGACTATGGACAGCAACCCGGCTACGGGCAGCCGGCGACCGGAGGGTACGGGCAGGCGCCGACCTACGGTCAACAGCAGCCCGGCTACGGCCAGCCCACCGGATACGAACAGCAGCAACCGGCCTACGGTCAGCAGGCACCCGGCTATGGTCAGCAGCCGGCCTACCAGCAACCGGCGGGATACGGTCAACCCGGTTATGGCCAGCCTGGCTATGGCCAACCCGGGGCATTCGCGCAGCAGCCGGCGCCGGCCGCCAAGAAATCCAGCAAGGGCCCCATCATCGCCATCGTCATCGCCGTGGTGGTGCTGGCGGTGGCGGCGGTCGTGCTGTTCTGGAAGCCTGGCGTGCTCAACAGCAAGGTGTTCGATCAGGCGGCCGTGGAGAAGGGCGTCGAGACCATCCTGACCAACTCGCCGTCCGACGACCCGGCGGGCTACGGACTGACTGACATCGGCAAGGTCTCCTGCCCGGAGGCCGCCAAGGCCAAGGTCGAGAAGGGCAGCACGTTCACCTGCACCCTGCAGCAGTCCGGTTCGGCCAAGACGGTGACCATCACGGTCGAGGACGGCGACGGCACCTATTCGGTGGGCACCCCGCACTGACCTCGCGACCGGCCGCGCCCCCACCCCGGCACATGACGGTGGTGGGGGCGCGACCGTCCGTGCGCCGACCCGTGACTCAGCGCTCCGCCAGGGCCTGCAGCAGCCGATCCACCGAACCGCCGATGCCGTGTTCGGCTACGAGCGCGGCCAGTGCCGCCGGATCGGCCGGCTCGCGCGGCAATTCGGCCCGCCCGACCTCCGGCTCGAGCTGCACGTCGGCATCGGTGCGCACCGCCACCACCCGCACCGCCACCGGGAGGTAATCGGCCGCCGCAGCGATCTTGCGCCGCACGGCGGAAGACACCGCCGACGCCGGGTCGGCCGCCGCCGCCAGCACCCCTTCGATCGAGGCGAACCGGCCGATCAGGTCGGCGGCGGTCTTCTCGCCGATGCCCGTCACCCCCGGCAGCCCATCCGACGGATCGCCTCGCAGGGTGGCCATCGCCGCGTAACCGGGGCCGTCCACGCCATACCTGTCCCGCAGGGCCGCCACGTCCATGATCTGCACCTTGCTCATGCCGGCACCGATGTACCGGACAGTGACGGGCGTCGGCGTGACGCGCACCAGTTGGAACAGGTCGCGATCGCCAGAGACCACCTCCACCGGATCGGTCGCCTCACGCGTCGACAGGGTGCCGATCACGTCGTCCGCCTCGCAGCCGTCGGCGCCGGCCAGCGGAATACCGATGGCGCGCAACACCTCGAGCAGCACCGGTATCTGCGGGGACAGCTCATCCGGTTCGGCCTCGGCGACCGGCCCGGATTGCGCCCCCACCGCGGAACCCAGGGCGGCGCCCGTGACGTTCGCGGCGGGGGGGGGCCGCCGGTTCCGTCACCGCCACCCGGTGCGCCTTGTACGACGGCAACAGCTCCACCCGCCAAGCCGGGCGCCAGTCCACGTCCAGGCAGGCGACGCCCCTCGCGGGCCGCGCGTCGGCGATCACCCGGGCCAGGATGTCCAGCGAGCCCCGGATGGCGTTGACCGGTGCGCCATGCGGCCCCGTCATGGAGGCGGGCACCGCGTAGAACGCGCGGAAGTAGATCCCGGCCAGGTCGTAGAGCTGCAGCATGATCGGTGACGCTACCGTTCCGTCTCGCACCGTGCCCGCTGCGTGCCCGCCGCCGCATCAGGCCGGGGGCGGATACGCTAGCCGACGTGCCCACCGCCCTGACTGCCCCCACCACCCCCGCAGCCCTCCGGGACCGGCTGTCTCGGCTGGCGGGCCAGGCGGCCACCAGCGGCGCCGACGCCATCCTGGTGTGCCCGGGCCCCGACATGCTGTACCTGATCGGGCATGCCGTGCCGTCCCACGAGCGGCTGACCTGCCTGGTGGTACCCGCCGACGGCCCCGCCCAGGTGCTGGTCCCGACGTTGGAGCGTCCCGGCTGGAGCGGAACCACCGCCGAGGATCTCGGGCTGCCGTTCACCACCTGGACCGACGGCCAGGATCCGTACGCCGCGCTGGCCGACCTGCTGGCCGAGAGCTGTGCCGGCGATGCGCGGGTGCTCAGCGTCGACTACCACATGCCGGCGGTGCACGCACTGGGCATCCAGGCCGCGGTCCCCGGCTCGGAGCTGACGCTCGCCGGGGAGGCGATTGCCGAGCTGCGGATGCGCAAGGACCCGGCCGAGGTGGCCGCGCTGCGGGAGGTGGGCGCGGCCATCGACCGCGTGCAGCGGCGCATCGGGCAGTGGCTGCGGGCCGGGCGGACCGAGAACGAGGTCGCCGCCGACATCGCCGCCGCGATCGTCGCCGAGGGCCACACGCATGCGGACTTCGTCATCGTCGGGTCGGGGCCACATGGGGCCAGCCCACACCACGACGCCTCCGACCGGGTCATCCAGGCCGGCGAGCCGGTCGTCATCGACATCGGCGGGCCGGCGCCGTCGGGGTACTACTCGGACTGCACCCGCACCTATATCACCGGCGGCACTGGGGGAGTGACCGCGGTAGACCCGCAGGTACGCGAGGTGTACGAGGTGGTGCGGGCCGCACAGGCCGCCGGGGTCGCGGCGGCGGGGCCGGGGGTGCCGGCGGAATCGGTGGACGCCGCGGCGCGGACGGTCATCGAGGAGGCCGGCTACGGGCAGTACTTCATCACCCGCACCGGCCACGGTATCGGCCTGGAGGTGCACGAGCACCCGTACATCGTCGCGGGCAACACGCGCCTGCTGGAGCCGGGCATGGCGTTCTCGGTCGAGCCGGGCATCTACCTGCCCGGCCGTTTCGGGGTGCGCATCGAGGATGTCGTGATCGTGACCGATGGCGGTGCGGAATTGGCCAACAACGCGCCCACCGACCTGATCGTGCTGGACTGATCGGCCCCGCGATGCTCGAACCGCTGGATGCCCGGATCGTCGCCGAACTGGCGCGCGACGGCCGGTGCAGCTACACCGAACTCGCCGATCGAGTGGGCCTGTCGGTGTCCGCGGTGCACCAGCGGGTGCGCCGACTCGAGCAACGGGGCGTGATTCGGGGCTATGTGGCGCAACTGGACGGCGAGCAGGTGGGCCTGCCGCTGACCGCGTTCATCTCGCTGGTGCCCATCGACCCGGCTGCCCCCGACGACTATGCCGTCCGGCTGACCGACCTGACCGAGATCGAGGACTGCTACTCGGTTGCCGGCGACGAGTCGTACATCATCAAGGTGCGGGTCGCCTCTCCGGGCGCCCTGGAGACGCTGCTGGGCGCCATCCGCAGCCGGGCCAACGTATCCACCCGGACCACCGTCGTGCTGTCCACCCCGTTCGAGGGGCGCACCGCGCCACCGCCGGTGGATGCCGAGTAACGGTGCGCGAGACTGCGGCCCCGATGTGATGGGATCGACCGCGTGATCGATCAGCAGCACTGGAACTACCCGCCGGCCGACCGGGACGAAGTCACCGAGCACCTGCACGGGGTCGCCGTCGCCGATCCGTATCGCTACCTGGAGGACCCGGACGGCGTTCGCACGGTCGCCTTCGTCGCCGCGCAGAACGCGCTATCCGAGCCGTATCTGGCCTCCCTGCCCGCGCGGAAACGCTTCGGCGAGCTGACCGACGCGCTGGTCAGCGCGCCGCGGGCAGGGGTGCCATCCGAGCGCGGCGGGCGCTACTTCGTGGTGTCCAACCCCGGCAGCAAGGACCAGGACATCCTCTACACCGCAGGCACTCTCGACGAGCTGCTGAAGGCGCCGGCGGTGCTGTTGGATCCCAACACGCTATCGAGCGACGGCACCGTGGCGCTCACCGCGGCCAGTGTCTCGGACGACGGATCCCTGGTGGCCTACGCGACCTCGGAGGCCGGCTCGGACTGGCAGACGATCAAGGTGCGCGAGGTGTCGACCGGCGACGATCGCGCGGACGTGCTGCGCTGGTGCAAGTGGGTGACGCCCACCTGGCTGCCGGACGGCGCGTCCTTCCTGTACTGGCGGTACCCGGAGCCCGCCGCGGGGTCCGAGTTCACCGGCGCCATGGGCGTCGGGGCCCTGGTGTTGCATCGGCTGGGCACACCGCAGGACTGTGACGAGACCGTTTGGCACCACCCTGAGAATCCGGAGTGGATGGTAGACGCGTGGGTCTCCGACGATGGTGGCTGGCTGGTGCTGACGGCGGGCCCCGGTACCGATACCCGCACCACGGTAGTCGCCCGCCGGCTGGAGCTGGACGGCAGCGGCCGGAGCGCAATCGGCGGTGACGAGATCGTCGTGGTAGGGGAGTTGGCCGACGCGCACCACGTGGTCGGCGCGGTGGGCGGCGGTGCCGGGTCGGGCGTGGTTCCCGACCGACTGCTGTTGCGTACCGAGCGGGACGCGCCGCGGGGGCGGCTGGTCGAGGCGTCGCTGGCGGATCCGGCGGCACCGTGGCGGGAGGTGGTCGGCCAGCACGGCACCGACGTCCTGGTGTCGGCGCACCTGGCCGCGGGTGCTCTGGTGCTGGTCTGGTCCCGGGACGCCGCGCACCACCTGGATGTCCGGCGCGCGGACGGATCCCGGTGGGCGACACCGGAGATTCCCGGCCCGGTAGCGGTGACGGAGGTCCGGGCGCGAGCCGAGTCTGCGGAGGTGTTCGTCGGAACCGCGGCCTTCACCCGGCCCGCCCGGGCGCACCGCATCGACCTGGCGGGTGCCGCGCCGTCCGTCCGCGACCTACCCGCCTCGGGGGCGGTGGAGTTGCCGGCAGTCACGGCGCGGCGGCAGTACGCCCGGTCCGCCGACGGGACCACGGTTCCGATGACGCTACTGTGCCGCGCCGAGCCGGCGGGCGACCCGGGCGACGCCGACGGCTCTGCCGTCGATCTCGCTGCCGTTCCGGCGGGTCCACGACCAACGTTGCTGTACGGCTATGGGGGCTTCGACATCCCGGTGCTGCCGGAATACCGGGCGATCTTCGCCGCCTGGGTCGCGGCCGGGGGAGTGCTGGCGGTGGCGAACCTGCGCGGCGGTGGTGAGTTCGGCGCGGCGTGGCACCTGGACGGCATGCGCGAGCGCAAGCAGCACGTGTTCGACGACGGAATTGCCTGCGCGGAGGCGCTGATCGCTGGGGGGATCACAACACCCGGTCAGCTGGCGGTGCACGGTCGGTCCAACGGCGGTCTGCTGGTGGGGGCGCTGATGACCCAGCGGCCCGACCTGTTCGGTGCGGCACTGCCCACCGTCGGCGTGCTGGACATGCTGCGGTTTCACAAGTTCACCATCGGCTGGGCCTGGATCAGTGACTACGGCGACCCGGACGATCCGGCGGATTTCCGGGTGCTGCAGGCGTATTCGCCGCTGCATGCGCTGCGCGAGGGTGTTATCTACCCGCCGACGCTGATCTGTACCGGCGATCACGACGACCGGGTGGTGCCGGCCCACTCGCTCAAGTTCGGCGCCGAGTTGCAGCGCTGCCAGGCGCCCGACGGCGGGCCGGTGCTGCTGCGCGTCGACACCCGAGCGGGGCATGGCGCCGGCAAGCCCGCCCATGCCCAGGCGGCCGAATTCGCCGACCAGCTGGCGTTCGCCGCCGAGCACACCGGGCTGGTGCCGTAGGTTGGCGGGCATGCCCGGTATGGCGATCCCCGAGCGCGAACAGCGCGCGGCGATCCCCGAGCACGGGCAGCGGGCGGTGATCCTGGTCGAGGGCGCCAGCGATCGCGCGGCCGTGCAAGCGGTGGCGCAGCTGCGCGGCGTCGATCTGCCTGCGCACCGGGTCGAGGTGGTCGCGATGGGCGGCGTGACGAACATCGGTCACTACCTGCGCCGGTACGGTCCGGGCGGGGCGGGCCCGACACTGGCCGGGCTGTGCGACGCCGGCGAGGCCGCCTATGTCGCGCGGGCGTTGGTGCGCGCCGGGATCTGTGCCGCGGCCACCGAGAACGCCATGCGGGAACAGGGCTTTTACGTGTGCCACCGCGACCTGGAGGACGAGCTGATCCGGGCGGTGGGCGTGGACGGAGTGCAGGCGGTGATCGCCGACGAGGGCGAGCTCCGCTCGTGGCGCACCCTGCAGCGCCAGCCGGCCCAGCGGGATCGCGACGCCGCCGACCAGCTCCGCCGGTTCTTCGGCGGGCGATCCGGCAACAAGCATCGCTACGCCCGGCTGCTCGCATATGCCCTGGATCCGACGCGGGTGCCGCCGCCGCTGGCCGGCGTCGTGGACCACGTCACCGCGGTCGCGCGGCCGGGCGCCGACGCGACGGGGCGCGGACGGACGCAGGCATGAGCGGCATGGACGTCGAGTTCGCCGCCGAGCTGTGGGAATGGCGGGGCCCCGCGCCGTTCTACTGGTTGACCCTGCCCGAACCGAGCTGCGACTACGTGCGCGCGGAGGCGGCGCAGGCGACATACGGCTGGGGGGCGATCCCGGTGACGGCGCGGATCGGCGCGACCGAGTGGGAGACCTCGCTGCTGCCCAAGGACGGCGGATATGTGCTGCCGGTCAAGCAGCTGGTGCGGCGGCGCGAGGGCTTCGGTGAGGGCGACACGGTGACGGTAGCCATGCGGATCGCCCCCCGCGGCGGCCGGGCGGCGGGCGGCATCGGTCCGACCTGCTGACCGGACGGCGGCACTATGCCTCGGCGGCCCGCTCGGCCGCCGTGCGGCGAGCCGAATGCGCGATGCGATACACGACCTCGACGCAAATCGCGCCCGCGGCCCCCACCGCCAGCGATTGCCACAGCAGTCCGGCCGGCAACGAGAAGTCGAAGAACTCCCGGGCGAACGGTACGACGAACGCCAGCACCGACAACGCCACCATGGCCGCGATCAGCCCCGCCTTCCAGGGCCGGAACGGCCGAGCCAGCACCACCAGGATCCAGAACGCGACCACCAGCAGCGCGACGGTCGCGCCGGTCGAGGGTTGCGAGCATGCCGGTGCCACGGTGCCGCCGCCGATCGGCACCGCGCAGTCGGTGGCTCGCTGCGCGACCGGCATCCCGTAGGCGCCGTTGGCCCACAGGTAGGAGGCGATCACGGCGAGCCCGGCGACCGCCCCGGCGGGTACCGCGAAGCGCAGCACCCGCTGCAGGAAGCCCGGCAGGTAGCGGCGCTTGTTCGGGCCGAGCGCCAGGAAGAACGCCGGGATGCCGATCGTGACGCTGGAGACCAGGGTCAGATGCCGTGGCAGGAACGGGAACGCCAACGCGAATGCCGCCGCCGAGATGATGGCCACCAGGCTCATCACGTTCTTGGCCAGGAACAGGTTCGCCACCCGCTCCACGTTGCCGATCACCCGGCGACCCTCGGCCAGCACGGACGGCAGGTGCGAGAACCGGCCGTCCAGCAGCACCAGTTGTGCCACCGCCTTGGTCGCCTGCGCCCCGTTGCCCATCGCCACGCCGATGTCGGCGTCCTTGAGGGCGAGCGCGTCGTTCACGCCATCGCCCGTCATCGCCGCCACATGTCCGTTCGCCTGCAGTGCCCGCACCAGCGCGCGCTTCTGCTCCGGGGAGACCCGCCCGAAGACCGTGGTGCGCTCGACGATCTCGCGCAGCTCGGCTGGATCGCTGCCCAGGGTTCGGGCGTCCACGGCCGCGTCCGTGTCGTCCAACTCCAGGCCCACCCGGCGGGCGATCGCGGCGACCGTGGTCGGATTGTCGCCGGAGATGACCTTGATCGCGACGCCCTGGTCACGGAAGTACCGCAGGGTCTCGGCGGCGTCGGAGCGCACCTGCTCGGTGAGCGTGACCAGTGCCACCGACCGAATCCCTTCCGGTACGTCCTGGTCGATCAGCGGCGCCTCGGCGCGGGCCAGCAGCAGCACCCGCCGGCCGGTGTGGGCCAGCTCCGTGACCTGCTCGCGCACCGGATCGTCTGCGGCGAGCAGCACATCCGGCGCGCCCATCACCCAGGTGCCGTGGGCGTCGAAGCTCGCCGCGGACCACTTACGCGCCGAGTTGAAGGCGATGGTGCCGGTGCGCAGCCAGCCCGGAGGGGGAGGGATCTCGGCCGCGACGGCCTTCAGGGTGCCGTTGGCGTTCGGATCGTCGGCGAGCGCACCGAGGCCCGCCCGGAGTTCCGCCGCGTCGGCCCGTGGGTCGAGCGGGATGATGTCCTCGAAGGCGATCTCGCCGACCGTCAGCGTTCCGGTCTTGTCCAGACAGACGACGTCGACGCGGGCCAGCCCCTCGACCGCGGGTAGCTCTTGCACCAGCACCTGTTGCCGGGTCAGCTGCACCGCAGCCAGCAGGAAGGCCACCGAGGTCAGCAGCACCAGGCCCTCGGGTACCAGCCCGACCAAACCTCCGGTCGACCGGATGACCACCTGCTGCCAGCCCTGGTCGCCGATCGCGCGGGCCTGACTGAACAGCTGCAGCGGCAGCGCCAGCACAATGACCCAGGTGATGTATTTCAGCAGGGTGTTGATGGACGATTGGATCTCGGAGTGGGTGCGGGTGAACTTCCGTGCCTCGGCGGTGATCTTGTTGGCGTAGGAGTCGGCGCCGACGGCCGCGGCGAAGAACCGGCCGGTGCCCGCGACGACGGTGGTGCCGGAGCGGACCTCGTCACCGATTGACTTGGGCACCGCGTCGGATTCGCCGGTGAGGTTTGACTCGTCGACCTCCAGCCCGGCGACGGAGTCCAGCACGCCGTCCGCGGGCACCTGGTCGCCGGTACGCAGCTCGATCAGGTCGTCGAGCACCACGTCCGCGGTGGGCACCGATCCGATCGAGCCGTTCCGGACCACGGTCGCCGTCGGGGCATGCAGCAATGCCAGCCGGTCCAGCTTCCGCTTGGCCAGGTACTCCTGGACGATGCCGATCCCGGAGTTGACGATCAGCACGATGCCGAACAGCCCGTCCGCCCAGGATCCGGTGATCAGGATCAGGACGAACAGTGCCCCCAGGATCGCGTTGAATCGGGTGAACACATTCGCCTTGACGATCTCCCACACGGAGCGGGAGGTCCCGACGAGGGCGGCGTTGACCTGACCGGCGGCGACCCGGTGGGCGACCTCGGTTGTGGTCAGTCCGGTCGGTCGGTGCACGGTCGGATCGGCATGGGTGCCGGCGGCGGAGGTGTGCGTCGTCACCGCACTACTGTCCCAGATGTCAACACGGCTCGGCGACGGAACCGCGGATTGCCGCGGAGCCGGCCGATGGTCCGTCCAGCGCCGACCGGCAGACTGGTCGGCATGGCGGAATCCCGCTTCGATGTGGCCACGGCTGCGCTGGCTCTGGACGATCGGCGGGCAGCCGTCACCCTCGATGCGCAGTGGAACGTCGACGGACGCATCCTCAACGGGGGCTACCTGCAGGCGGTCACGGTTCGTGCGGCGTCGGTGCTGCTGGGTGCTCCGGGTGAGCCGGTCGCGGTGTCCACGAGCTTCGCCTCGCCGGCCGTTGCCGGGCCGGCCGTGGTGTCGATCGAGGTGCTGCGCCGCGGCGGCCGGCTGTCGGCGGTTTCGGCGACGCTGCATCAGGGCCAGATCCCGGTGTTGGCCAGCTTGATCACCTTCGGCATGGTCCCTGAGGACACTGCCTTGCGGGAAGGCCTGCCGGGCGCGCCGCGTATGGCGGGAGCAGCGCCGGGTACGCCGCGTATGGCGGGAGCAGCGCCGGTGATGCCGCCCACGCCGCCGCCGGAGGAGTGCCTGCGCATCCCGGCGCGGCAGCTGCCCGGGCCGCCGGGCCTGGCTGCGCTGGTGGACCTGGCATTCGTCCCGGAGGAGTCTCGTTGGTTGGCGGGCGACACCTCGGCGGGACCGGCCATCCGATGCTGGATGTCGTTCGCCGACGATCGCGACATGGACCCGCTGGCCCTGGTCGCCCTGGTCGACATGGCGCCGCCGGTATCGTTCGCGCAGGGCCGATTCGGCTGGGCGCCCACCCTGCACCTGCAGGTGGGGATCTTCGCCCGGCCCCGCGGCCGCGTCGTGCTGGTGGATCTGCGTGGCGAGCCGTACGACGGCGCGTTCGTCGCGGAGGACGCTGTGCTGTGGGATGCGGAAGGCACCCTGGTGGCGCAGTCCCGCCAGATCGCGGTGCCGCCACGCGCGTGAGGCTCAGCGCACGGCGGCACCGCGCTGGTCAGCCGGGAGTGTCTGGTGGGTGCGTGTCGAGCGGCGCCAGAGCCCGGACGGTGTCCAGGGTGTCGACCTCGTGCACCGTCTTGTCGGGTCGGTACCGCACCACGCGCGCAAAGCGCAGCGCCACGCCACCGGGATACCGCGTCGAGCGCTGCAGCCCGTCGCACGCGATCTCCGCGACCAACGGTGGATCCGGAAAGACCGCCGACCGAGTCCGTCGCGCCTCCCGCGACTGGATCTCCTCGGTCTGCCACGCCAGCATCTGATCGGTCAGCCCCTTGAAGGTCTTGCCCAGCATCACCAGCGACCCGGTTGCCGGATCCCGGGCGGCCAGGTGCAGGTTCGACAGATAACCGGTGCGCCGCCCGTACCCCCACTCGGCGGCCGTGACCGCGAGGTCGAACGTGTGCCGCGGTTTGAGCTTGATCCAGGCGGCATCCCGTCGGCCCGCCGAATACGGCGCATCGAGCCGCTTGACCACGACGCCCTCGAACCCCTGGCCGATGACCTCGTGGAAGAAGTCCTCGATCTGCTCCGGCGCGTCGGCCTGCCGCCGCGGCACCACCAGGTCGGCCGGCAGCACCGCACGCATCGCCGCCGCCCGCGCCGACAGCGGCTCGTCCAGCAGATCGGTGCCGTCCAGGTGCAGTGCGTCGAAGCAGAACAGGGTCAGCCGAACTCCCTGCGCCTGGCCGGAAGCCGGTGTTCCGCGCGTCCGCTCAGCTGCTCGGGCCGCCGTTACCTGGAACGGCAGGGGCCGGCCGGCCGGATCCAGGGCGACGGCCTCGCCGTCCAACACCGCGGTCGCCACCGGTAGCGCGCGCACCGCCGCGACGATCTCCGGCACCCGCTCGGTGATCTCGTCCAGGCTGCGAGTGAACACCCGGACCCGGTCGCCATCGCGGTGCACCTGCACCCGAATGCCGTCCAATTTGGCGTCCACCGCGGCGGGCACCCCCGACCTGGCGATGGCGCCGGCGACATCCGGTGACGAGGCCGCCAGCATCGGCCGGATCGGGACGCCCACGTGCAGGGTCACGGCCGCCAGGGCGTCGGGGCCGCCGGTGCGCAGCAGCTCGGCGGCGACCGGCGTGGATCCCAGCAGCATGCTGGCCCGCCGGACCGCGGCGGTCGGGGCGCCGAACGCCGATGCCACCGCGTCCAGCACCAGCGAGTCCAGCGCGCCCTGCCGCACCTCGCCGACGATCAACCCGCGTAACAGCCGCTGCTCGGGTGCGGTCGCGCGGGCCAGCAGCGCGCCGGCCAGCTCGATGCGCCGCGCCGACGAGCCAGGCCCCGCCTCGTTCGCGACATCCTGGAAGGTGGCATCGACCTCTAGCACCGTGAGGGTGGGCGTGCCGGCGGGTGGACGGTCGGGCACCGACGCCCACCCCAGTTGGGTGCGCCGCTGCCGCAGGGTGCCCGAGAGATAGGCAACCACGACCCCGAGCTCGGCGGGTTGGGCTGCCGTCAGCGCAGCCGCCAGGAACTCGCGCTTGGCCGTCCGGGAGCGGGTAGCAGCGACCCGGCCGGACGTCTCTGCGATCTCGGCGAACAGCACCAGGGCATTGTGCATCCACCCGCCGACAGCCGTGGCAGGGTCGCCCGAGGCGCGGGCGCTCAACGACGGCGCGGCCGCACGGTGGTCCGGCCGCCACGGCGGTGACGGAACTCGGCGGGACGGGCTCCGGTCAGGGCAGCGGGAACGAGCCCGGCAGATGCCCGGTGTCGCCGCACGAGCAGTCGCCCTGGGCTGCGGGGAGCCGTCGCAGCGTGGCCAGTAGCAGGTCGCGCAACCGGGGCAGGTTCGCGGCGAACTGGGTCAGTACCTCGGCGTGCGTCACCCCCTCGCCGGCCGTCACCCCCGCATCGAGGTCGGTCACCAGGGCCAGCGTCGTGTAGCAGAGTCCGAGCTCACGGGCCAGCGCCGCCTCGGGCATGGCCGTCATGCCGATCAGCGTGCCGCCGGCGGCCGCGTACTGTCGGGACTCCGCGCGGGTGGAGAACCTGGGGCCGTTGATCACCACCAGCGTGCCGCCGGCGTGTTCGTCACCGGCGGCGGCCCGGCCACGCGGGCAGTACGGGTCGGCGAAGCTGACGTGTCCGACGCCGTGCCCGGCACCGAAATAGGTGTGCTCGCGTGCCGCCGTGCGATCCAGGATCTGCTCCGGCACGGCCAACGTCCCGATGCTCAGCGCCGGATCCAGCGACCCGACCGCTGACAGGGAAACCACCTGCCGCACCCCGAGACTGCGCAGCGCCCACAGGTTCGCCCGATACGGGACGACATGTGGCGCGAACCGGTGATCCGCGCCGTGCCGTGGCAGGAAGACCACCGGACGCCCGGCCAGCACGCCGACCGCCGGCGGTTCGCTGGGCACGCCATACGGCGTGCGCACCGGCCGGGACTCCGGCTCGTCCAGCAGCCGGTAGAACCCCGACCCACCGATCACACCGATCGGCTCCGTCGCCGCCGATCCGACGCCCGCGTCGCTGTGGTTTCTCGTCACCCGCCGAGCCTATCGGCGGGTTGCCGGGCGGGCCGGCCGCAGCCGCTGCAGGATGGGCCGATGAACCCCGCTCCCTCTGCCCGGCTGTTCGGCGGGCTGCTGGCAGTCCTGGCGTTGGCGGCGCTCACCCTGGCGAGCCTGCTGTCGATCACGCCGCCGGCACCCCTATCCGCCGACGCACCGGCCGCCGAGTTCAGCGCCGGCCGCGCCTTCCAACACGTGCAGCGCATCGGCGAGGCCATGCACGTGGCGGGCAGCCCGGCCGCCGACGCCGTCCGCGAGCACATCGTCACCACCCTGTCCGGCTTGGGACTGCACCCGCAGATCCAGGACGCGGTCGGCGAAACCGACGCGCTGGGCGGGCAGGCGATGGCCCGGGTGCGCAATGTGGTGACGCTGATCCCGGGCCGGCAGTCGACCGGGCGGCTTTTCCTGGTCGCGCACTACGACTCGGTGCAGGTCTCCTACGGCGCCAACGACGACGGGTCGGGCATCGCCACATTGTTGGAGACGGCACGTGCGCTGACGGACGGACCGCAGCTGCGCAACGACATCGTGCTGCTGGCCACCGACGCCGAGGAGGCCTGCCTGTGTGGAGCCGAGGCGTTCGTGCATGCAGATTCGCTGGCGCGGGACGGGGGAGTCGTGCTGAACTTCGAGTCGCGCGGCTCGTCCGGGCCGGCGATCATGTTCGAGACCGCCGCCGGCAACGAGGATCTCATCGCCCAGTACGCCGCCGCCGTGCCCTACCCGGTGGCCACGTCCATGGCGGTGGAGGTCTACCGGATCCTGCCCAACGACACCGACTTCACCCCGTTCCGCACCTCCGGTCGGTTCACCGGGCTGAACTCCGCCTACATCGACGGATCGGCGACCTACCACTCGCCCGAGGATCGGCCGGACTACATGCATCTCGGCAGCCTGCAGTCCCAGGGCTCGAACGCACTGGCGCTGGCCCGGCAGCTCGGGAACGCCGACCTGGCCGGCCTCGCGCGTCCCGAGGGGCACGATGCGACCTACTTCCCGGTGCTGGGCTCGCTGGTGCGCTATCCCGGCTGGCTGGTGTGGCCGCTGGCCGCGCTGGCCGCGCTGGGTGTGGCCGCGCTGGCGGTGACGGTGCGCCGGCGGATGGGTCTCGGTTGGGGCAGGATGACCGCCGGATTCGGCGTGGCCCTGCTGCCCTTGCTGCTGTCGGCGGTGGCGGCACAACTGCTGTGGATGCTGCTGGTCGCCCTGCGGCCCGGCTACGGAGCGATGCTGGATCCATGGCGACCCGGCTGGTACCGGGCCGCGGTCTGCGCACTGGTGCTTCTGGTACTGGTGGGTTGGTATGCATTGCTGCGCCGCCGGTTCGGCCCGTGGGGCCTGGCCGTGGGCGGACTGGGGTGGTTGGCCGTCCTGGGGATGATCATGGCGGCGGCCACCCCCGGGGGCTCGTACCTGGCGGCGTTGCCGGCGCTTGCGGGATCGGTCCTCGGCATCGTGGCCATCACGGTTCGTCCCTGGTGGGGTCGGTTGCTGGCGGTGACGGCGACCGGCGTGGTCGCCGTGCTCGTGCTGGCCCCCACCGTGCTGTTGTTCTTTCCGGCGTTGGGGTTGGCCACCGGCGCGGCGACGGCGCTGGTAGCGGCCATGCTGGGGCTCGCCCTGCTGCCCGTGCTGGAATACCTGCACCCGGCGCTGCCCGCTCCGCCCGGCCGGTCGCGCATCACGTCCGCCGGGCTCACCATCACCGCCGCCGCGTTGGTCGTCGCGTGCACCGTCACCGGCCTGTCGGTCGACCATTTCGACACCCGATACCCGGCGCCCACCCAACTGATGTACGCCCTGGATGCCGACACGCACACCGCATACTGGGTCAGCCAGCAGACCGATCCGGGCGGCTGGACCTCGAACTTCGTCACCGGCACGGAGGATCTGTCCGCCCAGTTCCCTCTGCTGGAGGGCAATCTCGCAACGGGGCCTGCGGAACCCGCCAGGCTTCCGGCACCCACCCTCACCGTCGACGACGACCAGATTTCCGGGGCTACCCGCACCCTGACGGTGACGATCCATCCGCACCGAGACGTCCGGCTGGTTGCCGTGTCGGCCCCCGACATTACCGTCCTTTCAGCCACCGCACAGGGTCGGGAGATGCCCGTGCAGGACAAGGGGTTCCGGCTGTTGTTTCATGCACCTCCGCCAGCGGGGGTGACGGTGCGCCTGGTGCTGGACGGTACCGGCCCGGTCGCATTCCGGGTGCTGGATGGCAGCGACGGGCTGTCGGGGCTGCCCGGATTCGTGCCACGGCCCGCGGGCGTCGGGGTACAGGGATCGCACACCTCGGAGCTGGTGTTGGTGGGCACTACCGTCACCGTCTGATGGCTCCCGGCGGCGCGGCCGAGTGCGTGCTCGCCGAATCCGGGCGGTCGCAACCTATCGCGGAGGCGGGTTGTCCGCCGTGCCGGGTGTGACGCAGTGATCATGGCGATCGGCGCGGAAAGTACGATCGACATTCGCATGCTGTGGGCACCCGTCGGGCGCCGAGCGTGGAAGGGGAGGGGTCGGCTATGTCCACTATCGGGTTCACTACTCGGCCGCAATTGGAGGGCACCTTCGGCATGGTGGCCTCGACACACTGGCTGGCATCGCAGGCTGGCATGGCGGTACTGGAACGCGGTGGCAACGCGTTCGATGCGGCGGTGGCGTCGGGGTTCGTGCTCCAGGTGGTGGAGCCGCACCTGAACGGGCCGGCGGGTGAGGTGCCCATCGTGGCGTGGGACGCACGGGCGGAACGTGCCACCGTGATCTGCGGGCAGGGTACGGCTCCGGCGGGCGCCACGCTCGGGGCCTTCGACGACCTCGGTCTGACCTTGATCCCGGGTACCGGCCTGTTGCCGGCGTGTGTGCCGGGCGCCTTTGGCGGATGGATGCTGCTGTTGCAGCGGTACGGCACCATGCGGGTGGGCGATGTGCTGGAGTACGCGATCGGCTATGCGGAGGCCGGCTTTCCCGTGCTGCCCCGGGTGAGCGCCACGATCGCCACCGTGCACGACCTATTCGTCGACCATTGGCCGACCTCCGCAGCCCTGTGGTTGCCGGGGGGTGCCCCTCCCGCTGGAGGGACGCTATTTCGCAACCCGGCGCTGGCCGCGACCTACCGCCGCATCGTCAGCGACGCCGAGGCGGCCGGCTCCGGCCGCGACATCCAGATCGAGGCCGCCCTGCGCAGCTTCTACCATGGCTTCGTCGCCGAGGCCATGGACGAGTTTTGCGCCGGCACGGATGTCATGGACTCCTCGGGCGAACCGCACCGCGGCCTGCTGCGGGGTTCCGACCTGGCCGGCTGGCAGGCCAGCGTGGAGGATCCGCTGAGCCTGGACTATCGGGCCGGCGGGCGCGGCTACACGGTGCTGAAGGCAGGGCCATGGAGCCAGGCGCCGGTGCTGTTGCAGCAATTGGCGCTGTTGGCGGGCTTCGACCTGGACGGCATGGGCACCGACTCCCCGGAGTTCGTTCACGCCGTGGTGGAGGCGAGCAAACTGGCGTTCGCCGACCGGGAGGCGTTCTACGGCGATCCGGCCTTCGTGGACGTGCCGATGGCGGCGCTGTTGTCGGGGCCGTACAACGATTATCGGCGCGCGCTGCTCGGTGATCGGGCCGACTGCGGCTCGTTGCGGCCGGGCACACCCGATGGCCGTGAGCCTCGGCTACCGGACCTTGCCAGGCTGATTGGCGCCGCGGCCACGGACGGGGGGATTGGCGAACCGACCGTGCGGGTGGAGCAGGCGGACTCTCCCTCCGAGCTCTCGGTGGCGGTGGATGGCGAGACCCGCGGCGACACCTGCCATGTCGATGTGGTGGATCGGTGGGGGAATATGGTGTCGGCGACACCCAGCGGGGCGTGGCTGCAGAGTTCCCCGACGATTCCTGCGTTGGGTTTCTGCCTGGGCACCCGTGGCCAGATGTTTTGGCTGCAGTCGGGTCTGGCGAATTCGTTGGCGCCGGGCAAGCGTCCCCGCACCACGCTGAGCCCGAATCTGGCGCTGCGGGACGGCGTACCGTATCTCGCGTTCGGCACGCCGGGTGGCGACCAGCAGGACCAGTGGTCGCTCCAGCTGTTCCTGCGGCACGTGCACCACGGATTGAACCTGCAGCAGGCGATCGACGAGCCGGCGTTTCACTCCAGCCACTTCACCTCGTCGTTCTATCCGAGGGAGTCGTTCCCCGGGCGGTTGCATGTCGAGGGGCGGATGAACCCGGATACCGTGCGTGGCCTGCGGGACCGGGGCCACCAGGTGGTGGTCGAGGACGACTGGTCGCTGGGCCGGCTATCGGCCGTCTCGCGTGACGGTGACGGCATGCTGCGGGCCGCCGCGAATGCGCGCGGAATGCAGGGCTACGCCGTGGGCCGGTGACGGCGCCGGCTTCGGCTAGAAGACCGTGCGGACCGCGCCGATCATGCGGGGCTGCGCCGCGCTGACATCGTCCAGCACCGGGACCATCGACCACTTGTCGAAAGCGGTGCAGGGATGGGAGATTCCGCAGCGCACCACCTCACCGAGCCGCAGGTCGGAGGCCGGGTCCAGGGACAGGTAGGCGTGCTGATCGTTCAGCTGGGTGATCGTGGCGCCGGCCAGCGCGCGCCGGGACGTGTCGGCGTCCCGGCCGCGTACCCCCTGTGGCACCGGGAGGCGCCCGTCGTAGGGCACGTCGCGTCGCCCCATGTTCAACAGCGCGAGGCCCGGCTCTGGGCGCGAGACCACCTGCCCCCAGGCGTGCAGCGCGGCCCGCAGCGGGCGGCCCGTCGATCGCCCGAACGGCGACGAGGCCGCGTACCCACCGTCGTCGTGGGTGAGGTAGCACCCGGACCGCAGCACGATCCTGGCACCCAGATCGCGCAGCGGCGCCCAGCGTTGCACCACCACGTCGAAATAGGCGCTGCCACCCCCGGTGATCACCGGGGCGTCATCCGGCCGGAGCAGACCGGCATCCACGGCGGCGCGGAAGGTCTCGGCGGCACCATCGCAGAATGCGACCATCGCCGCGTGGCCGTCGGGACCGGAGGCACCGGCCAGCGAGCCCTCCCAGGCCGCGATGCCGGCGAGAGTCAGGTTTCCCGCCTGCGCAACCGCGTCTGCGGTCTGCAGGCTCTCGGACAGCGTGCGCGCGCCGGTGCGGGCGCCGCTACCGCCTCGGTCTACCAGCACGGCCAGTGGTCGTCCGCCGCGCGGGTATCCGGAGGCCGTCAGCCGGACGGCTTCCGGGGAGTCTGCCCACACCAGCACCTCGGTGTCAGGTCGCTCGTCGAGCAGGGCTGCCACCGCCGCGAGATCTGCCGGCGTCAGCATCGCGCCGGCATGCAAGATCCTGCGCACGCCGTGAGCGGCCGCCACTCGCAGCTGCCAGGGCGTGGCGACCGTGATCGCCCACGCGCCGGCATCGAGCTGGCGACGCCACAGCTGTGGGGACATGGTCGTCTTGCCGTGTGGCGCCAGCAGCACCCCGTTCTCGGCCAGGTAGTCGCCCATGACCGCGATGTTGTGCTCCAGGGCGTCGGCATCGAGCGTCAGGACCGGGGTCGGCAGGTCGGCGAGCGTAAGGCCGCCGGCGACCAGCTGGGCAACCGAACGGCCGTGTTGGGCGGGCCCGAAACACTTGCTGCGCCAATCGATCGGAGTGTCATCGGGAACAAGCCAGGACGATGCGTTGGTCACGGTGGATGCTTACCGTGATTCTTGCGCTGTGTCAATGCGTGGAACGGCGGTTGCGTCGCTCGGTCCCGCGTGGAGACCCCGGCCCCCCGGTCCGGTCGCACCAGTGGGAGACTGGACCGTCGATGTCGGCTAGTGGGATGTTCGGATGGGAGCGAGATGGAACTGCGCCGTATAGGGCCCGCCGGTGCCGAACGCCCAGTGGTGGTGCACGACGGCGCCGCCCACGACCTCACGTCGTTGACCGCGGACATTGACGGAGCATTCCTGGCCGGCGACGGCATCGCGCGCACCCGACGGGCGCTGGCCCAGGCCGCGTTGCCCGTGGTGGACATTGCCGGCCAGCGGGTGGGTGCGCCGATCGTGCGCCCGCAGGCCGTGTGGTGCATCGGCATGAACTACGCAGCGCACGCCGCCGAATCCGGCGCCGAGCCGCCTTCGGTGCCGGTGCTGTTTTTCAAGACGCCCAATACCGTCGTCGGGCCCTACGACAACCTGCACGTGCCACGGGGGTCGGTGAAGACCGACTGGGAGGTGGAGTTGGCCGTGGTGATCGGTCGCCGGGCGCGCTATCTGGATTCCCCCGCCGACGCGGCCGCACACATCGCCGGATACACCATGTCCAACGACGTGTCCGAGCGGGAGTGGCAGCTGGAGGTTTCCGGCGGGCAATGGTCGAAGGGCAAGTGCTGCGAGACGTTCAACCCGCTCGGTCCCGCGCTGGTCCCGGCTGACGAACTGGACGGCGGTGCGGTCCGGTTGCGGTCATGGGTCAACGGTGAGCCCCGGCAGGATTCAACCTCGGCGGACCTGATCTTCGGTATCGACTACCTGGTATGGCACCTGTCGCAGGTGGCGGTGCTGGAGCCGGGCGACATCATCAACACCGGTACGCCGCAGGGTGTCGGACTCTCCGGGCGGTTCCCGTATCTGCGGGCCGGCGACGTGGTGGAGACGGAGATCGAGGGGATCGGCCGGGCGCGCCAGGAGTGCGTGCAGGCCTGAGTGTCGGCGGCGTCGGGGCGATGGCGGGAGCCCGGTCAGCCGCGCATCTGGCGTGATAGGTCCCGGGCGACCCGACGGAGCGCGCGGGCGACCGTGGGTACCTCGGCGGCCTCGAAGCGGGCGGCGGGGGCGGAGACGCTTACCGCGGCCGCGAACCCCAGATCCGGGATCGCCACTGCGACACACCGCCCACCTTCCTGGTTCTCTTGCTCATCCACGGCGTAGCCCTGCTCACGCACGGTGTTCAGTTCGGTCAGCAGGCTGGGCAGGTCGGTAATGGTGGCGTCGGTGAACGCGGGCATGCCGGACACCGCGATCAGGGAACGGATCCGGTCCTCCGGTAGGGCAGCGGCCATGGCCTTGCCCAGCGCGGTGGCATGCACGTAACCACGTTCGCCGACGCGGGCGGCCAGCCGCATCATCTGCGGGCTCTCGCAGACCACGCTGTGCACCACGCTGGTGCCATCGAGCATGCCCAGGTTGGTGGTCTCGTCGAGCTTGTCCCGCAGGCGCTCCAGAGCGGGACGGGCCAACTCGGCCAGCCGGGCGATGCCACGGGTGTGCTGGGGGCGGAAGGCGAGCCCGAGTCGGTAGATCAGGGGATCGTGGCCGCGCTCCACATAGTGGCGTGCCTCCAGCGCCGACAGGTAGCGAAAGGCCGAGCTCTTGGGGAGCCCGGTGGCGTCGGCTACCTCGGTGAGTGTGACACCGTCCGGGGCGTTCGCCAGTGTGTCCAGGATGTCGCACACCCGATCCACCGACCGGATCGGATAGGTGGCAACGGGGTCGGCATCGGCAACCATCGGCAGCCTCCTTGCTGGTAGGTGGTATCGGGATGATAGGACGATTCCAGAGCGTGAAACAATTGCCGGCGGCGGATCCCGCGTCAGTACATCACCCAGCCGCCGTCGACGCACACCACCTGGCCGGTGACGAATGCGGCGTCGTCGCTCGCCAGGAAGACGAACGCGCCGGCCAGGTCGTCCGCGTAACCCCGGCGCTGCAGCGACTGTACGGGCAGGATGCGTGCCGCCACCGCATCGGGATCGGGAGACAATTCCTCCTCGTGCTCGGTGCGTATCGCCCCCGGCATCACGGCGTTCACCCGGACCCCGTCCGGGCCCAACTCCCGGGCGAGCGCCCTCGTCATCCCCAGGATCGCCGCCTTCGAGGCCGTGTAGTGCAGCGCGCCCGGCTGTCCGGTCATCGCCATCACCGACGTCAGGGTAACGATCGCACCGTGCCCGGAGGCGATGAGGTCCTCGCGCGCTTCCTTGGCGAGCAACCAGGTCCCGCGCACGTTCACCGCCTGCATGGTGTCCCAGTCCTGGACGGACATCTGATGCCAGACAGCGCGGCCCGTCGCGGCGGCGTTGGCCACCAGGAGGTCCAACGGTCCGAGCGCAGTCCGAGCGTGGCGAACCGTCTCGCCCGGCCCCTGTGGCGTGGACAGGTCCCCGGGCACGGCCACCGCCACCCCACCCGCCGCGGTGATGCTCTCGACGACATTGGCGGCCAGGCGCGCCATCTCGTCGGTCGGTTGGTGCCCGACCGCCACGGCGGCGCCCTCGGCGGCGAAGCGACGCGCCACCGCTGCGCCGATGCCGCGGGAGGCCCCGGTGATCAGAGCGGTGCGGCCTGCGAGCCGACCCGTTGGAGCTGTCATGGCGTGTTCCCTTCTTGCTGTGCCGAGCGACCGGGCGTGGCGCGCCGGGGGCCTGCTGCCAGACCCTGCTCCCTCGCTGTCCGACACGCGCCGCACCGCGGTGAGCTCGCTGCGCGGTCCGGATGCCGGGTCTGACTAATGGAATGCCCGTGCCGAAACTGCTTGTGCCGGGGTGTCTCGGGTGGTACTAATGAGACCATCATTGCACTGCCTGAAACATTCGTCGACCCCCCTTGACCCGTCGGAGGTGCTGGTGCCGCGCCTAGCAGTACTGGGATTGACTCTGGAAGCGAACACGTTCTCGACCATCAAGGCGACGATGGATCGGATGTACGCCGAGGGCGGTGTGCACCTGGGTTCCGAGATTGCGGATCACTACCTCGGGTCGACGGCGACCCTGGCGGGGTTCCTGGACCCGGGCGTGCCTGCGGACGTGGACCTGGTGCCGTTGGTCAGTTACCGTGCCGGGGCGCTGGGCGAGTTCACCGCCGAGACCTTCGATCGGGCGACGGCCGACATGGCGACGCGACTAGCGGCCGAGGGCCCATTCGATGGGGTGTTGCTGGCGTTGCACGGCGCTGCGGTGTCCGAGAATGCAGAGCACGCCGACGCGGAAGCCGCCGAGCGGATGCGCGCGGTTGTCGGGCCGGATGTCCCGATCGGCGTCGTGCTGGATATGCACTCGAACGTCGATCAGCGGCTGGTCGATGCCGTGGATGTGCTGCGAATCTTCCAGACGAACCCGCACATCGATGCCCGTGATCGCGGGTTGGAGTGCCGCGCCCTGGTGCTGTCGATCATCGCCGGTGCAGCACGCCCCGCGACGGTCTTCGAACGACTCCCACTGATGGTGAACATCGTCAAACAGGACACGTCCGATGAGCCGATGGCGCGCATCCTGCAGCGCTGCCGGGAATGGGAGGCCGTCGACGGCATGCTCGATGTGAGCATTGCGGAGGGATTCCCGTATGCCGACGTCGAGCAAATGGGCATGTCAGTGCTGGCCAGCCACCGGTCCGATCGAGCCGTGGCCGAGGCCGCTGCCGCCGAGATCGCCGGACTGCTGTGGGAGGCACGCGAGGAGTTGCAAGGCGGCGCGGCGACCATCGACGCGGCACTGCGTCGGGTGCGGGAGCACACCGCGGACCGGCCGATCCTGCTGCTGGACGTGGGCGACAACGTCGGTGGCGGCAGTTGCGGAGACTCCACATCGATCTTGAATGCCGCCGTCGATCAGGGTGTGCCCGGAATTGCCTTCACGCTGTGGGATCCGGGTGCGGTCGAGGAGCTGGCCAGCTCCGCGGTGGGAGATCGGGTTCGCGTGACGGTCGGTGGACGCAGCGCCGAGCAGGATGGCCATCCGCAGGTGCTCGACGCCGTGCTGACCGCTCGCACGGACGGGCAGTTCGAGGACGCCGGTCCGACGCATGGCGGGTTCCGGCGCTACAACGCCGGCCCCACGGTGGCGCTGCGCACCGACGGCGGGATCGCCGTGGTGGTTACCACCCATCCGATGGGCAACACCTCGGCGGAGCTCTTGCGGATGGCCGGGGTGGAGCCGGGGGAGTTCGCTGCGGTGGTCGGCAAGGGTGTCAATTCGCCGAAGGCGGGCTATGCCCACGTGTGTGGGGAACAGCTGATGGTCGACACGCCGGGCGTAACCCGGCTTTCGGTGCAGCAGTTCAGCTATTCCAGGCGGATCCGGCCGATGTTCCCATTCGAGGCCGAAACCGCCTACCGGTGATCGGCGTGAGGTCGCCGGGCAGTACTCAGCACCTGCTGGGCCGGGTGCCACCTCCGAGATAGTTGCCATGCTCCACCACTTCCTGCCCTAGGAAAGGACAGCCATGAACGAGCACACTCCCGAGGTGTCGGCGGCGGATGTCGGACTGCCCGATGGACATCCGCTGTTTTCGCGTCGACGGCTGCTTCGCCTGGGATTCACCGCCGGTGGCGCGTTGGTGCTCGGGCCGGGTCTGCTGGCGGCATGCGGCAGCGGGGGCAGCGGCACCGACGGTGGTTCGGGAACGGCCGATGCACCGACCACCGGGGGCGCCGGCCCGGCGTCCGGCGGGTCATCGCCAAGTAGCCCGGCGGCGCCGCCGGCGGGCACTCCCAAGAAGGGCGGCACGCTGAACATCGGCGCGGATGCCGATCCGATCGGGCTGAACCCGCACACCACCGGAGCGTTCTCCTCCTACGACTTCCTCGCCCTGCTGTTCAACGGGCTGCTGCGCTGGAGCGAGAAGATGGAGCCCGAGCCGGACCTCGCCGAGTCGTTCGAGAACCCCGATGACACCACCTACATCTTCCACCTGCGCCAGGGCGTCACATTCCACAACGGCCAGGGCTTTTCGGCGGAAGACGTCAAGTTCACCTTCGACTACATCCTGGACCCGACCAATGCCAGCCCGCAGGCGTCCATCTTCGAGACCGTCAAGGCGGTCACGGTCGTCGACGACAACACGGTGAAGTTCGAGCTCAAGAGCCCCGATGCGGCATTCCTGGCGTATCTGGCGACCTGCCCGGTGGGTGTGATCATGCCCAAGGGTGTCACGGGTCAGGACACCAAGCCGGTGGGTACCGGACCGTTCTCGTTCGACTCCTACACGCCGAACCAGCAGTTCGTACTCAAGAAGTTCGACGGCTACTTCGAGAAGGACGAGCCGTACCTCGACCAGGTGATCTTCAAATTCTTCAAGGATCAGTCATCGATCACCTCGGCCCTGCGGTCCAAGGCGATCGACATGACCTGGCTCAAGGACCCCAAGGTGGCGGCGCAGATCGTCAAGACGGCGCCGGATCTGGTATCGGCCCCCGGCCAGACGTCCCGAACCTTCCCCGTGTGGCTCAACATGACTCGCAAGCCCCTCAATGACGTGAACGTCCGGCGGGCGCTGAGCCTGGCCACCGACCGCAAGGCCTGCGTCGACACCGTGCTCGCCGGATCCGGAAAGGTCGGCGCGCTGATCCCGGAGAGCCAGGTCGGCGGATACGACGGAACCGGCGACATGCCCTATTACCAGCGCGATGTCGCACAGGCCAAGAAGTTGCTCGCGGACGCGGGATACCCGAACGGCATCGACCTGGGCGACTACATCGTGGTGGCCGCGAACGATCTGGATGTGCAGTGCTCGCAGATCCTGCAGCAGCAGTGGGCTGAGGCGGGAATCAAGGTCAACCTCAAGCCGTCGGAGACCGCACCGCTGCTGGACGACTGGGCCAAGGGGAACTACACCATCCTGTCGGTGGCGCTGTCCTGGACGCCGGATCCGGATGCGATCTGCGACAGGCTGTTGACCACCAACACCTACGGCAAGGCCATGGGGCAGACGAACACCGACTACGACGACATGGTGGCCAAGGCTCGCGGCGAGCTGGACAAGGACAAGCGCGCGGCGGCCTACCTGGAGATCCAGAAGCTGGTCGCCGACCAGGCGTACAACCTCGAGATCTACCAGTACCCGCTGCGGTGGGAGATGTGGTGGAACTACGTCAAGGGCTATGTGGCATTGCCCGCCAACATCCGCAGCTACGTGCGCACCACCTGGTTGGACAAGTAGCAGGGTGGGCGTGCCTAACGCGCTGGCCGATCGGGCGACCCGGTGAGGCGGGTCGCCCTCACTCGGCTGGCCTGGGCGGCTCCGATCCTGTTCGGGGTGTCGCTGGTGGCGTTCCTGTTGGTGCGGGCGCTACCGGGCGACTTCGCCGAGCAGATGCTCGGCACCCTACCGGGCGCCACGCCCGAGGCCATCGAGCAGATCCGCCACAACATGGGGTTGGACGCACCGATTTGGGTGCAGTACTGGGACTGGCTGGTCGGCGCCCTACAGGGCGATCTGGGCACGTCGTTCATCACCCACCGGCCGGTGACGGAGGAGTTGTTCAGCCGGCTGGGGGTCACTGCCGAGCTCACGTTGATCGCCGCCATCATGGCGATGCTGCTGGGAGCGACGACGGGCCTGCTGTCCGCGCGCTTGCGCGGCCGGGTGGACTGGTTGGTGCGCGGCCTCAACGGGCTGTTGATCGCGGTGCCCAACTTCGTGGTCGCGACCCTGATCGTGCTGCTCTGCGGGCTGTACCTCCCGCAGCTGTCGATCTTCAACTTCACACCGATCGGCACGGACCCGCTGGCCAACATCGGCAGCCTGCTGTTGCCGGCGCTGTCGCTGGCGTTCGCCATCTCGGCAACCATCTCGGAGAACACCAGGGCCGCCGTGCTGGAAGTGTCCAGCCAGGATTTCGTCATGGTGGCCAGGGCCAAGGGCCTGCGACCCCGCACCGTCCTCGGTCAGTATCTCGTCCGGAACGCGCTGACCCCGGTGATCACCGTCACCGGCCTGGAGTATGCCTCGCTGCTCGGCGGCAGCATCGTCGTGGAGTCCATCTTCAATATTCCGGGCATGGGACAGCTGCTGTTCGACTCGGTGACGGGGCGCGACTACCCGGTCATCCAGGGCATCGTGCTGCTGGTGGCCCTCATCGTGGTGCTGGTCAATGTGCTGGTCGACATCGCCTATGCCCGGGTCGACGCGAGGGTCAGCTATGAGTGACCCATCGCTGATCACCAGGGCAGACGCTCCGCCGGCCGCCCCGGCACGGAGCCCTCGGCGGCGCAAGCGATCGAGCGGTCGCACCCTGGTGATCGCGGGTGCGGTGATGTTCGCCGTGATGGTGGTGGTCGTGGCACTGGGACCGGTGATCGCGCCGTACCCGCCCGCGCAGACCTCGCCGGAGTCGTTGGCCGGACCGAGCGCCGCGCACTGGCTCGGCACCGACTCGATCGGCCGGGACGTGTTGAGTCGGATGATCATCGGAGGCCGCTCGACGCTGGTCATCACGGTGATCGCGGTCGCGCTCGCGCTGCTGGCCGGTCTGGTGTTGGGTCTGGTGGCCGGGTATTTCGGCGGCCTGGTCGACCAGATCATCATGCGTGCCCTTGACGTGCTGTTCGCGTTCCCGGCGTTCCTGTTGGCCATCGCGGTGGTTGCCGCGCTCGGCCCGTCGATCAACAACCTGATCCTCACCATCGCGATCGTGTACACACCGAGCATGGCTCGGGTGGTACGTGGCCCGGTGCTCTCGGTCAAGCGGTGGGATCACGTGGAGGCGGCCCGCAGCGTCGGTGTCGGCGAATTCGCCCTGGTGACGCGGCACGTGCTGCCGATGGTGATCTCGCCGATCCTGGTGGAGACCAGCCTGACGCTGTCGCGGAGCATCTTCACGGTGACCGCGCTGTCCTTCCTGGGGCTGGGTCCGCCGCCTCCAGACCCGAACTGGGGCGGCGAGCTGTCCAGCGGCCGCCAGTTCATGGAACTCGCGCCGCTGAACGTGATTGCCCCCGCGGCTGCGATCGTATTCGCCACCCTGACCTTCATCATGCTGGCCAACGGACTGCGCGAGATGCTCGATGTGGCGGGACGTCGATGAGCGCCACGGTCCAGGCCGGTGCCGGCGCGGCTAACGCGTTGCTGTGCGTGCGTGACTTGTCTGCCGAGTTCACCAGTCACGGCGAACGTATCCCGGCGGTCAACGGGGTGAGCTTTGACGTGGGAGCCGGCGAGGCCGTTGGTTTCGTCGGCGAGTCCGGCAGCGGAAAGAGCGTCACCGCACGCAGCATCATGCGGCTCGAGCCCGAGGGGTCCAGCATCGAGGTAGCGGGATCGGTGGTATTCGACGGCCGGAATCTGCTGGACCTGAGTGAGCACGCCATGCGTGATATCCGGGGCAACCGCATCGCCATGGTGTTCCAGGATCCGATGACGTCGTTGAACCCCGTCCTGACGGTGGGCCGGCAGGTCGAGGACATGCTCGCCCGGCACACGCCGCTGTCCCGGCGGGCCGCCCGACGGCGCACGGTGGAGCTGCTGGATATGGTGGGCATCCGCGAGCCGCACCGGCGTGCCGACGACTATCCGCACCAATTCTCGGGGGGAATGCGCCAGCGGGTTCTGATCGCGATTGCGGTGTCCTGTCAACCCGATCTGCTGATCGCGGACGAGCCGACCACGGCGCTGGATGTGACGGTACAGGCGCAGATCCTGCGCCTGCTCGTCCAGCTGCGCCGGGAATTGGGGATGGCGCTCATGCTCATCACGCACGATTTCGGGGTGATCGCGGGAATGGTCGACCGGGTGTACGTGATGTATCGCGGCGACATCGTGGAGTCTGGGAACGTCGAAGACATCTTCGCCCGCCCCCGCCATGACTACACCAGGTCGCTGATCGATGCCGTGCCACGCCTGGATCGGACCGCCGAATGACCGCCGCTAGGGCGCAGGTGCCGGCCCCAGCGGCACCGCCAACGTCACCACTGCTGCAGGTGCGAGACCTGCGGGTGACCTTTCCCGCCAGGCGGGGCAATCCGCCGGTGACAGCGGTCGACGGCGTGAGCTTCGACATCTGGCCGGGGACCACGCTGGGCCTGGTCGGCGAGTCCGGGTCGGGCAAGACGACCACCGGTCGCGCGGTACTGCAGCTGCAGAGCTCCACTGGCGGATCGGTCTCGTTGTTGGGGCGTGACCTGTCGACGATGTCGTACGGCGAGGTGCGACAGATGCGCCGCCACATGCAGTTCGTCCTGCAGAATCCCTATTCGAGCCTGCATCCCAGGATGACCGTGGAACGCATTCTGGCCGAGCCGTTACGCGTTCACCGAACGGTTCCGCCGGATCGGGTGAGCGGCCGGATCGATGAGTTGCTGTCGCTGGTGGGTTTGGACACGGGAATGCGCCGCCGCTACCCGCATGAGTTCTCCGGCGGACAGCGCCAGCGCATCGTCATCGCACGTGCGCTGGCGGTCGACCCGGCATTCGTGGTGTGTGACGAGCCGGTGTCCGCACTGGATGTGCGGATCCAGGCGCAGATCGTCGAGCTGCTCACCGGGCTCCAGCGCCAGCTCGGGGTCTCGTACCTGTTCATCGCGCACGATCTGGCAGTGGTGCGGCAGATCGCCGATCGCGTGGCGGTGATGTACTCCGGGAACATCGTCGAACTCGGCGACACGGTGGACGTATATGCCCACCCGACTCACCCGTACACGCACATGTTGCTCGCAGCCGTTCCGGTGCCGGACCCGCTGGTGCAACGTTCTCGGTTGGCGCAGGTTCCCGACGTGCCCGACTTCCGCGCCGGCTCGCCGGGGTCGCGGTGCGTTTTCGGCACCGACCACGAGGCATCCCACGGCCCGCGCTGGCACGAGATCGCAGCCGGTCACGGAGTGTCCTGCCGCTTCTGGCCAGCCGGAACCATGCCGGCGATTGCGCAGGGCTGACCGGCATGCCGAGCATCCGGACGGCGTGGTGCCCGCAGGCGGCCGAGACGGCGCCCTGGGATGCCCTGGGATACGGCTCGTGTTGAATAGCTGCCGTGGGGAATAGCGGCAGTGTGGCATGACGATCGTCGCGATCGTGGTAAGTGTGCTCGGTGGGGCGGCGGTGACGCGGCTGACCGGGCTGGGCTTCGCACTGGTGGCCTCGCCGCTGCTGATCCTGGTGCTTGGCCCGTTCCAAGGTGTCTTGCTGTGCAACATGCTCAGCCTGCTGGCGTCGGCGGGCATGCTGGCCAGCCATTGGCGGGATGTCGCCTGGCGCCGCGCACTGCTGCTGCTGGCCCCGGCCCCCTTACTCATTCCGGCCGGGGCGCAGCTCGTGCATCGGTTGCCGCAGGCGCCGCTGTCGGTGCTGATCGGTTCGTTGCTGTTGGTTGCGGTGGCGCTGGTGGCGCGGGGTCGATCGTGGCGAGTCCTGGCTGGCACACCGGGGGCATTCCTGGCGGGCGGTGCATCGGCAGCGCTGAATGTGTTGGCCGGCGTCGGCGGCCCGGCGCTCGCGCTGTACGGCGTGAGCCAGCGGTGGACCGGGCGCGCATTCCTGGCCACGGTCCCGGTGTGTTCGCTGGCCATGAACGCATTGTCGCTGGCAACCAAGGGATTGCCTGCCATGACCGGTGGGGAGCTGGCACTGGTGGTATCCGCGCTGGTGGTGGGAAGCGTGGCGGGGGAGCTGTTGGCACGCAGGGTATCGAGCCGGCACGCACAGCCCTTGCTGTTGAGCCTTGCCGCGGTGGGTGCGATCGCGGCGGTCGTGAAGGGCGCCCTGGCCTGGTGATCCACGCGCCGGTCGAGGGCGCGGGTGCTGGGGACAATCCGGTGGGTGATCTGGGATACCACCGGGCGCGGTTCGTTGACGTCGCCATGGCGACGCACGAGAATGGACCCCAGGTTCTATCAAGCAAAACCGCTTGGTCCGTCCTGCGGCCCCGGCGGACCGTCGTCAAAGAGGGTCGAGCATGATCGGATACACCGCGGATGGGCTGCGCAAGCTTGCCAGCCAACAGACCCGTACCGTCAGCTTCGAGGGCGACGCCCTCCGGATGTCGATGGACTGGGCAGTAGGGGATCTGTCGCTCCCTCAGGTGTTGGTAGAGACGACGGCCGGCTCGTCACACCCCAGTTCCTACCATCTGGCCAGCCTGGCCGCCGAGGTCGGCAAGGGCGTGCTGCAGGGGGGTGGCAAACCGGCCGACTACACCACCACCGATATCTGTGACGGGGTGGCGCAGGCGCACGCCGGGATGAACTTTCCACTCGCGTCACGTGAATTCATCGCGAACATGGTGGAGATTCACGCTCGCGCCACGCCGTTCGACGCCCTGGTGACCTCCTCGTCCGGAGACAAGGCGGTACCAGCCCACCTGATCGCCTTGGCTCGACTCGACTTGCCGGGTATCCACGTTCCCGGTGGTGCGATGACGTCCGGGCCGAAGCTGCGCTCGAACGAAGAGCTGTGGAACATGAGCGTCCAGGTGGCACGCGGGGAGATCGAGAAGGACGAGTTCGATGCCTTCCAACGCTTCGCGTGCCCCGGATGCGGTGCCTGCCAGTACATGGGGACCGCGGCCACGATGCAGGTGATGAGCGAGGCCCTCGGCCTGGCACTGCCCTGGTCCGCGCTGGTGCCGGCCGGCATGGCGGAGCTGCGCCGGGCTGCCAGAGCGGCCGGGCGCCAGGTGCTGACGTTGCTGGCGAACGGCATCACGACCCGCACCATCCTGACCCGCGACGCCTTCGAGAACGCCATCACCGTACACGCGGCGATCGGCGGATCCCTGAACGCCGTGATGCATCTGATCGCAGTTGCCGACGAGGCAGGGATCGAGCTGACCGCGCGGGATTTCCAGCGCATTCATCAGCGGACCCCGGTTCTGGTCGACGCCAAGACAGCCGGCAGGTATCCGACCGAGCTGTTCTGGTATGCCGGCGGCGTCCCGCAGCTGATGACCCAGATCGCCGACCTGCTGCACCTGGATGCGCTCACCGTCAGCGGCCGCACGGTGGGGGAGAACCTGGAGCGGTTGTCAGGCAGCCAATTGCAGCGTCACGCCGCGATGTTCCTTGGCAACTATCATGTGCGCGCGCAGGAGGTGATCCGTACCGCGGACAATCCGGTGTACGCCAGTGGCTCGACAGTGGTGCTGGCCGGGTCTCTTGCCGATGGTGCACTGGTGAAATCGCACGCGGTGGCGGAGCGAATGCAGCAGCACACCGGCCCCGCGCGGGTGTTCGACACCGAACCGGATGCGGTCCAGGCGGTCGTCGGTGGGGAGATTGCCGCCGGAGATGTGATCGTCGTGCGCTATCAGGGGCCGCGGGCGACCGGCATGCCGGAGATGTTCTTCCTTTCGGAGCTGGTAGCGGCGGATCCCGGGTTGGGCGCCACCACCGCGCTGGTGACCGACGGGCGCTTCTCCGGCGCCAGCCGAGGACCGTGCGTCGGCTATGCGTTCCCCGAGGCCCTGGACGGTGGACCACTCGCGTTGGTGCAAGACCAGGACTTGATTTGCATCGACATTCCCGCCGGCAGAGTGGATCTGGTGGGAATCGCCGGGGTACCCACCGCGGCCGACGACGTGCAGCGGGAACTGCAGCGCCGGCGCGAAGCATGGCGCCCGCCGGCGGTGCACCATTCCGGAGCGCTCGCGCAGTACACGGCCATGTGCCGGCCGGCCCTGTATGGCGCCGGGATGGCCACCGGGCAATCGGTGGGTCGTCGTTGACCGAACCAGACCGGCAGCGATACCATCCATCTGGCGGAAGCAACGTTTCAGCTGCTGAATTCGTGACCCAGTGGAGGACCTCCATGCTGATCGACTCGTGGCCGGCCTCGGCTGCCGCGTGGGACCGTGCCAAACGCTCTTTGGCGGGGGGCGTATCGACCGGCATGCGAGGCTCGATGAAGCCGCATCCGCTGTTCTTCCAGGGCGGCCAGGGTGCTCGGCTGACCGATCTGGATGGCAATAGCTATCTCGATCACGTACTGGGCTGGGGACCCGTGATCCTGGGTCACGGGCACGCCGGGCTGACACGTGCCGTCGCCGAGGTTCTGGGTGGCGGTGCGACCTTCGGCGCGGGCCACCGGTGGGAGTACGAAGCCGCCGAACGGGTTCTGGCCGCCATCCCGGGAACCGAGCGGCTGATCTGGTCGAATACCGGCTCGGAGGCAACCCAGGTCGCGTTGCGTCTGGCGCGCGCCGCAACGGGCCGACACCGATTCGTGAAAATGATCGGTCACTACCACGGCTGGTCCGATAGTTTCCTGCTCGGCTACCGCCCGGATCATCACGGCAGTCTGACCTCACTGGGCAGCCAGGGGCAGCGCGAGTCGGCGCTGGCGGATGTGAGCCTGCTTCCCTTCGGTGACCTGGAGGCGGCAGCGGCGGTACTCAAGGAACCGGAAGCCGACGTCGCGGCAGTGTTCGTCGAGCCGGTGCTATGCAACTCGGGCGTGATAGCGCCCCCGGAGGGCTACCTCGCCGGTCTGCGGGAACTCTGCGATGCCACCGGGACTGTGTTGATCTTCGACGAGGTGATTACCGGATTCCGGCTTGCTCGTGGCGGTGCGGTCGAGAAGTATGGCGTGCAGCCGGATCTGGTAGTTCTGGCCAAGGCGATTGCCGGCGGCTATCCGCTATCGGCGGTGGCAGGCCGGGCCGCGCTGTTGGACCAGGTCATGTCCGGCGTGGTGCATGCCGGCACCTACAACGGCAATCCGGTGGTGCTGGCGGCCGCGGTCGCGACGCTGGACGCGCTGTCCGAAGAGGGGATCTATCCTGCATTTGACGCGCGAGGGCGCGAATTGTCGGACGGCATGCGCACCGCCATTCGAACCCACGGTGTGCCAGGAACGGTCAATCAGGTAGGGCCGGTGGTGCAGTGCCTGTTCGGAGTCGACCAGGCCGACACGATCGAGACGTTCCTGGCTGGCGACCAGGTGTTCTACGACAGGCTGCTGGTCCACCTGTTGCGACGGGGAGTCTTTGCGCTGCCAGGCGGTCGGTGGTACATCTCCACGGCACACACCGCCAGCGATATCGCTACGGTGGTGGGGGCATTCGAACAGGCGTTGGCGGCGACGGTGGCGGACGGTCCCGCGCCGATCCGTCCGGTTGCGGCGAGCGAGTGAGAGCGCCTCTCGGGGAGGAGAACGGTCACGCCCCGCCGGTGCGGATTGCCGTTTTGGGGCTGTACCACGAGGCGAACACATTTTCCTCGGCACAGGCCGGCCTAGCACGCTATCGTGCCGATGGATGGCACACCGGCGACGCCATGATCGCGCATTACCGTGATTCTCGGTCCGTGGTCGGCGGGTTCCTCGAAGCCGGGCCGGACGAGGACAACGTAGAGGTGCTGCCACTCCCGGTCGGGTTCGTTACCCCCTGCGGGCCGATTTCGGCCGAGGCGTACCAGATATTGGTAGACGAGATGCTGTGCGCGTTGCGGTCCGCAGGCCGGATAGACGCTGTGCTGCTGGTGTTGCACGGCGCGGCCGTGGCCGACGGTAACCTGCACGTGGACGCGGAGATCGCCGAGCGGGTGCGCACTGTCGTCGGATCCGGGGTGCCGATCGGCACCGTCGTAGACATGCACGCCAACGTGGAACAGCGCCTGGTGGACGCGGTGGACGTGTTGTTGGCGTATCAGACGAATCCGCATGTCGATGCCCGGCAGGTCGGGGCCGAGTGTCGACGCCTGGTGCTGCGCATCGTGCGGACGGGCGTGCGGCCCGCCACCGCGCTGGAGCGGTTACCGCTAGTGGTGACGATCGTTCGGCAGGACACCTCGACCGAGCCGATGGCCTCGCTGCTGCGGGCGGCCCGTGAGGTGGAGACGGAACCCGGGATGCTGGATGTCAGCATCGTAGAGGGATTTCCCTATGCCGATGTTCCGCAGATGGGGATGTCTGTGCTGGCCACACACCCTGATCCGGACGCGGCACGGGATGCGGCGCGGCGAGTAGCCGACGCGGTCTGGGCGGCCCGGGCAGACCTGCAGGGCGGCGGGCTGTCCGTGTCGGAGGCGGTCTCGGCCATCCTGGCGCATCGCGGCGATCGGCCACTGCTGGTCTTGGATGTCGGCGACAACGTGGGTGGCGGTGGGCCCGGAGACTCAACCGTCTTGCTGGCGGAGGTGATCAGGCGGCGCGCTGCGGGGTGTGGGACCACGCTGTATGACCCACAGGCGGTGGCGGCTCTGGATGGCACGCCGGTCGGCGGTCGCGTGGATGTGATGGCAGGTGGCCAGTCGCCAGAACAGGACGGCGTGCCCGTTCGCCTCATCGGCTCAATCACCGGTCGACACAGCGGTCTGTATGAGGAACCGCGAATCGCCCACGGTGGCTTCCGATTCTTCGATGGAGGCGACATGGTCGGCGTCCGCACCGATGACGGCATTGCCGTGGTGCTGACCTCGAAATCGGTCCAACCGATCTCTGCCGTCCAGTACCAGGTGGTCGGCATCGAGCCTACGCAGCTGAGCGCCGTCATCGGCAAGGGCGTGAACGGGCCCCGAGCCGGCTTCGCAGAGGTGTGCTCCGACCTCGTCGTCGTGGATACACCAGGCGTCACGCGCAACTCCGTCACCGGATTCAACTACCAGCACCGTCCGCATCCGATGTATCCCTTCGAACCCGAGACTGCCTATTCGGCGACACGATGAAACCCGGAAGCGCGAGGAGCGAGCGCCCATGCCCAGAACTGCCGTGACCGGCGACTTGCCCGTCAGCCACCTTCCATTCTCCCGGGCATCCGCGCGGGGGATTTCGTCTTCGTCTCCGGGCAGGCAGCCGTGGACGACACCGGCGCTCACGTGCCCGGCGACTTCGCGGAGGAAATGGAGCGTGCCTTCTCGAACGTGACGCGCATCCTGGCCGCCGCGGGCGGAACGCTGGCCGACGTCGTTCAGGTGCGTGCCTACCTGGGAGACCGGCAGTATCGCGACGAATACAACGCCCGGTATCGGGACTACTTCGCCGACCCATTGCCGGCTCGGACCTCACTGTCGGTTGACTTGGGCGCGCTGAAGTTCGAGGTGGATGTGGTGGCCTACATCCCCGTCGGGGCGCCGTAGTCGCTGGATGGGCGCGGCGCCCATCCGGCTCACGGCAGGGTGTTACCCGGCTGCCCAGACGCTCAGTGGGTCGACCGGAAGCGGTCCGCGGCACGGGCGCGCGCATTGGTCACTCACAGTCTTCCGCTCAGCGAGTGCGAGTGCACGCTATTGACACTGTCAGACACGCTGTGGACAATGGGATGGCATTTTCGCTGCATGGAACATGAGTGGTGTCGCTCGTTAGCTACGAAGGGACTCTGAAATGAAACGTGCGCGGCGCGGGTCCGCCCGGTTTGGGAGCACCATCGCGTTACTGGCTTCAGTCGGCCTCGCCATCGCGGCGTGTGGTTCGTCCGGAACGGCCGGTTCCAGCAGCGATGCCGGGGGGAATTCTCCCGGCGCATCGGCCAGCGGCAACGCTCCCGATACGAACCAACCGGCCTCCACCGGTCCGGCGTCGCCTCGCAAGGCACAGAACAAGCTGATCGCTATCGCGGTGCAGGACCCGGGTACCCTCGACTACACCAAGAGCAACCTGACCGCATTAGCCCTGTGGATTCCGAACATTGTGGAGCCTTTGGTCTATTTCGATGCCGATGGCCAGGCCGTGCCAGGAGTCTCCGACAAGTGGACCATCAGCGACGACCAGAAGACCTACTCCTTCCACATCCGCGATACAACGTTTTCCAATGGCGCGCCGGTGACCGCGGACGACGTGGTCTACTCGCTCAATACCATGAAGGCGAGTCCTGTCACCCGGAACGCGACCGCCTACTCGGCCGTGACAAGCATCAAGAAGACCGACGACCATACCGTCGAGGTCACACTGAGCAGGCCGTCCAGATCGTTCTTTCTCGGGATGGGTTCGACATCGGGGCTGATCCAGCCGAAGGCGTCGGCATCCAGCATCGCAACGGACCCGATCGGAACGGGGCCATACAAGCTCGTGAAGTACGTGCCGAACGACTCCATCACACTCACCGCGAACACCAGCTATTGGGGCACCAAGCCAGCCATTCCCGATGTGACAATCAAGATCATTCCCGACCAGAACGCCGCACTCAACGCGCTCAAGGCAGGCGAGGCGGACCTGTTCGCTCCGGCTGGCGCGCAATTCTGGTCGCAGATCACCAAGGAGGGGCTGGACAAGAAGTACCACTTGATCACCTACCCACAATCGGGTGAGCCCACCTATGGCGTGATCAACAGCAGGGTGCCCGAGAAGGAACGCCAGGTGATCGCTCAGGTATTCGACCGCGACGCGATCAAGGCCCTGTTCAACGCTCCCTGGGGCATCAAGACCACCTGCACCTTCGGCGAGCCCAACCGCTCCTGGTTCCAGCCCTACAGCGCGGGTAGTTGCGCGAACCCGTACGACCCGAAGGCCGCGGCGGCTGCGGTGGCGTCGAATGGGTACGGTGACCAGGAGCTGGAATTCACCTCGCTGACCGATGTCGGTGACCTGAAGCCTCCGGCGGAGGTGATGATCGCGGAGATGCAGGCTGCGGGATTCAAGGTCAAGAACAACGCGGTCGATCTGGCTCGCTACTCCCAGTTGGTGTTTTCCGCCAAGCAGCCCGACTTCGATGTCACGGTCATGGCTGGTAGCGACGACCCCACGAGCTGGGCCTGCCCGGACAAGACGCAGGTGAGTTGGTCGACTTACTGCAGCGAGAAGTACACCTCCTTGCTCGCCCAGGCGGACGCCGCGGCATCGACTGCCGAGTACGACAAGATCATGAAGCAGGCCATGGACACGCTTACCCGGGATGCCGTCATCGTTCCGATGATCTCCAAGTCCGGGGTGGGATTGATGAGCCCGGACTTGCAAGGCTGGCAGGATCCGAACGTCTTCGTGGGAATTCGGCTAGCCGACCTGCACTGGTGACGGACACGTCGCCGGATGCCACCGCTGGGGTGCAGCGCTGGCATCCGGCGACGCTCCGGCAGCAACGGGCGGCAGCGGGGTCAGCCTCGGCCAGGACTTGGTAGTCGTCCGACGGTGTGAACAGGGGGTGTCATGGTCAGATTTTTGGTGCGGCGGCTGGCCACCTTCGTGGTCACCCTTGTCGTGTCGTCGATCGTGATCTTTCTGATGATCCGCCTGACCGGTGGAAGCGTGGCGGCAACGATTCTCGGAAAGAACGGAACTCCCGCCGCGATCCGCGAGCTACAACGTTCTTTCGGGTTGGATCGCCCGCTCGTGATTCAGTATTTCGACTGGGTCCGCGGGATGCTGTCTGGCGACCTGGGCAAATCGTTTCGAACGAATGCGCCGGTCGGTAGCCTGATCTATTCCAGTCTGCCAGTATCGGTACCGCTCGCCTGCGCCGGGCTGGTTTTGGCCATCGCGATTGCGGTGCCGGTCGGCACCTATGCGGCCCGCAATGTCGGCAGACCGTCGGGTGCGATTGTGGCCCTCTTCAGCCAGGTTGGCATTGCCGTTCCGGTGTTCTGGGCGGGATTGCTGCTCTCGCTCCTGGTTGGCGTCAAGCTCGGTTGGTTACCCACCGGCGGTTGGACGCCGTGGTCGACCAGCGTGAGCGGCGCGATCACCTCGTTGATCCTGCCGTCCATCACCCTGGGGCTGGTGATGGCAGCGTCCATGAGCCGCTATGTGCGGACGATGGTCCTCGACGTGATGAACGAGGACTACGTCCGGACCGCCCGCGCGACCGGGATGACCCGCACCGGAGCGCTGCTATCCGTCGGGCTGCGCAACGCGGCCCTTCCCCTCGTGACCGTGCTGGGTCTTCAGATCGGAGAGTTGGTGGGAGGCACGGTGATCGTGGAGAGCGTGTTCTCGCTGCCCGGACTCAGCCGGATGATCCTGTCGAACGTGACGGCTCGGGAACTCACCGTGGTGCAATCAACCGTCATGCTCATCGTTGCATTCGTGATGGTGGTCAACCTGATTGTCGACGTCCTGTACGGCTTGCTTGACCCCCGGGTCGGAGTGGCCCGATGAGCGATCTCTTGCCGACCGGCGACGAGGTGCGATTGGTGCCGGCGGAATCGATCTCCGACGCGACGTCGCGTAGGCATCGGCGGCGATGGAACCTGTCCTTGGTCATCGGTGGCACGATCACGGTGCTGTTTCTTGCCGTCGCGATGATCTCGTTGTTCTACCTGCCTTCGGATCCCAACCTCCCCGACGTGGTGAATCGGTTGTTGCCGCCCGGCTCTCCTGGCCACCTGCTCGGCACCGATGCATTGGGACGCGATGTGGTGGCAAGCTTGATGGCCGGCGCCAAGACGTCGGTGTTCATCGGAGCCTGTGGTTCGTTCCTGGGAATGGCGCTCGGACTGCTGGGCGGGCTCAGCGCCGCCGCCGGAGGTCGATGGGCCGACGAGGGTGTCATGCGGGTGGCCGACGTCTTGCTGTCGATTCCGGGGATCATCACCGCGCTGGTCCTGGCCACCAGCATCGGCTCCGGGGCGGTGACGACCATCATTGCGCTGGCCCTGTTCTTCTCCCCCTCATTTGCTCGGGTCATCAGGTCAGCGGCACTGGGTGTGCTGGCCGAGGACTACATCACCGCGGCACGCCTGTACGGCCGAGGCCGAGTATTCGTCCTGATCCGGCATGTCGTACCGAATATCGCCGGTGTCCTGATCATCCAGTTCACGCTGTACTTTGCGGTAGGCATCCTCGTCGAGGCCGCACTGTCCTACCTCGGAGTCGGCGTTGCGCGGCCTACCATCTCCTGGGGTTTGCTGCTCAACGAGGCGCAGGACCAGGTTGGCGTCTCGTCACCGTTGGCGATCTGGCCCGGCCTGGCCATTGTCTTGGTGGTTCTGGGACTGAACCTGCTGGGTGACGGGTTGCGTGACGTCCTTGATCCCAAGCTGTCGCGGAGGCGGTGATGGGTGCTGAGAACGCCTTGCAGGTCCGGGACTTGGTGGTGCACCGGGGCGACCTGAGCGCTGTGCGTGGAGTGAGCTTCAGTGTCGGTGCAGGCAGTCGAATGGGGCTGGTCGGCGAGTCCGGAGCCGGAAAGAGCCTGACCGCGCTCGCGGTCATGGGATTGCTGCCGGTCGGGTGGCAGGTGTCAGGGTCCGTGATGCACGACGGCATCGATCTGACCACGCTGGGCGACCGCGCCTTTTCGAGCCGGCGAGGGCGAACCCTGTCCATGGTGTTCCAGGACCCGATGTCAGCGCTCAATCCGACCAAGCGGGTGGGCGAGCAGATCTCCACCGTGATCCGCCGGCACACCGGAGTGTCGGCGGAAGCCGCCCGGGTACAGACCCTGGACCTGATGGAGCAGATGAACCTGCCTCGCGCGGCATCTATGATGCGCTCATACCCCCATGCGCTTTCCGGCGGACAGCGGCAACGCATCATGATCGCAATGGCACTGGCCTGCTACCCCAAGTTGATCATTGCCGACGAACCGACGACCGCGCTCGACGTGACCGTCCAGAAACAGGTCCTCACGTTGCTCGACTCGGCCGTCAGGGAGCGCGGCTGCGCTCTGCTGATGATTACCCACGACCTACCGGTGATCGCAGCCCTGTGCGATACCGTCGCCGTCATGTACGGCGGCCGGATAGTGGAATCCGGTCCCGTCGACCGGGTCTTCCGCGCTCCCCGTCACCCCTATACGCGTGGCCTGCTGGACTCCCAGCCCACGATGGATAACATTGCACTGGATGGAAGTTCGCGCCTGCCGTCGATTCCCGGGATGGTGCCCCCGTTGGCAGAAATGCCCACTGGATGCGCGTTCCGAACGCGATGCATGGCGGCGACGGATGCGTGTGCCGCCATGCCCGAGCTGGATGACGGACCCTCGCGGGTCGCCTGCTGGCATCCCATAGCGGCTCCTTCGGGCTCGCGAGCCGAGCGGACGATCGCGGGCGAATCATGAGTGCGACCGGTCAGGGCGGCCCCGTGCCGGTGGGAGAGAATCCCGAGTCGGAGCCGGTATTGCAGGCGCGCGGGATCTGGCAGCACTATCCGTTGCCGCGTACCCGACTCGTCGGTCCCAGACCGATGCTGACCGCGCTGAATGATGTGACCTTTGAGGTGATGCGCGGCGAGGCCGTGGGGTTGGTCGGGGAGTCGGGGTCTGGCAAGTCGACCCTGACGCGCATCCTCACCGGTGACGAGCGCCCGACCAAGGGCGACGTGCGGTTCGCCGGGCAGGATGTCTGGGCAGTGAGCTCCTCGTTGCGCAAGCAATTCCGCCGATCGGTGCAGGTGGTGCTGCAGAACCCGCGAAGCTCCTTGGATCCCCGGATGCGGGTCGGCCGGTCCTTGATGGAGCCGCTACGCAGTCTCCACGTTGAGGGCGACCATGCCGCACGAGTCGCGCAGGTCCTCGAACAGGTCGGCCTGGGCCCAGATGCGCTGCACAAATACCCGCATGAGTTCTCTGGGGGTCAGCTGCAGCGCGTCGCAATCGCCCGGGCGTTGATGCCGTCGCCGAGCGTACTGATCGCGGACGAACCGGTTTCGGCGCTGGATGTCTCGATCCGTGCGCAAGTCCTCAACCTACTCAAGGATCTCGTTGCCGAGCTGGGGCTGACGCTGGTACTCATCGCACACGACCTGTCAGTGGTGGCATACACCACCAGCCGGGTCGCCGTGATGTCGGCCGGCCGGATCGTGGAGGTGGGACGACCGTTGACCTTGTTCAGCGAGCCACAGGCAGAAGCGACCAGGGCGCTGGTTGGCGCCGTGCTGACAGTCGAGGGCGGCCTGGCCGGGACTGCGCTGCGCAGCTGACCGTTTGGCGGGCCAACCGCCAGATGCGCGCGCTGGCGGTCGGTTCGTGTGAGGGGCGCGCCAGAGCATGAGAGGGTGTGATGCCTGCTGCGATCGGCATGATCCACGTGCTGGCTTCGCCGACCGTCAGGGCTGGACGACTACCCGTTCCGACTCTGCGCCAGCGTGATCAGGATCGCGGCACGCACGTCACACCCGTTGACCGCCTGCGCGTGGACCGATACATTACTCCAACAGAACAGCAGTTCCGAGTGGTGGAACATCGCGGAGGTGACAGTGCACGTGCCGATCCTCGCTGGCGCACCGGGTGCACGCGCCAAGCGCATTGCCGTTGCCGGTCTGATGGTCGAGACGAACTCGTTCGCGCCGGGCGTCACCACAGTGGCAGACTTTGAACGAGGGTCGGCGGCCGGCAGGGCCGTGCTCACAGCGGGCGGCGGGACCGACTCGACCGCCGGCACCGCAGGGATGGCAGCGCGGGCCGGCGCGGATGTGGTTCCTACCACGGTTGCCTTTGCCCTATCCGGACCGCCGGTGGCAGCAGGGGCGTTCGAGGTGTTGCGCACGCGCCTGTTGGGAAGGTTGGCGGCACACCTGGAGGGTGCTCGACGGCGTGTACTTATCGCTGCACGGCGCCATGGTCGTCCAGGACTGCCAGGACACCGGGGGAGAGCTACTACCCTGGCGCATCGCGGCGGCAAGCCCGTGTTGGTATTGGACGTCGGCGACAGTGTCGGAGGCTGCGGCCCCGGTGACTCCACCGTGTTGTTGGCCGAGGTGATCGCGCGCCGAGCGGCCGGAACCGGCATCACGCTATACCACCCAGCGACGGTCGCGGCTCTGACCGGGACACCTGTCGGTGGCCGTGTGGACGTGCTCGCCGGCGGTCTCTCTCCGGAGCAGGACGGGGCGCCGGTGCGGCTGGTCGGCTCGATCACCGGCCGCCATAGCGGCCTCTACGAGGAGTCACGGATCGCGCACGGAGGATTCCGATTCTTCGATGGCGGCGACATGGTGGGCATCCGCACCGACGACGATGTCATGGTCGTGCTGACCTCCAAGTCCGTGCAACCCGTCTCGGCAGTTCAGTACCGAGTAGTAGGCATCGAGCCGACGCGGCTGACGGCAGTGATCGGCAAGGGCGTCAACGGTCCACGCGCTGGCTTCGCGGACGTCTGCGGTGACCTCCTGGTGGTGGACACGCCGGGCGTCACCCGCAAATTCGGTGACCGGATTCCACTACCGCCACCGGCCCAAACCCATGTACCCGTTCGAGGACGACACGACGTTCCCGGCACCACAGTAGACCCCACCATCCGAAGGAGTGCCCATCCATGCCCCGCATTGCTGTTACCGGTGACCTGCCCGTTAGCTACCTACCGTTTTCTCCGGCGATCCGCGCCGGGGACTTCGTCTTCGTCTCCGGGCAGGCCGCCGTGGACGACACCGGTGCCCACGTGCCGGGCAGTTTCGCCGAGGAGATGGACCTCGCCTTCTCGAACGTCTCGCGCATCCTGGCCGCGGCCGGCGGCGGTCTGGACGATGTCGTCCAGGTTCGGGCGTATCTGGGCGACCGACAGTTCCGTGACGAGTACAACGACCGATACCGTGACTACTTCGTCAACCCGCTGCCAGCGCGTACCTCGCTGACGGTCGGACTCGGAGCCCTGAAGTTCGAGGTGGATGTGGTGGCGTACATCCCGGCCACCGACTGAAGGTCCGGTGTGGCCTTCGGCGCGGATCACGGCATGCCGCGCTGGGCGGGGTCGATGACTGTGATCTGCTGATCACCACCGTCCGAGAAGGGTACGCGGACAGGTCCAGCGGAGCCGAACCGTCGGTCGGCCAGTTGTTTTCGGCGCGACCTGCATACGCTGCGCGGCTGTTGTACGCCGTCCACGCCGCCGCCTGACCCCATGGGAAGGAATCGAAGAATGCGCATCGCTCTGGCCAGCATCGGACAGGAACAGAGCACCTTCAATCCGGTTGAGACGCGGATGGCCGCATTTCGCGCACAGGGCCTGTGGACCGGTGAGGAGATCTTGCGGAACGAGTCCGGCGTCGGCATGACGGGCGGACTGCTGGCCGCTCTGTCCACGCGCATCGCCACAGGCGAAGTCCAGCCGATACCGCTGGTTAAGGCAACCGCCGTCCCGGCCGGCCGGATGGCGGCGGAGGTACTGGCGACACTGACCACGATGCTGACCGATGCCCTGACCTCGGCGATGGCACATGCGCGGCTCGACGGAATCGCCCTGCTCATGCACGGGGCATGCGCCGCCACCGGGGTGGACGACGTGGAGGGACACCTGCTGTCCGCGGTTCGGTCGGTGACCGGCGACGGGATACCGATCGCCGTCGGCCTGGACCATCACGCCAACATCACCGATGCAATGATGCGCCGAGCCGACATCATCGTCGGCCATCGCACGCAACCCCACGATCCGTACGACACGGGCCAATTGACCGGAAGGCTGCTGCTGGCCACGCTCAACGGCGCGCGGCCCACGATGGCGTGGCGGAAGTTGCGCATGCTGACTCATCAGGAGCAGTATCTGACGGCCGGCGGGCCGATGAAGGCATGGTTCGACCGCGCGAGGGCCTGGGAATCGCGACCGGGAGTGCTGTCGGTGTCACCGTTTCCCGTGCAGCCGTGGCTGGACGTACGGGAGGCGGGATGGTCTGCGGTCGCCGTGACCGACGGTCATGCCGACCTGGCCGAGGAGATCGTCGATGACCTGGCCGACCTGGCGTGGTCGATGCGCGCTGAGTTCCAGGTCTCGACGGCCATCCCGGCGAGGGAGGCGGTCGCAGCGGCTCGTACCGCGAACGGACTGGTCATCCTGTCCGACACAGGCGACTCGGTATTCGGCGGCGCGGCCGGTGATTCCACCGCGATCCTCATGGAATTGCTGGCCACCGAGGGTATCCGGGCTCTGGTCCCAGTGGTCGATCCAGCGGCCACCGCGCAGCTCCGGGCGGCTGGAGTTGGCGCGCATGTCGACCTGCAAGTGGGCGGCGGCATGACCGGCTTCTTCGGGCCGGCGCGGATCAGCGGCATGGTGGTGGCGGTGGACGAACCGGTGCTGCGGTTGCCCGGATATCCGGAACCCGAGGTGCACTGGGGACCGGTCGCGCTACTCCGGTCTGGTGGCGTCACTCTCGCGGTGAGCGAGCAGGCCGGGGTGGGCGGCAATCACCCCGGTGCCTACCAACATTTCGGTCTGGACCCTTGCGATTTCGATGCCGTCGTGCTCAAGACCGCCAGCAACTTCCAGTACTTCGCCCCGTTCACCCGTACCGTGATTCGGGTGAGCACGCCCGGTCCGACGCAGTCAGGCATCGCCGAGCTGCCGTGGCGACGCATCCCACGCCCGATCTACCCATTGGACCAGATCGACTCCTGGCAGGGATAAACCGACACCTATCGGCCGGACGTCAGGGCCCGGATGGCGACATCGGCAGTCTCCACGATATGTTCGAGACCGCCTGGTGCCAGCAAGGTCTGCCAAGACTGGTAGGTGTGCCGGGCATACGAGCGGTGCGTCGGAAGGTAGATGCCCCCAGGGCCGTTTGTCAGATTCAGCACGAATATTACCTGATCGGGATGCCGCCGCCTCAGCTCGGTTTGCAGGTAGGAATAGGCTTCGCCAGTCTGGGCTACGAAGATCGCATCCCCCCACTTCCAGATCCAGACGGGGTGGCGGTGGGAACCGTCCAACTTGTAGCCGTCGCGGACACGCATCGCCCGTTGGATTCGTTCTTCTCTCGCGCGAGCATCGATATCAGCCCAGTCGACCCGAAGTTGCTCGACGGACTTCAGCGTCTTGATGCTGACCGGGACGTCGATCCGAGATGTCCGCAGTTCGGTATTCGGCTGCGCGGGGGCTGTCGCCCATTCGCCGAGGGTCGCGCCGGATTCCACGATGCCACCGAATCGCAAAAGACTCGCCGGCGGGGCGAGACCCTCCAACGTCGACAGCACGGCGTACCCGAGAACGCGACCATTGCTGTCGGCTACCTCGGTGTCGCCGGTGAAGCCCAGCCGTGGAGAGAGATCGCCCGATGCGCCCTGGAAGAAGACCATGGGCGCATCGACGCGCGATTCGACGATCTCGCGTGCCGAGCCGACAAAGTCCGGCGAAATGAGATGATTCTGCCAGGCCAGTGTCGTCGGATGGCAGGCGTAGTTGACCAGGACGCCTAGGACGTCCCCACTACGGTCGGTGATGCGACCGACGGCGAGGGTATCGTCCGCGGGGGAGTCCGGGTTGAACGCCACGATGTCCGACTCGCCGCAGGGCAGATCGCGGTTCACCGCCAGGTTGCAGTGGCCGTACGCCCAGGTGACATCGGCCTCCACTGCTCCGTCGCGCGCTCTGGTGCAGGCGTCGATCAACTGTCGTATGACCGTGTCCAGGAATGCTGGCAAGAGATCACTGCCGGGCGTGACCGGGCCGTGAATGCAGACGCGCGGGGCGGAATGCGTGTGTGTCGAATGCAAGAGCAGGTCGTCCATCTCGACGGCGAGGGCGTCCGCGACGGTCATCTGAATCCGGCGCTCGCACTCGTAACATGACATCCCGATAAGGTCCGCCGTCACGAGGTAGCAAGGTGCCCCCGACTGGCGGATCATGGCCACCGCCGTCACGGATAGCCCTCGGTGGATTCCGGTCGACTGGGTGGACGTGCTGGCACCCCAAACGCATCCTTCGATGCCGACCGGTGGAGTGATGTCCGCACGTGCGATGCCGACCACGGTCCGGGCCATCTTTGGCGTCCACTGGGCGGTTGCCGGCTGGCGAGGTTTCTGGTCCGACCGTTCCGCTGTCGCTGTCGCCACCTGAGAGCTCCTCCTCTGGAATCGATTGCAGCAATCGTTGCACTGATCCGAACATTTCGTCAAGATGCCGAGCAGTCCGAGTTGTCGATCAGCACTGGGCACAGCGCCGTACGGCCGGCCTAACAGGGCACATTGGCACCGAGCCAGGCATGTCGAGCCCGAATCAGTAGTCGGGCATTCCGTGCGGGCACTTGCCCTCATAGGTCGAGGGAAGGTACGGTTCCGTCCGTGTCTGGAACCGATTCCCAACCAATCCCCGAATCGCCTGCTGCGGGTGGGGGCCACCCGAGTGAGCCGATCGGCGGTTCGGGTCGCAGGCTGCGAATCAACCGGATCGAGACCGTGCCGATTCAAGCGCCTCTCGAGCGGGAATTCCACGGCAGCCACTACCACATGGCTGACCGTGCCACCCTGATCGCCAGAGTTGTTACGGACGAGGGCATCGTCGGCGAGGCCTATGTCGGCGACGAGGGCGCGACGCTGCGGGCGATCGACCGGGTCGTGCAGTCGGAGATCGCCCCCCGCGTCATCGGTGAGGATGCTTTTGCGGTGGAACGATGCTGGCAACTGGGGTATCCGGCGACCTATGACATCCTCCGCGACCGCCGGATCGGGCTGGTCGCCTTGGCCGGCGTGGACAGCGCAATCTGGGACGCGATCGGAAAGGCGCTGAATGTACCGCTGTGGCGGCTATGGGGTGGATACCGCAACCGGATTCCGCTGATGGCGATCGGCGGATACTACGGTGAGCCACTGGGCACCATCGAAGAAGAGATCTCCTCCTACCGGGACCTCGGGCTGGCAGGGATGAAATTCAAGGTCGGCGGGGCCGACCCCGTGACAGACGCGGAACGGGTCCGGGCGGCTCGTGCTGCGGCGGGCGCGGACTTCCTGCTCACCGTGGATGCGAATCAGGGATACACGGTCGAAGAGGCGATCGAGTTCGCAAGGCTGGTGTTCGACCTGGACATCACCTGGTTCGAGGAGCCCGTCGGGTGGCACAACGATCGACGAAGCCTGCGAGACGTCAGGTACCGCACGCAGATTCCGGTGTGCGCCGGGCAGTCTGAAATGTCGGCAGCGGGGTGTCGGGAGCTCATGGAGCTCGGGGCGATCGACGTCTGCAACTTCGATGCGTCCTGGTCGGGCGGGCCGACGGCGTGGCGACGCGCTGCGGCGATTGCCCACAGCTATGACGTGCGAATGGGTCATCACGAGGAACCGCAGGTGGCCAGCCACCTGCTTGCCAGCCAACCGCATGGCACTTACGCGGAGTGCTTCCATCCCATCCGTGACCCGTTCTGGTGGAACCTGATCGCGAACCGCCCACCGCTGACGGACGGTCAGCTGCAGCTGACCGAGGCGCCGGGATTCGGCTGGGAACTGGATTGGGACTACATCGAGCGCCACCGACTCGACCACTCGGCCTGACGGCGAGATTCCCGGCATGGCGAATAGCGACCGGAACGGACCGCAGGCAATCGAGATGGGTGTCGATTCCGGCGCCGTGGGTCCCACGCGTCAGCGGACGAGTATCAAAGTGGTCGCCGCGCTGGCTGGGGTCGCGCCGTCAAGCGTGTCGAGGGTCTTCAGTCGGCACCCCAACGTGAGTCCCGAGATGGCCGCCCGGGTGCTGGCAGCGGCGTCCTCGATCGGATATGAGCCAGACATACGCGCGCAGAGCTTGCGGACCGGCGTCACCATGACGATCGGGTTCTTGGTCAGCGACATCAGCAACCCCCTGCTGTCAGAGATCGCTCTCGGCGCCGCAACAACCTTCCGGGAGTCCGGCTACACGATGCTTCTGATCAACTCCGGTGGAGAAGGCGATGCGGACATCGCGGCGCTGAGAATGCTCCGACAACGGCGGGTGGACGCACTGATGGCCAGCGTGACCTCGGAGCAATCGGAGCCGCTGCGCGCTGAACTCGCCAGCACCGACATCCCGGTCGTGATGATCGATCGCGAGCCCATGGCAACAGGAAACGTTTCGGCCGTGCTGTCCGATCACGCGGCAGGCATCGGCGCGGCAGCCACGCTGCTACTCGACCTAGGGCACCGGAGGATTGCGCTGGTCAACGGCAGCATGAAGGTTCGGCCGGCCCGGGAGCGCGCCAGGGCCTTGCGGGACGCGTGCCGGTCCGTCGCCGACAGCACGGTGACGATCCGGTCGGGATCCTTCACCGTCGAACACGGCGAACGGGCGAGTGCCGAACTCCTTGCCGCCGATCCACGACCGACCGCCATCATCGCCGGAAGCAACCAGATTCTGATCGGGGTGATGCGGTCCATCAGGGCCATGGGGCTTCGGATCCCGGACGACTTGTCCCTGGTGACGTGTGACGCGGTCGGCATGAGTGAGTTTCTGACTCCGCCGCTGGCCACCGTCCGCCGGGATCCCGTGGCCATGGGCAGCGCAGCGGCGGAACTGTTGCTCAGGCAATTACAGGGTGGGCCACCGGGCCGGACGACACTGGCGGCCCGTTTCGAACCGGCCGTGAGCTGTGGGCCGGTGCCGGGGCACGTGCGCCCGGCCAGGGAGCGAGCGAGATGACGGCGCGGCTGCTGGATGGGCCGGTGTTCTGGGGTCGGTGCGGCGTCGGTCGTGACCCGCGGGCGCACCGAACATCCGGCGGCCCTCAGCGAGCGGAGGATGCCCCGTGCGACAACGAGTAGCGGTGGTCACCGGTGGATGCGCGGGTCTGGGCTGGAGTATTGGCAACAGGCTGGCGGCGAGCGGATACCTCGTGGTGGGCGCGGACATCGCCCCAGGCGAGACTGCGGCATTCAGCCCGACCGAGCCCGGGCCGGTGGCGTGGCGGTCGCTGGATGTGACCGAGCCCGGGCAGGTTGGCCCGTTCTTCGACGCCATCGTCGAATCGTTCGGGGGCATCGACGTGCTGGTGAACAACGCCGGGATACAGCGACACGGCCCCATCGAGAACATCCGCTGGGAGGATTGGGCCAGTGTCGTCGATGTCAATCTGCACGGTGTATTCCTCTGCCTCCAGCATGCTGGGCGGCACATGCTGCGGGCTGGGGCCGGCAGGATCGTGAACATCGCCTCGGTCGGAGCACGTGGTGCGGCGGGCCGAGCCCCCTATGCGGCAACCAAGGCGGGAGTCGTTGCACTGACCGCCACCGCGGGTGCCGAGTGGGCAGCCCGGGGAGTCCGCGTGAACGCCGTGGCACCCGGGTACATCGAAACTGGGGTGCTGCGAGCGGCCGTCAGTGCGGGCACATTGGACGTGAGCAGCATTCTGCAGCGTATTCCAGCCGGACGGTTGGCTCAGGGGGGCGAGATAGCCCGCGCTGTCGAATTCCTCGTGTCGGACGGGGCTTCTTACATCAACGGTCAGACCCTTTACGTCGATGGCGGCTTTCTGGTCGACTACGGGATCCCGCTCGCGGCTCGCCAGGACGGCGATAACCATGGCCACGGGCAGGACGAGCACGGTGACCGAGAGAGCGCCAGTGACGATGAGTAGCTCGACACTGGCCACGGCGGTCCGACAGGTGCGCACCATGGTCGTCCGAATGCCGCTGCCGCGCCCCTTACCGGTGGGCAACAGAATCATCACGCACCGGGATTACGCGGTCTTGCAGATCGACACTAACGATGGCATTACCGGAAAGGCTTACTGCCTCTCCAGGGGCGCGCCGATGTCCGAGATCGTACACAGTCTGCTCACGCCGCATATCGACGCGCAGGATACCGATGACGTCGAGTCAATCTGGATGAGCATGCTGCGCGGCAGCGCCACCGTCGGGCGGGTCGGCCTCGTCCGGAAGGCCATCGGCCTCGTCGACATCGCACTCTGGGACATCGCGGCCCAACGTGCCGGCCGGCCGCTGTGGCAATTGCTGGGTAACGATGACCGGCCACGCAGAACCATGCTGGTCGCCGCCTATACATCACCGGATAGGACCGCACGGCAGACTGCCGACGAATTGCTGGCCGCGGCCACGGCAGGATGGCGGCTGATGAAGACAACCCGATCCGCGGACCGACGCTTGATGCGCAATCTCTTCGAGCTACTCGGGGACGAACTCCCCAGCGATGCAAAGCTTGTCGTGGACGCCAACTTCGCATGGCAGACACCCGACGAGGCTCTGGCCGACATCGAAGCCTGGTCACCACCGCCATTGGCTTGGCTGGAAGACCCGGTGCTGCCGGAGCAGGTCGCCGCCTGTGCCCGCATCCGAAGCGAAAGCGGCCAGCGGGTGGGTGTGGGGGACGAGGTGACCGACCCAACGCTTTTCGACCGCCTGATCGACGCCCGCGCAATTGACGTGCTTCGCCTGGACGTCGTTGCCATCGGAGGCATCACCCCGGCTCGCGGAATCCAACGGCAGGCCCGTGAGAGTGGCCTGGACGTGTCGTGTCACGTATACCCAGAGATCGCCGTCCACCTGGGAGCCGACATCGAGACATTCGCTCGCGGCATCGGAGGCAACCCCTACGACCCGTTGCCGGCCATCGTTGATGGCGGGCCGGACTTCGGGGTCGGCACAGCGACTCCACCACCGGCACCTGGGCTCGGTTTCGACCTGTGCCCCGAGCTGGATTCGTCTGCGGTGGTGATCAGCAGGGACGGTGGGGCGTAAGGGTTGAGACCACAACGCGGTGACGAAGGCAGGCTACGACAACTCGGAAGGGAACACAGTGGTACGCACACGCGCACGTCATGGACAATGGCGCCGGAACGGGTTCACCCTGCTCAGCGGCCTGGTGGCAGCGTCCCTCGCGCTGACCGCCTGCAGTTCGAGTAACGGAGCAGCAGCGGATAAGAGCTCCGGGGCCGGCGGGCCGAGTGCCTCCGGCAGCACATCGTCCGTGCAGTCATCCATGCCATCAGGTGAGATCTCATTCGCCAATCCGGACCTGCTGCAGCCTGTCAGGGGTGACGCTTTGTGGGCCGTCATAGCGGATTACCAAAAGGCCAACCCGAACGTCAAGATGGTCAAGGTGGACCCACCCTATGCACAGTTCACCCAGGTCATCGACACTCAATTCGGTGCGGGTGGCGGGCCCGACATCTTCACCGGCGATGTGGGGGCCGTAGCGAAGTACTTCAAGTCCGGCCTCTTGGTCGCGCTGGACGACGTGTTCCCGGCCGGCACGCTGAACAGCACCGCAGACGCGGGCAAGGTCAACGGGGTCTTGTATGGGGTGCCGTTCCAGACCGTCAACTATGCCTTGATCTGGAACAAGAGCCTCATCGCGAAGGCCGGAATTGAGTCTCCGCCGAAGACGTTCGATGAATTGCTGGCAGATGCGAAGCAATGCAAGGAGAAGTTGGGCGTCATCGGATTCGCGGGCCGCTCCCAGATGAACGAGATGGACGGTTGGTGGACCGACTTCAATGCATGGGTCCAAGGCTTCGGTGGTGCGATGGCCAAAGATGGCAAGCTGACCTTGAACGCTCCGGAGAACATCGCCGCGGTCACCGCGTTCAAGCAGATGTACGATTCCGGTGCCTTCTCGGTCGGCGACGACGCTTCGACCTTTCGATTGAAGTTTGGTCAGGGTCAGGTCTGCTTCGCCATCGAGAACAGTGCGTCGGCAAACATCGCCACTACCAATACCGCCGGGCATCTGGCGCCGGATAATCTGGGGGTCTCGAAGACACCCTTCCCGACCACCGGGTACGCCGTAATTCCGCAGATGTTGCTGGTCAACAAGCACAGCAAGAACCTCGATGCTGTCAAGGCATTCCTGAAGTGGTTTTACGCAAAGCCGCAGCAGCAGCGGATCGCCGAGATCGAAGCACCCGCAGTGTTGGGGACAGACACGCCACCGTCAGCTGATTACATGACGGCGCACCCGTGGGCGGCCGGGTACATGGACCTGCCGAAGACCGGTACCGGAAAGTCGAATGTCGTGCCGGGTTTCGAGGCGCAGACGCCTCAGATCGAAAAGATCTTCCTCACGGCGTTCTCCAAGGTGCTGACCGAGAACGCATCGCCCACTGATGCACTCAACGCAGCGCAATCGCAGGCGCAGTCCGAAATCGGCGGATAGCCGGTACGTCTGAGTCCGACCCATCCACTCTGCGCAGCATCCCGCTGTGGGAGTGGATGGGTCCAGGCGCCGGTCCGCCGTGGCCTATCACGAGTGTCGTAACGGGTATCTGGGATGGTGACATGACCACGCCGTCGTCGGTGGCGAGAGCGACGACCCGGCCGCTCGCGCGCATCGAGCCGTATCTGCTGTGCGCAATCGGCGCCGCCTACATCGTCTTACTGGTCATCGTGCCCATGATCAGGGGAATCAGCCTCAGCTTCACGGCGACGACGTTGCTCAACCCCACCTTCGGACAATATGTCGGGCTGGCCAACTACCAGAGGCTGCTGACCAGCGGGGCATTCTGGTCGTCGCTGTCGGTAAGTCTGGTCTACTGTTTCTGCACCGTGGCGGTATCGCTGGTGCTGGGCACGATCGCGGCAGTCCTGATCAACCGGAAGTTCGCTGGACGCGGGCTCGTACGGGCGCTCCTAATCGTGCCGTGGGCCATGCCCACGGTGGCGATCTACCTGCTCTTTCGGTGGATGTACAACGATTCGTCGGGGGTATTCAATCGACTGAGCTCTGCGCTCGGGTTCGGCAGACACGGGTGGCTGACCGATCCCAACCTTGCGCTGTGGTCGGTGCTGGTTGCGACGATCTGGAAGGTTCTGCCGTTCGTGATGCTGATCGTCTTGGCGGCGCTCCAGTCGATTCCGGAGGAGTTGTACGAGGCATCGCGAGTGGACGGAGCCGACCCGCTGAGCTCCTTTAAGACCGTCACGCTCCCGCACTTGCGCCCCACGATTCGCGTGGTAACCCTGCTGATGACGATCTGGTCGTTTCGCCAGTTCGACCTGCTCTATTTGCTCACTGGCGGTGGGCCCAACGGACGGACCAACACGCTCGTGGTCGACCTGTATCAGGACGCGTTTCAGAGCAATGAACTGGGTAGCGCTTCGGCGATCGGAGTAATCGGAATCGTATTCTCTCTGGGGGTGACGGTGATCTTCTTCCTTGCCGAGCGTCGGTCCATTCTCCGCGGGGGCTCACGGTGAGCGGCCGCCGGCGTGTCGCCGCCACCATGGGCAGATATGTAGGACTGCTGCCCTTCATCGCCTTCGCGGGATTCCCGCTGTACTGGATGGTGAACACGGTCACCGTCGACCCGCTTCAGCTATATGCCACGCCACAGGGCTTGATACTGAACCTGCAGCGCTTGGGTAACCTATTCGAGGTCTTCCGCTCGGACTCGTCGCCGCTGCTCGACTGGTTGAAGAACTCGCTGTTCATCGCGGTCGGGACCACGCTTCTCAGTCTCCTGCTAGCGGTGACCGTCGCCTACGCCCTCAGTCGCTACAAGTTCGCCGGGCGCGGCGTGCTGGGCTTTGTGATGTTCGCGACGCAGATGCTCCCGCAAGCGATGCTCATTGTTCCGCTGTACGCCGCATTCGTGGCCCTCGGTCTTCTCAACGCTGGAGGTGTCGTGCTGGCGGTCACTGCCTTCACAATGCCGATCGCTGTGTGGATTATCAAGACGGCGATCGACAGCGTCCCGGTGGAGATCGAAGAGGCGGCCCGAGTCGACGGTTGCCCGTCGTTCGGCATTATGTCCATGGTGACCCTGCCGTTGGTGGCTCCCAGCCTTGCGGCCGCCGCTGTGCTGTGCTTCTTCGACGGGTGGAACGAATTCATGTTCGCCACAACATTCATACAGGAGAAGGATAATTGGGCGGCATCGACGGGGCTGGCCGCGTTCGTCGGCGAATTCGTGACGCCGATCAACACGGTGTTCGCGGCGGCGGTCTGGTTCACGCTGCCCGCAGTGGTGTTCTTCTTGCTGCTGCAACGTCGGATCATTGGGGGCCTGTCCGCTGGCTCGGTGAAGGGATAGTCGCATGCCGGTGATCGAATTTGAGAATGTCACGAAGCGCTTCGGAGAAAGCGTGGCTGTCGACGCGTTCGCTGCGGTCATTCCGGACAACGAGTTCCTCGTTCTACTAGGGCCATCCGGCTGTGGAAAGTCGACCATGCTCCGGATGATTGCCGGGTTGACGGACATCTCCAGTGGAACCCTGAAGTTCGACGGTCGTCGGATGAACGATCTTCCGCCGAAGTCTCGCAACATCGCCTTCGTGTTCCAGTCATATGCCCTCTACCCGCACATGAGCGTGCGCGGAAATCTATCCTTTCCGTTGGTCATGGCACGCTTCAAACTGTGGAATCATCTGCCAATTGTTAACAGCCTGGTCAGACGGAAGCTGATGAAGGATCCGACCATCGTCAAGCGGGTGGACGAGGTGGCCGGGATGATGGAACTAACGGAGTATCTGGACCGTCGTCCGGGAACGCTGTCGGGTGGGCAGCGACAACGAGTTGCCGTGGGTCGGGCGCTGGTCAGAGAGCCCTCCCTGTATCTCCTGGACGAACCTTTGAGCAACCTCGATGCTGTATTGCGGAATCAGATGCGTACCGAGATCACCGAGCTGTATCGAAAGGTGGGGAAGAGCTTCATCTATGTCACGCACGACCAGGTCGAGGCCATGACAATGGGCACCCGGATTGTGGTGCTGGACAAGGGCACCGTGCAGCAGATCGGAACCCCTGAGGAGATCTTTGAGCGCCCGGCCAACGTCTTCGTCGCCCGATTCATCGGGACTCCGCCGATGAACTTGTTCACGTGCGTGGCGGACGGGGATCACTTCAGTGTGGCGGGCGGAACGCTGCCAGTCCCTACACGGCTACGAGAGATTGCTGCAGGTCGCGCAAAGATGTTGTTGGGTGTCCGGGCCGAACATCTCTCGATCGCCCCGCTCGGGGCCGGGACGGGTGGGCTGCTGGCACAGGTCGTCGAGGTCGAGTATCTGGGTGCTGAAGCGATGGTGGCCTTCCGGCTGGGATCCGATGGCCACCATGGCGTGGTCGCGCATGGCATGGGCCATGCGCGCGTGCCGCTGGGGCATGGCCTGCGGCCGGGTGACTCATGCCTGGTTCAGGTCGATCTGGACAGCGCGTCCCTCTTCGACGTTGATTCTGGCGCCCGGATCGACGCGTGAGCCGAGGGCGGCAGGCGGCGGGCCGTCCGAGTTACCAGGCACTCCATCCGCCATCCACGATGAGGTTCTGCCCGGTGATGTAGCTGCCGGCGTCGGAAGCGAGCAGCAGGATCGCTCCCGCCAGGTCGTCGCTGCGGCCGAGCCGGCCCAGCGGTATGCCGGACCGAAAATACTCCAGCTGTTGACCCGACAGCCACGATTGCGGGATCTGTCCCGGGCTCAGGCAGTTGACTCGTACTCCCGCCGAGGCCCACTCCGTTCCCAATGCTCGGGCCATGTTAACAATGGCGCCCTTGGCGATGTGATAGTCGGCGGCCGAGCCCTGGAAACCGGGAGCATAGGTCCGTCGATCCGACCCGAGTGCACCGTGGGTCGAGCCGATCAGGATGATCGAGCCGGCGCCACGGGGAATCATGTGCCGTGCGGCCGCTTGTGCGCACAGTGCGGTGCCGAGGATGTTGACATTCAGATTGGCCCGCAAGACAGACGTGTCCATGTCCAGGAAGCTGCCCTTGGATCTGGCCGCCGCGTTGCAGACCGCCACGTCCAGGCGCCCGTGGTCGACGGCGACGCTGTGCATGAGTTCGTCGATTTCCGCCGGATCCGAGATGTCACAGGCCCGGCCGTAGACAGTGCCTCCGGCGGCGGTCATCTGCGCGGCAACCGCTCGGCATCGATCGCCGTCGCGGGACGCGATGTAGACGGTCCCGCCCGCTCCTGCCAGTGCCGCTGCCATCGCTCGCCCAAGGTGGACGCCCCCTCCGGTGACAACGGCCACCCGGCCCGTCATGTCGAACAGGTCCCATGGTCGTGGCAAGGTCGGTGGGTCCGGCGCCGGCCGCTCATCCGTGCCCATGGCGACCCCAATCCGTGCCGGTCGCCGCTCGTGCCAGATCGGCCCACTCGCGAAGGCTCCGGTCGATGGGTGCCGGCTGTTGCTCCCGATGCAACCGGACGGAGCGCCGGCGAAGGCCCGCGGAGCTGAGTCGGCTACCCGCCTTGAACACCGCGGCAACCTGCCCGATCGCTGCGATGTCCGCCAGCGGGTCGCCATGGACGGCGAGCAGGTCGGCGTGCGCTCCCTCGACGAGCGCGCCAACGGTCCCGGCCGCTCCGAGGGCCGCCGCCGATACGCTGGTGGCTGAGCGCAGTACATCGACTGCGCGCAAACCCGCGTCGACCATCAGCGCCAGCTCATCGTGCAGGCTGAAACCCGGGACGAGGTAGGGGAACGGGGTGTCGGAGCCGGCCAGCACGGGCACACCGGCACCGTGCACGTGGTCGAGACATCGCTTCATGTTCACGACGCTTGCCTGCAAGTCCAGGCGCGCCGATGCACCGCGGTATCGATACGCGTTGTGCCGCCAAGTGGTCCGTACATCGTCCGGTACCCAGTCGAGGAGCCTGTCGCGTGTCAGCGCGGTGTCGAATGGCCGGCCCAGCCGATCCCACACGACGAGGGTGGGGCACATCGCGATCTCGGCGCTGCGGAGTGTGCTGGCCAGCTCGGCGAGATCTGCTGTTTCGCTCTGCTGCCAGGCTGCCTGACAGCCACTGAAGTGCTCGATCTCGTCGACGCCCGCGGTAGCCGCCTGCGCCACCGTCGCATCGCCGAGATGGGCCACCGCGGTGAGCCCGTGGCGGTGAGCGGCATCGACCGCGGCGGCGAGCCGCGGCCCGTCGAGATGGGCGTACAGCTTGACTGCGTCGACGCCGGCGGACGCCAGCTCGGCAACGGACCGTTGGATGGCTGCCGGCGTGCGATGCTCGCGACCGATCAGCGGCCAGTGCGCGACCGAGCCATCCAACAGCGGCCCGGTGCAGAAGATACGTGGTCCGAAGGTTGGATGCTCGCTCACCAGCTTGCGCCACGATAGTACGGAAGGTAGGTCGTTCCCTAGGTCACGGACGGTCGTGACACCGGCGGCCAGAAAGGTGGGAAGCATCCAGGGAGCCAGGTGCACGTGTGCATCGATCAGTCCCGGGAGCACCGTGCACCCGCCAAATTCGAACCAGGGAAGATCAGCGGGCGCGGTGGCGCGGTCTACGACGGTCTCGATGTGACCGTCCCTGATGATGACTGCTCGGTCGGGACGACTGATCGATTCGATGCCGTCCCATATCCGGTCTGCCGTGACGACGCAGCGCCGAGGCTGACTCACCGGCTCACGCCCTCGTGATACTCACTGTCACCATGGGACCTTTCGTGCCGAAAAGCCACCGTCCACCAACAGTATGTCGCCGGTGATGAAGCTTGCCCCGTCGGACAACAGGAACTGCACAGCGCGCGCGACTTCGTCCGGCGTGCCCAATCGTTCGATGGCGTGCAATTTGGTGACGGTCATATCGAACTGACCGTCGGCCATGGCCCGCGCGATCATCGGCGTTTCGATGTAGCCTGGCGCTACCGCGTTAACTCGGATACCGTACTGCGCCCATTCGACCGCGAGTGTCCGCGTCATGGCGTCGATCCCCGCCTTGCCCACGGCGTAGGCCAACCTGGCAGCCCAGCCGAACTGCCTGGCCACTGAGGAGAAGTTGACGATCGCCCCGCCATGGGTCGTTGCCATATGGCGAGCTACAGCCTGGCTGGTGTAGAACGTGCCATCGAGGTGGCACGACAGGATCTCGTGCCACTGCTCTGGGGTCATGTCGAGGGAGGACACCTTGGTGTGATTGCCGGCGCAATTGACCAGGCCAGACAGCCTGCCCGACCAGTCGACGGCGCGATCCACCATGCTGCCAACCTGTTGCCGGTCGCTCACGTCGCACTGCAGTGTCAGTACCCGGTCGGTACCAAAGTCTGCAACGAGATCTGCCATCCCGTCGGTGCCGAGGTCCGCCAAGACCGTGCGAACTGCCCGGTCGTCACCGAGCAGCCGAGCGGCAATCTGATGCCCGATGCCGCTCGCGGCTCCTGTGATGAGCACCGCCCCGTTGGTTGCCTCACTCATCGTCGATCACCGCCAGCGCCGTGCCGACTTCCAACTCGTCATCCACTTCGGCCAATATCTCCACGAGTATCCCATCGACAGGTGCAGGAATCTCTACTTCGACCTTGGCGGTTTCCACCCGGAGCAGCGGCCGCCCCGCCTCAAGCCGATCACCCGGGGCTGCCAGCCATTCCACGACGACCACAGAGTCGGCGGTGTCACCCAGCTTGGGCACCGTCAGCGTCGTTGTCACCGGTTCACCGCCGGCGCCATCACGTGTGCCCACATCGAGGCGCGCTGGGGGGCCGGGCTCGCCAGGACGGTGCGCTCGGCCGCAGCGATTCGCTCGGCCACGCGGGCCCGGACGTCGTCGATCTCGATCCCAGCCTGTCGCAATGTGCTGTCGGCCCGCAACGACTCCTGGTACAGCTCAATCGGATCGCGGGTCTGCCACTCCGCCAGCTCGCCGGCGGGACGGTAGCTACCGAGATCGCCCCTGGAGTGGCCGGCGTATCGGTAGGTCTTCATCTCGAGCAGGGTCGGCCCGGCCCCGGCGCGAGCGGACTCGAGCGCGTCGGCGACCGCGGCCGAGACCGCCGTCACGTCCTGCCCGTCCACGATCTTGGCGGCCATCGCATAGCTCGCCGCCCGGTCGGCGATGTCCTGCACCGGGGTGGTCGTGTCGATCCTGGAATACTCGCCGTACAGGTTGTTCTCGCACACGAAGACCACCGGCAGCCGCCAGATTGCGGCCAGGTTCATCGCCTCGTGAAACGCCCCGATATTCGTCGTGCCATCCCCGAACACGGCAATCCCCGCCTGATCGGTGCCCCGGACCGATGCAGACAGGGCCGCGCCGACGGCAATCGGCAGTCCCGCTCCCACGATCGCCGACGTGGGCAGCAATCCCACCTCGGGCTCGCACAGGTGCATGGACCCACCCAGACCACCGGCGCTGCCACATGTTCGACCGAGCACCTCGCCCAGGACGGCTTCCGGGGTGGCCCCGAGCGCGAGCGCGACGCCGTGTCCGCGGTATGTGCACGACACCCAGTCGGTAGCCAGCGCCGCGCTGGCAATGCCGACTGCGACGGCCTCCTGGCCCTGGCAGGTATGCGTGCTGCCGTGGATCAGGCCCTCGGCGAAGAGTTCAAGGATGCGGTCCTCGAGCATCCTGATCTCCAGCATCCGCGCCAGCCGTGCCAGCGGATCGACGGCCAGGGCCCGCCGGCCCGCTAGGTCGACGGAGGGGACCGCTGCCGACGTCGATGTCGCGATCATGCCGCCCACCACGGTTCCGGCAGTCTGCCGGTAGACATCAGGGCGTCCACCTGGCTGACGACCACATTCTGATCGGGTGTCCAACTGTGCTCCAGCTCTCGATTGAAGGGGACCGGCACATCCGGGCAGGCGATGCGTAACACCGGCGCCGCCAACTCGCCGAACAACCGGCCGGATACCTCGTCGGCAATGTCCGCACCCCACCCGCCGGTGTGCGGATTCTCCTCCACAATGACCAATCGGCGGGTGCGGCGGACCGATTCGAAGACGGCGGATCGGTCCCAGGGAACCAGGGTCCGCAGATCGATCACCTCCGCGGACCAGGAATCGGAGGCGTCGGCCGCCTGCCGAGCGATGCCGGGCGTTCGGCCAAGACCGATGATGGTCACGTCGTCACCCTGGCGGATCGACTCGGCCACACCGAGCGGCACCAGGCCGGCAAGGGATCGGTCCACCTCGCCGCGATCGCCGTAGCAGGCCCGGGGTTCGAGTACGACCACCGGGTTATCGTCACGAATGGCCGAGCGCACCAACCCGTAGGCGTTGGCCGGGGTGGAGGCCATCGCCACGGTCAGTCCCGGAGTGGCAGAGAACCAATGTTCCAGCGTGTGTGAATGCTGAGCCCCGAATCCCAAGCCGGATCCGACCGACCCGCGCAGCACGAGCGGTACCGAGAGACGACCGGCAGACAGATAATGATATTTCGCCGCCTGGGTCACCAACTGGTCCAGCGCGACACCTAGGAATTCCATGAACATGATCTCAACCACGGGGCGCAGGCCGGTGGCCGCCGCACCTACCGCCGCCCCCAGGAATCCCATCTCCGAGATGGGCGTGTCCCGCACGCGGGTCGGTCCGAACTCCTCGAGCAGGCCTTCGGTGGCCTTGAACACCCCGCCGCTGGCCGCCACATCCTCGCCGAGCACTATGACGGATTCGTCGCCGCGCATCTCGTCGGTGAGCGCGGCAGCGATCGCTTGGCGCATGCGAAGCTTCATCGGGCAACCTCCAATGGTGCGGACCCGGTGGCCGACCCGGCCGCGGCTAGCAACGCCGCCGTCAGGTGGGCCCGTCGAGCCCGGAATCGTTCCGTCGGAACGGACAGGGCATAGGAAGCCACCAGCACGTCCCGGTGCAGCACCGGTGCGGCCAGGCAGCTGACGCCGTCTTGGAACTCCTCCTGATCGATGGCGATTCCCTCCTTGCGAATGGTGGCGAATTGGTGAGCCAAGCGGCGACCGGCGGTGACGGTGTGCGGGGTGACGGCCCGCACCGGATGCGCCGACAGATAGCTGGCTCGTTGGTCGTCATCGGAAAGCGCTAGCAAGAGCTTGCCGCTGGCGCGAGCGTGCGCATCCCGATACGGCCCCGTTGGCACGGAGACGCGCACCGGCAGGCCGCCGTCGACCGATGCCAGCATCACGATCTCGCCCCGTCGCCAGGCGGCGAGGTAGCCGGTCTCGCCGGTTTGCGTAACCAGCTGGCGCAAGGGTCCGAGCAGATAGGCGGGCGGGGACATCTCGCGGTGGTAAGCGTTGGCCAGTGCGGCCACCGCCGGGCCCAGAACGTATCCGCCGCCGTCGTCTCGGGTCACCAGGCCGTGTGCCGCCAGGGTAGCGAGCAAATGGTGTGCGGTGGGCACGGCCAATCCGGCAGCCCGGGCCAGGGACGTTCCACTGTTCTCAACGGTTCTCTCAGCGACCAGGTTGAGCAGGACCAGCGCCCTGGACACCGACTGGATGCGCCCAGGCGGGAGTCCTGAGGACACGGGTTCCACCTCACTATTCACAATGTGAAATGTGGTTGCAGAAGGTCATTGAAACGATAACGGGTTGCCGATAGGGTGTCAATGTCCCGGCCAGTAGGACCGACCAGATGGCGGAAGCCGCGCCGTCGCCTCAACTCTCGCCGACCGTTAGAGGAGTTGCCCGGCAGCCGCCGATCGCTGGAATTCTATTTCACCATGTGAATCGCTGTAGCAAAGGAGCTCGACAGCATGTCAGGACGAACCATCATTCCCTCCAACCGAGCCTGGTCGACGGTGGGCTACTCCCGGGCGGTACGGGTCGGCGACATCATCGAGGTGGCCGGGACGTCATCGAGCGGACCGGACGGCCAGATCCTGTATCCGGGCGATATGTACCGGCAGGCGAAGCAGGTCTGTGATCTCATCGGCAAGGCGGTGCAGGATTTGGGCGGCGCCATCGAAGATGTGGTACGCACCAGAGTGTTCGTCACCGATATCACCCGTTGGCAAGAAGCTGGCCGTGCGCACGGCGAGACCTTCGGCGCGAACCCGCCGGCCAGTGCCTTCTATCAAGTGTCGGCACTGCTGCATCCGGACCTGCTGATTGAGGTCGAAGCGACCGCCATCGTAGGCTCTGGCCCGGCCGAGCGGCGGCTGCCGGAATGAGTGCCGTGGTCGATCCGGGTCGATCTGGGCGCGTATGCCCCCGGGTATGGAACCACCGCGCGATCGTCGAGGAGGGCCTTGCCGCGCTGGCTGCTGGGGGCGGCCCAGGGGCACCACTGATCGACGGCCGGATCCTCGGAGTCCGGGGCACGCCGGCGGACGGAACCACCAACCACATGGCGGTCGGCCTGAGTGTGCTTCCGGCCGGCTACGCGACACCCGCCCACCACCACATCGCCGAGGAACTGGCCACCGTATTGGCCGGCCGAGGGGTGATCGTGATCGACGGGACGGACTATCCGGTCGGCCCTGGTTCGGTGGTGCTGACGCCATCGATGTCCGAGCACGTCACCATCGCATCGGAGGATGAGCCGATGGTCGTCTGGTGGGTCTACGCACCGGCCGGCAGCGAGGATCGATGGCTGGTGGAAGACCCAGGACGGACGGACAGGGGCGCCACACGCACAAATCGTTGACCCGCACCGTCGCGACCGATACATTCAGCCATACCAGAACCTAGGTTCCGATCAGTGGAACCCTTTGGGAAGCGGGTGTGGCTTTGACGGCAGCGGTGTCGGCAACGGATTGGGTGGCGGGCGCCCACCCGCCCAGGGTGGCCGTGGCCGCGCTGATGTTCGAGACTAATTCGTTCGCTCCCGGGACCACTCCACTGTCCACGTTCGACCGGAGTGCGACCACTGGCGACGAGGTGCTGACATCCGGTGGTGGCATCGATTCGGTGGCTGGGGCGGTCGCGGTCGCCCGTGCGGCCGGGGCCATCGTGCTCCCCACGACGGCCGCATTCGGCCTGTCCGGGCCGACGGTGGCCGCCGGCGCCTACCCCGAGCTGCGTGACCGGCTGCTGGCGGGATTGGCTCCGCATGTCGGCGGACTGGACGGTGTCTACCTCTCGCTGCACGGCGCCATGGTGGCCGAAGACTGCGAAGACACCGAGGGCGACCTGCTGGAGGCGGTCCGCCGGCTCGTCGGACCCGCGGTGCCGATCGCATACTCGGCCGACCTGCATACGCACTTCACTGCTCGGATGGCAGAGGTTACCCCGTTGGTCGCCGGCTATCACACGCTGCCACACGTGGATATCTACTCGACCGGCGAGCGGGCGATGCGGCTGCTGTTGGCGGCGATCGATGGAGCCTCGCCCGTGCTCGGCTGGCGCAAGGTTCGGATGGTCACCTCGTCCGAGGGTCAGGACACCACGGTGCCGCCGATGTCCGAGGTGATGTCACGACTGGATGAGATGCTCGCTGAGGAGGGCATCCTGGACGGCTGCGTGTTCGCCACCCAGCCCTGGCTGGACGTCACCGAGCTGGGCTGGTCGGTGCTGGTGATCGCGGACGGCGATCGTGAACTGGCCCAGCGGCGCGCCGACGAGCTGGGAGCGATGGTCTGGGAGCGCCGGCACCGGATACAGGCGCCGAAGACCGGGGTGCAGGCGGCGCTAGCGGCGGTGCGCGAGGCGGCCACGGATCGGCCGATCGTGCTCTCCGACGGCGCCGACAGCGTTTCGGCGGGCGCGACCGGGGACGGAGTGCAGATTCTGTCCGCGCTTCTCGATGATCCGGTACCGGGCCCTGTCATGCTGATCGTCACCGATGCGTCGGCCGCGCAGGCACTCGCCCGCGCCGGAGTCGGCGGTACCGCAACCGTCACGGTAGGTGGGACGCTGGCGCCGGACTTCCACCGACCGGTTGCCGTGACCGGGACGGTCGCGACCGTGTGCGACGGCGTCTACCAGTCGCTGTACCCGCCTGCGCCCGCCGACGTCGGGCTGACCGCGGTGCTGGTGATCGACGATGCCATCAATCTGGTAGTAACCAGCCGCCCGGCCAGTCAACTGGACTACCAGTTGTACCTGCGGGTGGGCCTCGACCCCCGCTCGGCTCGGGCGGTGGTGGCCAAGTCGGCGGGCGGATACAAGGCCTACTACGCGCCGCTGGCCGCCGAGTGCATCGATGTCGACACCACCGGGCCGGCCGACTCCCGCCTGGAGCGGATGCCGTTCACCCGGCCACGGCGACCGCTGTGGCCGTTCGACGCAGACCTGGATCAACCGTGGTGAAGCCAGTCCTTGAGATCAAGGATCTGGTGGTCGAGTTCGACACGCCGGAGGGTGTCGTCCGGGCCGTGGACGGAGTCAGCTACACGGTGCACGCGGGGGAGACCCTGGCGGTGGTCGGCGAGACCGGATCCGGGAAATCGGTGACCGTCCTGGCCGCGCTGGGGCTGCTGGACGCGGGACGCGTCACGTCCGGGACCGTCGAGTTCGGTGGCTTCGACCTGCTGCGAATTCCGGACAAGAAGCGGCGCCGGTTGCTCGGCTCGGATCTGACGATGGTATTCCAGAACCCGATGTCCGCCCTCAACCCAGTGATGACCGTCGGCCGCCAGGTCGCGGAGACCCTGGTCGTGCACAACCGCAAGCTAACCTCGGCCGCCGCCCGCGGGCGCTCCATCGAGTTGTTGGGCATGGTCGGCGTTCCCCAGCCGGACGTTCGGTACGACCAGTACCCACACGAGTTCTCCGGCGGGATGTGTCAGCGGGTGGTGATCGCGATGGCGATCGCGAACAACCCCAAGGTGATCATTGCCGACGAGCCGACAACCGCCGTAGACGTGACGGTGCAGGCACAGCTGTTGGAATTGCTCCGGGTCGCCCGCCAGGAGACCGGCGCCGCGGTGGTGCTGATTACCCATGATCTGGGCGTGGTCGCCGAGGTCGCCGAGCGGGTGGCGGTGATGTATGCCGGCCGGGTGGTGGAGACCGCTCCGGTCCGGCAGATTTTCCACAGTCCACGGCATCCGTACACCGTCGGACTGCTGTCCTGTCTGCCGCGGCTGGACCGCCAGGTCGAGGCCCTGGCACCGATCCCCGGCTCGCCACCCGATCTCAGGGAGACCATCCGCGGCTGCCCATTCCAGCCCCGCTGCGAGCTGTCAGCGGGCCGGGAATTGTGCCTGACCACACGACCGATGCTGCTGAATACCGGCGAAAGTGCCGCGAGCGCCTGCCATTTCGCTTCCGAGGTGCCCGACTGGGCGCATCGCCGGGACACCGTCGTGGAATCGTCATGAGCGCGCCGTCGTTGCCTCCGGTGCTCCGAGTCAGCAATCTGGTCAAGCACTTCCCGATACGTCGAGGAGTGCTGGGCAGGCAGGTCGGCGCAGTCCACGCGGTGGACGAAGTGAGCTTCGAGCTCTATTCGGGTCGCTCGCTCGGCCTGGTTGGCGAGTCCGGTTCGGGCAAGACCACCACCGGGCGCACAGTGATGGGATTGGTACAGCCAACATCCGGGACCGTCGAGTTGGACGGAGTGCGGGTGACGGGCGCCAGCGACCGTCGGCAACTCGCCAGGGCCATGTCCATGGTCTTCCAGGACCCCCTGGGATCGTTGAACCCGCGGCTGTCCGCGATCGCCAACGTTGCCGAGCCGTTGCGGGTGCACCGGATTGGATCGGCCGCGGAGCGGCGCCAGCGGGCCATCGACCTACTCGGCCAGGTCGGGCTCCGAGCCGATCAGGGGGAGCGGGTTCCCGCGGAATTCTCCGGCGGGCAACGCCAGCGGATCGGCATCGCCCGGGCGTTGGCTCTGTCGCCGAAGGTCATGCTCCTGGACGAGCCGGCCTCCGCACTGGACGTGTCGGTGCAGGCGCAGGTGCTGAATCTGCTGCGCGACCTGCAGAACCAGCTCGGAGTGGCCTTCTTGTTCATCAGCCACGATCTGTCGGTGGTGCGTCACCTGTGCGATCGGGTGGCGGTCATGTACCTCGGCAAGATCGTAGAGGTGGGCGACAGGGACGAGGTGTACGACCACCCGCTGCACCCCTACACGAAGGCGTTGCTCTCCGCGGTTCCGATTCCGGACCCGGACCTGCGCCGCGAGCGCATCGTCCTCAGCGGCGACCTGCCGAGCCCGGTCAACCCGCCGTCCGGATGCCGATTTCGCACCCGCTGCGCCTGGGCACAGGACATCTGCGCCACCCAGGAGCCGGAATTGCGCACGCGCACCGCGGGCGGGCAGCTGGTTGCTTGCCATTTCGCCGCCGAGCTGGCCGGTGTCAGCGGGGCCCGAGTGGTGCGGCCCGACGCGATTGATCCGATCGGAGGGCGGCCATGACGGCGACGCCGGCGGCACCCGCCGCACCGACACAATCGACGCCCCGGCGCCGTTCCACGGTAGGGCGCAAGTTCCTGCACACCACCCCTGGAGTGGTCGGCGCCGTGGTGCTACTGCTGATGGCGATCGTTGCCATCGCCGCTCCGTTGATCGCGCCGTTCGACCCGCTCTTACGGGCGGGATCCGCATTGCAAGGCCCCAATGCCCAGCACTGGTTCGGCACCGACGAGCTGGGGCGTGACCTGTTTTCCCGAGTGGTCTACGGGGCGCAGCTGTCCCTGGAGACCGCGGTCGGAGCTGCCGCCTTCGCCTGCCTGGTCGGCCTCCCGCTGGGCGTGCTCTCCGGATACCTCGGTGGCGTGGTGGATGCCATCGTCATGCGGATCACCGACTTCGTACTGGCCGTTCCCGGCATCCTGTTCGCGCTCGTGGTGGTGGCGATCCTCGGGTCCGGTGTGCTGAATCTGACTCTGGCGATCGGGATCGGAGCCATCCCGGCGTTCATCCGGTTAGCCAGGGCTTCTACATTGAGCCTGCGAGAGCGCGAATACGTGCTGGCCGCACGAAGTATGGGCGCATCCCGGTTCGACATCATGTTCCGCACGGTGACACCGAACATCATGGGACCGATCATCGTGCAGATCATCGTCACCGCCTCGGTGGCCATTCTGGTAGCCGCGGCGTTGAGCTTTATCGGGCTCGGAACCCCACCGCCGGCGCCCAGCTGGGGCGGCATGCTGCAGACTTCCCGCTCCTACCTGTACCAGCAGGTGTGGTACGCCGTGCTGCCCGGCGTCGCTCTGGCCGTCACCATCGCCGCGCTGGACGGCGTCGGCCGCGGCATGCAAACCGCGCTCGGCACCCGCGGCCCCGGACGGGCCAAGGTCGGGGGGATGGGCTGATGGGTAGCTATATCCTGCGGCGGCTATTGCAATTCGTCCCGGTGCTGATCTTGGCGTCGATCGCGGTATGGGCCATCGTCTACGCCGTCCCCGGCAACCCCGCGCTGGCCCTGGTCGGCCCGGACGCCACTCCACAGACCATCGCCGCGGCCGAGCACCGGCTCGGCCTGGACAAGCCCGTCATGACCCAATACTTTCTGTGGGTAGGGCATGCCGTGCAGCTGGATTTCGGCAACTCGGCGATCAACGGTGAGTCGGTACTGAGCCAGCTGGCCAGCCGCATCCCCGCCTCGCTGCAATTGACTCTGTTCTCCATGCTGATCGGCCTGCTCCTGGCGCTGCCGCTGGGTATCGTTGCCGCCCTCAAGCCACGGTCCCTCGTCACCAAGGTGATCAACTTCTACCAGGCGGCAGCGCTGGCGATCCCCACATTCTGGGTCGGGATTCTGCTGATCATCGGCCTGGCGGTGAAGAAGCACATGTTCCCGTCGGTGTCCAACTATGTGTCGCTCTGGAGCGATCCGCTAGGGGCGTTCAAGAACACCTTTTTGCCAGCGCTTTGCCTCGGCATCTATATCTCAGGCATCATCGCGCGGTTCGTCGCCGCGTCGTTGCGGGACTCGCTGGGCCAGGACTTCATCCGCACCGCTCGGGCGAAGGGGGTACCCGAGCACGCGGTCGTCTCCCGGCATGCGCTGCGTAACGCGCTGTTGCCCACCGTCACCGTGGTCGGCCTGCAGATCGGCGAGTTCCTCGGTGGCACAGTGGTCACAGAGGTGGTGTTCTCCTATCCGGGCCTCGGCCGGCTGATCTACACCGCGGTAACTGGCCGCGACTACCCGATCATCCAGGCTGCTGTGCTCTTCATCGTTATCGCGTTTTTGTTGATCAACCTGATCGTCGATGTGTTGTATGCCTACCTCGATCCGAGGGTCAGGCTCCGTTAACCAGGCGTCCGCGCCAGCTCGATGCGCAAGGAGGAAGCGAACGTGTCTCACGAAATCTCGGAACCGGTTGCCGGCGACCGGATTCCTGCCGATCATCCGCTGCTGTCGCGGCGTGGCCTGTTCAAGCTCTCACTCGCCGGAGGAGCGCTGATCGTCGGGCCAGGTCTGCTGGCGGCGTGCAGCTCCGACGGCACCGGCAGCGGCGGATCGGGCACCCCGACCGGCGGCACCGACACGAGCGAGGGTGCGCCGGCGTCTTCCGGCTCGACACCGACTGGCTCGACGTCCGTCGCCGGTGGTGGTGGCGGCGGTGGCGGTGGGAAGATCACCGTCGGCGCGGTCGGTGACATCAGCGATTTCGATCCGTACAAGATCCTCGGCAACAACTTCATCATCCTGAGCAACCTCAACACGTTCCTGATCGACTACGACGACTCCCTCAAGCCGAGCCCGTCGGCGCTGACCGCATGGGAACTCAACGAGGATCACACGCAGGTCACCCTGAGCCTTCGCCCCGACCTCCAGCTCCAGACCGGCAAGACCTGGACCGCCGAGGATCTCGTGGCGGGATTCAAGCGCGCCGCAAACGCGGATGAGGGCAACCAGCTGTATGGGCCAATGGCAATCGTGAAGGACTACACCGCCAGCGACGACCATACAGTGGTGTTGACATTCACTCAGCCGGTCGCCGAGCTGCTCGTCACCGACTTGCTGGAGAGCTTCCCGGCGATGGACTCCGCAGGCAACAGCAACGCCGCGCTGGCCACCAAAGCCGCGAGCGGGGGCCCGTTCAAACTCGTCTCCCGGGATCCGGGCAACGACATCGTCGTCGGCCGATTCGAGAAATACTGGGATGCGGCGAACGTCCATCTCGACACGGTGACGTTCCGAATCTTCAGCGACGCAGATTCGATGGTCGCCGGGTTGCAGTCCGGTGCGGTTGACGTGATCTACAACTTCCCCCCGAAGAACGCGGCGCAGCTCAAAGACGAGTTCACCATTCTTGAGGGTTACCCAGGCGCCCTGGTCGACTGTCTGCGGATGAACCCAAACAAGCCTCCGTTCGACAACATCAAGTTGCGGCAAGCAATCTCACACAGTCTGGATCGCGAACGCATCGTGCAGGAGGTGTACTTCGGCTACGGCGGCCCGCTGTATCTCCCCTGGGGGCCGAACTCGCCGGCAACGGACCCGGCGTACAAGGAGAAGAACGCTTACGATCTGACCCTGGCCAAACAGCTCTGGAAGGAAGCCGGATCGCCCAAGGGAGCCACCGCGCTGGCGAACGGCGGCGACGCGTTGCGGCTGCAGATGCTGCAAATCCTGCAGCAGGACCTCAAGCAGATCGGATTCGAGCTGACCATCGAGTCGAAGGACCTGCAAACCTACAACCAGGAGATCGTGACCGGTAAGTTCGCCATCGCATTCAACGGGCTGGGCAACACCTCCAAGAGCCCGTCCCGGATCGCAACGAACTCGATCTTCCGTACCGAGAATAACGTCGTGCTAGGCAACAAGCTGCCACCGGAATATGTCGATGCCATCCACGCGTCGGAGCAGGCGGTGACACCGGATGCGGCGAAGGCCGCCTATGCCAAGCTCAACGAGGTGATCTCGACACAAGCATTCGGCGTGCCGGTTTGCGTGCAGCCGACCCTGATCGGCATCAAGAAGTCCGTCACGGGGGTGGCGCGCACCGTCGACAACTGGCTGGTGCTGGACGGGGCAAAGGTATCCGGCTGAATGACCTGCCGGCACCACCAGTGTTGATGGCAAACCAGACCAGCGCATCGCCCGATGCGGTGTAGCACTTCGTCGACCACGTCCCACTCCGTTATCGAAAGGTTCCACCATGCCCGAGAAGCACTCCAACGACGCCGTGACCGGCGAGCCCGCCGTTGACCAGCGACGGCTGCTGTCCCGCCGCGGGCTACTCAAGATGTCGCTGGTCGGTGGCGGCGCCCTGATCGTGGGTCCCGGCCTGCTGGCGGCCTGCGGTTCTGAAGGCTCCGACACCGGTGGCTCCAGCACCGCACCCGGCAGTGTCACCGGCGGGACCAGCCCTTCCGGATCGGCTCCTGCCACCGGCGCGTCGCCCAGCGCGGGTGGGGGAGCCGGTGGCGGTGGCGGTGGCGGTGAGATCACCGTTGGCGTCGTGACTGACATGGCCAATTTCGACCCGTACTACAACGGCACCGTCAACTTTATCCAGATGCAGAATCTCAACGAATTCCTGATCGATTATGACGACAAGCTCACCGCGAAGCCGGCGGCGCTGACCAAATGGGAGCTCAATTCGGACAACACCTCGATCACGCTCACTCTGCGGGAGAACGTCAAGCTGCAGACCGGCAAGACCTGGACCGTGGACGACCTGATTGCCGGGTTCAAGCGAGCGGCTGACCCAGACCAGGGCCAGCAACTGAATGGCCCAATGGCAATTGTCAAGGATTACAAGGCAATTGACGACCATACCGTCGAGCTCACCTTCACCAGCCCGGTGGCGGAGTTGCTGGTGACCGACTTGCTGGAGAGCTTCCCGATCGTAGACAAGGACAAGAACAGCTCCGATGACCTGGCCACGAAGCCAGCCAGCGGTGGCCCATTCCAGCTGGCGTCGCGTGACCCAGGCAACAACCTGGTGATCACCAGGTGGCCAGACTTCTGGAATGCGCAGGCGGTGTCGCTGGACAAGGCCACCTTCCGCATCTTCGACAACGACGACTCCATGGTGTCGGCGTTGCAGGCTGGTGAGATGGATGTGATCTACCGGTTCCCGCCTCGGCACGCCGCACAGCTGAAGGACCAGTTCAGCATCATCGAGGGCTACCCGGGAGCCCTGGTGGACTGCATTCGGATCAACACGAATATCGCACCGTTCGACAACATCAAGCTGCGGCAGGCGATCGCTCGATCGGTGGATCGGCAGCGGATCGTGGACGAGGTGTACTTCGGCTACGGCGCTCCGTGCTTCCTTCCGTGGGGCCCGAACTCACCAGCCAACGACCCGGCCTATGAACAGAAGAACTCCTACGACCTGGACACCGCCAAGCAGCTGTTGGCGGAGTCAGGAGCGCCTAAGTCCGCCGAGGCGCTGGCCGACGGATCCAACTCTGACGCCTTGAAGATGCTGCAGATCCTGCAACAGAGCCTGAGCCAGATCGGGTTCGACCTCAAGATCAACACACTGGAGGCGCAGGCGTTCCGGCAGAAGCTGCTGGCCGGCGAGTTCGGCTTGCTGTTCGGCGGTATCGGGAACTCGTCGAAGAGTCCCTCGCGGGTGGCGACCAACTCGATCTACCGGACCACGGACAATCCGGTGCTCAAGGACAAGACACCGAAGGCCTACATCGACGCCATCGCAGCCTCGGAGGGCGCGATAACCCCGGACGCGGCGAAGGCGGCGTACGCACAGTTGAACGAGGTGCTGTCCACCGAGTGCTTCGCGATCCCGGTGTGCACGAGCATCTCGCTGATCGCCTGCAAGAAGAACATCACTGGCATCACTCGCGACGTGGACGATCGGCTGGTGTTGGAAGGCGTCAAGGTCGGCTGATCGGTGACCGATACAACGGATATCAGGGCCGGGGCGGCCGCCGACGACGCATCCTCGGCGGCCGCCCCGGTCCGCTCGCCCGCAGACCTGTTCGACTTGACCGGGCAGGTAGCCCTGATCACCGGTGGCGGAACGCATCTCGGCGCCGCAATGGCGGCGGCTCTCGCCGGAGCCGGTGCCGAGGTGCACCTGGCGTCCCGGCGACTGGAGGTCTGTGCCGCGGTCGCGGATGCGCTCACTGCGGCTGGCGCCAGGGCATCGGCTCACTGCTGCGACATTGCCGACCCGGTGGACGTTCGGGCGCTGGTGGACGGGGTAGTGGCCGATACCGGACGGTTGGACGTGCTGGTGGCCAACGCCGGGGGCTCGGCGGTGCGCGGGTCGTTCACGGACCTGGACCCGCAGGACCTTCGGACGACCTTGGACGTGAACGTGCTGGGCACCGCAACCTGTGCGCAGGCCGCTGCCCGGCACATGATCGACGCCGGTGGCGGTTCCATCATCCTGATTGGCTCGATCCATGGCGCGCTTGGCTCCGATCGCCGCGCCTACGGTCCCGGATGGGTGGGCTCCGCCGCCGATTACCACATCGCCAAGGGCGCGGTGGTGAACATGGCGCGCGCACTCGCCATGGAATGGAGCCTGTCCGGCGTGCGGGTGAACTGCCTGAGCCCCGGGCAAATTCCCAAGGCGACACTAGTCGCCGTGCAAACCGAGCGATTCCGAGAGGCGACACCGCTGGGCCGGGTCGGTGTCCCGGCGGACCTGGCCGGGGCGGTGTTGCTGCTGGCCAGTGATGCCGGCTCGTTCATCACCGGCCAAAACCTGATCGTCGACGGCGGTTGGAGCGCTCGCTAGTCCGTTTGGCTCGACGACCTACCCGATCCCCCGCCGTCCACCGATCTCACGACCACCGGAGCCGACCGCATGCCCGAGTCCCACCAGCCGAACATCCTGTTCTTCCATGTCGACAACCTGGGCATGGGGGAATTGTCCTGTTACGGCAGCGGCATCCTGCGCGGTGTGACGACGGACCGGATCGACCGGTTCGCCCGCGAGGGCCTGCAGCTGTGGCACTACATCGCGGAGCCGCAGTGCACCCCCTCCCGGAGCGCGCTGCTGACCGGTCGGCACGCGATCCGGTCCGGTACGTCGTCGGTGCCGCCCGCCGGCGGAACCGGGGGACTGGTCGCCTGGGAGCGCACCATCGCAGACGTGCTCAGCGAGCGCGGTTATGCCACGGCATGCCTGGGCAAGTGGCATCTGGGTGCGTCAGCGGGTCGCTGGCCGACCGATCACGGCTTCGACGAGTTCTACGGGCCGCCGCGCTCCTACACGGACTGCCTGTGGCCCACCGATCCGTGGTACGTGCCCGGCCGCGACCCGGTGTGCCACATGATGGAGGGCACCAGCGATCGGGGGGTGGAGGAGCGCACCGATCAGCAACTCACCCTTGACGTGCGCCGCGACGTCGACCGCGAGTACAGCAGGCGTGCTTTGGCGTTCCTGGAGCGCAATGCCGCGGCATCGCGGCCGTTCTTCCTGTACTACAACCACTCGCTGATGCACATGCCCACCATTCCGCGCCCGGAGTTCAAGGGCAGCACGGGCGGCGGCGACTGGGCGGACTGCTTGGCCGAGCTGGACGCAGACTTCGGCGAGCTCCTGGACGCGCTGGACAGGTTGGATCTGGCCCGTTCGACCATCGTGGTTTTCGCCGGCGACAATGGGGCCGAGGAGAAGCTGCTGTGGCGGGGCACACCGGGCCCGTTCGACGGCTCCTACTTCACCGGATCCGAGGGTGGGCTCCGCACGCCTTGCCTGGTGCGCTTTCCCGGTGCGGTACCGCCCGGGCGGATCAGCAACGAGATGGTGCACCAGGTCGACCTGTTCCCGACCCTGCTGGGCTGGACCGGTGCCCCGGTACCCGACGACCGCGAGATCGACGGCATCGACCAGCGGGACTTCTTCACCGGTCAATCGGATGAGTCCGCGCGGGGGGGCTGCATGGTCTGGGTCCGGGAAGTGCTGCATGCCGTGAAGTGGAAGGACTTCAAGGTGGTGTATGTGCGGCAGAAGCATTTCAGCGACGAGGCGCAGGTGTTGACCACTCCCGACGTGGTGAACCTCGCGTTGGACCCGCACGAGCGTGAGGCGCACAACGAGCAATACCTGCACAGTTGGGTGCCGTTCCACAGCGCTCGCCTGATGGCTGGATTCGCTGAGTCGGTGCAACGCGAGGAGTTGATCCCAGCTGGCGCTCCGATCGACTTCGTTCCGCACCACCGATGACGGCGCCTACTCACCCCTTCGAACGACAGGACTGGTATGCGCATCGCCATCGTGGATATCGAACTCGCCGACGGCACGGGCGGGCCGCTTCGTCGCAGTGACGTGCTGGTGGACGGCGACCGGATCGCCGCTGTGCGACCGGCTGGCGACCTACCCACCGCGGGAGAAACGGTCGAGCGGGGCACCGGGCTGGTGCTGGCACCCGGCTTTATCGACGTGCACTCGCATGCCGACAACGCGCCGCTCTTGGATCCGCCCGACCTGTCCAAGATCACTCAGGGGGTGACCACCGAGGTCGTCGGCAACTGTGGATTCACCCTGGCCCCGCGCAGCGACGGCACCGCTGAACAGCTCGATACCCTGCTGCAGCGCATCTTTCCCAGCATGCCAGCGACCTGGCGCACCTTCGCCGAGCTGTTCGGAGTGCTGGACGACCGCGGTTACGTCACGAACATGGCGCCACTGGCCGGGCATCACTCGCTGCGCATCCTGGCCATGGGCATGGTGAACACGGCGCCGGACGCCGCCCAGCAGCACCGCATGGCCGCCGCCCTGACCGAGGCAGTCGACGCCGGCGCGTTCGGGCTGTCCTCTGGGCTGATCTACCCGCCTGGACTCTTCTGCGCCACCGAGGAGCTGATCGAGCTGTCCGCGGCGTTGCCGGCCGACGGGATCTACGCAACGCATATGCGCGGCGAGGGCCGCAACTTGCTGGACAGCATCCGCGAGGCGGTGCGGATTGGTCGGGAGTCCGGCCGCAGAGTGCAGGTCTCGCACCTCAAGGCCGCCGGGCGGCCGTATTGGGGCGGCGTTGCCCAGGCACTGGCACTGCTGGACCGGGCGCGGCGCGACGGCGTCGACATCCGGCACGACGTGTACCCATACACCGCCTCGTCGACCATGGTCACCGCGCTGCTGCCGCCGTGGTTCCAGGAAGGCGGCAACAACTCCGTACTGGCTCGGCTGGCCGACCCCACGACCCGGGAGCGGGCGCGCACGGAGCTTGCGGCCGGTCCCGACGGCCCGTGGGAGAACATGGCCTGGGCGGCCGGGTGGGAGAACATCGTGATCGCCACCACCGGTACCGGTCGCTGCGACGGCCGGTCGCTGGCGGAGCTGGCCGGACAATGGCAGTGCGAACCGTTCGACGCGATGGTCCGCCTGCTGACCGAGGAACGCCTGCAGGCCTCGATGACGGTCCATCAAATGTCCGAGGACGACCTGCGCGCGGCTCTCGCGCATCCGCTCACCATGATCGGATCCGACGGCCTCCCGCCCGGCACCGGAGGCAAGCCGCACCCACGAACCTGGGGCACCTTCCCCCGGGTGCTCGCGCGATACACCGGTGCCGACGGAGTCTTCAACCTTCCCGAAGCCATCCGGCGGATGACATCGCTGCCGGCGCAGACGTTCCGGATCCCGGACCGCGGGCTCGTCACCGAAGGTGCCATCGCGGACCTGGTGGCCTTCGACCCGATGCACGTTCGAGACGGTGCCACCTACACCGAGCCCACCACGCCGGCAACCGGCATCGCGTGGGTGATGCAGGCCGGCCGAATCGCGGTGCGGGACGGCGTTTTCGGTGGCTTGCGACTCGGACGTCGGCTCCGACCGGCCAGCGGACGTGCGGCATGACTCATGGGGGAGCGGCGTGAACATCGACCTCTTGCTGACCGGCGGCCAGGTGGTGGATGGAACCGGAGCGCCCGTCCGGGTCGCCGATGTCGGCGTCACGGCCGGCAGGATCAGCTACCTCGGCCCGTCGATCCCCGGGGCGTCGGCCGCCGAAACGGTGGACTGCGCGGGCCTGGCAGTCGCGCCCGGGTTCATTGACATCCACACCCACTCGGACCTGACGGTGCTCGCTGAGCCCGGCGCCGACAGCGCTGTCCTGCAGGGCGTGACGACACAGGTGGTGGGCAACTGCGGGTTCTCGCCGTTCCCGGCCAACGACGCCCGACGCGACCTGCTCGAAGATCATGTCGGCGGCATCGGCGGCGAGCGCGTGCCGATCGCCTGGACCGACCTGGACGGGTACGACGCCGCGCTCACGGAGCGACCTCCGGCCATCAACGTCGTGCCCCTGGTAGGCCACGGTGCGCTGCGGATCGCAGCCATGGCGGATCCCTACCGCGACGCGTCACCCGTGGAGGTGGCGACCATGGTGACGCTGCTCCGCCGCTGCCTGGAGCAAGGCGCCGCCGGAATGTCCACCGGGCTGACCTACCCGCCTTCGGCGCTCGCCGATCCGGGCGAGATCGGCACCCTGGCCGCCACCTGCGCGGCGGCCGGCCGCATGTATGCCACGCACGCCAGGGGGCTGGCCGGCAATGAGGCCGGCGCCATCGATGAGGCGATTGCGGTGGCCCGGGAGACCGGCGTGCGGCTGGAATACTCCCACCTGGCGCTGAACAATCCGGCTAACTGGGGCCACGCGGCTGACTCGTTGCGGCGCTTCGAGTCTGCTGCGGCCGCCGGGCTGGCGGTGGGCTTCGACGTCTACCCGTACGACGCCTCGTCGTCCTCGGCCGTGCAGTACCTGCCGTACTGGGTCCAGGAGGGCGGCAGCGATGCGATTGCCCAGCACGCCGTCGATCCGGCCTGGCGATCGGCGGCGCTGGCCGCCATCGGTGAGGGCTTCTTCGGTGGGATCGCCTGGCAGTGGGAGCGCATCGTGCTCTCCGCGGCACCCGGGGCCGGCGAGATCGTCGGCCGCTCGTTCGCCGAGATCGCCGATCTGTGGCGGGTATCGCCGGAGCAGGTGCTGCTGGACCTGTGCGCCGAGTACGGGTCGAGTGCCCAGGTGGTACTGCACTACCGCACCGAGCAGGACATGCAGGCCTTTCTGGCCCACCCGCTGTCCGTTGTCGGCTCGGACGGGCTGGCCCGGCCGCGCATCCTGGCCGCCGACCATCCGCATCCGCGCAGCTATGGCACCTTTCCCCGGGTGTTGGGCCGGTACGTCCGCGAGCTGGGACTGCTCGATCTGCCCGCGGCGGTCCACAAGATGACCGGAGCCCCCGCCGAGCGGCTAGGGCTGACCGACCGGGGACGTATCGCCGAGGGCCACGTCGCCGACCTCGTCCTGTTCGACCCGCAGGTGGTGACGGACCGGGCAAGCTTCGCCGAGCCCTGTCTGCCTCCCGACGGCGTGCTGCGCACGATCGTGGCCGGGCGGACTGTGATGGCCGGTGGAACCGTGGGTGACGACAGACCAGGAAGGCTCGTGCGATGTGGGAACCGGTAGGACCGATGCCACGGGGGGTGCGTCGATGACCGCGACGGTGGTGGCGGTGCCGGACGGGGCGCCCGATTGGCTGGTCACGGCGGTTCGTGACGGGGGAGCGACGATCGGGCCGCTGTCCGCCGCCGACGCCCTGATGCAGGTCGGCGCCACGGGTGGTCTTCCCGCATTGTCCGATCAGGTGCGCTGGGTGCAGCTGTCCAGCGCCGGGATCGAGGGCTACCTGCGCTCCGGCGTGATCGACGACCGCAGGGTGTGGACGTCCGCCGCGGGTGCCTACGCCGACACGGTGGCCGAGCACGCAGTCGGCATGCTGCTGGCGGGCGTCCGGGGGTTGGTGACGGCCGCGGGACGAACGCGCTGGGATCCGGCCGCCGTGGCTCGGAGCACCACCGGCCTGGGCGGCAGCACCGTCGCCGTGGTCGGTGCCGGCGGCATCGGGCGACGGGTGATGGCGCTGCTGGCGCCGTTCGGCGTGACGACGCTGGCCGTGAACCGCTCGGGACAACCGGTCGACGGCGCGGCCCGCACCATCCCGGCCGACCGCATCGAAGAGCTGTGGTCCGCGGGTGTGGACCACGTCGTGCTGGCGGCACCGGCAACAGCCGCATCGCATCACCTGGTCGGCGCGGATGAGCTGGCCGCGCTAACACCTGCCTCCTGGGTGGTGAACATCGCGCGCGGCAGCCTGATCGACACCGATGCGCTGATCGCGGCGGTGACCGCGGGCCGCATCGCGGGCGCCGCCCTGGACGTCACCGACCCGGAGCCACTGCCGGACGGCCACCCACTGTGGACGGCTCCCGGGGTGATCATCACGCCGCATACTGCGAACCCGGCGCACCTGGCGCATGGCGCTCTCGCCGCACGCATCCGGGAGAACGTCGCGCGCTTCGTGGCGGGCAGGCAGCTGCTCGGTGTGATCGACCTGGGTGCGGGCTACTGACCATGGCCCGGCATCTGCTGGTGCAACGCGAGCACCCGGTCGACACGGTACCCGGCATGATCACCACGCCGTTGCCGGCCACCGGCGGCGGCGCATGACCAGGGTGGCGGTCGCAGGGCTGATGTACGAGGCCAACAGCTTCGCACCCGGCGCGGCCACGCTCGACGACTTTCGCCGCCGGGTGTACGTGCACGGGCCCGAGAGTTTCATGGTGGGGGCGGGGGGTGACGAGTTCGCCGGAGCGCGGCGGGCGGCCGACCGGGAGGGTATCGAGCTGTTACCGACCACGCTGACGCTGGGCGCCGCGGGCCCGGTCGTCACCGCCGACGCCTACCGCGCCCTGCGCGAGCGGTTACTGGACGGTCTGCGACCGTGCGCCGGTCGGATAGATGGCGTGTATCTGCGCCTGCACGGCGCCATGGTGGCCGATGGATGTGACGACCCGGAGGGTGAGATCATCGGTCTGGTCCGCGATCTCGTGGGACCGGACATTCCGATCGCGGTAAGCCTGGACCTGCACACGCATTTCACCGCTCGGATGGCGGCGGGAACCGACCTGATAGCCGGGTTCCGCACCCAACCACATGTCGACTATGCCGAAACCGGTGCGCGGGCGCTCAGGCTGTTGGCCGCACGGCTGCGGGGTGCCCGCCCGCGGCTGGCCTTCCGCAAGATCCCGGTCATGTCGGCCGCCGAGGCGCAGGACACGAATTCCGGGCCGCTGGCGCCGGTCTTCGCCCGGCTCGGCGAGATCGCAGGCGAGCCCGGCATTATGGATGTTTCGATGTTCCTGACACAGCCCTGGCTTGATGTGCCCGGGGCCGGGTGGTCCGCGGTGGTGGTCACCGATGGTGATCGTGATCTGGCGCAGCGGCGAGCGGACGAGTTGGCCGGCATGCTGTGGGACCGGCGGCACGACACGCTGGTTCGCAAGACACCGGTCCGGGAGGCGTTGGCCGCGATCGCGACCGACCCGGCCGGCGAGGGCCCCATCGTGGTGACCGACGGCGCCGACAGCCCGACGGCGGGTGGCAAGGGTGACGGCACGGAGTTCCTGCGAGCGGTGCTGGAGCATCCGGTGCCCGGGCCGGTGCTGATCACCGTCACCGACGCGGCCGCTGCGGCGGCCTGCCATGCCGCTGGGACGGGCGCTACGGTGAGCGTCCCGCTCGGCGGTTCGCTGTCCCCGGCATTCTTCATGCCGGTCATCGTCACCGGGGTCGTCACGACGCTGTGTGACGGAGAGTTCAGATCGCGCTACCCGGCGCAGCCTGCGCATGCCGGGCCCACCGCCGTGCTGCGCGCCGGACAGGTCCACGTCGTGATCACCAGCGCGCCGGTCCGGCTGTTGGATGCGGAGCTGTACCACAGGGCCGGACTGGACGTCCGGGCCGCAGCAGTGGTGCTGGTGAAGTCCTCGGGCGGGTTCAGAGCCACGTACCAGCCGATCGCCCGCCGCATCATCGAGATGGACACCCGCGGTCCTGCGGATCACCGGCTGACGGCCCTCCCATACCGACGGGTCAGTCGCCCCTGTTGGCCATGGGACAGCGACGTCCGGCGACCGTGGTAGTGGCGCCGTCGCGCCCACACATCGAGGAGGAATTCGCGTGCCCAAGGAGCTGACGGCGTTGTCCGCCGTGCAGTTGCGCCGCCTGATCGGAACCGGGGAGATCTCGCCGGTCGCCCTACTCGAGGCATGCATCAACCGCATTCGGCGCTACAACCCTGCGGTGAATGCCATGGCCGCCACGTGTTTCGCGCGCGCTCGCCAGGAGGCCGCCGAGGCGGAGCGGCAGGTCCGAGCCGGCGAGCCGCTGGGCCCGTTGCACGGCATTCCGCTTGCCGTCAAGGATCTGGAGGATACCGCGGGGCTGCTGACCACCCGAGGATCCCCACTGCTGCGCACCAATGTCCCGGACTCGGATGCGGCCAGCGTCGCCCGGCTCCGGGCTGCCGGCGCCATCGTGGTGGGCAAGACCAACGTGCCGGAATGGGGAGCGGGAGCGAACAGTCGCAATCCGGTCTGGGGCGCCACCGGTAACCCCTTCGCTCCGCTGCGCAATGCCGGCGGGTCCTCCGGCGGATCGGCAGCCGCGCTGGCATGCGACATGGTCCCGCTCGCCACCGGCTCCGACACCGGCGGGTCCCTGCGGATCCCCGCGGCCCTGTGCGGCGTGGTGGGCTTCCGGCCGTCGCCGGGGATCGTGGCATCCGAGCGGCGCGCGCTCGGCTGGTCGCCTATCTCGGTGGTCGGACCCATGGGCCGGACGGTGGCCGATACCCGCCTCCAGCTGGCGGCCGAGGCCGGCGTGGACGCGGCGGACCCCCTGACCTACCCGTTCGCCACCGCTGCGCTGGAAACGCGGGAGGACGTCAACCTGTCCGAGTTGCGGGTCGGATACACCGAGGACTTCGGGATCTGCCTGGTGGACCAGGATATCCGCGAGACATTCCGGCAGACGATCGCGGCGATCCGCCCGTTGGTCGCCAGCTGCGATGAGCTGCCGGATACCACGATCGCAGCGATGGCCGATGCCGACAGGTGCTTCGACGTCATTCGGGCCATCGGATTCGTCACCGGTTACCACGACATCTATCAGCGGGACCCCGCGCTACTCGGCGACAACGTGCGCGCCAACTACGAGATCGGTGCCGCGATGAGCCTGGCGGATGTGGGGTGGGCGCACCAACAGCAGACCACCATCTTCCGCCGTTTCAACGAGCTGTTTCACGGCGTGGACGTGGTTCTCGCGCCCGTCACACCGGTCAGTCGGTTCCCATGGAGCCAGCTGTATGCGGCAGAGGTCGACGGCCAGCCCACCCGCAACTACTACCACTGGTTGGGCCTGACCTACGTGATCACGCTGACGACGAACCCCGCCCTGTCCCTGCCCTGTGGGACGGACGCCGCCGGAATGCCGTTCGGGCTGCAGATCATCGGTGCTCATCGCGCCGACGCCCGACTCTTGGATATCGCCGAGGAGATGGAGAGGGCATTCGCCAAGGTGCCGGCACTTCGACGCCCGATACCCGACCGAGCGGCGCTCGAGCGGCCGGTACCTCAGCTGCGAGCCTTGGTCAGCGCTCCACCGCCACCGGAGCTGACCCGCGACGATATCGAATAACTTGGCGCGCGGCATTGACCGACGCCGCACACCGCCATAGTGTCAGTCAATACTAGAAATTATGATTTCATAGAATGAAATGGTGACCTGAACAATGGCTGTGCATAGGGTGGCGGTGGCCGGGCTGGCCCGAGAGGGCAACACGTTTGCCGGAGGTGTCGGCACCATCGACGATTTCCGGGCCAATACCTTCTTGTCCGGCTCGGACATCCTGGCTGTGGTGGGGCAGCAGAACGACTCGCTGGCGGGCGCAATGCAGGTGGCCGCGGAGCGAGACATCGCGCTGGTGCCGACCTTCCACGCGCGCAGCATCAGCGGGCCATCGGTTGCCGCAGCCGATCACGCCGAACTCAAACGCCTGGTGCTCGATGGGCTGGCCGCAGTGCTGGACGGCGTGGACGGGATCTACCTGCGACTGCACGGAGCGATGACGGCCGAAGGCTGCGACGACGTCGAGGGCGACCTGCTCATCGCCGTGCGCAACCTGGTGGGCCCCGACCTGCCGATCTCCGCCAGCTTCGACTTGCACACGCACGGCACCGCAACACTCGCCGCAGCCACGCCGATGATCGCCGGATTCCAGACCTATCCTCACGTGGACATGGTTGGTACGGGTCGACGAGCGATGACCATGCTGGCCGACGTGTTGGACGGACGAACGCATCCGACGGTGGGATTTCGCAAGATCCCGGTGATGTCGGCTTCGGAGGTGCACAACACCACGACCGGTCCGGTGGCCGAGGTGATGGCGCGGCTGCACCAAATCGAAGCACTGCCGGGGGTGTTGGACGCGACGATCTTCTGCACCCAACCCTGGCTGGACGTGTCGGACTATGGCTGGTCGGTGTTCGTCGTGACCGACGGTGACGCGACCGCCGCCCAGACCTACGCCGACGAGTTAGCCGGCGCCCTGTTCGACCGGCGGCACCGGCTGGTGGTCACCAAGGAACCCGTGTCCGCCGTGCTGGACCGAGTTCGGGCATCGGATCCGGCGGCCGGACCGATGGTGCTGGGCGATGGTGCGGACAGCCCGTCGGCCGGCAGCACCGGGGACGGCGTCGACCTGCTCGCTGCGCTGCTGGACCGCCCGGTGGGCGGACCGGCGTTGTGCTCGGTCACCGACGCGCCCGCGGTGCAGCGCTGTTTCGCTGCCGGCGTCGGAGGCCAGGTCACCACCCGGGTCGGCGGCACACTGTCCCCGCACTTCTTTTCCTCGATCGAGGTGTCTGGCACGGTTTCGACGCTCGGCGATGGGCGGTACGGCGACAGCCGAAACCCCGTTAGCTGCGGCCGCTTCGCGGTGCTGTCGATCGGCGAGGTCTCACTCGTGATCACCGAGCTCGCGACCTCGATGGTGGACTCTCGGCTGTACGACAGGGCTGGCCTGGACGTGCGGCGTGCACGAGTGGTGCAGGCCAAGTCTGCCGGCCAGTACCACGACGGCTACGCCTCGGTTGCCGCGGAGATGATCGATCTGGACATGCGCGGGCCCGCTCAGCACGACCTGCTGACGCTGCCCTTCACCAGGATTCCGCGGCCGATCTGGCCGTTCGACGCCGACGTGGCGCGCGGATTCTGATTCGGGGCGCCGGCACCGCTGCCGACACCGGTTGGAGGTAGCCGAATCCGGGGCCACTCAGCGGGCCCTCGAACTCCCGGCGTCGGCAGGTGCCTCGGGTATCTGATTGTGCACGGACTCCGGCGGCACCAGTGGTTCGCACAGCAGATCCCGCAGCGCGCGCTCGCGGGCGTCCAGCGCCGCCCGTTGGGCATTGCTGAGGGTGACCCATGGCGGTGGGGCGGGCGGGAACATCGGCGCCATCGGGCGGCCGCCGATGATGGTCGCAACGTTGCGGATCCGGCAGGGTGCTGTGCGGGTTTCGCCGTGCACGTCTGCGACCCGGGTGGGCTCGCCGATCACCTGGAAGATCGCGATGTCAGCCGGGGCACCCGGCGTGAGCGTTCCGGCGGTCAGGCCCAGCGTCTGCGCGGGCGTGACGGTCGCGGCCGCGATCACCGCGTCGAGTGACATCCCCACGGCCAGAAGCTTTGTCAACACGGTGGGCAGGTCGAAGGCGGGCCCGCTGGCACACAGCACGTGCAGGTCGGTGGACGCCACGTGCGGAGGCATGCCCTGCGCCAGGTACGACTCCAACACCGGGAAGCTGAACCCGCCGGCGCCATGTCCCAGGTCGAACACCACGCCACGTCGGTAAGCGGAGGTGAGGCTGTCCCGCACGGCACCGGGCTCGGTGACGCCCATCGCGCCCCGGCCCGAACAGTGGGTGATCACGTCGCCCGGGCGCAGCAGATCGACGACCTCGTCCAACCCGAACGGTCCCCGGCCGATGTGCACCATGACCGGCACCCCCGCCTGGTCGCCCACCTCGAGTGCTCGGCGCAGCGGAGCCAGGCCGTTGTCTCCGACGGTGGTCGAATCCATGCGTACCTTGACTCCGCGCACCACCTCGCGATGCCGGCAGATGGCCGTCACCGCCGCATCCACATCCAGGAACGCCAAATCCCGCGATTCACCGGTACGAGCGGATAATCCGTGCGCAGACACATGCAGTAACACCGCGCTGCGCACCGCGAACCGCGTCCGTGCCGCCAGTAGACCCGCGAGCCCGAACGCGCCGACGGAGCCGGCATCCACCCAGGTGGTGACGCCGGTGTACCAGGCGATTGGATCCGGCTCCAACCCCCAGAACGAACCGCCGGCGTGCACGTGGGTGTGCAGGTCGACCAACCCAGGCGTGACGACGGCGCCGTCCGCGCGCACCATCGACCGCGCGGGCCTGTCGTCCAGCCGACCCACCGCCCTGATCAGTCCACCGGCCACGGCGATGTCGGCCAGACCGTCCACGCCGTTGGCCGGATCGATCACCCTGCCGCCGAGGATCCGAAGGTCGTCCATGATTGCACCCTCCTCAAGGATGGAACGAGTATTCCATTTGACGATGCATCACGGCGCGGCGGGAAGGTTGGCACGCCGGTGAGGGACAATGCGGACGTGGACGACCTGATCACCAGCTTCACCAACCCGCTGGTCAAACGAATCCGCGCGCTGACCGACCGCAAGCATCGACGTCGGGAGGGTGCGTTCCTGGTGGAGGGACTGCAACCCGTCTGGCGGGCGGTGACGGCGAACTGGCCGCTCGACACCCTGGTGGTGGCGCCGGACCTGCTCACCAACGAGCGCGCCCAGCAGATGGTGGCCGAGCAGCAGGATCGTGGGGTGCGGGTCGTCCGGGTCAGCGCCGACGTGTTCGCCAGAGTGTCGGACCGCGACGGCCCTGCCGGCCTGCTGGCGATCGTGGGCGGTGCTGTCGCGGAGCTGGATGCATTCCGGACCGCGGCGCCCGGCCCGGTCGTCGCGCTGCACCGGGCCGCTAATCCCGGCAACGTGGGCACGATCCTGCGGGCCGCCGACGCCGCGGGCGCCGCCGGGCTCATCCTCGTGGGGCACAGCGCCGACCCGTTGTCCCCAACCGCGGTGAAGGCGAGCATGGGATCGGTGTTCGCCGTGCCGACCGCACATACCGGCGACACCGAGGCCCTGTTCGCCTGGGCCGGACGGCACGCGCGCCCCGTCGTCGCTGTCACCGGCCACGCGAGGAACACGCTGTGGCGCACCGAACTGCCACCCGAGGGCGTCCTGTTGTTGGGCAGCGAGGGGGACGGGCTGCCCGACCACGTTGCCGAACGGTGTGAGCATCAGGTGTCCATCCCGATGGTGGGCACCGCCGAATCGCTGAACCTGGCGACCGCCGCGTCGGTGATGCTGTACGAGATGATGCGCCGGCGCAACGCGGGCAACGATCAGTGACGCCCCCGGTATCGCCGCTGCGATGCACCCCGCTGCGCGGCTGGACGGTGCGGCCCGACCCCGACGGCCCGACTCCCATGACGCCTCAAGCGGAGTCGTTGCGACACGCCAGCATTCCAGCGACGGTGCCCGGCGCCGTGCACGGCGATCTGATGGACGCCGGGCTCATTCCAGACCCGCTGCGCGAAGCCCACGAACTCGATGTCGCCTGGGTTAGTCACACCGACTGGGTGTACGAGTGCGCGGTGCCCGCTGTGGAACCGGGCGAGCGCGTCGACCTGGTCTTCGACGGGCTGGACACGGTCGCGCGCATCGAACTGGGCGGCGTCGAGATCGGCCGATCCCGCAACATGCACCGCAGCTATCGGTACGACGTGACCGACGCGGTACGCGCCGGCGCCAGCACCTTCGGGGTGCACCTGTCGTCGGCGTACACGGAGGCGGAGGCGCTACGCGCCCGGCTGGGCCCGCGGCCCAACGCGTACCCCGAACCGTTCAACTTCATCCGGAAGATGGCCTGCAGCTTCGGGTGGGACTGGGGCCCGACGGTGGTCGGCGCCGGCATCTGGCGCCCGGCGCGACTGGAGACATGGACCCGCGCCCGGATCGCGCGACTGCGCCCGCTGGCCGACGTCACCGGTGGGAGCGGCATCCTGGTCGTGCACCTGGACGTCGAGCGCGCCACGTCGGGCCTCGATGCGGCCTTGGTCGCCGAGGTGGCGCTGGACGGGATTCCGATGGCACGAAGGGGGCTCGGCCCCGGCGCGTCGAGCACCGAGGTCCGGATCGTGGTGCCCGAGGCCCGACTGTGGCAGCCGACGGGTTACGGCCCGCCGGAGCGCTACCGGCTGGAGGTTCGGTTGCTCGGCCGGGACGGCGCGCTGCTGGACCTTGCCGAGCGCTGGATCGGCTTCCGGCACGTTGAGCTGGACCGGACCGCCGACGATGCCGGCACCCCGTTCCTGTTTCACGTCAACGGATCCCCGGTGTTGGTCAAGGCGGTGAACTGGATTCCCGGCGATGTGCTGCCGGGTCGGATGACTCGCCAGCGGTACGAGAGTCTGTTGCGGCAGGCGGTCGATGCCGGGGTCAATTTGATCCGGGTGTGGGGTGGTGGACTGTACGAGTCCGACGACTTCTACGACCTGTGCGACGGACTGGGACTGCTGGTGTGGCAGGACTTCCCGTTTGCCTGCGCGGCGTACCCGGAGGACGAGCCGCTGCGCGGCGAGATCCTGGCGGAGGCGGCCGAGAATGTGACGCGGCTGGCTTCGCATCCGAGCCTGGTGGTGTGGAACGGCAACAACGAGAACCTCTGGCTGCGCGAGGCCGAGGGCTGGGCGGATCAGCCCGGCGGCGATCTGCCGTGGGGACGGCGCTACTACTTCGAGGATCTGCCTCGCATTGTCGCCGAACTCGACCCGTCCCGGCCGTACACCCCAGGCAGTCCGTGGTCCGGCGACCCGTCTCGCCCGCCGAACGATCCGGCGCACCAGACGTTCCACTCCTGGGACGTCTGGAACCGGCAGGACTATGTGCATTACCGGGACAGCGCACCGCGATTCGTCGCCGAGTTCGGCTGGCAGGCGCCGCCCGCGTGGGCCACCCTGCGCGACGCCGTCAGCGACGACGCGCTGGATGTCGACTCTCCCGGCATGCGGCACCGGCAGAAGGCGATCGGCGGCATGGACAAGCTGCGGCGGGGACTGCAGGCACACTTTCCAGAACCCGCCGATGTGCACGCCTGGCACTACCTGACCCAGCTGAATCAGGTTCGGGCCATCGAAACCGCCGTGCTGCATTGGCGGTCGCACTGGCCGCACACCGCCGGCACGATCCTGTGGCAACTCAACGACATCTGGCCGGCGCTGTCCTGGTCGGCGATCGACAGTGCCGGGCGCTGCAAGCCGCTTTATCATGCGCTGCGGGAGGTGTACGCGGAGCGTGCGCTGACGATCCAGCCGAGCGGCGACGCGCCGGCACTGTGCCTGCTCAATGATTCGGCCGACGGATGGGTCGGCAAGGCCGTGGTGCGCCGGGTGCGCGACGACGGCGCGGAAATGGCGGTGACGAGCGTTGCGGTGCATGCCGATCCGCGGTCGGTGGCACGAATCCCGTTACCCGCATCGGTCCTCGCATTCGAGGATCCCTCCGTCGAGGTGCTGGTGGCGGACGTCCAGGGCCGGCGTGCGCTTTGGTACGCCGGCGAGCCCACGGACGGCGCGTTCACGGGTGCACCACCGGACATCGAGGTATCGACGACCGACAGCGGGCTGGACATCACCGTCACCGCTACCACTCTGCTCCGGGACTTCCTGGTGCAGCCGGACCGCATGCACCCCGATGCCACCGCCGACCGCGGATTCTTCACGTTGCTACCGGGAGAGTCGACGACGGTGACGGTCCGCTGCGACGAACCCGCCGATCCCGAGGCGATCAACCGTCCATGGGCGATCGCGTGGCTGGACGAGGTCATCCGCCCTCGATCGTCGACTTCCGCGCGTGGCGTTGCGGAAAGCCGCTGACACGGTACCCTGCCGTCGAGCATCTACGGCGGTAGACGCGAAGGGGGAGCGACATGCGCGCACGGACCACTGCGGTACTCACGGTATTGGTGACGATGTTGTTGGGGGTCGTCGCCGTGCCGGCGTCCGCGTCGACGCCAGTGGGCGGGCAGCCCATCATCAGTGGTGGCGTGAACAGCCACTGCACTGGGAGCCTGCTCGCCACGGAGAAGATCGGCACGCTGAGTCAGGGCGGAGGGCAACAGGTCGGGCACATCAAGGTCTACTACAGCTCCGCCAACAATGGCACGAACTGCGTGCAGGTCTTCACCGATATCGGTGGCCCCCGCCATATCCGGGCAGACCTTTACATAGCCAGCAGTGGCAATGACACGACGGCACAGATCGCGGCGCACTTCCGCGATGACGGGAACTACTCCCACTACGCCGGCGGCGTGTATGCGATGGGTACCAATGGTCGGTGCATCAGCTGGCGCGGCACCGTGTGGAACGGCGGGCACCCCTACTACAACCAGTCCTGGAGCTGGGTGTTCTGCGGCTGAGGCTGGACCGGGTGTTCCACCGGTCGACCCGCGGCTGGCCGGGATCCGCGCGTCACTATGGCAGCTCCCTGTCGGTCTGTATGGGTCCAGCCGCGGTTCAGTGGCTGCGGAAGGCCTCCTCCAGCCACCAGGACAATCCGACCGTGATCCGCGTCGATCAGCAACGGCCTGGACGCGCCGCGCGGTGCCCCGGGTAGCCAGCGAGGGGCCACCCGCTCCCGGAGCGTGGTGGGCCGGTGACGTCGGACGGGGTGTGCGCGGGTTGGGACCGCGCCGCTTCGTCGCGTAAAGTGGCAGCGCACGGCCGTGATGGTCGGCACCACTGTCCGGGTGGCGGAATGGCAGACGCGCTAGCTTGAGGTGCTAGTGCCCGCAAGGGCGTGGGGGTTCAAGTCCCCCCTCGGACACGCTTATTAGTGCTGGTCAGCTCGACTCTTCGATCACAAGTAGTGAACGGACCCCGCCTCTTCACAAGATCGCTGCGATGTGGCGTTCGATCTCCGCGATGGCATCCGATGCGGCGTGTCTCGTGACGTCGATGGCCCGGTCCCTATCGCCCAGAGCATCCAGATGCGCCTGGTCGGCGAGCGCCCGGGCCACCACCTCCTCCAGCAGCTTCGGGTTCGCACCTGCCAGGTCATCACCGGCAAGGAGGGGTGGCCGACCCAGCAACCGCTCGCGCCCGTGCGCGCGCAGGGTGGCGGCGTCCGCACGCAGCCGCAGAACCCTCACCGGCGCCGCGGGGAGGTGCTCCGGCAGTATTTGTTCATCGCTGCCGCCCAGATGGGCACTGGCGATCAATAGACCCACCTGCTGCGCCGCCAGGTATTCGTGCAGTGCCACAAACTGCCTGATCGCCAGTACAGACCTCGACCCGTCGGCGGCGACCGGGCCGTCGATGAAGCACAGTTGGTCGATATCGACGAATCCGGTCCGCTGTCCTGCGCGCCACCTGTTCTGCGCCAACCCGAATCCGAGCGTGGACGAACCCGTCAGCCGCGGGCCGGTGACCATCACCACCGGGAGCGTCGCAGCGGACGGGCCTCGACCCTGTCGGGGGGACGCGGTGCTCGCGACGGTCACGTACTCGCGCAGGCGTGAGGTTACTTGGGGGACAGTGAGCCCCGACGTCTCAACGACCGCATCTACAAACGGTGCACGCCGCAGTGTCGCGTCCTCGGCCACTACCTCGGCGGCGGTCTCGTCGCCCCAGCCACGCGCCGTGATGCGCGCCCTCAGCGCGGTCGCGCCGGGCGAGATCAGGCACAGCGTCAATCCGACCGTCCCGGTGGATTCCAGATCTGGCCGGGCCGCGGTATCGATGACGCCCGACACCACCAGAACCTGCGCGCCCGCCGCGGCATACCCCGGGACCAGCGACGCCAGCGCACGGGCCTTCAACTGATCACGCCGAGGATCGGCATCGATGGCCGGATAAACCATGCCGAGTTGATCGATATCAACGTACGCGGCCGACACTCCCTGGCCGGCCAGTGATTGGAACAGTGCCCAAGCCGTCACCGACTTCCCTGCACCCGCTGCACCACACACCCAGAAGACCGGCAGCCGCGTCGGATCCACCCGACGAGCCTAGAAACCGCCGATCACAAAGTCCACCGGGTTAACCGCCAGCAAGAACGGTGACGGTGGCGCGTTCCGAGCTGTCGCGAATGGGCGGGTCGCGCGAGACCGGCGGTCCTGATCGCTGGCCGGCGACCGGCGATTTCTACGCGTTCAGCTGTGCCAGCAGATCGTCGAGCTGACCGAAGGTCTCGTGCGTCGCATCGGCGGCGCCGGTGCCGGCCGCGTCGAGGGCTTCCTTCGAGGGATAGACCTCGACCATGGTGAGCAGGGTGGTGCCGTCCCTGTCCTCGAACGTGACCGTGGTGACGGAGCTGTTCTGGCCCCCTTCATCGTTCGTCCACACGATGCGCGAGGGCGGCGTCACTTCGAGATATGTGCCGAAGAACACCATGCCGTCACCGAAGTCGAGGCGGTAGCTGCCGCCGGTGCGCGCATCCATCTCCAGGGAGTGCAGTGTCATGCCCATCGACTGCGGAACCCACCACTTGCGAAACAGCTCGGGCTTCGTCCACGCGTCGAACACCAGGCCCGCGGGCCCGTTGAAGGTGCGCGTGACCACGAGTTCGCGATCCGACCTGCGTTCCACGATCACGCGATTCCGCTTGGCCGCGGGATCGCTAGTGCTGCGTGCGTTCATCGATCTGCTCCTGACGTTTGAGGTCTTCGACGATGTCGTCCAATGCGCCAAAGCGCGCATCCCACAGTTCCTGGTACCGCTGGATCCATGCCGCCACTTCCTCGAGGCGGCGCGTGCCGATCCGGCAGTTCCGGACCCGCCCGACCTTCTCGGTGGTGACCAGTCCCGCGCACTCCAGCACGCGCACGTGCTTGCGCATGCCGGTGAGCGTCATGTGGAACCCGTCGGCAAGATCCGTGATTGAGGCTTCCGAACGGCCGAGCCGCTCGAGCACGCCTCGTCGCGTCGAGTCGGCCAGCGCCACGAACGCGGCATCAAGGCTGCCCTGCCGATACTGAACCATATAGTTCAGTATTTAATCACGCGGCTGGGCGGCACGCAAGGAGCGCTTCCATCGTTCCCCGTCGCTTCTTCGGAACCTCCGTGCTCCGCCGCGATAGAGGCACCCCGTGTCCGGATGGCTCGGCGAACGGAACTCACGATGGAGACGTCCGCACTCCGATCAGCGATCGGTATCAGAGTCCGTGCTGCACCCACGACCCCGGGCGAATACGCTGGAGGCAGCAGAGCATCGCGTCGGCGACGGGAGGTTCCACACGTGAAACGCCAACCCCATACCCGACTGCGATGTGATCAGCGAACCAAGCGCGATTACACGCGCCTGCCAGCCGACCGCCCCGATCTCGACCAGTTGTTCATCGGCGTCGACGTCAGCAATACGGCCCCACCCGGAACAGATGCGACCGAAGCCGCCTGGGTCGTGCGGTACAGCAACGGCTAATCCCCGGCACGATCCGGTATGTATTCACCGCGGCCCGCCAAGGTGGGCCCCGTCTCCTACCTCGCGCGCCTCGCGGAGCCATCCGAGGAACACTCCGTCCATCTCACCGGGCGCGGTGATGCGGAAGTGGTGCACGTAGAGCCTGGCCGTGTAGGGCGATACGTGGGTGATGCGTCGGTCTTCGACGACGCGCTGCAGATCGAGATATCCGACGAGTCCTCGCTGGTCCGGTCGGGCGCCGGCGAAGCCACGGCGCGAGCCCTTGAAGGTGATCGTCGTTTTCGATGGCGCGTACCGAACCGGCCCCATGGAGGTCAGCAGGTCCACGAACCGGCGGTACAGCGCGACCGATTCCTCGGGTTTGCCATTCATGTGATCGTCGACAGTCCAGTCCATGACGAGGACACTATGTCGCCGGACGTGCAGCAGGGCACTCCCGGATGGCCGCCACCAGGTCGCTGTCTGGGCTGACCGGTAGCGTGATCGGGTGCCGCGACTCGTCCTGCTCAACGGTGCGCCCGGAACCGGGAAGTCGACTGTGGCGCGTCGCTACGCCGAGCAGCACCCGCTGACGCCGGTGCTCGACATCGACCGCGTGCGGGGGCTGCTCGGACGCTGGCTCGACCAGCCGATTGAGGCCGGGTTGCGGCGACGGGCCAGCGGCCAGGCCCGGTCAGCCGCCGACCTCGTCGGGCAGTTCCCGCACCGCTCCGCCCGCTCGGTCCACCCCGGGCTCCTGCGTCGGCGCAGCCACCAGCGGTGCGGGTCGCCCATGCCAGCGCCGCCAACCGATCCGGGCCCCCGTCACCAACCAGGCGCTGCCGATCAGCACGACGGCCGCCGCCAGGCAGTCCAGCCACCAGTGGTTGCCCGTCACCACCACCACGATCGCCGTGAGCACGGCGTGCACCGGCCCGAGGTATCGCCATCGGCCCCGGGCGATGCGCCAGACGTAGCAGCCCACCAGCAGCGCCCACGCCATGTGCACCGACGGCATCGCCGACAGCTCATCGGCCGCCAACCCGGCGCCGTACACCGACTGTCCGTACAGCAGGCCGGTATCCACCATCCCGGGCATCATCCGGGGCGGCGCCACCGGCATGAACTGGATCAGCAGGCAGACCAGCGTGGTGACCACCAGCACCCAGCGCACCGGTCGGTACTCGCCCCGGTGCCGCACGAACAACCAGATCAGAAAGGCGATGGTCGCTGGAAAGTGCACCCCCGCGTAGTACAGGTTGGCCGCCTGCACCACGACCGGGTAACCCAGGACCAGGTGCTGCATGCCCGCCTCGGAGGGCAGCGGCAGGTGTCGGTCGAAATCTTGGATCCATGCGGCTCGGTCCAGCGCTCCGGAGTTGCCGGTCAGCGCCACCCGACCGGCCAGCTGCCACAGGCCGTACAGCACCAGCAGCATCGCCGCTTCCCGCAGGAAGGCGCCAACCGCCTTGGCCCGGGGCCGCGCCGCCAGAGCCAGGCCCGCCCCGAGGGCGCCCGCGACCGCGCCGACGCCGATGGCGCCTTCCCAGGGCAGTGCTAGAGCCACAAGCGATCACTATGCCGTGCACGCACGTCCCGCGCACCGTCGACCCGCCAAGGGCGGCGGGCGCCGGCCCGATGCGCGGGCCTTGTCCGGATACCGGCCCTGGTGCAGACTCCACGGCCGGGTCGATGGTAGGAAAGTGCCCATGACAAGCACCCCAGAGCCCACCTCCGCCGAGTCGGAGGTCGTGCAACTGTGCAGTGAGCTGATCCGCATCCCCTCGGTCAATACCGGCGATCCGGCAACCATCGGTGACGGGGAAGCACGCGCCGCCCGGTACATCCAGGCCAAGCTCGAAGAGGTCGGATACACCACGGCCTACGTCGAATCGGTGCCCGGCCGGGGCAACGTGGTATGCCGGCTGCCAGGCGCCGACCCGGATCGGGGCGCGCTGCTGGTGCACGGGCACGTCGACGTGGTGCCCGCCGACCCGGCCGAGTGGCAGGTAGACCCGTTCTCCGGCGCCGTACAGGATGGCTACGTCTGGGGCCGGGGCGCGGTGGACATGAAGGACATGGTCGCCATGACGTTGGCCGTGGCTCGCGAGTACAAGCGCAGCGGCTACGTCCCGCCGCGGGACCTGATCTTCTGTTTCATGTCCGACGAGGAGGCCGGCGGCGAGTACGGGGCCCTATGGCTGGTCGCGCACCATCCCGAATGGTTCACCGGCGCCACCGAGGCGATCAGCGAGGTGGGCGGATTCTCCGTCACCCTGGACGGCGCCCGCCGCGCCTACCTGATCGCCGCCGCCGAGAAGGGCATCGCCTGGGCCACCCTGCGGGCCACCGGACGCGCAGGTCACGGCTCGATGACGAACGACGACAACGCCGTCACCCGGGTTGCCCAGGCCGTGACCCGGCTGGGCACTCACGAATTCCCGTTGCAACGCACCGCGACCGTCGACGCGTTCCTGGCGTCGGTCACCGAGCTGACCGGGATGGAGTTCCCGGAGGACGACCTGGAGGGCGCCATCGGCAAGCTGGGTCCGATCTCCCGGCTGCTCCTGGCGACGCTGCGCAATACGGCCAACCCCACCATGCTCAAGGCCGGCTACAAGGCCAACGTGATCCCGTCCACGGCCCAGGCGACGGTCGACTGCCGGGTACTGCCCGGCAGCGAGGCCACGTTCAAGGAGCAGGTCGCCGAGATCGTGGGCGACGGCGTCGAGATCGACTGGCAGTTCGCCCCACCGCTGGAGTATCCGTTCGAGGGGGATCTGGTGGAGGCGATGAAGGCGGCCGTGGTCGCGGAGGACCCCGACGCGCACCCGATTCCCTACATGCTCTCCGGCGGCACCGATAACAAGGCGTTCTCCCAGCTGGGTATCGCCGGCTACGGTTTCTCGCCGCTGCGGCTGCCGGCCGATCTGGACTTCTCCGCACTGTTCCACGGCGTGGACGAGCGGGTGCCGGTGGACGCGCTGACCTTCGGGACCCGGGTGTTGGACCGGCTGCTGCGCAGCTGCTGAGCGCTACAGGCTCAGGGCGGGCACCGGACCAGCGGACCTCTTGCGCCGCAACGTGACCTGACGTGCCCCGTCGGGGAAGCGCCGCACCCGGGCCAGCTCCCAGCCGGTGAACTCCGCCCGTACCGACAGCATCACCGCCGCCGCCGCCCGCGACGTCGACGAGTCGATGCGCAACGGGCGGTACTCGTACTCGTCTGTCGGATCGTCACCGGCATCGCCGCCGGTGCTCGCGCCAGTCGCGTGAGCGATGGCGACCACCTCCCGTGTGTCAGGACTCGGCGTCGTCACCCGGTCGACGGCCCAGCGGTGACGATGTCCGGTCAGTCTGCCCCATCGAGGCCCGGAAGTGCACTCCCGCGGCGCAGCAGCGGGGCGAGTCGGGTCCGGCGCGGCCGGGCGCCGATCTGGCGGACGGCGCGGGCCAGCATCGGACCCGCGGCGTGCACCACCGACAGGTGGACGCGCGCCCGGGTGAGTGCGGTGTACACCAGCGGGCGGGACAGCATGCGCCCGGCCTCCGGCGGCAGCACCACGACCACCGCCTCCCACTCCGAGCCCTGTGCCCGGTGCACCGTCACCGCCCAGCCGTGCAACAGGTCGCCCAGGGCCTTGCCGGAGATCTCCGACTCCCCGCCGGTGAAGGCCACCCGCAGGGACTTCTCGCCGGTGTCGATCACCGTGCCCACCTCGCCGTTGGCGTAGCCGGTGGGCTCGGCGTCCAGGTAGTTGGCGGTGGCCACCACCCGGTCGCCCACGTCGAACCCGCGCACGGTCCTGGTGCTGGCATGCGGCCCCGGGTTCAGCACCGCCTTGAGCGCCCGGTTCAGGGCTTGAGTGCCGGCCGGGCCGCCATGGACGGGCGTGACGACCTGGATCTGCTCACCGGACACCCCGAACACCCGGGGGATCGAATCGGTGACCAGCTGCACCACCCGATGCGCGGCCTGCGACGACCCGGCGGTGGGCACGATGACCACCTCCCGGTCGCCCGGGGCGGCAGGGATCAGCTCGCCGCCGCGGGCTGCGGTCGCCAGCCGGGCGATCGCGCCGCCTTCTGTTTGCCGGTACAGCGTGGACAGCTCGGTCACCGGGAAGGCGTCGGATTCCAGCACATCACCGAGCACCCGGCCCGGCCCGATCGATGGCAGCTGGGCCGGGTCGCCGACGATCAGCAGGTGGGTGCGGTCCGGCAGCGCGGCCAGCAGCGCGGCGGCGAGTTCGACGTCCAGCATGGAGGCCTCGTCCACAACGACCATGTCGGCCTCGATCGGATCGTCGGCGTCGTGCTCGAACAGGCTGCCCGACTCACCCGGTCCGCGGCGCGCCCCCAGCAGCCGGTGGAGGGTAGTGGCGGTGTCGCCGGTGCCCGGCTGACCACCGGCGGCCACCAGTTCGGACAGCCGCTTGGCGGCGCGCCCGGTGGGTGCCGCCAGCGCGATGGTCTTGTGTGCCCGCCGGCACATCGTCACCACCGCCGCCACGGTGCGGGACTTGCCGGTGCCCGGCCCTCCGGTCAGCAGCGAGACGCCGTGTGCGGCGGCGGCCACCACCGCCTCGGTCTGCACGGCGTCCAGGCCCTCCGATGCCTTCCGCGCGGCGCGTTCGCCGACCAGCGACGTCGCCGTGCGCTGCAACCGCAGCAGGTGCTCGGCGACGGCGTCCTCGGCGGTGGCCAGGACGGCCCGGGCGACCCAGCGCTCGCCGGCGGAGGTCGGATCCGGCACCGGCGCGATCAGCCCGGCATCGGTGGCCGCCGCGATCGCGGCCGACACGGCGGCCGGCGTGTCGATGCCGAAGGGGCGCAGCGCATCCGCGACCAGGTCGAGCGGCGCGGCGGTGTGGCCGTCCCGGCCGAATCGGGCCAGCACATGGTCTGCCAGGGCACGGGCGCGACGCGGATCGTCCGGGCGCACCGCCGGGTCCAGGGCCCGGGCCAGCCGATCGGCCTGGGCCACCGTGGCGTCGGGCAGCGCCAGCAGCCGCCACGGGTCGTCGCGCAGGATGTCGGCGGCCGCGTCCCCGAGGGCGTCGGTCAGCCGCACCACCCAGCGGGCCGGGATCTGCTGCGGCACCAGGAGTTCGGCAAGCCGGTAGGCCTGGCCGGCGCCGATCCACGCGTTATAGAGCCGGTTGGCGCGTTTGTCGGTGACCTTCGGCAGCGCCGCCAGCGCGGTAATGCTGACCCGCTCCGGGCCGGTGATGCCCGCCGCGGCCATCTGCTCGGCGAGCACCGATCCCACTCCGGTCCATAGACCGGCAGAGCAGAACTCCAGAAAGACCGAGGGACCCGCAGCACTCACACCGGAACGCTATCGGGCCCCGCCGGGTCGCTCACATCGTCCAGTGCGCGCCGGATCTCGGCCGGCAGCACGAGATCCTCCGCCGCCAGCGACCCCAGCAGCTGCGCGGCATCCCGGGCGCCGACCACCGCGCTGGCCACGCCGGGACGATCCCGGACCCAGGCGCAGGCCACCGCCAACGGCGAGGTGCCCAGCCCGTCCGCGGCGGTGGCGACCGCCTCCACCACCCGGCCGGCCTGCTCGCCGCGGTGCCGTCCGACGTACCGACTGAAATGCGGGGACGCGCCCCGGGAGTCGGCCGGGGTGCCGTGTCGGTACTTGCCGGTCAGCACCCCGCGACCCAGTGGTGCCCAGGCCAGTAGCCCCATGCCGTGTACCGCCGAGGCCGACAGCAGGGACTCTTCCGCGGTCCGCTCCACCAGCGAATACTCGGACTCCACCGCAACCGGCGGGCATCCCGCACCGCGCAGGTGCGCCGCCTGGGTGGCCAACTGCCAGCCGGCGTGGCCGGACACCCCGACGTAAACGGCCCGACCGGAGTCGACCGCGGTCTGCATCGCCGAACAGGTCTCCTCGTATGGCACCGCCGTGTCGAACCCATGCACCAGCCACAGATCCACGTGGTCGGTGTCCAGGCGTCGCAGCGAACCGTCCAACGCCGCCAGCAGCCGACCACGGCCACCGCCGACGCCGACGGTGGTGGTGGCCAGCTGCACCGACTCGCGCGGCACCACGTCCGGCACCAGCGTGCCGATGATCGACTCGGCGTCCCCGTCGCCGTAGATGTTTGCGGTGTCGATCAGGGTGCCCCCCGCGGCGACGAACGCCTCCAGCTGGGCCGCGGCGTCGTCGGCATCGGTGTCCCGCCCCCACGTCATCGTTCCCAGACCGAGACGCGAGACCTCTAGGCCGCTGCGACCCACCCGGCGTTGTTCCATGTGCGTCAACCTACGTGCCGCACCGCCGGAACCAGGGCGCGACCTGCCGGGATCGGAGTACCGCGGGCGGGGACTCGCGGAGGGACCGGCGGCGGGTGGGCAGCCGGTGCGCTGACGGTCTGACAGGATCGTCCCCGAGCGCGACCGACTGGGGGTCGGCGTAGCGTGACCGCCACGCGGGCGAGCGTGGCTGGTCAGCACGCCATTTTCCGGTGATGGATCACTGCGACGCGGGCGAGGGAGGCAGCGGATGCGTCTGGGAGTGGGCCTGCCGGTGGCCGCCAGCGCCGCCGAATTGCGCGACCAGGTGGAACTGGCAGTAGCCGCGGACGGGTTGGGGTACGACGTCGTCTGGGCACCGGAGGCCTACGGTGCGGACGCCGTCAGCGTGCTGGCCACCATCGCGGCCCGGACCAGACACATCGGCATCGGCTCGGGCGTGCTGCAGATCCCCGGCCGCACCCCGGCCCTGGCGGCGATGACGGCAGCATCACTGGATGCTTTGTCCCGCGGCAGGTTCCGGCTCGGGCTGGGCGTGTCCGGGCCGCAGGTTTCCGAAGGCTGGCACGGTGTGCGGTTCGCCGACCCGCTGGGCCGAACCAGCGAGTACGTGCAGATCGTCCGGGACGCACTGGCGCGGCGGCGGGTCACCGCGGGCGGACGGCACTTCACCCTGCCGCTGCCCGACGGGCTCGGCAAGTCGCTGGTGCTCGGGTTGCAGACCGAGCGGGCGCGCATTCCGATCTATCTGGCCGCCGTCGGACCGAAGAACCTGGAGCTGACCGGACGCGTCGCGGACGGCTGGCTGGGCATCTTCTTCGACGGCGAGCACGGGGCCGCCCAGGTGGCCGCGATCCGGGACGCGGCCGCGGACGCCGGCCGGGATGCCGGCGCGATCGACATCGCCGTCCAGGTCCCGGTGTCGCTGGCCGACGACGCCATCACCGCCGCTGCACGAGTGCGGCCGTACGCCGCGCTCTACATCGGCGGGATGGGTGCGCGCAAAGCCAACTTCTACCACCGGATCGCCGCGTCCATGGGATATCGGGCGGCAGCGGACCTGGTTCAGGAGCGCTTTCTGGCCCGCGACTACGCGGGGGCGGCGGCCGCCGTTCCCCAGGAATTCCTGGAACGAACCTGTCTGCTGGGTAACGAGCAGCAGGTCGCGGCCGGGCTGCGTCGACTGCTGGACGCGGGGATCACGACGGCCAATCTCAACCCGGTGTCGCTGCCACTGCCAGAGCAGCAGCGGGCGCTGGGGTCCGTCATGCGGATAGCGCGCGCAACGGGAGTGCTGGGGTGAGCATCGGCACGCTGATCCTGTTGCGGCACGGACGCTCGACGGCCAACAACGCCGGGGTGCTGGCCGGACGCACGCACGGTGTCGACCTGGACGACGCGGGTCGATCGCAGGCCGCCGACGTGGTGGCCCGGCTGTCCGGCGCGCGCATCGCCCGGGTGGTCTCGTCACCGATGGTGCGCTGCCGCCACACCGCCCAGCCGCTCGCCGACGCGCGCGGACTCCCGCTGCAGGTCGACGAGCGGATCGCCGAGGTCGACTACGGCACATGGACCGGCCGCCGGCTGGCCGAGCTGGCCGACGAACCGCTGTGGCGCACCGTCCAACTGCACCCGGCCGCGGCGGTGTTTCCGGGCGGCGAGGCGCTGGCCGCGGTGGCGGTGCGGGCCGTCGCGGCGGCCCGGGAGCACGCCGAGCGCTCCGGCGACGACGGCGCCGCCGTGCTGTGCTCGCACGGTGATGTGATCAAGGCCATCCTGGCCGACGCACTCGGGCTGCACCTGGACTCCTTCCAGCGCCTGGTGGTCTCGCCCGCCTCGCTGTCCGTGGTGCGCTACACACCGCTGCGCACCTTCGTGGAGCGATTCAACGACACCGGGACGCTGGACGGGGTGGGCGCTCCGGCGGGCGAGGGTGAACACGGGTCGGGCTCGGCCGGCTCCGACCGTGCCAGCGAAGCCACCGTTGGTGGCGAACCAGGGACGCCGGCACCGGGCGAGGCGCCACACGCCCCGCGCGACGTGTCCTAAGCTCGACGGTGCCATGGCACGACAGGTCCACATCTTCCGCTCGCCCGAGAAGTTCCTCGCCGGAACCATCGGTCAGCCGGGCGAGCGCGAGTTCTACCTGCAGGTCGTCGACCGTCGCCGGGTGCTGTCGGTGTCCTGTGAGAAGCAGCAGGTCGCGATCCTGGCCGACCGGCTCGGCTCGCTGATCACCGAGGTCGGCCGGCGATTCGGTGCCCAGCCGTCGGCGACGGGGGCCGCGCAGGACCCGACTCGGACGCTGGTCACTCCCGTCGATGCGGAGTTCCGGGTGGGCACCATGGGCCTCGCGTGGGACGGTGAGGGCGCCCAGGTGATCGTGGAACTGCTGGCGCTGACCGACGAGGAAGTCGGCGAGGACATCGTGCTGGAGGACCGGGAGGACGGCCCCGACGCGCTGCGGGTGTTCCTGTCCCTGGCCGAGGCGCGGGACTTCGCGCACCAGGCGCAGCAGGTGGTCGCCGCCGGTCGGCCGCCATGCCCGCTGTGTGGCAATCCTCTCGATCCGGATGGCCACATCTGCCCGCGGCTCAATGGGTACCACCGCGGTGCCGTCGGCTGATCGGGCCGGGAGCACTGGCAGCACGGTGGAGACAGCCGGCACCGTACCGGCCGAGGGCCTGGCGCAGCTCCTTCGAGACGGCGAGCTGACCGTGACCGGCCGTTTGACCGATTCATCCAACGTAAGCCTGGTGGGCAGCGTCGCCCTGGACGGTCGATCCGTCGAGTGCGTGTACAAGCCGGTGCGCGGGGAGCGCCCGCTGTGGGACTTTCCGGACGGCACCCTGGCGGGGCGCGAAGTGGCGTCGTACCTGATCTCGGAGCAGGCGGACTGGCGGTGTGTGCCGGTGACCGTGCTGCGCGACGGCCCGTTCGGGCCCGGCATGGTGCAGCAGTGGATCGGGGACGCCGACTCCGGCCGCGCCGCGGACCTGCTGCCGGCGGGCGGGGTGCCCGCCGGCTGGCTGCCGGTGCTGTCGGCCGAGGACATCGACGGTCGCCCGGTGGTGGTGGCCCACGCGGACACCCCCGAGTTGGCGGTGCTGGCCGGGTTCGATCTGGTGGTCAACAACGCCGACCGCAAGGCCTCGCACCTGCTGGCCACGGCCGACGGCCGGGTGCGCGGCGTGGACCACGGGCTCACCCTGCACGTGCAGGACAAGCTGCGCACCATCCTGTGGGGGTGGTCGGGACGGCCGCTGCCACGGCGGGTGCGCGACGGGCTGGATCGATTGGCGGTGGCGGTGTCGGGCCCGTGGGGGCGGCAGCTCGCGGCGCTGATCAGCGAGCCGGAGGTGGCGGCATTGGTCTCGCGGATCGCGGCCCTGCGCGCCGATCCACGGTTTCCGGCGCCGCCGACGGACCGCACCCCGATTCCCTGGCCCCCACTGTGAGCGACGACCGAGTGGGCGGTGCCCGTCGCCGCGGAGCGTGCGGAGCGGCAGGGTGCCGGGGAGCGAGGCGGAGCGAACGATCCGGCACTGTGAGCGACGACCGAGTGGGCGGTGCCCGTCGCCGCGGAGCGTGCGGAGCGGCAGGGTGCCGGGGAGCGAGGCGGAGCGAACGATCCGGCACCGTGAGCGTCGCCGGTCCGGGCATGTTCGCGGATCTCGGACACGGTTGTGCCGGCCGGATCGGTTACAACCGTGTCTGAAGTCCGCGACGTTCTGGGCAGGGGGCGCACCGCGGCGGCGGGGCTCGCCCGGGTGTTCGGCGCCACCGCGCGGGGCCTGGCGCTGGATGCCGCCGCCGGCATCGCGCGCGCCACGGAGGTCGCCGCCGACACCGCGACCGGCCGGGACTCGGGACCGTGCACGGTGCCGGTGCGGGTGCTGATCCTGGCCGACGAGCGGGGCCGACCGCTGACCACCGCCGACCGACTGCAGCCGGCGCTGGCGCTGGCCGACCGGGTGTTCACCGCGGGCGCCGGGATCCGGGTGCGGGTGGCGGGGATCGACACCGTCACCGAACCGGCGCCCACCGCCGCGCTGGACCCGCACGCCAACCGTGGCCTGCTGTTGGACGAGATCCTGGGCCGCACCGCGCCCTACCGCGCCCATCTTGCGCGGCGGCCGGCGCTGTCGGTCTCCGGTGACCCGGTCACCGTGGTGGTCGTGCGCAGCATCGCCGGCCGTACCACCGGGTGCTCGCTGGGCATGACGGCCGACTGGGTCGTCTGCCAGGCCAGCCTGTTCGATCCGGGCCAGCCCCGCGCCTACGACGAGACGGTGCTCGCGCACGAGTTGGGGCACGCACTGAACCTGCCGCACCACCGGGACAGGGCGAATCTGATGTTCCCGGTGTCGTCGCCGCCGGGCGCCGTGCGCGGCACGGACCTGCTGCGCTGGCAGGCGGCGTTGCTGCAGGCCAACCGGCACACGGTGCCACCGGTGTGAGCGCGGGTGGCGTGGCAGCAGGGAGTCTGGCAGCAGGGGAGTCTGAAAACCTGCCCCCAAGATGGGCGAGCTGTCGCCGGGCCCCGGCATCGTCGCAGGTGAGGGCGTCGGTCCCGGACAAGCCCGCAATCTGGAGGCAGATTTTCAGACTCGACCGGCGCGACCTCCCCGTCGCCGCCGCCCCGGACGACGCCGCTAGGGTGATCGACGTGCAGGCGTGGCCGAGTCCCGAGATCCCCCAGCTGACCGGATCATTGCCGGCCCTCCGGCTGTACGACACGGCATCCGGATCGGCCCGAGCCGCCACGCCCGGGCCGACGGCGACCATGTATGTCTGCGGCATCACCCCCTACGATGCGACCCATCTCGGGCACGCCGCGACCTACCTGGCGTTCGACCTGGTCAACCGGTACTGGCGCGCCTCCGGGAGCGAGGTGCACTACGTGCAGAACGTCACGGACATCGACGACCCGCTGCTGGAGCGCGCCGCGCGCGACCAGATCGACTGGCGCGAGCTAGCCGTGCGGGAGACCGACCTGTTCCGCGCCGACATGACCGCGCTGCGGGTGATTCCGCCACGGCAGTACGTCGGCGCGGTGCAGGCAATGGACGAGGTCTCGGCCGCGGTCGCCCGGCTGCTGGAGGCCGGCGCCGCCTATCGGGTGGACGACCCCGAGTACCCGGACGTCTATTTCGACGTCACCGTCACCGACCGGTTCGGCTACGAGTCCGGATACGACGAGGCGACCATGCTGGCGCTGTCTGCGGAGCGGGGCGGCGACCCGGACCGTCCCGGCAAGCGCCATCGGTTGGACCCGCTGCTGTGGCGGATGGAGCGTCCGAGCGAACCGGCCTGGGACTCGCCGATGGGCCGCGGCCGACCGGGCTGGCACATCGAGTGTGCGGTAATCGCCACCAACCGGCTGGGCGCGCGGATCGACCTGCAGGGCGGCGGATCCGACCTGATCTTCCCGCACCACGAGTGCTCGGCGGCGCACGCCGAGGCGCTCACCGGTGAGCATCCGTTCGCCGGGCACTACGTGCACGCCGGAATGATGATGCTGGATGGCGAGAAGATGTCCAAGTCGCTGGGCAATTTGGCGTTCGTGTCCCGGCTGATCGCGGGCGGCGCGGATCCGATGGCGATCCGGGCGGCGCTGCTGGACGGGCACTACCGGGCGGACCGGCCGTGGTCGGACGCCTCACTGGAGCGGGCGGCGGCCAGGCTGGCAACGTGGCGGGCGGCGGCCGGGCGCCCCGGCGAGCCGGCAGACAAGGCGATGACGGAGATCCGGGAGGCGCTCGCCGACGATCTGGACAGCCCCCGGGCGCTGCGCGCGCTGGACGCCTGGGCGGCCGATTCCTCGCTGGCGGGCGAGGAGGTCGCCGTCACCGCGGACGCCCTGCTGGGTCTTGCCCTGCGCTGACCCGACCGGCCCACCCACACCGGAGTCGAATGCCTGACGACGCGCTGCGGCGCGTCCGGGGGCATTCGACTCGATGGTCGCCGCACCTGTCGGATCAGCGTGCGCCGCCACGCCCCGGGCCCCGCCGGCGGAGGTAACGCTCGAATTCCTCGGCGATCGAGTCGCCGGACATTGGTTGGATCGGCTCCACGTCGTCGTCCCGTTCCTGCAGTGCCTTGACGTACGCGCTGACCTCGGTGTCCTTGGCGGCCAGCCGGCTGACCTCGGCCACCCACTCGTCGGCCTGCTGGGGGAGTGCGCCCAGCGGCACCTCCAGGTCGAGCACCTCCTCCAGCCGGTGCAGTAGCGCCAGCGTGGCGCGCGGCGACGGGGGCTCCGCGACATAGTGCGGCACGGCCGCCCACAGCGACGCCGCCGGGACACCCGCCTGCACCAAGGCGTCCTGCAGCACGCCGGTGATCCCGGTGGGACCCTCGTAGCTGGAGGTGGGCACGCCCAGGCGCTCGGCGGTCTGCTCGTCCTGCGCCGAGCCGGTCACCTGGATCGGGGAGGTGTGGGCCACGTCGGCCAGCAGCGCGCCCAGCGTCACCACCATCCGCACATCGGAGTCCAGTGCGATCTGCACCAGTTCCGAGCAGAACGCCCGCCAGCGGAAGTTCGGCTCAATACCGTGCACCAACAGCACGTCACTGGCGGCATCCGGCAGGCGGCAGGCGGTGATCCGGGTGGTCGGCCACTCGATCGCGCGGGTCACGCCGTCCCGCAACGTCACCGTCGGCCGGGTGACCTGGAAGTCGTAGAACCCCTCCGGGTCCAGCTCGGCGAACGGCACCGCGTCCCAGGTCAGGGCCAGGTGCTCCACCGCGGCGCTGGCCGCATCGCCCGCGTCGTTCCACCCCTCGAATGCTGCGATCATCACCGGATCACGCAGCGCTGCGCACTCGGTCACCCTGTCAGCCTACGACGACGACCGCACTACCCTGGGATGGTGACAGTTGCAGCACCGATGCCCGAACTCCTGGCCGCCATGGCCGACCACGTCGTCGTTGCAGACGGGGCGATGGGCACCATGTTGCAGGCCGCCGAGCCGACGATGGACGACTTTGCCGGCCTGGAGGGGTGTAACGAGATCCTCAACGTGACCCGACCCGACATCGTCGCCGGGGTGCACCGGGCGTATCTGCAGGTCGGCGTCGAGGCGATCGAGACCAACACCTTCGGCGCCAACCTGGCCAACCTCGCCGAGTACGGCATCGCCGACCGGATCGCCGAACTGGCGCGGGCCGGTGCCCGGCTCGCCCGGGAGGCGGCCGACGAGTTCTCCTCGCCCGACGCCCCCCGCTTCGTGATCGGCTCGGTAGGGCCGGGCACGAAGCTGCCCACCCTGGGGCACACCACCTTCGCCGCGCTGCGCGACGCCTACGCCGAGCAGGTCACGGGCATGCTGGACGGCGGCATCGATGCCGTGCTGGTGGAGACCTGCCAGGACCTGCTGCAGGCCAAGGCGGCGATCGTCGGCGCCCATCGGGCGATGGCCTCACATGGCGAGCGGGTGCCGCTGCTGGTGCACGTCACCGTCGAGACCACCGGCACCATGCTGCTGGGCAGCGAGATCGGTGCCGCGCTCGCCGCGCTGGCACCGCTGGGCGTGGACTCCATCGGGCTCAACTGCGCGACCGGGCCGACCGAGATGTCCGAGCATCTGCGCTTCTTGTCCCGGCACGCCACCACCAACGTGTCGGTGATGCCGAACGCCGGCCTGCCCCGGCTCGGCCCGAACGGGGCCGTGTACCCGCTGAGCCCCGAAGACCTGGCCCGGGCGCTGGCCGGGTTCGTCACCGAATTCGGCACCCGGTTGGTCGGCGGCTGCTGCGGCACCACCCCCGAGCACCTGGCGCAGGTCGTCAAGGCCGTGCAGGAGCTGCCCCCCGCCCGGCGCCGGCCCCGACCCGAACCGGGCGTGTCGTCGCTCTACCAGGCGGTGCCGTTCGAACAGGACGCGTCGTTCCTGATGATCGGCGAACGCACCAACTCCAACGGCTCCAAGGCATTTCGGGAGGCCATGCTGGCCGGCCGGTGGGATGACTGCATCGAGATCGCCCGGGCGCAGACCCGGGACGGGGCGCACCTGCTGGATGTGTGCGTGGACTACGTCGGCCGGGACGGGGCGCTGGACATGGCCGAGTTGGCCGGCCGGCTGGCTACCGCGTCCACACTGCCGATCATGCTGGACTCCACCGAGCCGCCGGTGATCCGGGCCGGGCTGGAACGGCTCGGCGGCCGGTGCATCATCAATTCGGTCAACTTCGAGGACGGTGACGGCCCCGACTCCCGGTTCGGCCGGGTGATGCCGATGGTGCGCGAGCACGGCGCGGCGGTCGTCGCGTTGACCATCGACGAGCAGGGGCAGGCTCGCACCCGCGAGCACAAGGTCGCCATCGCCGAGCGCCTGATCGCCGAGCTGACCGGCACCTGGGGCCTGGCCGAGCAGGACATCGTCATCGATTGCCTGACGTTCCCGGTCGCCACCGGCCAGGAAGAAACCCGCCGGGACGGCCTGGAGACCATCGAGGCCATCCGGGAGATCACGCGGCGGCATCCCGACGTGCACACCACGCTCGGGGTGTCCAACATTTCCTTCGGGCTCAACCCCGCCGCCCGGCAGGTGCTCAATTCGGTGTTCCTGGCCGAATGCGTGGAGGCCGGGCTGGATTCGGCCATCGTGCATCCGTCGAAGATCCTGCCGATGTCGCGCATCCCGGAGCGGCAGCGGACGGCAGCGCTGGATCTGGTCTACGACCGGCGGCGGGACGGCTACGACCCGTTGACCGAAATCCTCACGCAATTCGAGGGCGCCACGGCCGCGGCGGGCCGGGCGTCGCGAGCGGCGGAGCTGGCGTCGTTGCCGCTGGACGACCGGCTGCAACGACGCATCGTGGACGGGGAGCGGAACGGCCTGGAGGCCGACCTGGACTGCGCGTTGCAGACTCGCCCGGCGCTGGAGATCATCAACGACACCCTGCTGGCGGGCATGAAGACGGTGGGGGAGCTATTCGGTTCCGGTGCCATGCAGTTGCCGTTCGTGTTGACCTCGGCGGAGGTGATGAAGGCTGCCGTGGCGCACCTCGAGCCGTACATGGAACGTTCCGACGCGGGCGGCAAGGGTTCGATCGTGCTGGCGACCGTCAAGGGGGATGTACACGACATCGGCAAGAACCTGGTGGACATCATCCTGTCCAACAACGGTTACACCGTGCGGAATCTGGGCATCAAGCAGCCGATCGCCGCGATCCTGTCCGCCGCCGACGAGTCCGGTGCAGACGCCATCGGGATGTCCGGGCTGTTGGTCAAGTCCACCGTGGTGATGCGCGACAACCTGGCGGAGATGAATGCCCGTGGTCTGGCCGGCCGCTACCCGGTGTTGCTCGGCGGGGCGGCGCTGACTCGGGCATACGTGGAGAACGACCTGGCCGACCTGTTCGACGGTGACGTGCGGTATGCACGGGACGCGTTCGAGGGCCTGCGGTTGATGGACCGCGTGATGGCCCGTAAGAGGGGGGCACCGGGCGCGGACGCGTCCGACGAGGCAGATCTCGCCAGGGCGGCAGAGCGCCGCGCCCGGCACGAGCGGTCGGAGCGAATTGCCCAGACGCGCCGGACCAGCGAGGTGGACACCGACGTCCCGGCGCGGTCGGACGTGGCGGTCGACAATCCAATCCCGACACCGCCGTTCTGGGGATCCCGGGTGATCAAGGGAATCCCGCTGCACGACGTCGCGGCCCTGCTGGACGAACGGGCACTGTTCCTCGGGCAGTGGGGGCTGCGGGGGGCACGCGGGGGCGCCGGACCGTCCTATGAGGAACTCGTTGAGACCGAGGGCATTCCACGGCTGCGGGCCTGGCTGGACCGGCTGGCCACCGAGCAGATCCCGGCGCCCGCAGTCAGCTACGGATACTTCCCGTGCGTGTCCGAGGGCGACTCGCTGGTAGTGCTCGCCGAGCCGGACCCGGCTGCAGCCGAGGTGTGCCGGTTCACCTTCCCGCGCCAACGCCGGGACAGGCATCTGTGCCTGGCCGACTATTTTCGGCCGCGGGCCAGCGCCGCGGACGGGACGGTAGCTGCGTCCGGCAGGGTGGACGTGGTGGCCTTCCAATTGGTGACGATGGGGTCCAAGATTTCCGAGTTCACCGCGGAACTGTTCGCCGCCAACGCCTACCGCGACTACCTGGAGGTGCACGGCCTGTCGGTGCAGCTGACTGAGGCGCTGGCCGAGTACTGGCATCGGCGTGTCCGGTCCGAGTTGGTCTTCGACGACGGATCGTCCGCGGCGGCGCAGGATTCCGCCGTCGTGCGCCGGTTCTTCGAGCTGGACTATCGCGGCGCGCGGTACTCCTTCGGCTACCCCGCCTGCCCGGACGTGGCCGAGCAGACCAAGCTGGTGCCGCTGCTGGACCCAGCGGCGATCGGGGTGAAGCTCTCCGAGGAGTTCCAGTGGCATCCGGAGCAGTCCACCGCGGCGCTGGTGGCGCACCACCCCGAGGCGACCTACTTCGCGGCACGGTGAGCGAGGCCGGGGCGGGCGGGCGTCGCCGCCACGCAGCGTCGGGCGCCGGGCGCGGTGAGCCGACCGATCCATCGGGCACGGTGACGGGTGCGCGTGCCCGATTCGATGATCGGACCCCCGGCGGCGCCAGCTTCGAATTGACCGGGTTGCACACGGAGCTGGTGGCCCGCACACCGGACGAGGTGGTACCGGCGTTGCGGGCCGCGGAGGACGCGGCCCGCCGCGGCCATTGGGTCGCCGGGTTCGTCACCTACGAAGCCGCCGCCGGCCTGGACCCGTCGCTGGCCACGGCCGACTGGCCCGACGGTCACCCGCTGGCCGACCTGCCGCTCGCCTGGTTCGGCGCCTTCACCCGCCGCTCGGATCTCCCCGCGCCGGCGTCCACGCCGCCGGGTGCCGGGCACCCGAGATGGACCCTGGACCGCAACAGCCGCTGGCACGCGGCGGCGGTGCACACGATCCGTGCCGGAATCGCCGCCGGCGACTACTACCAGGTCAACCTGACCGCTCGCCTGACCGGCCAGGCTGACGACATCGATGGCCTGTACCTGGCTCTCGCCAACGCGCAGGGCGGGGCCTACCACGGTTTGATCGTCACCGATCGGTACGCCATCGCCTCCGCCTCACCGGAACTGTTCTTCACCCGAGACGCGGATCGGGTGGTCACCCAGCCGATGAAGGGCACCGCGACGCGCGGCCGCTGGACCGCCGAGGACGAAGCGGTGGCGCGGGCGTTGCGCGACTCGGCCAAGGACCGGGCCGAGAACGTGATGATCGTGGACCTGATCCGTCACGACCTGTCCCGGATCGCCCGCACCGGATCGGTGACGGTGACATCGCTGTTCGACGTGCACCGGTTCCCGACCGTCTGGCAGCTGACCTCCACCGTCGCGGCCGACGCCCGCCCCGGGACGGATCTCGCCGAACTGTTCGGCGCGCTGTTTCCGTGCGGTTCCGTCACCGGCGCTCCCAAGGCCACCGCCATGGCCGCCATCGCTCGCATCGAGGGTCGCCCGCGCGGGGTCTATTGCGGCGCGGTGGGGTACCTCGCGCCGCATCCGCAACGACCGGCGGCACGGTTCAACGTTGCGATTCGCACGGTCACCCAGGCACGGCAGTCCGGCTATGCCGAGTATGGGGCCGGCGGCGGGATCACCCACGCCTCGGACGCGGATGCGGAGTGGGCCGAGCTGCGTGCCAAGACCACCGTCCTGTCCGCGCGGCCACGGCCCACACAGCTGATCGAGACGCTGCGCTTCGAGCCACCCGATCGACTGGTCAATCTGAACGCGCATCTGGACCGAATCGCCGGCTCTGCCACCTATTTCGGGTTCCGATTCGACCCGAGCGAGATCTCCGCCGCGGTGCGATCTGCGGTCATGGGACGCCTCGATCCGGCGCGGGTGCGCGTGCTCCTGCACCGATGCGGGGACGTCCATGTCCAGGTGAGCAACCTCCCGTCGGCGCGCGGTCCGGTGCTGCTCGGTCTGGCGGCAGCACCGATCGACTCCCGGGACGTGTTGCTGTTCCACAAGCACGGCGACCGGCAGCTGTACGACCGCCATCGTCTGGCCCGACCCGACTGCGACGATGTGATCTTGTGGAACGAGCGCCGGGAGGTCACCGAGTCGACCATCGCGAACGTGGCAGTGCGGCTGGATGGGCGGTGGAGCACGCCACCGCTGTCGTCCGGGCTGCTGCCCGGAGTGCAGCGGGCCCGGCTGATCGGCGCCGGGCGGCTCACCGAGCGGGTCCTCTCGATCGACGACGTGCGCGGCGCGCAGGACATCGCGCTGATCAATTCCCTGCGAGGTTGGCGTGACGCCCTGCTGATCGACGACCCGCGCTGTCCGACCGCGGGCGACGCTGCGGGATCGCCGAACGGCGTTCCCGCGACACGAGGAGATGATGTGTGTGTACTCCGGCAGTGACACCGGGTCTGGTGAATCGGCGCCGCCCACCCTGCGCGCGGTGCTGTTCGACATGGATGGCACCCTCATCGACTCCGAGAAGTTGTGGACGATTGCGCTGGACGAGGTAGCGCGGGAGCTGGGCGGGGAGCTGTCCGCCACGACTCGCTCTGCCATGGTGGGCACCGACCTGGTCAGCTCGGTGCAGATGCTGCTGGACGACATCGGGGTGCAGGCCGAGCTCGAGGTGGCCAAGAGGTTGCTGGTGTCGGCGGCGGCGGAGCAGTTCGCCGGCGAGATGGACTGGCGACCCGGGGCGCGGGAACTGCTGGACGCCGTCGGCGCGGCGGGTCTTCGGACCGCCCTGGTGACCTCGACACATCGCAACCTGGTCTCCCGGGCACTGGAGACGATCGGCCGGGACCGGTTCGACGTCATCGTGTGCGGCGACGACGTGCAACACACCAAACCTCACCCGGAGCCGTACCTGCGGGCGCTGCGGGAGCTCGACATTCCGGCGGGATCGGCCGTCGCCATCGAGGATTCGCCTGCCGGATCGACGTCGGCGCGGTCGGCCGGCATCGTCACCCTGGTGGTGCCGTCCGAGGTCCTGGTGGCACCGGCATCCGGGCTGGTTCTCGCCGACACGCTGGTGGGGGTGACCGCTGGATTCCTGGCAACACTGCTGAATCCGGGTGCGGTCGACGACGTCTGACCGATGCCACGGCTCTCGGCTCGTTGACGACAGCTACGGCTGCCGGTTCTGGATCCTGCGTGCCTGGCGGACACGTCACACTCGGGCTGAGCCCGACCGGTCCAGGACCGCGGCGCTCCACGGGGGCAACGTCACCGAGGCGCCGTCACCGCCGACCTGCACACCGGTCCGCGTGGCCACCAGGATCACGACCGACCCCGAGCCGGCCCGATCGGCTCCGGGCCGGGGGAGCGGAGCGGTGCGGGATTCGTCGGACACATTCACGGCGGTGACGATCCCGCCGCGATCGACCACGATCCACCGCTGGGCGTCGTCGCAGACGGCGGACGTCCGGTCGAACCGGGGATCCGTCAGCTCCGGTCGGGAGCGGCGCAGCGCCACCAGCTTCCGGTACAGCGCCATCATGTCCGCGTGGATCCCGGAGTCCAGTTCGGCCCAGTCCAGCCGGGACCTGACGAAGGTCTGCACGTCCTGCGGATCGGGCACCACCGACGGATCCCAGCCGTGCCGGGCGAATTCCTCTAGCCGGGCCGCGGCCGTCGTCGCGCCGAGATCCGGCTCCGGGTGCGAGGTGAAGAACTGCCAGGGCGTGGACGCTGCCCATTCCTCACCCATGAAGAGCATCGGAGTGAAGGGCCCGGTGAGCAGCAGTACCGCGAGGATCGCCAACTGCTCCGGGGTCAGCTGCGCGGTGAGCCGGTCGCCGGCGGCCCGGTTGCCGATCTGGTCGTGATCCTGGCCGAAGGCCACCAGCCGCCAGGTCTCGGTGGTGCGGGTGTCGATGGGCCGGCCATGCACCCGGCCGCGGAAGCTGGAGAAGGTCCCGTCGTGGAAGTAGCCCTGTGTCAGCACCTTCGCGATCGCCGACATCGATCCGAAATCGGCATAGTAGCCAGCTGTTTCGCCGGTCAGCGCGACGTGCAGCACGTGGTGGACATCGTCGTTCCAGGCGGCCGTCAGGCCGTAACCGCCGGCCGCTCGAGGCGCGTAGAGCCGGGGATCGTTCAGATCCGATTCGGCGATCAGGCTCAACGGTCGTCGAAGGTGCGCCGACAGCGCGCTCACCTCGGCGGCCAGATCTTCCAGCAGGTGCACCGCGCGGGTGTCGGCGAGGGCGTGCACCGCGTCCAACCGCAGCCCGTCGACGTGATTGTCCCGCAGCCACATCAGGGCGTTGTCAACGATGTAGCGGCGCACCTCGTCCGAGTCCGGGCCGTCCAGGTTCACGCTGGCACCCCAGGTATTCGCCCGGTCCTTGCGCAGGTACGGGCCGAACTCCGGGAGGTAGTTCCCGGATGGTCCGAGATGGTTGTACACCACGTCCTGCAGGACGCCCAGCCCGCGCGAGTGACAGGCATCCACGAACCGCTGGTAGGCCGCCGGTCCGCCGTAGGGCTCGTGCACGGCGTACCAGAGCACCCCGTCGTAGCCCCAGCCGCGGGTGCCGTTGAAGGCATTGACCGGCAGCAGTTCGACGAGGTCCACGCCCAGGTCCACCAGGTGGTCGAGCCGGGCGATGGCCGAGTCCAGGGTGCCGTCCGGGGTGAAGGTGCCGATATGCAGTTCGTAGATCACCGACCCGGCGAGTTGCCGTCCGGTCCAGGCGTCGTCGTTCCACTGGTGCGCGGTCGGGTCAAACGTCCGGGACGGGCGGTGTACCCCGTCGGGTTGCCGGCGGGACCGGGGGTCGGGCCGGACCGGGCCGCCGTCCAGGCGGAACCCATAGTCGAGTTCCCCGGGTGCTTCGACAGTGGTGGCCCACCACCCGCCGTCGCGGCGGTCCATCGGATGCTCGTCACCCCCCGGCCAGGCCCACTCCGGGCCTTCGTCACCGCCCGGCCAGGCCCTCTCCGGACCCTCGACACCCCCCGGCCGAGCAGTCTCCGATGCCCCGTCACCCCCGGACCCCGCGGACCGCAGGACCACCGTCACCGCCGATGACGTCGGCGCCCACACCCGGAACTCCCGTACCCCAGTCACCGTCATCACCTACCCATTCCGCATGGATCACAGTGCCCCGTATGCCTGAAGTTCGCCCCATCAGGCTCACCAGTCCCAAAGGCGCCACGATCATGCATGCCAGGCAAGATGATCCACGCGGGGCCATGCGCTCAGGACGAGCGGGTCAGCAGGGCGACCGGGTAGCGGTCCAGGACGCCGGCCACCCGGACTCCGATGGAGCCCGTCGCCCCGGACGGGGCGCTGACGGAGCCCCGCGCGGCGCCCAGCTCCGGGATCGAGCGCCCGGTCAGGAGGTCCGTCCACCCGGCGCCGGGCAACTGGACCACGGTGTCTGCCCAGCCACCGCCGGCGGCCAGCCCGACCGGCAGCCGGGTCGCCAGCGTGATGGCCCCGCCCCGATCGAAGGCCACCAGGTGGTCGGCCGCCGTACCGGACGCCGCCACCGGCCGGTATGTGGTGAACAGCGCCGGCCGATCTCGGCGAGCGCGCAGCGCGCGGGAGGTGACCAGCAGCTTCGCCGCGCCGGACCCGTCGACGGGCGGCAGCCAGCCGCCGTCCAGCCGGTCCAGCAGTTCGGCGGCACCCCGGGCGACCAGCGGGTCGAAGGGTCGGCGGTTGTCCGGGTCGACCAGCGAGTTCTGCCACAGCTCGGTGCCCCGGTACACGTCCGGCACGCCGGGCAGGGTGAGCTGGATGAGCTTGGCGGACAACGAGTTGGACCACCCGAAGGGCCGGATCCGGTCGGCGAAGGCAGCGAACTCCCGGGCGGTGACGGGGTCGTCGTAGCAGGCATCCACCAGGGCGTGCAGGCGTGCCTCGAATGCCGCGTCGGGGTCCGTCCAGCCGGTGGAATTGCCCGCCTCGCGGGCGGCCTTCTCGGCGTATCCGTGCAGCCGGTCCCGTTCGATGGGCCAGCAGCCGACCGCGGTCTGCAGCAGCAGGTTGCCGAGCACCCGGTCCGGGAAGCCCGACGCCGCGGTAGCCACTTGCCCGGTCTCGCCGGGCAAGTACAAGGGCCGGTCCAACCACCGCGTCACGGCCGACGCCCAGTCGCCGGGTACCTCAGACAGCACATCGATCCGGGCGCGCACGTCCTCGCCGCGCTTGGTGTCGTGGGTGGACAGCGTCGTCATGCCGTCGGGCCAGGTCGCCATCCGGCGCAGCTGCGCGGCATGGAACTCCTCGGAGGACACCGCGAAGACGGAGGGGTCGCCGCCGACCTCGGTCAGCGAGGTCAGGCGTGGATAGCGGTAGAAGGCGCAGTCCTCGACGCCCTTGGCCATCACGGAGCCGGACGTCTGTACCAGGCGCGTCGCGAACTCGCTGCCGGGCACCCCGGCGGCTGCCCGGACCGCATCCAGTGCGGCCGCCAGGTCCGGCCGGTGGCGTCGGGCGAGTGCCGCTGCGCGGCTGCGTACGGCGGCACCGGAGCCCGCATAGGTTCGATAGACCGGAAACCACGCGAGCAGCTCCGCGATGGCGTCCGCGACGACCTCGTCCTCCGGTCGCATGCTCGGGTCGTCGGCCGGCCGGGGAGCGCCCGGTTCGGGGGTGCAGCCGGCCAGGAATACCCGAGCGAGGCGGCGCACCTCGGAGCCGAGGATGCCGTCGGCGACCGCACGCTTGGTGGTGTGCACCAGATCCGGCCACGAGCACGCCGATCCCCGCAGCGACGCGTCGAGGCCATCGAGCGCCGGCTGCCCAGCGGGGTCCACCAGCAACCGATCGATCAGCGCCAGCGTGTCGTAGCCGGTGGTGCCGGCGCACGCCCAGTCGGCGGGCAGCTCCTCGCCGGGTTCCAGGATCTTCTCCACCACGGTGTACCGGCCCTCGGCCATCGAAGCCACGTCCCGCAGGTAGCCACCGGGATCGGCCAGCCCGTCGGGATGATCAACCCGCAACCCGTCCACCCAGCCGGCCGCCATCCAGTGGACGATCTCGGTGTGCGAGGCGTGCAGCACCTCGGGGCGCTCGACCCGGATCCCGGCCAGCGTGCTGACCGCGAAGAACCGCCGGTAGTTCAGGTCGGTGTCGGCCCGCCGGAATCCGATCAGCTCGTAATGCTGGCGGTCGTGCACCTCGCGCGGCGCGCCGCCCAGCGTGCCCTCGGCGAGCGGGAAGGCGTGCTCGTAGTAGTGCAGCCGCCCGTCCCGAACCTGCAGGGCGTCCAGTTCGCCGGGCCGGTCTCCGAGGACCGGGATCCGGACCCGGCCGCCGCTGGCCGCCCAGTCGATGTCGAACGCCGCCGCGTGCACCGACTCACGGCCGCGCGCCAGCACGTCCCACCACCACACCGACACCTCCGGCGTGGCGACGCCAACGTGGTTGGGCACGATGTCGACCAGCACCCCGAGCCCAGCGCCGTGCGCGGCCTCCGCCAGCGACGCCAGGCCTGCCCGGCCGCCGCGGGGCTCGTCGGTGCGGGAGTGGTCCACCACGTCGTAGCCGTGATCGGAGCCCGGCTCGGCCTGCAGCAGGGGAGAGCAGTACACCCAGTCCGCCCCGATCCGGCGCAGGTACCCCACCATCCGGGCGGCATCGTGCAGGGTGAACGCCGCGTTGATCTGCAGCCGGTAGGTGGACCGTGGCGTCGCCGACCCCGTCACCGCCCCTACCGTCCGGCCCCGAAGCCACCCACCACCGGGATGCCGGCCGTCACCGGTCCACTGACCTCCGGAACCGCCGCAGCGGGGGCCACCGCCGGGGCGTCCGGCGGGGTGCCGTCGGTGCCCATGAGTACCACGGTGCCGCGGGCGGTCACCGTCACCGATCCGCCCGCGGGCAGCGCAGCGCCGTCACCGCGGATGCCGGAGGTGTCGATCACCACCTGCCAGGCCGGGCCGAACTCGTCCGGCGGCAGCGCGAACTCCAGGTCCGCATCGTGCGCGTTGATCAGCAGCAGGAACGAGTCGTCCACCACCGGCCGGCCGCGCTCGTCGGTGCCCCGGATGCCGTTGCCGTTCAGGTACACCGCCACCGACCGGCCGAACCCGGCGTCCCAGTCCTGCTGCGTCATCACCTCGCCAGACGGGGTCATCCAGACAATGTCCGGCAGCGGCTCCCCCTCGCCGCGCGCGACCGGGCGGCCGTCGAAGAACCGCCGGCGCCGGAACGTGGGATGCTGCCGACGCAGCCGGGCCACGGCGGCGGTGAACTCCAGCAGCGCGGTATCGGCGTGCTCCCAGTCGATCCAGGTGAGCGGAGAGTCCTGGCAGTAGGCATTGTTGTTGCCCTGCTGGGTGCGCCCGAGCTCGTCCCCGTGCGCGATCATGGGCACGCCCTGGCTCAGCAGCAGGGTGGTCAGGAAGTTGCGTTGCTGCCGGGCCCGCAGCACCAGCACGGCCTCGTCGTCGGTCGGGCCTTCCACGCCGCAGTTCCACGATCGGTTGTCCGATGCGCCGTCTCGGCCGTCCTCCCCGTTGGCCTCGTTGTGCTTGTCGTTGTAGGAGACCAGGTCGGCCAGGGTGAAGCCGTCGTGGGCGGTGACGAAATTGATCGAGGCGACCGGTCGCCGGCCGGATTCCTCGTACAGGTCGGCGGAACCGGTCAGCCGGGCGGCGAACTCGCCCAGGGTCGCCGGCTCGCCGCGCCAGAAGTCCCGCACGGTGTCCCGGTACTTCCCGTTCCACTCGGTCCAGCGTGGCGGGAAGTTTCCCACCTGGTAGCCGCCGGGTCCGATGTCCCACGGCTCGGCGATCAGCTTGACCTGGCTGACCACCGGATCCTGCTGCACCAGCTCGAAGAAGCTGGACAGCCGGTCCACGTCGTAGAACTCCCGGGCCAACGTGGCCGCCAGGTCGAAGCGGAACCCGTCGACATGCATCTCGGTGATCCAGTACCGCAGCGAGTCCATGATCAGCTGCAGGGCGTGCGGGGAGCGAGCATTGAGCGAGTTGCCGGTGCCGGTGTAGTCCATGTAATAGCGCGGGTCGTCGTCCACCAGCCGGTAGTAGGCGGGGTTGTCGATGCCTTTGAACGACAGCGTCGGGCCGAGCTCATTGCCCTCGGCGGTGTGGTTGTAGACCACGTCCAGGATGACCTCGATGCCCGCGGCGTGCAGCGCCTTGACCATCGTCTTGAACTCCTGCACCTGCCCGCCGAGCGTGCCGGCCGCCGAGTACGCGTGGTGCGGGGCGAAGAAGCCGATGGTGTTGTAGCCCCAGTAGTTGGACAGGCCACGGTCGCGCAGGTGCGAGTCCTGCACAAACTGGTGCACCGGCATCAGTTCCAGGGCGGTGACGCCGATCCGGGACAGGTGCTCGATGATCGCCGGGTGGGCCAGGCCGGCGTAGCTGCCGCGAACATCCTCGGGCAGATCCGGGTGCGCCGCCGTCATCCCCTTCACGTGCGCCTCGTAGATGACGGTGTCGTGGTACATGGTGCGCGGCCGGGACTCGTCGGACCAGTCGAAGTAGGGGTTGATGACCACTGCCTTGGCCATGTGCGCAGCCGAGTCGGCCTCATCCCGCCGGGTGGGATCGTTGGCCGCGTCGGCGTCGCCCAGGGGGTAGCCGAACAGTGACGGGTCCCAGTCGATGTCGCCGTCCACGGCCTTGGCGTACGGGTCCAGCAGCAGCTTCGCCGGGTTGCAGCGCAACCCTCGGGCGGGGTCGTACGGGCCGTGCACCCGGTACCCGTAGCGCTGGCCGGGTTGGATGGACGGCAGGTAGCAGTGCCAGACGTACCCGTCCTGTTCGGGCAGCCTGATCCGGGTTTCGGCGCCCGCCTCGTCGAACAGGCACAGCTCGACGGACTCTGCGACCTCGCTGAACAGCGAGAAGTTGGTGCCCGACCCGTCGTAGGTGGCTCCCAGGGGGTAGGCGTTGCCTGGCCAGATCTCCATCGATGCTCCCGTCGGTGCCGCCCCGGGGCATCAGCCGCGGGCCTTCCGAGGGTAATGCGTCCCGCAGAGCGGTCGGTGGGACGAGTGCATGGCCCGGGCACCGTCACCGCCCTGAACTACCCTCGACGACGTGTCCGACCCGACCACCTACCGACCCGCCCCGGGCACCATCCCGGAATCGCCCGGGGTCTACAAATTCCGCGATCCGGACGGCCGGGTGATCTACGTCGGCAAGGCTAAAAGCCTGCGGCAACGGTTGAACTCCTACTTCGCCGACGTGGCCGGGCTGCACCCGCGCACCGCCCAGATGGTCACCACCGCCGGGTCGGTGGAGTGGACGGTCGTGTCGACCGAGGTCGAGGCGCTGCAGCTGGAGTACAACTGGATCAAGGAGTTCGACCCGCGGTTCAACGTCCGATATAAGGACGACAAGTCCTATCCCGAGCTGGCGGTGACGGTGGGGGAGCAGTTCCCCCGGCTGCAGGTGATGCGGGGCCCGCACCGCAAGGGCGTACGGTATTTCGGCCCGTACGCACACGCCTGGGCGATCCGCGAGATGCTGGATCTGCTGTTGCGCGTGTTCCCGGCGCGCACCTGCTCGGCCGGCGTGTTCAAGCGCAGCGCGCAGATCGGCCGGCCCTGCCTGCTGGGCTACATCGGCAAATGCTCCGCGCCCTGCGTGGGGCGGGTCAGCGAGGCCGAGCACCGAGAGATCGTGGAAGGATTCTGCGATTTCATGTCCGGCAGGGCGGACCCGCTGATCCGCCGGCTGGAACGAGAGATGGCGGCGGCCGCCGGCGACCTGGACTTCGAACGGGCCGCCCGGTTGCGGGACGATCTGTCGGCGGTGCGCCGAGCGGTGGAGAAGCAGGCGGTGGTGTTGGGCGGCGGCACCGACGCGGACGTGATCGGCATCTCCGGCGACGACCTGCAGGCCGCGGTGCAGGTGTTCCACGTGCGGGGCGGCCGGGTGCGCGGCCAGCGCGGCTGGATCGTGGACATCGATGCGGACACGGCCGCCGACAGCGCCAGTGATGCCGCCGAGGATCAGGCGGGCGCCGAGGATCAGCCCGGCCCCAGCGATTCTGTTGAAACCTCGCACCGTACCGAAACCCAGCATTCCGCCGAAACACCGGATTCCACCGAGGCCCCGGGGTCGGGCGCGGCACCGCATTCCACCGACTCATCCGATTCCGCGGACCAGCGTCGCGCGGCCGCCCTGGTCGGCACGTTCCTGCTGCAGTTCTACGGGGGCCGCGCGGCCGACGACGGGGCCACCGCCGTGCCCAGGGAAATCCTGGTGCCCGCGCTGCCCGCCCAGTCCGACGACGTGGCCGACTGGTTGACCGGCCTGCGCGGATCCACCGTGTCCCTGCGGGTCCCCAAGCGCGGGGACAAGCGCGCCCTGGCCGAGACGGTCACCCGCAATGCCGCCGAGGCGCTGGCCCAGCACCGGCTCAAGCGGGCCTCCGACCTGACCGCGCGGTCCGCCTCGCTCAGCGAACTGGCGGCCACCCTGGGCATGGATGCCGCGCCGCTGCGCATCGAGTGCATCGACATCTCTCACGTGCAGGGCACCAACGTGGTGGCGTCGCTGGTCGTCTTCGAGGACGCGCTGGCCAAACGCAGCGACTACCGCCGCTTCGCCATTCGCGAACACCCCGGCGACGACGTCGCCTCCATCGCCGAGGTGGTGCGGCGCCGGTTCTCCCACCAGGGGCATCCTGCGGGCCCGCTCGGCGAGGGCGACGGGGCCGAAATCCCCACGGCTTCGTCGCCTCCGGACGCCGACCACCCGCACACCGACCAACCAGACACCGGCCACCCAGAGGCCGACCACCCGCTGGGCGGTGGCGGTGCCGCGGGGACGGTACCCCGGGCCGGCGAGGATCCCGCCGCCGGGCCTCGCCCGGGCATCGACCCGCTGACCGGGCGGCCGCGCCGGTTTGCGTACCCACCGCAACTGCTGGTGGTGGACGGCGGAGCGCCCCAGGTCAACGCCGCCGCCGCCGTGCTGACCGATCTGGGCATCGCCGACATCACCGTCTGTGGCCTGGCCAAGCGACTGGAGGAGGTGTGGATGCCCGGCCAGGATGACCCGGTGATCTTTCCGCGCACCAGCGAGGCGCTCTACCTGTTGCAGCGGCTGCGGGACGAGGCGCACCGGTTCGCGATCACCTACCACCGGTCGAAGCGGTCCAAGTCCATGGTGACCTCGGCACTGGACGACGTCCCGGGGCTGGGCAAGGTGCGGCGTACCGCACTGCTCAAGCACTTCGGCTCGGTGACCAAGCTGCGCGCGGCCAGCGCCGAGCAGATCGCCGAGGTCCCCGGTGTCGGCCCGGCCACGGCATCCGCCATCGTTGCGACGCTCGCCCGCCGGCCTCGCTGAGCGACCGGCCCCGGCTGGCGCCGACACCGAGGCGACAATCCGTGCGGCGCACCGATTATCCGCCGGCGGGTAGCGCGAGCGGCCGGTCTGCTGGCAGGATCATGCCGGTGAGTCCCGATTCGATCCCCGACCCCGCCGCCGGGCCCGCCGAGACACCCAATGGGATCGAAGTCGCAGTGGTCTCGGGCCTGTCCGGCGCCGGCCGATCCACCGCCGCGAAGTACCTGGAGGACCTCGGCTGGTTCGTGGTGGACAACCTTCCCGCGGAGCTCATCGGGACCATGGTCGATCTCGGGGCGCGCTCCGGCGGGGCCGTCAATCGAATCGCGGTCGTGCTCGATGTCCGATCCCGGGTGTTCACCGCCGATCTGGCGGGAGTGATCAAGGGCCTGGACGCGCGCGGCTACCGCCCGCGGGTGCTGTTCCTGGACGCCACGGACGCCGCCCTGATCCGACGCTACGAGGCGAACCGGCGAGCGCATCCACTGCAGGGCGAGGGCCGGCTGTCCGACGGCCTGGCCGCCGAGCGCGAGCTGCTCGGCCCGCTGCGCGACGAGGCCGACTTGGTGATCGACACCAGCGAGCTGTCCGTGCACGAGCTGCGGGCCCGGCTGGCAGAGGCCTTCCCGCAGGCCCGCGCGGCGGCCACCATGACGATCCTGTCCTTCGGCTACAAGTACGGGTTGCCGCTGGACGCGGATCTGGTGGTGGATATGCGGTTTCTTCCGAACCCGTTTTGGGTGCCGGACCTGCGGCCGCTGGACGGCACCGACCGCGCGGTGGCCGAGTACGTGCTGTCCCAGCCGGGCGCGCGGGAGTTCATCGAGGGCTACCTGGAGTTGCTCGACCTCGCGGGCGCCGGGTACCGGCGGGAGGGCAAGCGGTACCTCACGGTCGCCGTCGGATGCACCGGCGGCAAGCACCGCAGCGTCGCCGTCGCCGAGGAGTTGGGGCGCCGGCTCGCCGAGCGCGGGCTGGCCGTACAGGTGGCCCATCGGGACCTGGGCCGCGAGTGACCCTCGAATGAAGGCAGCGGCTTCCGGCGCCGGCGGACGGCGCCCCTCGGTGGTCACCCTGGGTGGCGGGCACGGACTGCACGTGATGCTCTCCGCGTTGCGTCGGCTAGATGTGGACATCACCGCGGTGGTCACCGTCGCCGACGACGGCGGATCCTCGGGCCGGTTGCGCCGTGACGTGCCGGGGATCCTGCCGCCCGGTGACCTGCGCATGGCGCTGGCCGCGCTGGCCGCCGACGGCGGTGACGGAGATCTGCTGGGGCGCACCTTCCAGCACCGCTTCACCGGCGAGGGCGCGCTCACCGGCCACCCGGTGGGCAACATCGTGCTGGTGGGGCTGGCCCAGGTGCTGGGCGACCCGGTGGCCGCACTGGATGCCGCCGGTCGGCTGCTCGGCGCCCGGGGTCGGGTGCTACCGATGGCGTGCCAGCCGCTGGACATCATCGCCGACGTCACGGGTCTGGATGAGGACCCGACCGCAGTCAGGCAGATCCGCGGCCAGGTGGCGGTCGCGGCCACCCCCGGCGACGTCCGGGCCGTGCGGCTGAGCCCACCCGGCCCGGCGGCCTGCCCCCAGGCGGTCGCGGCGATCGAGGAGGCCGACCTGATCACCCTGGGGCCCGGTTCGTGGTTCACCAGCGTGCTGCCGCACCTGCTGGTTCCCGAGCTCGCGACGGCGATCGCCCGGTCCACTGCGCACCGGCTCGTGGTGCTCAATCTCGCGCCGCAACCCGGGGAGACGGAAGGATTCTCGCCGGAGCAGCACTTGGACGTACTCTCAGCGCACGCGCCCGGGCTGCGCATCGACACGGTGCTGGCGGACCGGCACGCCGTGCCGTTGCCCGGCCGGCTCTCGACCGCCGCCGGACGGCTCGGGGCGACGGTGCAGATGGACGACATCGGCGACGGCGAGCGCCCGCGGCACGACCCGCAGGCGCTTTCCGCGGCGTTGGGCACGGTATTGGCCCGGCTGGTTCGGCCGGGTGACGGGGGAACAGGGTCGGACCGTCGGGCAGTCGCCGGCGGGTCGGCGGAGGGCAGGAGTGGGGCAGATCGATGGCGATGACCGCCGACGTCAAGGACGAACTGTGCCGGATCTCGGTGCCGAAGGCATCCGCCCGCAAGGCCGAGGTGTCGACCATTCTGCGGTTCGCCGGCGGCCTGCACATCGTGGCCGGCCGGGTGGTGGTCGAGGCGGAGCTGGATACCGCGGCCGTGGCTCGCCGGGTGCGCCGCGAGATCGGCGAGCTCTACGGGCAAGTGGCGGGGTTGCAGGTGCTGGCGCCGGGGGGGCTGCGCAAGACCACGCGGTACATCGTGCGGGTGGTCGCCGGCGGTGACGCGTTGGCCCGGCAGACCGGCCTGCTGGACCAGCGCGGCCGGCCGGTGCGCGGTCTGCCGCCGCAGATCGTGGCGGGATCGGTCGCCGACGCCGAGGCAGCCTGGCGTGGCGCCTTCCTGGCGCACGGTTCGCTCACCGAACCGGGCCGGTCGGCGTCCATGGAAGTCACCTGCCCCGGACCGGAGGCGGCGCTGGCGCTGGTCGGTGCCGCGCGCCGGATCGGCGTGCAGGCCAAGGCCCGCGAGGTGCGCGGGGCCGATCGGGTGGTGGTGCGGGACGGCGACGCGATCGCGGCGCTGCTGACCCGGATCGGCGCGCACCGCTCGGTGCTGACCTGGGAGGAACGCCGGATGCGCCGCGAGGTGCGGGCCACCGCCAACCGGCTGGCGAACTTCGACGATGCCAACCTGCGCCGCTCGGCACGGGCGGCGGTGGCGGCGTCGGCCCGGGTGTCCCGGGCGCTGGACATCCTGGGCGACCAGGCCCCGGAACACCTGGCCACGGCCGGGCGGCTGCGCATCGAGCATGGCCAGGCGTCGCTGGAGGAGTTGGGCCAGCTCGCTGACCCACCGATGACCAAGGACGCGATCGCCGGCCGGATCCGCCGGCTGCTGACCATGGCGGACCGCCGGGCCCGGGAGGATGGCATCCCGGATACCGAGTCAGCGGTGACGCCTGACATGCTGGACGCGTGATCGCCCCGGCGATCCTTGATCGATACAGCGCCCTCTACTATCGATAACGGATGGCCCACCGCCGCACGACCGTTCGGCTGCGGCGGCCACTACAACCCAGCGAGGAGGCGTCGCAGCCGTGACTGTGCGCGTCGGTGTGAACGGATTCGGCCGGATCGGCCGCAACTTCTGGCGGGCGGTCAACTCGTCCGGCCACGACCTGGAGATCGTCGCCGTCAACGACCTGACGGATACCGCGACCCTGGCCCACCTGCTCAAGTACGACAGCGTGCTGGGCCGGCTGCCGCACCAGGTGACGGCCGGAGACGGCGTGATCTCGGTGGACGGCAAGGACATCACCGTGCTGTCCGAGCGGGACCCGGGTGCGCTGCCCTGGAGCGAGCACGGCGTCGACCTGGTCATCGAATCGACCGGCCACTTCACCAACGCCGACGGGGCTCGCGGGCACCTTTCCGGCGGCGCCAAGAAGGTCATCATCTCCGCCCCGGCCAAGGGCGAGGACCTGACCGTCGTGATGGGCGTGAACGATGCGGCCTACGACGGCAGCCAGACCATCCTGTCCTGCGCCTCCTGCACCACCAACTGCGTCGCGCCGATGGCCAAGGTCCTGCACGACAGCTTCGGCATCGTCAAGGGCCTGATGACCACGGTGCACGCCTACACCAACGACCAGAACACCCTGGACTTCCCGCACAAGGACCTGCGCCGGGCCCGGGCGGCCGCGGTCAACATCATCCCCACCACCACCGGCGCCGCCAAGGCCACCGCGCTGGTGCTGCCGGAGCTCGCGGGCAAACTGCACGGCATGGCAATGCGGGTGCCGGTGCCCGACGGCTCCGTCACCGATTTGACCGCCGAGCTCGGCCGCAGCGTCACCGTCGACGACGTCAACGACGCGTTCCGCGCCGCCTCCGAGTCCGGATCGCTGGCGCCCTACCTGACCTACTCGGCGGACCCGATCGTCTCCAGCGACATCGTCGGCTCGCCGGCGTCCTGCACGTTCGACTCACCGCTGACCATGGTGCTGGGTGACAACCTGGTGAAGATCGTCGGCTGGTACGACAACGAGTGGGGCTACTCCAACAGGCTCGCCGACTTCACCAACCTGGTCGCGTCGAGCCTGTAGGCCGCCGGCGCCCGGAGAGGAACCCCACCGACGTGCAGACCCTCGACGACCTACTCGCGACCGGCGTGGCCGGCCGGACCGTGGTGGTCCGCGCCGACCTGAACGTGCCCCTGGATGCGTCCGGCAGCACGACCACCCCGGCCCCGGTGATCACCGATGACGGCCGGATCCGTGCCAGCGTGCCCACGCTCACGGCGCTGGCCCAGGCGGGCGCCCGCGTGGTGGTGACGGCGCACCTGGGCCGGCCGAAGGGCGCACCGGATCCCGCGCTGTCGCTGGCCCCGGTGGCCGCCCGGCTGTCCGAGGTGCTCGGCGCCCCGGTGCCGTTCGCGACCGACCTGGTCGGTCCGTCCGCCCGGTCCACCGTGGCGGGCCTGTCCGACGGGCAGGTCGCGTTGCTGGAGAACGTCCGGTTCGACCCGCGGGAGACCAGCAAGGACGATGCCGAGCGGGCGGCCCTGGCCGCCGAGCTGGTGGACCTGGTGGGCCCCGAGTCGCAGTCCAGCGCGGCGTTTGTTTCCGACGGCTTCGGGGTGGTGCATCGCAAGCAGGCCTCGGTCTACGACATCGCCGTGCTGCTGCCGCACTACGCCGGATACCTCGTCACCGCCGAGACCGCCGTGCTGCGCAGGCTCACCGGCGATCCGGAGCGGCCGTATGTGGTCGTGCTCGGTGGCGCCAAGGTGTCCGACAAGCTCGGCGTGATCACCGCGCTGCTGGCCCAGGCGGATACCCTGCTGATCGGCGGCGGGATGGCGTACACCTTCCTGGCCGCGCAGGGTTACGGAGTGGGGGATTCGCTGCTGCAGGCCGACCAGGTGGACACCTGTCGGGAGCTGCTGGCCTCCCACCCGGGTCGCATCGTGCTGCCCGACGACGTGGTGATCGCGGACTCGTTCTCCGCGGACGCCCGCACCCGGGTGGTGCCGGTCGACGCCATCGACGACGGCTGGCAGGGCCTGGATATCGGCCCCGCCACCCGGGAGAAGTTCGCCGAGGTCATTGGTGGCGCCCGGACGGTGTTCTGGAACGGCCCGGCCGGCGTGTTCGAGATGGCGCCGTTCGCCGCCGGAACCCGCGCGGTGGCCGAGGCCATCGCCGCCTCCAGCTCGTTCTCCGTGGTCGGCGGCGGCGACTCGGCCGCCGCGGTGCGCCGGCTCGGCATCGACGAGTCCGGATTCAGCCACATCTCGACCGGCGGCGGCGCCTCGTTGGAGTACCTAGAAAGCGCAGCGCGCGCGCCCGGTGCACCCGGTGGTGCCGAGCTGCCCGGCATCGCGGTCCTGGAGAGCTGACATGGCACGCAAGGGCGCCGCGAGCCAGGGCCGCACCCTGCTCATCGCCGGCAATTGGAAGATGAATCTCAACCACCTGGAGGCCATCGCCCTGGTGCAGAAGATCGCCTTCACGCTGCCGGAGAAGTACCTGTCCCGGCTCGAGGTGGCGGTGCTGCCCCCGTTCACCGACCTGCGGTCGGTGCAAACCCTGGTGGACGGCGACAAGCTGGGCCTGGTCTACGGCGCGCAGGACCTGTCGCAACACGACTCGGGCGCCTACACCGGCGAGATCTCCGGGTCGATGCTGGCCAAACTGGGCTGCACCTACGTGGTGGTGGGTCACTCGGAGCGGCGCCAGTACCACGACGAGACCGACGAGGTGGTGGCCAGCAAGGTCGCCGCCGCGCTCCGGCACGGGCTGCGCCCGATCCTGTGCGTGGGCGAGGGGCTGGAAATCCGCGAGGAGCGGCGACACTGCGCACACACCACCGAGCAGCTGCGGGCCGCGCTGCAGGGAATCACCCCGGAGCAGGCCGCCGACCTGGTGCTCGCCTATGAGCCGGTGTGGGCGATCGGCACCGGCCGGGTGGCGACTCCGGCCGATGCCCAGGAGGTGTGCGCCGCGTTGCGTGGCACCCTGGCCGAGCTCTACCCGCCGGAGGTGGCAGCCGGCGTGCGGATTTTGTACGGCGGATCGGTCAAGGCGGCCAACGTCGCCGAGATCACGGCCCAGCCGGACGTGGACGGCGCCCTGGTCGGCGGGGCATCCCTCGACGGCACCGAGTTCGCGACGCTGGCCGCCAACGCCGTGGGCTTTTCCGGCTTGTGAGTCCGCCGTGGCGCTCTGGCGCCACCTGGGACTCACAAGCCGCGGAAAGCACACAAGCCGCGGGGAGCGCCGGGCACCCGGTAGACTGCCCGGCGGACCCACCGACGACACCCTAGGCAGACATGAAACTGTTTCTGGACATCCTGCTGGTGCTGACCAGCCTGGCGCTGATGGCGCTGATCCTGCTGCACAAGGGCAAGGGTGGGGGACTGTCCTCGCTGTTCGGCGGTGGCATGCAGTCGTCGCTGTCGGGTTCCAGTGTGGTGGAGAAGAACCTGGACCGGATTACCCTCTTCGTGGCGCTGATCTGGCTGATCGCCGTCATCGGCGTCGGGCTGCTGATCAAGGTCAGCTAGGAGGAGCCCGCCCCGGTCCTGCGCCGCGCGAGCGCCGTCACCTCTCCCGGTCACAAATTGGTGAGCATCCGGGTGTTGCCCAGGGTGTTGGGTTTGACGTACGGCAGGTCCAGGAACTCGGCGACGCCTGCGTCGTAGGAGCTGCGGAGCTGCGCGAAGCCCTCCGCCGACAGGTCCAGCTCCGAGATCGGCTCGAACCCGAGACCGGCGAAGAAGCCCACCTCGAAGGTCAGCACGAACAGCCGGGACACCCCGATCCAGCGCGCCTGCGCCATGATCTCCCGGCAGATGGCCCCGCCGATACCTCGCCCGCGCAGCTCCGGATTGGTCGCCACGGTGCGAATCTCGCCCAGGTCCTCCCACAGCACATGCAACGCGCCGCAGCCCTGCACCACCCCGTCGACCTCGCACACCCAGAACTCGGTGACGTCCTCGAACAGGTTGACCAGCGACTTCTCCAGCAGAATCGGCCCGGCGTAGCAGTCCACCAGCTCCTTGATCCGGCGCACGTCCGCGACCCGCGCACGACGCACATGAAGGTTCGAGTGCTGCGCATGGACCGGGGTCGTCACGAACCCAGAGCCTAGTGATGGTGCCGGCGGCCCGACCGGCCGGTGTGCCCGCCGGCCCCGACTACGCTGGGCGGGTGCCCCACCAGCCGCGAGTGTCTTTGATCAGCCTGGGCTGCGCACGCAACGAGGTGGATTCCTCGGAGATCGCCGGGCGGTTGGCCGCCGGGGGCTACCAGCTGGTCGACCAGGCGGACCCGGACGGGCGCCCGGCACCGCGCGCGGACATCGTGGTGGTGAACACCTGCGCGTTCGTTGCCAGCGCGAAGAAGGACTCCATCGACACCCTGCTGGCGGCCGCCGATACCGGGGCCAAGGTCGTCGCCGTCGGTTGCCTGGCCCAGCGGTACGGGTCCGAACTGGCCCAGGCGCTGCCAGAGGCAGACGCGGTGCTGGGCTTCGACGCCTACCCCGATCTACCCGCGTTGCTGGGCGAGGTGCTCTCCGGCCACCGCCCACCGTCGCACACCCCGGTGGACCGACGGACCCTGCTGCCGATCACCCCGGTAGACCGGCCGGGTGCCGCGGCGCACGTGACGGTGCCCGGCCACACGGCGGTGACGGTGCGGGCGGGTGCGGCCGCGACGACGGCGGTGACGGATCCGTCGAGGCGCGCCGCGTCCGGCGGCATCGCGGCCGGGCCAGTGCTGATGCGCCGGCTGCTGCGCTCCGGCCCGGTCGCCCCGCTGAAGATCGCCTCCGGCTGCGACCGGCGCTGCACGTTCTGCGCCATCCCGTCGTTCCGGGGCGCGTTCGTGTCCCGACCCGCACCCGACATCGTCACCGAGGCCGGCTGGCTCGCCGGGCAGGGCGTGCGGGAGATCGTGCTGGTCAGCGAGAACACCACCTCCTACGGCAAGGACCTTCCGGGCCGCGACCACCTGGAGCGGCTGTTGGGCGAGCTGGCGGCGGTGCCGGGCATCGACCGGGTCAGGCTCTCCTACCTGCAGCCGGCCGAGACCCGGAACGCGCTGATCCGGGCGATCGCGCAGACCCCCGGGGTGGCCGACTACTTCGACATGTCCTTCCAGCACGCCTCCGCGCCGGTGCTGCGCCGGATGCGCCGGTTCGGATCCAGAGCGTCGTTCCTGGCGCTGGTCGACCAGATCCGCAGCCTGGCACCGGAGGCCGGGATCCGGACCAACGTCATCGTCGGTTTCCCCGGCGAGACGGCGGACGACCTGGCCGAGCTGGAGGCTTTCCTGATCGGCGCACGGTTGGACGCGGTGGGGGTGTTCGGCTACTCCGACGAGGACGGCACCACCGCAGCCGACCTCACGGACAAGATCGATGAGGACGAGATCGCCGAGCGGGTCGAGCGGATCGCCACGCTGGTCGACGAGTTGACCGCACAGCGGGCCGAGGATCGCATCGGACAGGCGGTGACGGTGCTGGTGGACGACACCACCGACGGCATCGGGGGGCGCGCCGAGCACCAGGCACCGGAGGTGGACGGTGCCACGACCCTCGTCGACGCCGACGGGGTGGCGCCGGGCGACCTGGTGCGGGCCGAGGTGGTCGGCACCGACGGAATCGACCTGGTGGCGCGGGCGCTCGAGGTGTTGCGGCGATGAGCGCTTGCGCGAAGAGCGGTAGGCACCGATGAGCGCTTGCGCGAAGAGCGGTAGGCACCGATGAGCGCTTGCGCGAAGAGCGGTAGGCACCGATGAGCGCCGGCGGGACGAGCGGCGGGCACCGATGAGCGCCGGCGGGACGAGCGGCGGGCACCGATGACCGAGCAGCAACGGGTGTCGCTGGTGAACCTGCCGAACCTGCTCACGGTGCTGCGGTTGATCCTGGTGCCGGTGTTTCTGCTGGCGCTGTTTGCGGCTGGCGGACACAACACGGCGGCGCGCTGGGTGGCCGGCGGCATCTTCGCGGTGGCTGCCATCACCGACCGATACGACGGGCACATCGCTCGCAAACGGGGCCAGGTCACCGACTTCGGCAAGATCGCCGACCCGATCGCGGACAAGGCGCTGATCGGCTCGGCGCTGATCGGCCTGGCGCTGCTGGACGACCTGCCGTGGTGGATCACCGCGGTGATCATGCTCCGGGAGATCGGCATCACGTTGCTGCGGCTCGCAGTGTTGCGTTACGGGGTGATCGCCGCCAGCCCCGGGGGGAAGGCCAAGACGCTGGTGCAGATCGTGGCCATCGGGCTGTACGTGCTGCCGCTGTATTCGCTGGGTGTGCCGGTGCCGGTGATCGACTGGGTGCGCGGAATCCTGATGGGCGTGGCGATCCTGCTGACCGTCGCTACCGGCCTGGACTATCTGGTGCGCGCCGGATCGCTGGTGGGCCGCTCCCGCGGGACGCAGAAGACCGGACCCGCGTGAGCGACTTGTGCGCACTGCTCGGGCTGGACCGGAGCCGGGTGGCGGACCTGGTCGCGACCCTGGCCGCCGCGGGGAAGACGATCGCCGCGGCCGAATCCCTCACCGCGGGGCTGTTCACCGCGGCGCTGACCGAGATCCCCGGCTCATCGGCGGTGCTGCGAGGCGGCATCGTGTGCTACGCCACCGATCTCAAGCACTCACTGGTCGGGGTGGACCCCGACCTGCTGGCCCGGGTGGGGCCGGTGGACGCGGATGTTGCGGTGCAGCTGGCCGGGGGAGCGCGGGCCCGGTGCGGGGCGACCATCGGAGTGGGCCTGACCGGAGTGGCCGGCCCGGAGGCGCAGGACGGGGTCGCGCCCGGCACGGTATTCGTGGCTGCCGCGACCGACCAACTGTCCCGGGTCCGCGCCCTGCCCGGCCAGCACGCACCCACCGACCGCTGGCAGGTCAGGGCGCGCGCGGTACGGACGGCCCTGGAGCTCGTCCGGGAGCTGTCCGCCGCGCCGCGGGACGCCCCGTCGCCGGGGTCGGGAACATCTGCCGGGCCGCGGTCGTTTCGCCCATAGCGGAACGGCATCGAGCCCTCGCGCACGGAGCGAGAGGGTAGCGTGGTCAGCACCCTGGTAAGACTGTTCCGGGAGGAGGGGCGACATGCTGTTGCGGGACGCACTGGGTGAGACTCTGCGTGACGCGCGAACTCGGCAGAGCCGCACGCTGCGCGATGTCTCTACCGCCGCGAACGTGTCGCTCGGATACCTCTCGGAGGTCGAGCGAGGCCGCAAGGAGGCGTCCAGCGAGTTGCTGGCGTCCATCTGCGATGCGCTGGACCTGGAACTGTCCGACGTGCTGGACACAGCGAGTACCGCGCTGCGCAGCATTCCGGCTCCCGCCAAGGCCTCCGTCACCGCCAACTCCACCAAGCCGGGCGCGGGCCGCGGGCAGGCTGCCAGCAGCATCCGCATCGTGCTGCCCTACCGCCCCACGCCGTCTGCACCGTCCATCGCCTGACGGGGCGCGGACGGCCCCATGCATCCGGCAGTCGAGAATCAGCTGGGCGCGCTCGATCTCTTCCGATCGGTGCTCGTCGCCGTCGGACCGGCGGATCTCGGGCGACCGACTCCGTGTGGCACCTGGCGAGTGCGCGAACTGCTAGCCCACGAACTCGGCCAGGACACGGCCTTCACGGTCGCGCTGGCGGGCGGTGCGAGCGAACTCGCCCCGTGGGCACCGAAACCCGTGGGTAACGACGTGCCCGGGCCGTCGCTGGCCGCCCTGGCCGAGCAGCGCGCCGCCCTCGACGGCTACGGCGATCCGGGCGGGCGCGTCATCTGGATGCCGGAGATCCTGCCGAATACCCCGCTGCCGGCCGAGCGAGCGCTCGGCGCCCGCCTGATCGACCTGGTGGTGCACGCCTGGGACCTGGCCGTCGGCATCGGCGCCCCGCTGCAGGTTCCCGACGCGCTGACCGAGCCGTGCCTGCGAATCGCGCGGGCCATTCCCGACACCGACCAGACCCGGGGAGCGGGCCGCGCGTTCGCACGCGGGCTGGATGTCCCCGCCGATTCGGCGCCGTTCGACGAGGTGCTGCGCCTGCTCGGCCGCGATCCGCGCTGGGCCCCGCCCGCCTAGCTCGCCCGGACGTACCGCACCCAGGCGAAGCCGTCCCGTCGCTCGCGGGACACCTCGCGCCACACCGTCGGATCCACCGCCGGGAAGTACACGTCGCCGTCCACCTCACCGTCGATCTCGGTGAGTTCGAGCGCGTCGGCCCGATCCAGCAACTGCGCATAGATCTCGGCACCGCCGAAGACGAAAACCGTGTCGTCACCGGTGTCTGCAGCGATCGCGCGCAACGCGGCGTCCAGGGCCGGCCCCGCGTCGTGCACCACCGTCACGCCCTCGGCCGACCAGCCGGCCTGGCGGGTGAGCACGACGGTGCGCCGACCGGGTAGCGGGCGACCGATGGACTCGTAGTTGCGCCGGCCCATCACCAGGGTGTGGCCCATCGTCATGGCCTTGAGCCGACGCAGATCATCGGAGTTCCGCCAGGCCAGATCCCCGTCCCGGCCGATCACACCGTTGGCCGCCACCGACGCCACCACGATCAGCGGCATGCCGTCATCACCGCCGCCGGGCACGCATCCTGACAGTGGCGGCCACCGACCACGGTCGGCCGCCCACACTCCTGGGCGTCCGTCATACCGCGATCGGCGCCCTGATCGCCGGATGCGGGTCGTAGCCCAGAAGTTCGAAGTCCTCGTACTCGAACGCGTCGAGCTGCGTGATGCCATCGGCGATGCGCATCCGCGGGAGCGGCCGGGGCGCGCGGGTCAACTGCAGCCGGGCCTGCTCCAGGTGGTTCGCGTACAGGTGCGCGTCGCCCAGGGTGTGCACGAACTCGCCGGGCCGAAGGCCCGTCACCCGGGCCACCATCATGGTGAGCAGCGCATAGGAGGCGATGTTGAACGGCACCCCGAGAAACACGTCGGCGCTGCGCTGATACAGCTGGCAGGACAGCGCTCCGTCGGCGACGTAGAACTGGAACAGGGTGTGGCACGGCGGCAGCGCCATGTCGTCCACCTCCGCCACGTTCCAGGCGGACACGATGTGCCGGCGGGAGTCCGGATTGCTCCGGATGGACTCGACGACCCTGGCGATCTGGTCGATGTGCCGGCCGTCCGGCGTCGGCCAGGAGCGCCACTGGTGGCCGTAGACCGGGCCGAGTTCGCCCTCGGCGTCGGCCCACTCGTCCCAGATGGACACGCCGCGTTCCTGCAGCCAGCGCACGTTGGTCGAGCCCCGCAGAAACCACAGCAACTCGACGATCACCGAGCGCATGTGCACCTTCTTGGTGGTCACCACCGGGAAGCCGTCGGCCAGATCGAAACGCATCTGGTGGCCGAAGATCGACAGGGTCCCGGTGCCGGTGCGGTCGGACTTGCGATGCCCCTCGCGCAGGATGCGGTCCATCAGGTCCAGGTACTGCTGCATACTGCGAGCCTAGAAGCCGCGGCCTGATCGGCGCTCGGTGACCCGCCGCTCGGCGGGTCGAGTCGGCACCGTACTGCGGTGTTCGGAAGGGGGCGTTGCGTGCGGATTCACGCCAGCGAGGCATCCGGGACGGCGTCGAGTGCGCTGTGGGACATGCTGGCGGACCTGCCCGCCTGGCCGCGGTGGTGCCCGACCGTCACGGTGCTGCAGCCGGACGGCCCGCTGCGGGTCGGCACCACGGCACGCGTGGTGCAGCCGGGGCTGCGACCGGCGGTGTGGACCATCGATGACGTAGTGCCCGGGCGGTCGTTCCGCTGGAGCAGCCGTGGTCCGGGTTTCGTCGTCACCGAAGATCATCTGTTGCTGCCGCGCGGCCCGGGCACCGGCATCGAGGTGCGCCTGCAGATCACCGGTCTGATGGCGTGGGCGGTGGCATTGATCGCGGGCCGGGCGTTGCGGGATTCCCTGCCCCGGTGGGCGCGGGCGCTGGCGGCGCAGCCGCACCCGACGGCCTGACGCCGGCGATGCCCTGACGCCGACAGCATGGCCGCGGTCAGGCGGGCCGGGTCCCATCGGGCTCTGCGGGGTCGCCGGTCCACAGTCGGCAGCAGTCCCGCCCGGACCGCTTGGCCACGTACAGCGCCTCGTCGGCTCGGGCGACGGCGGTCGGCACGCTGGTCCGCGGATCGCCGGCGGGCACGCCCGCCACCCCGATGCTCACGGTGATCTGCTCCGGGATCGCCGGCGGCCGCATCCCGCTGACCCGCAGCCGCACCCGTTCGGCGGCGGCCAGTGCGGTCGCGTCCACGGCACCGGGCAGCAACGCGCAGAACTCCTCGCCGCCGAATCGACCGATCATCGTGCCGGGCGGCAGGGCATCCCGAGTGGCGTCGGCGGCGGCGGCCAGCGCCCGGTCGCCGCCCAGATGCCCGTGCGCCTGGTTGAACCGGTGGAAGTGGTCGATGTCGGTGAACAGGATCGCCCAGGGGCGGCGCTCGGCGGTGAGCCGCGCCACCTCCGCCGTCGCAGCACGGAGCCACACCCGATAGTGCAGGGCACCGGTCTTGGCGTCGATGTCGGCCCGCTCCTGCAACGGCCGATGCAGCACGGCCTGCTGCATCAACAGGAACAGTGGCGCAACCAGCAGGACGTACCAGCCGGCGATGTCGGCGACCAGCCCGGTCAGCGCCCCCAGACTCAGCACACCGAACTCGGTGGCGAAAAACAGCGGGTCTGTCAGCGTGCGCCGCAGCCACAGCTCCGCATGGGTCCGGTTGAGCATCACGAAGGTGATCAGCAGCCCGGATTCCACCGTCATGAAGGCCAGGCAGCTGGCCACCACCAGCGCCATCCCGACGACGCTCGGGCCGACGTCCAGCCCGATGCCGCTCGCCGGGGCATGCTGGACGGCCCGCGCCACCAGGGCCGCGAGCACCATGTAGCTGGCCGATCCGAGCCACTTCCAGCGCGGCAGATGTCGATCCCGCCACCAGGCGTGTGCATAGGTCAGAGTGATCACCGGCAGCAGGTACCAGGCCGGCAGCAGCACCACGGTGGCCATTGCCCAGGCGGACAATCCCTTGTGCGGGCGCTGCTGCTCCCGGGCGGCCCGATCGAGCAGCCGGCCCAGTTCGATGTTCGCCGCGCTGGCCAGGACCAGCACCCCAGCGGTGACGAGGTCGGACCCGGTGAGTCCGAACCCGTCGAACACCGACACGACGATCGGAGCCGCGAGCGCCGCCAGCCCGATGATCAGCACCCAGAGTTGCACGACAGGCGAGGCGTCGCGGAAGGTCTGCTCGTCCAGGGTGGTGCGCACCCCGACGGGATAGGGTCCGCCGTCACCTGCCGTCAGGGCAGCGCGGTTCGATCCCCCGTCACGCATGTCCCACCCGCCTGCCTCGAACGCGCTCTCCCGTGCGAAAACCATTGAATCACCGGGTCGGCGCAGTCACGGCGCGATGGGGCCGCACCGGGTGTCTCCGGCCGGCGGAAGTACGGGTGGCAACGTGGGTGATGCCGCGCGGACCAGCCGGTGCCGCCACCCGGTCACCGCGTCCAGGGTCGCCGACCGATGACCACGGTGGCGTCGCGGTCGTCGTCGCGGTGAACACCCGCCAACAGGCCCGCCGCGGTGACCAGGTCGGCCAGCGCACCGGACTGGTGCGCGGCGCACTCGATCAGCACGGTGCCGGACGGCGCGAGCCACTCGGCGGCTCCGGCCACCACCCGGCCGAGGATCACCAGGCCGTCGGGCCCGCCGTCCAGCGCCGCCGGGCGCTCGAAATCGCGCGCCTCGGTAGGCATGAACGCGATCTCGCCGGTGGGCACGTAGGGCGCGTTGACCACCAGCACGTCGAGATGACCCCGCAGCCGGTCGGGCAGCGCGGCGTACAGGTCGCCGACATAGACCCGTCCCGCGAACGGGGCGGTGGCGCGGCGGGCGCAGTCGATGGCAGCCGGGTCGATGTCGGCCGAGTGCAACTCGACGCCGGGTACGGCATTCGCGACGGCGGCACCTAGGGCGCCCGCCCCGCAGCACAGGTCGGCGACCACCGGCGCCCGCCCGGCCGCGGCGCCGTCCCGCGCCGCGTCGCCGGCCAGCCGCGCGAGCAGTTCGCTGCGCCGCCGGGGGACGAAAACGCCGTCGGTGACGGGGATCCGCAGCCCGGCGAACTCCGCCCAGCCGAGCACGTATTCCAGCGGCCGCCCCGCGACCCGCTGTGCCACCAGGTGCTCCAGTGCCGTCCCGGAGCGACCCGCTGCCAGCAGCAGGTCGGCCTCCCGCTCGGCAAACACGCATCCCGCCGCGCGGAGCCGGGCGACAACCGCGGCGGGGTCCAGCTTCGCGACCCGGCCCGGCGCCGGACCGTCGTCGCCGGTTGCTGCCCCGAGCCCGTGACGGGCACCGGACGGTCTCATGCGCGATCAGCCGGTGCGGGCGCGCCGACCCGCCCCGCGCCGGACGCGAAACCCAGCCAGGTGTGCCGGTTTCCCGCCCAGCACCAGCCCACCTTCGGCGCACCGCGGCGCGCGACGCCGTCCCGTCCGGTGCCGCCGGAGATCCAGAGCGCCGGGGTGCGGGCGTCGAGTCGCCCGCCCGGTCGGCGCAGCCGGGAGCCAATCGTCATGAAGCAGGTTCCGGGCTGGAGGATCTCGGGCTGCTGCAGCACCCAGGTGATGCCCTCGGTGAGCAGCAACGGGGTACGGCCCGCGGCGAGGATCGCGGGCAGCGCCTCGTGGGGGCTCCAGTTCGCCATCTCGTCGCCGCGGTCCGGGCTCCGCACCAGGTACACGGGCGACTCCGGGACGGCGACGGTATCAAGGGGCGCGAACTCGTCCACGTCGGTCATGTCGACCACGATGAATCCCGGTCGCGCGGCCCGGCTCATCAGCGGGGCCAGCACGGAGGCGGGCGCCAGGGCCGGATCGAGCGCCAGCACGGACCGCTCGTCACCGCCTGTCGACAGCGCGGCGGCGGCGCCTCGAAGCTCCTGCGCCGACAGTCCCGCCCGCTCGTGCACACCCAGCGCGACCAGTCGTTCCACTTGCCGCAGGACAGGGGACAGGCTCACCCGCGCCACCAGTCGTCGGCGGGTGTCACCGGCAGCGCCCGCTTGTGCCGGGTGGCCGTGTACCAGCGCTCGATGCGCGCGGCCGCCTCGGCGTCGACGGGCAGGCCCTGCAGGTAGTCGTCGATGTCGGCGTAGCGCACCCCGAGCGCCTCCTCGTCGGGCAGCGCGGGCCGGTCGTCCTCCAGGTCCGCGGTCGGCACCTTGCGCCAGGTGCCCTCCGGCGCCCCCAGGTGCCGCAGCAGTGCGGCGCCCTGGCGCTTGGTCAATCCGGACAGCGGGGTGACGTCGGCGGCGCCGTCACCGAATTTGGTGAAGAAGCCGGTCACGGCCTCGGCAGCATGGTCGGTCCCCACCACCAGCAGGCCGAGCTGCCCGGCGATGGCGAACTGCGCCACCATCCGCGCTCGCGCCTTCACGTTGCCGCGCACAAAGTCTCGCAGCGGCTCGACACCGCCGGCGGAATCCGCCCGCTGGGCCAACGCCGCTGCGGTGTCGACGCAAAGCGCATCGGTGCCCGCCTTGATGTTCACCGTCACCACCCGGTCCGCGCGGATGAACTCCAAGGCCTGCTGCGCGTCGTCCTCATCGGTCTGCTCGCCGTAGGGCAGGCGCACGGCCACGAATACCGCGTCCGTGGCACCGGCCGCCCGACGACGCTGGACGGCCAGCTGGGTGAGGCGGCCGGCCAGCGTGCTGTCCTGGCCGCCGCTGATGCCCAGGGCGTAGCCGCGCGCCGGCGTGGCGGCCAGGTAGTCGGCCAGAAACCGCACCCGACGATCGATTTCGGCGGCCGGGTCGATGTCCGGGCGCACCCCCAACTCGGCGATGATCCGGTTCTGCAGCTGCACGGACGCACTGTACCCGCGGCCACCGTGCCGCCCGGGTGGTTGCCGCAGACCCCGGCGCAGGCCCGTCAGGCCCCGTCAGGTCCGATACGGGGCGGGAGCCGGGGCGGCGTCCAGATCGCCGGTGCGCCGCAGCTTGTGCCAGCGCAGCCGCATACCCCCGAGCGCGCTGATCATCGACTGCACCACCACCAGATACATCAGCTGCCGGTACACCACCTGTTGGGTCAGCACCACCCAGACCGGCCGCGTCGGCTCGCGATCCAGCCGGAACGCGAACAGCGTGCACAGCAGCTGCAGCGCCAGGAACGACACCCAGGCGACGATCACGACGGGGGAGGAGCGCACCACCAGCTGGTAGACGAGCAGCAGGTCCATCAGCGGTGCGAACAGTGGCAGCACCACCTGGAACAACAGCAGGTAGGGCAGTCCTCGGCGGCCGAGCTTGCCCGCCTGTCCGCGCTGCAGCACCGCCCGACGATGCTTCCACATCGCCTGCAGCGTCCCGAAACACCAGCGATACCGCTGGCGCCACAGCTCACCCAGGGTGGCGGGCGCCTCGGTCCAGGCGATCGCGTCCGGGTCGTACCGGACCAGGTATCCGGCGCGGCACACCGCCATCGTCAGGTCGGTGTCCTCGGCCAGCGTGTCCGCCGGAACGCCGCCCACGGCCGATAGCGCGGAGCGGCGGAACGCACCGATCGCACCGGGAACCGTCGGCATGCACTGCAGCACGTCGAACATCCGGCGGTCCAGATTGAAGCCGAGCACGTACTCCACGTGCTGCCACTTGCCGATCAGGCCGCGCCGGTTGCCGACCTTGGTGTTCCCGGCGACCGCCCCGACCTGCGGGTCAGCCATCCCGCGCACCAGGCGCCGGATGGTGTCCGGAGCGAACACGGTGTCCCCGTCAACCAGCACCAGGATCTCGCCGCGGGCGGCGGCGATCCCGGCATTGAGGGCGGCCGGCTTGCCCCGATTCGGTTGCCGAATCACGCGCACGCCCGGCAGGCTCATCGAGCGCACCACCTCACCGGTGCCGTCGGTGGAGCCGTCGTCCACCACCACGATCTCCAGGTCGGGATAGTCGCAGGCCACCACCGACCGCACGGATGCGGCAATGCCGATCGCCTCGTTGTAGGCCGGGATCACCACGCTGACCGATGGCGTGTAGTCCTCGTCCACCGGGTGCCGGTGGCGGTGGTGCCGCCCGGCGAACGGCACCACCAGCACGACGCGCAACAGACATAGCACCGTCATGGCGATGGTCAACCAGGTCAGCGCCGGCACCAGCAGGTGGCTGGCCTGCACGGCACCGACGGTGATCCACCCGCGCGCTCGGTCGCCGAAGTCGGCCGGTTGTAGCGCGTCCGGCACGCCGATCGCATCGGTGACGGTGGTGAGGGTGTAGCCGGCGTCGCGGAGCGTCGGGATGATCGTGGTCAGGGCCTGCGCCGCCGCCGGGTCGGCGCGCAGTTGGACGATCGTGCCGGTTCCTGCCGGCGTCGTGATGGCGGCCGCGATGACGCCGGCCCGCGCGGGCGTCGCGTCCCGGGCATCGACATCGGCGAAGACCACCCGGTAGTTGCCCGCGCGGCGCATCGCCGTGACGTCGGCCGGATCGATCCGAGCGGTGGTCGACGCGTATGGCAGCCGCAGCAGGTTGCTCGTTCGACCGGTGGCGGCGGCGAGCACGTACTGCGCCTGGTCCAGCTCAAGCCGCTCCTGCCAACCCGGCATGGTGCCCAGATCCCGGTGGGTGAAGCCAGCCAGGCCGATCTCGCCGTCTGCTGCCACGATGTGGCGCAGCATGGCCGGATGCTGCGCCGCATCCGCGCCGGCCACGAAGAACGTGCCCGGGGCGTGCAGGCGGCGCAGCACATTCAGCACGGCGTCGGTTCCGGTGATCGTTCGGACGTCGAAGGTCAGGGCGATGGTGTGCGGCCCGGGGCGGGCGGTGCTGGCGAGTCGGTCGCCGGCATCGACCACCGGTCCGGCATGCGGCAGCGCGGAGGGTGTGGCGTCCGGAGTTGCCGGGCCGGCCGCGACCACTTCGCCTGGTTTGCCGTCGGTCAGCGAGTACACCGCGAGCAGCAGGCCGAGCAGCAGTAGGCACAGAACCAGCAGGATCCAGTGCGAGCGAACGGTGGCCGGCCGGCCATGTCGGGACACCGGGGCCACATCAGCCGCCAGAGTCGGGACGACCGGTGGGGACGGGGGGCGCGGGAGTGGTGTGCCGGGAGGGACGCGTCTTCGTGGTCGGGTCGGCCGCCTGGGTGGGCGTGGTCTGCCGGGCCGTGGGCGCGCTCGTCGACGTCGTGCTGGGCGTGGTGCTGGCTGCGGCGGAGGACGCGGTCGTCGGCGCGGTGCTGCCCGGGGCGGAGGTACCGGACGCGGTGCTGCCGGGGACGGAGCCGTCCGGCGGCGTCGAGGTCGTGGGGGAGGGCGCACTCACCGCGGTCGACGTGGTCACCCCGGCGGTGGTCGGCGTGGCGGTGCTCGGGCCCGCGGCGGAGCCGGTCGTGCGGGTGGTGGGCGATCCCGTCGTCGGCGCGTCGGCGGGGCCGGGAGTGGTTGTGGGCGTGACCGTGAGGGCGGCGGGCACGAATCCGATCGGCGCACCATCCGGCACGAGTCCGCGCGACGTGTCGGGCGCGCTGGTGCTTGACGGGGTGCGGGGATCCGTTCGTCCGGGCGCGTCCCGGAGTGGAGTGGACCGGTCGGACGGCTGACCGGTGGCGGCCGCGGTCCGCGTCTGCGGGTCGCTTGGGGCCCCGGCGGACGACGATGCGGTGCTGCCGGCGGGGGCGGCGAGCGGCGGCAGCCCGACGCCGCCGACCACCGTCACCACCATCGCCAGCACGGCCACGACGGCGATCGTGACGAGAATCCGCACACCCGCGGTCACGGCCACCGGCCTGGTCACGGAATGCGCCAGGAACACCGGCCGGTCGGGCGGATGCGTGGTGTGCGGGTCTGGACCACTGTCGGTCACGGTTCGTCACGATAGCAACCGTCGCCGGCGCGGGCCTCGCCGAAGGCGTCGGCGCGAGTTCGCGGCCACACCGCTGCGATGCGCCGTCATTCCGGTCCGCGTCGACCGACGAATGTTCGATCGCGGTGTATTCCGGGCACCCTATGGACAGCCCGTGAATATTCCGGTTGGCTGGTCCGAAACGTGCGGCAGAGCCCGGCCGATTCCGTTGCCGGTGGCCTACTCCGAGGGAGAACACCATGAGTGGAGTGCGAGTACTGGTGGGCACCCGCAAGGGTGCATTCGTACTGACCGCCGACGGCGCCCGGCTGGACTGGAAGGTCGACGGGCCGTTCTTCCCGGGCTGGGAGATGTATCACGTCTCGGGATCGGCCGTGGACCCGAGCCGGCTGTGGGCCTCCCAGTCGAACGGCTGGTTCGGACAGCAGATCCAGCGGTCCGACGACGGCGGCGCGAGCTGGCAGCCGGTAGGCAACGAATTCGGCTACGACGGCGACCCGGGCGACCACCAGTGGTACGACGGCACGCCCCGTCCGTGGAAGTTCTCCCGGGTGTGGCACCTGGAGCCGTCGGCGACCGACCCCGATGTCGTCTGGGCCGGGGTGGAGGACGCGGCCCTGTTCCGCTCGTCGGACGCCGGCGCCAGCTGGCAGGAACTGCCCGCCCTGCGCGCCTACAAGGGGTCGCAGTGGGCGCCCGGCGCCGGCGGGATGTGCCTGCACACCATCAAGCTCGACCCGGCCGATCCGGACCGGATGTTCGTGGCAATCTCCGCAGCAGGGGCGTTTCGGACCGACGATGGCGCGCAGAGTTGGAAGCCGATCAACAATGGACTCAACTCCGGCCACCTGCCGGACCAGGACGCGGAGATCGGACACTGCGTGCACCGGCTGGCGCTGCACCCCGCCAAACCGTCCACGCTGTACATGCAAAAGCACTGGGACGTGATGCGCAGCGACGACGCCGGCGACAATTGGTACGAGATCAGCGGCGACCTGCCCACCGACTTCGGCTTCGTCATCGACGTGCACGCGCACGAGCCGGACACGGTATACGTCGTGCCGATCACCAGCGACGAGTTCCACGTTCCGATGGACGGCAAGCTGCGGGTCTACCGCAGCCGAACCGGGGGCGGGGAGTGGGAGGCGCTGACCACCGGCCTGCCGCAACGGGATTGCTATGTCAACGTGCTGCGCGACGCAATGGCGGTGGACTCGCTGGACGACTGCGGCATCTACTTCGGTACCACCGGCGGGCAGGTGTACGCCTCCGCGGACGCCGGGGACAACTGGTCACCGATCGTGCGAGACCTGCCGGCGGTGCTGTCGGTCGAGGTCCAGACCCTCGCCTGACGGCGGTGACGAAAGGTGCCATCGGTGACGGAGATTCGGGTGATCCTGCCCGGCCACCTGCGCAGCCTGGCCAGGGTGGCCGGCGAGGTGCGGGTGGATGTCCCGGCCGCCGGCGCAGCCCAGCAGGTGACGATCGGTGCCGTGCTGGACGCGATCGAGGATCGGTTCCCGGTGCTCCGCGGCGCCATCCGGGATCACGGCGGCGGACCGCGACGCCCGTTCGTGCGGTTCTTCGCCTGCGAGCAGGACCTGTCCCACGACCCGGTGGACACGCCGGTGCCGGGGCCGGTCGCGGCGGGCACCGAGCCATTCCTGGTGGTGGGGTCGATCTCCGGGGGCTGAGTCACGGCTCGGCGACGGGCGCACACAACCAGACCTCGCGCACCACGTCGGCTACCTCCCCCTGGGACGCGGGGTCGTCGCCGGAGGCCGTGTTACCGGATCGTGGTCGGTCTGTGCGGCCCGTGCCAGCCGCTCGGCCACCTCCGTCACCGCCTGCCGTAGCTCGTCCCCGCCCACCACATGAAACTCGAACGGCACCGCGGCCAGCCGCTCGCCGGCGTACATCGCCGGATTGCGGGTGCTGCCGAGCAGCACGCACCGGGCACCGTCGTCGGACGGCGTCAACCGGCCCATGGTGGCCGACACCCACGGCTGCACCTCCGCCAGCGGCGCGTCGAAAATGACCTCGGTGCGCAGCGCCCAGCCGCTGCCCAGATGCTCCTCCAGGGACGCCGCCGGATCCAGGTCCGCCGGCGGCCGGAACGAGCCGGCAAGCACCTCGACCGAGGTGACCCGGTCGATGCGCAGCGTCCGCACCTCACCCGGCCCGTGCGCGAAGCACAGCAGATACCAGCGGCCGTAGCGCACCACGACAGCCCAGGGGTCGACCTCCAGGTCTGCCGCGTGTCCGGAGGCGCTGCGGTAGCCCACGCGGGCGCGGCGACGGGCGGCCACCGCGCCGACGAGTGCGCTGGTGACGTCGGGATCGGGGCGCCCGGTGTCGCGACGCGGCGCGGCCAGCGCGTGCTCGCGCAGGGTGCGGGCCGGGACAGCCACCCCGTCGGGCAGCGCGCGGATCAATTTGCCCAGCGCCGCACCCACCGGTTCGGTCGGATCGTCGGCGGCGTGCTGACCGTCCAGCACCGCCATCACCAGCCCTAAGGCCTCGGCGGCGGTGAACACCATGGGCGGCAGCCGAAGTCCCCGACCGATCCGGTAGCCGCCGTACCGGCCGGGGGTGGACTGCACTTCGATGCCCGCCTCGCGCAGGATCGCGACGTACCGCCGCGCGGCACGGTCGGTGACGCCGAGCCGGACGGCCAGTTCATCGGCGGTGACACCGGGCCGCTGCTGCAGCGTCTCCAGCGCAAGCAGCGCCCGGGCCGTGGGGCTGATCTCGGCCGGCGCCATGAGATTCATCGTAACCAGGAAGTGGTCTGTCCTGGATTGCCTCTACGGTGGGCCGCATGACGAACACCGAGACCATCGACCGCATCGCCGTCATCCGGGCGGAGGCCCAGCGCTTCGCCGACGTCCTGGCCGACGCACCACCGGAGGCCCGCTGCCCCACCTGCCCCGATTGGAACGCCGCTGACCTGCTGTGGCACCTGACCGAGGTACACGCCTTCTGGGCGAAGATCCTGGGCGACGACCTACGCACCGACGACCAGGCGGAGGCCGCCGAGCAGAGCAAGCCCGAGCGACCCGAGACGGTGGCCGGCATGCTGCCGGTGCGAGCACGGGCCACCGCCGATCTGCTCGAGCAGCTCTCCTCGCTGGACGACGCCGATCCCCGCTGGACGTGGTGGGAGGCCGACCAGACCGTCGGGTTCACCCGGCGCATGCAGACCTACGAGGCGACCATGCACCGGGTGGACGCGGAACTGACCGCCGGCGTGGGCCTCTCGTCCATCTCGCCCGCGGTGGCGGCCGGCGCCGTCGATCATTGCGTCGACGTGATGTGGGGCTGGATGCCGGAGTGGGCGGTGCGGGAATCGCTCGCCACAGTAGAGCTGGTCGCCTCCGACACCGGGCAGCAGTGGCTGGTCGACGTCGGCCACTGGGCGGGCACGGGGCCGCAGTCCGGCAAGGCCTTCGACGAGCCGCACGGCACCCGCGCCGATCCCAGCGCAACGCCGACGGTGACGGTCACCGGGCCGGCGCAGGACCTGGCGCTCTGGGCGTGGACCCGCGGCGGCAGCGTGACCATCTCCGGTGACGAGTCCGGCCGGGCGGCGCTGGGCGGCCTGATCGACCGCGGGATCCCGTAGTCCGATCGGTTCGTTCACCTCCGGTGCGCCGCCATCGCATCGGCAGCTGGTTACCGGCGCCACACCTGGACGGCGATCTCCCGCATCCGTTCGCTGAACAGGCCGTCCGGGCTGGCCCGTCGGAGCATCGCCCGCAGCTCCCGCTCGAAGTCGGCCAGGCGATCGCCGAAGAGATGCGGCGTCGCATAGGAGAGCGAGAACACACTGGCCACCACCTCGTCGGCGGTGCGATCGACGGTCCAGCCGGGAACGACGTGAGCTGTCGGTCCGGACCATCCCGCCGCGGTGAACATCGCGGCCTCGGTCCGGTGCCGATCTTCCTCGCTGATCCGGTCCAATGGGCGGTGACCGCGACCCGCGCGGCGCCGGGGCCCCAGGTATGCGGCGATCAGCGCGTCCATCTCCCGTCGCGGCGGGCGGGGATTGGCCAGCGGCAGCGTGCCGTCCATGCCTTCATGAGTGGTCGCGTGAACGTAGCCGAGCGCGCCGCCTGGCTGCACCAGCTGGTGCAGCAGGGCGGCGACGCGACGTCGATCCATCCAGTGGAAGGACTGCGCCATGGTCACGGCGCCAAACGGTCCGAGATCGGGTGACAGGTCCTCCGCCTGCCGGTTCAGCCAGGTGGCATTTCGGATGCCGACGGCGGTGGCGCGGCGCCGGGCTTCGGCCAACATGCCGGCATCGGCGTCCGCACCGACGACGTGTTCCACGTGGCCCGCCAGCGGCAGGGTCAGTGTTCCGGGCCCGCAGCCGATATCGAGCAGCCGGCCGCGCCCGTCCAGTCCGAGTTCACCGACCAACAGATCGATCAGGCCGGTCGGGTAGGGCACCCGGCCGCGAACGTAGTGGCCGGCGCTGCCCTGGTACAGCGTGGGGTCCCACTGCCAGGACTCCGTCGGGGGCTCGCCCATGGGTGACATCCTCCCCGCGGGAGTCCGGGACGCGGCCGTCGGGTCCGGTGCGGCGTCAGGCTCCGACGTAGGCCGCCAGGTGCTGGCTGGTCAGCGTGGAGCGGTCGGCGACCAGGTCGGCCGGCGTGCCCTCGAACACGATTCGCCCGCCATCGTGGCCGGCACCGGGCCCCAGGTCGATGATCCAGTCGGCGTGCGCCATCACGGCTTGGTGGTGTTCGATGACGATCACCGACCTGCCGGAGTCGACCAGTCGATCCAGCAGCCCCAGAAGTTGTTCGACGTCGGCCAGGTGCAGCCCGGTGGTCGGCTCATCCAGGATGTAGGTTCCGGCCTTCTCCGTCATGTGGGTGGCCAGCTTGAGCCGCTGCCGCTCCCCGCCGGACAGCGTGGTCAGCGGCTGTCCCAGCGTCAGGTAGCCGAGTCCGACATCGTCGAGATGGGTCAGGATCGTGTGCGCGGCAGGGATTTTCACCTCCCCACCGGCGACGAACTGCTTCGCCTCGGTGACCGGCATGGCTAGGACGTCCGCGATGTTCCGCCCGCCCAGGGTGTACTCCAGCACCGAGGCCTGGAAGCGCCGGCCCTCGCATTCCTCGCAGGTCGACGCCACGCCGGCCATCATCGCCAGGTCGGTGTAGATTACCCCCGCGCCGTTGCACGCGGGGCAGGCGCCCTCCGAGTTCGCGCTGAACAGGGCGGGTTTCACCCCGTTGGCCTTGGCGAATGCCTTGCGGATCGGGTCCAGCAGGCCGGTGTAGGTCGCCGGGTTGCTGCGCCGGGAGCCCTTGATCATCCCCTGGTCAATCGTCACCACCCCGTCGCGGCCGGAGACCGAGCCGCCGATCAGGGAGCTCTTGCCCGATCCGGCAACCCCGGTCACCACCGCGAGGACGCCGAGGGGGATATCCACATCGACGTCCTGCAGGTTGTGCGTGGACGCTCCCCGTACCTCGATAGCCCCGGAGCCGGTGCGCACCGAGTCCTTCAGACGGGCACGGTCGTCCAGATGCCGTCCGGTGACGGTGTCGCTGGCGCGCAGCCCGTCCACCGTGCCGGTGAACATCACCTCGCCACCGGCGCTGCCGGCCCTGGGACCGAGATCGACCACGTGGTCAGCAATCCCGATAACCTCGGGCTTGTGCTCAACCACCAGCACGGTGTTTCCCTTGTCCCGCAATCGGAGCAGCAGCGCGTTCATCCGCGCGATGTCGTGCGGATGCAGACCGATGGTGGGTTCGTCGAACACGTAGGTGACGTCGGTGAGGGACGATCCGAGATGCCGGATCATCTTCACCCGCTGAGCCTCGCCACCGGACAGCGTCCCGGACGGGCGCTCCAATGACAGGTATCCCAGGCCGATCTCGACGAAGGAGTCCAGGGTGAACTGCAGCGACTCCAGCAGCGGAGCGACGCTCGGTTCGGCGATCTCGCGCAACCACTCGGCCAGGTCCGAGATCTGCAGGGCGCAGGCGTCCGCGATGCTCAGGCCCTTGATCTTCGAGGAGCGGGCCAGTTCGGATAGCCTGGTGCCACCGCAATCGGGACAAGTGGTGAACGTGATTGCCCGGTCCACGAACGCGCGAATGTGCGGCTGCATGGCCTCGCGGTCCTTGGACAGCATGGACTTCTGGATGCGGGGGACCAGGCCCTCGTAGGTGACGTTGATGCCCTCCACCTTGATGCGGGTGGGCGCCTTGTAGAGCAGGTCGTTCAGCTCGCGCTTGGTGTAGCGGCGGATCGGCTTGTCGGGGTCGAGGAAGCCGGAGCCCATGAAGACGCGACCATACCAGCCGTCCATCGAATAGCCGGGGATGGTCAGCGCACCCTCGCGCAGCGACTTCGACTCGTCGTACAGGGCGGTCACGTCGAAGTCCGTCACCGACCCGAGACCCTCGCAGCGGGCGCACATCCCGCCGGTGATGGAGAACTCACGGCGCTCCTTGACGGTGCGCCCGCCCCGTTCCATCGTCACCGCGCCGGCGCCGCTGATGGAGGCGACGTTGAACGAGAACGCTTGCGCCGACCCGATATGCGGCACGCCGAGGCGGCTGAACAGGATGCGCAGCATCGCTCCGGTGTCGGTGACGGTGCCGACGGTGGACCGCGGGTTGGCGCCGATGCGCTCCTGATCGACGATGATTGCGGTGGTAAGCCCTTCGAGCACGTCGACGTCCGGGCGGGACAGGGTCGGCATGAAGCCCTGCACGAATGCCGAGTAGGTCTCGTTGATCATGCGTTGAGACTCGGCGGCGATGGTAGCGAACACCAGCGAGCTCTTGCCCGAGCCGGACACTCCGGTGAACGCGGTCAGGCGGCGCTTGGGGATCTCCAGGGTGATGTCCTTGAGATTGTTCTCCCGGGCGCCCTGAACCCGGATCCAGTCGTGGCTGTCGGCGATGCTCGGGGCGGACCGGCCGGCCACCGTGGTCGGTATTGCGGCGGTACGGCGGCTGCGGGTGGCCGGGCTCATGGCGCCTCATTCCTGGTCGCGCGCTGGTCGTGGATGTGGTCCGTTCCGGGTCGAATGTACAAGGCGGCAAGGGATCGGCCGTGGCTGTCGGTATCGGCGGGTGCTGGGGGTACACTGGGGGTATGCCTAAGGTGAGCATTTACATCCCGGACGCCCTCTACGATGAGATCAAGCGCCGGGCGCTGCCCATGTCGCAGGTCGCGCAGCGCGCCTTCGTCGCCGCCCTGAGCAATGATCGAAACGCGGCCTGGGTCGCTGCAGCACGCAAGCGGCCGATCCGCACGTCTGCGCTGACGACCGAGGCGATCATGACGGCGGTCGACGAGGAGTTCGAAGCGTGATCGTCCTCGATGCCTCGGCGTTGGTCGACGTCGTCGCCGATCGTGGCGCCAAGGAGGCGGTGCTGGCGCACATCGACCGGGAGGACATCGTCGCGCCGGGACATCAGCTGGCCGAGGTGAGTTCCGCGGTGATCCACCTGCTGCGAGCGGGGGAGTTGGATGCCGCCGAAGCCGGGCGAGCACTCGAGGACGCCGCCGCGCTGGTCCAAGAAGTCGTTCCGGTGAACCGGGACCACCTGATGCGAGCATTTACCTTGCGGGACAGCATCCGCATTTTGGACGGGCTCTACGTTGCCTTGGCAGAGGCACGACAGTGTCCGCTGGTCACGACGGATGGCCGGTTGTCTCGGTCGAACCCGCCGTGCGCAGTCATCTTCGCCGGCGCTTCGGTCTGACAGCAGCGGACAGCTTCCGGGGCGTCTGCCACACGTGACTCGGGCCCGTCGCGATTTCGACCAGTTCGAGCACGAACGACCCGCGCATCGCGTGACATCTGGGACACCATGAGCAACACTGGCAGTCCGTTTTGCCATCCTTCGTGGAGGGTTCGTGACAACACCGGCGCCATGGAAGCGAATGCGGCTGCGCTACGCGGGCGTGTGTCGCGAATGCGGGACCTGCATCGGTCAGGGCGATGCGGCGATCTACGACAAGTCGGCGCGCAACGTGATCTGCCTGCCGTGCGGCGAAGGGGTGCTGCGGGCCGGCCAGACGGTGTCCACGGAGTCGCGCACTGCCGGGGAGCCGCACCCGAGTGGACCTTCATCGGCACCGCCCACCCCGGTCGAGATCGGCACCGCCGGCGCTTCTGCTCGGCGTGAGTTCGAACGCCGCGCAGCCCAGCGAGAACAGCGAATCCGTGCCCGTCACCCCAAGCTGGGAGGGCTGATCCTGGCGCTGTCGGACGACCCACAAAGCACCACGGCGTGGCGCACCGGGGCGAGGGGAGAGGAGGTACTGGGCAGCCGCCTGAACGACCTGGCGGCCGATGGTGTTCGCGTCCTGCACGATCGGCGAATACCGAAGAGCCGCGCCAATATCGACCATATCGCGATCAGTGGATCGGGCGTGTATGTGCCGGACGCCAAGCGGTACCAGGGACGGCCGACGTTGCGCGTCGAGGGTGGTCTACTCCGACCCCGAACCGAAACCCTCATGGTCGGCGGCCGCCGGTGCAACCCGCTCGTCGAAGGCATGCACAAGCAGTTGGGCCTGGTCCAGGCCATCATCGGTCACGACGTCCCGCTGGCGGGCATGCTGGTCTTCATCGAGGCAGACTGGCCGCTCATCGGCGGAGACTTCGTGACGCGGCAGGTCCGAGTGCTCTGGGTCAAGAAGGCGATCGAACACATCCTCCTGCCAGGACCGCTGACCGCCGATCAGGTGGATGGGCTGCACCGGAAGCTGGCTGCCGCGTTACCCAGCGCGTGAGCCGAGCCACGGCCCGGGTGTGCTGAATGGCGTCCTTTCGGGGAGCGACCGGACGGGAGCTCCGCCGGCCTACCGGTCGGCCCCACTCCCAGGCCGGATCAGGCTGCCAGGTGGAACGTATTCGCGAATCGGTCCAGGAGCTCGACCCGACCGCCCAGGACTTCGACAACGCCCGTCGCGATCGCGCGATCAGCGTCGAGGTGCCCGGAAATGAGGTCGCGAATCCTCGGCCCCGCAGCGAACGTCAGGTCGGCCGGCCCGTCGCCGCGCCCCACGTCCAGCACGGCATGGTCCACTCGAATGAACAGGTCGGCGGGCCCCAAGCGAGCCGCGTAGGCGGTGGTAGGCAATGTTGCCGCTACGAGCGGTTGGAACGCCGTGCGCAGCGCCATGGTCATCGAGTCCGCGGTGATGACCTGGTCCTCTCGCGGTGCGCCCATTGCCTTGAAACCCCAGGCGCCGAGGGCCAGCACGATGGGTTCGAGTTCGTGGCCGTATGGAGTCAATTCGTAGACGATGATGCGCGAACGTGGTACGCGGCGGATGATGCCGGCGGCCTGCAATTCCTTAAGTCGCGCCGCCAGAACGTTGCTGGGGATGCGGGGGAGACCCGCCGCGAGTTCCCCGTAGCGCCGCGGCCCGACGAGCAGGTCTCGGACGATCAGCAGTGCCCAGCGCTCGCCCACCAGCTCCAGGGCGCGCGTGACACCGCAGTACTGCCCGTACTCACGCGCGCCCACCGACTGCCGACTGCCCTCAGGCCTGCTGGGCCATGAACGCCTCCGGCCCTTGCTCGGCGGCAACGGGGTCCATGTAGCCGAACTCCAGGATGTTGCCGTCCGGATCGGTCAGTTGCCTCTGGTACATGAAGCCGAGATCCGTCGGCGGCTGGGCCTCCGAGCCGCCGGCCGCAAGGCCGTCGGACATGGTCGCGTCCACTGCCTCTCGACTGTCCAGGAAGATGGCGGTCGCGCACGACACGGACGAGGTCGGGTCTCCGATCGGGAGTGTGGTGAACGTCTGGAAGAACTCGCGGACCAAGATCATGAAGTAGTTGTGGCCCTCATCGACCACGACGCACGCGGCATTGTGATCGGTGAAGACCGGGTTGATCCGAAAGCCGACAGCTGTGTAAAACGCCTTGGCGCGGTCCAGATCGGTCACCGGCAGGTTGACGAACATGGGGCCCATGATGAGTCTCCATTTCGGGTTGGGGTGCGGTCGGACTGACACTTGCAAAAAACAAGCAGACTGTCAAGCACTCATCGGTGCTGGGCGGCCGGAGACTCCCGGAGCACGCCGGGTCCGCACCCGAGCGGACGACTCGGCCACGAGCTGGGGAGGAGGTGCTTCACGGACGTGCCGGGGTAGGCATGATCGCTGCGCATGGAATGACATAATGTACATTATCGGCTAACGCGGAAGCGCCGACAACTCACCAGATGACGACGGAGACCGAGCACCCACCATCGACAGAACCTCGGTGCCCTCCTCAAAGTCCAAGCGCCCCACCGCTTGCCGCGAAAGGTCGTTGTTCCACAAGGCCGGCGCGGTAACACCGAGCTCGTCCATCACATCGCGGTGACGGCGTTCGCTCCGCCCGGCCTGACGGCCGAACCCAAACGACTCCAACATCAGCTCGCCCAACAATTTCGCTCCCACAGCTCGGGTCACACGACCCTCAACCATGGCCCGCTGTACAACCTGAACGGCGTTAACCGGGCCCGTCACCTCAGTGCCCATAGCTGACCACTTCCAACGATCCAGCGCGAGCCTGTCCACGGCCACTGGGTCCAAATCCGTCACGTGACGAATACCTGCGCGCTGCAACCAACCTTTCCGGACCTCGGCCTCCCACCGCAACGAACCCTCGGGCGCTCCCTTGTCGGCGTAGGCCTGGTGCTGGTCGTACAAGCGCACGCCCCCAGCACCGGAACCGACGAACAGCGTTTGCGCGTCACCCCGGCCCGGATCGTTATAGGTGAACGAGCGCCGAGCCCACGGCCGACGCAGAGGCCCCAGACCCTCGACGTAAAGCGCCGGCGACGTGACCGCCCGGAAATCGCGAGCCACGTCTAACCGAGTTACCCGCGCCTGCTCCAACGACTCAGCCGGCCGCACCAGCTCGCCGACCGCCAGCCACATCACCGTGACCGCCGCCGGCAGCATCCGCGGGTCGAGCAGCTCGCACCCGTACGGGTCCGCAAACCTCGCAGGGTTGCACTCGGCCTTCCCCCACGGCCTTCCGTTGATCGTCGTCACGCCGACCATTACCGCCGGGCCATCACCGTCGGAGACCGGCACCCGCTTCGAGTACGCGTGCTGGCCGCTCTCATACCGGTACGTGTGGCTATCCCAGGCACCCGGCGGCGCGTGCTCAGCAACCGGGAACGACATCGACAGGCGGTCGATCCCCACCCCCGGCAGGCCCACGGGCCGTGGCCAATTTGGCCAAGTTTCCCCTTCTGTTAGATAGGGGAAACCCCCGCCGGCCCCCGCCGGCAACTCGCGCGATCGCGCACCACTGCTACTAGCAGAAGCCGCGAGTAGGTCCACACGGCAAAGCTACCAGGCAACTCTCACATTCTGCGACAATCAGCCGGTGTGTCCGCGCAACCTCGCCGGACCGTTGACCGCGTTCTTGATAACCAGCGGCACTCGGACGTCATCGGACCGAATAGCGCGGGCGTACTCGCCAACATCCACACTCACACCCGGGAAGCTGTAGTCATCCGGGTGGGCGCCGAAGCTCTCGCGGAAGCCCTTGATCTTGCGGTAGATGGTGGCGTCCGAGTAGCCCAGCCTGCGCAAACCGTCGAAGCCGCCTTCAAGTTTCCACACCAGCCAGAAGCCGACCCGATCCATCACGACCTGGAGAGCGGCACGCCGAGCCCCAGTCTCGATGCCATCCCAGAGCGACTCGATACGGGCCGCGCCAGCCAACGAACTCGCCATGCCGTACCCATCACGCGTGGGCATCTTCTTCGACCGGAAATCGACCGGCTCCACCAATTCGGACGTCATAGCCTGAGACTACCCCGAGCAGCCGACGAGACCCTGGACCCCGTTTCGCGTTTCCGCAGGTCCCAGCCGTCTGCTGGTGTTTGCACCCCCGTGTTACAAGCCCGGCGGTGCCGCAGCGGGACGCCCGCCGGGCATCCGTAGCTACTCGCCGACGCACTCACCTCGCCGTCCCGTACCACCGGCCGACCCACCGTCAAGGCCGCTCCGGGCCGAGCCCTCCGGGTGAATCCGGCCACCGACCCCGGCCGGGCGGCCGTGAGCATCCCGGATCCACCCGCAGCGCTGACCCTGCGGGCCTTGACCGCGGGCCCCGCGGCCGGAGGTACGGGTGCCCCGCCGAGGAGGGCATCCGCCCCCCTCGCGGGACCCAACCAAGGAGGCATCGTGAACGACGCACTACGCCGAGCTCACAAGCACGCCAACATCGCGGCGGCCGCACTCCGGCAGGCTGTTCGGGAGGCGAGAGCCGCCGGCGACAGCTGGACGGAGATCGCCGGCGCGCTGGGCATCCCGAGCCTGCTCGCCCAACAGCGGTTCGGCACCGGCGAGGAACGCGACCAGGCCCACGAGCTGCGCCTAGCGCGCAAGCTCCGCCGACGCCGCGCTACCAGCCGGCCATCGGGCGCAACGGGCTAGCCACGACCGGGCAACGGCGACAGGCCCAAAGCCGGACGGCCGAGCGCCATTCGTCGCGCACACTCCGAGCACACCTTGCGTGTCTGCCAGAGACGCAGGCCGGCGAAGTAGCACCGCTCGCACTGCAACCGGTTCCACCGGCCGCGCCAATACAGCGGATAGTCATCGCTCACTCGTCTGGTCACCATCGCCAACCACCTCAATCACAGACCACTCGAGGCCGCAGCCGGCGCAGCGCCAACCCCGAACCACCGCGTTCAACCCGGCCGGGCCGCCCGCCACCACGCACGGAACCGGCTCCGAGACCCACCAACTACTCCCCCCACACGACGCGCAGACGCCCGAGCCGGCAGGAGCCGGACCGGGACCAGCAACCGCATCAACCGTCACACCCCGAAGCTACGGACCCGCTCCGACGGCGCCCGCCAGTCCGAGGGGCGGGCCCGCTCCGCTTTCGGCCCGGCCCTCGGACTGGCGACCACCCAGCGGGACCGGGCCCCCCAGCACGCCGGAGAAGCCATGCCAGCAGAACTGCGACCCATCGAGCCGCCCAGCAACCACCCGACAGCCCTACGAGCATTCGCGGTCACTCAGGACGGGCAATCCATCGGCACCATTGCGCACGTCCACTCGAAACGACCGAACGGCGCCAGCCACCGCAACGACTGGTACGCGGACCTGCCCGCCGAAGACACCTCCCCACCGTTCAAACGGCCGTGGGACACCAGACGCGCCGCCGTCGAGGCCCTGCAATTCCGCTACCACAAACGGATGACACCACCACCCGCGCCGGCCCCAGACCACACCCTGACCAGCATCCAGGCCGCCCGAGAGGAAGCCGGCGCCGCCGCCGCCCTATGGCTAGCAGCAGCCGTCACCGTCCACCACCTGACCGAGCTGGAAGCCGCCCGCCGCGTCAACCCGGCATCCCTCTGGAACGAGATACACCGCATCATCCAGTGGCTCGACGCCGCCACAAAGGACAAACCAGACGATGTACATTATCGGCTAACGCGGAAGCGCCGACAACTCACCAGATGACGACGGAGACCGAGCACCCACCATCGACAGAACCTCGGTGCCCTCCTCAAAGTCCAAGCGCCCCACCGCTTGCCGCGAAAGGTCGTTGTTCCACAAGGCCGGCGCGGTAACACCGAGCTCGTCCATCACATCGCGGTGACGGCGTTCGCTCCGCCCGGCCTGACGGCCGAACCCAAACGACTCCAACATCAGCTCGCCCAACAATTTCGCTCCCACAGCTCGGGTCACACGACCCTCAACCATGGCCCGCTGTACAACCTGAACGGCGTTAACCGGGCCCGTCACCTCAGTGCCCATAGCTGACCACTTCCAACGATCCAGCGCGAGCCTGTCCACGGCCACTGGGTCCAAATCCGTCACGTGACGAATACCTGCGCGCTGCAACCAACCTTTCCGGACCTCGGCCTCCCACCGCAACGAACCCTCGGGCGCTCCCTTGTCGGCGTAGGCCTGGTGCTGGTCGTACAAGCGCACGCCCCCAGCACCGGAACCGACGAACAGCGTTTGCGCGTCACCCCGGCCCGGATCGTTATAGGTGAACGAGCGCCGAGCCCACGGCCGACGCAGAGGCCCCAGACCCTCGACGTAAAGCGCCGGCGACGTGACCGCCCGGAAATCGCGAGCCACGTCTAACCGAGTTACCCGCGCCTGCTCCAACGACTCAGCCGGCCGCACCAGCTCGCCGACCGCCAGCCACATCACCGTGACCGCCGCCGGCAGCATCCGCGGGTCGAGCAGCTCGCACCCGTACGGGTCCGCAAACCTCGCAGGGTTGCACTCGGCCTTCCCCCACGGCCTTCCGTTGATCGTCGTCACGCCGACCATTACCGCCGGGCCATCACCGTCGGAGACCGGCACCCGCTTCGAGTACGCGTGCTGGCCGCTCTCATACCGGTACGTGTGGCTATCCCAGGCACCCGGCGGCGCGTGCTCAGCAACCGGGAACGACATCGACAGGCGGTCGATCCCCACCCCCGGCAGGCCCACGGGCCGTGGCCAATTTGGCCAAGTTTCCCCTTCTGTTAGATAGGGGAAACCCCCGCCGGCCCCCGCCGGCAACTCGCGCGATCGCGCACCACTGCTACTAGCAGAAGCCGCGAGTAGGTCCACACGGCAAAGCTACCAGGCAACTCTCACATTCTGCGACAATCAGCCGGTGTGTCCGCGCAACCTCGCCGGACCGTTGACCGCGTTCTTGATAACCAGCGGCACTCGGACGTCATCGGACCGAATAGCGCGGGCGTACTCGCCAACATCCACACTCACACCCGGGAAGCTGTAGTCATCCGGGTGGGCGCCGAAGCTCTCGCGGAAGCCCTTGATCTTGCGGTAGATGGTGGCGTCCGAGTAGCCCAGCCTGCGCAAACCGTCGAAGCCGCCTTCAAGTTTCCACACCAGCCAGAAGCCGACCCGATCCATCACGACCTGGAGAGCGGCACGCCGAGCCCCAGTCTCGATGCCATCCCAGAGCGACTCGATACGGGCCGCGCCAGCCAACGAACTCGCCATGCCGTACCCATCACGCGTGGGCATCTTCTTCGACCGGAAATCGACCGGCTCCACCAATTCGGACGTCATAGCCTGAGACTACCCCGAGCAGCCGACGAGACCCTGGACCCCGTTTCGCGTTTCCGCAGGTCCCAGCCGTCTGCTGGTGTTTGCACCCCCGTGTTACAAGCCCGGCGGTGCCGCAGCGGGACGCCCGCCGGGCATCCGTAGCTACTCGCCGACGCACTCACCTCGCCGTCCCGTACCACCGGCCGACCCACCGTCAAGGCCGCTCCGGGCCGAGCCCTCCGGGTGAATCCGGCCACCGACCCCGGCCGGGCGGCCGTGAGCATCCCGGATCCACCCGCAGCGCTGACCCTGCGGGCCTTGACCGCGGGCCCCGCGGCCGGAGGTACGGGTGCCCCGCCGAGGAGGGCATCCGCCCCCCTCGCGGGACCCAACCAAGGAGGCATCGTGAACGACGCACTACGCCGAGCTCACAAGCACGCCAACATCGCGGCGGCCGCACTCCGGCAGGCTGTTCGGGAGGCGAGAGCCGCCGGCGACAGCTGGACGGAGATCGCCGGCGCGCTGGGCATCCCGAGCCTGCTCGCCCAACAGCGGTTCGGCACCGGCGAGGAACGCGACCAGGCCCACGAGCTGCGCCTAGCGCGCAAGCTCCGCCGACGCCGCGCTACCAGCCGGCCATCGGGCGCAACGGGCTAGCCACGACCGGGCAACGGCGACAGGCCCAAAGCCGGACGGCCGAGCGCCATTCGTCGCGCACACTCCGAGCACACCTTGCGTGTCTGCCAGAGACGCAGGCCGGCGAAGTAGCACCGCTCGCACTGCAACCGGTTCCACCGGCCGCGCCAATACAGCGGATAGTCATCGCTCACTCGTCTGGTCACCATCGCCAACCACCTCAATCACAGACCACTCGAGGCCGCAGCCGGCGCAGCGCCAACCCCGAACCACCGCGTTCAACCCGGCCGGGCCGCCCGCCACCACGCACGGAACCGGCTCCGAGACCCACCAACTACTCCCCCCACACGACGCGCAGACGCCCGAGCCGGCAGGAGCCGGACCGGGACCAGCAACCGCATCAACCGTCACACCCCGAAGCTACGGACCCGCTCCGACGGCGCCCGCCAGTCCGAGGGGCGGGCCCGCTCCGCTTTCGGCCCGGCCCTCGGACTGGCGACCACCCAGCGGGACCGGGCCCCCCAGCACGCCGGAGAAGCCATGCCAGCAGAACTGCGACCCATCGAGCCGCCCAGCAACCACCCGACAGCCCTACGAGCATTCGCGGTCACTCAGGACGGGCAATCCATCGGCACCATTGCGCACGTCCACTCGAAACGACCGAACGGCGCCAGCCACCGCAACGACTGGTACGCGGACCTGCCCGCCGAAGACACCTCCCCACCGTTCAAACGGCCGTGGGACACCAGACGCGCCGCCGTCGAGGCCCTGCAATTCCGCTACCACAAACGGATGACACCACCACCCGCGCCGGCCCCAGACCACACCCTGACCAGCATCCAGGCCGCCCGAGAGGAAGCCGGCGCCGCCGCCGCCCTATGGCTAGCAGCAGCCGTCACCGTCCACCACCTGACCGAGCTGGAAGCCGCCCGCCGCGTCAACCCGGCATCCCTCTGGAACGAGATACACCGCATCATCCAGTGGCTCGACGCCGCCACAAAGGACAAACCAGACGATGTACATTATCGGATCGTCAGCAGGGCACGGCGAGCCGCGATGGCACCCCAATCTGCCCCATCCCGAATCGACACCCGAATCGGCACTTGAGTCGGCGCCGACGACTCTGCCTCACCGGGCCCGGGACGGTAAGCCAAGGACGGCCGCGCCTCCGCGCGCGCACCCGAACATCGACCTGTCGCGCCCACGGAGGCAGCGCAGCCGGTGACGGACGAAGGCCGGCGGGCGCACCGGGGCTTGCGCCGACGGACCTCGCTCGGGCGATCCTCCGGGCACCCACCCCGGGCGGCGGCATCCGCCTCACACCGGACAAAACGTCACTGTGACGTATTGTCCGGGACGGACCCGGGCGCCGGCATGACCGTCTGGCTCGCCGGATCACTCCTTGATCGACACCGACACCGGCGTCGCAAGCTCCACCGTCCGGGACACCGTGCACAGCCGGTCGTGTGATCGTTGCACGGCATCGGGCAGCACCGCTCGCGCGGCGTCACCGCCTTCCCCTGCCGGGAACGTCACCGCGAAGGTCAGCTCGACGTTCGCGAGATGGCTGCCGTTCTCGTCGCGGACCTTATCGGCCTGGACCGTCATCGAGAAGGCGTCTGGCTGGGCACGCCGGCCGGTGATCAGGTCGACGTCGATTCCGCTGCATCCGCCGATCGCCGTCAGCAGCAACTCGACCGGCGTGAAGTCGGCGTCGTCACCGCTGCCGAACTCGAGCGCGCCGCCCCGCGCGTTGACGGCGCGGAACCGCCCGGGTGCCGTCCGGGTGATGGTGACCGATCGGTGGGCATCTGCTGTCGTCATGACGTTCACTCTGCCATGACCGGCACCCGACCCTCTGCGGACCGCTCCGGAGTCACCGTGCCGGCGGATCTCGTTACCGCCGCCTCACATCACCTGCCCAAGCTGCCCAACGCGGCGACCACCTCGCCTACCGGCAACACGTCACCAAGGTCGATATCGATGTCCAGCAGGTTCACCTCGTGGAACAGTTCGCAGCGCTCACCGACCGCCTCCCGCGGCACGATCACCCGGAAGCTGTCGGTGGCATCCCGGCAGGTCGCGTACACACAGTGGCTGGTGCTGATTCCGGTGACGATCACCGTGTCGATGCCCTGCGCGGTGAGCATCTCGTGGAAGTTGGTGCCCTTGAACGCCGATGCATAGCGCTTGCGGATGATCTTCTCGTCGGCCCGACGCGCCAGTCGGGGGTCCAGCTCGAACAGCTGCTCGTCGCCCGGCTCGTCGCGCCGGACCAGCTTCCGGTCGTGCGGGCTCGGCGGATGCGCGGGATCAACGGCATAGGTGGTGAAGTACACCGGAACTCCCGCTGCCCTGGCCGCCGCCAACACGATCAGGCACCCATCCAGCACCGACTGGACATCCGAGCCGAGCGCGGTGTCCGGCCGGGTCCAGTAGCCGGCCATGTCGATCACCACCAGGGCGGGCCGCTGCCCGAAGCCCACCCGACCGGCCCAGCCGCGCTGCTGGTACTGCCGGCGCAGGTGGTCGAGATGCTCTCGCAGCGGCCCGCGCAACTGCTCGGGCATGCGGAGATCAGGAGATCCGAAGGACGGTTCACGCTGTCTGGCCATCGTGCGACCCTTCCTCAGTCGGCCCGGTCAGGCCACGTACACCTCGGTGAAGACCGGGTGGTCGGCCGGCGAGCGCGTAAAGCCCTTGATCTTGCTGTCCATCGCGCTGAGGTTGACCTGGGTGTACATGCCGATCGCCCACGACTCGTCGGTCAACACGGTGTTCAGCTGGGCGGTGGCTGCCTGCACCGCCTCGGGAGTGGCCGCCGCGGTCAGCGCCGCGATGGCGTCCTGGTAGTCCTGGGGGATCTGGTCCTTCCACAGCGCGTTGTTGGCCAGCCGGAAGCCCGAGTCCTGGGTGATTCCGGTCGGGCTGCTGTAGGCGTTGGACGACGCCCTGATCACGCACTGCTCCGAGCCCTCCAGGTACTTGGCGTTGACAGTGGTGGCGTCCATCGGGTCCAGGGTCAGCTCGAAGCCGATCTTCGCGAGATCCTCCTTGATGATCAGCAGCGCGCTGGTCGTCGCCTGGTCGGCGGAGTCGACGATCACCTTCGCGCTCTTGCCACCGCCCGACTGCTCCAGCAGTGCCTTCGCCGCGTCCAGGTCGAATCCGTACTTCTGCAACAGCGCGGCATCGAACCCGGCCGAGTTCGGCGGGAAGCTGGTGTAGACCGGCTGTCCGAGCCCACCCTGCACCTCCTTGATCAACCGCTCGCGATCGATCGACCGGGCGACCGCCTGCCGCACCAGCTTGTTGTCAAACGGCGCCTGCAACGGGTTGAGTCGGAATAGCGTGATCAGCGCGCCGGGCGCCCCCTGCACGACCGTGTACTGATCCTTGAGCTGGTTGTTATACCGGGCATCCACGGCGAGCGCGCCGTCCACGCTGCCGCCGCGCAGTGCGGAAACCAAGGCGTCCTTGGTGTCGAAGAAGCGAAATTGCAACTCGTCCAGATACGGCTTGGGGCTGTCGTAGTAGTGCGGGTTCTTCTTCAGTACCAGGCTGTCTCCCGGCGAGTAGGAGTCCAGCATGAACGGCCCGGATCCGGCTCCGGTCTGCTTGAGCTGCTCCGGGGTGTTCTTGGACGCCTGAACCACCGGGAACCAGTACATGAAGTCCAGAATGCGCGACTCGGCGGTCGGTCCGGTGAACTCCAGCTTGACCGTGTGCTCGTCGGGGGCGGTCGCGGTCTTGATGATGGACGCGGTGGCCGCCTCGCTCAGACCCAGCTTCGGGTCGAGCGCCCTGGTGATCCCCGCGACCACGTCCTGGCCGGTGACGGGGGAACCGTCGTGGAACACGGTGTCGCGCAAGGTGATGGTCGCGGACAGGTGGTCGTCGGCGATGGTCCACTTCGTGGCCAGGTCGGGGTGGGGCTGGTAGTCGTCGTCGTAGGTGATCAGGTACGAGTACAACGTCGCCATCATCGGGAAGTTCACCGCGAGATGGTTGTAGGGGTCGAAATCGGCCAGGCTGGACGCGATGCCGATGGTCAGCTTGCCCCCCATCGTCGGCGTGCCGCCGGCGGGAGCGCTGGCGCCGCCACTCGTCCCTCCGGTGCCCGCCGGTGGGGTGCTGGCGCCACCCGTCCCGCCCGGGGAGGAACTGCCGCTCGGGGCGCCCGCGGCATCGCTGGAGCAGCCGATCAGGCTGGCGCCCAACGCCAGTGACCCACCGCCGAGCGCCAGCGCCCTGATCAGCGTCCGCCGGCCGATGCTCCTACCCAGCACTGCACCCGACGTCTCATTCCCCTCGGGTCCAACGTGATTGCTCATGATGTTCTCCTTTGTGTGCGGTGGATGCGGCCGTCGGTAACGTGGCGCGGCCGTGACGGGCGTAGCGCTAGCCCATGCGGATGCGGGGATCGAGATAGGCATACAGAATGTCGATGGCCATGTTCAGCACCAAGAAGATCAGCACCGCCAGCAGCACGATGCCCTGGATCAGCGCGTAGTCGCGCGAGCTGAGGGCGGAGTACAGCAGTCGCCCCAGCCCGGGATAGGTGAAGACCACCTCGACAACGATGGCTCCGCCCAGCAGGTGCCCGAGCTGGACGCCGGTCATGGTCACCGCCGGAAGCAGCGCGTTGCGCAGGGCATGCCGCACCACCACCACTCGCTCGCTGGCGCCCTTGGCCCTGGCAGTGCGGACGAAATCCCGCTCCATCACGTCCGACATCGACGCCGCCACGAAGCGGGCCGTGATGGTCGCCGGCGGAATGCCGAGGGCGAGGGCCGGCAGCACCGTGTTCTGCAGCGCTGCGAACGGGTCCTGCCAGATCGGCACGAACACCGACGCGGCTGGCAGCAGATTGAATTGGATGCTGAGCGCCAGGATGAGCAGGATGCCGAGCCAGAACGTGGGCACCGCCAGGCCGAAGGCCAGCACCACGTTGACCAGTCTGCCCAGCCAGCTCCGCGGGGCCAGCGCGGCGGCCATGCCCAGCGGCACCCCGACCAGGATCACCACCACCATCGCGAGCACCGCAAGCTGGACCGTCGCGGGCAATCGATCGGCGATCAGGGAGGTGACGGAGCGTCCGGAGATGAACGACGAACCCATGTCACCGCGAACGGCATGACCGAGCCAGGTGGCGAACTGGGCGGGCAGTGGCCGGTCCAGGCCCATTCTGGCAGTGATCGCGGCGAGCTGTTCCGGGGTCGCGTCGGTTCCCCCGACCACCAGCGCAGGATTGCCGGGCAGCGCGTAGATCATCGCCCAGATCACTACGGTCGCCAGTGCCAGCACCGGGACGAACTGCACGAGGCGTCGCAGCAGGTAGGCGCGCATCAGCTGCTCCCCGCCATCGCGTCCAGCGCTCCCCTGGTGCCGAACGCGCGCTCCAGACCCTTACCGATCCGATCCAGCAGCAGCACGGTGATGGCCAACGCAATACCGGGAAAGACGCCGTACCAAGGGTTGTCGAACAGGAACGATTGTGCCTGGTGCAGCATCGCGCCCCAGGTCGGTGCGGGCGGAGGCACCCCGAGACCCAGGAAGCTGAGGCTCGCGGCGACCACCACCGCGCTCGCCGATGTCACCACGAACTGCACGATGATCGGACCGACGATGTTCGGCAGGATGGTCTTGACCATCACGTCCGGGCTGCCGGCTCCCATCGCCTTGGCGGCGGCGACGTAGTCCCGCTCCCTGACCTCCAGCACGCTGGCGCGGGCCAGCCTGGCGAACAGCGGCACGCTGGCCACCCCGATCGCCACCACCACGTTGATGCTGCTCGGCCCGAGCATCACCACCACCACCAACGCGACCAGCAGCATCGGCACCGCCAGCAGCAGGTCCATCATCCGCATGAACACCGCGTCGATCCAGCGGCCGAAGTAGCCACCGACCAGCCCGACCGCCACCCCGATGAGCAAGCCGAACAGGGCGGAGCCGAAGGCGACCTCCAGCGAGGACCGCGCCCCCACGAGCAGCCGGAGTCCGAGGTCGCGTCCCAGCTCGTCGGTGCCGAGCAGATGATCGAAGCTGGGAGCGCGCAGCAGGTCTGCGCTGGTCTGGGTGGCGGACTGCGGCCGTAACCACTCGAGCAGGCCGGACGCGACCAGCAGCACCAGCAGGATCACCAGGCTGCCCAGCGCGACCCGATCCCCGGCAAACCGGCGCGCCCGGGCGACTACTCCCCCGTCCCTGCGGACCCTTTCGGCCGCCACGGTTGCCGGTTCGGTGCTCGGCGTACTCATCGGCCCAGCACCGGCGCGCCCGCGAAGTGACAGGCGACCATGGCGGTTCGTCCGTGCTCCACTCCGTCCGCCGGACGGACCATCAGGGCCGGCTCCTGCGTGGCGCAGATCTCGGCCGCCAGCGGGCACCTGGTGCGGAACCGGCAGCCCGAGGGCGGGTCGGCCGGACTGGGCACCTCACCGCGCAGCGGCGCGCGATAGTCCTGCCCCGGCTCCCGCGGACGCGGCTGCGGAACCGACGCCAGCAGCGCGCGGGTGTACGGATGCGCCGGGGCGCCGAATACCTCGGCAGCAGGCCCGATCTCCACGATCTTTCCCAGATACATCACTGCGACCCGGTCGCTCATGTACCTGACCACCGACAGGTCGTGGCTCACCAGCAGGTACGCCAGGCCGAACTCCGCCTTCAGCTCGTTGAGCAGGTTGAGCACCTGCGCCTGCACCGATACGTCCAAGGCGGACACCGGCTCGTCGAGCAGCAGCAGGTCCGGGCGCAGCGCGAGCGCCCGGGCGATCGCCACGCGTTGGCGCTGTCCACCGGACAGCTCATGCGGGTATCGCGCGGCATGACCGGCGTTCAGGCCGACTCGACCCAGCAGCTCGTCCGCCCGGGCGGCGCGACGCGCGCGAGTGACGCCGCCCGCCACCCGCAGCGGCTCTGCCACGTTGTCCCCCACGGTCAGCGTCGGATTGAGCGACCCGTACGGATCTTGGAAGACCATCTGGACCCGTTGCCGGACCCGGCGGAGCGCGGACCGCCCGGCAGCCGCGACATCCGTGCCACCGACCATGACGGTGCCTGCGGTCGGATCGTCCAACCGGATCAGCAGCCGCGCCGTGGTCGACTTGCCACATCCGGACTCCCCCACCAGGCCGAGCGTCTGGCCGGCCGGGATCGAGAACGAGACGTCGTCGACGGCGTGCACCCATCCGCGGGTGGCGGACAGCACACCCTTGCGAATGGGAAACTGCTTGACGAGCCCACGCACCGACAGCATCGCCGAACCGTCGCCAGCATGCGGATCGGCGGGCGCGAGATCGCCGGCTGGAACCGTCAAGGCGGCGCCGTGCCGCTCGCCCGCATCAGGATCCACCAACTGCGGCAGCTCATCCGCGAAGTGGCAAGCACTGCGCCGCCCGCCTTGCGACCATTCGGCCGGACCTGGTCGTCGTTCGACACACGCAGGCCGCCCCGCCGCCAGGGCGCACCTCGGGTGGAACGCGCACCCCGCCGGCAGCCTGGCCGGATCCGGGGGTTGACCCGGAATGGGTTCCAGGCTGGACACCTCCCGGTCCAGTCGGGGGATGCAGGACAGCAGGCCGATCGTGTACGGGTGGCGCGGGCGGGCGAACACCTCGGGCACCGTGCCGCTTTCCACCACCCGACCGGCGTACATCACGCACAGCCGGTCGGCCGTCTCGGCGATGACGCCCAGGTCGTGCGAGATCAGCACGATGGCGGCTCCGGTCTCGCGCTGGGCCACCCGCAGCACCTCGAGCAGCTGAGCCTGCACGCTCACGTCCACGGCAGTCGTCGGTTCGTCCGCGATCAGGACCTTGGGCCGGTTCGCGATGGCCATGGCGATCATCGCGCGCTGGCACATCCCCCCGGAGAACTGGTGCGGGAACTGGTCCGCGCGCAGTGCCGGTTGCGGGACACCGACCAGGCCGAGCAACTCAACCGCCCGGCTACGGGCCGCCCTGCTGCCCACCCGCTCGTGCAGCTCGACCGCCTCGGCGATCTGGTCGCCGATGCGCTGAACCGGGTTCAGCGCGGAGATTGGATCCTGGAAGACCATGGCAATGTCGCTGCCCCGCACCGCCCGGAGCTGCTCGGCCGGCATGGACAGCAGGTCATCGCCGTCGTAGATCACCTGGCCGCGCACCGCGTGCAGCCGGCGGCGCGGCAGCAGCCCCATGGCCGCCAGCACGGTCACCGTCTTGCCACTGCCACTTTCTCCCACCACGCCGAGGGTCTCGCCGGCGAAGACGTCGTAGCTGACCTCGTCGACGACCCGGACGACGCCGCCGGGCGTCGAGAATTCGACGACCAGGTCCCGAATGGACAGCAGAGGGCGGTCCGACGACCGGCCAGTACCGGCCGACGGCTGGGTCTCCGCGACCGGCACGGCGCTGCTCGTCGTCTCGGGCGCGCGCGCAATCACTATCCTGGCCCTCGTTTCGTCATCCGATGGGAGACCGAGCCACCGCGGCGCCCGGTTCCGGCCGCGATGGACGTGTGCCACCTGATGGAATCTAGGATCTGCTGGCTGACAAGACTGTAGGGACGTCTACAGGGCCTTGTCAATGGATTCCGATTGGACATTCTGCATAACGCGTGATGTCAGATCGATAGGCGACCGGCCGGGCGGCGCGGGGTGTATGGTCCCTCTCAGACGTCAGCGCCGCGGTGTCAGCTCCACGGAAATGCAGGCGTTGGTCCAGGGTGACGTGAGCGAGACATTCGGCGCCACCGTCAATATCGACTCCGGATTGGCCCATCGATGATTCGCTTCGACGAACTGACACGCGACGACCTCCGCCGCCTTGCACCGGATGCGACCGCCATCGTTCCACTGGGGTCGACCGAGCAGCACGGCCCGCACCTTCCGGTATGTGTCGACACCGCCGTCGTGTGTCACCTGGCGGACCGCTCGGCGCAAATTGCGTCTGAGCGAGTCCCCGTGGTGGTCACCCCGGCGCTGCCGTTCGGCTTCGCGCACCATCACCTGCCCTTCGGCGGCACCATCAGCATCGACCTGCCGGTGTATCTCGACGTGCTGACCGGAATCGGTCGCAGCCTGGCGCTGGACGGATTCCGCCGGATCCTGTTCCTCAACGGGCACGGCGGCAACGACGGGCCGGTCCGCGAGGTTGGTGATCGGCTGGTGTTCGGGCTCGGGCTCGATGTGCTGGCGGGCGGGACCTCCTATTGGACGTGCGCGGCGGACGCCCTGCGCGGGCTGAACCTGGACGTAGGACCGGTACCAGGGCACGCGGGCGGCTTCGAGACCTCGTGTCTGATGGCGCTGCGGCCGGACCTGGTCCGAACCGACCGGCTGCCGGAGGCTGAGCAGAAGCTGCAGCCGCTGGCGGAGATCGCCATCCCCGGTGCGGCGGTCCGGCGCGGCGGTGTCTGGGAACTCAGCGACGGTCGAACCGACGACGCCCGCCGGGCCGATCCGGCGATCGGGGAACGCGTGCTGGCCGCCGTCGCGGAGCGCTTGGCCGAGTTCGTGGTCGAGTTCCACCACGCGGCTCGATGACCACGCCACGCCCGACGCCCGCCCTCCTGACCGACGCCGTGCGGACCGACCACCGCCGGCCGACGGGACGCGCGCTGTGCACAATACCCAGATGAGCGACCTCTCCGTGTTGGGCCCAGCGATCCCCGCCGCCGCTACGTCGCTGGTGGACGGGATCCACAGCTCGCTCGGCACCGCGATCGCCAGCGGGGCGCTGCCAGCCGGTTTCCGATTGCGCGAGATCCCACTCGCCGCGCACTTCGGCTGCTCGACCACGCCGGTCCGGGAGGCCATCCGCAAGCTCGAGCACGACGGTCTGGTCAAGGTGTACCCGCGGCGCGGCGCCGAGGTCGTCTCCATCTCCTCGAACGAGGTCGCCCAGTTGTACGAGACCCGCACCGTCTTGGAGTGCTATGCGGTCCGCAAGGCCGCCGAGCAGCGCCCAGCCAAGGCGGCCCTGGGGACCGTCCGGGAGATCGTCCGCCGGCAGCAGCAGGCGCTTGCCCACGGCCGTCCGGCGCATGAGCCGCCGATGGACGCGGACTTCCACCGTGAGATCACGGCGCTCGCCGGCAATCCGGTGATCGCCGAGCTGGTGGAGCGCACCGTCCGGCAGATCGAGGCGGTCCAGGCGCGCTCCTCCGCGGTCGTCCAGGGCGAGAGTTCCCGCACCTGCAGGGCGCACGCCTCAATCGTCACCGCAGTCTCCAAGGGCGACGCCGATCGGGCAGAAGCCGTGATGCGCGAGCACCTCGGGCGCGCACAGCGGGCCGTCATGGCAGCACTGACCAGTCAGGACAGCCCAGCACGTCAGGACGGCCCGGCGGCCCGGACGCGCGACGCGCTCTGATCCGACACCGGATCATCCGGCGGGCCGCGGTTGCCTGACCGCCGAATCGGCGCTACTCTGACATTGGTCATTCGCCCAAGCTGATTGTCCAAGCTGCCTGCCCAAGCTGTTTGTCCAAGCTGGCTGCCCTAGGCATTCACCTCAGTCGAATGACCAAGCCAACCAGCCACGACGCTCGGCCGAGACACGGCCACGACATCCAAGGAGCTGCCATGCCCGGACACACCCGCAGCACTCCCGGCCCGGACTCGCGCAGCGCCGACGTACGCGCACGACTGCTGCAGGCCGCCGCTGAGCTCATCCCCCGGCATGGCTGGGGGGCAGTCAGCACCCGGATGATCGCCGAACAGGCCGGCGTCACACCGGGTTTGGTGCACTATCACTTCGGTTCCGTGCAGGCGCTGCTGTCCCGCGCCGCGCTGGATGCGATCCGGGCCGTCATCGGCGGTATGGGAGCCCAGTTGCACGATGCCCGCACCGCTCGTCAGGTGCTGAACCAGCTGTTCTCGGCGCTGGACAGTTACAGCGGCCGGGATCCGTTCTCCCTCCTGATGGTCGAGACGTACCTGGCCGCCGGCCGGGACGACACGCTCCGCGAGGGCCTCATGGCGGTGGTAGCCGACTTCCGGGATGAGCTGGCCGCGGTGCTGCGCGACCGGCAGGTGCCCGACCCTGCAGGCACCGCCGGGGTGCTGGCCGCCGCGCTCGACGGCGTGGTGCTGCACCGCGCGCTCGGGCTGGCGCTGCCGGCGGCCACCGTCAGCCGGGTGCTTGGCCGAGCGCTCCAACACGAGGAGAACCAGGAATGAACGTCATCGTCTGTGGAGCCGGAATCGCTGGCCTGGCAACGGCACTGCGGCTGAGCGCGCTGGATGTACGGGTGACGGTGCTCGAACGGGCGGCCGCGCCGCGCGATCAGGGCTACATGATCGACTTATTCGGGCCGGGCCTCGAGGTGTTGCGCGCGGGCGGCTTGCTGCCCATGCTGCGAGAGCGTGGCTACCAGGTCACGTCGGCACGCTACCGCGACGCCCGGGGCCGGGAGCGGGCGCGGATCTCCTACGACTCGGTGGGCGCCGCGCTCGGCGATGGCCTGGTGAGCATCATGCGACCCGACCTGGAATCCGTGCTGCGCGAGGCACTTCCGCCGACGGTGCAGATCCGGTACGGCAGCAGGCTGCAGGGCATCGACCGGAGCGGTGACGGTGTCACCGTCACCACAGCCGACGGCGACATCCTGCGCGCCGACCTGCTGATCGGCGCGGATGGTATCCACTCCACGGTGCGCGAGCTGATCTTCGGGCCGGAGCGAGACTTCCTGCACTACCTCGGATACCACACCGCCGCGTACACGTTTGCCGATCCGGAGTTGAGCCGGCAACTGTCCGCGGAGTTCGCCCTGACCGACAGTGTGAACCGCATGCTGGGCTGCTACGGACTGCGGGATGATCGGGTGGCCGTCTTCGCGGTGCACCGCACCCCCGATCCGACGATGCCCGGCGACGCCCGCGCCGCGATCCGCCAGACCTACGCCGGGCTCGGCTGGGTGACGCCGCAACTGCTCCTGGCCTGCCCGCCCGCATCGGCGGTCTACTACGACCAGGTGGCACAGGTCCGGATGCCGCATTGGATCAACGGTCGGGTGGCGCTGGTCGGTGATGCCTGCTACGCGGTGTCCTTGCTCGCCGGCCAGGGCGCCTCCATGGCCATCGCCGGGGGCCAGGTGCTGGCCGAGCGCATCGCGAGCGCCGCCGGTTCGGGTGATCTGCAGGCCGCGTTGCATGACTATCAGAACACCCTGCGCCCGATGATCGAGGATCGGCAGCGTTCCGGCCGCCGCACCGCCCGGTGGTTCGTGCCCGCCTCCCGGTCCGCCCTCGCGGTGCGTCGGGTGATGCTGGCCGGTGCGCGGCTGCCCGGCATCAACCAGATCGTCACCCGCCGGCTGACCGGGAAGCCGAGCGCGATCCTGGCCGAGGCTCGCGCCGTCGGTGCGGCCACCGCGAAGCCGTCCGGCGGAAAGGCGCCGGTCACCAGCAAGCGTCCCACCGGGCTGCTGCGTTGGGCGCTTCGGCTGCCGATCTGGCTCTACCGTGCCCACCTGGGCTGGATTCTCGGCCACCGGCTGGTGTACCTGGCGCACCGCGGCCGGACCAGCGGCCAACGGCGTGAGGTGGTGGTCGAGGCGGTCCGGTTCGACCCCGCGACCCACGAGGTCACGGTCATCGCGGCCTGGGGCGGAATCCCCCAGTGGTACCGGAATCTGCGAGCCGCTCCGGCGATCGAGGTTCGCACCGGCCGAAACCACTGGGTGGCGCCACACCAGCGGTTCCTGGACGCCGGCGAAACCCTGCGCGTGCTCAAGGAATACCAGCGCGCGCACCCGGCGGCGTTCCGGCAGATCGGCCCGCGGCTGGGCTTCCCCGCGGATCCGGGCGACCCGGCCTGGCCCGCGGTGGCCGCACGGGTGCATGCCGTCGCCTTCGGGCCACCGGCGGTCGCCGCCCCCTTGTGATCCGGGCCGCCACGGGTGAAGGTTGAATCATGAGCCCGAAAGCTGCCTCCGCCGCCCCCGCTCCGATCGCCGCCTCGCCGGACAGGCTGCGCAACGTGGTCCTCATCGGGCGCAGCGGAGCCGGCAAGAGCGCCCTGTTCGACTACCTGATCGCCGCCACCACCCCGGACTACCGCCCCCGCCCGCCGGGCATCGAGCGATCCACCCAACTGTCCATCGCCGCAATCGCCGTCGGCTCCGGCACCGATCCCGGCGCCGACCACACCGTCCCCGGCCCCGACCCCATCACCATCAATCTGATCGACACACCCGGCTACCCCGACTTCGTCGGCGAACTGCGGGCGGGGCTGCGCGCCGCCGACGCCGCGTTGTTCGTCATCTCCGCCGCCGACGGGTTGGATACCGCGACCACCATGCTCTGGCAGGAGTGCGCCGCCGTCGGCATGCCGCGTGCCATCGCGCTGACCCGGCTGGACGCCGCCCGCTCCGCGGTCGCCGAGACCATGGCCGCCTGCCGGGAGACCTTCGGATCCGGAGTGGCCCCGATGTATCTACCGATCACCGGCGTCGACGGCACCATCACCGCCACCATCGGCCTGCTGTCGGAGAATGTCTACGACTACGCCAGCGGCGCCCGCGTGGTCCGGGACGCGCAGGCGGGCGAGCGGGACGATCTGGAGGTTGGCCGCGCCGCGCTGCTGGAGACGATCATCACCGAGTCCGAGGACGACTCGCTGCTGGAGCGCTACCTGGGCGGCGAGCAGATCGAACTGGACGTGTTGATAGCCGACCTGCTCACCGCCGTCTCGCACGCGAGCTTCTTCCCCCTGGTACCGGTCTCGACCGACACCAAGGTCGGCACGGTCGAACTGCTGCACCTGCTCTCCGCCGGCTTTCCGCCCCCGACGTTGCACCCGCTGCCCGCGGTGTACTCGCCCGCCGGGGTGCTGCAGCCGCCGCTGACCTGCGACCCCGCCGGTCCGTTGGTCGCCGAGGTGGTGCGTACCGCCTCCGACCCGTACGTCGGCCGGCTCTCGGTGGTGCGGGTGTTTTCCGGCACGCTGCGCCCGGAGGAACCGGTGCACATCTCCGGTCACTGGGGCGACTTCTCCGGTCAGGAGATGGCCGGCCACCCCGACCACGACGACGACGAGCGGATCGGTCCGATGTCCTCGCCGCTGGGCGACGCCCTGCGACCACGCCCCGAGGCGATCGCCGGGGACGTCTGTGTCATCGCCAAGCTGGTCCAGGCCGAGACCGGAGATACTTTGTCGGGCAAGGAGACTCCGCTGCTGCTGGAACCCTGGCAGCTGCCGGACGCACTGCTGCCGGTCGCCATCGTGGCGCACTCCAAGTCCGACGAGGACAAGCTCGGAGGCGCGCTGGCCCGACTGGTCGCCGAGGACCCGACCCTGCGCCTGGAGCACAACGGGCAAACACACCAGGAAGTGTTGTGGACCATGGGCCAGGCGCACGTGGAGATGCTGATCGCCCGGCTGGCCGACCGGTTCGGCGTCACCGTGGACACCGAGTCTGTCAAGGTGGCGCTGCGAGAAACGTTCACCACCACCGCGAACGGGCACGGCCGGCACGTCAAGCAGTCCGGTGGGCACGGCCAGTACGCCGTCTGCGACATCACCGTGGAGCCGCTGCCCCGGGGCGGCGGATTCGAGTTCGTGGACAAGGTGGTCGGTGGCGCCGTGCCGCGCCAGTTCATCCCGAGCGTCGAGAAGGGGGTACGTGCCCAGCTGGAGAAGGGGGTGTTGGCCGGCCACCCCATGGTCGACGTGCGGGTGACGCTGCACGACGGAAAGGCGCACTCGGTGGACTCCTCGGATATGGCCTTCCAAACGGCGGGGGCGCTGGCGCTCAAGGATGCCGCCTCCGACAAGACCGTCACCCTGCTGGAACCGATCGACCGGATCGACGTCACCGTCGACGACGAATTCGTCGGGCCGGTGCTGGGTGACCTGCAGTCCCGGCGGGCCCGAGTCGGCGGCACCGAGCCCGCCGGCGAGGGCCGAACCGTCGTGCACGCCGAGATTCCCACCAGCGAGATCCTGCGCTACGCCATCGATTTGCGCTCCATCTCGCGCGGCACCGGGATATTCAGCCGGGAACCGCACAGTTACGAGGCCATGCCCGCGAACCTCGCCCGCGAGCACCTGGCTGCCGCCGGATGATCACACCATCGACCTGGGTCCCGTGTGGTCGCGTCGATTCGTCATCGCCCGCTGCCGAGTGGGGGTCCCGGGTCGCCCGCTTGGTGCCTTGACCTCGGCACGCCAGGAGAGTGCCCTCAAATGGTGACGACAGGGTCCCTGACGTGGGGGCCCGCGGCCCATCGAAGGCGATGAGAATGAGCAGAGCGGTATTCAGGCAATGGGGTCTTATGGCCGGTGGCGTGGTACTCGCCGCAGGCATGATGACGGCGAGCGTCGGGGTGGCCGCGGCCGCTCCGGATGAAGGCTGCTTGACGGCGGGCACCTCCGGGTTCACCGCCAAGGTGGTGGCCGCCGCCGGGGAAACCATCAGCCGGCAGAACATCGACGCCACGGGCTGCGACGTGGGCATCTACGTGGCAGACGGCGCCGTCGACGTCACGATCGACCGCGTGACGGTGACGGGTGCGAACGGCGCCGGAATCCTGGCGGAGAACACCTCACACCTCACCGTCCAGCGCTCGACCGTGCACGACAATGGCATGCACACCCAGATGCCCGCCTCCCACGACAGCTACGAACTCGGCGACCTGCCCCAGGCGTTCGGCATCAGCCTGTTCGGGGTGTCGGACGCGGTCGTTACCCGCAACACCGTTTATCACAACGGCCGCGGCGGAATCGGCATCATGGACACCGGTCCATTCGACCCGGGACACGTGGTCGGCCAGGGCATCCCGCTCAACGGGCCGGTCGCGGTCTCGAACGTCGAGGTCTCCCGCAACACCCTGTGGGCCAACTTCAACGGCTGCGCCATTGTGGTGTCAGCGTTCAACACCGACAACCGGGTCAGCGACGTGTCGATCACCCGCAACACCATCACCGGCACGCAGTTCAATCTGGGCGGTGCCGATGTTGGTGGCATCGTCGCGCAGAGCAACGGTGTCGGCAGCACGGTCGCCGACATCACCATCAGCCGGAACACCGTGACCGACTCGCTGGAGGCCGGGGTCATCGTGCACGCGGCCGCCCCGGACTCGCACACCGAGAACGTGATGGTCACCCGCAACACGGTGTCCGGAAACAACCTCGGCTACGCCCAGCCCGGCAGCGAGGTCGACAACACCGTCGGCGTGGTCGTCAGCTCCTGGCTTGCGCACGCCGACCTCGGCCAGTCCACCCTGCACACCGTCGTGTCACGGAACACCATCACCGGCCAGTTCTACGGCATCTGGACCCAGGGCCCGGACGCCCCGACGGTGGACCGCAACACGATCGCCGTCACCGATGGCGGGTCCGCCTACGTCCAGGCGCCCACCGGCTGAATGCTCCAGGCCCCCGCCGCGGGCGCGGGTCGCCGGGACGTGGCAGGCTTGCCCCGTGCGCGACATCGCCGTCTTCTCCGGTAGTGCCCATCCCGAGCTGGCCGCCGAGGTGTGCTCCGAACTCGGGGTGCCGCTGCTCCCGGTGCACCTGCAACGCTTCGCCAACGACTGCCTCGAGGTGCAGCTGCAGGCCAATTGCCGGGAGCGGGACGTGTTCCTCATCCAGCCGCTGGTCAAGCCGGTGCAGGAGCACCTGGTCGAGTTGCTGCTGATGCTGGACGCCGCCCGTGGTGCCTCCGCCGCCCGGACCACCGTGGTGCTCCCCCACTACGCCTACGCGCGCAGCGACAAGAAGGACGCTCCGCGGATCTCCATCGGTGGCCGGCTGATGGCCGACCTGATGGTCACCGCCGGGGCGAGCCGGGTGCTGGCCATGACGATGCACTCCCCGCAGGTGCACGGCTTCTTTTCGGTGCCAGTGGATCACCTGCACGCGCTGCGGGAGCTGGCCGCGCACTTCGCGGCGCAGTCGGACTCGAACGACCTGTCCAACACCACGGTGGTCTCCCCCGACCTGGGCAACGCCAAGCAGGCGGCGGCGTTCGCCAAGATGCTGGGCGTCCCGGTGGCGGCCGGCGCCAAAGAGCGGGTGGCCGGCGACACGGTCACCATCACCTCCATCATCGGCGACGTGGCCGGCCGGGACGTGATCGTGCTGGACGACGAAATCGCCAAGGGCAGCACCACTCTCGAACTCATCCGGGTGCTACGACACCAGGGCGTCCGGCGCATCCGGGTCGCCTGCACGCACGGACTGTTCGCCGACGGGGCGCTGGAACGCATCGGGTCGCAGCCGGAGGTGACGGAGATCGTGTGCACCAACACGGTGCCGATTCCGCAGGCCGAGCGCACCGAGACGCTCACCGTGCTGTCGGTGGCTCCCGCGTTGGCCGAGGCGATGCGCCGGATCCACGACGGCGAGTCGGTCAGCGCGCTGTTCGCCTCGCCCGAGCCGGTCAGCGGGCCGGGGCTGTTCTAGCGCCGGCTGTGTTGCGTCGCTTGGGGTTCGCCGTCGCGCTGGTCGCCGTGCTCGCGTTGCTGCATGGGCTGCCGTGGTGGCTGCTGGTGTGGGCCCCGGGCTGGCCGACCGCGACGACGACGGTGGTCACGGCGGTGACGGTGCTGGCGGTGTTGGGCTTCCCGCTGGCGATGGTGCTCGGCCACGGACCGGCCCAGCGGGACGCCGCGGCGGTGGCGGGCGACACCTGGTTGGGCATCGTCTGGCAGCTGTTCGCCTGGGCAGTGCCCGGGGCGGCGGCGCTCGGCATCGCGGTGGCGGCCGGCGCGGATGCCGTCACCGCAGCACGCGTCGTCGCCGTCGTCGTGCTGGTAGGGGTGACGGGGCTGTGTTGCTGGGGCCTCGTGGAGGCGATGCGCACCCCGCGGGTGCGGCGGCTCGACGTGCCCCTCGCACGATTGGGTCCCCGGCTGGACGGGCTGCGGCTGGTGCTGATCGCCGACACCCATTACGGACCGATCGACCGGACCGGCTGGTCGCGGCGGCTGGCCGACCTGGTGAACACCCTGGACGCCGATGTGCTGGCACATGCCGGGGACATCGCCGACGGGACGGTGCGCCGGCGACGCGATCAAGCGGCTCCGCTGGCGGACATGAGAGCCGCCCTGGCCAGGGTCTACGTGACCGGCAATCACGAGTACTTTTCCGACGCACCCGGCTGGGTCGAGCACCTGGCGGCTTCCGGATGGACCGTGCTGCACAACCGACACACCGTCGTCCGGCGCGGCGGCGACGCGTTGGTGTTGGCGGGGGTCGACGACGCCACGGCGAGCCGATCCGGCATCCAAGGGCACGGTGCCGACCTGGCCGCGGCGCTGGCCGGCATTCCCGACAACGCTCCGGTCGTGCTGCTGTCCCACCAGCCGAAAACGGTGCCCGCCGCGGTCGCCGCGGGAGTGGACCTGCAGCTATCAGGTCACACCCACGGCGGCCAGATCTGGCCATTCCACCTGCTCGTGCGGGCCGACCAGAAGACCCTGCACGGCCTGACCCTGCCCGACGAGCGCACCTGGCTGTACACCACGCGGGGCAGCGGCTTCTGGGGCCCGCCGTTCCGGGTGTTCGCACCGAGCGAGGTCACGGTGCTGACGCTGCGCCGCCGACCGAGAGACTCTGAAAATCTGCCCCTAGATTCGCGGGCCGATCCGGGCACAAGCACCTGACCTGCAGCAATGCACCGGGCGGGGAGATCGCGGCGCCATCCGGGGGCAAGTTTTCAGACTCGACCGCTGCCTTGGCACCCGGCCGGATCCGGGGGCTAGACCTACTGTGTGGGCGCGGCCCGAGCAGCCACAATGGAGCGGTGAGTGCACCCCAGCCTGCCGCCGCGACGACCCCGATGCCGTGGGTGGATGACGTCATGCCGCAGGCTGCCGTTCCGGCCGGATCCGCCTCCAGCAGTCGCCGCCCCGCCGGCCGGCCGAAGCTGTTCCTCTCTTCCTGGCTCCTGGTGCTGCTCGTGGTCCCCGCCTGGGTGGGGTTCGGGTTGTTGATCGCCTCGGTGGCCTCCGCCGTGGTGTGGGTCGGGCTGGTGGGCTGGCTGGTCACCATGGGCGTGCTGCACCTGGTCTCCGGGGCCTATCGCTCGATCGCCGGGTGCGTGCTGGGCGAGCACATCCGTTCCGCGTATCGGCCCACCCGAGGGAATCTGTTCGCAAGGCTGCGGGTCGTTCTGGCCGATCCCGCCCGCTGGCGGGATGTCGCCTACGTCTTCTTCGCCGTCTCGCTCGGGTTCGCGATGTCCCTGTCGGCGCTGATCGCGTTCCTCATCTTCCCCGTCGGGTACTGGCTCTCGCCGCTGCTGCTGCGCATCTGGGCCGGCACCACCCGATCCATCATCGGCCCGTCCGGCGAGCAGGCACTGCAGCAGCGCATCGGCCAGCTGGAGGAGTCCCGCTCCGAGACGGTGGACCACTCCGCCGCCGAGCTGCGCCGCATCGAGCGGGACCTGCACGACGGCGCCCAGGCCCAGCTGGTGGCGCTCGGCATGAACCTCGGACTGGCCGAAGAACTCGTATCGCGGGACCCGCGCGCGGCGGCCGAGCTGATCGCGGACGCGCGGGCGTCGTCCCGCACCGCACTCGCCGAGCTGCGCTCGCTGGTGCGGGGCATCCACCCGCCGGTGCTGGCCGACCGGGGTCTGGCGGGTGGCATCGAGGCGCTTGCCCTGGCCCACCCGCGCGACGTGGATGTGGACGTCGACCTGCCCGGGCGGCCGCCGGCACCGGTGGAGTCGGCGGTGTACTTCGCCGTGGCCGAGGCGCTCACCAACTCGGCGAAATACTCGGCCGCGCAGCACACCTGGGTGTGGTTGCGGCACGACGGCGCGCAGCTCACCGCGCTCGTCGGCGACGACGGCGTCGGCGGCGCCCGTCTGACCCCGGAGGGCGGTTTGGCCGGGCTGGAACGGCGGCTGGCCGCCTTCGACGGGACCATCACCGTGGCCAGCCCACCCGGCGGGCCGACCATCGTCACCGTGACCGTGCCCTGCGCACTCGCGGCCGTCGGCACCGCCGGGGTGGCTCGGACGGCCGCCGCAGTGACTCGGACAGCCGGCGGAGTCTCCCGGGCGCCGACCCGGTAACCGACCGTGCGATCGCCCGGCCCGGCGACGCGACCGCGCGTCGTCCCCAGGCCGCTCGCTACAGTTCTCGCGACGGGAACGCGATCGACGGCGAGGGAGCAGGCACGTGCGAGTGGTGCTGGCCGAGGACCTGGCGCTGCTACGCGACGGACTGATCCGGCTGCTGGCCGCCTACGACTTCGAGGTGGTCGAGGCCGTCGACAACGGCCCGTCCCTGCTGCGGGCGCTCACCACCCACCGGCCCGACGTGGCAGTGGTCGACGTCCGGCTGCCGCCGACGTTCACCGACGAGGGGCTGCGAGCGGCGCTGTCCGCGCGGGAGCAGATCCCCGGGCTGCCGGTGCTGGTGCTCAGCCAATACGTGGAGCAGCTCTACGCCCGCGAACTGCTCGGCCAGGGCACGGGCGGGGTTGGCTACCTGCTCAAGGATCGGGTGTCCGACGTCGCCCAGTTCGTGGACGCCATCAAGCGGGTTGCCGCCGGGGGCACGGCCATGGATCCCGAGGTCATCAGCCAACTGCTGACCCGGCACCGCGAATCGTCCCCCGTCGCGTCGCTGACTCCGCGGGAGCGCGAGGTGCTCGAGCACATGGCGGAGGGCCGGTCCAACGCCGCGATCGCCGCCGCCATGTTCGTCACCGAAAAGGCCGTCGGCAAGCACACCAACTCGATCTTCAGCAAGCTCGGGCTGGAACCCCACGAGGACGACAACCGCCGGGTGCTGGCCGTGCTGGCGTATCTGGAAAACAGCCCGGGGCGGTGACGGCGGTGACCGCGGGGGGCCCTTCGACGACAGGAGCACCATGACCGGACCCGTGCCCGCGCGCATCAGCCTGGCCACCCTCGGCGTGGCAGACCTGCAGCGTGCCACCGACTTCTACGCCGCGCTGGGCTGGCCGCGCGCCGCCGCATCGGAGGCTGGGGTGGTGACGTTCTTCCCGACCGCGGGCGCGGCGCTAAGCCTGTTCGGCGTGGCCGATCTCGCCGCCGACGCCGAGTTGGACGGTGCCGCCGCCGAGGCGGTGTCGGCGGGATTCCGCGGCGTGGCGCTGGCCATCAACGTGGAGTCCCGCGAGGCGGTGGATGCGGCGTTCGCGGCGGCCTCGGCGGCCGGTGCGCGGATCGTCAAGCCACCCGTGACGGCCGACTGGGGTGGGTATTCCGGGTACTTCGCCGATCCGGACGGTCACCTGTGGGAGATCGCGCACAACCCCGGCTGGCCGTTGGACGAGCGGGGCCTGCCGATCGTGCGGTAGGCGCCCGACGCGTCCGCGGCCCGGACGAGTTGATCCGCCGTACCGGTAGCGTCGGACCCGTCATACCAGTGGAGGCCGCATGACCGATGCCAAACCCGGCACGCCGTACTGGAATCCGACTGCCCGCGGCTGGCGCTGCGAGCCGCCGCCCGCGGTGATCGAGTTCCATCGCAGCATGCCCGGCTACCGGCCCACTGATCTGGTCGAAATTCCGCCACTGGCCACCAGTCTGGGCGTGGCCCGGCTGCTGGTCAAGGTCGAGAACGGCCGATTCGGACTGCCCGCGTTCAAGATCCTTGGGGCCGGTTATGCCATCGCCCGCGCCCTGTCGGCACGGCTCGGCGTGCCCGATCGGGCCCTACCGCTGGATGAGTTGCGCCGCGAACTGGCGCCGCCGGGCCATCCGGGCTCGGTGACGGTCGTGACGGCGACCGACGGCAACCACGGTCGTGCGGTGGCACGCACCGCCCGGCTGCTGGGCTTGCCGGCGCAGATCTGGTTCCCGGCGGGCATCACCCACGCGGCCAAGGAGGCGATCGCCGGCGAGGGCGCCGAGCTCGTCGAGGTCACCGGCGGCTACGACGAGGCGGTGGCGCGCGCCGCGGCGGCCGTCGGGCAGCAGCCGAACGCCATGCTGGTCCAGGACACCTCGTGGCCCGGCTACCAGCAGGTGCCGGGCTGGATCGTCGACGGGTACGGCACGCTGTTCGCCGAGGCGGACACACAACTGGCCGAGAGCGGCATCGACGCACCGGATCTGGTGGTCATTCCGGTAGGCGTCGGATCGCTGGCGCAGGCCGCGGTGCGGCACTATCGCTCCGGCAGCGCGTCCCCGGTGCTGCTGGCGGTGGAGCCCGCGGCGGCGCCGGCCATCCTGGCCTCGCTGCGTTCCGGCGAGCCGACCAGCGTGCCGACATCGCCGACGGTGATGACGGGGTTGAACTGCGGCACCCCGTCCGCCGACGCGTGGCCGGTGCTGCGGTCGGGGCTGGACGCCGCCATCGCCGTCACCGACGCCCTCGCCGTGGCCGCCGTCCACGAGTTGGCCGAGCACGGCGTGGATGCCGGACCGTGCGGCGCCGCGACGCTCGCCGGGGTGCGGGCCCTGCGCAGCGACCCGGCCGGCCGGCTGGCGATCGGTCCCGATGCCACCGTGCTGCTCGTCTCGACGGAGGGCCGCGCCGCCAACCCCCTGCAGCAGCCATGAACGGCTCCCCCGACCGGGCCGGTGCGCGACCGGCATCCGACGGCATCGCCCCGGAAGCCGTCGCGTTGCTGCGCACCCTGATCGGCATCGACTCGGTGAACCCCGACCTGGTGCCGGGCGGTGCCGGCGAGGCGCGGATCGCCGACGCCGTCACCGCCTGGCTCGCCGGCCGCGGATTCGACTGCCGCAGGCTGGAATCCACCGCCGGCCGGCCGTCGATCCTCGCCGTCGCACCGGGAACCGGCGGCGGACGCTCGCTGATGCTCAACGGGCACCTGGACACCGTCTCGCTGGCCAGCTACGACGGCGACGGGCTGACCTCGGTGGTGCGGGACGGTTCGCTGTACGGCCGCGGCGCCTACGACATGAAATCGGGCCTGGCCGCGATGATGCTCGCGGCCGACCGGGCACATCGGCGGAGGCATGCCGGCGACATCGTGCTGGCGCTGGTCGCCGACGAGGAGTACGCCAGCGACGGTACCGCCGAGGTGCTCGGCGCCGTCACCACCGATGCCGCCATCGTCGTCGAGCCCACCGGGATGGACCTCGTCACCGCCCACCGCGGGTTCGTCTGGGCCACCGTCACCGTCCGGGGCCGCGCTGCGCACGGCTCCCGGCCGGACCTCGGGCTGGATGCGATCGCAAAGACGGGCCGGCTGCTGGCCGAGATCGACTCCCTGGCCGGCCGGCTCGCGGCCTCCACACCCCATCCCCTGCTGGCCACGGGCAACGTGCACGCCGGCACGATCGCCGGCGGCGTGGAGGTGTCCAGCTACCCTGCGGACTGCACCGTGACACTGGAGCGACGCACGATTCCCGGCGAGGACGAGCAGACATTCCGGCGCGAGCTCGAGGGGATCGTCGCCGATATCTCCCGGCAGGACCCGGACGTCGCCGCCGACGTGCAGATCACCACGCATCGCGCCCCGTTCCAGGCCGACCCCGACTCGGCCGTGGGAGCCACCCTGGCGGCCAGCTTCAGCGAGGTCGCCGGGACGGAGATCGTGCGTCGCGGCGAGCCGTTCTGGACCGACTGCGCGCTGCTGCACGATGCGGGCATCGACACGGTGATGTTCGGTGTGGCCGGCGGCGGAGCGCATGCCGCCGTCGAGTGGGTGACCCTGGACTCCCTGGCCACCGTCACCGACACGCTGGAGCGCGCCGCCGTCCGGTACTGCGCCTGATCGGCCGTGCCACGGGGTTCCTGTCCGGGCACGCTCAGCGAATGCGCTCGGCGGCTCGGGCCGCCTCCAGCAGCACCTCGACCAGTTCGACGAGATCCGCCCGTGGCGCCGATTCACCCAACGCCGTCGCGACATCCTCCGCGGCGCAGCGCATCTGGAACAACCGGTCGGCCAGATCGTCGCGCTCGTCGACGGACAGCACCACCGCGTCATCGGGCAGGTCACTGCGCTGCAGGGCGGTGCGGTTCTCGTAGGCCCGCTGCCGGCACGACTGCCCGCAATACAGCCGGCGCCGGCCGACGCCGAGCTGGTCGGGTAACTGTCTCCCGCACCAGGAGCAGCGCTGCGGGCCCCGGCGGCGGCGCGGCAGGTCCCCCGACGCGGCCGTCACGGCGGTCGGTGCGGCGGGCCCGGTGGCGCCCCCCGGGCGGCGAGCGGACAGGGTGCTGGTGGCGGTGCGGCTCATGATGCGCACGAGGCTACGGCGTGCCGGGTTCGAGCCTCGTCACCGACACGCGCCCCGGCCCGGCAGCTGCCGGAGCGGGGCGCAGGTCTGAGACACTCGCGGGGTGAGTTTCCTGGACGGGCCGGGCCCGCGGGCGTTCGCGCACCGCGGCTGGCACACCGGCGACCTGGCCGGCTGCGAGAACTCCCTCGCGGCGTTCCGGCGCGCCGTGCAGGAGGGTTTCCGGTACCTGGAAACCGACGTGCACCTGACCGCCGATGGGGTGCTGGTCGCCTTTCACGACACGGTGCTGGACCGCGTGACCGACGGGCACGGCCCGATCGCGGCGGCCACCTTCGACGCACTGCGCCGGGTCCGGATCGGCGGTCGCGAGCCCATCCCGACGATGGCTGAGGTGCTCGACGCGTGCCCTGATGCCTGCTTCAACATCGATCCGAAGGCGGATGCGGCGGTGGGGCCGCTGTTGGATCTGCTACACGACATGCGGGCCCTGACCCGGGTGTGCATCGGCGCGTTCTCCGACCGGCGGCTGCGCACCATCCGGGGGGCCGCCGGCCCCGATGTTGCCACCTCGCTCGGCCCCCGCGAGGTGGCCCGGCTGGCGCGCGGCGCCGTCACCGGACTGCCCCTGCGTTCGACGGGCGCGGTGGCCGCACAGGTCCCGGTGCGGTTCGGTCGCATCCCCGTCACCACTCCCCGTTTCGTCCGCGCTGCGCACCGTGCCGGCCTCGAGGTGCACGTGTGGACCATCGACGATCCGGGCGAGATGGGCAGGCTGCTGGACCTGGGAGTGGACGGGATCATGACCGACCGCCCGGATCTGCTGCGTGATGTGCTGCGGCGCCGCGGCGACTGGCACTGACGCCGCGGACCGGACACGGCCCCGTCGTGTGCGGTGCCGGCCAGCACGTACAGTCCGGACGTGATCGTGCCCGACCCGCCCGCGGACAGTTCCCCGTTCGATGTGCTCGCCCTCGGCGGCGTGGCCGACGGCGAACGAGCCTCCGCACTGTCGTCGGTGCCGGCGGCCGGGTCGCGTCGCGGCATGGCGCCCGCCGGAGTGGTCAAGTACTTCTACGGCCCGATGGACTGCGGCAAGTCCACCCTGGCACTGCAGGTGGATCACAACCACGCCCGCCAGGGCCGGCGCGGCATCCTGCTGACCCGGCTGGATCGGTCTCGGCGCGGCCAGATCACCTCGCGGATGGGTCTGACCCGTGCCGCGGTGCAGGCGGACGACGACCTGGACATCACCGAACTGGTGCGGCAGTCCTGGGCGGCCGGGCGGCGGGTGGACTACCTGATCGTCGATGAGGCGCAGTTCTTCACCCCGGCCCAGATCGAGCAGCTGGCCCAGCTGGCCGACGACGTGCAGGTCGACGTGTACGCGTTCGGCATCGCCACCGACTTCCGCGGCCGGATGTTTCCGGGCTCGATGCGGCTCTTCGAGCTGGCCGACGAGATCGTGCCGCTGCAGGTGGAGGTGCTGTGCTGGTGCGGGCGTCCGGGCCGGTTCAATGCCCGGGTGGTGGACGGCGTGGTGGCCAGGGAGGGCGAGCAGGTGGTGGTCGCCGACACCGGCGCCGGCCCCGACGTCCGATACCAGGTGCTGTGCCGAACCCATCATCGGTCCGGTGACCTCGGCCCGGGCGCGGCGGGTGACACCCTGCCGTTGGTCGCGCAGGACTAGCGGCCCGGATATCAGGGGCGCGGCCCCGCCGGCAACGCCAGCCCGAGCAACAGTCCATCCTGCTGCACCGCCGGGCTGCTGGTGATGAACAGCGGGACGCCGTCGGCCGGCGCCGTCACCGTGTCCGTTCGATCCCCAACCTGATCCCCGACCAGGTCCCCGACCGTGCCCAACACCTGGCCCGCCGTCACCGGCGCACCCACCGCCACGGCGGGCTGCCACCAGCCGGCGCGATCACTACGCAGCCACAGCCAGCCGTCGTGTTCCGCAGGCGCCGGGAACGCCTCGACGGGTTCGTCCACCAGCCCGAGCGACCGGCAGACGTTGCGCAACCCGCGCAGGTGCCGGTGCACGCTGGGCCGGTCCAGGATTCCGCACTGTCCGGCCTCCGCCGTGATCGACGGGATCCCGAGATCCGCCGCCGTCGCCGAGGTACTGCCACCGACGGTCCGCGCCGACCGGCTCTGCCGGACCACGTGGCCGAGCCCGTATGCCAGGGCGAGCTCGCGGGCGCCGTCCTGCACCGGCGACTCGTCGTAGAGGGCGAACGGCTCCAGCGCTTCGGGCAGGTCACCCGCGTGCAGGTCCAACAGGGCATCCGAACCCCGGATGAAGTGTCGGTTTACCGCGTCCGCGAGGATCTCCGCCGCGCTGCCGTCCGCATCCCCCGGAAAGCTGCGATTGAGGTTGCGACCGTCCTCCGGTACCACGAACGGAGCGCGTGCCCAGAACGCCGTCACGTTGACCACCGGCACCACGGTCACCCGGCCGGACAGCCGTTCGCCATCCACGGAACGGGCGAATTCCCGGGCCGCCGCGATCGAGGTGTACTCGGTGCCATGAATGCCGGCGATCACCGTCAGATGCGGTCCGGGCCGAGCACCGCGTACATCGACATAGTCGATCTCGGTCTGGCCGGCGGGGAGCCGCACGGACAGCGTGTGTGTTTCCTGGCGCGACGGCATGCCATCAGATCCGTTCCGTGTCACTGTCCGGCCGCGAACGGCGACCGGCGGTCGAGCCCTTGCGCCCCACCAGATGGAATACCCGGCTCAGCTGCCGGTACGGGTCGCGCCGGCTCGCCTCGAGTTTCACCGCCGCCGTTGCAGCAAGCTGTGTCACATCGGTGGGATCCAGTGCGGCACCACCGAACTCGAGCCAGTCGACGAATAGCCATACCCCGTACCAGCGAACCGGGTGCACACCGCGATCCCGGAGCAGCGATCCGATCCCCTCCACGGTGTCGGCCCGCGCCCGCGTGCCCAGCACGCCGACCTCGGTGTGGGCGTCGAACGCCGCGAGGGCGTCCTCCCAGCGGCGCTCCAGCGCCGGGCGAATCGCCATGGTCCGGGCGTTGCCCGTCATGATGGACACGATGCCCCCGGCCGCCGTACACCGGCACAGCTGATCGACCATGGGCGCGGGGTCGTCCAGGTATCCCAGCACGCCGTGGCACAGCACTGCCGCGAATCGGCGCCCGCCGACCGCGTCCGCCGACCGCTCACCATTGGCCTCCAGCAGGGTGACCCGGCCGCGCGCCTCCTCGGACAGCACCTTGAGTCGCTGCCGTGCCTTGTCCAGCATGGCCGGCGACGAGTCCAGCAGGGTCACGTCGTAACCCAGCTCCGCCAGCGGAAACGACTGATGCCCGGCGCCGCCGCCCACGTCCAACACCGATGCCGGAGCGGCCGGCAGGTGCTCCAGCAGCTGGTGGTGCATCACGGAGGTGCGCACATACCCCTTCACCGAGGCATACGCGTCGTCGGCGAACCGGTCGGCCAGCGCAGCCCAACTGTCCTCACCCATCCGCGCCACGGTAGTCGCCATGCCTGAGCACCCGACGCCCGCAGCCCGGCACTCGGCAACTCCAGCCCCGATCCCGGAACCACCCGGCCGCGAGTTCCGATCCAACGCGCGCACTGCAAGTCCGTACCGCTACCGCTACCGTCCCCTGCGATGCTCCGCGATCAGTGTGCGGTAGTGCGCAAAGGATGCCCGTGGGGTGCGATCCAGGGTCGCCGGATCGATGCGCACCAGGCCGAAACGCTGGGTGAAGCCCTCGGCCCACTCCCAGTTGTCCATCAACGACCAATGGAAGTAGCCGCGCACGTCGACTCCGGCCGCCACCGCGGCGGCCACCGCCGCCAGGTGCGTATCCAGGTAGTCGATCCGCTCCGTATCGTCCGCCATCGCGCCGCCGTCGCCTATCACATCGTCGTAGGCGCAACCATTTTCGGTGATATATATCGGCGGCATCTCCGGATAGTCGCCGCGCAGTCGCTCCAGCAGATCGGTCAACGCGGCGGGATCGACAGGCCACCCGGACGCCGTCACCGGGCCGTCCGTGGGATCCACGAAGGTGAAGGGCAGGTTCGGGTTATCGGGCGCGGCCGCCACGGTCGTGGGTTGGTAGTAGTTCACGCCGTAGAAGTCCAGCGGCGTTGCAATCTCGGCCTCGTCACCGTCGTGAATGCACTCCCATGCCGCTCCGGGCAGCATCGCCAATGCCTCCGGGTAACCGCCGGCCAGCACCGGTTGCGCGTACTGGCCGTTGTGATAGAGGTCGTACATGCCGGCCGCGAGCAGATCCTCGTCCCGATCCGAGGCGGGCCGCACCACAGTGTGGTTGTTGACGATGCCCACATCACCAACCAACCCGGGCGTCGCGCGCAGCACCTGCACCGCCCGGGCGTGCGCCAGCAATTGGTGGTGCGCCGCCTGGAACGCCCCGCCCAGCAAGGTCAGCCCGGGCGCATCGATGCCCAGTGCGTAGCCGAATCCGGTGTGGACGACCGGTTCGTTCAGCGTCATCCAGGCCGCCACCCGGTCGCCGAAGGCGGCCGCCGCGACCGATACGAACTCGGTGAAGGCGTCGACACCCGACCGGTCCAGCCAGCCGCCGCCCTGCATGATCTCCACCGGCATGTCCCAGTGGAACAGTGTTACCCACGGTGCGATCCCGCGTTCCACCAGCGCGTCGATCAGCCGGGAGTAGAAGTCGATGCCGCTGGGGTTCGCCGGCCCCCGCCCACCCGGCAGCAGTCGCGACCACGATAGCGAGAATCGGTAGGCGTCCACGCCGAGATCGGCCAGCAGCGCCACATCCTCGCGCCATCGGTGAAAGTGGTCGACGGCCAGCGACGGGTCCGATCCGTCGGCGATCGCGCCCGGCACCCGGGCGAACGCGTCCCACACCGACGGGCCGCGCCCGCCGACCTCGGCGGCGCCCTCGGTCTGGGCAGCCGACGTGGCCACCCCGAACACGAAGCCCGGTGGCAGGCCGGGCATCACGCGGACACCCCGGAGGCGGGCGGTGCCATGGGGTCTCGGCCACCGCGGCGCGGGGCAAACACCCGCGCCAGCGGCAGGATCAGACAGATGCCCACCAGCGGCACGACGAACCCCTCCCGCATGGTCGATCCGGAGGCGACCAGCCCGGTCAGCACCCCGCCCAGCACGAACCCGAGATAGTTGAATTGGTTGATACGCGCGACGATCGCGTCCGCCGCCACCCGTCGGACGCGCTCGTCGGTGACCAGGTTTCCCTGGGCATCGACCGCCGCCAGTCGCCCGGCCGCGGCGAACGTCAGCGGTGCCACCACCGCGATACCGATGCCGAGGACCGCGAACCCGGCTACCGCCAGCCACGCCGACGACGACACCACGACCGCCAGCAGCCCCACGGCACCGATCCCGGCTGCCGCCCGGACCACCATCACCGGGCCGAACCGGCGCACCAGGTGATCGCCGGCCAATCGGGACGCCAGGCTGGTGGCCTGGTAGGCGGCATATCCGAGCGGCGCCACCCCGGCCCCGGCCAGCAGCACATCCGACAGGTAAATGGTGGACCAGGAGGACGTCGCCGAGTCCGCCACGTAGAACAGCACGATCGCCACGCCCAGTACCGACAGCGCCCGCCACGGAACGACTCTCACCGAGGCCTTGAAGCCGGCACCGGGGTCGGCGCCGGCTTCGAGTGGCCCGCCGGTACGGGTGGGCAGGAACGGGGCGGTCGCGACCGCCAACGGCACCGCCGCCACCGGCGCCACGGAGGCCGCCACCGCCCAGCCCCACGACCCGGTGCCGGACGTTTCCAGCGCCCCGAGAATGCCGCCGGCGCTCCACGCCCCGTGGAACGAGGTCAGGATGGAGCGCCCCTGCAGCGCTTCACACGCGACCGCCTGCATGTTGGTGGTCGCGTCCACGCAGCCCAGTGCCACGCCGTACAGCCCGATCCCCACGCAGAACACCGCGAACACCGGTGCCAGGGCGGCGATCAGCAACCCGATGGCCAGCCCGACCAGCCCGAGTCGCAGCGCCGCACCGCTCCCCCGTCGACCGGCCAGCCGGGCCGCCAGCACGGATCCGACCGCCGCCAGCAGCGCCACCACGAACATGATCTCAGTGACGGCGAGATCGTCGATGCCCCAGCGGTCCTTGAACGATCCCAGGTGGGTGAGCACGACGGCGAAGCCGAAGCCCTGGGCGAAGAAGGCCGCACTGGCGGCCGCCCGCCCACGACGAACGACCGTAGCGGTGACGGGAACGTCGGGGCGCGCCATATCCGGGCACTATTCCCGCCCGGCGGGCGCCGGTCAAGGACCTCGCGCGAACTCTTGGTCCTGCGACCAGGTCGTGCGACCATGTCTGGCAGTGCGACATCGAAAGGGGTGACGACGTGGCACACCTGCCCCTGGCCCGGCGGCGCGAGCAACTGCTCGCCGCGGCCTGGCGAGTGCTGTCCACCCAGGGGCTCGCGGCGGCTACCACGCGCGCCATCTGCGCCGAGGCGGGCATGCCCCAGGGCGCCTTCCACTACTGCTTCGCCAGCCGTGAGGAGTTGCTTCGCGAGGTCGCCGCCGGGCTGCTGGCGGGCGAGATCAGCGCCGCAGGTGCCGTGATCGACCGGACCGGCACCCTCGCGCGCAGCATCGAGCGCGCTTTGCTGGCGTACTGGTCACTGGTCGAGGCCGACCTGGGTGCGCACCAGGTGCTGTACGAGATCACCACCGCGGCGCTGCGGGATCCGGGAAATCGGGACATCGCCGAGCAGCAGTACGACCGGTATCTGGATGGGGCGCGCCAGGTGTTGCGGCGCATTGCCGAGGTGCGCCACCTGGTGTGGCAGCGTCCGCTGGATGTGCTGGCCCGGCAGGTGGTGACGGTGCTCGACGGGCTGACCCTGCACTACGCCGTGGACCGCGATGGCGACGCGGCGCGGGCCACGCTGGCGGCCTTCGCCGCCGACCTGGCCGCCGTCGGCAAGCGGGCCGTCTCCCCGCCCGGCGGGACGGCGGGCGGCTCGCGGCGCTGGGCACCGACCAGCAGGGAGCCCCGCCATGCGCACCGCTGACCGGTCCCCGTCCGGCCCCGGCCCCGAGCTACGCGCCGCCGTCGCCGGGCTCGCCACACCGTTCGGCGTGCTGGACGCCCGGGCGCTGCGGCACAACATCGACGACCTGCGCCGGCGCGCCGCGGGCACTCCCATCCGGGTCGCCAGCAAGTCGGTCCGGATGCGAACGGTGCTGTCCCGGGTGCTGGCCGAGCCGGGCTTCGCGGGCGTGCTGTGCTACGCACTGCCAGAGGCGATCTGGCTGCGCCGCACCGGCTTCCGAGACCTGGTCGTCGGATACCCGACGGTCGACCGCGCGGCGATCGGCCAGCTGGGCGCCGACGACGAGCTCGCGTCACAGATCACCCTGATGGTCGACGACCCCGCCCAGCTGGACCTGATCGACGCCGCCGCGCCCTGGCCGGGCCGGGCGCGGATCCGGGTCTGCCTGGAGCTGGACGCCGCCTACCGGCCGGCCGGTCGTGCCGTCACCCTGGGCGCTCGCCGCTCCCCCATTCGCACCCCGGGGCAGGCCACCGCGCTCGCGCGGCATATCGCGGGCCGGCCCGGCTTCTCGCTGGTCGGGCTGATGGCCTACGAGGGTCAGATCGCCGGGGTCGGCAACGCCGGCCGCCACCCCCGCGCCGTCGCGGTCCGCGCCATGCAGCACCGGTCGGCCGCCGAACTCGCCGAGCGGCGCGCCGCGGTCGTCGCGGCAGTGCGGAAGCTGGCCGACCTGGAGTTCGTCAACGGCGGGGGCACCGGCTCGGTCGAATCGACGGTCGCCGACGGATCCGTCACCGAGGTGGCCGCCGGCTCCGGGCTGCTCGGGCCCGCGCTGTTCGACCACTACACCGCATTCCGGCCCGCCCCCGCCGCATACTTCGTGCTCCCCGTCGTCCGGCGCCCCGCGCGCGGCCTCGTCACCGTCGCGGGCGGCGGGTGGATCGCCTCCGGCCCACCCGGCTCGGATCGGCTGCCGACGGTGGCGTATCCACCCGGCCTGCGCTATCTCGGCACCGAGGCCGCCGGCGAGGTGCAGACACCGCTGCGGGGCAGCGCGGCGCGGGCGCTGCGGATCGGCGATCAGGTGTGGTTTCGGCACGCCAAGTCCGGGGAGGTGTGCGAGCACCTGGGCGAGCTGCACCTGGTGGACGGCGGGCGCATCGTCGAGCCGCTTGCGACCTACCGCGGCGAGGGAAAGGCGTTCTGATGGCGGCGATCTGGCGCAACTGGGGCCACTGTGCCGTGGCGCGCCCCGAACACATCGCCGTGCCGGCGGACGAGCAGGCCGTCGTCGACCTCGTCACCGCCGGTGCTCGCGAGGGCCGCCGGATCCGGCCGGTGGGCTCCGGGCACTCGTTCACCCCGATCGCCGTCACCGATTCCGTGCTGGTGCGACTGGACCGGCTGGCCGGGCTGCACGCCGTCGATCCCGTCACCGGCGAGGCCACCCTGGGGGCCGGCACCCGACTGGCCGACATCCCAGCTCTGCTGGCGCCGCACCGGCTGGCCATGGAGAACCTCGGCGACATCGACCGGCAGACCATCGCCGGCGCGATCTCGACCGGGACGCACGGCACCGGCGCCGCATTCACCGGGCTGGCCGGGCAGGTGACGGGGCTGCGGATGGTGCTCGCCGACGGCAGCGTGCTGGATCTCGATGCGGCCCACCGGCCGGAGCTGTTCGCCGCGGCGCGGCTCGGGCTGGGCGCGTTCGGCATCCTGACCAGGGTGCGCATCCGGTGCGTACCGGAGTTCCTGCTGGCCGCCGACGAACACCCCGAGCCGCTGGACGACCTGCTGGACTCGTTCGCAGAGCGGGCGGCGGCCGTCGACCACCTGGAGTTCTACCTGTTCCCGCACACCGACACCGCGCTGGTCAAGCAGAACCGCCGGCTTGCGGTGACCAGCGTGGCCGATCCGCTGCCCCGCTGGCGCGCGCTGCTGGACGACGAGGTCACCGCCAACGGGATGTTCGCGATGGCTTGCGCGGTCGGGTCGGCGGCGCCCCCGCTGGTGCCGGCCATCAATCGGCTTGCGGCCTCGGCGGTGTCGGCGCGTCGCTACACCGACCGGTCGGCGGCGGTGTTCACCACGCCGCGCCGGGTGCGGTTCCGGGAAATGGAGTACGGCATCGACCTGGTGGAGCTGCCCCGCGCGATCCGGCGCATCCGGGCGCTGATCGCCGACCGGGGCTGGCGGATCTCCTTCCCGATGGAGATCCGGGTGGCGGCCGCCGACGACGTTCCGCTGTCCACCGCGTACCGCCGGCCCACCGCGTACATCGCCGTGCACCGCTTCGTCGCCGATCCGTTCGCCCGCTACTTCCTGGGCGTCGAGCAGATCCTGCTGGCCTGCGGTGGCCGCCCGCATTGGGGCAAGCTGCATTCGCTGGACGCCGACCGGCTGCGCGCCCGGTACCCACTGTTCGACCAGGTCGCCGCCCTGCGCGCCGAGGTCGACCCGCACGGACTGTTCAGCAACGCCTACCTGGAGCGGGTGCTGGGCCCGCCCTGACGGGAATCACGGATCCGCCGGGGGTCGGTCAGCGGGGGTCGGCTAGCGGGGCTCGGTCAGCGGGGCTCGGTCAGCCGGCCACCGGAAGCGGGCGAACGCCGCAGTCGACCAGCAGCGAGCGCAGGGGCAGCAGCGCCGCGTCGACATCACCCCGGTCCAGATCCGCCACCACCGCGTCCCGCAGGTGGCGTTGGCCGGCCGTGAGATCCTTCGACGCCACGGCACGCAACCTCTCCACCGCCAACCCGAGCAGGCGCTCCGGCGCACCGAGCAGCAGCACCTCGACGGTCATCAGCTCTCCCCGGACACGGCGCTCATCCGCATCCGGCGATCGGATCGCGCCGGCCGGCGCCGACCGCATGTCCTGCTGCTCCGCCACCACGCGGCGCGTGGTGAGGGTGCGCAGCCGCTGTAGGGCAGCCAGGTCCGCCACCGGCCCGGCGTCGATGGCGGTGTCGTTCATGTCGGCGAGGATCTGCAGCATCGGGAACGACAGACCGGCGAGCGGTGCGAGCCGGACGGTGCCGTGCAGCCGATCCGGGCTCGCCACCTCCAGACCGTCGATCACATGCTGCAGATAGCCCAGCCGAGCATCCTTCTCGGTGCTGCTCATTGATCCAACGCGGGCTGCAGGCGCGCCCAACCGCCCTTGAGGTACTCCTCCTCCATGGCCTTTGCCCTCGCCTTGAGGGTGGCGCGGACGATCTCGCGATGCTTCTCACCGGTCCCGTCCGGCCCGGGAAGCTGGGTCTTCTCGGTCTGTTTGGCGGTGTCGATGAAGCCAGGCTGGGTCTTCAGCAGGTCCGCGAGCGCATGAGCACCCTCGCGGACGCCGCGCCCGACGAACTTGCGGACGTTCTTCTGGTCCTCGTCGCTGAACATGTACTTCATCCCGCCGCCGGTGAGCCGCGTCAGGAAGGCGTCCGCAATGGTGTTGACCCCGTCCTGGCTCATGATGAACCGAACCTCACCCTCGCGCACCGTCTTCTTGGAGGCGGTCTGCGCCTTCATCTCGTTGTCGATGGCGACCAAGGTCGAGCCGCCAACCCCGGCGGTGAGCAGGTAGTTGCCGGTATTGACCGTCGACCTGCTCAGCCGGTCGGTATTGCCGAGGAATGAGTCGATGGCGGCGATCTTCCCGACCTCCTGGAGCAGGTCGGCGTCCTGCAGGAATGTCTGGATCTGCTGGGCATTGAGCCTGTCGAGGGGAATGCCGTTCGTCATCTCCTGGAGCTGGATGTACGCGTAGCTGTTCAGCTGGTTCGTCACCTGTTGCTGCTGCACCTGCGTCAAGGTGTTCAGATGCGCCTGGATCGTCGCCCGGATCTGTGCGCCGAGCGGATCCGTGTCCGCGTTCTTCACGATCCGCGAGTCCGGGACGGCGATGCCGGTCTCGCGGAGCGTCTTATCCGCCCGATCGGCGCCCGCCGCGCGCTTGAGGAATTTCACGACGATCTGGTTGCCGGGGGAGGTCACGAAGATGACACCCTCTGCCCCGGCGCCCGATCGCTGGATCGCACCGGCCTGGGCCCAGCCGAAGTCGTCGCCCAGGGCGCGCCTGATCACGCCCGTCCCGGCCGGTGTGGGATCCGAGCGCGCGGACGAACGCCGCAGCGCGGCGATGGCCGGCGTCAGCGTGGCGTCGCGGTCTGCTGCAGGCGCGGCCGTCTCGTGGTTGCCCGAGACACTTCGTCTCAGGTATCGCGCCGGGCCGGTCGCATCGGGCGACGTCGAGACCGCCGCTGGCTCACCGCTTGCGCTGCGCCGCAGCGCATCTCGCCAACGGAGTCCGTCGCCATCGTCGGTTCCCCCGGGCCGCCACCGCATGGGTAGTCCAGCCGGCGCCCCACCGACCACCAGCAGGCCCGGCACCGGCACGAGACGGTCGGCCGATAGGTGATCCATCGATGTCAGGCCGGACTCGGCGCGTGTTGACACCATGTTCTGATCTGGCGCCCGTTCGTCCGTCTGCAGCACGCCCACGTCCGACACCTCCGAAAGCGGACCGATCGAGCGAAGTCTGCACAGGCTAGGTCCGCCCGATCACCGGGGCAATCGCCCAGTCGGATGATCATCGGCGGCCGGACGGGCGCGTCGATTGGACAGCGCCACGGTGTTCGCGTTACGTTCACTAGCCGCATTCCGCGGGTCACTCACAGGCCACACCCAGCTGCTGCGCACCCGGATCGGGAACGAAAGCGCTGATCGTGGCGTTGGAGGTAGTGACGCCGCGGGTCGCGGCGGGTAGACACCCGGTGACGGGTGCACGGGCCCGAGGCGGCAGCGCAGCATCGGGCACCAACATCAGGAGGAACCACCATGGCAGACCGTGTCCTGCGCGGCAGCCGACTCGGCGCGACCAGCTACGAGGCGGACCGCAACCACGACCTGGCGCCGCGGCGCACGGCCACATACCTGTGCCCGCGGGAGCACGAGTTCACCGTGCCGATGGCCGACGACGCCGAGGTGCCGTCGGTGTGGGACTGCCGGATGCACGGACTGGAGTCCACCCTGGTCGATGGCTCGACACCGGACAGCAAGCCGGCCAAGCCGCCGCGTACGCACTGGGACATGCTGCTGGAGCGCCGGTCCATCGAGGAACTCGAGGAGATCCTCAACGAGCGCCTGGCCGAGCTGAAGGCGCGCCGCACCGCGTCGTAACGACGCCGCCAGTGGTCTTCGCACTGGGCGATTCTGAAAATCTGCCCCTGGATCCCGGTACGTTTTCACCCCTGGAGCGTTTGCGCAGGTAGGGGCGCTGGCGATGTCCAGGGTCGCAAGTCTGGCGGCAGAATTTCAGAATCCCACCATCATCGGAACAGGTCGATCGCCCGTTGCGTGGTGGCCACAAACCAGTCCGGCTGCTCGTTGAGCATCAGCCAGGTGTAGTGCAGCACCTGCTTGCCGGCCAGCAGCAAATAGTTGCCGCGGAATCGGTCGGTCTCGAACAGGTCGCGACGCAGGTGGATGCGGCCGTCTATCTCCAGCACCACCGGGCAATCGTCGAACGCGATGTCCTGGTAATAGGTGTGCCCATCGCACACGATCGGAACATTGGTGCGCCAGCCGGTGATGCCGCCGCCCCGCAGCAGCCGGTGCGACAGTCGTTCGCCCTCTGACCATGGCTCGTCCCGGGAGTCCAGCAGCATCAGCCGACGGTCGACGTTGCCGTGCCGTCCCGGCGAGCGGCGCAGCGCCTCGCGCATCCCGTCCAGAGTGGCCATCCGGCTGCGCAGCGCCCGATCGATCGGGTCGCCGCCGTAGCGCGGCACCAGGTCCATGGCCGTGAGCGCCGGAGTGGTCAGTCGGACGCCCGCCAGCTCCACCACCATGTCCTCTGGCACGACTCGGCGACTGAACGACAGATGCGGCCGCTCGAAGCTCGCCCGCCGCCCCGCGACCTCCACGGTGCTGGGCACCAACTCCGGCCAGAAGGACAAGGCCGCCGCGGCGGCGCCGGTGATCTGCGCCCGCTGGTCCCATTCGTTCACCGCGCGGGCCAGGGTTCGCCAGTCTGCCTCCAAGTCGCGGTGCACGTGCACCCCGGGCAGCGGGGTCGTCAGGATCCCCCGCCGACAGAGGTAATCCAGTTGGGTGGCCAGCTCGGGGTACCTCCGGCGGCTGAGCACACCCGCGTTCACGTCCAGCAGTTCGGCGATGGCTCGGTTCATGACTAGCAGCGTGCGTCCCGCCGAGCCCGGACCGGGGGCGCCGGAGCGGAGATGTGGACGGAAGCCGGACAGGGGGACAACATCCGGCAGTGGCGACACCCGACAGCAAGGGCACCCGACGGCAGAGGCACTCGACAGCAGAGGCACCCGACAGCAAGGGCACCCGACAGCAGCGCACCCGACGGCAGCGCACCCGACGGCAGCGCACCCGACGGCAGAGGCGCCAACACGCGACCGTTCTGAAAACCTGCCGCTAGATTCGGTCCCCGATCACCGCCCGGGGCTGTGACCTGCAGCGATTCACATCGCCGAGTCGAGCGTCCAGATCTGGGGGCAGATTTTCAGGCCCCCGGCCCGGTGTCGTCGCCCGCGAGGCCATCTCACCGACGCCGCAGCAGCCCCGTCAGCTGCGCCCACCGCCGCCGCGCGCCCCACGACGCGATCTTGACGAACGCCTCCCGCATGATCGAGCCGCTCATCTTGGACACCCCGATCGCCCGCTCGGTGAACGTGATCGGCACCTCCGCGACCCGGTACCCCGCCGACAGCGTGCGCCAGGTCAGGTCCACCTGGAAGCAGTAGCCCTGCGACGCCACGTCCTCCAGCCGAACGGCACGCAGCACCGCAGCCCGGTAGACCCGATATCCCGCCGTCATGTCGTGCACCCCGGCGCCCAGCGCCACCCGGGCATACAGGTTCGCCCCGCGGGAGAGCACCTCCCGATTGCGCGGCCAGTTCACCACCGACCCGCCCGCCACGTAGCGGGATCCGATCACCAGGTCCGCATGCGCCAGCGCGTGCAGCAGCCGGGGCAGTTGCTCCGGAGCGTGCGAGCCGTCTGCATCCATCTCGACCAAGGCGTCGTATCGGCGCTCCAGGCCCCAGGCAAAACCGGCGAGGTAGGCGGCGCCCAGCCCCTGCTTGGCCGTTCGGTGCAGCACGTGCACCCGTGGATCGGATTCAGCCCGGGCGTCGGCGACATCGCCGGTGCCGTCGGGGGATCCGTCGTCGACCACCAGCGCGTCGACCCCGGGCACCGCGCCCAGCAGCCGATCCAGGATCAGCGGCAGGTTCTGCCGCTCGTTGTAGGTCGGGACGATCACCAGCACCCGACCGGTGGACGGCAAGTTGGCGTACGGATCGTCACCGGTTGACGGCGCTTCTGCCACCCTCGGTCCCCTCCCGTTCCTGGCGCGGCGCGCCGATCGCGCCGCGACGCGAGACCCGATGCCAACCCAGCAGCACCGCCCCGGCCAGTGCGACCGGCGTGGCGGCCGTCAGCACCCACAGCAGGGGCGCTCCCAGCACGGTACCGGGAGTGGTCGCCGTGATCAGCGGAACCTGTGGCACCAGAAAGCCGGGGGTGAACAGCGGCACCGACGAGGCCACCGAGCCGTCCGGCCGGATCACCGCCGACACCCCGCTAGTCGCCGCGATCAGCACCTCCCGGCCGTACTCGACGGCCCGGACCCGGCTCATGGCCTGCTGCTGGTAGGTCTCGTCGGTATAGCCGAAGGTGGCGTTGTTGGTCTGCACCACCAGGACCTGCGCGCCGCCGGAGACGACATCCCGCACCAGGTCGTCCTCGACGATCTCGAAGCAGATCACGTCGCCCACCGGCACTCCGGCGATACTCAGGTTGCCGGGCCGGTCGCCGGGCAGGAACTCGGCCTGCACCAGGTCGACCTTGTCGGAGAAGATCCGGAAGAAGCTGCGCCAGGGGATGTATTCGGCGAAGGGCACCGGGTGTCGCTTGGTGTAGGAGGCGCCCGGGCCGGTGACGGGGTCCCAGACGATGCCCATGTTGTAGACCCGGTCGGGCTCCGTCGCGCCGACCACGGCGCCGACCAGGATGGGCACGCCGACCTGCTTGGCCGCCTGGTCGATCACGGCGGCGGCGTCCGGATTCCGGTACGGGTCGATGTCGGAGGAGTTCTCCGGCCAGAGCACCAGGCGCGGTTGCTGGACGGTCCCCTCCCGGACGGCGGCGGCGAGCTTCGCGGTCTCGGCGGCGTGCATGTCCAACACCGCGCGGCGGCGGGCGTTGAACTCCAGGCCGGGCTCGGGCACGTTGCCCTGCACGAGGGCGATGGGGCTGGTGGGTGCGCCCGCGCCGGTCTGTACCGCGGGGCGGGACGCGAGCGACCCGAGGAACGGCAGGGCGACCAACACCGCGGGAACGACGAGGGAGGCGATACGGCGGGCGGGCGATACGGCGGTGACGGGGTCCGTCGGGGGGCCGGGCGGCGAGACGAGGGACGCGCCCTGCGGTGGCTCGGCCACGCCCTGCCGGGGCTCCGGCGTGTCCTGCCGGGGCTCCGGCGTGTCCTGCCGGGACTCCGGCGTGTCCTGCCGGGACTCCGGCGCCCCCTGCCGGAACTCGGCCGTGCCCTGCTGGGCCTCGGGTGCGCCCTGCTGGGCCCGCCGCGACCACCGCCAGCATCGACGCGCCAACTCCGCCAGCGACAGCCCGGCCAGCGGAACCGCCAGCGCGAGCCCCGCCTCGCCCAGGACCGCCGCGAGGGGTAGCAGCGGCCCGTCGGGCTGGGTGAACGCGACCCCGCCCCACGGGAACCCGCCGAACGGGAACACCGCGCGCAGCGTCTCACCCGCGACCCAGACGGCGGCTCCCCACACCGGCCACGCCGGCAGCCGACGCGAGGCCGGCCCCATCAGGGCGACCGCCGGCATGGTCAGTACGGCCTCCGCTCCGGCCAGACCCGCCCACGGGACGTTCCCGACGTAGACGTTGGTCCAGCTCAGCAGCGGGAAGAACAGCAGCGCCCCGAAGACCAGGCCCAGCCCGGATGCCGCCTTCCAGGATCGGCCGTGCACCGCCCCGCCCAGCAGCGCAAACCCCAGGATGGGCGCCCACCACTGGGTGGACGGGGCATATCCGGCGTAGAGCAGCAGGCCACCGGCCGCGACCAGCACAATGCGCAGGCCGCCCAGCCCCCACAACGCCCGCCAGCGACGATGCCACCGCTCGGGGTCACGGCGGCGGGTCACCCGGCCAGCGTAGGCGACGTACCTGTGCGGGCGACGCCACTAGCGACCGGTGCGACCCGTCCGTTTTGTCGTAGCACGTGCTACGACAAAACGGACAGGATCAGCCGATGCCGCCGTCGACGCTGCCGGCCCCGGGCTGCGGAGCCACCGCAAACTGCATGCGGCCGCCGTCGTCCACCGCGGCGTCCAGTGCCTTGTCGTCCAGCAGGGTGGCGGCCTGCTCCTCCACGAACACCCGCACGCCGGAGGAGTCGATCACCTGATCCCCGTCCTGCGGGGCGGCGGCGACGGCCAGGGTCAATCCCCCGGCTGCCGGATCGTTGGCGATGCGCAAGCCTGCCCCGTCCGGGGCCTCCGGTTGAGCGGTGAGAGTGCGGATCGCGCTGGTGGCGTTGTCGGTCAGGGTGAGCACAGTCGGACTCCTTCGTCTCGTCGGTTTCGTATCGGGCGCCCGGGGTTCGGAACCATCCGTACGGTCCCCAGCCCGGTGGCGCCCCGGTGCTCTCACACCGGCTGTGTCTTCTCCACGGTTGCCGGGCCGGTCCGGTCCGTCAACCGACCAGGCGAGTCCGGGGCGCCGCTTCCGCCCCATGGCGCCCCGTCCCACCTGCGTGAACACCATTCACCGAGTCCGGGAGAATTAGTCCGGTCCCGGGGCCGGGCCCGGGCGTGTCGCGACCGACTCAGAACCCGCTGGCGCCGAGATAGATCTCGCCCAGCCAACTACCCAGGGCGATGCCGAACGCCGTCCCGAGGATCATGAAGGGGCCGAACGGCAGCGCCGTCTTGCGCCCCGCTCGGCCGATAGCCAGCGCAATCACGGCGACCACGGCCCCGAAGAAGAATCCGGCAAACCCGCCGACCAACAGCGCCGACCAGCCCACATAGCCCAGCACACCGCCGAGCAGTCCGGCCAGCTTGACGTCGCCCCAACCCATGCCCGCCGGGTACACCAGCACGATCACCAGGTAGAAGCCGAACAGCGCGGCGCCGCCGATGCCGGCCCGGGCCAACGCGCCCCAGTCCCCCGACCACGCCGACGCACCGGTCAGCAGCACGGCCAGGACGGGGTAGGACGGCACCACGATCGCATTGGGCAGTCGGTGCACATCGATGTCGATCAGTGCCAGCGCGATCCCGATCGCGACCAGGTAGAGCAGCGCGGGCAGCAGCGGTAGCTGCGAGCGGTGCCAGACGAGCAGGGCGGTCGCGGCGAACAGGATCCCGGTGCCCAGTTCCACCAACGGATAGCGGGCGCTGATCGGCGCGCGGCAATCCGCGCACCTGCCCCGCAGGACGAGCCACCCGAGGACCGGAATGTTGTGCCGCGCGCGGATGGGGGCGTCGCACGCCGGGCAGTGCGAGGCCGGCCGCACGGTCGACAGGCCCGCCGGCACCCGATAGATCACCACGTTCAGGAAGGAGCCGATCGCCAGCCCCAGCAGGGCGACGATCACGAGCAGGGCGGCGAGCACCGGCGAGTCTCTCCCAGAGCGGTGACGGGAAATCGGAGATGGCGTCGATCAGCATGGCAGAAGCCGGCCATCCCGCACTGCGCGACGCGATCGGCGTCCTCGGCGCGCAGCAGCCAGGAGAGCGCGCAGGCCCGGTTGGGCGCGCGGGGTGCCCGGCATCCCCCGAACGGGTCGGATCGGCCGGACGGCGGGCCGGGCATCACGGTCCGTCACCAGCATGGGAGCCGCACCGGCGCCGCCCGAGCACTCATACCGGCGACGCCAGATGGGTGAGAATCCGCCTCACGGGTTACTCGCACTGCGAGGGACCTGTGACCGGCAATCCGCTCCGAGCGGGTCCGATCCGACTCCAAACCGGGCCACGAACCCGGCCTCGGCGACGCCGGCGGTCATGATCATATTTCCTGCGCCACATACGGAATGACGACTGCGGCGGGGTCCCCGGCGCCGATCAGGACCGATCGGCGCGTCGCCTCCTCGTCCAACCACAGGGTCGTCCATTCACTCGGTGGAGTGGAGGCCATCAACCATTCAGCAGCCGGAGAGACTGTCGTTACGTAGAGCCGGCCCAGCCGGTAGCGGCTGAATGGCTGATCTACGCCGAACGGGTGGTCAATTTGGTTGACGACGCTTGACAGTGACCACGCAGAGTTACATGCTTCTCGCCAGTTCGACCGTAGGTGTGGCGGGGCGCTACCGAGGCCGAATCCCAGCCCCCATCTATCCCACATCCGGGAGGAACTCCATGCTGTACCAACTCGGTCGGACCCGCTCCGACATCACCGAGCGGCGCGAGGCCGCCCACCAGCAGGACCGGAAGCTCGCCGAGGCCGGCTTCACCCTGATCGAGCTCCTGATCGTGATCGTCATCCTCGGCATCCTCGCCGCGGTGGTGGTGTTCTCGGTGCAGGGCATTCAGGATAAGGGCCAAGACGCCGCATGCGCATCCGACGCCGCGTCTGTAAATACAGCCGTACAGGCGTACTACGCGCAGAATGGCTCCTACCCTACGGACCTTTCAGCCTTGACGGCATCCGGCAAGTCTCTCCTGACGAATATCAAGCTCGACACCACGAACAAGATTGTCCAGGGTGGCGGCTACACGATCGCCTACGCCACCACGGGCTCGGGGTACACACTGACCCCCAGCGGGGGAACCGGAGTCACGCTCGACAAGTGCACCACGATCACAGTGAGCTGAGCTGACCCAGAGGACACTCTGGCAACGGATCGGTTGCTCACACCGGTCCGTTGCCAGAGGGTCTATTCGCTGCAGGCGGTACACCGCACCCGAACCGCCCCTATGACCCGGAGCCCGCCATGGAATCAAGCACCACCCCCGCCACGGCGGCTCCGGCTGTCGGTGAGAACCACCGTGACGACGACACCGACGACGCACCACCAGCCAGTACCACCAACAGCACCGAAGGCCGCGTCATCACCGAATCAGCCGACGCCACAACCGGTCTCGTTCCCGATACCGAACCCGCCGCCGACCCCGTTCTCTACGTCACCGATCACCCCCGCTCCACCATCGACCGCATGCTCGAACTGCTCTGGGACGCCGGCGGCACCGATCTGCAACTCACCGCAGGCGCCCGGCCCACGATCCGGGTACATGGCGAGCTGTTCCCCATCGTCGACGACCCGATCCTGACGCCACACGACACCGAGAGCCTGCTCACCGAATTGCTGGACGAGGACCGCATGGCGATCTTCGCCGACGGCCACGAGCACGACTTCTCCTTCTCCTGGCGGGATCTCGGTCGGGTTCGGGGCAACGCGTTCCGGCAACAGGGCGCGGTGGCCATCGCGCTCCGGCTGATTCCCCGCGAAGTTCCCACCATGGCGGGCCTGGGCCTGCCGCCGATCCTTTTCGAGCTGATCAAGCAGCACCAGGGGCTGATCCTGTTCACCGGGCCGACCGGCTCCGGCAAGTCCACCAGCCTGGCCGCCATGATCAACCAGATCAATCACGATCGGGCCTGCCACATCATCACCATCGAGGACCCGATCGAATACGTGCACCGGCACGGCCGGTCGCTGGTGAACCAGCGCGAGGTCGGCACGGACACACCGAGTTTCGCCCAGGCGCTGCGCGCCGTCCTCCGCGAGGACCCGGACGTTCTGCTGGTCGGTGAGATGCGCGACCTGGAATCCATCCGGTTCGCGCTGACCATCGCCGAGACCGGCCACCTGGTCTTCGCCACCCTGCACACCAACGACACCGCGCAGTCCCTGGCGCGCATCGTGGACGTGTTCCCCGGCGACCAGCAGGCGCAGATCCGCACCCAGCTCGCCGCCGCGCTATCGGGCATCGTGTACCAGCGGTTGATTCCCCGCACCGGCGGTGGTCTGGTCGCCGCCTACGAGGTGCTGCTGGCCAACACCGCCGCCCGGAACCTGATCAAGGAGGGCAAGACCCACCAGCTGCGCAACATCCTGGTCACCGGGCAGCGCGAGGGCATGGTCACCCTGGAGCAGTCGCTGAACGCGCTGGTGCAGGCCGGCGCGATCGACTTCGAGGCGGCAGCCTCGCGCAGCCTGTACCCGAACGAGCTCGAACGCCCCCGCCCAATGCCGGCCGGCCCGAACGGCACCCCCGGTGCGCCGCAGGGCGGCGCGAACCGTGCGACCGGCTCCGTGCCTGCACCCGGGTACGGGGCGCCCGGCGGCCCCGGCTCCACTCCGGTCGTCCGCCCCGGTGCCGAACCCGCGCTGGTCGGTGCCGGTGTCGGGCCGGGTCCGAGCGCCACCGCCGGATCCGACGTGCCGCCCACGGATTCCGTCACCGCCAATGCTCCCGGAGCCTCCTACGCCGGCTTCGGCGCCCGCTGGTCCGGAGGCCGAAGGTGAAGCTGGGCCGGCACCGGATGGCGGAGCCGGTCCCGGAGCCGGTACTCGCCACCCCGCGGCACGATCCCGCCGACGAGTCGGTGCGGGCGGGCGGTCTGCGGCTGGGCGAACTCCTGGTCGACGCCGGCCGCCTGTCGGCCTCCCAGGTGGTCGCCGCCCTGCGCGCCCAGGCGGAGCAGCCCGGCCACCGGTTGGGCGAGATCCTGTTGGGGCAGGGCGCCGTCTCCGAGCATGCGCTGACGGCGACACTTGCTGCCCAGCAGCATGTTCCGCTGGTCGATCTGCGGTTGGTCGGGCCCGAGCCCGGCGCCACCGCGCTGCTCACCGAGCCTCGCGCCCGCGCCCTGGTTGCGCTGCCGTTGTCGGTCGCCGAGGACGGCACCGTGCGGGTCGTGCTGGCCGATCCGACCGCCGAGCATGTCGCCGAGGTGCGCGCCGCGGTCGGCAAGCCGATCGACGTGCAGGTGGCACCCGCCTCGGAGGTCGAGCTGGCGATCGGCAGCAGCTACCGCGCGCTGACCGGGATCGAGTCGCAGGTCAAGGAATTCCAGATCCAGGACGAGGTGCGCCGCGAGGCCGCCAAGATGGAGACCGCGGTCGCCAGCGACGCCGCCCCGGTGGTGCAGGTGGTGCAGCGGGTCATCACCCAGGGTCTGCGAGACCGGGCCTCCGACATCCACATCGAGCCGCAGGAAGACAAGATCCGGGTGCGGTTCCGGGTCGACGGTGCGCTGCACGACGCGCTGGATCTGCCGGTGTCCATCGGGCCGGCGGTGGTCAGCCGCATCAAGATCATGGGCGGCATGAACATCGTGGAGCGGCGCCGCCCACAGGATGGCCAGATCGCGATGTCGGTGGAGGGTCGCGACGTCGACATCCGGGTTGCCACCACCGCCACCATCTGGGGTGAGAAGGTGGTGATGCGGCTGCTGGACAAGTCCCGGCCGCTGTACAAGCTGCACGACCTCGGCATGCCCACCGACATCGCCGCCCGGTATTCGCAACTGCTGCACTCCCCCTACGGCATGGTGATCTGCGCGGGGCCGACGGGCGCCGGCAAGACGACCACGCTGTACGGCTCGCTGGGTGAGATCAATTCTCCCGACCGGAATGTCATGACCATTGAGGATCCGGTTGAGTATACCTTCGAGTCGATCAACCAGATCCAGATCAACGAGGCCGCCGGTGTCACGTTCGCCGGCGGCCTGCGCTCGATTCTGCGGCAGGATCCGGACGTCATCCTGGTCGGCGAGATTCGGGACGTGGAGACCGCCCGGATCGCCGTGCAATCGGCGCTGACCGGGCACTTCGTGCTCTCGTCGGTGCACGCCACCGACGCCGTGTCGGCGCTGCACCGGTTGCTGGACATGGGCATCGAGACATTCCTGATCGCCTCGTCGGTGACGGCGGTCGTGGCACAGCGCCTGGTCCGCCGGGTGTGCCCGCACTGCAAGGAGTCGTTCACGCCGCCACCCGAGCAGGTGGAGTTTCTGCGGCAATTCGGCGACTCGGCCACCCGGGGCGATTTCGCGCACGGCACCGGCTGCAATTTCTGCTCGCAGACCGGGTTTCTGGATCGGATCGGGGTGTACGAGCTGATGCCCGTCACCGAAGGAATCCGGGAGATGGTGCTGGAACGTGCGTCGCACGAGGATCTGCGCAAGCTGGCCCGATCCGAAGGTATGCGGACCCTGCAGGAAGAGGCGGCCTCGCTGGTGCAGGCGGGAATCACCACGGTGCCCGAGGTGCTCCGGTCGATCTACGTGGTAGGTGGGTGACGATGTCTCGTTGGGCCTATGTCGCGGTGGATCCGCAAGGCGACGCGGTCGCCGGCACCTGGAAGGCGAACAGTCGGGAAGCCGCCGAGATTGCGCTATACGAAAAGGAACTCCGCGAGATCCGGGTCACGGAAAAGCCGAGCCTGCTCAAGCGGGAGATCACCCCGCCCAAGATCAAACGCGCCGAAGTGATGCACATGTCGCGACAGCTCGCGGCATTCATCCGGGCGGGGCTGCCGATCCTCACGGCGATTCACACCCTCGGCGAGGACGCCAAGAAGTCCTCCATGAAGAAGATGATGTTCGACACCGAAGATCGGCTTCGGCGCGGGGAAACGCTGTCGGACTGCTTCGACCGGTACCCCAAGGTGTTCCCCGAATACTATAGGGGAATCCTGCGCTCGGCGGAGCTGACCGGGCAGCTGGACACCGTGCTGGACCAGCTGTCCGGGTATCTCGAGCGGGAGATGGCTGCCCGGCAGAAGATCAAGTCGGCGTCCATCTATCCGGCGGCGGTGGCCTGCATGTCGGTGGTGACGGTCGTGGTGCTGGCGGTGTTCGTGCTGCCCCGATTCCGGGACTTCTTCGCCAGCTTCAATGCCACGCTTCCGTTGCCGACCCGGATCCTGATGGGGTTCACGGACTTCCTGGCGGACTGGTGGTGGGCGGTGGTCGCCGGCCTGGTGGTGCTGGTGCTGGGGTTCGTCGGCGCGCTGCAGACCTCGTGGGGCAAGTACCAATGGAACCGGTTCACGCTGCGGCTGCCGGTCATCGGCGAGGCGGTGCAGTACGCGCTGGTGGAGCGGTTCTGCCGGCTGATGTCGTCCATGATCGGGGCCGGGGTGTCCCTGCCGGAGGCGCTGCGGGTGGCGACGGCCTCCATCAAGAACCTGGTCTTCACCCGGGCGCTGGGAACGGTGCGCGAGCAGATGATGCAGGGCGAAGGGCTGGCGAAACCGGTGGCGGCGACCGGTCTGTTCCCCTCGATGGCACAGCAGATGTTCCGGGTCGGCGAGGAGACCGGCAGCCTGGATGCGCAGCTGGACGTGGCAGCGCGGTACTACGAGCGGGAGCTGGACTACAAGATCAAGAAGGTGACGGACCTGTTCGAGCCCATCGTGATCATCGTGATGGGGTCCATCGTCGGATTCGTGGCTATCGCGCTGATCTCGGCGATGTACGGCATCTACTCGCAGGTGAACGTGCAATGACATGGGTTCGGCTGACGAGACTTCTCCGGGCGCGCGCGGCGCGGGTGGAGCGCGTGATGCGTGACCCTCGGCCAGTGCGTCCCATGCTGCTGCGTCAGCCCGCCCGTCCGGTTGGTTGGGGGCGAAGCGAGCGCGGCGAGTCGCTGATCGAGTTGATCATTGCGATCACCATCATGTCGATCGCGGTGGTGACGATCGTGGGGGCCATCGCCACCTCCATCATGATGAGCGACATCCACCGCAAGCAGGCGACCGCGGGGTCGTACATCCGGTCGTACGCGTCGGCGATCCAGAACGCGGTCGCTATCGACATTAGTGGAGCTACCTATGGCGACATCTGCAGTAGCACGCTCATGCCGAATGGGCTCAGCTCCAGCGCCTATACCGCGTCCATCAAGTCCTGCACCGTGGCCGGCAACCTGACGACCATGGTGTTGCAGGTGGCCAGCAAGGACGCCCGCGACACCGAACAGCTGCAGTTGGTAGTGCGCAGGCCGTGTGTCGCGCCGACAGTCGACGGCCAGTCCCTGGACTCCGGGTGCAATTCATGAGCCGATCACGCGACCGTCGCGGCGATGACGGCTTCACACTCATCGAACTACTGGTGTGCGTCGTGATCCTGGGCATCATCGCGGTGCCGCTGGCGATGAGCCTGTTCGCGTACTTCAAGAATTCTGACACCACAGCAGCACGTGTCAACCAGTCCAGCCAGGTTCAGATCGCCTCGTCGTATTTCGCGCGCGACGTGTCGTTGATGGGTCTTCGAGACACGTCGGGCGACCCGGCGCCACCCCCGCAGCCGCCGTTTCCGTACCAGCAGTCGGTGTGGCAGGAGAGTTCGGTCGCGACCGTGTGCGGGACGCTTTCGGGCGGGATCGTCCTCGGCGGTGACGACTACTCCTCCAATGTCACGACTCCGACCCGGTTCTACGTCGCCTACCAATTGGTAGGGACCGACCTCCACCGGGTTCGCTGTACCGGATCGACGAAGTCGGACATCATCGTCGCCCGAGACGTCACCTCCGCAGACCCAACCTGCTCGACGTCCTGCTCGACGATCCCGCCGCCGCGCACCGTGACCTTGGTGTTGACGGTGAATATCACCGACGGGGATCCCGGCAGCTATTCGGTAACCCTGACCGGCAACCGCATGCAGACCAACCCGTCCGGCACGGTGACGCCATGAGCGTCCGCACGCGGCACCGACTCGGCCGCCGCCTGCACCGGACCCTGGCCGGCCGGCTGATCCGCTCCGACGACACAGGTGCCTCACTGATCATTGCCCTCATCATGATCACCGTCGTCGCCCTGGTAACGGTGTCAATTCTGCTGCTCTCCAACACCGGTGTCCGGACAACCGTTGCCCTGCGGGGCCAGGCGTCGGTGCAGTATCAGGCCAGCAATGCGATCAACTCAGCCATCGAGAAGCTTCGGTCGGCCCCCCCGGGTGCGGACCTCGGGTGCACGGCTGGCCTGCTGACGGTGCCTTACCTTGCGACCGGCACGTCGCCAGGGGGCACCGTCACTGTCGACTGCTCCGTCGACACCGAATTGACCCAGTCCGGGTTCCTGACGCAACAAAACGCCGGTCCCGGCACCGCGCTGCTATCCCTCGGCCGCGATACAGGCGACGGAATTACGCTCATCCTGAAGAAGACGGACGCGCATGTGAACGGCGGCGTGTTCTCCAACACCTACATCGACAATCAGCAGTCCCAATCCAAGGCGAATCTCGTCAGCGACTGGGAGCGACCGAGTACTCCGCCGGATGCACCACCCGGCTGGCATCCGCAGAGTTGGGTCATCGCGCGGCACAACTACGGAACGTCCAACAGCTGCACCGACGTCCAAGCGGAAAACAACAACCCCCCGACCAAATCCGGCGACCAGGTCGAGATCAACTGCCAGTTCGGGGATGCCGCCGATATTCGTGGTTTGGACCCAGGAACGCTGGTGCGTGGCACGTCGTACAACCTGTCGGATCCTGGATCGGCCGCCAGGCCGCCGGCCGATGTGTCGGCCTGCACACTTGCAACAAGCGGCATCTACAAGGGGGCGTACGTCGTCGCTGTTGGCCCCAGGTCCGGCTATTCGTGGGCGACCATCCCCAGCAATCTCTCGCGGCAGATCACGAACAAACAGGCCACCTGCGCGGGGGGCGGCAAATCCACACCCTTCATGGTGGTACTCAATCCGGCCACCTACTACCTCGACAGCATTTGGACCGTGCCAAATGCGTTCATTCTGGGCGGCACCCCGGGGGCACTCCCTGCCGGTGAGAATAGTATGACCGACTGGATCACCGACTATTTTGCCGGCAAGTGGCTTGATGCCGATGGCAACATCCCGATCAACCGCAGTCCGTGTAAGGACCCGATCGACGCTACAGCCTCCTCGTCTTCGGGTGTCGAGTTCTTCATGGCGGGATCGGGCGCAATCAATCTGGAAGTGGGAAGTTCCAGCGCATACCCGAAGATTGTGGTGTGCGCGAGCCTGGCAGCCCAGGGACCACCGGTTCTCGCGTACTCCACCCGCACCACCAATGACACGACGGGGGGCGCCTTCCTCACCGGTACCGGCGCACCTTCCGTGCTCGTTCACCTGGGTGGCACGATCTACACCCCGAGCCGTCCCCTGAACCTGAGCCTGAATAACGATGCACGATCCAGCTTCTCCTACGGCCTGTTTGCCAAGAGCATCAGCGTCACGACCACGGGATCGTTTACAGCTGGTGGCTTCACTCTCGCCGGCGGCATTCCGCAGGGCGGCGGTAGCGCCGTCCCGGTGAACTACCAAGTCCTCACGGCCTATGTGTGCCCTGGCCAGGCCACGTGCAGTGACTCGGGCGCCGCCCAGCTCACTGCCAAGGTCGCGATCACCGGCTACCTCAACCGCAGTGTCTCGGTGATCAGCTGGTCACCCGCCACCTGAGCCGCATTCGGCCAGCGCCGCACGCCGCACCTGCTTCACGCCGTTTCCGCAGGTAGAACGGTTGTCGGAGGGTGGAGCTATGGTCTGGTCATGCACGACAGAGGTGTGGCGTTCGGGGAGCGGATCGTCGTCTTGGGCGACGCGCCTGTGACGCTGCCCGCGCGGGTGTTGCTGCCCGGTCCGGGTGTCACGGTCGCGGAACGAGCCGACCGGGCCTTCAATCCAACCGAGCGCGCACGCCGGACCGAAGCGATCAACCATCTGGGCATGCTGCACATCCAGCAGGATCAGGTCGACATTCCCAGCGCCGACCGGATCTGCCCGCCCACCACTGGCACCACCCGGTACGCAGCAGCCACGCTTACGCTGGGCCGCTGGCGGCACCGGCTTGCCCACTGTCCGCCCGGCCCCGAACTGGCCGCCCTCCTCGATGACCGGCCCGAAGATCTCGCCCCCGCACCCGGTCAGGGCGAGGTCACCGCCGTCGTGACCCGGTTGCCAGGCCCGCACGGCGAGGTGACGGTCACCACCCACACCGCCGCCTCCGGATCCGGACTAGCTCCCATGCCCGCGGAGCCGCAGCGGTGGCCCCGCGTGATACTCGATTCGATCATCGCCAGGAACAAGCTCATCTCTCACCTGCAGGCCCGCCAATACGCCGACATCGCCGCCCTGTCCGGCTGCTACCCCGGCATCCACCAGTACCTGGCCACCGAACTCGCACTGGCGCTGCACACCACCGATGCCGACGCCGCCGCCCTCCTCGGTGCCGCCGAAGCCCTCCGCGACCGGCTCCCGGACACCCGCCAGGCCCTGGCCGAGGGCCGCATCGACGACGCCAAAGCCATGGCGCTGCTCCGGGCCACCGCCACCACCAGCCCCGACATCGCCCACACCGTCGAACAACGAGTGCTGCCCGACGCCGAGAGGATGACCTCGACCGCAGTACGGCGCCGGGCCGGCCGGGCCGTCATCGCCGCCGACCCCGACGGAGCAGCCGACCGCCATCGGCGCGCGGTTCGCGAGCGGCATGTCTGGCGCGCCCCGGACGAGGACGGCATGGCCCGGCTGGGCGTCTACGCGCCGGCGCAGGATGTCGACGCCATCTGGCGAGCGATCACCGCGGTGGCCGACGCCATCAAGCGACCGGGCGAGTCCCGCGGGCTCGGCGAACGCCGCTCCGACGCCCTGACCATGGTCTGCACCGACATCCTGGCCGCCGGAGGCTGGGCGAGACTGAAACTGCCCGACAAGGGCCATGCCCGGCCCCGGATCAACGTCACGGTCCCCTACACCGCGCTACTGGGTCAGCGCACCCCGTGCGAACTGGTCGGCCACGGACCCATCACCACCGAACAGGCGCTGCCACTGATCGGCGCCGGCGACCTGTACCGCATGCTCTGCGACCCCGCATCCGGCATGCTCCTGGACTACGGACACACCCGCTACCGGCCCCCACCCCACCTCGCCGCGTTCGTCAGAGCCCGAGACGGGGAATGTCCTATGCCCTCCTGCCACCACCCCGCCCAACGCGGACACCTCGACCACATCATCCCTGCCAGACCCGACCCCCACACCGGTAAACCCACTCACGGCGTCACGTCCGCCGACAACCTGGCACCACCCTGCCCGCACCACCACCTGGGCAAAGACGCCGGCCGCGGATTCACCCTGCACCGCGCACACAACGGCACTTATACCTGGACCACGCCCCTCGGCTACACCTACACCTGGCGGCCCGACCCCCTCTGGCACCCCACCACCGATCCCCACACCGCCAGCCCGGACCTCGGCGACGCCCCCGTCTGCGACTGCCCCGACACCTGCGCGTGCCAACAGTCACCGACACCAACACCCGCCGCCACCCTGGTGCCGCTGACCATCGACGGAGACTGGGCCGACGGCTACTTCCGGCCACCCGGGTCCGCCAGCACCAACAGCACCAACAGCACCAGCACCAGCACCAGCACCCGCACCAACCCGAAGCCGACCGTCAATGCCGAAGCCGCGTGGCCCGACCCCGATCCGCCACCGTTCTGACCAGGACTCGTCGTTCGGGCCGCCGGGTTCAGCACGCCCGCGGCCGGCGGTGTCCCCATGCCGTGCCGTGGCTCCGCCGCCGCACCGGCCCCTCCCGAGCGTCACCAGGTTCGAGCACGCGGCGCACTATCCTTGATCCCGGCGGTCGACCCGCTGGCGGCCGTCGGTTATCGGCGCGCGCCAGGGAGGTGGGGCATGTCCCGGATCCCCTCACCGCACGCCGAGCGCGTGGTGGTACTCAACGCCAGTTACGAGTTGCTCTCCGTGGTCGCCTTGCACCGCGCCATCGCCTACCTGTTGCGGGAGAAGGCCGAGATCGTCGCGGAGCGCGACGGTGCCGCCCTGCACTCGTCCTCGGGCATCGCCATCCCGGTGCCCACCGTGGTGCGACTGCTGCGCTACGTGCGGGTGCCCTACCGGCACCAGGTGCCCGCCTGGTCGAAGGCCGGGCTGCTGCGCCGCGATCGGCACACCTGCGCGTACTGCGGACGCCGAGGATCGACGGTCGAGCACCTACTGCCGGTGTCCCGCGGCGGCCGCTCCACCTGGACCAACACCGTCATCGCCTGCCTGGCCTGCAACACCCACAAGGGCGACCGGACCCCGCAGGAGGCACACATGCCCCTGCTGCACCAGCCGTCCGTGCCCACCGTGCAGACGGCGCTGCTGCTGGCGCTGGCCGAACCCGAACGGGACGCGCTGGCCGGCCTCGGGCTGGTCGCGACGGCGTAGCGCGGCCCCACACCGGGCCGTCGTCACCGCTAGTCCGCAGCCTCCGCCTCCTGTCGCGCCACCAACTCCTTGGCCGCACGGGCGATCGCGCGGCGCTGCCGAGCCGATCGCCGCCCGACCGCGTCCAACACCATCCCCGCACCGAGCGCCAGCAGCCAGCTGTCCTTCGCGATGGCCGTGCCCTGGGGCGTCGGCCAGACCTTGCCCTGTTGGTGCAGCGCGGGCGTGCGCAGGTACATCGTCACCAGCCCCCCGGCGAACCCGGTCAGGGCAAGCCCCGCCAACGCTGTCGGCACCACCGGCACCAGCAACAGGGCACCGGTCGCGATCTCCCCAGCGGACAACAACGTGCTGAACTGCTTGGGCTTCATTCCCTTGAAGAAGGGGAATGCCCCGGATGCCGTGTCATGCAGGCGGGTGGCCCGCTCCAGGTCGGCGTTCCACTTGCCCATCCCCTCATGCAGGATGAACGCCCCAGCGGCCAGCCGGCCGGGTATGTCGTGCAGTTTCAGTGCCACCATCGTTCCTCCATCGACTCGTGCGGCCGCGGGTAGCGACCGCCGCCCGCTGCCTCGTCATCGTCCCCCTGCCCGCACCCGGCGAAACGACGCGGGCGCCCGGGGTCGACCCCGTCAGCCCCGTCACCGCTCCGCAGCTCCGGTCTACGGGTAGTCGGCCCCCTCATCCAGCAAGTGCACGGCGGCCTCCTCCGCGCTCGCTGCGCCGCCGGCAATACCGGCATCGGCGGCGAACACGTCATCCTCCGGTCCCCTGTCGTCGGCGCTGGTCAGCCGGCCGGAGCGCTGCCGCCCTGCCTCGGGGTCGCCGACGCCGCCGTCCCACTGGTCATCCGCCTCGTCGGCCGCCGCCAGGTCGAAGTCCGGCTCCTCCTCGCGCAACCGCTCATCCAACGACTCGCCCCGGCGCTCCTCATCCGGCGTAGGGATCGGCACCGACGGCTGCCGATCCGGCGGCGAGTAACCCACATCGAGCACATCGTCGGTGAGGTGCCGCTCCAACATGTCCTGATAGGACACCTGCGACGCCGACCCATCCGCCAGATCCGTGTCGCTGCCCGGCGCCGTCATGTCGATCTCCGGATCGACCTCGCTGTCGCGTTCCATGCCTCGTTCCACCTCCGTCGAGATCGGCCACCTGCACCCGACTACCCGCACTCCGCGACCTTCATGTGCCCGGCACAGGACGGTCCGAGCTTCCAGTGTCCGCCGTGCCGGCGCCGGACCACCACCACCCGGCCTCCCGGACCCGCCCGCACCGCGCCCGCGGCCAGTGGGACGATGGATCAAGCGGCCGACCTGCCGGGTGCTCACCCATCCGCGGCGACGCCACTGCCGCACTACTACCCACGTTCCCCCTCTCAACGGAGGTGACCATGTCGGTCCCCCAAGATTCCGAACCCGCGTTCGCTGCGTACGCCCACCCCGAACGCCTGGTCAGCACGACCTGGATCGCCGACCACCTGAACGACCCCGACGTGGTCGTGGTGGAAAGCGACGAGGATGTGTTGCTGTACGAAACCGGACACGTCCCGGGCGCCGTGAAGGTCGACTGGGTGCTAGATCTGAACGACCCGGTCACTCGCGACTACCTGGACGGTGAGGCGTTCGCCCGGTTGATGTCCGCCAAGGGCATCTCCCGCGACACCACCGTCGTGGTCTACGGCGACAAGAGCAACTGGTGGGCCGCCTACGCGCTGTGGGTGTTCAGCCTGTTCGGGCACCCCGACGTGCGCCTGATGGACGGCGGCCGCGCGAAGTGGGTCGCCGAAGGACGCGAGATGACCACCACCGTGCCGGAGCGCGCTCCGGCCGACTACCCGGTCGTGCAGCGCGATGACGCGCCGATCCGCGCCTACCAGTCCGACGTGCTCGCCACCCTGGGTCAGCACCCGCTGATCGATGTGCGCTCGGTGCCGGAGTACACCGGCGAGCGCACCCACATGGCGGAGTACCCCCAGGAGGGGGTGCTGCGAGGCGGTCACATCCCCAGCGCCGCCTCGGTGCCGTGGAGCCGGGCCGCCGCCGACGATGGCACCTTCCGGCCGCGGGCCGAACTGGAGCAGATCTACTTCGGCGAGGCGGGGCTGTCCGCCGACGACGACGTCATCGCCTATTGCCGGATCGGCGAGCGCTCCAGCCACACCTGGTTCGTGCTCACCCATCTGCTCGGGCTCCCGCGGGTGCGCAACTACGACGGGTCCTGGACCGAGTGGGGCAATTCGGTGCGGGTGCCGATCGTGCGCGGCGACGAACCGGGTGAGGTGCCTGGCGCATCCCGGGCCGCGGCAGCCACCGGCAGTTGATGTCGGGGTCAGCAATGTCGCAGCCAGCTTCCGGCTCCGAGCAGCACATGCCGCCGGGTCTGCAGGAGATCATCGACGACTTCTCGGACCTGGCGGCACGTGAGCGGCTGCAGCTACTGCTGGAGTTCGCCACCGGATTGCCAGACCTACCCGCCCGGTACGCCGACCATCCGGAGCTGCTGGAGCCGGTACCGGAGTGCCAGTCGCCGATCTTCCTGATCACCGAGCTGGAGCCGGCTGACCCGGAACCCCTGGTGCGCCTGTTCTTTTCGGCACCGGCCGAGGCGCCCACCACCCGTGGGTTCGCCGGCATCCTGCACGAGGGGCTGGACGGGCTACCGGTTGGCGCGGTGCTGGCGGTGCCGGCCGATCTCGCCGACCGGTTGCCACTGGCCGAGGTGGTCAGCCCGCTGCGGCTGCGCGGCCTGTCGGCGATGCTGACCCGGCTGAAACGCCAGGTGCGGGAGCATGTCTCGCCCTGAGCCTGCGCCCCGTGCCGCGCCACTCCTGGTGGGGCGGCACCGGTCCGTGCCCGTGCGGGCGGTGGTGGTGACGTTGCCCGGCGGTGCCCTGAGATCCGGGCTGCCGCCGTCCCGGGTGGCCAGGTGGGCGCTGGCCGGCACCCGCCGGGCGCTGCACGCCGCCCTGACCGATGCGGCGGAATACCTGCTGCGCTATCGGTTCCGGGGCTGGGACGCGGGTCCGGAGCACGCCGCAACCCTGTCGGATACCCGGTGGGCACTGGCCGAGGTCACTCGTCGGCACCCGAACCTGCCCGTCGTACTGGTCGGCAATTCGCTGGGCGGCCGGGCGGCGATCGCGGCGGCCGAGCATCCGGCGGTGACGGGGGTGGTCGGGATCGCCCCCTGGCTTCCGCCGGAGCAGGACGTTGCCACGCTGACCGGCCGACCGCTGCTGATCATCCATGGCGCCGCGGACCGATCCGAGGCGCCGGCCGCCTGGTCGCTGGCCTTCGCCGAGCGCGCCCGGGCATCGGGGATCAGCACCGCGCGATTCGTGGTGCCGCGGGCCGGTCACTTCCTGCTCCGCCGCCGGCGCGACTGGGCTCGCCTGACAGCGGCGTTCGCGGCGGGCACCACCGGCGTCGCGCCGATGCCCGAACTCCTGCGCCACGCCCTGGGCCCGGGAGCGTCGCTGGACCTACCGCTGCCCGTCGCGCACGAGCTCACCCGGCGCGGAACTCGTCCCGCAGCACCCGCTTGAGCAGCTTGCCGCTGGCGTTTCGCGGCAACTCGTCGACCAGTCGCACGGCCTTGGGCACCTTGAAGCCGGACAGCCGGGATTTGGCGTGCGCAATAAGTTCCTCGACGGTGACGGAGCCGGCGGACCCGCCGTCCGGGCCGGGACGCGGCACCACGATCGCAACGATGGCCTCGATCCACTTCTCGTCCGGCACCCCGATCACCGCGACCTCGCCCACCGCCGGGTGCGTGTACAGCGCGTCCTCCACCTCGCGGGAGGCAACCAGCACGCCGCCGGTGTTGATCACATCCTTGATGCGGTCGACGATCGTGTAGTAGCCCTGCCCGTCGCGGACCGCGAGATCCCCGGAATGAAACCAGCCTCCGGAGAAGGCATCGGCGGTGGCTTCCGGGTTGCCCCAGTAGCCGGTCAGCAGCTGCGGCGAGCGGTACACCACCTCGCCGGGGGTGCCGGCCGGGACGTCGTCACCATTCTCGTCGACGCAGCGCGCCTGCACGAACAGCACCGGCCGGCCCGCCGACGCGGGACGATCGGCGTGCTCCTCTGGACGCAGAACCGTGGCCAGCGGCCCGATCTCGCTCTGCCCGAAGCAGTTGTACACACCCAGGCCGGGCAGCCGTTGTTGCAGGCGTTCCAGCACCGGGCCGGGCATGATCGACGCCCCGTAGTACGCCCGGCGCAGCCCGTCCAGGTTCCGGGTGGCGAAGCCCGGGTGATTGGTCAGCGCGACCCAGACGGTCGGCGCGGCAAAGAACGAGTCGCAGCCACCGTTCTCAATGGCGTCGAATACGGCGTCGGCGGCCGGTGCCTCCAGCAGGATATTGCGCGCACCGATCGCCAGCCAGGGCATCAGGAACACGTGCATCTGCGCGGAGTGGTACAGCGGTAGCGCGTGCAGCATGGTCTGGTCGGCAGCGGCGTCCAGCGCCGTCAGGCAGGACAGGTATTCGTGCACCAGAGCGCGGTGTGTCATCATCGCGCCCTTGGGCAGCGACGTGGTGCCGGAGGTGTAGAGCAGCTGGGCCAGGTCGGTATCGGCGACGTCGGGCAGCGCAGGTACGGCGGCGGCGGAATTGCCAGCGGTGACGGAGTCACCAGAAATGCCGGCGCCGGAGGCGCTGCCGGAGCCACCAGCGGCACCGGAGTCACCAACGGCACCGGAGCCACCAACGGCACCGGAGCCACCAACGGCACCGGAGCCACCAGCGGCACCGGAGCCGGCGATCACGGAGCCAGCGATCACGGCATTCAAGAACGATCCGTCGGCGTCCCGCAGCGGCACCACCCGGAGCGCAGCGCTCGTGGCGGGCCCGGCCGCCTGCTCCTGCCCGCCCAGCGCCGCCCGCAGCTGCGGCGTCAACGCCGGATCGGCCAGCACCACAGCGGCACCGGACTGGTTCAGGATGTACGCCAGATCCGCCCCGGTGAGATTGAAGTTGACCGGCACGTGCACCATCCCGGCCCGGCAGCACCCCAACCAGGCCAACAGGAACGCGTCGGAATTCTTGCCGTAGGCCGCGACCCGATCCCCGCGGCGCAGGCCGAGCCCGAGCAGGTGCCTCGCGGCGCGGGTGGCGGCGGCGTCGAGTGCCGCGTAGCTCCAGTCCCGGTCACCGAAGCGCAGCGCGAGCCGGTCCGGGTATCGGGCGGCAGACCTTTCGATCAGCGCTCCGATGGTGCTCGGCTGGGCGGGTGCGAGGGCGGTGCTCACCCGCTCACTGTGCAACCGCCCGCCCGGGCGCGCAACTCCGCCGGGCCGATCATCGTCCGGGGCCGTGCGAGCGGCGAATCGACCATGCACCGGTCAGGCGAAGCGGGGCGGCCGGCGTTCCAGGAAGGCGGCCACACCCTCCCGACCCTCGGGAGTGCCGGCGCCGAAGGACACCGCATCGGCCTCCGCCGCCAGCTGCGCGGCGAGATCCCGCCCCGCGCCCTCGGCCAGCAGCCGCTTGATACGACCGTAGGCTCCGACCGGACCAGCGGCAATCCGACTGGCGAGTTCGGTGGCAGTGGCACGGATCTCGTCGTCGGCTACCACCTGGTGCACCAAGCCAAGCGCGAGAGCCTCGCCCACGTCGAGCACTCGGTCGGTGTACAGGATCTCCCGGGCACGGCCCGCGCCGACCAACCGCGGCAGCGTCCAGGTCAGCCCGCCATCCGGCGAGAAGCCGAGCGAGGGATAGCCGGGACGCAGCCGGGTGGATTCGCCAGCGACCACCAGGTCGCACTGACAGACCAGGCTCATTCCGGCACCGGCCGCCCAGCCGTTCACCGCGGCGATCACCACCACCGGCGCCGCCGCCAGCACCGTCAACACGCCGTGCAGCGCCTCGGCCTGGCGCCGTACCTCGACGGTGGGGTCGTCGGCAGCGGCGAAGCCCACGATATTTCCGCCGGTGCAGAAATTCTTGTTCTCGCTGACCAGCAGCACCGCACCGACCCGGCCGCCGCTGACCCGACCGCCTCCGTCACCGCTAACCCCGTCAGCGGGATCTGGGTCACCGGGATCTGCGGCACCGGCGTGTCCATCCGGCTCGTCCAGGTTGCGCAGCAGCGCGACGCGCAGAGCCTCCAGCCCCGGCTCGCACAGGCTGCCGCCCGAATCGGCGGTGGCGACCACGGCGGTCAGCACATCGCCATCCCGCGACAGGTAGCGCGAATCCGGATCTTGGGCTGTCCTCACGACCTCAGCCTGCCACGCACGATCAGCCGAGCGGCGAGGGGGATTCCCGCCGGGCGAGCGCGTGCAGGGCGTCGGGTGTCGCGCCGCACATCGCCGTCACCTCCGTCTGGTCCAGCGCTCCGCAGCGCAACCCGCGCAGCAGGAAGTCCGCCAGTGCGGCGCCGGTGGCCGGCTCGTCCAGCACGCCGCCGGCACGCCGCGCCAGGTAGGCCTCCACCCTGGTGCCGGCGGCCGGCGCCCCGGACCGGTAGAAGTCGTAGGTCGCCAGGTAACGCGAAACCAACTGCGCCGGATGCAGATCCCAGCCCTGGTAGAGCCCCCGATCCAAAGATCGGCGCACCAACCGGGCATGCAGCGCCCACCCGGCACGCACCTGGTCGGGCGTACCCACCGGCAGGATGTTCGTCGAGCCATCGGAGAGCGGCACTCCGGTGCCGGCCGCGGCGACCTGCATCACCGCCTTGGCGTGGTCCGCGGCCGGGTGATCCATCCGCTGCTGGAAGGCCGCGATGCCCAGCGCGGCGCTGTAGTCGTAGGTGCCATAGTGCAGACCGGAGCAGCGCCCACTCGCGGCGTGGATCATGCGGGCCACGGTGGCCGTGCCGTCCGCGGCCAGAATCGCCTGCGGCGTCTCGATCTGCAGCTCGAACCGCAGCGTCCCGTCTGGCAGGCCGTGCGCCCGCTCCAGCTCCTGGCACACCGTGACCATGGCGACCACCTGCTGGATCGAGGTCACCTTGGGCAGCGTCAGGCGCAGGCCCGCCGGCCACCCATCGGCTGCCTCCAGCAGCGCCCCCAGGAACAGGTCAAGGGTGCGCAAGCCGCGCCTCCGGGTGGCCGGCTCCAGCGACTTGAATCGGATCCCGGCCCAGGCGGGTGCGGTCCCCTCCCGCCAGTCCGCCGCCAGGTCCCGTCCCGCGCGCTCGGCGTCCGCGTCCTCGGCGTCGTCGCCGGGATGGCCGTACCCGTCCTCGAAGTCGATGCGCAGATCCTCGACCGGGGCGGTGGACAGCGTGCGCAGCATCAGCTCCCACACCGCCGTCACCCGATCTGCCGGCAGGCCGACCGCGTCGGCCAGATCCGCCGGTCCCGGCGCATGCTCGCGCAGCGTGGCGACCGCCTCTCGCCCCCACGCCAGCGCGACGCCCGGCCGGTAGTTGCCCGCCGGCAGGTACACGGTGTGCACCGGCTGCGCGGCGTCCTGCGCGCCGTGATAGCCAGCTATCAGCGCGGCGTCGGCGGACGCCAGATCGTCGTCGAGTCGGCCGAATACGGCCTCGCTCAGCACCGTCCGCCCGGACGTCATCGGTCCCCCGCGGCCAGTAGCCGGCCGGCCGGCTCGTCGGTGGTGACCCGCCCGTCCAGCAGCACCCGCCGCACCACACCGGTGACGGTGGCTCCGTTGTAGGGCGTCAGGTAGTGCCGTTGCCGGAGCTCACCGGGCCGGATCAGCTGCTCCTCGTCGGGGGCGAACACCACCAGGTCGGCGTCGGCACCGGCCTGGATCCGCCCCTTGCCGGCCAGCCGGACCAGGTCGGCGGATCCGGCGGACATCCAGCGCACCACGTCGGTCAGGGGCACCCCGCGGCGGCGGGCCGCCGTCCACACCACCGGCAGTCCCAGCTGCACCGAGGAGATCCCGCCCCAGGCGGTGCCGAAGTCGCCGGTGGCCAGATCCTTCATGGCGGGCGGGCACGGCGAGTGATCGCTCACCACGGCGCCGATGACCCCATCGGCCAACGCCTGCCACAGCGCGTCGGCGTCGGCGCCGCCGCGAATCGGCGGGCAGCACTTGAACTGCGTTGCGCCATCCGGAATGTCGTCCGGTTCGATGGTCAGGTAATGCGGGCAGGTCTCCGCGCTGATCCGTACCCCCGCGCGCTGCGCGGCCCGCAGCACCTGCACACCGGCCGCGCTGGACAGGTGCACGATGTGTGCCCGCGCACCGGTCTTGGCCGCCGCCCTGGCCACCTCGCCGACGGCCGCCGCCTCCGCCTCCGGGGGCCGGGACGCCAGGTAGTCGCGATAACGGCGACCGTGCGCGGGAGGGGCGTCCGCGATCGTCGCGGCATCCTCGGCATGCACCATCAGCAGCGAGCCCAGCCGGGCGATCTCCGCCATCGCCTCGGCCAGCGTGGCAGCGCCCACGCCCGGGAACTCGTCCACCCCCGAGGGCAGCAGGAAGCATTTGACGCCATAGACCCCGGCGGCCACCAGGCCGGCCAGGTCACCACCCCGCCCCGGTACCACACCACCGAGAAATCCGACGTGGCAATGCACCCGCCCGGCGGCCGCGTCGCGCTTGATCCCCAGCGCATCCGCGTCCAGGGTGGGTGGGATGGAGTTCAACGGCATGTCCAGGATGGTCGTCACCCCGCCGGCCAGGGCCGCCCTGGTCGCGGTGTCGTAGCCCTCCCAGTGCGTGCGGCCGGGCTCGTTGACGTGCACGTGGGTATCCACCAGGCCCGGCAACAGCACCTCGTCGGCGGCCAGCCGCAGCACCTGCGCCCCGTCCGGCACCGGTGCGTCGAACGGGTGCACCAGGGTGATCCGTCGCCCCGCCACGTGCACCGCGGCCGGGCGGAACGATCCGCCGATCAGGGCCCGCTGGGCCAGCACCACCAGGTCCGTCATCGCGACGACCCCTCCGTTCCCGCTCCGCGACACGCGATGTCGATCATCCTGACAGGCCCGCCCGGCGCAGCAGCGTGGAGGTGGCCCGCACCCCCGCGGCGGTGGTCTGCCCCGAGTCCACCGTCACCACCTGGCCGGCGCGCACCACCGTGCGCCCCCGCACGGTCAGTAGGTCCAGCGGCGGCGCGGAGCCGAGCACCAGCGCGGCGACCGGATCGTCGATCCCGGCGTGCCCGGGGCCGTCCAGCCGCCACAGCGCCACATCGGCCTGCTTGCCGACCTCCAGCGAGCCGATATCGTCCGCCCGGCCCAGCACCTTCGCACCGCCGATGGTGGCCAGCGCCAATGCCTCTCGCACGGTCATCGCGGTAGGCCCGCCGGTGGCGCGCGCCATCAGCAGCGCGTGTCGCAGCTCCTCCACCAGCGAGCACGACTCGTTGGAGGCGGCACCGTCCACGCCTAGCCCGACCGGGACCCCGGCGTCGCGCAGCGCTCGGGTGCGAGCGATGCCGGCGCCGAGCCGCGCGTTGGAGGACGGGCAGTGCGCCACCCCGGAGCCACTGCCGGCCAGCAGCGCGATGTCGGAGTCGGACAGGTGCACGCTGTGCGCGAACCACACGTCCGGACCCAGCCAGTCCAGCCGCTCCAGGTATTCGGCCGGCCGGCAGCCGAACTTCTCGGCGCAGAAGTCCTGCTCGTCCAGGGTCTCCGCGAGATGGGTGTGTAGCCGAACCCCCTTGTCGCGCGCCAGGTCTGCCGCCGCGGTCAGCAGGTCCGCGGTGACGGAGAACGGTGAGCAGGGCGCGATCCCCATGCGCAGCATGGAGTCTGGGGACGGGTCGTGGTGCTCGTCGATGGCGGCGGCGCTGGCTGCCAGGATGGTGTCGATGTCTTCCACCACGCTGTCCGGCGGCAGGCCACCCCGGCTGGCGCCCAGGTCCATCGACCCGCGGGTGGGGTGGAATCGCAGCCCGACCCGTCGGGCCGCGGCGATCTCGGCGCCGAGCAGATCACCCGATCCGGCGGGGAACACGTAGTGGTGGTCGGTGGTCGTGGTGCAGCCGGTCATCGCCAACCACGCCAGGCCGGCCTCGGCGGCGGCACCGACGACGTCCTCGTCGAGCCCGGCCCAGACCGGGTAGCTGGTGGTCAGCCACTGGAACAGCGTGCCGTCCGGCGCCAGCCCGCGGGTGGCCCACTGGTACAGGTGGTGGTGGGTGTTCACCAGGCCCGGCGTGGCCAGGCAGCCGCGCGCCTCGACCACCGTCGCGCCGTCGATGGCCGGGGCCGGGCCGGGCCCGACCCGTTCGATCCGGCCGTCGCGCAGCACCAGGTGCCCGTCCCGATGTTCGGTGCCGGCGGCGTCCACCGTGGCAATCGCGCAACCGGTGATCACCAGCGGCGGCGCGACGGGCCCTCCGGTGACGATCCGCGTACCGGTTTGCGATCCGCGTGCGCAATCGGGCACGCGGATCTCGGGCGGGCACGCGGATTGCGAGCCGTCGGTCACAGCGCGGGCTCCGGCCAATCCAGCGACCGTTCGGTCCTGCCGGCCCGCTGCACCATGGCCTCGATCATCCCGTACGGCCGGTCGGCGGCGTAGAAGACCTCACCGGGGTTGTCCAGCCCGAACGGCTCCAGGTCGACCAGGAAGTGATGCTTGTTCGGCGCGGACAGGTGGATCGCGCTGATGCTGGGCTGCTCGGCCAGCACCGCGCGGCCCATGTGCCACAGGGAGTGTTGCAGTGCCTTGCTGTGCAGCGTCGCGAACGTGGACAGCATCCTGGAGCAGACCTGCCGGTAAACGGCGTCCCAGTCGATCGACCCGGCCGCGACGGCGTCGTCGGCGTAGCGCCACCGGGCGACCAACGAGGTCGCCAGGATCCGGTCGGTCGCCTCGGCCAGCGTGGTGTAGGGGTCCTTCAGGTAGCCCCGGTACTCCGACGCGGTCGACTTGAGCAGCACCAGATCGCGTATCCCGGCTACCACGGCGACGCGCTCGGCGGCCCCGGAGCCGTCGACGGCCACCGACGCGGTGCGCACACCGGCCCCGCCGCGGACGAACGAGTGGTCATGACCGGCGCCGTGCGAATCCACGGTATCGATGCGCTGCCAGGAATCTTCGGCGATCTGCACCCGCGCAGCGGTGTTGGAGTCGATATCGGTGACGAAGTGTCGGGCCAATCGCAGCCCGAAGTCCTCCAGCGCGCCGATGCCATGCTGCCGGGCGTAGCCGAAGACGGTGTTCTTCTGGCTGTCGGTGGGCAGCTGGCCGGTCTGGTCGCCGGTGACGTAGCTGTCGGTGAAGTGACCGCGCAGCGTGCTGGTGACGGTGAGGTCGCGGATCTGGTGCCGCGGCGTGTCGCGCGTGATGTGCACCAGGTGGATCTCGGACTTGCCGTACTGGGTGGGACCCAGCGCGATGTCGTCGTTCGAGGTGGTCTCCGTCTCCGCTGCCATCGTCACTCCTTGTCCCGTACGTGCCGCCGCGCTGATCGCCGGCCACCCTGCTCAGCCTGCCCGATCCGGGTACGGAATGCGCGACGGACGCGCGCGGCACGGCAAAGGATCACGAGCCGCGATACGTGGTGTACCCGTAGGGAGACAGCAGCAGCGGGACGTGGTAATGCTGATCAGTATCGGTGACGGAGAACTCCACCGTCACCCGCGGGTGGAAGGCGGCGCTCCCGGCAGCGGCGAAGTAGTCGCCGGTCGCAAACGTCACCCGGTAGTCCCCGGGGGCGAGGTCGCCGCCCAGCGGGCGCACTCGCCCGTCGGCATCCGTCACCGCCTCGTCGAGGACGGTGCCGGACGGGTCGGCCAGGCGCACGGCGATCCCGGTGGCGGGACGACCCGTCGTCGTGTCCAGCACGTGGGTGCTCAGCGTGGCCATCGGGTCAGCGTGCCAAATCCGCGAGCATGCGGGCGAGCCGGATGCGGTTGATCGCAGCGAGCTCCGTGCGGGTCACCTGCTCCTCGGTCCGCGGATCGTTGCCCAGCCGGCTCCGCAGCATGCCCAGCAGCTCGCCGGCGCTGCGGCCGGTGGCGCACACCAGGTACACGTGCCCGAACCGCTGCTCGTACTGCGCGTTGCCGTCGGCAATGGCGGCCAGCACGTCGGCGTCGGCCCCGGCGACCCCGGCTTGCTCCCGGGCGGACGCCCCGTGCGGAACCCGTTCGCCGATGCGCGGATGGCCCGCCAGTGCCTGGGCCATGCCCTCGCCGTCCAGTCCCGCGATGGCGTCGTCCGCCGCCGTGTAGAGCCGCTCCGGATCCCGGTACGGCCGCCCGCCGGCGATTCGGCGCGCCCAGCCGGCGCTGGAGCAGCAGGTCAGCAGCGCCCGCTCGGCGGCCACCGGGTCCAGCGCGTTGAATGCCGCCAGCCCGGGCTCCCCCGACCGAGCGCTCGCCGTGGTGTCCGTCACCCCCTCATCCTGCCCCAGACCAACGGGATGCGGGCTCGCGTTCTGCTCCGTGTGGCGAAGCAGAACGCGAGCATTCGGCTCCGCCGACCGGTCATCGGTCACCTGCACGCGAATGGACGCGGGTTCGATGCCCGCCACATCTGCCGTGCGCGCGAGGCTGGTACCCCGTCAGCCGATCAGGTCGCGTAGCCGGAAGCGCTGCAGCTTGCCCGACTCGGTGCGGGGCATCTGGGTGACGAACTCGATCCGCCTCGGGTACTTGTACGGCGCGATGGTCTGCTTGACGAAGTCCTGCAACTCCTTCGCCTTTGCCGTATCGCCGGTCGCCCCACCGGCCAGCACCACGAACGCCGTCACCAGCGAGCCGCGCGCCTCGTCCGGGGTTCCGATCACGCCGCACTCGGCGACATCCGGGTGCGCCAGCAGCGCCTCCTCCACCTCCGGCCCGGCGATGTTGTACCCCGAGGAGATGATCATGTCGTCGCTGCGGGCCTGGTAGTGCAGATAGCCGTCCGCGTCGCGGATGTAGGTGTCGCCGGTGATGTTCCAACCATGCTGGACGTAGACCGCCTGGCGCTCGTCCGCCAGGTACCGGCAGCCGGTCGGGCCCTTGACCGCGAGCCGCCCCGGCTCGTCGACCTGCGCCTCGTTGCCGTCGGCGTCCAGCACGGTGGCCAGATACCCGGGCACCGCCTTGCCGGTCGCGCCGGGCCGGATGTCGTCGTCGGCGGCGGAGACGAAGATATGCAGCATCTCCGTGGAGCCGATGCCGTCGATGATCTTGACTCCGGTGCTGTCGTAGAACGACTGCCACACCGACGCGGGCAGGTGCTCGCCGGCGGATACGCAGCGGCGCAGCTTGGCCAGCTGCTCGGACCGGCCGGTGGCGAGCATGGCCCGGTATGCGGTCGGCGAGGTGAAGCAGATGGTCACCTGGTGCGCGGCGATATGGTCCAGCAGCTGCGGCGGAGAGGCCTTCTCCACCAGCAGCGTGCTGGCGCCGACCCGGAGCGGGAACAGCACCAGGCCGCCCAGTCCGAAGGTGAACGCCAGCGGCGGCGTCCCGACGAACACGTCCTCGGGTTCCGGGCGCAGCAGGTGGGCCGAGAAGGTGTCGCAGATCGCCAGCACATCGCGATGGAAGTGCATGGTGGCCTTGGGAACTCCGGTCGTGCCGGAGGTGAACGCCAACAGGGCCACGTCGTCGGCGGCCGTCTGCACCGGAGCCCGCCCCGGTTCGTGCCCGGCGGCCAGGGCGTCCAGGCTGCCGACGATCTCGGCACCGCCGCCGTAGCTGACCACCCGCATCCCGTCGATGCCCGCCGCATCGAACTCGGCGGTGAATCGGTGGTCCACCAGGGCCAGCCCGATCTGCGCGATGCCGGCCACGGTGCGCAGCTCGCCGGCCCGCAGCAGCGGCATGCAGGCCACCACTACGCCGCCGGCGCGCAGGATGCCGAACCAGCACGCGACCAGGTCGGGATTGTTCGGGCCGAGCAGCAGCACCCGGTTGCCGGGAACCAGGCCGAGATCGTCGACCAGCGCCGCCGCGATCCGGTCCGCCCGATCGCGCAACTCCCCGTAGCTCCAGGCGGTGCCGTCGGTGCCGAGTAGGCACGGCCGGTCCGCGCCGTGCTGGTCGATCGTCCGGTCCAGCAGTTCGACCGCGCAGTTGAGCCTGTCGGGGTAGTGCAGCTCGGGCAGCAGGATGGGCATCTCCGGCCAGCTGTCCGCCGGCGGCAGGTTGTCGCGGCAGAACGTATCGGTGTGCGCGGACGGTGTGAGTTCCATGGGCCGGTCCCTTCCAAGCAGATGCCCTTGAGTATTCCGTTTCTGTGACGATAGTCAAGGTAGCGACATACCCCTCAGGCACGCGCTACGCTCCGGCCCGTGACTCCCGCTATGCGACGGCCCGCAGCACCCGCCCGGGCGCTGCTGGTCACGATCTATGGCCTGTTCGCCCGGGAACGCGGCGGAGCCCTCAGTGTCGCGTCGTTGGTGCGGCTGCTCGGTGCCCTGCAGGTCGACGGTCCGGCCGCCCGGTCGCTGATCTCCCGGCTGAAGGCGCGCGGCATCCTGCAACCCGTCGCGGTGGGTGCCAGCGCCGGGTACGGCCTGACCGATGCCGGGCGCACGCTGCTGGAGGAGGGCGATCGGCGGATCTACGGCCGGCCCCGGGCGCGGGTGGCCGACGGCTGGTTGCTGGTGGTGTTCTCCGTCCCGGAAAGCCAACGGGCCCAACGCCACTCGCTGCGGACGCGGCTGGCCAAGCTGGGGTTCGGCACGGTCTCCGCCGGTGTGTGGATCGCCCCGACCCACCTGGCGGAGGAGACCGCCGACGTCCTGCGACTGCATCAGCTGGATCGCTACGTGGAGCTCTTCACGGCGACCGCACCGGCCAGCGACCCGGCCGGAGCGGTCGCCCGATGGTGGGATCTCCAGGCGCTGGCGACGCTGTACCGGTCGTTCGTCCAGCAGTATCAGCCGGTGCTGGATGACTGGAATGGCACGGTCGGCAGGGGCTCTCCGGATGACGGACGGGACGCCTTCGCCGACTACGTGCGCGCCGTCACGGCCTGGCGGCGGCTGCCCTACCGCGATCCTGGGCTCCCGGCGGAGCTGCTGCCCGCTGACTGGCCGGGTACCGCAGCGGCCGAGCTGTTCGCCTCGCTCCGGGTTGCGCTCGGTGGCGCTGCCCGGACCTTCGTCACCGGCGTCGCGGGTCAGGCCGATCCACCCGCTGGCTGACCCCCTGGGATCACCGCGTGCCCGGCGATCTCGACCAAGGCCTCGTCGTCCCACAGCCGGGTGACGCCGATCGCCGCCATGGCGGGATAGTCGGCACCGACGAGATCCCGCCACACCCGGCCGATCTCGCGTGCGTGCTCGCGATAGTCGGGGATGTCGGTCAGGTACACGGTCAGCGAGGCCAGATCGCATGGCTGCCCACCGGCGGCGCGCAGCGCGGTCAACAGGTTCGACAGCGCCGTGCAGAACTGTTCGACGATGGTGCCGCCCACGATCGTGCCGGTGTGATCCAGCGCCGTCTGACCGGCCAGGAACACCACGGTCCCGGTGCCCAGCACGGCATGCGAGAACCCGGTGGCCGGCGCGAGTTCCGCCGGATTGACGCGCCGCAGCTGACGGCGGGGCCGGTCGCCCCCGGAACCGCTCGCAGGCTCGCTCACGACTGCACCGCCCCGCCGTCCACATTCAGGCTCTGCCCGGTGACGGCGCCGTTGACGACGCAATACCAGACGGCCTGCGCGACCTCGTCGACCGTGATCAGCCGGCCGATGGGCTGCTTGTGTTCCAGGAACTCTCGCGCCCATTCCGCGGAGTGCCCGGTGGTCTGCACGATGGTACGCACGGTGAACTCGGTCATGGGTGTGTCGACATAGGCGGGGCACACCGCATTGACCGTCACCCCGGTGCGGGCCAGTTCGGCGGCCGCGGACCGCACCAGGCCGAGCACGCCGTGCTTGCTGGCGGTATAGGCGGCGATGTAGGGCTCGCCGACCTTGGCCGCCATCGAGGCGATGACGACGATCCGGCCGTGTGCCCGTTGCTTCATGCCGGGAATCACCCGACGCAGGCAGCGAAACGGTGCCGTCAGATTCAGGTCGAGAACGTCGGCCCATTGGTCATCGGTGATGCGTTCCAACGGGGCAGATGCCCCGATGCCCGCGTTGGCGACCAGCACATCGACACCGCCCCAGGCGTTCTCGACGTCGTCGAGGATGCCGTTCACGGCGTCGGGCGCGGTGAGGTCGGCGGGGATCGTCCGGGTCGGTCCGGGGCAGCCCGATGCGGCCTCGGCCAGCTGCTCGGCCGACCGTGCCGTGAGCGCCACGGCGTAGCCCTCTCGGGACAGGTGCTGTGCCACGGCCGAACCGATGCCACGCCCGGCCCCGGTGACCAGGGCGATACCTCGGGCGCCGTCGGGTCTCTCGCCCATCATCAGCGGCCCTGCCAGTTCGGTGCACGCTTGTGTGTGAAGGCCTCGTGGAACTCGGCGTGGTCGGCGCTGGACATCAGCAGCGCCTGGGTGGTGGCGTCCAGTTCCAGCGCGGCGGCCAGGCTCATATCCAGCTCGCGGGTGATGAGCGACTTGGTCTGCGCGTAGGCGAGGGCGGGGCCGGTGGCCAGCCGGTGCGCCAGCTGCCGGGCGGCCTCGTCGACCTGGTCGTCGTCCACCAGATCCGTGGCCAGGCCGTATCTCTCGGCGGTCGCGGCGCCGATGGTGTCGCCCAGCATCAGCAGCTCGGTGGCCTTCGCGGCGCCGATCAGCCGGGGCAGCAGGTACGCGGCGCCCATGTCGGCACCGGCCAGCCCGACCTTGGTGAACAGGAACGCCAGCCGGGAGGACCGGCCGAGGATCCGGAAGTCGGAGGCCAGGGCGAGCACGCTACCGGCGCCGGCGGCTATGCCGCGGATGGCGGCCACCACCGGCAGCGGCGACTCGCGCAGCGCGCGCACCACCTCCCCGGTCATCCGGGTAAACGCCAGCCTTCGGTCCGGCGGCATGGCGAGCAGCTGGCCGATGATCTCCCGCACGTCGCCACCGGAGCAGAAGGCGTCGCCCTCGCCACGCAACAGCACCACCCGCTGCTCGCCGCGCGCCGCCAGCTCGTGCAGCAGGTCGCGCAGGTCGGCGTACGCCTCGAACGTGAGGGCGTTGAGCTTCTCGGGCCGGTTGAGCGTGACGGTCACGACGCCGCCGTCGGCGCTGACGTCCAGGTGCTGCCAGTGCCCGGTGGGCGGGGTCGATCCGACAAATCCCGTCACCGCTACTCCTTGCCCTTCTCGAGTACATCGCCGGCACCGGCGATGCGATCGCGAGCCCGAGCGAACACCTCTCGGGCGATGATGTCTCGCTGCACCTCGCTGGCGCCCTCATAGATCCGGGTGGCGCGCACGTCACGGTACAGGTGCTCGGTCAGATGGCCCCGCTGCAGGCCGCTCGCGCCGTGCACCTGCAGCGCGATATCGATGGCCGCCTGGGCGGTCTCGGTGGCCAGCAGCTTGGCGGACGCGGACAGGGCGGGGTTGCCGGCCCCGGCATCCACCGCCGATGCCGCGGCGTAGACCAGCAGCCGAGCCGCAGCTACCCGGGCCGTCGCGTCGGCCAGCAGGTGGGCCACTGCCTGCTTGTCGGCCAGCGTGCCGCCGAACGCCGGGCGGGTGACGGCGTGTTCGGCGGCCGCATCCAGCGCCGCCTGCGCCATCCCGATGGTGAAGGCGCCGACGCTCGGCCGAAACAGGTCGAGCGTGCGCATGGCGACCCGGAAGCCGCGATCCTGCTCACCGAGCAGGTCGCCGGACGACACCGGTACGCCGTCGAAGGTGACGGTGCCGATGGGATGCTCGGCCAGCAGTTCCAGCGGCTCGCCGGATAGGCCCGGCCGGTCGGCGGGGATCACGAACGCGGACACGCCGCGGGCGCCGGCGCCGACCGTGGTGCGGGCGAACACGGTGTACACGTCGGCGTCCGGAGCGTTGGAGATCCAGCGTTTCTGGCCGGTCAGCCGCCAGCGAGTGATTCCGGACTCGCCGGTGCCGGCGGTGGCATCTGCCTCGGCGTTCAGGCTCAACGCGGCGGCGTCGGAGCCGGCATCGGGTTCGGTGAGCGCAAACGCGGCGACCAGGTTGCCGGTGGCGATGCCCGGCAGGTAGGCGTCGATCTGCGCGGGGCTGCCGGACTGCAGGATCGGGTATCCGGCCAGACCCTGTAGCGCCAGGGCGGTCTCGGCCTCCGGGCATACCTCGGCGAGAGCCTCGCGGAGCAGGCACAGATCCAGCGCGGCGACCTGGCGGGCGCCGGTCCCGGTGGCCTCGTCCCCGAGGGTGCCGACACCCGGGAACAGTCGCCCGAGCAGCCCGTGCTGCCCCAACGCCGCCACCAACGGACGATTGACGCGGCCAGGCGTACCCGACGCCGCCACCGGGAGCAGCACCCGCCGGGCGAGTTCCCGGGCGCGGTCCATCAACGCGATCTGCCCGGCGCTCAGGGCGAATGCCGGCTCGCGATCGAGCACCCGTTCCTCGGCTTCCGTCATGGCTGCTGCTCCCGTCGCCGGGCCCGCTTGCCGGACAGGTACTGCACCGGCCACTCGTGGCCCTCGAACTGCTGGTCCATCGCGGCGTTGAGCGTCCAGTACGGGTCGACCAGGTGCGGCCTGGCGAGCACCGCGAGGTCCGCGCGCCCGGAGGCGATGATCGTGTTCGCATCGTCCACCGAGGCCACCGCCCCCACCGTCATCGTCGGGATGCCCACCTCCTGCCGGATCCGATCCGCGAACGGCGTCTGGTACAGCCGCCCATAGGCGGGCCTGGCGTCGATGGAGGTCTGCCCCGTGGAGACGTCCACGATATCCACGTCGTGCTCGGCGAGCATCCGCGCGAACGCCACCGCGTCGTCGCCGGTGAAGCCCCCGGGCACCCAGTCGGTGGCCGAAATCCGCACACTCATCGGCCGGTCGGCGGGCCATACCGCGCGCACCGCATCCACGATCTGCAGCGGGAACCGTGCCCGCCCTTCGAGACTGCCCCCATAGCAGTCGGTCCGGTGGTTGGACAGCGGCGACAGGAAGCTGGAGGCGAGATAGCCGTGCGCGAAGTGCAACTCCACGATGTCGAAGCCGGCCTCGGCGCCGCGGCGGGCTGCCTGCACGTGATCGTCGAGCACCTTGTCGAAGTCCGCCGAGGCCATCTCGCGCGGCACCTGGCTGTCCGGCCGGTATCCCAGCGCCGACGGCGCGATGATCTCCCAGTTGCCCGAGTCCAACGGGTCGGTGTCGCCCTCCCACATCAGCTTGGTGGAACCCTTGCGCCCGGCGTGCCCGATCTGCAGCCCGATCGCCGCATGCGAGTTGCCGTGCACGAACTCGGTAATGTGCTGCCAATACTCCGCCTGCTCGTCGGACCAGATGCCGGGGCAGCCCGGAGTGATCCGGCCCTCCGGAGACACGCACGTCATCTCGGTGAACACCAGCCCGGCGCCCCCCACCGCCCGGGACCCGAGGTGTACCAGATGCCAGTCGTTCGGCATGCCGTCCTGCGCGGAGTACTGCGCCATCGGCGAGACCACGATCCGGTTGCGCAGCAATAGCTCGCGCAGCCGCAGCGGGTAGAACATCGGGGGCGCGCCGTCCGCCACCCGGTACCCGTCGGCACGGGCCCGGTCGGCGAACCAGGTGTCGAACCGGCTCACGTAGTCGGCATCGCGCAGCTTGAGGTTGTCGTAGGTGACGCGCTGGCTGCGGGTGAGCAGCTGCAGGCAGAACTGCTCGGGCGCAAGGTTCCGGTACCGCTGGACGCCCTCGAACCACTCCAGGGAGGTCTGCGCGGCACGTTGCAGCGAGGCCACCAGGGGCTTGCGTTCGGATTCGTAGGCGCCGAAGGCGGCCGGCACGGACGGCTCGGTCAGCAGCGCATGTGCCAGCGAGATACCGTCCTCCAGCGCAAGTTTGGTGCCCGAGCCGATGGAAAAGTGTGCGGTGTGCGCCGCGTCGCCGGCCAGCACCACGTTGCCGGTATGCCAGCGCTCGTTGCGCATCACCGGGAATTCCAGCCACTTGGAGTTGTTGCCCAGCAGCGGGTAGCCGTCCAGATGCGCGGCGAACAGTTCCTCGCAAAAGCGCATGCTGTCGGTGTCGTTCTCCCCCGGAGCCCTCGTCACCGCCGCGAATTTGTCCAGCCCGGCACGGCGCCAGGTCTCCGGCGAGGTCTCCACGATGAAGGTGCTGGTGGTCTCGTCGTAGGGGTAGATGTGTGCCCAGAACAGGCCGTACGGCGTGTCCACGAACAGGAAGGTGAACTCGGCGAACGGACGCTCGGTGCCGAACCAGGCGTACTTGCTGGTCCGCTGGTCGCGGCTGGGCCGGAACTCGTCGGCGAGCGCGGTGCGGGTCACGCTGTTGACCCCGTCGGAGGCCAGCAGCACGTCGTAGTCATCGGCCAGCGCGAGCGGGTCGGGCACGTCGGTCCGGAAGTGCAGCCGCGCACCGAGCTCGGTCGCCCGCTCGCCGAGGATACGCAGCAGCTCGCGCCGGGACAGCGCGGCGAAACTGTGCCCGTCCGAGCGCTCGTGGAACCCGAGCACGTCCATGTCGATGGCCGACCAGTGCCGGAACTGCGCCGCGATGCGGGCGAAGGATTCGGGGTCGGCCTGCTCGATGTTGTCCAAGGTCTCCTGGGAGAAGACCACGCCGAACCCGAAGGTCTCGTCGGCGGCGTTGCGCTCGAACACGTCGACGGTGATCGTCGGATCGGCGCGGCGCAGGCAGATCGCGGTGAACAGTCCGGCCGGCCCGGCGCCGATGCAGGCAACCTTCATGGGACTGAATATAGCGGTTCTGTGACGGTCGTCAAGAATTGCGTACATGCCGGCATGTCCGCGGCGCTCGCCGTCTGAGAATCTGCCTCCAGATCGCCCCACGATCACCGTGACCTGCGGGAATGCGGTTCACCCGAGAATCTGGGGGCAGAATTTCAGAATCCATGGGTCAGCCCGACGCCGTCAGCGCGGCCAGCCCAGCGCGAGCGCCGCGATCATCGCCGTCCAGCCGGTCTGGTGACTGGCGCCCAAACCGGCTCCGGTGTCGCCGTGGAAGTACTCGTGAAACAGCACGTCCTCCTGCCACGGCAGTCCGATCTGGCACGGGCGCACCCCGTCCGGGCCGGGCAGGAACAGCGACATCAGCCGGTCGGACAGGTCCTCGGCGACCTCCGAGAGGGTGTGCTGGCGGCCGGATCCGACCGGATGCTCGACCCGCAGCGACCCGCCGAGGTGAGCGTCGTACCGGCGCAGCGCGCCGATCAGCAGCGCGTTGATCGGGAACCACACGGGGCCACGCCAGTTCGAGTTGCCGCCGAACAGCGGCGTGCGGGACTCGGCCGGCTCGTAGTCCACGGTGAATCGCTGCCCGTCGACCTGCACAACGGCGGGATGGTCCCGATGCGCCGCCGACAGGCTGCGCAGACCGTGGTCGGACAGGAACTCGACGGGATCCAGGGCGATCCGCAGCACCTGCACCAGTCGCTGTGGCGCCACCATCGACAGCAGCCCGGTGCCCGCCGGCTGGTCGACGTGCATCGCTTCGGTCAAATCGGGCCGGTGCTCGTGCAGCCAGTCCAGCCGGTCGGTCAACGCCGGCATGGCCGTGCGGATGCGTTGATCCAGACCGGCCACCGCCGCGATCGGGATCAGGCCGACCAGCGAACGGATACGCACCGGCTGAGCGTGCCCGTCGGGGCTGCGCATGTGGTCATAGAAGAACCCGTCTGTCTGGTCCCACAGGCCCATCTCGGAGGCGGACGCCGCGATGTAGCTGAAGTGGTCCAGGAACTTCACCGCCAGGTCGTCATAGGTGTGCCCGACCCGAGACAGAGAAACGGCGATGCGCAGCATGTCCAGGCAATACAGCGCCATCCATGCGGTGCCGTCGCTCTGTTCCAGCACCTCCCCGCCCGGTAGTGGCTGCGACCGATCGAAGGCGCCGATGTTGTCCAGGCCGAGGAAACCGCCCTCGAACAGGTTGTTGCCCTCGGCGTCCTTCCGGTTGACCCACCAGGTGAAGTTCAGCAGCAACTTGTGCATCGCCCGCTCCAGGAACACCGTGTCGGTTCCGCCGTCGATGTCGAAGATCTGCCGGGCCGCCCAGGCCTGCACGGGAGGGTTCGCGTCGTCGAAATTCCACTCGTAGGCGGGGATGTCGCCGTTCGGGTGCATGTACCAGACGTGCAGGAGCAGCAGCAACTGGTCCTTCGCGAGCGCCGGATCGACCAGGGCGAGGGCCACGCAATGGAAGGCCAGATCCCACGCGGCGAACCACGGGTACTCCCACGGGTCGGGCATCAGGATCAGATCCTGGGCAGTCATGTGCCACCAGGCATCGTTGCGGATGCTGGCGTGTTCGGGGGCGGGCGGTGGTTGGGTGGGATCGCCGGAGAGCCATCGGCGCACGTCGTAGGGGTAGTACTGCTTGCTGGACAGCAGCCCGGCCATGGCCTGCCGGGCGACGTGCGCACGGCAGGCCGGCAGCTGGGCGAACACGCTGTGCCAGAACAGGTCTGACTCGCGTTGTCTGGTGCCCAGAACGGCGTCGAACTCGTCCGCGAGGTCGCCGGGAGTCCGGTCGCATGTCAGCCGGACCCGGACGCGGGCGTGCTCCCCGGCCGGAATGCTCAGCACGTGGTGGAAGGCTGCCTTGGTGCCGGTCTGCTGCGGGTTGACGGTGTCGGCCGCGCGGGTGACGTGGTCGTTGATGCCGTCCTTGGGATAGCGGGTTGCGGGCCGGCCCGCCCAGGTGGTGCTGCCGTACAGCGCGCCGACGTTGGTCTCGTTCTCGCAGAACAAGAGGGCCGCCGCGGGTGCCGGAGCAGCGGTGACGGGGACGGTGGCATCGGGCACTCCGACCGGATCGGCCACGCTGACCACGGCCAGCTCACCGACCCTGTCGTGATGCCCCCGCAGGATCGAACCGTCGGCCCACAGCCGGGGGCGTGCCGGGGCCGGGTAGTCCCACGACCAGGTGTTGCGAAACCACAGGGTGGGCAGCACGTGCACGGTCGCCTGGTGGTCGCTGCGGTTGTGCACGTCGATCGACAGCAGGATGTCCCGCGGGCCGGCCTTCGCCCAATCACAGGTGACCATCGCGTAGTCGTCACCGTCGAAGACGCCGGTGTCGATCAGCTCGTACTCCCCCACATCGCGGCCCCGGGAGGCGTTGGTGCGCACCAGGTCCTCATACGGGAACTCGCGCAGCGGGTAGGCATAGCGGGTGCGGTGGAAGGAGTGCGTCGGGGTGGCGTCGACGTACCACCAGTAGTCCTTGGCATCCTCGCCGTGATTGCCCTGCGGACCGGCAAGCCCGAAGTAGCGCTCCTTGAGGAACGGGTCCGCCCCGTTCCATAGCGCGATGCCCAGGCACACGTGCTGGTGCTCGTCCGACCAGGCGGACAGCCCGTCCTCGTTCCACCGGTAGGTGCGGGACCGGGCATGGTCGAACGGGAACGAGGCCCAGGCGTCGCCGCTGGCCGAGTAGTCCTCCCGGACGCCGCCCCAGGCGCGCTCGGCGACGTAAGGCCCCCACTGGCGCCACTCGGCCGTCCCGGCGTCGGCGTCGGCCAGCCTGGCCCGCTCGGCGTCGGACGCTGCTGCAGACCCGGCGGGTGCGCTTGGAGTTGATCTCGTCACCGGGTCATTGTCGGTCCGAACGCTGTGGCCCGCAGGCGCGGCGCATCCTCGAGGCGTCACCGGCAGGCGACTGACCGGCCGGAGGGGGACCACGGGGAGTGTCCGGTTTGTCGCAGCACGTGCAACGACAAATCGGACAGGCGCCGGAACCTGCGCGGACTGGAGCTGCCGGCCGACCAGACACGTCCCAGACCAGGTCCATCGATCTCACTCGGGCAAAGCGGACTGACCGTCGTCGCCCGACAGGCCAAGACCGACCGCGTAGGCCGCATCGGGTCCGAGGGCCGAAGGGCATCCTCCAGGCTGCGACGAACTGCGTCGGAAGGTGCCCGCCGCCCGTCTCGATCGCTGCGACCAATGGCTGCTTGACGCCCGATCTCGCCCCGAGATGGAGGCAGTGTCCTCCTGAGCCTCAGACCATTTCCGCCAAATACTGCGGCAGCATCGCCCGCCAGGTTTGCCAGTCGTGCGGCCAGTCCGGACCCCAGTCGTCCACCCGGTTCGGGACCCCCTTGGCGCCCAGCACATCCGCCATCCGCCAGGACTCCCCCACGTCCTCCCACGCGCCCGACCCGGACGCCAGCACGATCATCCGGGTGCGCAGGGTGTCCAGCGCGTCACCGCCCATGCCCGGCACGAACTCCAACGGCGAGGAGAAGAACAGCTCCTCGGTCCACACCGGGTAATGCTTCTCCACCCCGTAGGTGCCGCTCATCGCGATCGCGCCGCGGAACGCATCCGGATACCGGCACACCATCGCCACCGAGTTGAACGCCCCGATCGACGATCCGGCCGCCAGCACCGGCATCGACCCCCCGCAGTCGGCCCAGATCGCCGGCAGCACCTCATGCCGCACCGCCTGCTGGAAGGCCGACAGGAACGCCGCACGGAACTCCGGCGAGCCCTCCTCGGTGAGCATCACCCGGCCGGCCAACGAATCGCAGGAGTACAGCTTCACCCGGCCGGCGTCGATCAGGGGGGCGCACGCGTCTACCAGGTGCATCCGCTCGATCTCCTCGGCGTCACCTCCTGCCGTCGGAAAGACCAGCACCGGCGTGCCGAAACTGCCCCACCGGGCTAGGGTGACGGGCCGATGCATCCGCTCCGACTGCCACCGCTCGACCGCCTTCATGCCAGGCCTCCCGATGGGTCCGTGAACCCGCTCATCCCGTCACCGCTGTGCCCACCTACCCGAACTACTCGTACACGAACTTCTGCGGCCCCGGGTAGATCCAGCTCAGCGCACCACCCAGCCGGTCCCGCCAATCCTCCCAGCTGTGCCCGTCCCGCGCCTCGATGTAGCGCACCGTCATGCCGGCCGACTCGAACACCGGCACCATCGACCGGTTCTGCACGATGAGCGGCTCGTACACCCCGCAGGTGATGTACAGCCGGTCGGCGACCCGCCGGGGCCGGCGCCGGTAGGCGTTGACGAACGTCACCACCGGGTCGAACGCCGGCCCGCCGCCGTGCTCGTCACCGATGTCGGTGAACACGAACGAGCCGGACATCAGCACCAGCGACCCGATCATCGCCGGATACCGATACGCGGTCGAGAGTGACGCCACCGCACCGAAACTCGATCCGAGCAGGCACCGTCCGGACGGCTGGCCGACGAGTGGCAGCTCGCGCTCCAGCCGCGGGATCAGCTCGTGGGTGATGAACCGGGCGTGCGCGGCGGAGTTCGCATACTCGGTCAGCCGGTCGCCGGGATCGGTGAAGGCCACCACGGTCTCGGCCACGTCCAGCCGGTGGATCAGGTTGTCCAGCACCGTCTTGGCCGCGGCATACTGCAGAAAGTCCGAACCGTCGTGCACCACCAGCAGGGGGTAGCGGGTGGTGCTGCGGAACCGAGCGGGAAGGTATACCCGGCAACGGGACTCGCGCCGCAGCGCCCGGCTGGGGATGGACATTTCCACCAGTTCGCCGGGGCGGGATTCGGGGTCCGGGATCGTCCAGTCTGGGGTGACGTAGCCGCGGGCGAAGCACACCGACGAGGACCCCACCGGGCTGTGCGAGCGGTGCGGGTTCAGCGGGTCGTTGATGCGCTGCACCGTCCCGCCGGCGGACACCTCCAGCTGGTACTCCACCCGCGAGGTATCGGGCAGCTCCAGCACCAGGTACCACAGGTCGGTGCGTGGGATGCGGCGCAGCGGCATTCGGTCCGGCAGCCCGACCACCCGGTGGATCAGGTGCACGGCGTCGGCCTCGCCCCGGTAGCAGAAGGTGCACGTGCCACCCTCGACGATGGGAACCTGGTGGCGTGCCAGGAATCGGTCGATGGCGGCGGCGTCCAGCGGGCGGCGCTCCCGCAGCCGGGTGATGGCGAGCTTGCGCCCGGAGCGCCGTTCGGCGGCGATCGTCACCGTCCCACCGCCCGCATGTCGGCGTCGACACCCCACGGCGCGACAACCCCGTTGGCACCGAGCACGGCGGCGCCCTCGGGCAGCTCGCCGCCGGGCGCGAGGTCCACCCGGTCCCCCGCCTCCAACACCAGGCACCTATCCGGCGCGAACCGCCGGGCCAGTAGCCCCATCCCGGCGTGATCGTCCATCCGCAGCCGACGGTGCGCCGCGGGCAATGCGACAATCCCCGGCACCAGCCCCAGCCCGGTGCCATACACCTCGGCGCAGGCCGGGCCGTGCTCGGTCCGGTCGTGAAACAACACGATCCGGCCGGTCAGCGCCATGGCCCCGGCAGACCACGCCAGCACCGGGATGTCCGCCTGCATCAGCAGCGCCGCCAGGTTGAACAGGTGCAGCGCCTCGGCGAGCACCCCGACGTGCCCGCCGGCCATGGCAAACGCCCGGCACCCGGCCAACTGCGCAGCGATCTCCCGGCGGTGCGCGGCGATCGGCTCCCGCTCGTGCGGCGGGAAGGCGCCGTAGAACTCGGCATCCAGCTGCTGGACCGCGGTCAGGTGCGCGGCGTCCAAGTCCCGGATCGCCTGCTCCGCCTCGGCCGCCGCGGACTCGCGCAGGGACGCGAACGGCTCCGGGCCGTCGTAGCGGCGCACGTCCAGCACCGCCTGCACGGCCAGGTCGAGGCGCAGCAGGTACAGCGCCGACAGCTCGGCGAGCGCCTCCCGGCGGCGCAGCACCCCGCTGGCGTACTCGCCGTCGGCCGCCATCACCTCGCCGAACCGGCGATACAGCGCGAGGTTGACCGACGAGCCGGACAGCAGCGCGTCCAGCTCGGCGTCGTCACTCTCGCGTTCCTGCCACCCGGCGGTGACGGTGCCGAACGGTCCGGCCAGGCCCAGGGCGCGGACCACAGCATCGACCCGGGGCCGGCGCTGCGGCCCCAGCAGGGTGATCCTCACGAGGCGTGCACCGTGACCGTGCGGCCGACGTCGTCGAGCATGGCGTGCAGCACGTCGTAGTCCGGGTGCCGCATCCGCAGGTACGCGTTGGCCATGTAGCCGGCGGCGATCGGCTGGGTCGGGGTACCCGGGTCGGGCAGGTGCGCGTCGATCACCCACTCGCGGTACTTCTCGCCGATCGCGTCCATCCCGCTGTATCCGGTGATGGTGCCGTCGGCCTCCGGCCGCAGCGCGACAATGCCCGCCGCGTCCCGACGGGACGGCAAGGCGGTGACGTGGCCGCCCATGATGACCTCCGCCCATTGCCGGTACAGGTCGATGTCGTTGCCGGCCGAGTACAGATCCCAGGCACCGACTCCCGGGGGGCGGCAACCGATCTCGGAAAAGCGCAAGCCCTTCGGCCCGAAGAACCACTCCATATGGGTCGCCGACGTGCCGATGCCCAGTTCCCGGATGACGGTAGCCCCCACATCGCGCAGCTGCCGGTAGTCCTCGACGGAGTCGACCCGGTTGGTGGCGATGAACTGCGGCGAGATCCACCGGGTGCGCATCGCCTCGAGCACGTTGGGGAAGTAGTGCGAGACGAAATCCACGGCCACGTCGCCGCCGGCGGTGATGGTGTCGTAGAACCCCTCGTGACCCTCCACGAACTCCTCGATGGCCACCGAGTCCGCGGTGCCGAAGGAGCTCAGCGCGGCCGCCAGTTCGGTGTCCGAGTCCACCCGGGCGGTGCCGGACGCGCCGGCGCCGCTACGCGGCTTGAGGATCAGCGGGTAGCCGACCGCCGCGGCGAACTGCTGCGCCTGCGCCAGCGTGGACACCGCGGTGGAGGCGGCGGTCGGGACGCCCGCCTCCCGCAGCACCTGCTTCATGGACGGCTTGTCCCGGCACAGCCAGGCGGTGTGCACGCTGGTGCCCGGAATCGTGCAGGCCTCGCGGACCTGCGCGGCGGCCATGGTGTGCGCCTCGATGGTGGCCTCCAGCCGATCCACCCACACTCGCTCCTGGATCCACCGGGTGGCGGCCGTCATGGCGGGCACGTCGGTGACGGAGCCGACCTGGTGATAGTGCGACATCCAGCCCTTGAGCTCGTCGTCCAGGTGGTCGAGCGGCCGTTCGCCCACCCCGATGACCGACGCGCCGGTCTCGGCGAGGGCCCGCACGAACTGCCGCTGGTTCGCCGGAAATGCCGGCTCGACGAACACGATGTTCATCCGGCGATCCTAGGACGTCGGCGGCGGTCCGGCCCGGCGCGCCACCGACACCGTTCAGAACGCTGGCGACTCTGAAAATTTGCCTCCAGATTTGTTGACCGAGCCCGGCGCCGCGCATCGGTCCAGGTCAGGCGGCTGCGGTCGATGCAGCGCCCGAATCCAGGGGCAGGTTTTCAGACGGTCCGGTAGGTTCCTACGGGTATGACGGTGTGCGCATTCGTGGCGCCGTACCTGATGCCCGCCACGCTGGACTTCGTCGCCGCCGCGGCGTACCTGCCCGGCGTGCGGCTCGCGCTGATCACCACCGAATCGGCCTCCCGGCTACCGGATCCGCTGCGCGCGGCGCTGGCCGGGCACTGGCGCATCGACTCCCCGCTGGACCCTAACGAGACCGCCGGCGCGGTGCGGGGCCCGACCCGCCAGCTCGGGCCGGTTGGCCGGCTGCTCGGATCGTTGGAGCAGCTGCAGGTGCCGCTTGCCCGGGTGCGCGAGGCGCTCGGCATCGAGGGCGACGGGTTCGTGACCGTCCGCGACCGGGACACCGACGTGGTGCGAGAAGCCTTGCAGCGACTGATATCCGACATCACGATCGAGGTCGGGCCACGGGAGAAGGAGCTGGCGTCGTGACGACCGTGTTGATGATCTCTCCCGGCTACCCGGCGGAGATGGCGTTCTTCACCCGGGGGTTGGCGTCGGTGGGGGCCCGGATCATCGGGCTGGGCGACCAGCAGGCCGCGGACCTGCCGCCGGCCGCGCGGGAGGCGTTGACGCATTACCAGCGGGTGGGGTCGCTGTCCGACACCGGACAGGTGCTGGCGGCCGTCGCGGATCTGATGCGGGCCACCGCCATCGATCAGGTCGAGTGCCTGTGGGAGCCGTACATGCTGCTCGCGGCGGGCATCCGCGAGCGGTTCGGGCTGGCCGGCATGACTGTGACGCAGACCGAACCGTTCCGCGACAAGGAGCTGATGAAGCGGCGGCTGGACGCCGCGGGCATCCGCACCCCGCACCACGCCTCGACCAGCACCGTCTCGGGCGCCTGGGAGGCGGCCGAACGCATCGGCTTTCCGCTGATTGTCAAGCCCATCGCGGGTGCCGGCTCGGCGGATACCTATCGGGTGGACGATGCCGCGGAGCTCGACGCGGCACTGCAGGCGGTGCGGCACGTGCCGCAGATCAGCGTCGAGGAGTTCGTGGAGGCCGAGGAGTTCACCTACGACACCATCTGCGCCGGCGGCCGTATTCTGTTCGACAACATCTGTCTGTACCGGCCGCGCCCGCTGCCGGCGCGACAGCACGAGTGGATCTCGCCGATCACCATGGCGCTGCGCGACCTCGACGTGGACTACCTGGCCGGCGGCCGGGCGATGGGCGCCGCGGTGCTGACCGCGCTCGGCTTCACCGACGGGTTCACGCACATGGAGTGGTACCGCAAGGCCGACGGCGAGGTGGTGTTCGGTGAGATCGGCGCCCGACCACCGGGGGCCCGCACCACCGACCTGATGAACTACGTGGTGGACGCCGATCTGTTCGCGGGCTGGGCCGAGGCCGTGGTGCACGGGCGGATCTCGGTGCCGCTGGATCGGAAGTTCAACGCCGCCAGCATCTTCAAGCGCGCACGGGGGTCCGGGCGCATCACCGCCGTCACCGGCCTGGACTCACTGCTGCAGCGATACGGCGACCATGTGGTGACGCTGGACCTGCTGCCGATCGGCGCGCACCGACGGGATTGGCGCGCGACGCTGATCTCCGACGGCATGGTGGTGATCAGGCACCCGGTATTGCCCAGCGCGCTGGAGATCGCCGATGCGTTCGCCGAGGAGTTGCAGCTGCACGCCGAGTAGCGCCAGGCGCCGCGAATACCCCCCAAATACCCCGCGTACGTGAACATCGGCGCAATGTGACGCCTGTGGCTGGCGAGACGAACTTGGCGCATGCCGGGCATGTTGATCCATGCCGACCGGCGTGGCGCGGCTACAGGTACTGGCCGGTGTTGGAGGCCGTGTCGATCGCCCGGGATCCCTCGGACTGCTTGCCGGACACCAGGGTTCGGATGTAGACGATCCGCTCCCCCTTCTTACCGGAGATGCGCGCCCAGTCGTCCGGGTTGGTGGTGTTGGGAAGGTCCTCGTTCTCGGCGAACTCGTCGACGATGGCGTCCAGCAGGTGCGCCACCTGCAAACCCGACGCCCCGGACTCGATCCGGGATTTGATGGCCGCCTTCTTCGCCCGGTCCACGATGTTCTGGATCATGGCGCCGGAGTTGAAGTCCTTGAAGTACAGGACCTCCTTGTCCCCGTTGGCGTAGGTGACCTCCAGGAACCGGTTCTCGTCGCTCTCGGCGTACATCCGCTCCACGGTGTGCTGGATCATCCCGGCCACCGTCGCCGACCGGTCGCCGGAGAACTCGGCCAGGTCTGCCTCCGCAATCGGCAGGTCGGCCGTGAGGTACTTGGCGAAGATGTCGCGCGCCGCTTCCGCATCGGGCCGCTCGATCTTGATCTTCACGTCCAGCCGGCCGGGCCGCAGGATGGCCGGATCGATCATGTCCTCCCGGTTGGAGGCGCCGATCACGATGACGTTCTCCAGGCCCTCCACCCCGTCGATCTCGGACAGCAGCTGCGGCACGATGGTGGTCTCCACGTCGGAGGACACCCCCGACCCGCGGGTGCGGAACACCGAGTCCATCTCGTCGAAGAACACGATGACCGGAGTGCCATCCGAGGCCTTTTCCCGGGCGCGCTGGAAAATCAGCCGGATAGTGCGCTCGGTCTCGCCCACGTACTTGTTGAGCAGCTCCGGGCCCTTGATGTTCAGAAAGTACGAGGTGACCCGCTCCTCGCCGCGAGCCAGCGCCACCTGCTTGGCCAGCGAGTTCGCCACCGCCTTCGCGATCAGCGTCTTCCCGCAGCCCGGCGGGCCGTACAACAACACACCCTTGGGCGGGCGCAACTGATACTCCCGGAACAGGTCGGCGTGCAGGAACGGCAGCTCCACGGCATCCCGGATCTGCTCGATCTGCCGGCCCAGGCCACCGATGTCGCTGTAGGAGACGTCCGGCACCTCCTCCAGCACGAGGTCCTCGACCTCGGCCTTGGGCACCCGCTCGTAGGCATAGCCGGCCTTGGTGTCCACCAGCAGGGAGTCGCCCGGTTTGAGCCCGGTGCCCAGCAGCGGCGCGGCCAGATGCACCACCCGCTCCTCGTCCGCGTGCCCGACCACCAGGGCTCGATCGTCACCGATCACCTCGCGCAGCGAGCTGACCTCCCCGACCCGCTCGAACGCCCCGCCCTCGACCACCGTGAGCGCCTCGTTGAGCCGGACCTGCTGGCCGCGCTGCAGCTCCGCCACCTCCACCGTCGGCGACACCGTCAGGCGCATCCGCCGGCCGCCGGTGTAAACCTCCACCGTGCCGTCCGGCCCGGTACCCAGGAACACTCCGTAGCCGCTGGGCGGCTGGGCCAGCCGATCCACCTCCTCCTTGAGCTGCAGCAGCTGACTGCGAGCCTCGCGGAGGGTGACGACCAGCTTCTCGTTGCGCTCGCTCAGCGCGGCGACGCGGCCGGCGGATTCGGCCAGCTGTCGCTCCAGCGGACGGGTATCGGTGGGGGCGACCGCGAGCCGCCGGCGCAGCTGGCCGATCTCCTCGTTCAGCGCGCGGATCTGCGCCAACAACTGCCCTGGCGTGGCAGACGGTGACGGCGAGACACCCGCGCCGACCCCGACCCCGTCCTGCGCCGATCGACCGGCCGCGCCGGGCACCGAGTCACTGTGGGTCACGTGGTGGTCTCCCCTCCGTCCCTTGTGCTCCAACACTACTCGGCGGCGCCCTCCGTCTTCGGGGCACGCCACGTCCATCGTCACCCAACGGTGACCTGATCCAGCGGGCACAATAGCGATCGATGCAGACACGGCGGGCCGACGAGGCGACTGACGCGACCACCCCGGGTGACGCCGCGCGACGCACTCCGGGTGGCGACGTGATCCTCGGGTCCGCCCACCCCACCCCGGCAGCGCGGCGCCGGCTCGATCGACACACGGTGCTGCGGCGGACCGCGGTGAGTCTGAGCGTGTTGGCGGCACTGGCCCTGGTCGTGACGGCGGTTCTCGCCGGCAGTCGATCTGCCGCGCAATCCGACGGGCCCGGCGGACCGGCGGCACCGCCGTCGGCCGGCGCGAACGGGACGGTGCACCCCCCCGCCCTCACCTCTGCGACCCGGCCGGGTCAACCGGCTCCCACGGAGCCCGACGCGGGCGGTGTGTCGGCGGCCCGGGCTCGGGTGTCGGAATTCGTCGGGGCGCTCAATACAGCGGACTTCGACCGGGCGAACGGCCTGCTGTGCCGCTTCATGGCGGGACGTTACGGCACGTCGTCGCTCGACGGGATCGAGCCCGGGTCGTTGGGGGTGGGCGGCGTGTCGGTGCAGGGCAGCACCGGCACCGCCATCGTCACCTACCAGCCAACGGGTGGCGGCATCGAGGAACGCTCCCTGTTCGGGCTGCGAATCGAGCACCAACAGTGGGTGCTGTGCGCCCCACAATGAGCCACGGCTGACGCTCCCGTCACCGCCCCGATGCCGTCGGCCGACGCTGCGGACGCGGCGTCTGCACCCCGGGAGCCAACCGGCGGGCACTGAGCAGGAACGCGGTGTGCCCGATCATCCGGTGCTCCGGCCGTACCGCCAGCCCCACCAGGTGCCAGGGACGGTGCAGGCTCTCCCAGGCGTCCGGCTCGGTGAACCCGCCGTGGGCCCGCAGATCCTCGGCGATCCGGGACAGTTGCGTGGTGGTGGCGACATACACGATCAGCACCCCGCCCGGCACCAGGCAGCGAGCCACCATGTCGATCATCGTCCACGGTTCCAGCATGTCCAGCACGATGCGATCGGTCGGCTCGGCATGCTCGGCGGCGTCGCCCAGCCGCAGCTGCCAGGTATCCGGTGCCTCGCCGAAAAAGCGCTCGACATTGCGCCGGGCATACACGGCGTGGTCGTCGCGAACCTCGTAGGAGATCACCGACCCGGCCGGGCCGACCGCCCGTAGCAGCGAGCAGGTCAGGGCGCCCGATCCGGCACCGGCCTCCAGTACCCGGGCACCGGGAAAGATGTCGCCCCAGCCGATGATCTGCGCGGCGTCCTTGGGGTAGATCACCGCCGCGCCGCGGGGCATGGACAGCACGTAGTCGGTCAGCAGCGGACGCAGCGCCAGATACGGCGTGCCGCCCCCGGAGTGCACCACGATCCCCTCCGGGTGCCCGATCAGATCGTCATGCGCCACGGCCCCGCGGTGCGTGTGGTAGGACGCCCCGGGCTCCAGCACCAGCGTGTAGTGCCGGCCCTTCGGATCGGTCAGCTGGACCCGATCACCGGGCGCCAGCGCTCGATCGGGGGCAGCGGCGCTCACCGGTCGCCCGCCGGCACCGGCTGCCCACCCAGCACCCGCAGCAGATCCGACCGGTGCAGCACCCCGGTCGGGTGACCCTCCGTACCGACCAGCAGGAATAGCGGTGACGAAACCTCCGACAGCCGCTCCACCACGTCGTCGGGGCCCTCGTCGGCGAGCACGATCATCGCCGGCTCGACCGGCCGGGCGGCAAGCGACGCCGGGCTGGTCGGGTACTGCGCCGCCAGGCTCGCAGCGGCCGCCGGGTCCAGCACGCCCACGGCGATGCCGTCGGCGCCGGTCAGCACGACCGCCCGATCTCCTGCCACCGTCAGCGCCATCGCGATCGGCGTCTCACCGGGCAGTTGCAGCAACGGGCGGGCCAGCGACGCGACGGGCACATCCGCGGGCCAGTGCCGCGGCCGGCGGGACGGCCACTCCGCCATCGCCCCGGCGGCCACGAAGATACCCATCACCGCGGCAATTCCGGCCATCAGCAGCGAGGTGCGGGTACCGGAGAAGGCCTCCACGGCCCCCCAGACGAGCAGCGCGGCAGCCACGGCGAAACCGCCGATCACGGCCGCGATGGTGCCGACCCGACGCCGGTGCAACAGCCCCCACACCGCGGCGCGCAGCACCCGACCCCCGTCCAGCGGCAGCGCGGGCAGGATGTTGAAGACCGCCACGATGCCGTTGGCCACCGCCATCTCCAGTAGCAGCAGCCAGGCCACGCTGCCCCGGTCGGTGCTGCCCACCAACAGGCCGCAGACCACCGCGAGGAGGGCGGACACTCCCGGGCCGGCGCCCGCGATCAGCGCCTCCTCCTTCGGGGACGCCGGCGAACGGCCGAGCTCGGACACCCCACCCACCAGGTACAGCCGCACCTCGCGGACCGGCACCCCGAGCATCCGGGCTGCCAGGCAGTGCCCCAACTCGTGAGCCAGCACGCTCACTCCGAGCAGGATCGCCAGCAGGGCGGCCACGGCGACGGCGGCCGGGGTGCCGATCCCGTCGATGACCTGGACGATCACGGGTGTCGCCAGCACCACGATGATCAGCGCGGAAATCAGCCAGGACGGCGAGACGATGATCGCGATGCCGCCGATCCGGCCCAGCGGCAGACCGAACGACCGCCGCCCCGTCGGCGGCAGCCCCGCCCCGGCCGCGCGCGGCGGCCAGGGCTGACTCGGTGCTCCGCTACTCACCACTCCAGCGTAGTGGGCGGGCGACTGTCACCCCGATCTCGTACGGTGACCGTGATGACGGAGCACCTGATCGAGACCAGCCAGATACCCGAGACCACCGGGGCGTCCGAGACTCCGGCGCCTTCCGAGACCACCGCGGCTCCGGAGGCCGATGAGCCTCGCCGCCGGGCGCTATCCGCGTCCCGTGCCGCGGACTTCAAGACCTGCCCGCTGATGTACCGCTACCGCGCCATCGACCGGATTCCCGAGCCGCCGTCGGCGCCCGCGGCCCGCGGCACCCTGGTCCACTCGGCGCTGGAGCGCATGTTCGACCTGCCCCCCGCCGACCGCACCGAGGCCGCCGTCGTCGCGACCCTGCCGGACCTCTGGGCGAGCCTGGTCGCCGAGCGGCCCGAGCTCGCCGGTCTGGCTCCGGAGGGCGAGATCGACGCCTGGTTCACCGCGGCCGCCGCCCTGCTGCACACCTACTTCGGCCTGGAAGACCCGACCCGACTGCGCCCGCAGGCCTGTGAGATGCGCGTCGAGGTCGACCTGGCCGAGCAGGTTCCGGCCCGGGGCTTCATCGATCGGCTGGATGTGAGCCCGGACGGGCTGATCCGGGTCGTCGACTACAAGACCGGACGCTCCCCCGCCGATTCCTACGCCGGCGACGTGTTGTTCCAGCTGAAGTTCTACGCGCTCATGCTGTATCGGCTGCGCGGCGTCGTCGCTGCACGGCTGCGGCTGGTGTATCTGGGCGACGCGCAGCTGCTCGAGTACACCCCCGACGAGGCGGGCCTGCTGTCCTTCGAGCGGGGCGTCGTCGCCCTGTGGCGCGCCATCGAGCAGGCCACCGACACGGGGATGTTTCCCGCTCGGCGGAGCCGGTTGTGCGACTGGTGCTCCTACCAGGCGCTGTGCCCGGAATTCGGCGGCACCCCACCGGCGTATCCCGGCCGACCCGACTAGGGTCGCAGGGGTGAGTGCCGCCCCGCCCGAGCCGCGTGCCTTCTACGAACCGCTGGCGCCGGGGCGATTCCGCTCCACCGCCCACGCGCAGGGCGCCTGGGCGGCCGATCACCAGCACATGGCCCCGGTGTCCGGGCTGTTGGTCCGCGCCATCGAGCAATGCGACCCCCGGGACGACCTGATCCTGTCCCGCATCGGGTTCGACATCCTCGGCGTGATCCCGGCCGGGGAGGTGCAGGTGCAGGCCAGGATCATCCGCCCGGGGCGCACCATCGAACTGGTGGAGGCGGAGATGTCCGCCGGGGGCCGGGTGGTGGTGCGGGCGACTGCCTGGCGGCTGTCCATCACCGACACCTCGGCCGTCGCTGGGGGTGCGGTCGACCCGATGCCGGGGCCGGACGAGGGCCTGCCCTGGCAGGGCTCGCAGGTCTGGGACGGCGGCTTCATCCGATCATTGGACTTCCGGGTGCTGCCGGGGTGGCAACCCGGCCGAGGCCGGGCGTGGATCCGCACGGATGTCGACCTGGTGGCCGATCAGCCGTCGTCGGCGCTGGCCCGGTACGTCGGCCTGATCGACACCGCCAATGGCATCGCGGTGCGGGCGGACCCGACCACCATGCTGTTTCCCAACACCGACCTGACCGTCCACCTGGTGCGCACCCCCGTCGGGCCGTGGATCGGGCTGGACACCACCGTGACCTTCGGCGCCGACGGCGTGGGGCTGACCGCGTCGGTACTGCACGACGTATCCGGCCCGGTGGGCCGCGCCGCGCAGACCCTGACGCTGCGCCCGCTCGGCGAGGTCCGGCCACCGGCCCACATCCCGCTGCCGACCTGACAGAGTTCGACCAGAGCAGGGCCGACCAGATGGGGCCGCCCGACTACAGCCGGCAGGACCGGATGTCGTAGGCCAGGATCGCCTGGGCCCCCAGCGCCGACAGGGTGTCCATCACCGGGTTGACCTCTCGGCGCAACACCATGGCGCGCACCGCTACCCAGTCCTGGTCGGCCAGCGGCGAGACGGTCGGCGACTCCAGCCCCGGGGTGATCACCATGGCGCGCTCCAGCCGCTCGCGGGGGCAGTTGTACTCCAGCATCAGGTACTGCTGGGCGAATACCACCCCGCGCAGCCGGCTGGCCAGCTGCGCCGCCGGGCCGGACAGGGAGTCGGCCGGCTCACGGGCCACCAGCACCGCCTCCGAGCGGCAGATCACGTCGCCGAACGGCGCCAGGGCGTGCTGGCGCAGTGTGCGGCCCGATCCGACGACGTCGGCGATGGCGTCCGCCAGGCCCAGCTGCACCGAGATCTCCACTGCACCGTCCAGCCGGATCACCTGTGCCGACAGACCGTGCTCGGCCAGGTGCGAGGTGACCAGGTTCGGGTAGGCGGTGGCAACCCGCAGCCCCGCCAGATCGGCCACGTGCCACTCGCGGTCCTCCGACCCGGCGAACCGGAAGGTGGAGTGGCCGAAGCCCAGGCCGAGCGTCTCATGCACGGGGGCTCCGGAGTCCAGCGCCAGGTCCCGCCCGGTGATTCCCAGATCGAGGTCGCCGGAGCCGACGTAGATCGCGATGTCCTTGGGACGCAGGAAGAAGAACTCCACCTCGTTCGCGGAGTCCAGGACGGTCAGGTCCCGTCCGTCGGCGCGCTGCCGGTAGCCGGCCTCGGCCAGCATCTCGGCGGACGGCTCGGACAGGGTGCCCTTGTTGGGGACGGCAACTTTCAGCATCGAGGCTTCCTAGCGGTGACGGCGCTGCCGGGCAGCGGATGGTCGGGCGGTGACGGTTACAGATGCCGGTAGACGTCCGCCAGACCGATTCCCCGACCGATCATGATCACCTGGATGCGGTAGAGCAACTGAGACACCTCCAGCGCCAGGTCATCGTCACCCTCGTGCTCGGCCGCGAGCCACACCTCGCCGGCCTCCTCGAGCAGCTTCTTGCCCTGCTCATGGACCCCGGCATCCAATGCGGCGACGGTTCCGGACCCGGCCGGCCGGGACGCGGCCCGGTCCAGCAGCTCGGCGAACAGGCTCTCGAAGGACTTCACGTCGGATGATTGTTCCATTGCCGTCGCCGTAGGCTGCACGGACCATGGATCGTTCGCGTCGACACCGTCCCGAAGCCACCGATCCCGATCTACCCGGAGACGCCGGTGTGACCCGCCGGGTGCGGTCGCGGACGGCGAGCGCGGCGGTGGTTGCCGCGTCGTTCACGGCCCTGCTGGCCGTCCTGGGGTGGCTGGCACCGGGCTGGTTCGTCGGCAGCGCGGGCGCCGTGATCGGGGGTGGCGCGGTGGCGGTGTGCGTCGCGGGGGTCACGGTGCTGGCGGGGCGCTGCGCGCGATGGTCGCAGGCGGCAGAGCTGGCCGGACTGCTGGCAGCCTCGGTGCCCGGCGCGGCGCCACCGGGGGTCCCGGCACGGTGCGGTACGCCGGTCCGGCTGCACCAGCCGCGCACGGGGCTGCAGCGGTGGAGCAGGCCACGGTTACCGGCTCATCTGGTGCCCATCCGGGCCGCCGGTGGGCCGTTGGCCGCCGGGCATGCCGTGGTCGTTCACCCCCGGCCCGATGCGCTGCTACTCGACCCGGAGGACAGCATCGAGGTCCACGCGCTCGGACGCCGCGGACCGTTCCTGATCGTGCGCACCGCTGATCGGGCGGTGTTCGCCGCCGACCGCTGGGTGTTCTCGCTCGCGTGACGGACCACATCGCCGACCGGCACGTCACCGCTGGCCGCGTCCTCGCGCGGCCGGGCCGTTTCGGAGCGCGGCGGTTGCGCCCGCCGGCGCTCGGACAGCCATCCGTTGCCGACCCTCATCACGTGACCCCCGATGTCCCGCGCATGTGTGCCCCTGGCCGTTCCCGTCTCGGCCGTCCGTGTCTCGACTGCTGCTGTCTTGGTGGCGCCCGTTCCAACCGGGCCCGGCTCCGTGGTGCCCATTTCTTGAGTGGCAATACTGTCAGGCGATCGAGGCAATCACCCCGCCCTGCCGCACCGTGTCGCCCTCGGCGGCGGACAGGGTGATCACGCCGGCCACCGGCGCCGTCACCTCCATGTCCACCTTGTCCATGGCCACCTCGGCCACCAGCTGGCCCTCGGCCACCGTCTCGCCATCGGCGACAAACCAGGTCGCAATCACCCCCTCGGCCTCGGCGTTGTCCTTGGACATCGCCGGGAAGACAATGTCCGTCACGGAGTCCGTCACGGACGCATCACCTCCCGGATCGCCTCGGTGATCCTGGCCGGCGTCGGCAGCACCGCGTACTCCAGTTCGCGCGCGTACGGGATGGGCACATCCGGCACGGCCACCCGCACCGGCGCGGCCCGCAGCAGCCCAGGGTCGTGTTCCACCACCGAGGCGATGACCTCGCCGGACAGCCCGAACGAGGCGTAGTCCTCGTCGACGACAACCAGCCGTCCGGTCTTGGCCACCGAGGCGCGAATGGCCGCACGGTCCAGCGGCACGATGGACCGCAGGTCGATCACCTCGCAGGAGATCCCTTCTCCGGCAAGCTGTTCAGCGACGTCGAGGGCGTGGTGCACGGACAGGGAGATGGTGACGACTGTGACATCAGCACCGCTGCGCACCACGTTCGCCTTGCCAATCTCGATCTCGTACGGTTCCTCGGGAACCGCGCCGATGGAGCGCTGGTTCTTGGCCATCCACGCCAACCCCATCACGCCCTTGTGGAACATGTAGATCACCGGCCCGGGATCCCGGATGGCGGCCGTCATCAGGCCCTTGGCGTCGTACGGGGTGCTGGGCGCGACCACCTTCATGCCGGGCAGGTGCGCGAACGTGCCCCACAGGCACTGCGAGTGCTGGGCGCCGTCGGAGTAGCCGCCGCCGACGGCGGTGGTCAGCACCAGCGGCACCGACACGTGGCCGCCGGACTCGTAGTGGATCTTGGCCATGTGGTTGTAGATCTGGTCCAGGCAGACCCCCATGAAGTCGACGAACATCAACTCCACGACGGGGCGCATGCCCTCCACTGCCGCCCCGATCGCCAGCCCGATGAAGGCCGTCTCGGAGATCGGCGTGTCCAGTACCCGGGTCGGACCGAACTGATCCAGCAGCCCGGTGGTGGAGGAGAAGATGCCGCCGTAGGCGCCCACGTCCTCGCCGAGCACGAAGACGGACTCGTCGCGCTGCATCTCCTGGCTGATCGCCTCAACCATGGCCTTGGCGGTGGACAACCGCCGAGATCCGGTCTGCGGCAGGGTCGCTGTCATCGCCGATGCTCCTTGTCGTCGTGTGGTCGTTGCTGCTCGTCCAGGCTGACCGAGGTCACCGTTTCCGCCGGTCAGCTCGCGCCAGCGAATACGTAGCGGTGGGCCTCGCCGGGATCCGGTGTCGGACTGGACTTGGCGAACTGGATCGCCTGCTCGACGCGGTCGGCGGCCTGGGTACGGATCTTGCCGATGCCTTCCTCGTCGAGCACCCCGTCGGCGCGCAACGTCGCTTCGTACGCGGGGATCGGGTCGTGGTCGTCCACCTCGTCCAGGTCCGGCCGGTAGCCCTGGGCGTCACCCTCGAAGTGCCCCCACAGGCGCAGCGTGTGGATCTCGATCAACGACGGCCCGCCACCGGATCGGGCTCGCTGCACCGCCTCGCCCGCCGCCCGGTAGACCGCTTCGACGTCATTGCCCTCGACCCGGACGGAGGGCATGCCGTGGGCGGCGCCGCGGTCGGCGTTGGAGGCGACGGAGGTGGAGGCGCCGCGGGGCACCGAGATGCCCCAGTCGTTGTCCTCCACGACGAACACCACGGGTAGCTGCCACAGGGCGCCGAGGTTGAGCGCCTCGTGGAACGCGCCAGCGTTCGCGGCGCCCTCGCCGGCGACGGCGACCGCGATGGCGTCGCTGCCGCGGGAACGAAACGCGAAGGCCTGGCCCAGGGCGGCCGGGTAGCCCTCGGCGATGATGCCCGAGCAGGAGAAGTGGGTGGCCGGGTCGAACAGGTGCATGTGGCCGCCGCGTCCCTTACCCAGACCGGTTTCCCGGCCGAATATTTCCGCGGTCATTGCGCCCAGGTCGACTCCGTGTGCGATGGCCAGGTGGTGCGGGCGGTGGGTGGCGGTGACGGCGTCGTCGGGGCGCAGGTGGGCCATCAAACCGGCGGCAACCGGCTCCTGCCCGGCCGACAGGTGCATCTCCCCCGGGATGAGCCCGGCCCCAATGTCCCAGGCGGGCTTCTTGTCCGCGTGGTACTCGGCGCGAATCGCCTCCTCGAAGGAGCGGATCAGCACCATCATCCGATACAGATCGATCCGGGTGTCCGAATCCACACTGCCCATCGCGCCACTCCCATCGGCTCGGTCCGTTGATGCGATCGTGACCGGCCGGGGGCCTCCGGTGAAGGCCATGGATTTCAGATGGTGATAATGCGCCCGCGAGGCGGGCCGCTGCGACGGGCACGGGGAGGTACTTGGCGGAGCCGGCGCGCTACTTGACGGACAGGGCGAGCCCGATTCGGTCCGCGCCGCGGCGCAGCGCCGCGCTCCTGCTACGAAGGTCCCGCTCTCGCTCGGCGGGTGCGGAGACCGCCACCGCGGCAATGCCGTCGGCGGTGCGGATAGGGGCGCTGACGCACACCACACCCAGGTGGTACTCACCGGCGTCGATGGCCAGGCCCGTCGGGTCGGCCAGACGGCTGCTGAGCACCGCCCGGTTCGTGACAGTGTGCGGCGTCAGGTCGGCCAGTGCGTGCCGGGCCAGATAGTCCTCGCGCTGATCGCCAGACAGCTCGGCGAGGATCGCCTTGCCCAGCGCGGTGGCGTGGCCGGCGTCGTGCAGGCCCACCCACAAATCGGTGCGGGGGTGTTGCGGGCTGTCCACGATGTCGACCAGTTCGATCTCGCCGTCGCGGTAGACGGCCAGGTAGCAGGCGGCGGACAGCTCGTCCCGCAAGGCGGTCAGGGTGGGGCGCAGCCGCCAGGCCGGTAAGCCGGTGCCGAGCATCACCACCCGGTCGCCGAGCACGTATCCGCCGTCCAGCCGCCGCAGATAGCCCTCGTGGACGAGGGTGCGCAGCAGGTGGTACGTGGTGGCCAGGGGCAGGGCCGTCTCGCGGGCCAGCACCTTGGCGCTGACCGGCCGGTCTCGGCTACCGACCGCATCGAGCAGATGCAAGGCACGTTGCACCGACCCGATCAGGGTCGGTTCGCCGGTCACCGCGCCCTCCTCACGAACGGCCGTCCCGGCGGACGGCCGACCCGCCCCCTCGAGAGGGGGTAGCCCGCGCTGAGCCACGTCCTGCCGACAGTGTGGCACGAAGAACCCGTGTCGTCACCGATCACGGCGATTCCGCGGTAGGTAGCCCACAGGCGAGGGCGTCAACCCGTTCGGGCCAAATGCCATTCCAGAAGCTGCTCGGCGTGGTAGCAGACATCGGCCGGGGGATGCGCGTCACGCGTGTGGCCGGGAACCACGTCGGGGCACGGGCTGTGGTAACGATGACCCGTCGGCGTCGTGACCTCGATGTCGCCGGACCGGGCCGGATCACACCGGGCCGACCAGCCCGGGGCGGTCCGGATGTAGTTGCAGTCCTCGGACAGGCCCTGACCGTTGCCGAGCCGCGTCGCTCCGCCCACCGCCGCAGGACGCAGATGATCGGCATGCCGGGCGGGGGCATTGCACCACGGGGTACGGCAGGTCTGGTCCCTGGTCAGCAACAGCCGACGCATCGCGGGCGGGAACTCTCGACGCCGGGACTCCTGCGCGACCAGTTCGCCGGTGTTGGGCCGGGTATACAGCCGCCGGATCCATACCCGCGCCTCCGCCGGACAATCGGCGAGCATCCAACGAACCAGGGGCGCGGGGATCGGATGGTTGCCCTGCAGAATGGCTGGATCGTCCCCACCGGCCAGCAGCGTCCGATCGGTGATCACCACATTCAGCATGACGTCGGTGCCCGGCGGGATTCCCCAGGCAGGCCCGTGCCGCGGATTCGGGCCCCGTCGCTCTGCGCCACGTATCGCGCGACCGGCGACCCCCGGTGTGTGGGCGGCCACCCTGGCTAAGTTCTCTGCGTCTGCGCTGACTGCGTTATCTGCGCTAGCCGCGCTACCCACCCTGACTGTGCTACCCGCACTGGCTGCGTTGCTTGCACTGGCTGCGTTGCCTGCGCTACCCGCCCTGCCTGCACCGGCGTTCGCCGGACGGGCCACCGCACGCTCATAGGCCGCCCGCACCGCGGCCACCGGGTCGCTGCTCGCACGATCAGCATCACCCAAGTCGGCGCGACTCCCCAGCTCGGTGGCCGCCACCTCAGACCCGCCGGAAACACCAGCATCGGGCGCTCGATCGGCAGCCTCCGGGACTTCGCCACCGTTACCGGCGCCCGCGTCCGCTCGCCCGCTCACGCCGGCCGCACCAGCATCGGCGCGCGGGGCGCCGACATCACCGGCGCCCGCGGCACCGGCACCGGCGCTGATATCAGCGGGACCAGCACCAGTACGATTCCCCACAGCCGGGCCGGTCAGCCTTGCGATGAACTCATCGACGATCCGCTGGTCGCGGGTACGCGTGTCGCCCGCCAGCCCGGGGCGGGCATCCACATGCCGACACAACGACGCGTAACACGCCACCGCCGTCGCGACCGGCATCAGCCCGCTGAGATACGCCATCGCATCCGGCGCCGGCCGGACAGCAACCCGCCGATCGGACACCGCGCACACCGCCCGCGACGTGGCTGCCTCCGGGTCCAAGCGGTAACCGATCGCCGTGACCAACGCGTGAATCCGCGCATCGCCCAAACCGTCGAGCTTGCCGGCGATCTCACCATCGACCTGGCGACGCTGTTCGGCGGTCAGGCAGGCGGTGTCCCGCACGATGATCATCGCGCGCCACTCGTTGATGACGCCGGACGCCAGTGCCGCCAACGTGTTCGGCATCTCCCCGGTCAGCACATCGGCCAGGCCCACGAACCGGCCACCCCGCTGCGGCGACTCCCGCCGCGCCAACGCCACCTGCGCCGCCGCCGACCGTCTAGCCAGCCGCTCCGCCTTTGCACGCCGCCGAGCCCACTGCTGTGCCCGCGAACCACCGCCGACGCGACGCATCTCTGAAACATCGGGGTCGGCGTCCCAGCCGGCGTCAGCAACCGTGTCGCCGTCCGGACAGACATGCGGGTCATGACCCGCATCGCCGTCCGCATGAGAGGTCTCCCCAGGACGGGGTGCGTTGCTTGCGCGCTGCGACGCGGCAAAGGCAGCGGTGATCCGGGCCTGCGCGGCGGCGCAGGCGGACTTGATGTCCTCCAACTGTCGGATCTGGTCAATACCGCCGGCGTCGTCACCGGCGTCGGCGAGACCCGCCAGATCGCGAGCCCAGTGGCTGATGTCCGGCCCGCACGCAGTGGAGGCACCGCCGGACGCCGGTGCGATCATCGGACCCGTCAGCTGCGAAGACTCCAACTCCGCTACAGACTCGTTGCACACTGAAGCATCAAACGCGCTGTCCAGTGCCATCGACTCATTCATATGTTCTATCGTACACGTGTACATGGGTCATGCAACGGGACGCCCCTGAATTCTTTCGCTGACTCTCGTCGCAGCCGATGCGCCCACGGAGTCAACGACGAGTCGACGAGGCGCCCGCGCTACCCGCCGACGCCGGTCGATCATCGATGGGTGGGCCTGGCCCTCGGCCGCCAACACCTGTCCGTCGGGCTGCCCCCACAGCGACTCGCGACTACCGGAGCTTGGCAGCCCGCCGTCGAGCCGCCGCCATGGTCTTGCGCGCAGCGAGCCTGGCCTGCTCGTCGTCCACCGAGACGCTGCCGTTGACCACCATCGGGAGCGCAGCCGACGCCGGCTTATCGGCCGGTACCTTGCCATTCGAGGTGCCCGCCTTCGCCTTCCCAGCCGATGCTGGCTGCTTCGCCGCGGCCGCCGACTTCTTGGCTCGGGGCGCCTTCCCGGACACGGCCGAGGACGACTTCGGCGCAACGCCCTTGCCCCGCATCGCCTTCCGGCCCGACCCCGCGGGCTGCTCGGTCCCCGGCACATGTCCGCGCCCGGCCAGGATCGGGGCCAAGAATTGCCCGGTGTAGGAGTCCGGGTTGGCCGCCACCTCCTCCGGGGTGCCGGTCGCCACCACCAGCCCACCGCCCGAGCCGCCCTCCGGGCCCATGTCGATGATGTGGTCGGCAGACTTGATGACGTCCAGGTTGTGCTCGATGACGATCACTGTGTTGCCCTTGTCCACCAGGCCGTTGATCACGCCGAGCAGCTTTTCCACGTCGGCGAAGTGCAGCCCGGTGGTGGGCTCGTCCAGGATGTACACCGTCCGCCCGGTCTGCCGCTTCTGCAGCTCTCCTCCGAGCTTGACTCGCTGGGCCTCCCCGCCGGACAGCGTCGGCGCCGGCTGGCCGAGTCGCACGTAGCCGAGCCCGACGTCCACCAGGGTCTTCAGGTGCCGGTGGATCGCGCCGATCGGCCGGAAGAACTCCTCCGCCTCCTCGATCGGGGTGTCCAGCACGTCCGCGATGGTCTTACCCTTGTAGTGCACGTCCAGGGTCTCCCGGTTGTACCGAGCCCCCTTGCACACCTCGCACGGGACATAGATGTCCGGCAGGAAGTTCATCTCGATCTTCAGGGTGCCGTCACCGGCGCACGCCTCGCACCGGCCGCCCTTCACGTTGAACGAGAACCGGCCCTGCTGATAGCCACGCACCTTCGCCTCGGTGGTGGCCGCGAACAGCTTGCGAATGTGGTCGAACACCCCCGTGTAGGTCGCCGGGTTGGACCGCGGGGTCCGCCCGATGGGCGATTGGTCGACGCCGACCATCTTGTCCACGTGCTCCAGGCCGGTGACCCGGGTGTGCCGGCCCGGAACCATGCGCGCCCCGTTCACCCGGTTCGCCAGCACGGCATGCAGGATGTCGTTCACCAGGGTGGACTTGCCCGACCCCGAGACTCCCGTCACCGCTACCAGGCAGCCCAGCGGGAAGGCGACGTCGATGCCCTTGAGGTTGTGCTCCCGGGCGCCGACCACCGTCAGCATCCGCTTGCGATCGACCGGCCGGCGCACCATCGGGATCGGGATGGACCGACGACCGGCAATGAACGCCCCGGTCAGCGACTCCGGATTGGCCTCCAGCTCGGCGACGGTGCCGGACACCACGACCCGGCCACCGTGCTCGCCGGCGCCCGGACCGATGTCCACCACATGATCGGCGGCACGGATGGTGTCCTCGTCGTGTTCGACCACGATCAGCGTGTTGCCCAGGTCCCGCAGCCTGGTCAGGGTCTGGATGAGCCGATGGTTGTCCCGCTGGTGCAGCCCGATGGACGGCTCGTCGAGCACGTACAGCACGCCCACCAGGCCGGAGCCGATCTGGGTGGCCAGCCGGATGCGCTGCGCCTCACCACCGGACAGCGTCGCCGCCGCGCGATCCAGCGACAGGTAGTCCAGCCCGACGTCCAGCATGAAGCCGAGCCGGGCGTCGACCTCCTTGAGCACCCGCTCGGCGATCATCCGGTCCCGCTTGGACAGCTTCAGCCCCGGGAAGTACTCGGCGGCCTCCTTGATGGACAACGCCGCCACCTGCGCGATGTTCATCGGACCACGCGCCGGGTGATCCAACGTCACCGCCAGGATCTCCGGCTTGAGCCGGGTGCCGTCGCATGCCGGGCACGGCACGTCGCGCATGTAGCCCTCGTAGCGCTCCCGTGCCCACTCCGAGTCGGTCTGCGCAGCGCGCCGTTCGATGAACGGGATCACGCCCTCGAAGTCGGCGTAGTAGGAGCGCTGCCTGCCGTACCGGTTGCGATAGCTGACGTGTACCTGCGTCTCGCTGCCCTCGAGCACCGCGCGCCGGGCCTTGGCGGGCAGCTTGTCCCAGGGGGTGTCCAGCGAGAAGCCCAGGTCGTCGGCCAGGCCCTGCAGCAGCCGGGTGAAGTACTCCGCCGAGGTGCCTTGTGCCCAGGGGTGAATGGCGCCCTCGGCCAGCGAACGGGCACCGTCGGGGACCAGCAGCTCCGGGTCGACCTCCTTGCGGATACCCAACCCGGTGCACTCGGGGCACGCACCGAACGGCGAGTTGAACGAGAAGGAGCGCGGCTCCAACTCGTCCACGCTCAGCGGGTGGTTGTTCGGGCAGGCGAGGCGCTCCGAGAAGCGCCGCTCCCGGGCCGGGTCGCTCTCCTCGAGGTCCACGAAGTCGACGATGACCACGCCGTCGGCCAGCCCCAGCGCCGTCTCTACCGAGTCGGTGATGCGCTGCTGCGAGGAGGCCTTGTTGACCAGCCGGTCGACCACCACCTCGATGGAGTGCTTCTCCTGCTTTTTCAGGGTGGGCGGATCGGTCAGCTGGTGCACGACCCCGTCGATACGGGCCCGGGCGAAACCCTGCGCCTGCAGGTTCTCCAGCAGGTCGACGTACTCCCCCTTGCGCTCCCGTACCACCGGGGCCAGCACCTGAAACCGGGTGCCATCGGGCATCTCACGAACGCGGTCCACGATCTGCTGCGGGGTCTGCCGGGCGATGCGCTCGCCGCACACCGGGCAGTGCGGATGGCCGATCCGCGCGTAGAGCAGGCGCAGGTAGTCGTAGATCTCGGTGATGGTGCCGACCGTGGATCGCGGGTTGCGGGAGGTCGACTTCTGGTCGATGGACACCGCCGGCGACAGGCCCTCGATGAAATCGACATCCGGCTTGTCCATCTGGCCGAGGAACTGGCGGGCGTAGGACGAGAGCGACTCGACATAGCGGCGCTGGCCCTCGGCGAAGATGGTGTCGAAGGCCAGCGACGACTTGCCGGACCCGGACAGCCCGGTGAACACCACCAGCGAGTTGCGTGGCAGTTGCAGGTCGACATTGCGCAGGTTGTGCTCGCGCGCACCCCGCACGATTAGCTGGTCGGTCACGGTGACCCATGCTAGGCGGGGGCACCGACACTGCTCCGCCAGCGCTGCCCCGTCCGGGTGATTCCGACGAACGCCGACGCGCGGTGCTTGCACCGACGCGATCCTCGCGCTACGGTCGACATTACCGAGACATTACCAATTCTTACTTCGTCTTGGTGGTCTCGGTCCAACGTGAAACGCGGCGGTGTTGGGCGCAACCAGCCGCTTGCCACGGTGACGGGGTCGGTCCGCGAGCCGGCCCCGTCACTGGTGTCCGGGCCAGTTCTCCCGGCCGTCGGCCGGCCTCGATACGCTCGGCACCGTGAGCGAGCACCCCATGGCAGCCAGCGACTACACCGGCCACGTCGACCCGCAGGGCCCGCCCGCCCTCCGCGAGCTGGCCGAGATCACCATCACCAAGATGTCCGTCGGCCCGATGGACAACAACACCTACCTGCTGGTGTGCCGGCACACCGGTGACGCGGTCCTCGTCGACGCCGCCAACGACAACCAGCGCATCATCGACCTGCTGGGCGACGGGCCGGATCGGCCCCGACTGCGCTCCATCGTCACCACCCACCAGCACGCAGACCACTGGGGAGCCCTCGGAGCGGTCGCCGGGGCCACCGGCGCCAACCTGTATGCCGGCGCCGCGGATGCGGCCGCCCTGCCGGTGCCCACCGATGTCCCGCTGGACCAGGGCAGCACCGTCCCGCTCGGCGACAGCCAGCTCGAGGTGATCGCGCTGCGCGGCCACACCCCAGGATCGGTGGCGCTGCTGTATCGGGATCCCCAGGGATCGGCGCATCTGTTCACCGGGGACTCGCTGTTCCCCGGAGGCCCGGGCCGGACCACATCGCCGGAGACCTTCACCTCGCTGATGGACGATCTGCAGACCAGGGTGTTCGACGTGCTGCCGGACGACACCTGGGTCTACCCCGGGCACGGCGACGACACCACGCTCGGCACCGAGCGTGGCCACCTGGCCGAGTGGCGCGAACGGGGTTGGTAGCCCGCGGGGCACGCCATCGGCGCCGCCACGTCTGGCGGTCCGCTCCCGACGCCCGGATAGGCTTACGCCGGTGAGCATCGCGGCGGTGACGGAGGATCAACCGGCCGGCCGCCGCCAGAAGATCGCGGTCGCGACGGTGTTCGTCGCCGCAATGTTCATCAACATCCTGGACGCGACCGTCGTCAATGTGGCGCTGCCGACGATTGCCCGCGACTTCGCGGTGCCAGTGGACCAGACCGCCACCATCAACATCGGCTTCCTGGTAGCCGTGGCCGTCGCCATCCCCGTGTCCGGTTGGCTCGGCGACCGGCTCGGCGCCCGCGAGGTGTTCGTCACCGCCATCGCACTGTTCGCCGCCTCCTCGGCGGCCTGCGGGCTGGCCGGTTCGTTGGGTCAGTTGGTGATCTTCCGGGTGCTGCAGGGCGCCGCCGGCGGGCTCATGACGCCGGTCGGAATGGCCATCCTGTACCGGACCTTCCCGCCCGCCGAGCGCATCCGGCTCGGGCGCATCACCACCGTCCCGATCGCGTTCGCGCCCGCCCTGGGACCGGTGCTGGGCGGGCTGCTGACCGAACACGCCAGCTGGCGGTGGATCTTCGGGATCAATGTGCCCATCGGGATCGCCGCGGTGCTGTTCACGGTGCTGGTGGTGCGACCGCTCCCCCGGACCACCGGGAACCGCTTGGACGTCCCCGGTTTCGTTCTGGCCGGGGCGGGATTCGCCGGCCTGATGTACGCGGTGTCCGAAGGCCCCGCCCAGGGCTGGACCTCCGCCCAGATCCTGCTGCCCGGGGTGGTCGGAGTGGTCCTGCTGACCACCCTGGTGCCAGTGGAGCTGCGGGTGGCCCGGCCGATGCTGCAACTGCGCCTGTTCGGGCTGCGGCTGTTCCGCTCGGCAAACCTGATCACCATGTCGTCCTCGGCCGGGTTCCTGGGCGCCCTGTTCGCCTATCCACTCATGCTGCAGAACGCGCTCGGACATTCGCCACTCACGGCGGGGCTGCTCACCTTCCCGGAGGCGATCGGCGTGATGGTCGGAACCCAGATCGCAGCCCGGTTGTACTCACGCGTGGGTCCGCGGGGGCTGGTGGCCACCGGCCAGGCCCTGGTGACGGCCATGTTGTGCGGCATCGCCCTGCTGGTGCGCGCGGGCACTCCGGACATCGTCCCGGTGCTGATCATGTTTGTGGTGGGCATCGGGCAGGCGCACACGTTCATGCCCACCCAGGCGGCCGCGTTCGACTCGGTGCCCAAGCTCCGAACCGGCGAGGCCACGTCGCTGTACAACGCCACCCGGCAGGCCGGCGGCGCCATCGGGGTTGCCCTGGCCGCTACCGTCATCGCCGCCGTCGGACTGCCCGCCATCGCGTCGGTCGGCGCGGAACCCGCCACTCCGTTTCGGCTGGCGCTGCTGGCCTGCGCGGTGTGCAACCTGATCGCCTGCCTGGTGGCGTGGCTGACGGTCCACAACGAAGATGCCGCGCCCAGCCGTGGCATCGCCCCGGCCGGCTGATCGCGCCGGGCCGGGACCCGCAGTCAGCGCAAGGCCGGGACCCGCACCGTCCCGCTCACGCGTCGCGCATCACCCCACCGGCAGGTACCGGCTCCACCAGTCCAGAATCGCCTCGAAGCGCTGCTGGCGGTGCCGGGGCCGACCCGACCTGGACAGCTCGTGCCCCTCTCCGGGGAAGACCAGCATCTCGGTCTCGTGGCCGCGTTGCTTGAGCGCCACAAACAGCCGCTGCGCCTGCTCCAGCGGACAGCGCCAGTCCTGCTCCGAGTGGATGATCAACAGCGGGATGCCGATCTGGTCGGCGTGCGCCAGCGGGGATCTTGCCCACTGCTCGTCCCGATCCGAGCCCACGTAGCCGTCGGCGAAGAAGTAGCCGATGTCGCTGGCTCCGGTGAACGAGTCCCACGCGTTCACCGCCCGTTCGCTGATCCCGGCGACGAATCGGTCGGCGGCGTGCGAGGCCAGCCAGCTCGTCATGAACCCGCCGTACGAGCCCCCCATCACCCCGACCCGACCGGCGTCGCAGTCCTCCCGGCGCAGCGCCGCGTCCAGGAGCGCCAACACGTCGTCGGCGTCGATGGTGCCCAACTGGCCCACGATGCAGCGGCCGTGCTCCAGCCCGTATCCGGCGGACCCCCGAGGATTGGGCAGCACCACCGCGTACCCCTGCGCGGCGTACATCTGGGCCTCGTCGAACACCGCCCAGGTGTAGGCGGAGTGCGGGCCGCCGTGCACCGCCAGCAACACCGGGTGCGGGCCGGCGAACCGGTCCGGCGGGGGCAGCACCATGAAGCCGTGCACCGGGTAGCCGTCCGGTGCGGTGCCGGTGATCTCTTCGGCGGTGCACAGCCCAGCCGCTCGCAGCGGGGCCGACACGTCGGTCAGCACCGTTTCCGAGGAGTCGGCATCCGGTGCCGCGGCGACCACGGCGGTGACGATGTCTCCGGCGCTACCCGGGCCCGCCACCGTCGCCGCAATCAGGCTGCCGGCGACGGTGAACGCCTTGACCACCCGGCGGCCACCGATGATCACCGGCAGGTCGTCCAGCGGGGCGTCGTGTGCCTGCACCGGCACCGCGCGCAGCGACACCGAGCCTCGGCCGGCGACGGCCACCACGACCTTATCGGCCACCAGCACCGGTGCACCCGCCATCGCGTCGACCTGCACGGTCTGCACGTCGGTGAGCCGGCGGGCCGACCCGCCCGCCAACGGGGCCGCCCACAGCCCGTCGGTCTGTCCGGCGAAGTCGTTGCCGGCGAACGCGCTTCCGATGTAGTAGACCGTCTTGCCGTGCACCGTCAGCTCCGCCGCGTCGCCGGCGATGTGCACGACGGTGCGCCCGATCCCGGGCTCGTCGGCATCGGAGGGCACCGCGGCGATCTCGCCATGCACCGAGTCCACCGCGGCTCGCCGCACGTACAGCACCTCGCGACCGTCCGCGGTAAACGCCGGCCGGCCCAGCGGACCCGGTTCGGCGGTCACAGGGCGCGGGGCCGCGTCGGGCAGCTCGGCCCCTGCCTCGTCGAACAGGTCCAGCAGAAAGATCTGCTCGGGCTTGCCCAGCAGGAATCCCTTGCCATCGCCTCGGTAGGACATCCGGGTGATCCGGCGGGGCGCCTCGGCCTCGGGGTCGAGCTGGTCGGCCCCCTCCGCGCCCGGTGAGCCGTACCGGCCCGGCTCCACAACCGGTGCCAGGTAGGCAATCGAGCGCCCGTCCGGGGAGAACGTCACCGCCGACGCGCCCAGCGGATGCACCGAGGCATCCGTCAACTGACGTGGCTCACCACCGCCGGTACGCATCAGGGACAGCTGCGCCGGGCCCGACTCTCCGGCCCGCAGGAACACCAGCACCGTCCCGTCCGGCGAGAGCACAGGCGCCGAATCCCGCGGGCCGTGGGTGAACTCCCTGGGCGGGCCGGCCGGCTCGAGCCGGTGCAGCACGCCGCCGTACCGATCGCCGGCCAGATCGGGCGTGGACAGCGCGGCGAACACCGTCCCGTCGGGGGCGACCGCAGGGCGGCCATAGGACCGGAACAGGGGCAGATCGGAGGGTTTCACAACCGGTCAGGGTAGCGGGTGATCCTCGCCGTCCCGCCGCACGGCCAACGCCCGGCGCCGCTCCACCCGGGACGCGAGCAGGCTCGCGATCACCGTCACCGCCAGAATGCTGCCCACCACCGTCAGGGACAGCGCCGGCGAGATTTCCGGCGCCCAGGAGATCGGCTCGCCACCCGCCACCCACGGCAGCGAGTTCTCCGCCAATGCCTCCAGAATCAGCTTCACGCCGATGAACAGCAAGATCAGCGACAGGCCCTTGCCCAGATACCGCAGCCGATCCAGCAGCGCGCCGAGCACGAAGTACAGCTCGGACAGGCCCAGCAGCGCGAAGGCATTGGCCGTGAAGACCAGGAAGGCCTCCTTGGTCAGCCCGAAGATCGCCGGGATCGAGTCCAGCGCGAACACGATGTCGGTGGTGCCCAGCGCCAGGATCACCGCCAGCAGCGGGGTGGCCATCCGCTTGCCGTTCTGCCGCACCAGGTATCGGTCGCCGACGTAGCCGTCGGAGATCGGCATCACCCGGCGCAACAACGTGACGGTCTTGGGTTCCTCGGTGTCGGACTCCTCCTTGTTGCGCGCCAGGTTGATCGCGGTGATCACCAGGAACGCCCCGAACAGGTAGAACACCCAGGAAAAGCTGTGGATCAACGCGGAGCCGGCGGCGATCAGGCCGCCGCGCAGCACCAACGCGATCGCGATGCCGATCAGCACCACCTTGCCCTGCAATTGGCGCGGTACCCGGAACGAGGTGAGGATGATCGCGAACACGAACAGGTTGTCCACGCTCAGCGCGTATTCGGTGATGTAGCCGGCGAAGAACTGCCCGGCGTAGTCGGCACCGTTGGTGACGAGGATCCCCAGGCCGAACAGGACGGCGAGGGTGACGTAGCCGGCCACCCAGCGGGCGGCCTCCCCCACGGTGATCAGATGCGCCTTGCGGCCGAACAACAGGCTGACGACGAAGATCGCGGCGACGCCCACGATCACCGCGGCCCACACCCACACTGGTACGTTCACAGAACTCTCCTCCGGCGGACGCTGCACGTCATCGCCGGAGGTCTCTTCCGCCGGACAGCCGCCCCGATTCACACCCCGGGCGCCTGCACCGGCCGGCGACACCGGGGAACCGGATGGCCGGTTCGCCGTGCTGACGATGTCGCCGCCGAGTGGGAATACTCCCCTCCACGCACCACCAGTGTTCCATACCGCCGGGTTCGAACGGCCCGCCCCGCCGTCTGGCACCCTGGTGGAGTGATCGCCGGGCGTCTGCTGCGCACGCGGGCGCGCCGGTGGGTGGCGCTCGCGATTGCTGTACTGGTGGTGGCCGCGATCGTGCTGGCGGCGTGGCCCCGATCGGGCCCGGCGCCGGTGCCGGCACAGGACGAGAAGATCACCGTTCCGGGTGGCCCGGGAGTCGACGAGTCAGTGACGCTGGACGCCGGGTTGTACCTGCCCGCAGTGACGCCGTCGCCCGCGGTGATCGTGGCCCACGGGTTCGGCGGTTCCCGATCGAGCGTGGACGCCGACGCACAGCGGCTGGCCCGGGACGGCTTCGTGGTGCTGACCTACTCGGCGCGGGGCTTCGGCGCGTCCACCGGGCGGATCGGGCTGGACTCGCTGGACTACGAGGTGGCCGACGCGCGGGCGCTGGTGGACTGGCTGGCCCGGCGACCCGAGGTGCGCCAGGACGGGCCGGGCGATCCCCGGGTCGGCGTGACCGGCGGCTCCTACGGCGGAGCGCTGGCGCTGATGCTGGCCGGCACCGATCGGCGGGTCGATGCGGTCGCGGCCATCGCAACCTGGAACGACCTGGCCCAGTCGCTGTTCCCGAACAACGGGGCGGTGACGCGGTCCGACGGGGCCGGGCCCCCGCCCGGCACACCGGCCGACATCCCGGCGGGCGCCGACGGTGTGTTCAAGCGCTCCTGGGCCGCCGCACTGATGAGTTCGGTGATCTCGGGGAGCTCGCTGCCGGTCGCCTCGGCGGCCAGTGACTCCAACGGCGTCGACGGCACAGACGGCACCGGCGGGACCGGCGGGACCGGCGGGACCGGAGGCATGGACGGCACTGGCGGCACTGGCGGCACTGGAGGCGCCCCTGCGGCCGGCGAGACATCCGGCGGTGACGGGAGTTCCGCCGGCACCCCGGGCGGCCCCGGCACGCCAGGCGGTCCCGGCAGCGCAGGCGGCACCGGCACCTCAGGCGGCACCGGTAGCGCGGATGGTGCCGGCCCGTCGGGCACCGCCAGTGACGGGGCCAGTCCGGCGGTGGCCGGCTGCGGCCGGATGATGCTAGCCCTGTGCGTCGCCTACGTGCAGGTCGCGCAGACCGGCCGGCTCACCCCGGCGCTGGCCGGGCTGCTGGCGAACTCCAGCCCCGCCGCGGTGGCCGGCGATATCACCGCACCGACCCTGTTGGTGCAGGGCGAGAACGACACGCTGTTCGGGCTGGACCAGGCCGACGCCAACGCCCGGCAGATCGCCGGCAACGGAACCCCGGTCGCGGTCAGCTGGTACCCAGGCGGACACAACGGCGGCAGCCTGGACGCCGCCACCGAAGGCAGGGTGACCGACTGGCTGCGGCACTACCTGGTGGGCACCGGGCCGACACCCTCCGACGCCTTCCAGTACAGCGTGGCCGGATCGGTGTCCGATAACGGCCGAGTCCGCACCCGCACTCTGCAGGTACCCGGCTACCCCGGCACCGCCGACCAGGCCTCGGCCCCGACCCGCGGCGTGCCGCTGACCGGATCGGCCCAGTCGATCCTGAACCCGCCCGGAGGCATGCCCGCGGCGATCTCGTCCCTGCCGGGCCTGAGTACCGTCGGTGCGGGCGCGCTCGGTGCGCTGACCGCACTCCCGGGCCAGACCGCGGTGTTCACCTCTGCCCCGGTCTCGGCCCCCACCGTCGTCACCGGATCGGCCACGGTCACGCTGTCGGTCGCCCGGCAGGCCGGCCTCCCCGGAGCCGGGCCCAGATCCGGTTCCGGTGCGGACGACTCCGCGGTGCTGTTCGTGTCGCTGGCGGCGGCTGACTCAGACACAGCCGACCCAGACGCGGCCGGCGCTTCCGGAGCGGCCGGCTCTTCCGGCGCCGCCTCGCGGGTCGGGGCGCTGCTCTCCGGCGGGCCGGCCGGCGGCGCGGTGTCGCCGGTGCGCATCGACGACCTTCCGGCCGACGGCACGCCGGTCACGGTGACGGTGCACCTGCCCGCGGTGGCCTTCCAGCTACCGGCGGGCCAGTCCTACCAGGTTCGGGTGGCCACCACCGATCAGGGTTACGCGGGACCGACAGCGCCTGCGGTCTACCGGGTTTCGCTGCCAGAAGGCAGCCTGTTGCACGTCCCGATCGCTGGCGGGCAGCGGGTTTCGGCGGCCGAGGAGCCGATCGGGTTGGCCATCGCGCTGGGGGCCCTGGTGGTGCTCGCGGTGCTGGCCCTGACCGTCGCCGGGCGGGTGTCCCCCCGACGCTCCGCGAAGGCGGAATCGGATCCGAGGGCAGTACCGGGTCCCCGTCCCACCGGCGACGCCGCGCCTCTGGCGATCACCGGCCTGCGCAAGGAATATCCCGGTGGAGTCGTGGCCGTGGACGACGTCTCCTTCCGCGTCGAGCGCAGCCAGGTGCTGGGGCTGCTGGGCCCCAACGGCGCGGGCAAGACCACGACGCTGCGCATGGTGATGGGGCTCATTCGTCCGTCGGCGGGCCAGATCTCGCTGTTCGGCACACCGATCCGTCCGGGAGCCGAGATCCTCTCCCGGGTCGGGAGTTTCGTGGAGGGATCCGGCTTCCTGCCGCACCTGTCCGGTCGCACCAACCTCACCCTGTACTGGCGGGCCACCGGACGGCCGGCCGCCGACGCCCACCTGGATGAGGCGTTGGAGATCGCCGACCTGGGCCGGGCCGTGGATCGGCGGGTCAAGACCTACTCCCAGGGCATGCGGCAGCGACTGGCCATTGCTCAGGCGATGCTCGGCCT
>CALANS010000174.1 GCA_937926105.1 uncultured Actinomycetes bacterium | reverse complement strand
GATCACCAGTACGTCCCAGATGTCCGCGGTGTCCGTCACCGGTCCATCCTGCCATCGCGGGGGCCGCGGGCTCGCCATACTGCCGCCCCAGGCTCGCCGTGGCATGAGTGTCCAGGGCAGGACCGTCGATCACCGTGTCCACAAGGCATCGATCGGCAGCGCCGTCACGCGATCGCCGGCTGCCACCGCGGTCTGGCCCGCATACGCGATGAACCCGGCCACGAATCGATCGCCGAGCCGGTCTCGCAACAGTGAGAGCCCGGCTGTGTCGCGCCCTTGAACGGTGGCAGCTGCCTTGATTTCGATGGCGACGACACGGCCGTCGGGCGTCTCGAGGACGAGATCGACCTCCTGCCCGCGACTGTCCCGGTAATGGTGGGCGGTGGCGCGCTGATCCGCCCATCCGAGCTGACGCAGTATCTCTGACACGACGAAGCATTCCAACATCGGGCCCGCCAGCGGCGACGTCGGGCCCAGCGCTGTCGCGGAAGTCCCGAGCAGCGCCGCGGCGATCCCGGAATCGGAAGGGAAGACCTTCGGTTGTTTGACTTGGCGCGCCGTAACGTTGAGCGACCACGCGGGTATGACGTCGATCAGGTAGAGGGTTTCCAGCAGTGCGACGTACGGATCGAGCGTGCGGCGCGGAATTGCCGCGTCCGTAGCGAGCGACGACCAGACCATGGTGCTCCCCATTCGGGCAGCGATCAGACGCAGCAGTCGCGGCAGATCGGCGAGCCTCTGGAGCCCGGAGACATCTGCAGCATCGCGTTTCACGATCTGGTCGATATAGGCGATGTACCAGTCCTCCCGTCGTCGCGCCGTGGTGCGTTGCAGCGCCTTGGGGTAACCGCCGGCGCAGGCCAGGTGCAGGTAACCGGCGCGGTCCATGGTGCTTTCGTGATCGCGCAAGAGGTTGCCGCTGAAAGCGGTGTCTATGAACGAGCCGGTGCGGTGGGCCCACTCGCGCTGGGAGAACGGTCGCATTCCGATTCGTTCGGCGCGGCCGGCGAGCGACTCCTGCGTTGTGGACAGCGCGAGCAGATCCGCCGAGCCTGTCACGAGGAAGCGGCCGGGTCGACCGTTGCGATCCACCGCCGACTTCAGCGCGATCACGAGTTCCGGGACGCGCTGGATCTCATCGATGACGAGCGTCGAGTTCGGTGCCTGATCGACGAATCCGGTGGGATCCGAGGCAGCGAAATCTCTCGTGATCGGGTCGTCCAGAGTGACGGCGACGCCCCCACTGTCAGCTGTCACCGCGGCAGCGAGTGTGGATTTTCCGACTTGACGGGCACCTTGGATGACGACGATGCGTGTATCGGTCAACGCTTCCGACACACGGGAGTGAATGAGGCGCGGGATGTACTTCGGGCCGGTCACCTGGTGAGCGTAGCCGTTTCGCTCGCCGTTTCACCAACCCCAGCTCGCCGTTTCACCAACCCCAGCTCGCCGTTCTGCCGCCTACGGCTCGCCGTTCTGCCCAGGCGGCAGCGGGCCTGCGAGCCTGGCAGCGGATAAGCACGGACACGTCGTCATATCGGTGGTCGAGCGCCTTCAAGTTGGCGCCCGCGGGTGCCGATAGGGCCTCCATGGGGAGGGGCCGACCGGGGGGTATGCCGCGACAGCAGTCGCGCGCCTCCGCGATACGTGTGGGCCCCATCGGCTCCGCACGGGACGAGCTGACCGGGCTGGCCAGCCGCTCCTCGGTGATGCAGTACCTGCAGCGACTGCTCGCCCAGCGCCGCGATCACCGGGCGGGCCCGGACTGCCGGGGCGAGTGCGACTGTTTCGCAGGCCGCGAGATCGTGGTGCTGTTCTGCGACATCGATCGGTTCCGCGTGGTCAACGAGAGCCTGGGGCGCGACGCAGGGGACCTGATGCTGCAGGTGGCCGCGCACCGATTGCGCTCCACGGTGGCCGACGAATGCGGAGACGAGGCTCTGGTCGGGCGCGTCGCATCCGACGAGTTCGTGGTGGTGTGCGACGGCCTGCCGGACTCCGACGCCGCCATGCGGCTGGCCGGTCGGATCCACGGCGCGTTCACGCAGCCGGTGAGCCTGGGCGACGACCGCATCAAGGCGCGGCTGTCCGTGGGGATCGCGCTGGCCGGGCCGGACGCCGACGACGCGGACAGCCTGCTACGGCACGCCGAGGCCGCCGCCGCCCGGGCCAAGGCCGAGGGCCGGGACCGCATCGAGACCTTCGACGCGGACATGCTGGCGCGGGCGCAGCAGCGGCTGCGCACCGAATTGGACCTGGCCGGGGCCTGCCATCGCGGCGAGATGCGGGTGCACTACCAGCCGA
>CALANS010000173.1 GCA_937926105.1 uncultured Actinomycetes bacterium | reverse complement strand
GCTGGTCGCGGAGCAGGCCGAACCCGACCCGGACTTCCCCACGGTCGCATTCCCCAACCCCGAGGAGCCCGGCGCCACCGACCTGTTGCTGGCGCTGGCGGCACGGATCGGCGCCGACATCGCGATCGCCGTCGACCCGGACGCGGATCGCTGCGCGGCGGGCATGCCGGTGGATCCCGCGAACCCGGCCGGCGCCTGGCGGATGCTGCGCGGCGACGAGACGGGGGCGCTGCTCGGCGAGCAGGTGCTGTCCACGCTGGACGCCGCCGCACATCCCGATCCGCTGGTCGCCACCACCATCGTGTCGTCGGAACTGCTGAAGCACATCGCCGCCGCCCACAGCGCCCGCTACGACGAGACACTGACGGGTTTCAAGTGGATCGTGCGTGCCGGAGACGGGGCCGGTACCGGACTGGTCTACGGCTACGAGGAGGCGCTGGGGCACTGCGTGGACCCGGACTTCGTGCGCGACAAGGACGGCATCTCCGCGTCCTGGCCGCGACGCTCAAGGAGTCCGGGCGGAGCCTGGCCGACGCGCTGGACGACCTGGCCCGCGCGCACGGTCTGCACGTCACCGACCAGCTGTCGATGCGGGTGGAGGACCTGTCGGTCATCGCCGGCGCGATGGCACGGCTAAGATCGGCACCGCCGGCGGAGCTGGCGGGCGAGACCGTCACCGAGGTGGTCGACGTGCTGCCACGGACCGACGCCATGATCCTGCGCACGCCCCATCGACGGGTGGTGGTGCGGCCGTCCGGAACCGAGCCGAAGCTCAAGTGCTACCTGGAGGTGGTGGCGCCGGCGCCGGAGGGCGCGGATATGACGCAGATCCGGGCTGCGGCGACGGCCGATCTGGCCCGGCTGCGCGCGGATATGGCCGCCGTACTCGGCATCTGAGGATCGGTCAGCCGGCCGGGGCGGCGAGCGGGTCGGTGGCGCGGGTCATCGCGACCTACTGCCGGGGGGCTTCACCACCGCACGCGCTGTCGGCCGAGCGGCGCTGTCGGGTACAGACGGCGGACATTGTCAACGGCCGGGTGAAGTCGGCCCAGCGGCCCGGATGCCGCCGCGAGCAGGAATGTGGTCGTCATGGTGGAGACGATCGTCGAAGCCCGCGCGCCGATGTGCACACGGCAGGCGCGGGCGATGGCGCACGTCCAGTTGAACGCTCCGGCATCCCACACGCCCGCTCCGGAATCAGTCGTGTAGTAGGTGCTGTCCTGCCAGGTGGCGCGGCCGTTCCAGGCGACACGCCCGTTCTCGATGGCACGGCCGTGGCAGGTGGCCGGGCTGTGGAACAGGATGGATTCGGGCCTCGGCAGCGGCAGGGCGGTGTTCGTCCCGTCGAATTCCTGTCCGACGATTCCGGGCAGCCGTGTGCCGTCCCGCACCCCGGTGTGGGCGAAGATCCAGTTGCCGGGGTCCGCCACGACGAGCGGATACGAAATCGGTGTCGAGCACTGATAGGCGTTGCCGGTCAGCGAGCTCTCCGGATCGTCCGACGGGGCCTCGTCCCACTGGGTGGTGACGAGCGACGGCACGGCGATGGGGTCGGTGTCGTCCTTGTAGTTGATCTCCAGCCGGTCGGCACCGAGCGCGGTCGCCGCGAAGCGGATCTTGCGGTAGACGTCGTTGGAGCCGAGGAACGCGATGTTCACGCCGTGGTCGCGAGCCTCGGTCAGGGCCTCGCGCATCGTCGGCGAGTAGTACTCGTCGTGTCCCACGGACACGATGGTCCTGGCGGTCAAGAACGCAGCGGGGTCGCGCTGGAGGTCAACGTCGGTGACGTACGCCAACGGCAGGCGCAGCCGTTCGGCCAGCACGACGAGGGGCAGCTGGTCACGGATGAAGTCCGCCGCGCCGAGACTGCGCGCGTATGGGCGGTCGAACGGCACGGCCCGCGACCGATCGGCGAAAGTGTGCCCGCGGCCGCCGCGGTAGAGCGAGTACTCGCCCCAGAAGTTGTACGCCTGCCACGTGGTGTCGGGCGCGATGAGCACGGTGCGCCCCGCCAGCGATGGTGAGCGCACCGTGAGCGGAATGAACCCGGGCAGCGCCTGGCCCGCGCCATCGATGCGCAGCAGGTAGAAGCCCGGCGTCCAGTCCGTGGTCACGACGGTCAGGGACCGGCGCCACGGGGCGAACGGCGAATGGGTCGCGCCGACGACCACGCCGGCAGCCTGAACGTCGCCGCGGAACCACCGGGATTCCCAGATCTGGCAGGCATCCGTGCCGGCATCGACGTACCCCATCCGGAACGCCCGGACCCGGAACCAGCGCGCCGGGGTGGACACGTAGACACCGACCGAGCCGCCGGGCGGGACGCTGTCGATCGAGGCGTACCCGGCGGTGGCGACCCGCCTCGGATGCTCTCCGAGCCGCGATCGGCCCGCGGCGTCCCACCCGATCACCGGGTCGGCGCACCGCGTGCGGCCGCCACGGAATCCCGCCACTGTCGAAGCCGACTGCCGCGCCGCAGCCGCAGGTTTCGGCACGGCAGGGGCGCTACTGCATGCGGTGACAAGAGCGGCGAGGAGCACAACCCCGGTAACGATGCGCATGCCGAACATGTCGGGGCCCTCCGTGACGTATGACCGCCTTCCCATGCTTCATGCGGTATTGCCCCGATCAGGTGGGTACCGCGTGAATGACCGATGTGAATGTCGCGCCGGCCCCTGTGCGCGGGGTGACGAGCGAACTACTTCGGTTCCAGTCCCGCCTGGCTCGACGACGTGACGCCTGCGTCAGGGTCGCCGCTCGCATCGGAAGCGGCAGCGGGCGCCGTCTTCTCGACCAGCTGGATGGTCGCAGAGTCGGCCGCCAGGGTGAGCGTGGTCCTGGCAAGAGCCACGGCGACCCCGCCGGCCAGCAGACCCGCGAACCACTGCTCCTGGTCCATCAGCGGCTGCTCGCAGCCCATCTCCGTCATGTACATCTCCGGCACGGCCAGCACGTCGCCGTCCCATGCCGGGGCGCCGCCCATGTGATTGCATCCCGCGTTCGCGCCGACGCTGCCGTCACCGTCGAACGACAGCGTGACGCGGCTGCCCGGAGCCAGGTCCCGGCCCACCACCGACGTGGACAGGAACGTGCGCCCGGCAAGCAGAGCGGGCAGCGCCCCGCTCGCGGTGGCTCCGGTGGTCGATTCCACCGGTTCGTGCGCGGGGGGCATGTCCGCCACGCCGGCGGCTCCGCCGCAGCCCGCCAGGGCCAGCGCAGCGATCAGCATCGGCACCGCGAGGAGCACCGTCATACCCGACACCCTGGCGCGAGCACCGGCGCGCCCGTCCGTCACCGTCTCCATGCTCCCTGGACGCTCCGTCGGCCCCCGAAGGTTGCACGCCGGGCCGATCTGGCTGTGGTCAGACCGCGCCGAACTGGCGGTCCCCCGCATCGCCCAGCCCGGGCACGA
>CALANS010000172.1 GCA_937926105.1 uncultured Actinomycetes bacterium | reverse complement strand
CGCGCCAGACGACCTGCACGCCCTGATATGGGAAATCCCGCGAGAACGAGCCTCGCGGGATTCCCGGCGCGCTCCCCCGGTTGGACTCGAACCAACAACCGTCCGATATACGGTCTTCGCTGGTCCCGCTACTCCGAAACAATATGGCTCACTGCGCGCCGAGAGTAACACGTCCGGCCGGCCCGCATGTTGCGCCGGTGATCCCTCTCGCACCGCGGCGCGCTGCCGATCCGGTTAATACCGGCCGGGCGGTGGAATCCAAGTCCGCCTGAGCGCCGGCGGTCGATCAGGAGGTCAGCGCGGTCATGGCGTGGAGTGAAGCGATTCGGGCATGGCTGGAGTGTCTGGCGGCCGGCGGGGCGTCACGCGCCACGCTTCGGCTTCGGCGCTACCAGCTGCTCCGTCTCGGGGCGGAGATCCACGCCGGGCCGGCGGTCGTCACGTCCAAGGCGATCGCGCGGTGGCTGGCCAGGATGCAATGGTCACGCGAGACGCGTCGCTCACACGTCGCGGCGCTGCGCTCGTTCTTCGCGTGGCTCGTCGACGAGGGCATCCGAGCGGATGATCCGACGACGCACCTGCCGATCTTGCGACCGATCGACGGCGTGCCGCGCCCGGCCCCCGAGGCGGTCGTCAGCGCTGCGCTGCACGCGCGGGCGGTGCGCGTTCGGCTGATGGTGCAGCTCGCGGCGTGGCACGGGCTCAGGCGCGGCGAGATCTCCCGCGTCGCCCGGCAGGACGTGATGCCCTCCCCTGGCGGCTGGTCCCTCGTGGTGCACGGCAAGGGTGGGAAGGATCGGATCGTGCCGCTGAACGATGAGACCGCGGCCGCGCTGCGCACCGCGCCGGCCGGGTGGGTGTTTCCGAACGGGTTCGGCTCTCACCTGTCGGCCGGCCACGTCGGCGTGCTCATCTCGCGGGAGCTGCCCCGCGGCGTGACCACGCACATGCTCCGTCATCGCTTCGCGACCGTCGTCTACCGGCGGACGCTCGATATTCGCAACCTGCAGCGGCTACTCGGTCACGCCTCCGTTGCCACCACCCAGCGCTACGCCGCCCCGGACGACGCGCAGCTGCGCGCCATGGTCCAGGCGGCCGCCGCCTAACGCTGCGCCGGCGGCGGGCCTGCTGGCGGTGGCTGCCATCCCTGCTGGTTGCTGAGCCGCATTTCCGGCGGTAGTGGTGGCGCGGCGGCGACGTCGATTCGCCGGCTGATCGATTGGGAGATCTCGTCCACGATGTAGGTCGCTAGCAGTGTCGCGCACATGACGGCGACGCCGAGGAAGAACGCCGCGGCTCCGAGCGTGCCGATGCTGCCCGCCCAGGTCAGGTCCTCGAGGCCGCCGTATTCGTTGCGGATCTTGCCGCCGAACCAGATCGCGGCGCCGCCCAGAATGATCAGGATCCACGCGATCGCCTGCGCGCCGCTCTTTGCTCCGCTCATGACCTGATCGTCACACTCGGGTGCTTTGTGTGTCTAGGGGAGGATGATGCCGGCCCAGAATGAGCGCAACCGGCCGCGGCGTTCGTAGGCGTCCCAGACGAGCCAGATTGCGGCGGTGTAGAGGGCGGCGGCGATGGCGACCTCGAGGGTGGGGTCGTTGATGACGTGCTGTTTGGTCATGGTTGCGGCTTGGTGGGTCGGTTGGCGACGGCGACGCCGAGGGGCAGGCCGAAGACGCCGGCGATCCACAGGACGATGGTTTGTGCCGCGGCGAGGTCGGTGAGCTTGAACAGGACGGCGGCGATCAGCGCCATGACGACGATGACGAACGCGATGACGTAGATGCGGGTGCGGGTTTCGGGGGTCATGTTAGGGCTTCTTTCAGGTGGGCGATTTCGGCGGAGTTGAGGGAGATTCTGATTTCGTGGCCGTTGACGGTTGCGGCTAGGGATGGCTGGCCGGCGGGGGTGATGACGTCCGAGAGCCGGTCCAGGGTGCGGGTGGTGCGGCGGGCCCAGCGGGCGCCGGCGAACAGCCCGCCGGACGTGACGGTGGCCAGGGCGACGTTGACGATGGTGACGAGGTCGAGGGTCACGGTGTCACCGGCGGATCCGGGGGCGGCGCATAGAGGCCGGTGGCGGGGTCGAAGCTGCCGCCGATGATCGCGGTGGGGTCCTCGTCGCGCATCGTGAGCCCGTCCGGCGGGGTGTAGTCGGCGTCGGGCTCGATTTCGATGATGTTCACGACGGTGTTCGTGTTGTCTATCAACGGCTTTCGCATGGTGGAGCTCCTTAAAAGATCCAGGTGATGCGCGCGGCGCCGGCCTGGCCCACTAACCCGCCAGCGGAGGAATTAGCGCCATTTCCGTATCCGGAAAGCGCGCCGATCGCTGCAGAGCTTGTAAATCCCGGACCCGAGCCCGATGAGATTGGGCCTTTCCCGCCTGAACCGCCGTACTCGGAGGAAAGCTGCGTCCCACTCGACGGGTTACCGCCGTTTCCACCTTCCGACTGCCAGCCCGGCGATCGGTCGAAAAGATTCATCGACGTGGAGATCCTGCGACCACCGTTGGCGTGATAGTTGCCGAGCGATGTTGTGCCGCCGGTCCCAGATGCTGCGGTTCCGCCTGCCCCCCCGCCCGCGCCCACGGCGAGACTTTGAGGCCACGTGAGAGATGACACGACGACGAGGTGCGCAAAAAAGTTCCCCGCGTCGCCGCCGTAATTGGCGTCGCTGCCCGCGCCGCCTCCGAGCATTTCGAGAAACCCGAACCTGGCCCCCGTCGGTGGAGTCACATTCTGCGAGCTCGTGTAAGTGACGACCTGGTTCGCGGGCGTGGGCGGCGGCGTGTTTGCGGCTTTCCAGGCGGCCCCGTCGTAGACGTATTGGGTTCCGGCGGTCATCGGGTCACCACCCGTATCCGAGATCGCCAGCTACGGCGTTGGTGGGCGCGACGGTGCCGATCCAGTAGACGACAGCGACGCCGGCGGGCCGTGCCGTGGCGGCATTCGTGCCGTGGTTGACGACGACGATGCCGACGGCGGGCTGCAGCGCCGTGTCGGCTTTGGCGCCTTGCGTGGCGGTGGCGTAGGAGCCGGCGGGTTGTGCGCCGATGTCGGCCGGGGTGGGTTTCGGGTGGACGTGGTCGGCGCGTGCGTACGCGGTGGAGGTGCCGGCGGCGGCGGCGCCGAGGGCTGCGCCGGCGACTGCGGAGGGGGCGGCGGGGGGCACGCCCGCGTCTTTGATGAGTTTTCCGGTGGTGCCGTCGAAGAGGGCGATGTTGCCGGAGGTCGCGCCGGCGGGGCCGACGACGTCGCCGGTGCCGGTTCCGCCGGGGACGTTGCCCCATGCGGCGGCGGTGGGGCCGGTGGCGATGGGGATCTGCCCGTTGGCGGGTGTGCCGGTGACGGTGACGCCGCCAATCTTGCCGAACCGGGCGTCATTGCCGGCGGCGACGGTGCCGGCGGCGGTGCCGACGTTGGCCTTGACGGTGACGGCAGGGCTGCCGGTGACGACGATGGTGGTGTCGGCGGGGGCGACGGACTGGATCCCGCCGACTTGTGCTCCGGAGTTGCCCATTACCGGGCCCCCGCGATGACCTGGACGGAGCCCTCGATCTGGCCGGAGACGACCTCGACGTAGAGGACGAGCTCGTAGCCGATGCCGGCGGGCTGGAAGGATTCCCGTGCGGATTCCCGGGCCGCGAGGGACACGGTTTGCAGGATGTTGCGGGGGTCGGTGGTGTCGGTGCCGTCGCGGAGCCGGAACACGGCGGGGGCGCCGGCGGTTTCGCGCACGGAGTATCCGACCAGGGCGCCGGCGGAATACGAGAGGGTGCCGGACGCGGAATGCATGATCGGAATGTTCAGGGCGTTAGCCATCATTTCTCCTATTTCAATTCCGCCGCGGTTTGCACCGCTTTCGAAACAGCCGGCTTCGCCGCAATCGCGAGCCCAACAACGACCAGGGCAACCCCGCCGACCACAAACAGCGCGGTTTTCGCGAAGTTCGCCCACGGTCCCGAGACGGCGTCCCAGATCTGGCCGGCGACGGTGCCTCGGTCGTAGGGGCTTTCGGCGGTGATCGGCGGGCCGCCGGGTGACCCTGGCGGCAGCGACGGATCCCAGGGCACGCCTCCGTCTGTGCCGGTGGTGTAGGCGGTGCCGGCGCCGCGGAATGCGGCTGCGCCGGTGTTGGCGAGTCCGGTGTCGGGGTTCCAGGTGTAGCCGGGCTGGCCGGCGGAGGGCCCGATCGAGGGGTAAATGGTGTTTGCCGCGCTGATGCGGGCGCTGCGGGCGGCGCCGGAAGAGCGTTCGTAGTATTGATCGAACGCGGCCGCGGCGTCGCCGGGCGTCGTGGTGGTGGCGAGGTGTGCGAGGGCGCCGGCCTCGGATCCGGTGAGCTCGTGCCACAGGAAGCCGAGCTGAGTGGTCAGGGAGGTTTCGCTGCCGCCGGTTTGCGCGGCGTAGGCCTGGAGCCGGGTGCGCCGCCCGCCCTGCCATTGCGCGATGCCGATCGCATTCTCGTTCGCGTTGTACGCGGTCGGTGAGTAGCCGGATTCTATTTTGAGGTTTCCGGCGATTCCGGCGACTTGTTCCCGGGTCAATCCTTTTCCGAGAAGGAAGCTGGTGATCTGGTCGAGGTTGGACATGGTCAGCCTCGGATCGTGATCGCGGTGCCGGGTTTCCCGGATCCGGTGCCGGCTTTCGGGTTCATTGCGCGCAGCTGCGCCTCGGTGAGGCCGAATTGCTTCGCGACCGAGGCGTAGGTTTCGCCCGCCTTGAACTGGTAGCGAATATCAGGCTTCGCACCCGTGGAGGGAGCGGTGGCGACGGGCACGGTGACGCGGTGGCCGGCGTCCGCGAACCCGGCCCCGGACTTGGAGTTGGCGACCAGGAGCTGGTCCACGGTCACGCCGTATTTGGCCGCCACGGCGCCGGGGGTGTCGCCGGGCTGGAATGTGTACACGCCCTGCGTCGGGGTCTTCTGCGCCGGTCTGGGGGCCGCGGCGACCGCCGGCTGGGTGAGCGCGCCGGTGATGCTGTCGAGTAGGCCGCCGGTGGCCTGCTGTTGGGCGGCGGCGTTGGCGGCCATGGCGTCGGCGAGGGAGGACTGCCCGGCGGACAGGCCTTGCGCGATCTGGCCCAGCGCGTCATACATCGCCCCGGACTGCTGCTGCTGCTGGTCGGAGAGCTGGCCGAGCGCGGCTGTGAACTGGTCGTAGGCCCCGGCCGCGGCGTCTTGCCCGGCGGTTTGCTGCGGCTGGAATCCCACGGCCAACCCTTGCTGCTGCGCGGCGCGGCGCCGGTAGAGCGCGAACACGGCGACCGCGAGGCCGGCCGCGCCGGCGGCGGCCTGCTTGCGGTGCGTCTTCAACCAGGCTTTGACCTTGGCGAGATCCATTGTCGTGCAACCCGTCTTATCGGTTGAGGCGCTGCAGCTGCAGGGCCGCGAGGCTGTTCGTGCCAGGATCCTGGGTGATGGCGTCCTGATACGCCGGCGGCATGTAGGGGATGTCCTGGGGGGCGGCGATGATCCGGCCGTGGCGAGGTTGGATCGCGGCCGGGACCGCCCCGGTGTAGGACACTTCGGGGTTGCCGCGGTCGTGGCCGATGACGCCGCCGCCGGTGCCGGTCATCGTGCGGGTGGTGGCGGCGTCGAGCCGGCGCACCCGCCTGATCGTGGCACCGTCCGGCGCCGCAACCGCAACCGTCTGCGTTGTGAGAATGGGGCGGGCCGTCATGTTAGATCCGGCCCTGCAGGGAGCGGACGAGCTGCGAGACGCCGCTGAACCCGGCGCCGGCCGCGGTCTTCACCCCGGATGCGTTCGCGACGATCAGGTAGAGCGCGATCAGTCCGCCGCCCCACGTCAATGCCTTCTTCATGGTGTTGCTCCTTAACTGGTTCTGCGGTCGGGGATGAGCGGAATGTTGGGGTTGAGCCAGCGGGACAGCAGGCTGGTGGGCACGGCGATGACCGCGGCGGTGTGGTTGCCGTGGGAGACGGCGACCTGGAGCAGGGTCAGGCCGAGGATCCCGACGATGAAGCCGCGCATCAGATCACCCCGAGCCGGCCGAGGGCGTCGCCCTTGATGACCTGGACGATGACGAGGGCGCCGAGGATGGCGATCGCGAGCCCGGCGGCGTTCACTGCATGACCCTTTCTCGCTGTTTCATCATCTGGGCCCAGCCGTCCTGGAACGGCGAGTAGTCCGGCGCCGATTGGCCGGCGACGCCGGGCTGGTTGACCGGCGGCGTCGATGGCGTGTAGCCGGGGGACCCGGGTCCGGTCTTCGGCACTGTCGGCCCCTGAATCTTCGTGAGCGGCCCGCCCCCGTCCGTGGGCTGCGGCACGTCCGACACCTGGTTCAGGAACTTGGCTCGCAGCCAGGTCCCGAACCCGGCCGGGCCGTTCTGGAAGATCGCCAGCGCGATCGGGTAGAGGAAGATCGCGAGGAACAGGCCGCCGGCCGCGGATCCGCCCGCGGCCCTGCTGAGGGTGCGTGGCAGCGGGATGGGCCCGGCGGGGCGGGGGGACGATGCCCCGCCCCGCCGGGTGCGCCGGCCGCGGCTGGCGGCCGGCTTTTTCCCGCCACCGGTGGCGCGCGCCCGTCGAGGACGCCCGGCCGGTACTGCCGGCGCACGCGGTGCGCCGCCGGTCTTCTCCCCGGTGGAGGCCTTGCCGCCGTCCCCGGCGGCCTTCTTGGGTGGCACGGTGCCGGGCGGGGTGGGGGCCGCGGCGTCGTAGATCGCCTGAAGCTTGGGGTCGGCGGCGACCCACGACGGCGCGGGCTTGCCGGCCTTCGCGGTGTCGCGGATGATCCGATCCCGATCCGCTGCGGTGATCTCGACGGCCACAGCGCCCGCCTACGCCTTGCCGGCGGACAGGGTCGCGCGGACCGGCCCGACCCGGGCGGAGGTGGAGGCGCCGATCAGGCCGAGCATGACCGCGCCGATCACCACCGCCCACACGGCCGGGTTTTCCAGCACACCGACCGGGGCTGCCGTGGCGACGGCACCGTTCGATGCGCCGGCCGCGACCGGGTCGGACATGGAAACCGCCTGCGGCATGCCGTATTTCGCTGTTCCGAGCATGAGCACACCCCCTTTAGGCGATGAACATGGTTTCCTGCACGTACTCGATCGCCGGGTTCGTCAGGGACGCGCCGGAAGCGATGGAGACGAGCAGGCGGAGCTCGGCGGTCTTGCCCATGTCCACGGTGTCGCGGAACGCGGAGATCACGTTGAACTCGTGCGCGAGAACGCCCCACACGCCGCCGATGTCGGTGCCGTAGGTGTTCTCATTCTCGAGGCGCATGGAGCGGCCGTCGTTGAACGTTTCCGGGGTCTCATTCGACCCGTAGCGCCAGGACTGGACGCCGTAGTTGTCGTCCGTGGCCGCGAGCGGCTTCTGCGGGCTCGCCCCGTTCCACACCTGGTAGAACACGCGCAGGAGCTGCCGGCCGGCGCCCTGCCCGGACAGGCGCACCTCGTTCTGGCCGATCGCGAGCGCGCCGGACAGGCGGGATTCGATCAGCGAGTGGAACAGGGACAGGTCGGGCACGATCAGGTGGCCGGCGTCGGAGGGGATGGAGAACTTCTCCGTCTCAACGATCAGCTTGCCGACCAGGGCGACCGTGTTGGAGGCGTCGGTGCCGCCGAACAGGCTGCCGGCGTCGTTCCAGTCCAGGTTCAGCACGAGATCCTGGGTGGAGGTCTGGGCGAAGATCGCCCCGGCCAGGTCCCGCTCGTCTTCCGCGATCGGCACCAGCCAGTCCAGATCCACGTCGTAGGTGCCGGCCGCGGCGGTGGTGTCGGGGTTGACGCCCCACGACTCGGCGGCCTTGGAGAGGGTGCCCTGCGTGACGTCGGCGCCGCCGGCCTTGCGGGCGACGCCGCGGTCGGTCGCGCTCTGCCGCATGAACTCGCGCACCTTCAACTTCAGGCCGGAGACGTTGACGAGGTTGGACTGGCCGTTGGCGGTGAACCGCACGGAGCGCAGCAGGTCGTAGGGCCAGCGCATCGTGGGCTTGACGGTGGTGCCGACGATCGTGATGGTGCCGACGAACCGGAGCCGGATCGCCGAAAGAATGTCGGACTTGCGGATCTCGACGGGGTCGGTGGCGCCGAGCCCGGCGAAGGTGCGGGCGACCTCTACGTCGCGCTTACGGCGGGTGTTGGCGAAAAAGGCCTTGGGGTTGACCGCTTCCGGGGGCACAGCAATGCCCTGGAACGCGACCACAGCGGTGGGTGCCATGTGTGTGCCCTTCTAGTGGATGGTCTTGGTGACGAGGTCGCGGAACGCCTTCAGGCCGGGGATCGGCAGCTTGTCCGCTGCGATGTTCAGCCCGGCGAGCGCCAGGATCCCGGACAGGCCGGCCGCGGCGTAGGCGGCGAACGTCTTCACTCCGTGCGGCAGCATGTGTGCTCCCGGGGCTACTTGAGGACGCCGGTGCGGTTGAGCACGACGACGGTCACCGCGGCGATCAGCGCGGTGACAAGGATGGTCTTGGGCTTCATGTGAACTCCCGAGGTTGTCGGTTTCTGCGGTGCGCCGCAGACGTTGTCAACCCCACGTGAGCACGCCGAATAGCCGGTTAGGCAGTCTTTCACCAGCAGTTTTTTGTAAGACGGTCTTACGAGCGCGGCCCGTGATGGGTCGCGATGGGTAGCGGCGGGCACGAGACGAGGACGCGTTGCCGCTTGTCAAACAGCAGGAAAGAGTGTCTTTCACGCCGCATGGTCTCGGCGTAGTGCTCCTCGAAAAGGCGCACCGGGTATCCCATGTTTTTCGCCAGCACCTCGCGGTCGTCGGCGTTCGGGGTGTCGAAGATCAGCACCTTGTCGGCCTGTTCGATGGTCAGCGTGGGGATGCGGCGCGGCCGGGGGCAGCACAGCAGCAGCGTCAGGTGGTAGTGCCGCGAGCTCATGAGCGCCAGGGACACGTTCGGGCCGATCTTGTTGGCGGTGGCCATCATGCCGTACTCGTCGACCATCACGAGGGCGGGCCGGCGCTGCGGATACAGCCCCATCGCCAGCGCCTGCTCGTGGTCGAGCTCCAGCGTGGCCGATCGGGGGTCGATGCGTGCCCAGACGGTCACCCGGCCCGGGATCGGCCGGCCCCGCTCGTCCACCCGGGGCGGCATGGATGCCGGGAACGGCGCCACGGCGACCAGAGTTTCCGGGTCGTCGGGGCGGGCGTCGCCGGTGATGTCGATGACGACCCGGTCGTGCGGCCACGCGTCGAGGATCTGCCGGGCCGCCTCCGACTTGCCGGACCCCTTGGTGCCGACGCACAGGATGATGTTGGACCGGCCCGGATCCACCTCCAGCGCCGCCGCCGCGAGCGCGGCCTGGGCCCGGGCGTGGTCGTCGGCGATGCTCACTGGCCGGCGGCCGCGGCTTCGGCCTGGTTGTCCTTGCGCACGTCGTCCTGCGTCAGTCCGGTGAGCCGGATCAGCCGGCGGCACAGTGCGAAAAAGTTGTATTTCGTTGCGCCGGTTGGGTTTTCGGCCGTGGAGTTCGCGGCGTCCCTGATCTCGCCCATGTCGTGGGCCATCAGCTTCTCCACGGTGGCGGTCGCGACCTTCTCGACGTCGGCGTCGGTCAATGGCATGTCTGCTCCCTCGAGTAGTTGCGGCGGCACGGCAGGTACCGCGCCGCGCTGAATCAGCCGGGCGGCGCGCTCGACCACGCCCGTGCCGTAGAGATCCGGTGCGATCTCGGCGTGCATCTCGTCCACCGAGGCGTCCGCCCAGTCGATGCCGAGGCGCAGCACCGGGCGGCCGACCGCGGCGGCGAGCTCCTGGGCGATCCGGCGCATCGCCGCGTACTGGCGGGCGGTGAATGTGCCCCGCTCGTGTTGCGGATGCTCGGTCGCGTTGAGGTCGATCGCCGTGTAGCTCGCGTGGTTGGACCAGCCGGTGCCGTCGCGGATCTCGCGGGCGTTGCCGCCCCAGTCATCCCCGGGTTCGGGGCCGAGCTCCAGGTGCTCGACCTCGCGATCGAACCTGGCGGCGTAATACAGCAGCACCGTGGCGACCGGGCCGGCCAGCACCCCGCCGAGGATCTGCACCTCGGTGCCCGGCACGGTCGGGTTCTTCAGGATCCGCGGATCCGCCCGGTCGGTGATCACCGGGTAGCCGGACTGCGAAACCGCGGTCACGAGTGCACGCCCTCGACAGGATCCGCCGTCGCCGCGGCGCGCACAGCGTCACGGTGACGTTTCAGGTTCCATAGGCCGCGTACTGCGCGGACCAGGTAGCCGCCGGCGGCGATGCCGGCCGCGACCAGATCCCCCATGTCGGGGTTGCCGCCGGTCGGAATCTTCGCGTGCCGGCCGGCGATCTTCACCAGCGGATCGCCGATCGCCGCCTGCTCCTTCTCCGTGGCCACCAGCAGCGCGGCCTTCTCGTCGTCACCGCGGGACACCCGGGCCGCGACCCAGTCCGTCGCCGCGAGCACCAGGCCGCGGGCGAACTCTTTCAGCGACCCGACCGGGATCGTCGTCTCATCCGATGAGGGGGTGGCGGTAGACGCCGTCTGCCCGTCCAGCGGATCCGCCGGCCCGCCGTCCCCACCGTCGCCGGGGCTCGTCGTCGGCGATGGGATCTCCCACCGGTCGCCCGCGTTGTTCGTCACTACCCCTGTCACCCTCAGCGGCGGGGCTGTCACCCCTGCTGTCGGCGCCGCCACCTGCGGATTGTTCGACGGCGATGGGCTGGTCAGGGGCTCTGTCGGGGAGCTCGTCATAGCTGCTGATCCTCACGTAGGGGTACAGGGAATCGTGCGAATCAACCGGATCGGCCGGCGCCGCCGGCTCGGTTCCGCGCGGGATGCGTTTGGCAACAACGGTTTCCGTGCAACCCTCGCGGGCGCACGGTCCCCGCCAGGTCATCCGGCCGGGCGGCGCGACAGCCTCTGTGACGTGCCCGTTTCGGCACGTCGCGCGAACTTTCACACCAGTTGACATAACCTCTTTCATACAGCGTTAGAGCTGCTAACACCAAGGAGGAACACGCGATTATGTCAACCGACCAGGCGCGGGCCGAACTCGCCCAACTCGCCGCCACCTACCGCGACGCCACCACGACCCTGGACGCCGCCCGCCGCCGGCTCCACGAACGCGTCGTCACCGCGATCGACGTGGACGGCCTCACCACCGGAACCGTCGCCCGAGCCCTCGGCGTTACCCGGCCCCGCGTCAACCAGATCATCGTCGCCGTCGAAACCGCCCGCGCCGCCGGCTGAGCTCCGCCGGCACCACGGGCACAGGGCGACGCCGGCGGCGCCGACCTGGTCCCCGCCAGGTGTGCCGTGCACGCATGCGGGTGCGTTGCGGCGGGCGTCGAGCCGGGCGCGGCGGGCGAGCTCGGCGTCCCGCTCCATCTCGGCGAGCACGTGCGGCACCTGCCCGGGGTCGAGCTCGCGCAGCAGCCACGCCAGATACGCCGGCGGATTGCTGATCGTGGCCGGCAGGGTGAACCCGCGCACCCGCAGCACCTCGTCGATCGCCTCGATAACGTCGCGCTCAGTCCATCCGTGAGCGGCGAAACGGTGCAGGGACGTCAAACGGCGCGGCGAGACACGCGACAGCCAGCCAGCGCGCGACTGAACCCCGGCAATCAGGCGTCTGGCCCTCGCGGTGGCCACCGACACGGTCCCCGGCCGGCCGGACCCTCTCCCAATTGGGCCCGGAGCGGAGCGACGGTCCTTCCCCTCGGGTCCTTCCCCTCCAGGAACCACACGTATACGGGAGGGAACTACGTTCCCTACCCCCCTGCCGGGTGGGCGGCCACGCTCCACAGCACGCCGCCCGGAATGTGGATAACCCGCAGGCCGGGCCGCCCCGCGCGGCACGGACAGGGCGAACTCGGCGGCCAGCGATCGGTGCGAGGAGCCCCGGCGCCACGCCGCGAGACGCTGCGTCAGCGTCATGCACGTGCGGCCGGGCTGCACCAGGTGGATCAGCCGCAGCCTCGTGAGCACCTGCCGGGCCCGGCGCACCGTCCGCTCCGAGCACTGCGCCGCGGCCGTCAGGCGGTCGTTGGTGGGCCGGCAGCCCCGCCCGGTTTCGCTGTCCGCGTAGCCGGCCATCGCCCGCGCCACGACCACCACAGAGCCCCACGAGACGTGAAACTCCCGGCACACCCCCGTGTTCGCCGCCGCCATCGACTTCACCAACGCCACCCAGCCGGTCCGAGACCACCACACCGGCACCGTCGAGCACGCCCCCGCCGGCGCCCCAGCCGTCGCCGAAATCCGATGCCCGTACCGCTCAACAAACCGTGTGACGGCAGCACGAGAAGCCCGAGCATCCGGCTCGGGCTGTGACGGGAGCGCCTGCGGCGCGCGGAATGTGGCGGGGCTAACTCCCATCGCCTGACGACACGGAGGACGTCACGAGGGATCCGGAACGGGTCCAGCACTTCAGACACAGACGCGCGCCATGGGGCAGCTCAGGAACCTCCTGCGCCTTGAAGAACGAGACCCCGCACAGCGCAGTGCCCGACGAGTCGAACCGCCGGCGAGCAGGTTCGAGGATGTGAAACGGACCCCAGACAAACGCGCCGGCGCGCTCACTCCAGCGCCGCAGCCGCGCGTAGCTCACGGCGTCGCCTCGCAGGTTGGCGGTGACGATCGCCGGCGTGGCGCAGCCGATGCACACGAGCACGTCACCCGGGACCGGAACCGCCGCCGGATCATCACCCACCGGCGTAGCGGCGTCGTTGGGTTTGCCGCACTTCGGGCACGCGAACCCGCCTCGAGCGACCGTCATGACGCCGCTCCGGGTTGCCGCTGGTCGATGGCGGTGGAGATCTCGTCCACGAGGAACGCGAGCCGGACCCGCTGGTCGGGGTTCAGCTCGCGGGACAGGCGCAGGCTCACGGCGTCACCTCTGGGACGCTCACCAGGTGCAGTGGGCGGTATTGCTCGTGCAGGAGGCGGTAGGACGCCACGGATCCGTCCGGTGCCCAGTCGTGAACCTGGTTCGACCGGAACCAGCCCGGCTCGTGCTTTCTGTTGAGGAATCGGGTCCACCTCACGCCGTGCCGGTCCACGATCACCGCACCGGCCGGCAGGGCGCGGAGCCGGGCGAGGGACAGTGGCCGATCCGCCAGGGCGCTCACAGCTCGGCTCCCGGCTGGTCGCGGTAGCCCAGGATGAGCGCGATGGCCAGGGCCACGTCCGGAATGTCGAGCACGTCGCGGCCGGCCAGCTCCAGGGTGTAGTCCGCGGTGACGATCGCCGGCGTGGCGCAGCCGATGCACACGAGCACGTCACCCGGGACCGGAACCGCCGCCGGATCATCACCCACCGGCGTAGCGGCGTCGTTGGGTTTGCCGCACTTCGGGCACGCGAACCCGCCTCGAGCGACCGTCATGACGCCGCTCCGGGTTGCCGCTGGTCGATGGCGGTGGAGATCTCGTCCACGAGGAACGCGAGCCGGACCCGCTGGTCGGGGTTCAGCTCGCGGGACAGGCGCAGGATCGCGTACTGCACCGACAGGGCCCCGTCGCCCGCCAGCCGGGCTGTTAGCTCCACGATCGCCCGGGACAGCTCCGGGCGCGGAGCCCGGTCACGGATCGCCCAGCACGCCGCGGCGTGGGCCTGCAACTCCGCGACCGTGCCGAACCGGTCCCCGCACGGGCCGCACACCTGAGGCTGCGCCACGACCGCCGGCGCGTGCCGCCGCGCTCTACCCCGGCGCATCACAACCAACCCCCGCCCGGAACGAACGGGTTATCGACACGCAGGCCAGGCCTCAAACCCTCATCGAAGCCCGCGACCCAGCCGAGACGCCACGCCTGGCGCAGCAAGCGGGCCAGTTCCTCATCGGCGCGTGCACGAGCCACCAGGGCCTCGAGGTCTATGTGGATGAGAGGGTCCGGCTCCTGCCGCGCATAGCCGGCGCCCAGCGGGGAGTACTTCGCCGGCGCGCTCATCGGGCAATACCCAACGCGATTAAGCGAGCGTCCCGCGCGGCCTGGATGCGCTTCTTGCGGGCGATCTCTAGCGCGCGTAGCTCGCCCTTGCACCGATCGCAGTAGACGGCGCCCCGGCCGACCGGGCCCGCGAACAGCGGCGCTTGCCGGCAGCGCGCGCACGGCTCCGTCGACTCGATCACCGCGGCCCTCATCGGGTCACCGCCGCGGTGTCGGCCTGGTCCATGTCGGCCCAGACGATCTCAACCACCGTGGCCGGCACACCCAGCCGCTGCGCGGTGGCACGGATGCCGTAGCCCCGGGCCCTCATCTGCTCGACCGCGAGCCGGACGTGACCCCACTGCGCGTTGACCCGGCGCACGACCGCCGGCGGCATCACCGCGGCGGTCATCGGGTCACCGCCGGCGCGATCCACAGGACCACCGGGACCACGGTCGCGGCCGCCGTGCACGCCAGGCCGAACGCCACCCACAGCGCCTCACGCAGCGCGGCCCTCATCGGGCACCGCCGGTAGTCGCATACGGGTTGAAGGCGCCCCGGTAGTCAACGCCGAGCTTCTTACGGTCGAACTCCGCACCCTCGGCGCACGTCGCCATATGCCCGCACCAGACGGTTTCGCCCTCGACGATCACCTCGCGGTACACGAAGCACCGCCGGTCGCAGAACTTGCAGTAGGCCCCGGCCATCAGACACGCCCCGGGTAGCGCACAGCGTCGCGGATCCACGCGGCCCGCGTCTCGCTGTCCAGTTCCGCCCACGCCGGGCCGCGGCCGCCGACACCGGACCGCTCGTAGCGCCGCCGGCCCGATTCGTACTGCGCCGCCGCCACATACCAGCGGCCCCGCTCCGACGCCGGCAACTCCGACCACGGACGGGCCCCCGTCACCCCCGCCGCCGACTCCCCGTACAACCGCGCCGCGAGCACACCCCAGCCCTCGACCGTCACCACCGGCGCACTCACCGCGCACCAGCATCGGTGAATAGGAGCGGCTTAAAGTCGTCGTCCGACCAGCGATAACCCCCACCGGGGAGGATCATGCTCGGCTGCAGCTTGCCGTGCTTCACGTAGCGTTTCAGCGTTCGCGTAGAGACCCCGAGCCGGGCTGCAGCCTCCGCGGTGCTGACCAAACGTGTCCTGATGTGACTATTTGGCATCGTCATGACGGCGACCCTACAGCCAAATAGTCAGGATGTCCATGATTGCGTGGCGTCTATGGCGATGTGACACTATTTGTCGTAGTCTGTCACGCATGACAACACCAGCAGCAGTTGAGGAAGCCCCCGACGCCCGCACTGGCGAGCGGGCGCACGTGCTGATGTGGCGCCTCGGAATGACTCAGACGGAAGTTGGACGGCGTCTAAGCCTCGACAGCACCGCATTAGGCCGCAAGCTCCGAGGGATCCGTCCCTGGTATTTGCGCGAGATCGTTTCGCTCGCAGAGATTCTCAGCACGTCAGTGGCGTACCTGATTGGAGAGACCGACGACCCTAGGCCGCCTGTGCTCCCCCGGTTGGACTCGAACCAACAACCGTCCGATTAACAGTCGGATGCTCT
>CALANS010000171.1 GCA_937926105.1 uncultured Actinomycetes bacterium | reverse complement strand
GAGGAAGGCGGTGGCGTAGTCGCCGTACACGGTCAGGGTGAAGACGTAGTGGGCGAGGAACACGTTGAGGACGGTGTTGAGAACGCCCGACATGGCGAGGGTGATCACCAGGATGATGTCGTACCAGAGCGGCACGTCCTCGTCTTCGCGGCGGTGCGACTGGTTCAGCTCCGTGATCAGGTAGCTCGCGTTGGGCAGCAGGAGCAGCCAGACGATCCCGGTCAGGATCAGGACGATGTACCCGACGGGGCGCAGGATGCCGAGCAGGAGCACGCCCCCGATGCCACCGACGAGCAGCACGATGATGGGCACCACCGACAGCCAGATGTTCCAGAGCATCGGCCGGTACAGCCGCGTGCGGTACACCAGCGCCCGGAACACGATGAGCCCGATCGCGTAGACGTTGAGCAGCAGGGCGCCGATGAAGACGAACATGATGTCGATTCTGGCGGATGGGTGGTGCTCGGTGCGTCCCGCGGATCAAGGAGTCTCTGGCCATGCATCGGGAATCCTGCCATCAGGACTCGGCACGATTCCCTGTGCGGGGTTCAACGCCTGCCAGCCGTTCTCGGACTGCGAGATGAAGATGATGACGGACTGCGCGCCCACCTCGTCGAACGGGTCGGGGAACGTGGCGGAATCATCGGGGCCGCAGTTCGCTGTCGGTGAAACGACGCTGATCTCGTCCGGCCCCGCACCTTTCAGCCAAGCGTCGGCTCGCACAGTCCAGACGTTCGCCGTGGTGCCGAACATCGGCACCGTTCCGCTCTGCTTCTGGATGACGCCGAACACGACCGCTGCGGATGCCTCGGCGGCCTCGGCCGGGGTGCGGTAGCCCGCCCAAGCCGGGCATCCAGCGCTGGAGATGAGTGGAGCGCACGAGGCGAGACTGCCGATGAGCACAAGCGCGGTGACACTGCCGACGGTCGCCCGCAGTCGTTGATGCGCTCTCTTGCCCATGGCATCAGTATGCCGAGCAGGCGCCACGCAGCCCAGGGCAAAGCAAAACCCTCGCGATGTAGAAGCTACGCGAGGGTTTCTGGGCTGATTGTAATGATCAGCCTTGTGGCTCCGACCGGCATCGATCCGGTGACCTTTTGAGTAAGAGTTTCGCTCCATCAGGGGTTTCTGCGGACTTGCGGGTGCTTCGATTAGCCCTGATCAAGTCTGCTTTCAGTTGCCAGCGAGTGCTGAGCGCTGGCGGTGAGTTTGCGGAATAGATGCGGGATCCTGGACATTCAGGCGGAATCTCGATGTCACCTCCGGCGACTAGGTGATAGCCGCAAAGCGGGCACCGCCAGCCTCCGGCCACGTCCCGCATGACGACGTCGTCCTCCGGGCAATGCGGTTGCGTGCCGCCGTAGACCTCGTCCACAAGGGACAGCGTATGCGTGCGGCACGACACCCCATCGCCGCGCGCGCGAGGTGTGCTTCACGAGCGGTGCGTGTCGCGGCGCGGGCTCGAGTTCTCCGACTGGACCGGCATCGCGCTCTGTCGGGTCGGCATTTCGGCGACCTTTTCGAGGCGAGGCGTGACGACTGTGCCTGCTGTTGCGAGACCTTTGTTGCGCTCAGGAGGGTGCACCAAGATCGGGCCTTGCCCCTCGATCTGTGGGGGATCGCATCACCGAGCAGAGCAGGAACGACCTTTCACTGATGGCGACAGCCGTTGGGTGGGCCGGTCATGCCGGAGACCGTCCCGACATCTCAGGGCTAATGGGCCTGGGCCCGCCGACGGACGCTCGCACGTCTGAGCGGTCCGGCTCTCGTTCAACGGCTTCATCCAGATCCGGCTCTGCCCTTCCGCTGGGAACCGTCGGTTTCAGCCCGTGAAGCCTGTCCCCGGGCGCTCGAACAGCTTCGCGGCCTCGCCGCGCGGCAAGCTCTCGTCGGCGGCAAGGAGAAGTCGCCGCGCAATGATGGCGATCGGTGCCCGCGAGATCGGCACAGCGTTCGCGGCACGCACCATGATCGTCTGAACGGCCGGGTGGGCGAAGACTTCGGCGCCGAGGGACTTGGACGGCAGGTCCCGATAACTGTAGCCGAAGGTTTCCGAAGGGCTCGCATCGTTCACTTGGACGTCGATCGCGTTCATCAGGTCCTTTGCGGCCGGCCAGAGCTCGAGACCCGGTGACAGGGCAGTAGCGGTTGGATCGATGTACTCGGACAGCGCATCGCCCGCTGGTGCCTTCTTTAGGTTCTGCATGCGCATCTTGTCATCGTCGGGGTGCCAGTTCACGTTCTGAAGAAGCGTTCGGGCGAGCGCGCCGACCTTGTCATGGTCCTTCTCCCAGGGCCGTAGGATCGCGATCGCGCTGAGGTGCGCCCGAGACCCGGATGAAATACCCTCCTCCAGCTTGGTCACGACGATCTGGCGAGCCATCTCATCGTCGCCGCTGATGGCTTGGCGGGAAATTTTCGTCAGGCGCCTTATTTCCACACCATTCCAGCGATTGAGGCTCGTCATCGCCAGTTCGAGCAGTGAACGATAGTGTCGCGGAACAGCCATGGCGAAGTCGTCCTCGAGGAGCTCGAGAGCCATCCGGGCGCCGAGGCCGAGGAAGGCCGCCACTACCGACTCGTTGTCCCACTGCCGCAGCCGTTCGAGGAAAGTGTCGCGGTCCTGCGGGCGGCCGGTGTACAGCCGACCTGCCGAAAGCAACCAGGTGTTGCGCCAGTACGCGGACGGTGCAAGTGCGCGCAGCCGTTCAAGCACGAGATCGAGGTCACCGGCCGTGATCCAGCGGGCTGCCATGTATTCCTGAAGGCTTCGAACCTCGAACGTGGTCTGGTCTTCGCCTCTGGGAATCAACAGCACGAGCCGCTGTTTGGTGGCCTTGTCCAGGTCGGCGGACAGCTGGGCGATCTTGGCTTCTGCGTAGCCTCGTTCTTCCAGTTGATCGCGGAAGAATAGTGCGATATCGGCTTCCGGAAGAGCTGAAAGCGCTTCTCCGTTCCCTTCTGACTGGACCTGAAGCCCAGCCGCGACGCGTTGGTGAACCCACTCGACCTCTTCGCGGTGCTTCTTAAGTAGCCGGCCCAGGTATCCCGCCTTCTTGCTCTCGCGGGCGTAGATCGCCTTGTAATAGCCGTCGAACAGTTCGTGCCGGGTACTTGGCACCTCCGCGAGCTCTTCGAGAAGGAACTCCATGATCGACACCTGCAAGGGCGTCGTCATGAGCCGCCTCGAGTGTGCCTGGACGCTCGCCTCTTTCAGATGTGCCGTTACAGTGTCAATCGTTTCCGGGTCGCCCGCGAGCTTCGTCTCGACGATCTTTTTCCCGTAGGCGAAGCCCTCATCCGGGGTGAGCACCTTGAGCCTGAGTTCCTCGGGACTTAGCTCTGCGAACTCGTTCTCGTACCCCAGTGGACGAGTCGTGCCAACGACGAGCAGATCCCAGTTCTGCATCCGGGATTCGGTGATGAGGTCGTTCACAGCTGTGATGACCGCCCCGCGACTGGTACGCGCGGGGACCTCGTCGAGCCCGTCCAGCACGAGCACCCAGGGCCATATTGCCAGCCAGGACGCCAGTTGGTGAGTGGCGATATCAGCACTCTGATCGCGGAGCTGTTTCGCCGCGTACTCGATGACTGTCAGTTCGGGATTCTCGATCAGCGAGTCGGCGAAGGAAGCCGCGTCCAAGACGATCGGCCACCGCTTGTTTCGGGGCACGGGGAGACCCACCTCGTCCAGGCGTCGCTTGGTCTCAACGAGAGCACGATCGATCGCAGGGGTGATTGACATCGACACGTCTTCGAGTAGCGCGGCTCGATACGCCTGCGCGACGATCTCCCCAATCGTGCTCTTGCCCTGGCCCGGCCCGCCGATTACGACGAATGCGTAGGCCTTATCCAGCGCATGGCTGTTCCGAAGCGAGTGGTCGCCCCGCTCGAGGATGTGCTGCACCGTCATGACGTGGCCGTCCGTTGCGTTGGCCCTGGACGGAAGGTCGATGGCGATGTCGCTGAGATGCACCTTCGCCGTGTCGGTGATCTCGCCAGTCTCCAGCTTGAGCGTCTCCCTCACTGCGATCTGCCTTGCAGCATTCAGCTGAAGGACCGAACCTAGGTCTCTGCTAGAGCCGCCCAGGACATCCATCATCCGTGACAGGACATCCCCGGGTGTAATGAACGCGGCAAAAGTACGTCTGATGCCCTCATTCTTGTCCAGCAGGCGGCAGAGGTGCTCGTAGTGCCAGATCGCGAAGCCGGAGAGCTTGACCGGATGTTCTCGGAGCACTTTGGCGACTACATCTATCCCACCGGTCTCTTCGACGGGTGACAACCGGACGTTCGTCGCCAAGAGGTAGTACTTCGGCGGATTATCACGTGCAGGGTCTTCGCCGTTCCTGGAAACGAACGCGTCGAGTTCGGCCTTGACTGCAGCAGCCACACTCTTGGCGTCGTTTTTCTCCTCAGTGAGGAACCGGATCGTCTTCGCTTGAACGATCCCATAACCGTCCCAGAGCGTCAGGTACTCGTCGTTGGGAGCGGTGACTTTCCCGGAAAAGGTCGCTTCACGACCCCCGTCCTTACCCGCGCCGAAGGTCGTGACAGAGATCCCAAGCTCCGCGATCGCGAGGGCCTGGATCATGTGCTCGAACTCGAGAGCACCAAGCCTGCTGAAGTCGTAATCCACGGTTTCATCATGGTCTAGTTCAGCGGCATGGCTGCAACGGACTTGTTTCGTGCCGTCGACGCCCACCAACCCCCCGTCGTCTGTTCGCGCCTGCATCTCACGTTGATACTCCTGGCGCAAGATCATGATCTTCCGGCGTTTCATCCGAAGGAATCGGGAGGTCCGAGCGCGACTCCGTCCCCTTTGAGCACGAAATCGTCAAGCAGGCCGGACTCGAACGCAACAAGGTGCGAACCGCACGTCGTCGGGCGGGGAGGGGGCGAGCAACCCCGAGAAACGGCGCTTGGCGCCGATAGTTCAGATAACTACTCTTTATCGGCGGTCAGATTGACACCCCTTGAAGTGAGATGGGGTTGAGTCAGCGCTCAGCGCTCAGCGCTCAGCGCTCAGCGCGCTCGGCGCTCGATTACCAGTGGATCTGCAGTTGCCACTCGAAAGACGCAGCCGAACGTGCCTCGGCCTTGACCTTCAGCCCGGGTGAAAGTTGAGGATGGTCCTATGGCCGGATCACGTGACATCGAGCCGAGCTCTTCCCTGTTCGGAGAGCGTCAGACGATCGGTGCCTTCGCGCGGACGGTGGGTCTCAGCCCGAGCGTTCTCCGGCAGTACGGCGGGTCGGGACTGCTCGTTCCGAGTGAGGTCGATGAGCGCACGGGGTATCGCTATTACGCGTCGGCTCAGCGTCAGCGGGCGATCTGGATTCGCCGGCTACGCGATGCGGGAATCGGCTTGAGCGAGATTCGAGACGTCCTTGATGGAGACCCCGGGCGGGCCGAGGCGATATTGGATGACTGGCTCGAGGCGGTGGAAGCACGGCACCTGGCCGCTTCTGAGTTGGTGTCGGACTTGCGGATGAGTCTGCGATCGCAGAAGGAGAAGAATCCCCTGAGGCGGACGTTCGCCCGTCTTGATGGTGCGGTTCTTGCGGCCGCCATCGATCAGGTTGGCCGAGCGAGCGAATCGAGTGACAAGGTACTGCTGGAGCTCGGCTCCCGGAAGCTGACGGTCGTCGGGACTAGCCGATATCTGCTCATCGCCCGGTTGAACGTAGAGAGCGAAGTCGAGGGTCCACACGTGCGCGTGTGCTTTGATGCTCCAGATCTCGCTGCCTGGCTTCGCTCGCGTCGCCGGGTGGAGCTGGTTGTCGACGCGCCGATCGGACGCGATCGGACGAGTCGTATGAGGGCGCAATTCACCGACGAATCGGGCGACACCGTCACGCCCACCGCTCAGCAGGACTTGTTCCCGGACGTGGGGGAGATGATCGGGGACGACACAACCCGTTCGACGAGGGTCACGTTCGCGCGCGACGATGTGCGGCGGATGACGGAGTCGGCGCGCGACGGCGTGGTTCTGCGAGTGCGCGACAGTGAAGCGACTCTCGGCCACGGAGAACATGCGGTCATCGGTTCGTCGCGCGGACCTCAGATCACCCTTGAGTTATCGAGCGCATTGACGCGGGAAGTTGCGGAGGCCGCCGTCGGGTCCGTGCTCACTTGCGACATGGAGGGGCCGGGGAGACCTCTGATCTGGCGGGCGCCCAGCCAACCTGATTTCATCGCGCTCTTCATGCCCCGCGTCTCATGATTCGCGACCGGCTCCCGAAAGGCTTCGACGCCTGGGTGGCGGCGACTGTCGGATCCGACCTCGGGTCCGGAGTCCTCGCATTCGCGCTCACTTGGGTCGCTACAGGGTATGGCCCGGGCACGGCTTCGATGGTGTTGACCCTGACGGTGGCTCCCACCGTGCTTTTCGGGTTGCTCGGCGGAGCAGTCGCGGACCGATACGGTCCGCGGCGGGTGATGATCACGTGCACGATCGCCTTGATGCTTGTGAGCGCCACGCTCGCTCTTGTCGTCTCCGCTCAAGGGCTCTCCGAGGTCACACTCTTGGTCGCGGCAGCCCTGATAGGGAGCATTGCGGCGTTCCATCGGCCCGCGATCGGCGTCTTCCCCCGCCTCTTCGTCGCAGGCAACGCACTCGGAACGGCCATGGCGCGCGTTGGAATGGCAAGTCAGCTCGCCGGCACCCTCGCACCGCCTCTGGGCGGTCTACTCGTCGGAGCGGTGGCCCTCAACGGCGTCGCGTGGGTCGATGTCGTCGGTTGTCTGATCATGGTCACGACGCTGGTGATGATTCACCCGCCGCTCCGGCCCACGGTCGCCGCCGACGCGACCACTTTTCGAGGCATTCGGGACGGCATCGCGGTGGCTGCGCGGACTCGCGGAGTGACAGCGCTGTTGTTGTGCGTAGGCATCGTCGCAGGAGCCGTACTCCCCGCGGTCATTCTCGGAGTCCCTCTCGCCGCCCGCGAGCGTGGATGGTCGTCCACCGAAGCCGGCGTCATTGAGGCGGGGTGGATTGCTGGAGGGCTCGTCGCCGGCGCATGGTTCTCCTGGCGCGGAACAGCAGCGCGACCATGGCGACCGATGGCCGTCGGCCCCTTCATCGTCGCCATCGGTCTCATCGGGCTGGCGGTCTCACCGACCTGGCCAGTGGCCACCGCGAGCACTTGCGTACTCGGCGCCGGCGTCGTGATCTTCACTGCGCACGTGTTTCCCACCTACGTCTTGCTCGCGCCCGAAACGATGCTGTCGCGGTTCCAGAGCCTCCTGATGATGGTGCAACGAGCACCCCAGCTCGTCATCACTCCGCTCATTGGCATCGTGGCAACAGCAATTGGTGCAGGAAGGATGATCGCTTTCGCAGGTGGAGTGGCGGTTCTCGCCTCTATCGTCGTGGTATCCGACAAGACGTTGCGCACGTTCACTGCGGAAGAGCAACACAGCGAGGCTGGGTGACCTGCCCGGCCGGGATGCCTATTGCTTCCTGTCGGTCGTTGCGATCGGTCTTGTCTCTGTCTGGAGTTGGACGGTGGTGACTTCGATCGTGATTTACTCCTCGTTCGGGGGAGGCGAAGCGGAGGGCAGCGCGCAACTTCGGGTGCGGTGGTCGTTATCATCGGGCCATGGTGAGTGCGAATTCGGCAGCAATCGACGATGCTGGCGATGGCTCACACTCGCGTTGGAAGACCAGGTATCGCCTGCGGCTGGCGACCGTCGTCTTTGCACTCATCGTGATCGGCATCTTCTTCGCACTCACGCAGACTGGCGTCTTACGCCCCCTCGATTGGTGGGCAAGCCTCGGCCCTTGGTGGGTCAACGATGGATGGCCCTGGGTATCGAAGTGGCTCGTCAGCCCCGGGTTCGGAGGGGCGGCGGCGGTTGCTGCCGCATCGCTCGCCTTCGTCGGGACCCGGCACCAAGCACGTTTGAACGCGTGGTGGCAGCGTGTCGAGTGGGCGTTGAACCTGTACATCAAGCCGGAGGCCACCCGTGAGGAGCGCGAGGCCGGTATTGCTGCGCTCCTGGCACTCCAGAACAGCAAGCTCGCGAAGAAGGATGAGAGAACTTTTCTGGGTGAGGTCGTGACGGCGACGACTCTGGACTTGAACGGAGACGGCGACGAGACCGATGATCTCATCGAGCGCTCCGGGCAGGATTCTCGCCCGGCGGATGTTGAGAACTTTGAAGAGAAACGCAGACGCACGGGCCTGTGGACAAAGCTCAGCGAGATGCTGGATACTCGAAGAAAGAGATAGGACTGGAGGTCAGTATGAAGACGCAAGAAGCACCGCGTAGCACTGGCCGGCCGGCGCCCAGCGAGCGAGAGCGAAAGATCGCCGCACGGATCCGCGTCAACGCTGATCGAGCTCGCAAAGTGGACACGCCTAAGTGGATCAGGAAGCTCGCAGAGACCTCCTGATCAACGTCACGACCTTTGAGCGGCGAGCTTGGATCGACGCCCATACATCGAGAACCCTCTAGTAGCAGCTGGAGGGTTCTCCGTTTCAATCGTGAAGCGCATCAGATTGGAAGTCCGCAAAAGACCCGCCCATGACCACGTTGTTGGTGGGATCGGTCATGTGATTCCTTTCGTCCTGCCGGCGCAGGGGTGTGCAGCTCACCGGGTCGAACGACTTTCGACGCCGAGGCGGATGCTGTGTACATCGAGTTGGTTCCGGAGATCGAGCCGGGGCGCTCAGTGCGCAACGAAGTCGTCGACACCGTCGGCGGGACGGTGGTGCTCGACTTCGACCAGGCAGGGGTACTGCTGGGCGCCGAGGTACTCGACGCGACGAAGCTCCTGGATGGAGAGTTCCTCGCCGACGCCGAGCGGATCGACCAATAGTCCGGCTGCCGCGCGTTCGAGACCGGCGGCAGCTCAGCGCACGCTGGTCTGCACCGGCTCGAGAAGGAACAGCTGACCGTCGATCGAGCCGACCCGAGCGATGACGTGCATGTTGGTGCCGACGCCGATCGTGTCGGGAACGTCGCCCGTCAGGTGCAGGTCGTTCGTGATGTTGACGTCACGGAACTGGAAGCTCGGGCCGCCGTTCGAATGGGTCTCGCTGTGATCACCGCTGAGGATCATGATGTCGTAGCGGGCCGTGTAGCCGTCGTGCGGGTTCATCGCGCCGATCGCGCCGTCGAACTCGATCAGTTGCCCGGCGTACTTCTGGGCGAAGGCATCGACGGTCGGACTGTCCTGGGGACCCGTGAGCAGAGCCGCGAGGTCGGCGTTGTTCTCGACCGTCAGCGGAGTCTCCTCGGCAGGTGCACTTGCGACGGGTTCTTCCGGCTCTGTCGACGGCTCGTCACGCGGCGCGACGGTTTCCGTGCTCGAAGCGCTCTCCGGAGCAGCGTTGCCGTCCTTGTCGCCGCCGAGGGTGATCCCGAGGATGATGGCGATCGCGCACACCACGAGCACGCCGCCGATGATCGCGAACAGCTTCCACGGCCGCGGCGGCTTCGGCCGGCGGAAGGTCAGCTCGGTGCGGAGCTTGCCGGGATTCTGGCTGACCAGCTCCCAGCCGTCCTTCTCCCTGACAGCCGGCGCATCGCTCCTGGTGACGGGAGTTAAGGGCGGCAAGGACGAGCACGACATGGTCATGCTCAAGCACGTCACCAACGTCACCAGCCGCAAGGACGGGATGATGTACTACGCCGTCGACGTGCAGACCTCGGCTGGCGCCGTGGTCAACACGATCACCTTCCGGGTCAGCAAGGACGAGGCCGCGCAGTTCCGCTCGGCGATCCTCGGCGCGATGCAGGAGCAGGAGGCGAAGGCCTCGGCACCGGTCGTCGTCCAGGCGGCACCCGCAGCTGCTCCCGCGCCGGCAGCTGCTCCGGATCTCACCGCCCAGCTGCAGCAGCTCGCAGCGCTGCGGGATGCCGGCGTGCTGACGGAGGAAGAGTTCGCGGCGAAGAAGGCGGACATCCTCGCGAGGATCTGATCCGGCGAGAAGCGCGACAGAGCCGCCCGGACGACAACGCCACGGGCGGCTCTGTCATTGGGTGATGGCTAGCTGAGTAAATCGGAGGCGGGAGTCTCGAACTCGCGCCGCCTGATGACCCGCTCGCTGCCCAGAATGCCAACGATTCCCAGCGCCTCTCGGCCGCCCATGATGCGGTTGAGCACGAACTCCGGTGGGAAGGCGTTGATCAGCTCATCCTCGCGGTTGTAGTGCCGAGTGGTCTTCACCGCGAAGATGCGGGTCGTGTCCAATGCCCGGAAGCTGTCGATCGACAGGACGGAGGTCGCGACGTCGGTGGAGATCAGCCGGTCGAACGGCTTAGTGCCGGTCCAGTGCTGCTGGATACGGCGAAGGACGTTGTCGCTCACGCCGACGTAGACCTCTGGCGGTAGTCATCGAGCACCATGACGTAGAGCCCCGGCACACCGTCCCACGCGGTGAGATCAGTGACCTGTCTCATCCCTCGACGCGTCTTGACGGCACGCTGGACGGCGTAGTCGAACTCGTCCTTGTCGAGCCGGGCAAAGTGGGCCATGTTGAGGTCGTAGTGCGGGCGCGCCACTTCCCCGGTCGCACCTCAGTCACATGGATGGTGCCGTGCGTTCCGATTGCGGTGCGAGGTCGAGCCATCAGCCCTCACCTTCGATAGATGCGCGAAGTTCGTCGGTCGCGAGCTGGCGACGAAGCGCAGTGGCCGCCTCGGCGGTCGGCGCCCACACGAGAGTTGCTCGGTGCTGTAGACGCCCGGATCGGAGACGAGGTGAAGCCCAGTCTTCTCGCAGGTCCACTCGCGCCTCATGCGGCGGCGGGGCCGCTGATGAATGACTGCACTGCGTCGGCGACGTCGCTGTGGCGGTCTCACATGAACACCATCAAGGGCTCCACCAAAGCTGCGGGCATCATGGGCCAGAAGCTGGACGGGCTGATCTAGTCTGGTTCGCGAAGCAGCACGGGGCGGAGTGAGGGGAGGGCTTCCGCACATCCGAGTGTGGTGTCCGTGGCTGCAGATACGATCCATCGATGACTGATGAGCAACCGCCGGCGCCTGATCCTGCGAGCGGGGCCAATCTTGCGAACGAGCTGAACCGCGACTTCTACTCGCATTCACCATCGCAGTACCTTCGAACTCGAATCGCGTTGCTCGTCGCCCTCGGTGATGCCGATGCCGCCTTGCATCCCGCGCTCGTTGCAGGTGTCCGTGCATGGGACATGGGCGTCGAGCTCGAGGTGCCACTAGACGACGACGAGATCGACGGATTCGCTGTGGTCGAGTCGATCTCGATCATGTACCTCGCGGCGGAGACACTCCTGCGCTTGTACTTCGCGCACGTGGAACCCGATCCTTGTCCGCCGCTGAAGCTCTCGTCGTTGACGAGCTTCGCGAAGTTCAAGCAGATGGCGGGTGACTTGTTGACCAACCCCCCGCGCGATGAGCTTCTGCGCAGGGTCTTCCGCGGCAGGCTCGATGCGCCCGCTGAGGTATCCGCGGAGGCATGGACAGAGGACGCTGACGTCCTTCGATTTCTATTGACCCGCGCAGCCGAGCTGCTCGCCCGCGAGGCGAACGTTTACAACTCGACGAAGCACGGGCTTGCAGTGCAACCTCGAAAATCCGGACTGCGCCTCGGTAGCGAGGAGGATCCGAATGGCGTGATCATCGACCACCACGGATCGTCCATCCGGTTCCTCAGCAAGGGTCCTAGCGCCGAAGACGGCGTGCAACAGTGGCGAGAGACGATCCAGTTCGCGTTCCCCTCGATCAACCTCGCAGTTGCATCAGCTCTTGCCGATGAGATCGACGCGATCCACGCGGTAGCGAAGGCGCGCTTGACCGGTGAACAGGTCTCGGTGACGATTCGTCAGCGAGCGTTGATCGACCACCTTCGTGCCGTGCCCTTCGCTAGCAACTACACGGGGCTTCTGTCGCTGGGGATGCATCGAGACTTTGGGGTCAGGATCGGGCGCTAACACCGTTCTGCCGCCCGGTCGCCTGAGCCCGAAAGTGCGGGGTTTGTGCGGAGTCCACGACTGAAACTCCAGACTCTGCACGGATGTGGGCGATCGCAGACGCGGAGAAATCCCTGGTAAAACAACAAAAGAACCCCCGCGATGTAGAAGCTACGCGGGGGTTCCAGTGGCTCCGACCGGCATCGATCCGGTGACCTTTCGATTTTCAGTCGAACGCTCTACCAACTGAGCTACAGAGCCGTGCGGCACATCATGATCTGCCGCTTCT
>CALANS010000170.1 GCA_937926105.1 uncultured Actinomycetes bacterium | reverse complement strand
GAGATCCGCGGCTTCATCGTGCCCACCAGCACCCCGGGCTTCACCGCCCGCGAAGTCACCCACAAACTCTCCCTGCGCGCCTCAGCCACCGCCGAACTCACCTTCGACGCCATCCGGCTCGGCCCCGAAGCACTACTACCCGACGCCCGCGGGCTCAAGGCGCCGCTGTCCTGCCTCACCCAAGCCCGCACCGGCATCCTGTTCGGCGCCCTCGGCGCAGCCCGCGACTGCCTCGAAGTCACCCTCGACTACGTGCAGACCCGCACTGTGTTCGGCAAACCACTAGCCGGCCACCAACTCACCCAAGCCAAACTCGCAGACATGACCACTGCCTACACCGCCGCCTACCTCATGGCCCTGCACATCGGACACGCCACCGACAACGGCACGGCGACGCCGACGATGGTGTCCATGGGCAAACTAAACTCCACCCGCACCGCCCTCGGCATCGCACGCACCTGCCGCACCCTTCTCGGCGCCAACGGCATCTCCGGCGAATACCCCATCCTGCGCCACACCAACAACCTCGAATCCGTACTCACCTACGAAGGCACCGCCGAAATCCATCAACTCATCCTCGGCCAAGCCCTCACCGGCATCAACGCATTCGACTAACCCCACTCACACCCGACCGGAACGAACCAGCACCCCAGGAATACGACGGGTAGGGACGGAGACAGGAAGGAGCCGCATGATGACGGGCACCGGCATGGATGAGATCGCGGCGTCGCTGGAGAGCCAACTTGCTGAGTTGGGCCATGCCGCCCAGCCGGTTCCGGCTCCGGATGCGCCGCTGTCTGCCGGTCACGTGTTGACCGTCGCCGAGGCGCGCACCCTCTTCGCGGCCCAGGCGACCAGTAGACAGCTGGATCTGGCGGCGCGGCGAATGCATGCCGCGGGACGCGGGTACTACACGATCGGCTCGTCGGGCCACGAATCCAACGCGGTGGTGGCCGCGGCGCTGCGGCCCACCGACCCTGCGCTGCTGCACTACCGCTCCGGCGGGTTCTATGTACGGCGAAGCTGGCAGCATCCGGGCATCGACCCGATCTCGGACGTGCTCGCGGGCGTCGCCGCCGCGGCGGACGAGCCGATCGCCGGCGGCCGTCACAAGGTGTTCGGGCGTACCGAGATCTCCGTCATCCCGCAGACCTCCACCATCGCTTCGCATCTGCCCCGGGCGGTGGGCCTGGCAGTCGCGATCGAGCGTGCCCACAAGTTGAAGGTCACGACGCCGTGGCCGGACGATGCGATCGTGGTCGCCAGCGCCGGCGACGCCTCCATGAATCACTCCACAGCGGTGGGCGCTATCAATGCGGCGAGCTGGTGCCGCTTCTCCGGGCTGCCGCTGCCGCTGCTGTTCGTCTGCGAGGACAACGGTATCGGCATCAGCACCCGCACGCCCGCCGGCTGGATCGCTGCCGCCTACTCGCACCGGCCCGAGTGGGCGTACTTCTCCGCCGACGGCGCCGACCCGGCCGCCGTGTTCGACGCGGCCGTGACAGCTGCCCACCATGTGCGCACCCGGCGGGCGCCGGCGTTCCTGCACATCGCGACGGTGCGGTTGTACGGGCACGCCGGCTCCGACGTCGAAGCGGCCTATCGCACGCCGGCGGAGATCACCGCGGATCGGCTGCGCGACCCCCTGCTCGGCACGGCGCGATCGCTGGTGGCGGCGGGTGCCGCCACCGGCAACGACCTCGCCAAGGAGTTCGCTGTGATCGGCGAGCGGGTGCAGGATGCGACCGTTGATGCGCTGGGCACCACCCCGTTGCGGACACGCGCCGAAGTGGTGGCACCGCTCAACGCCTCCAGCCCGGATGCCGTCGCCGCTCAGGTGATGTCGGCGCCGGCGGGCGACGGTGTCGGCACACCGATGACACTGGCGCAGTCGATCAACCGCGTGCTGCGCGACGAGCTGGCACAGCGCCCGGAGATGCTGATCTTCGGCGAGGACGTGGCCCGCAAAGGCGGCGTGTACGGGGTCACCCGCGGCCTGCGGCAGGCGGCCGGCGCCGCACGCGTGTTCGATACTCTGCTCGATGAGCAGACGATCCTCGGCCTGGCGTTGGGTGCCGGTGTCGCCGGCCTGCTGCCGGTACCGGAGATCCAGTACCTGGCCTACCTGCACAACGCCGAGGATCAGTTGCGGGGCGAAGCCGCGTCACTCCAGTTCTTCTCGCAGGGGCAGTACCGCAACCCCATGGTGGTACGGATCGCAAGCTACGCGTATCAGAAGGGCTTTGGCGGGCATTTCCACAACGACAATTCGATCGCCGTGCTGCGCGACATCCCGGGCATCGTCATCGCATCACCGTCGCGCGGGGACGATGCCTCCGCCATGATGCGGACGTGCCTGGCATCGGCGTCGGTGGACGGCGGCGTGCATGTGTTCCTGGAGCCCATCGCGCTCTACCACACTCGGGACCTGTACGCCGACGGCGACTCCGAATGGCTGGCGGCGTTTCCGCCACCGCAGCGGCACGTCCCCATCGGCTCGGCACGCACGTACGGCGATGGGCGCGACCTGACGATCGTCACCTTCGGCAACGGCGTGCCGATGTCACTGCGGGCAGCCAGGCGTCTCGCCGGATCCGGCATCGCCGCGAGGGTGGTCGATCTCCGCTGGCTGGCGCCGTTGCCTGTCGATGACATGGTCCGCGAGTGCCGCGCCACCGGCCGAGTGCTGGTGGTAGACGAGACTCGTCACTCCGGCGGCGTCGGCGAAGGCATCGTTGCGACGCTGCTGGAGCGGGGGTTCACCGGCACGATCGCGCGGGTGGCGGCCGCGGATTCCTACGTGCCGCTGGGTCCCGCCGCGAATCTGGTGCTCGTGTCCGAAGACGACATCGTCTCCGCGGCGCAACACGTCGAACTGTGACCACCGGCAGTGGAGCACCCTCGTGACACAGGATCCGAACTAGGAGCTCAGCATGCGGCACGCTGGACTGCGCTCATCGTCAGCGGCCCGCGCCGGGACGTGAGACAGTAAGAGGTGTTCCGTCGCGTCCGAATCTTGTCAGTGTGACCATGAGGCGGTGCGGTGACCTCCACCCAATTGCGTGCGTTTGCGGCCGTCGTGCGTCTCGGCTCGGTGAAGCGCGCGGCGGAGGAGCTCGGCGTCAGCGAGTCGGCGATCTCCCTGCACATCCGGGCGCTGCGCAACGAGCTCGGCGACCAGCTCTTCACCAGGACCGGCTCCGGGCTCGCCTTCACGCCGGGCGGCCTGCGCCTGGCTAGCCGGGCCTCCGAGCTGCTGGGACTCACCGATCGCACGATCCGCGAGGTCAGCCAGGCGGGCCAGGGCCGCCGGCTGCTGCGCCTGGCCACGTCGACGCTGTTCGCCGAGCACGCGGCGCCCGGCCTCATCGAACTATTCGCCAGCCGTGCCAACGACCTGACCGTGGAGATGAGCGTGCACCGCGCCCTCACGTTCGACGAGCTGCTGCGGGATCGTGTGGTCGACGCGGCGATCGGGCCGTACATCGACAATCGGGACGAAGCGATCCGCACCCATCCGTTCCTCAAATACCGGGTCGTGCCCGTCGTGTCCGGGGATCACCCGCTGGCCGGGCGCGGCAGCGTCGATGTCGGCGAGCTGCGCCAGCAGACCTGGCTGCTGGGGCCGGCAGCCACCGGCCGGCTCGGCATCGTGCCCGGCCTGGTGCGCCGCATCGGGGTACCGGAAACCCGCCAGCAGATCTTCCAGAGCCAGGAGGCCGCCGTCGCCCAGGCCAAGCGGGGACGCGGCGTGGCGCTGGTCGTGTCGTTCGCCGCCGCCGCGGACATCGAATCCGGGGACCTGGTGCGCGTCCCCGGCGAGTCGTTCGAAGCGGCCGGCAGTTGGGGCATCCGCACCCTGGCCGGCAGCGCGGTGCCGGCACCGGCGGCGGAATTGGCCCGGTTCGTGGTGACGCCGCGGGCGATCCAGGCCATGCTGCGGGGGAGCGGCGTCACGGTGGGCCGGTTCCGGCCCGCCATCCACATCACGCTGTGGAGCTGAGCGCGGGATTCCGCGCGGCGAGACCGCCTGGCGCAGCGTCGGTCTCGCGTTCGCCCCGATGTTCCGTCATGCTCGCCTGATCGCAGACGACCGCGATGACGCGCAGCAGGTCGGTCATCGTGGCGCCCGGCAACAACCGGTCGCAATGCGGCAGGGCGGCGGCCATGCCGGCCACGGCGGGCCGGAACTGCGGGGCGGAGGCACGCGGGTTGATCCACAGCACCCGGTGGGC
>CALANS010000169.1 GCA_937926105.1 uncultured Actinomycetes bacterium | reverse complement strand
GAGAATTTCGTCGGCTACCAGCTTCGGGGTGCTCTGGCGCTGGCGCAACGCAGCGGTCAGGGCCGATCCGGGTGCGGCACTCGAGGCGCCAACTGGTAGGACGTCTGTCATGTGCATGACTGTAGGTGGTGGATCGGCCCGGCGCAAGGGCCGAGAGCGCAAGCGGCCCGGCCGCCGCGAGTCGGACGCGCTGGATGCCGGGCCGCTCTTCGAGCCGTCTACGGTGCTCAGAGCCGGTGCGCCATGCCGCCGTCGCAGCGGATCGCGGAGCCCGTGATGTAGCCCGCCTGCTGGGAGCAGAGGAACGCTCCGATAGCGCCGAACTCGGCAGGGGAGCCGTACCGGCCCGCCGGGAGCGACGATGCGGAATCTGCCGTCACATCAGCGGCGGCGCGACCCTCCCGCTGGGCGCGAGCGTTGTCCAGGGCGCGCACGCGATCGGTGTCGATGCGGCCGGGCAGCAGCATGTTGACGGTGACGCCGTCGCCGGCGACCTCACCGGCCAGCGTCTTCAGATAGGCGGCGAGCGCGGAGCGGCCGACATTGGACAGGACGAGGTTCGGAATCGGCTCGAGTACACCGCTCGAGCCGATGGACAGGATCCTGCCCCAGCCGTGGGCACGCATCCCCGGCAGGAGCTGCTCGGTCAATTCCTGCTGGAACAGCAGCAACGTCTCCATGGCGGCCCGAAGATCGCCGGTGGCCAGTCCAGCCGCAGAGCCAGGTTTCGGCCCTGGGCCGTTCAGCACCACGATGTCGATGTCGCTGCTCAATGCTTCCCTCGATTCGCGCGCCAGGCGCTGCGCCGCTCCCTCAGCCGTGACGTCGCACGGAACGGCCACGCTCTGCGGGAGTCCGGCTGAAATCTCCTTGGCGAGTTCCTGGCGGCGGCCACTGATGACGACGCGCGCCCCCTCTGCCGACAGTGCTTCGGCGACGGCCCTCCCGAGCCCGGCGGTCGATGCGCACACCAGCGCATTCCTGCCCCTGAGTCCTAGATCCATGTCGTTCCCCTTTCTCCTCCGACGACGTCATTGGTCGCACGACTGTATCGATCCGGTTGAAATTTCGCGGCATCGTGGGTTGACATAGTGAAAATCTTCACCCATGCTGAAACGCAGTCAATTCGGGGGTGACAGTGACCACAGTCAGTCTGCTCATGGAGCAAGTAGGTGGCCGGCTGCGCGTCCTGCGCGAACAACGCAAGTTCACCCTCCAGGAGCTCGCCGATACCGCAGGCGTCTCCATCGGTCACATCAGCATGATCGAGCGTGGGAAGGGCAACCCCTCCTTCAACACCCTCGTTCAGATCGCACACGCGTTGGGTGTGCCGCTCGCGCAGCTGCTTCACGATGTGGAAAGCCCATCGCCGCTGGTTCGCTCGCACGAGCGCCGGCCGCTGGACTTCCACGGCAGCGACGAGGGATCGGCGCACGAACTGTTGACGCCATCGTTGCGGAACGCGATGGAGGCAGTCTGGGTGGAAGAGCCACCCGGCTACAGTTCCGAAGCCACGCCTTTCCAGCACCCTGGAGAGGAGTTCGGCTTCCTGTTCGAGGGCGAGCACACCGTCTGGCTCGACGGCGTCCCGTACGACCTCGAACCCGGAGATTCGATCACGTACGCCAGCACGACCCCGCATTGGTACTCGAACCGTGGGCCCACTGTCGTGAAGGCACTGTGGGTCATCACCCCGCCGACATTCTGATCTGCCGCAGTCTCATCGTCTGACCTGTCACCGATACCCATCCATCCACGGCTCGGTAACTCAGCACCACTGCACCATCAGGCTCGACACCATCTGGGATCAACGAAGAACACGTTGGCCCAGCTATTCGACGTACCGGAAAACACAGACCCGACCGACTGGACCGCATCCGACCGACCGGACGACGTCTTGCCCAGACGCCGCCCTACCCATCCGCAAAGGAGCTCCACTCATGTCCGCTTCCTCATCCAAGCCGCCTCTCGTCATCAGCCGCCGCCGATTCCTGTACAGCGGCTCCACGCTGCTCGGCGGAGCAATGCTCGGACTGCCCCTGCTCACTGCTGCGTGCGGTTCCGATGCCGGCGGCAACGCGGCGACGCCTTCCCAGGCGAGCGCTCCGGCAAGCAGCGGCGGCAAGGCCCGTTCCGTGGACTACCAGATCGCATGGGTCGGCGACAACGGCGTGCTCGGGGACGTCGTCGCTGCTCAGAAGGGTTGGTACAAGGAAGCCGGCCTCGACCTCACCTTCCGGCCGGGCGGCTCCTCGGTGGATCCCGTCACGACTGCGGCGTCCGGCGCAGTGACCTTCGCGCAGACGTCGTCGTCTCCGGCGATCATGCTCAGCCGATCCCAGGGCGTTCCGGTCAAGGCGTTCGCCAGCGGTCTGCAAGCGTGGCCT
>CALANS010000168.1 GCA_937926105.1 uncultured Actinomycetes bacterium | reverse complement strand
CTCCTGGGACGCGACCGTGGACGCGCTGCTGGACGTGTACCAGCGGGCCGCCGCACCGGCGTTGGCCGGTCTCGGGGCCGGGGCGTGACCCAGTCCGCGGCCGCTCCCTCCGCCGCCGCTCCCTCCGCGGCGTGTTAGTGAGGCAGGCAAATATGCCGGGCTGGGTAACACGCGCGGAGAATCTGACGGGGGATCTGGCGGGGGATCCGAGGGGGGCCGGGGCGTGACGGCGGGGGACGTCCGCTCGACCATCGAGCGTGCGCTGGACGACATGGACGCTCCGTTCCTCCGCGAAGGCGGCGACGCGTTCCTGGTGACTCTGCCCGGTGTGCGGCGGCACCGAACCCTGGTCTGGCTCGTCGTCGGCGCGCACGAGCTCTTGGTGGAGTCGTTCGTGTGCCGTCACCCGGACGAGAATCACGAAGCCGTGTACCGATACCTGTTGCAACGCAATGCTTCTCTGCGCACGGTCGCCTACGCGGTGGACGCTTCGGGGGACATTCACCTGGTCGGTCGACTCGCCCTGGGCGGCGTCACGCCCGAGGAGATCGACACGCTGCTGGGCGTCGTGCTGGAGACGTCCGACTCGGACTTCAACCAGATTCTTGAGCGCGGGTTCACGTCTGCGATCCGGCGCGAGTGGGCCTGGCGGATGTCGCGCGGGGACTCGGTGAAGAACCTGGAGGCGTTCCGGCACCTGATCGCTGGGTCGTGAGTCCTGGCGGCGGTTGTGTGGAATCCGGGCACTTAGTCGAGGCTGGAATGGAACTTCGCGTGCGTGGACTCGGCGGCACCGCGGGCGCCCAGGTTCTGCAGCGCCTCCACAAGGGCCCGGTTCGCGCGTTCATCGTAGGGATCCGTGGCCAGTATCTGACGGGCTGCATCCGCCCGTCGCCAGCTCGACCGCGTCACCGCGATGACGGCATGCAGCAGCGCCACCTGCATCGCAGCGCATTCGTCGCGGAGCGCCGTCGCCCATTCGGCGAAGGGCTCATCGGCGAACGCCTCGCCCCGGTAGTACGAGAGCGAATCCGACAGCGCCCGCTCGGTGAGCGCCTGTTCGTCCCCGTTCAGGTGATCGACGCGCTCGCTCGATGCGGCCTGGTGCCGACCTGCCGGCGTCCCCCGGGCCAGAGCCGCCGCACCGGTACGCAGGAACCACTCTGCATCGATCGTCACGTGATCCACGTGCAGCCGGACCGTGTCCCTCGTGGTCCCGACAAAGTGCTCGCGGTCGAAATCCGCGGCGGGATCGAGTGCCCGCCGCACGGTGGAGACCGTCACCGCAAGCCGGTTGCGCAATCGGGACGGGGCCTGACCGGGCCACAGGTGTTCCATCAGCAACTCGCGAGACACCGGGCGGCCGCGGAACGTGACAAGTATGCACAGGAGTTCGCGGGCTTTTCGGGACGTCCAGGCGGTGACGCCGCCGGGCGCTGAGCGCACTTCGAAGCCGCCCAACACGGTGATCGTGGGCGCGGCCGCCTGTACCGGCGCCTGTACCGCTGCTGCTGCGGGTGGGGCCGCCGCTGACGCTGCTGCTGCCGGCGGCGCGGCTGCGTCGGAAGGTCGACGAGACATTGACGTGGTGCGAAGGAAGAGCCGGTGCTCCACGGCCTCCGCCCGTGCCCATAGCCAGGGATAATCGAGCCGGCGCGCGCCCATGATGCCTTCCCGCGCGTATCGCCGGGCCTCGGCGAGCGGGGAGCCGGCGTCGAGCAGCACCTCGGCCAGGTCGAATTGGCCGCGCACCAGCCAGGGGTGGGCAGCCGCGGCGGCACTCAGCTCGATTTTGGCGGTGAGGTGCCGGACGGCGTCGGCCACATCGCCGAGGTAGCGGCTGAGCAGGCCGAGCGGCCGGTCGGTGGTGCCCCAGCAGCCGAATCCGTTGCCGATCAGCACGATGCGCCGCGGGTAGGGCGACAGCATGCGCCGCACTGTCTCGGCCAATGCCCGATCGTCGAGAAGCACGCTGAGCTCGGCCAGCAGCGACATGCGCAGCAGCCAGTCCCGGTCACGCGGTAGCGCCTGGATGTCGCCGAGGGTGTCCAGCACGCCGCGCGCGGCGGTCTTCCTGTCCTGGTGCGCCCAGATCCAGGCGAGCATGAGCACGTGTGACGATTCGGCGGGCTCGTCTCGGCGCACCCGGAGGTAGCGCGCTTCGAGTTCGTCGAAGCGCCCCTGGAACCAACGGATGGTGGTGAGCGGGCCGAGAGCCTGTCGGTCTGTGACGGAGGCCGCCAACAGCGCTTCGGCTTGCGACGGGTCGCCGTCGAGGATGGCGCGCAGCCCCCGCAACCAGTCGAGCACCCGGCGGCATTCCGGATCGGGGTGCATCGCGCACCACTGGTCGAGTTTGCCGAGAGTCGCGTAGATGTCGGCGATCTTCTCGGCTTCGAGCAGCGTCATCAGGTGCAGCCGCCAGGCTTCGGCGACCAGAGGGCCGTCTGCCGTCGTGCGGGCCTCGTCCAGGGCGCCGGCGACACCGGCGAGCCGGGCGTCCAGATCGTCGGGATCGGCGGTCTCTCGCCAGCGTTCGACGTGCCGGCGCGCCTGAAGGATCGGGTCGGCGAGAGAGGTCATGGCAGACGTCGACTTTCCATATTGACGCCGATGGTATCCGCGAAACGGGCCGGTGCCCAGCGCGGCAGAACCCCATGTCGACGGCGATCATCGCGATGTTTTTTCATACTGCTCGAACAATTCTGGAAACCCGCTGACACGGGCGTTTCTACGCTCGTGGACAACCGTGTCCGCGTACCCGTGGCCGGCACTCGAACTCAGGAGCACACTTCATGCGATTGGCACCTGCCATAGGTGCGCTGCTCTGCGCGTCCGTTCTCGTCCTGGCCGGCTGCTCGTCGGCGGCGGAGGATGGCGCGCAGATTACACGTAGCGCGCAAGACGTCGGCGAATCCTCGGCCGAGAATAAGAGCAGCGCAGCTACCGACGATGCCGCCGGTGACACGGCCGCCCATGACGCAGTCTCCGGCTCCGAGGTCGCTGATACGGAGTCGGATACCGACCCCGAGACCGCGATGGCGGACTTTGATGCGCTCTTCGGCGAGGGCGGCTGCATGGAGGTGGCGAATGTGTTGATGGGCTGGGGGTTCGCTTTGCTCGGCCCGTTGATGGAAGGTACGACACTCACCCAGCAGGATGCGGACGAGATGTTCCCCGCCACCGGCGCCTTGCCTGCCGAGATCGAGGCGCACGTCGCGGTGCTGCGGACGGCGATTGACGGCGCCGTGGGTAAGCCTCAGAGCACTGTCATCGAGATCGTCGGGTCTCCGGAGGTAACCGACGCGATGAATGGGCTGACGGCCTACTCGGAGAACCTCTGCGGCGGCGAGTCGGCGGGCTGATGAGCGAGATCATCGGTTTCACCGACAATATCCGGGACCTGTCCAACGAGAACGGCTACCAATTCGAGTTCGTCTGCGAGCGCTGTGGCAACGGCTATCGATCGCCGTATCGCAACAATGTTGCCGAGCGCGGCCGCGGCCTGCTGCGCAGTGCCGGCTCGTTGTTCGGCGGGAAGCTGGAGCAGCTATCTTCCGCATCCATGCAGCTCAGCTACGACCGGGGCACCAATTCGAAGGCGAAGGACAAAGCGATGGCCGAGGCCATCGAGTCCGTGCGCGATCAGTTCCGGCAATGTCGCGGTTGCGGCAACTGGGTGTGCGAACCGGTGTGCTGGAACCACGAGATCGGCCAATGCCTGGTGTGTTCGCCCTCGATCGCCGAAGAGATCTCCAAGGCGCAAGCCGCCGCGCAGATCGAACAGGTACAGGACAAGGTGCGGCAGACCGACTGGACCGCCGACCTCAATCTCACCACCCGCGCTCGGGTGGCTTGTCCGCACTGCCAGGCACAGGTCGATGGTGGCAAGTTCTGTCCGCAGTGCGGTGGGCAGCTCGCCGCAATGACGTTCTGCACGGAGTGCGGTAGCCAGCTGGCCCCCGGTGCCAGGTTCTGCCCGGAATGCGGCACACCCGCCGGAGGATGACCGTGGATCGCGCGACATGCCGTCGATGACGAGGGCCGGACGGCGAGACCGTCGATGACCACGTACTCCGCCCACATTGACGGTGTTCCGGGCACGGTCGGTGTCGGACCGCACGGCCTCGACGCGGCCGGACGGACCCTCTCCTGGGTCGAGATGGATGGCGTGGCGGTCCGTGGCCACGTCATCGACCTCACGATGCACGATGCGCCGCGGCTCACCGTCACCCGGCTCGGGTCGCGCTTCGATGCGTTCGTCGCTGAACTCGACGAGGCGCGCGCACGCGCACGGCGCGCGGCCCTGTTGCAGTGGACCGGGACCCCGGAGATCTCCGCCTTCGTTCAATCGCCGGGGTCCCCGGACGACGCGCCCGTGGGTGTTCACGTGTTTGCGGACGGGTTCACCGTCGAGCCGCGGATCGGCGTGCCGGAGCTAGTGCCCTACGGCCTCGTTACAGGGGCCACGCGGGACGGATACCGGGTCACATTCCAGCGGCGCGGGGACTCGGCGGTGACGGTATCCAGGCTGGGCCCGCGTACCGACGAGTTCCTGGCGGTGGTCGATCGCTGCCGTGCACATGAGAGTGCCGCGATGGCAGCGGCCTTCGCGGGGCTGGACGAACGACTGTCCGGGCTTGCCGCGCCGAATGGATGGGCGATCGCGCCGGAGCAGGCGGGTGCGTTCCGCGGCGCGTTGGTAGATGCCTTCTCAGCGGGGTCGCGGGCGGAGGAGATGGCGCATCTCACCGGTCTGGCCCGGGGCGGGATGCGGTACGGGGTCAGCCTGCAACCGGAGGGGCCGATGCCGTTTGTGCTGGCCACCGGCCGCACCACGACTGCTGTCGAATCGGCGGACGACGGCGAGGCCCGTGCCACCTACATCTTTTCGACCACCAACACGGAGGCGCTGAACCATGCACTGATCATGCTCAGTTTCCGCCGCGAGGCGATCCACCTGTCCGCGGCCGAGCTCGGCCGCTGGACCTTGGCCGCCCGGACGCTGCCGATCGTGGCGTGGGCGCGCTCGATGTTCGTGGCGCGCGTGGTCCATGACGACAGTTGGGCCGACAAGGTCACCGCCGCGTTGCGGTGACCGGTATACCGATAGCCCCGAAGACCGACACCTGTGTGGATGCAGTGAGAGGACTTACGCCATGCCGATAGCGCGTCGCCGCATCCGGGCTGCCCTTGCCGTCGTTGCCATCGCGGCCATGACGGCGTCGACGGTGGGCCAGGCGCCGGATGCCACCGCGCGGATCGGCGGCCAGCCCGCGCCCGCGCGGTCTGGCGGTCAGCCGGCCGCGGCGGATACGGCCGGGTTCGACTGGGCCTCTCTGGTGCCTACCGCGGCGTCGCTGCAGAGCGTCGCGGCGGGCGTCCCGGACGATCCCATCGCCGCGGCGGAGCACCTGGCCGAGATCGTCTGGGGCGACGACTCTCTCGCCGCCGTGTCGGCCACGGGAGAGATCCTGCGCCGGGCCGGACTGCCGTTGGTCAGTGTCGACGGCCCGGTCGTGGCGCTGCCCGAGGGCGGCGTCATCACCGACGCGCCTGTGCTCGTCGAGCTGCTGCCGACGCTGACCGATGCCGCTCGAGCCGGCACTATGCACACGCCCGATCAGGTGGCCGAACTGCTCGAGGTAGTCGGGTTCGCCGCAGAGGTGCCTGACGGACGCGACGTGGTCGGTCTACTCGCGGCGTGGGGCAAGAGCTACGGCGACCGGGGTCCCGACGACATCGCCGAGGTACGCGGCGCCGGCGCTGCCGCCCGGGCGCTCGCCCGCATCCGGGGTCAGCTGCTGGTTCCCGCCACGGTCGCGACACCGGAGCAGCAGCGGCTCTTGGCGGGCGATCCTGGCGCTTTGCCGGGTGTCGTCAGCGATTGGCTGACGTCGCCGACCGCGGTAACGGGCATCGATCCGATCACGACGGTGATGCTGCTTGCCCACGCAGGCGGTGAACTGGCCACCGATGTGTCGGTGACGCCCGCGTCCAGGGGGCTCCGGGGGGCTGTGGCCGGTGCCTTCCACGGGAATGGAGGCGGATCGGGGTGCGAAGCCCTGGAGGACGCGTCCGACTCGCGCGCCGACACCGAAGTCAAGGGCGGCGCGAAGGAGTATGTCAAAGGCGAGACGCGGGACGCGGCAGAGGCGGCGGCGGAACGGTACGGGGGCACGTCCGGCAAGAAGTGGACCAAGGCCGGGGGCGAGGCGTACGACAAGATCACCGACGCGATCTCCGTGGTTCTCTTGCTGTTGGGCGCGAAATTGGAACTCGAGGCGGACAAGACGGCGACGCACTTTCGGCACAAGCCAGGTGATCGCAGCGGGGACGTGACAGTGACTGCGACGGCGTCATTCTCGTCCGCGCTCGCGAAAAGACACCTGGCGTGCTGGAGCCTGATCGGCATCGACGTGCCACCCGACGGGAAGCTCGAGGGCTACACCGTCAATTGGCGCATGTCGAAAGCGCCGCAGGCGTTCCAGGCGTTCAGCGACAGCCGCGACAAGTTCGCCAAGGGGGATGTCACCGGCCCGGACGGGGTCTCGACCGTGTCGGTGTACCCGCGAACGGAACTCTCTCCACCCGATGACGGCGAGACGCAGCCCGAGCTGACCGTGAACGCGACCGTTTACGCCGGCCTGGACAAGGACGACTTCCCTTGGAAGCTTTCGGATCTCGTGGACATCGCCACCTCGGGTGGGCTCGGCGGAGCCGCCCTGAAGGCGCTGTACGCGCTGCTGATGAACCTGGTCAAACGGGGCGCGCTGCCCACCATGGCGATTCACATTCCCGTGACGTATCACGGCCAGATGCCGTTCGTGATGATCGGCGACATGAATGCCGCCTCGTCGTTCGTGTCGATTTCCATCGATTTCCGGGCGGACCTCTACTCCTGCACCGGACCTCTCGGGCCGTGGCAAGGCACAGCAGGTTCCGGCGGAGACGTGTCAATCCGGCACACCGGCTCCGCCCCGCAGATCTCCGGCAGCGGACAGGCCGACGTCCCGATCCGCTTCGAATTGGCGAAAACCGCGCAGCCCCAGCGTTTTCACGTCGCCGATGGCGTAGGGATTGAGGTCGAGCTGGATGTTGGCGAGGTGGAGCGGATATTGAACCCGACTGTGGTCCGCGACATGTACGACAGCATGCAGGGCAAGGCGGTGGTGGTCGGCACCGGCACCTGGACGCTGGAGGGTCAGGAGGTTGCCCGCCAGCTGGGCGGCGCCTCGACGATGAGCTGGGCCGCCGGCAGCGAACGCTTCGACGTGGTCAGCCGCACGACCGATGACCGCTGCGGCGGGTCGTCGTACTGGGCCGACCAGCGCTTCGACAGAACCGAGAGGGGCTGATGGGTGTGACGACGACGGGGGAGCGCGCTTCGTCCGGGAAGGCTGCGCCAGGCGTCTTTGCGCTGGTAGCGGTTGCCTGCCTTGCTTTTTCTGCCTGCACCGCCGGCGGTGGCGCAACCGACATGGGGGGTCCGACGAGTGCGCCCGGTGACGCGCCGGCTGCCGGAACGGGGACCGAGCCCGGCGATGCGGCCGGCCCGGCGACGGGGAATGCGACCGGCGGGCCGGCCGGTGCCGCGCCCGTCCTGCCGCCGCCCGCGCGACCGCCGGCACCTGCCGTGGAGTCCGGGGCCGAAGCCGCTCTCGCGATGATGCCGGGGCTCTACGGCCTGGTGCACCTGCGCACGGAGGTGCTCGACGATCGCATCACGTTCGAGGCGGATGCCGATTGCGACACCGTCCTGGACATCCTGCAATCCGGGCAGTGGGCGCTGGAAGTCCGCGACGACGGCGACCTGGGCGGGGCTGTCGCAGGTGAGTCGGATTCGGCCGCCGAAGGGGCCGAAGACGCCGTCACCCGGACCGCGACGCTACGGCTCGGTGACGACGTCGCGCAGGTGCAGCTGAGCGAATTCGGCGCAGTCTGCTCCGGAGCCATCGAACCGCCGGCGGGCTGAGGGTTCGCGCGCCGCAGAGCAGCGCTGGCACCATCGACTGATTCCGCGCCTCGGAGCCGGCCGAGCAGCAGTGTCGGGCCCGTGCACACGGGATCGCAGAGCCCGCGCGAAAAGCGTCATCCCCGCGGTGCGGCAGAATGGGCGTCGTGACTTCTACTTTGATCCTGCTCCGCCACGGCGAGAGCACCTGGAATGCCAAGAATCTGTTCTGC
>CALANS010000167.1 GCA_937926105.1 uncultured Actinomycetes bacterium | reverse complement strand
CGACGCGGAGGCGGCCCGGCAGATCGCCGCGACCGGCGCCCACTTCGCCACCGCGTCCGATCTGATCGCCGTCCGCGACCGTGTCGCCCGATCCGCTTTGGACCGCTCCGTGCTGCTCAACCCAGCTGCGGGAGCGCGGGAGTTGGGTATGGGGATCGCGGGCGCGGAGCCGGCGGCGCATCGGGTGTTCACGTCGCTTGCGGTCCTCGCCGCCGAGGACCGGCTGCTGGCGGCGGCCGACGACCGCAGCGGCCCCGTCGCCGCACCGATCCCGGCCACGGCGAAACTCGTTCGAGACGCCGGGCTCGCGCGGATAGGCAACGCCGAACCCGCACTGTTCGAGATCACCAGTCGGGCAACGACATCGGTCCCGGCAGCGACCCCGTCATCGGCACCATCTGCGGTCGATCCGGCGCAGGCGGCGGTGGCCGCGCTGGCATCGTCTGGTCGAGTCGCGGACGTGCTGGTCGGGCCGGCCGGGGCGGGCAAGTCCACCGCCATGCGGCGACTGCGCGAGACGTGGGAGTCGACGTTCGGCCCAGGATCGGTGACAGGGCTCGCACCATCCGCCGCGGCCGCCCGCGTCCTCGGCGCCGAAACCGGCACGGCGGCGGAAACCACGGCGCAATGGATCGCCCAACAGGCCGGCGAAGCCCGCCGCCTGGAGGCCCTGATCGACCTGCAACGCCACCGCGAAAAGCGCGCGGCCGCAGGCATTCCCACCACCGACCTCGACGCGAAGATCGCCGAGGCGAGGGCCGTGTTCGACCGGTGGCGGATGAAACCAGGCCAGTTCGTCATCGTCGACGAAGCCAGCCTCGCCGACACCAAGACCCTCGACGCCATCGTCACCCAGGCCCGCAGCTCCGGGGCGAAGGTCGTGCTCGTCGGCGACCCCGCGCAACTGTCCGCGGTAGGCGCCGGCGGCGCGTTCGCCATGCTCACCCGCGCACGACCGGACCCGCCCACCCTCGAACACGTCCGCCGGTTCAAGAACCTTGACGGTAGCGACAACGCCGCCGAGGCAACAGCTTCCATCGGGCTGCGAGACGGCGACCCCCACACCCTAGGCCACTACCGCCAGGCCGGCCGCATCCACACCGCAGCCGACGGCGAACGCGCCCTCCAGCAGGCACACGCAGCGTGGAAGGCAGACCGCGCGATGGGGCTGCGATCGATCCTGATCGCCGCCGACAACGCCACCGTCACCGCCCTGAACCACATCGCCCAGACCGACCTCATCGACACCGGCGCCGTCCAGCCCGGCGGCGCGCCGCTCGCCGACGGCACCACCGCCGGCATCGGCGACCGGATCGTCACCCGCAAAGTCGATCGGCACCTTCCCGACGGCACCGGCCGATCCCGGCGCACCGGATCGGGCGCGCTCACCGCCGGGTTCGTCACCAACGGCGCCGCCTTCACCGTCACCGGACACACCCCAGACGGCGGACTCGTCGTGCGCGCCGAGCACGGCACCCCGGTGACGCTGCCCGCCGACTACGTCGCCCGGCACGTGCAGCTCGGCTACGCCGTCACCGCCCACCGCGCCCAAGGATCCACCGTCGACACCACGCACGTCGTCGCGGCCCCCGGCATGACCCGCGAATCCTTCTACGTCGCCATGACCCGCGGCCGCTACGCCAACCACGCGCACGTCATCACCGACCCACAACCCGACACCGACCAGCCGAACACGACGAACCCGGCCAGCACACAGGCCGTCCTCGAGCAAATCCTCGCCAACACCGGCCAGCAACTCTCCGCACACGACACCCAAGCCGAACTCGAACACCAAGCACAGCAATGGATCTCACGCCGAAGTGGAGACGCAACACGCGCTCCTGACACGGCCCGTTCTGCTGTTCCAATGCGTGCCACCGTCGCCCGTGGGCCGGGTGAAACCGCCCTGCACTCGCTGACCGCTGGTCGATACGCCTTGCGAGAACGATCGCCTCGCTCACGGCGCAACTCGGCTCGCGGTGTCGAGCGATGACCGAACCTGCACCGACAGAAGGAGAATCCGCCATGACGCGCAATCTAGCGGTCAGCGAGACGGCACGACCTCGACGTCTCGCAACAATCGCCGACGCCGCTGAATACGCTGCGTGTTCACACAAGACCATCCGCCGCCGCGTTGCCGACGGCACCCTGCCCGCCTACCGGTTCGGAAAGCGCGCGCTCCGCATCGATCTGAACGAACTCGACCGCGCCTTAAGAAAGATTCCCAACGCTGGGCGACTGTGACCGTGACGCTGGTAATGCGCCGCTGCTATGCCGCGTGGAGCCGCGACGTGACCGCAACGGTCAGATCGGCATCGAGTGCATCGGCTATCCGATGCAACACCGGCAGGGACGGAACCGTGCCGCCCGCTTCGAACCTGGCCACAGCAGACTGCGTAATATGCGCCGCCTCGGCCAATTCCCGCTGACTCCAGCCTCGCTCGACTCGCAGCTCTCGGACCGCCCGGCCGAGCGCCGCGCCATCCTCGCGGTTCAGTACCAGTGCGACGCCGTTGAGGCTCGCGTGCGTAGACGGGTTCGCGTGCGCTGCACGGGGCGGAGCGCCGTGAAGCGCGCTCGAACTGCGTCGTACATGTCTGTAGCCCCGGAATCGTCAACAACGGAGAGGAGGAGGGCGAAGGGAATCTTCGTCGGTGAGTTGTCGAGGGCTCCACTGCGCCGCGCGACGTAGGACAGTTCAAGCCGAGGAAGCTCAACCTCGCTCGGCTTTAAAGTCACGCGGTAGTGGCGAACCGTCTCCCACTTCCCACTGTCGCGCAACTGCGCCTCCGAAGCTCCCCGTTTCGTTGCTCCCAACGTCTTCGTCACGGGCTCCTGACTGGGTGTCCATCCCTGCGCGAGCAGGATGCGCGCTTGGTCACCGCCGATGTCGAAGGTCTGGGCTTTGCCCGTGACGCCTTTGGGCGGTCTGAACGAATGGAGGCGATGATGAGGCCGTAGACCGAGTTCCAAGGATGCGCTCGTGTATTCAGTGGGCTGCGTGGGGTCGACGGGTGAGGCGTATGCGAGCGTGATCTGCAGCTTCACGGCACTCTTTGCCGGCTCTGCGACCGGTACCTGGTATCCGAGAAGATCGCCGCGTTCAATCTCGTCTACGTAAAGCACATGAGCTTCGTTAGGGGCACAGTCCAAGAGGTCATCAAAGTTGAGAGGTTGGCGTCCATAGCCAACTTCATCGCGAAGCTTCTTATGATTCCGGGGACGTTCGGCGAAGTGTGCGGCGAAGGCGCGAAGGACGCTGCTGTTCACTCGTGGAAGCCGCGTGACGAGGTCCGCGAGGGCGTGAGTCGTCACAGGGGCCGCGAAGCTCGTGCCTGCCGCTTCTAGGAAGCTGCCGTCGGCGCGGACGACGTTGAACATTCGGTTCGCACTACCGCCGAACTGGACACCCAATGGTTGGACTCGGGCTCCGTGTCGGCCTGGACCCATTGACGAGTAGGGTGCTCGCGCCCACGGTTGCTCAGGGGCGGGCGTATCGCAAGCGCCAACAGCAACCCCGTTGACCATATCAGCGGGCACTTGCACTCGATGTAGGCCGGTGGCCTGGTCTTGGTCGCCTTCATTGCCGGCTGCGACTACGAACAACACGTCCTTATCCCACGCCAGTTGATCGAGCTCGCTTGTCCAGCGGTTCGGCTCCATGTCGTCTTCGACGGCGAGCGTAGGACCGAGGCTGAGGTTGATGAGCCTATGCCCGTTCGTTTCCACTGCTTCTTTGATGCGATCGAGCACCCAGTAGCCTTCGAGGTCTCCGGGGATGTTGGGTACCGGGAGGACTCGATAGCTTTCAACCGGGAGCGGTGGCGTCGGCGCTTGCTGCCCTGGGGAGACGAGCCCGTACATGACTGCTCCGGTAACACCGGTGCCGTGGTTGAGTTCATCCTGGTCCGGCGGCTCCGGCGTCAGGTCATGCGCGGGGATCGCGAACAAGGAGCCGCTTCGGTGGGCTACGTCGACACCGCCGTCGAACACGGCCACCGACACGGTCGAAAGTACGGGCTGGTTGGACGCTGGCGCGATCAACCGCTGCACGCTGCGCGTACCGAAGCGCGGTCTTGGTCTGATCGCAGGCATCGGACGCAGCACCCGCAGCGGGTTGAAGCGCGCAACGGCTGAGACCCGCTCGGCTTCGAGACTGACAGGCGTGAAGGTCAGCCCGCCGACTCGCCGAATATAGTCGCGATGAATCTCCCCGCCCTCATTCGCGATCAGGGAGAACCAGCGTTCCAAGGTCTCCTCATCGAGGGGCATTGGCTCACCGAGGGCGGATGCGCGTGGATGAAGGACGGCTTCCCAAATCTGCCGATCGGATGGGCCTGCGCCGCCCTCGACGCGTGCGGGTGCCCGGAGAACATCAGACTCCCGAGGAAGCGCGACTTCGTTGATCTCGCGAATCTGGCTGAACGCTTGCTCCTCGGTGCGATTGCGCCCACCCTCAGTGATGAGCCGCCGAAGTTCGGCAAGCCCACTGTCCGAAACAGTGAAGATCAGCCGTCTGGTCTGCGCTTCGACGCTCTTTGCCTTGGTGACGTACTGGCCGATATCTGCACGGGAGCCGACAGGAGATGCGCCGACATGCGCAAGAAGTTCCGTTGGGAAGTACGACGCAGCCAAGTAGTTGGGAAGCAGTTTCGCTTCGACATATACGCGGTCGTGGGCACGAAGCTCAGTGGGCAATGCCGCTACCGCTTCGGTTGTAGCGATCACCTGTGGCGCAAGGATGCGCTGCGCTTGAGCAACTGTCTGCGGCTCAAACTTGTCGCCACCGCCGGCACGTGGGGTTTCAACGTCGAGTCTTAGCGCTTCCCCATTGACGAGAAGCGGTCGCGACACGGCATCATTGCTCCGCGCGTCCGCCATGCTGGACTCCCTCTGCTCGTTTGATGCCAGCGGCTACGGTCGGATGGCTAACGCCTACCGTCACAGCGATCTGCCTGTTCGACATCCCCAACTTGTCGTGCAACGTCAGGAACAGCCTGTCACGGCCGGGGCCGGCATCTTCGATGTGGCGCGCCAACTCGTTGACGAGTTCGTGGGCGACCGCGGAGTCGTTCAGGATCGAGCGACGGTGGGCGAGCGACCAGAGTCGGGTGAGGTCTGAGCTGGTCATCCCTGCGGTAAGCTCTGTTGCAAGCGCAAGGGAATCGTCGTCTACGCCTCCGAGTCTCGACGCAAGATACTCGAGAATGGAGCGGCGCTGCGCGTCACCCGGGTTCGACAACACAAGCGAGCGATCGAATCGCCGTTCGACTGCTGCGTCGAGAAGCTGAGGATGGTTGGTCGCTGCGATCAGCAGGCTGGTGTCGGGCCAGCGATCGAGTTCGACCAGGATCACGTTCACAATGCGCTTAAGTTCGCCGATGTCCGAATCGTCATCACGGCGCTTGGCGATGGCATCGAACTCGTCCAGTAGCAGGACGCATGGGCCGCTCTTTGCATAGTCGAGAACGGACTTGATGTTTCGGCCAGAGCTTCCGAGGTAGCTGGAGACAACCGATGACAGGTCAAGCGATAGCAGTGGAAGCCGTAGCGATTGTGCAAGCCATCGAGCTGTCATCGTCTTTCCTACGCCGGGCGGCCCGCTGAGCATGAGCGTTCGCGTCGGACCGGTGCCGGCTCGGCGAAGCTCGTCGGCGCGTTGGCGCTCCAACAACACTTCACGGAGTTCAGCCATCAAGTCGTCGCTTAGGACGAGTCCGTCGCCGTCGGGCAGAAGATCGATGTCGACGAGCGGCTGCGCGCTGTCCCCTTCAGTTGGCACCGAACCAGCGGCATAGCGCAACTCTGTAGTGTCAGAGCCGGCTGCAATGGCCTGGTGGACCGCATCGCGGAAGGACTCAACGTCTTCCACGCCCGGGGGGACAGTGCGCATGAGGCGCGAGGCGAGTTGGCGCACGCCGGCCCCGTGTCCGCGCGTGCCGACGCGGACGAGGTCCACGACGGCTCGTTCGAGTCCGTGCGCTTCGCGGTAATTAGTGTCTCCTCCGGCCGTCATGGTTACCACCCTACCGAGCCTCATCCTGCCCATCTAGGGGGTGCTCATGGTAAGACAGCCGAACCAATGCTCGAGACTTTCCATCGTTCGATGGCTTCATTGGCTCAGCGAGCCGACATCCTTGGCGGTCAGATGTCGACATGTTCTCGATGCGTGAGGGGCTGCGTCGGGCACGAGCTTTTCGCACCTTGAGGCGCGCCAGCAGGATCGCGCTGACCGGCCCCATCAAGATGAACTTGAGCGCGTTCCAGGTGAAAAGGAGCACAGGGCGCGGGCACCTACTCGCGGATCGGAAGGTGCTATTGAGCACACTCAAAGTGGCATGTGGATGGCACGACTCAATCAAGAGGATGGCGATAAACGCGCTGACCAGCAGCGATACAGCGACGCAAATCTGACTACGGATCAGAAGGTTGGGAGTTCGAATCTCTCCGGGCGCACCCTAGCCTGACCAGGCAATATACCTCATTCACCTGCTATGCCATCGGACTGGGCTGACCCGGATCGACAGGGTTTCGGCGTGCGGCCAGGCACGGTGTGCTTCGCGGAGGTAGTGGGCCTTGATGGTGTGCGCCTGCCTGTTCCGTTGATCGGTTGTTGCTGCCTGGTCGTGTCGGGCACGGTGTTCCGGGTCGCGGAGTGCTGCGTAGGCAGCGATGACTTGCCGCAGTGCGGTGTCTGCGGCTGCAGCCGATACGGGATCCTGGGGACCGCGTGTGTCGGGGTGGTACCGCAGTAGCAGGGCGCGGTAGGCGCGAGTGATCTGTGCCTGGCTGGCTGCTGGGTTCAGTTCGAGCACGATGTACGGGTCGAGCGGGCGGTCGTTCATGATCATCACGTCGGGCATCGCGCGGGTATGAGGGGCCCCGGCCGTGTGGCCGGGGCCCCCGGGGGAGGGTTACAGACAAGGTGTGCCGATGCGCCGACGCCGCCTGGTTATGGTTTGCGCCATCGGGCGCTGGCGCCTCGCGGACAACGCGTCAGGCGCGCCGGGAGAGAAGTGGCGCGTGCGAACGCGTCAGCAGGCCTTGCAGGGTCACGTCGTGATCTGACTACCACCTACCTTTCACACGGTTTGCGTATTTTGGTTTGGTTGCGGGGAGCGGTTGCCGCGGCGGTGAGCGCGGGCTGCCCCATCGTCCGATACCCGGATATGCCGGCCGGGTCGGCTTCTGCCGGTGGTTGCCCACGGTTTGCAGCCGGGCGTGTTGTGGGTGCGGGCGTTTCACCGCGACCTGGCAGCCTGGTCGGTCTGGCGGTGGGCTGGGCCATTCCGCGGCGATGATCCGGTCGAACTCCTCGCGTATCCACTGAGTTTCGGCGGCCCGCAGGATGCGGGGATCATCCAGGAGACGGGGCGCGTCTTCCCGCCGCGGTGCCTGGTCGGGGATCGTCGTCGTCATCGCTTCCACCTTCGAGATTGTCACCTCTCGCGTGGTCAGGCGTTGATGGATTGCCGCTCCTCGCTGTTGCGCGAGATGGAAATCTTCCTGGGTTTCGCGGCCTCGGCCACCGGAATCAGCAGTGTGAGTACGCCGCTGTCGTAGCTGGCCGCTATGCGTCCGGTATCCAGGTTGTCGCCCAAGACCAACTGGCGGGAGAAGATGCCGCGGGGCCGTTCGGCCGCCAACATTTCGGCTTTCTCGTCCAGATCGGGGCGCTGGGCCTTGACGGTCACCACGTTTCGTTCCACGTCCAGATCGATCGAGTCCGGATCGACGCCGGGCAGGTCGAATTCGACGTGGAATGTGTCGCCGTCACGCCAGGCGTCCATCGGCATCACCGCCGGACGAGCGAGCGTGCCGTTGCTCCCGAAGACCTGCTGGGCTAGTCGGTCCAGGTCACGAAATGGGTCAGTGCTGCGCACCAGCATCATGTCCACCTCCATCACATCGCTTCTGATGCTCCGTTACGAACCACAGACCGCCGGTGCAATCTGTGGTATGCGCTATAGATTCGTTGTAGCAGCAGTGGCATGATGACGCAAGGAAAAAGTTCAAGAAATTCTTCGGAAGGGATGCGTCGTGGTCGAAGAGCCGACAGGATCCGCCGTACCGGACGACGACCGAGGGGTGTACGGCATCTCGGTGGCCGCGGAACTCACCGGCATGGGCACACAGAACCTGCGCGCCTACGAGGCACATGGACTCCTCGAGCCCGCCCGCACCGGGGGTGGTACCCGTCGCTACAGCGCCAATGACTTACACCGGCTGCGCCGCATCCGCGAACTCCTGGCCGCCGGGCTGAATCTCGCGGGCATCGGCATGGTCCTTCGCCTGCAAGACGAGAACCGGAGGCTGCGAGCGGAGAAGGAGGCCAGCCCGTGAGAACCAGGCACTCGAAGCCGAGCAATCCCGCCACCTCGGTCCCGATCTACCAGGCCGACCGTGTCTGTACCACCGCGTTCGGTGTCGCGGATGCCGCAATCCGACATGGGAGGTGTCCGCCCAGGGGATGCCGGTGCGCCGGGGCGCATCCGGCATCCACCAGGGTGTGTGGTCAGGTCTGGAGGTCTGGGTCGAAGAGCGGGTGTCCGGTCTCCAGTAGCGTCTTCAGGCCGTCGATGACGGTCAGCCAACCGATGCCGCCGATGCTCTTG
>CALANS010000166.1 GCA_937926105.1 uncultured Actinomycetes bacterium | reverse complement strand
CCGAAGGATCGCGTCCGCCCCCACCATGATGAAGTCGGCAGAATCCACTGCTACCGCCATGGCTGCGTCGCTCCACGCAGTTATCTTGGCGCTCGTCCGCTGCAACACCTCGGCGATGCGGCGAGACTCTCGGTATGGTCGGGATTCGGTGAGCATGACTGTCAGATTGGCGTAGTTGGCGGCCGCTTCGGTGAGTATCCGTACCAACGATCCGCTGTACGAGTGGTACAGCACCAGCGCATTGTCGTGAAATAATGCTTCTGCCTGGCGTGTCAGGGAGTTGATCGAGTTGTTGGACTCGTCGATGAACGATCTCATTGCAGCGGCTACGTGCTGACGCGACCTACCGTCGGTGTGGTTCAGTGCCTGACGGGCGCGGGCGGTGACGGTGCGAATGCTCGTCATCGAAGGTTTCGTCGCAACGAGCCATGTCGACAACTCGTCAAGCTGTGATGCGATGTCGCGATCTGAACTGGCTTCGATCGACAAGGCGATCAGCTCGGCGGCCGCACGGCCGAAGGCGCTGCCACCAGGGACGGTGTTGTCTCTGATGGCCGTGCGAAGTTCTTCGATCCGGGTCATGATAATTCGTCGGGTCCTTCCGTTCGGTCAAGTTCAAGGCTGATACGTGATGAGTCGTAAAGGCTGCGCGAGTAGTCAAGAATGGCGTGATCCACGTCGAAGTTCGCTGATGTCAGTTCCAGCAGGCCCGTCCCGAACGGGAATGCGAACAAGGTGGCCTCCTCAAGGTTGAGAGAATGTACGCGCACGTGGCCTGTCGCGTGATACTGGTGGGCGCCGTTCTCCTTCATTAAGGAGAACAGTGAACCGCCCCGGGTGAAGTATTCGATGTCCGGTTGTGGCGGCATCGCGCGCGACGCGACCCAGGACTCCAGAAGGATTGATGGTCTGTCATCGAGGTCGATCAGTCGCTTCAGATGGAATGCGCGACTGTTGATCGTGAATCCGTGCGTGGCGGCATCGCTGTCGGTCACCCTGGCGAACTCGTGGGTGACCACTCTGACGGAGAAGTCCGCGCCCAGCTTTCGTAGACTGCCTGTCGTGCTAGTCATGAGGCGTAAGTCGTATCGAAGCGGTTCCGGCAGCACGAAGGTGCCCTGGCCGGCTCGGCGCTGGATCAAGTTGACGTTCTCGAGCTGCTGCATGGCTCGCCGGACAGGCGTGAGGCTGACTTCGAACTGCTCCGCCAGCTCCTTCTCGGTTGGGAGCTGGGTACCTTCGCGGTAGGTCCCGTCATCGAAGCGCTCCAGCAGCGCTGCGAGCACCATGCTCTCTAAGGTGGTACCTCGACGTCGTTCCATGGGCCTTCCGCTTCTCCAGGCTGTGTGCAATATTGTAACATTACTATATGTACCCGTAGAGGGAGCCTTCGACCAGATAGGGAGCAAGCAGTGGAAAATGTGCTGAGTGGGCGAGCGCGTGGTTCGACATGGTTGGTAGCGGTCGGAACGGTGGCGGCACTGGCCGTCGCCGGGTGCGCGCCGGGCGGGAGCGTGGCTGATACCAACGCGTCATCGGGGGCCGCAGTTGCATCAGGAGCCGGCGGTGAGGTCACCTTGACCGTCGCGGACGGTTGGGGTGAGAAAGGCACCGGCGAGGCGTTCGCCGCGGTCATCAAAGACTTCGAGCAGAGCCACCCGAACATCAAGATCGACCGTCAAACCACGGACTACACGAGCTACCAGGACTCCGTCATCCTCAAGGGCAGTTCACCGAACCCACCAGACGTGATGATGCTGGAGGACGCGGGGTATGGGCAAGGCTTCTACAAGCTTGCGTCGTCGAACCTACTGCTTCCCCTGGACAAGTACGCCGACAAATACAACTGGAACGACCGGTTTGGGACACCAAAGAGCCTGAACGTCTTCCGGTTCAACACCGACCAGGATCAGTGGGGTGAGGGTCAGCTGTACGGGGTCCCAGAACAGAATGCGCTCATCGGGGTGTTCTATAACAAAACGCTCGCCAAGAAGATCGGCATGAGCGGGCCACCCACATCCTTTGACGAGTTCGAACAGTCCCTAGCGAAAGCCAAGGACCAGGGCGTCACCGGCATCACTGAGGCTGCTGACCCGAGCCAGAGCACTTTCATCTACACCGAGATGGCCCTCTGGGCGTCGTTCGCAAAGTCAGACGACGACATCAACAATTGGATCTACGGGAAGTCCGGAACGTTTGCGAACCCGGAGAACCTGAAGGCCGCTCAAACCATCCAGGAGTGGGAGAAGCAGGGGTACTTCCAGGCTGGCGCTGTCAGCATGAACGCGTCGGACGCCATCGCGCAGTTCCTCAACGGCCAGTCGCTCTACTACATCGGCGGTTCATGGCAATCCGGCGGAGTCGACAGCAAAATGGGTAACGAGGCCGGCTGGTTCCTGATCCCAGGACAGGCCGACCAGTCGCCAGCAGGCGGTGGCCTGACGACACCGCTCGCGATCAGCGCGAAGACGAAGCACCCGGACCAAGCTGCGGAATTCCTCGACTACTTTACCTCAAAGAGTGCCTCCAAGACCCTGTTCCAAAACGACTGGGGGCTGCCCGGTGGGACAGTGTCTTCGACGCTCGCACCCTCAGGAAGCACTACCGCCACGATCATCGACAAAGCCGCGGAGGTCGAAGGCCCTGACGGCGGCGGTACCATCCCGTTCCTGAACTGGGCAACACCGAAACTTACCGCGAGCCTGCCCGCAGCCCTGCAAGAACTAGTAGGTGGGAAGCTCACTCCTCAGCAGTATGTTGATCAGATCCAGTCCGACTGGGAAGCATTCCATCACAAGGGCTGAAGCACCGGGATTAGCTGGCATGCACCACCGGAATCCCACCCAGACACGCACCAATGGTGTCTGGGTGGGATTCTCGCGTATTCGCAGATCGGATTGGCCCTGTCGCCCGCCCGCAACAGGGCATTCTTGCGGGCCGCAAGAACGGAGGCGAACCGATGCACGCCACCGCAAGTGCGCGATGGGCAGCACTCCAATGTAGGGGCCTCGTGCAGGCGGGTGGGACCGGCAACGAGACCATCTGCTACCCCGCAAGCGGAACCACTATCGGGACACCGCTGGCCGCGTCGAGGCCGAGCATGTGAGTCGCAGCGGTAAGTGTCGTGTCCCTGGTGGCAGTTAATGTCCGACCGG